>NZ_CP110008.1:1255000-2455000 GCF_025947285.1 Flavobacterium sp. N2820 | reverse complement strand
ACATATGTTTCGTGTAGGAACAGGTTTAGATAGTCAAATTCTAGGTGATTTTGAAATCATAAGCCAACTAAAAAATGCTTTTGTTCAAAGCAAAGAGCTTAATTTGGCAAACGCTTTCCTAGAACGATTGGTTAATGCAGTAATTCAAGCAAGTAAAAAAATCAAAACAGACACACAAATTTCATCAGGAGCAACATCTGTTTCTTTTGCATCTGTGCAATATATCTTTAAAAATGTAGAAGATATTTCTAATAAAAATATTTTACTTTTTGGAACCGGAAAAATTGGAAGAAATACGTGTGAAAATTTAGTAAAACATTCGAAACACGAACACATTACCCTAATCAATCGAACAAAAGATAAAGCCGAAAAAATTGCCAACAAACTAAACGTAATTGTAAAAGATTATGCTGATTTGCAATTAGAAATTCAAAAAGCTGATGTTTTAGTCGTAGCAACTGGAGCTTTAAATCCTACGGTTGATAAAGCCATTCTAAATCTGAAAAAACCATTGTTAATTTTAGATTTATCTATTCCAAAAAATGTAAACGAAAACGTAAACGAATTAGATGGTGTTACATTAGTTCATATGGATCAATTGGCTCAAATGACCGATGAAACGTTAGAAAATAGAAAAAAACATATTCCTGCTGCCGAAGCAATTATTGAAGAAATTAAAGATGAATTTTTAGCTTGGACAAAACAACGCAAATTTGCACCAACAATTCATGCTTTAAAAGCAAAATTGAATTCTATTAAAGAAGGTGAATTGAATTTTCAACGTAAGAAAATTTCAAACTTTGACGAAGAACAAGCCGAATTAATTAGCGCAAGAATCATTCAAAAAATCACCAATCATTTTGCAAATCATTTAAAAGATGATGAAACCATGGTAGACGAAAGCATCGAATGGATTGAAAAAATTTTTCAAATTGAAACGGCTGTAAAATAATGAGTAAAATTATACGTATTGGAACTCGTGACAGCGAATTAGCACTTTGGCAAGCATACACTGTTCAAAAAAAATTAAATGATTTAGGTTATCAAACTGAGATTACAGCAGTTAAATCGCAGGGAGATATTCTACTTGACAAACCACTTTATGAATTAGGAATCACAGGAATTTTTACCAAAACATTAGACATTGCCATGTTAAACGGTCAAGTAGATATTGCCGTACATTCTATGAAAGATGTTCCAACTGCTTTACCCATTGGAATTGTACAAGCTGCAGTTTTAGAACGCGCCAACACACTCGATATTTTAGTTCATAAAGGCAATTTAGACTTTTTAAATTCAAACGGAACTATCGCCACTGGAAGCTTACGCAGACAAGCGCAATGGTTGAACAAATATCCCAATCATACTGTAGTTGATTTACGTGGAAATGTAAATACGCGGATGCAAAAATTACAAGATAGTGATTGGAACGGAGCTGTTTTTGCGGCTGCAGGATTAGAACGAATTAACTTAAAACCAGAAAATTATATCGATCTAGACTGGATGGTTCCAGCACCTGCACAAGGCGCAATGGTTGTGGTGGCAATGAAAAATGATGATTTCTGTAAAGAAGCATTGTCGAAACTAAATCACTCTGAAACAGAAATTTGCACACATATTGAGCGTGAATTTTTAAAAACATTAGAAGGTGGTTGTACAGCTCCAATTGGTGCTTTGGCAACATTTTCTTCAGATAAAATTAATTTTGAAGGCGTTTTATTTTCTTTAGACGGAAAAGAAAAACATACAATCAAAAAAAGTTGTACTTTTGATTCTTATAAAAACTTCGGAAAAAATTGTGCCGAAGAAATTTTAAACAATGGTGGAAGTGCTTTGATGGAAAGCATTCGTCGTGATTTAAAAAAGTAATTTTATTCCAAAATGGAGAAAGAATCATTACTCAATTATTTATATCGTTTTTTTGATATTATCGTATTACTTTTTATTGTTTTTGACTTTGGATATGATTTCGAAGAAAATTATAATTCTCCTCATGTTGTTGGCTTAATACTTCTTTCTATTGGCTTATTAGCATTTAATTCGTTTAAGTTTTTTACCTATAAATATAAAAGCAACAAAAAAGTAGCCTTGGCAAATATGATTTTGCTAACCGGAATTTTGTTAACTTGTTTTATAATTTCGATATTAAACTTTGACTTCCCTTCCTATTATATTCTTCAAAAAGTAAAACCTATTTTAGAAGGCGGACTTATATTTTATTTCTTGCTTAGACTTTTGGTTTTAGTGCGCCATATTTATGATATCTATTTCAATCCAGCAATTGTATTTGTTGGAAGTTTTATGATTTTAGCCTTAACAGGAGGGTTTTTATTAATGCTCCCAAGTGCAACCACAAACGGAATTACCTTTACCAACGCACTTTTTACTTCAACAAGTGCTGTTTGTGTCACAGGGTTGGCGGTTGTTGATACTTCTACAGCTTTTACACTTGTAGGACAATCTATTATTTTAGTTTTAATTCAATTAGGTGGAATCGGAATTTTGACTTTTACCTCATTCTTTGCATTCTTTTTTAGAGGAAGTTCTTCGTTTAAAGAAGGCTTAAATACTAAAGATTTTATTGCACACGATGGTATGAGAGATGTTTTTAGAGCCGCTCTTAATGTTGTTATTTTTACTTTAGCAGTTGAAGCTGTGGGGGCTGTTTTTGTTTATTCGTCTATTATGGACAATAATGCTGTTGACAATAAATTTTTCTTCGCAATATTCCACTCTATTTCGGCTTTTTGTAATGCTGGTTTTTCTATTTTATCGGCTGGATTATATGATGAAGCAATTCGTTTTGATTATTTCTTACAATGGATTATAATGACTTTAATTGTGTTAGGAGGTTTAGGCCACAACATTGTATTTAACTTTTATCAAAAAATTAAAACTCATGTAGTAGAGCTTTTTGATAAAACCATTATTCATAAAAAAGTTAGAATCATTACATTAAATACTCAAATTGTAATTTATACCACTTTAGTATTATTAATTGGTGGTTTTATTTTCTTATATATTTCAGAATACAATAACACCTTATTAGAACACCAAAGTACTTTTGGAAAAATTACAGCGGCTTCTTTTAATTCGGTAACACCAAGAACTGCAGGATTTAATGCCGTAGATTTTACTAAAATGAATGTTCCTTCATTGTTGTTCATCATCTTTTTAATGTGGATTGGTGGCTCACCCGCTTCTACTGCCGGTGGTATCAAAACCAGTACTTTTGCATTAGCAACTTTGAATATTTTTGCTGTTGCGAGTGGAAAAAGTAGAATTCAATTGTTTGGCAGAAGAATATCATCTGAATCTACCTCTCGTGCCTTTGCCATTTTGTGTATTTCATTAATAACAATTGGTGTTTCTATAGTTGCTTTACTTATTTTTGAACCAAAAGGAACACCTTTATTAACAGTTGCTTTTGAATGTTTTTCAGCATATAGTACTGTAGGATTAAGTTTAAATTTTACACCAACAGTAACTGAACCAAGTAAATACATTTTAATTGCTTGTATGTTTATTGGTCGTATAGGAATGCTCAACTTAATGGTTGGATTATTACGAAGATTGAACCATCAATTCTATGAATATCCAAAAGAAAATATATTAATTAACTAATCTACCAAAAATGAAAATTATAGTATTTGGTTTAGGAAACTTCGGAATGTCGCTTGCCATCAGCTTAACTGAAACAGGAAACGAAGTAATTGGTGTAGATAAAAACATCGAAAAAATTAATCTTATCAAGGATAAAATTTCACATGCAATTGCGTTAGATTCAACAAATGAATTGTCTTATGAAGCTTTACCATTAAAAGATGCCGATAAAGTTGTTGTAGCCATTGGAGAAAACGAAGGTGCTGCAATTATCACAACAGCGATTATTAAAAAACTAAGCGATGTAAAAATCATTAGTAGAGCTTTGTCACCCATACACGACACGGTTTTAGAGGCGATGGGAATTTATAGTATTATTCACCCAGAACAAGAATCGGCAGACCGATTAACCAAACAAATCAACTTTAAATCTACTTTAGAAAATTATCAATTAGATGATAATTATACAATTTCTGAGGTAAAAGCAAAACCAGAATTCTTTGGGAAAACATTAGCCGAATTAGATACTATCGATAAATATCATTTAACTTTAATTACCATTATCCGTAAGAGAGAAAAACGAAATTTAATTGGTAAAAAATCCATCATAAAAGAATCAGTTGGTCGTCCATTGCCTGAAACAATCATACAAGAAAATGATATTTTAGTAGTTTATGGAAACAATAAAGACATTGAAACGTATTGTTTAGGACAAGAAGAACATCAAATTAGAAGCTAAAATGAACCAAATTCTCTCTACAAAAAAACTTTCTAAAGCATTAAAAAAGAAGTTTTCTGATGCCAAAATTGAACTTGTAGAAAAGAATTTTATTCAAACCAAATCTGTTTCTTTTAAAACGCCTCAACTAAACAATTACCTAGTTTTTACAAGTAAAAAAGCTGTAAAAAGTGTATTAAAATCGGAAGTAACAAACGTTCATTCAATTTCTTGTTTGTGTGTAGGAAGCAAAACCAAAAATTTTCTAGAAAAAAACGGTTTCAAAGTCATTGAAAATGCTAATTATGCTGAAGATTTAATTCAAATAATTGATGCAAAATACAAAAGCAATTCGTTTACGTTTTTCTGTGGAAACATCAGAAAAAATACAATTCCAAATTATTTTCAGCAAAATAAAATCGCATACAACGAATTTGTCGTATATGAAACCAAACTAAAACCACACCAAATAAAAAAACCTTTTGATGGCGTTTTATTTTTTAGTCCGTCTGGAGTAAATAGTTTTTTGGAAAACAATTCATTAGATAATAAAACGTGTTTTTGCATTGGAACCACCACTGCCAAAGCATTAGAAAACAAAACAGAAAATATTGTAATTGCAGCACAACCAACAGTTGAAAATGTAATTACCGAAGTAATAAAATATTATAAACGCTTATAGCCTATTGCTTAAAGCATAAAGCATAAAAAATGATTAAGAACGATTTATTTTTAAGAGCATTAAAAGGAGAAACAGTTGAACGTCCACCCGTTTGGATGATGCGTCAAGCAGGAAGATATTTACCAGAATTTAGAGCTTTACGCGATAAATATGATTTTTTCACCCGTTGCGAAACTCCAGAATTAGCAGCTGAAATTACCGTGCAACCCATTCGTATTGTAAAACCAGATGCAGCAATTTTATTTTCGGATATTTTGGTAGTGCCAAGAGCGATGGGAATTCACGTAGAATTAAAAGACAATTTAGGTCCGATAATTCCAAATCCAATTCGTACTGCTGAACAAGTAAATCAGGTTTTTGTGCCGAATATTCACGAAACTTTAGGTTATGTGATGGATGCGGTAAAATTAACCAAAGAAATGTTGAACGACGAAGTGCCATTAATTGGTTTTGCTGGTTCGCCTTGGACAATTTTTTGTTATGCTGTGGAAGGAAAAGGTTCCAAAAGTTTTGATACGGCTAAAGGATTTTGCTTTTCAAACCCAGTAGCGGCTCACTTATTATTGCAAAAAATCACGGATACCACAATTTTATACTTAAAAGAAAAAGTAAAAGCAGGTTGTAATGCGATTCAGATTTTTGACTCTTGGGGCGGAATGCTTTCTCCTGTGGATTATCAAGAATTTTCATGGCAATACATCAATCAAATTGTTGAAGCTTTAGCCGAAGAAACGGAGGTTATCGTATTTGGAAAAGGGTGTTGGTTTGCCTTAAACGACATGGCAAAATCAAAAGCATCAGCTTTAGGAGTAGATTGGACATGTTCGCCAAGAAACGCCCGTTATTTAACAGGTGGTGACATTACTTTACAAGGGAATTTCGACCCAAGTCGTTTACTTTCTCCTATTCCAACCATCAAAAAAATGGTACATGAAATGATTGATGAATTCGGAAAAGACAAATACATAGTAAACTTAGGTCACGGTATTTTACCAAATATTCCTGTGGATCATGCTAAAGCGTTCGTTGAGGCAGTGAAGGAATATAAGAAGTAAAGATGTTTTAAAATGAAAGAAGATTTTATAAACAGTAACATCATTCAACCTGTTTTTTTGGGTTTTGGAATAGTTACTTTTATATTACTTTATTTTGATGTTGTTTTAAAAATCAATACTAGAAAACTTATAAATTCATCGCTATATATAATTAAATGCTCAGGAATTATTTATATAATGTTGTGGTGTACTTGTTTGTTTTTAGATAAAAGTTTAATTCATCGATTTAGTGGCAAATATTGGTTTAATGGATGGTTTTTAATGTTCACCTATCCCATATTAAGTCAATTATTTTGGATAAAAAAAGTAAGAAAATCTAATTTACTAATCTATATAATTTCAATACTTTTTATAATTTCTAATTTTATTTTTTCTGGAAAAATAATTTGCTTTGATGGCGATTGTGATATGGTAATATTCATATTGGAAATTCTAAAACAAATTGGTATTTATTTAATAATGCTTTTGTTGGTAACCTACTTGTTGAAAAATGAAAAATAAATTTTACACCTACATACAAACCCTGCAAGATCAAATCTGTAAAGGGTTAGAGAACATTGATGGCAGCACCAAATTTCGTGAAGACATTTGGGAACGACCAGAAGGTGGTGGCGGTCGCACCCGTGTTATTGAAAACGGAAACGTTTTTGAAAAAGGTGGTGTGAATATCTCAGCCGTTCATGGAAAATTACCTGATACCATGCAAAAGATGTTTGGTGTAGGAGAAGCCGATTTTTTCGCTTGCGGATTAAGTTTAGTAATTCATCCGAAAAATCCGATGGTGCCAACGGTTCATGCCAATTGGCGCTATTTTGAAATGTATGATGAAAATGGAAAAATCATTAATCAATGGTTTGGCGGCGGACAAGATTTAACTCCTTATTATTTGTTTGAAGAAGATGCCAAACATTTTCATCAAACTTGTAAAAATGCTTGCGACAAACATAACCCTGAATTTTATCCGAACTATAAAAAGAAATGCGACGAATACTTTTGGAACGCACATAGATTTGAAGCTCGTGGAATTGGCGGTTTGTTTTTCGATTACTTAAAAGCAACCGAGCAAATGTCGATGGAAGATTGGTTCAATTTCGTTTCAGAAGTTGGAAATTCTTTCTTACAAGCGTATGTTCCCATTGTGGAAAAAAGAAAAGATTTACCTTATACGGAGGCGCAACGCACATGGCAAGAAATTCGTCGTGGTCGTTATGTAGAATTCAATTTAGTTCATGATAAAGGCACCCTTTTCGGGCTAAAAACCAACGGAAGAATTGAAAGTATTTTGATGAGTTTACCACCACATGTACAATGGGTATATGACCATCATCCAGAACCAGGAAGTGAAGAAGAAAAATTGATCAAAGTATTAGCAAAACCTGTTGATTGGGTATAAAAAAACTCCGCTATTAAAAATAGCGGAGTTTTTTATTTTTTCCTTTGTCTAGTTTAAATAATCAACTAAATCCAACGTTTGTAAAATAATATTTTTATCTGAAAAGTTGGAATTCATTTCCATTTCAACTTTCATTTTATTCCCTTTTATTTTGTTTGAAGATTTGAATTCTATGTTTTTAAACTGATTGCTCACTTTTAGCATTTTTTCGGTGTCTTTCCCGAAATTTTCAGACATCAACATGCTTTTCATGAAACGTTGCATTTCGAAGTTGCCGTATAAATAATTCTTACTCAACTCTTTTTTAACTTGTTTAGAAAAATCTGATTTTGAACCATTATTCAAGTAATTTAATCCATTTGTAATTACAAAAACATCACCGTCTTTTAACAATGCTAATTTTCCAACTTCTGTAAATTCTTTTACAACATAATGATTACCTTCTTTTACTAATACATTTTTTCTTACGCCTAAATTCAATAATTTATCACCCATTGTTGGATGTGTTGATGTCATAATCATAGTGAAAATAGGTCTTGTTTTAGTCATGGTTTTTTCTTCCTTGACTTGGTTGTAATCTTCATCATACGAAATACCAGTGTATGTATACTCATACGGTTCCATACTATGTAAAAACATTGAAAAATCTCCATCAAAAAGCGTTGCTGTAGCCTCTTCATCAACAATTGTACTTACCAAGTCAGTAATGATTTCCGTATCTTGTTGATCAAATGGTAAATTTGCTAAAATTTGCTCCGTAATCTCTGGGTAACTTTTCAAAACCTGTTCGGTGCTTGAATGATATGACATATAAGCCAACGGCGTTTCTTTTGGAAAATAATTGTAACTATTTTTATTTGGTTTTCTATCAATTATTTTTCCCATAACTTTTGCTAACGATTCCGAATATTCAATCGTTTGCTCCATTCTTGCTTTGTCGTTTTCAAAATAAAAATCAACATTCATTCCTTTTACCACGTTTTTATAAGAAGCCGTGTTTTGATTTGGTGTAAATGTTCTAAACAAGTAATAAAATGAATTCATTTTGCCATAAACCGATTGATAATCCACCCACGAAGAAATATCGGCTTTTGTGTTAATTTTATCCGAAGAAGGAAATACAAAATCGTTATCAAACAAAAGGGCTACTTGTTCTTCTTGTTTTACTTGTTTTTCTCTTCGTTCTTGAATTACTTCATTTTCACGATCTGCTAACCATTTATTATAATATAAATCATCATCATAATCTGTTTCCTCATCGTCTTCCCAGTTTTCATCTGTAACAGCTTCTAGAGGCCTTTGTACCGGAGCGGGTGGCAAAACGATATCCTCAACCTCTTCAACCCCAACTTCTTCCACTTCAATTACTTCAATTGGTGCGTCTTCATATTCCTCTTCATAATATTCTTCATCGTATGCGACTGCTGCGCTATCAACTTCAGCACTATAGTCATAAGCATATTTTGGTTGCGCATAATTGTTTTCAACAAGGCCATAAACAATAAAATTATTGTTGTTCCAAGCTAAAGTATAGTCGTTGTTTTTTGGAGAATAAACACTATATTTTGAATGTATTTTAATTGCATCAACTATTGAATCTGTTGTATTTGTATTGATTTTATCAACTTTATTTTGAATAAAATTTGTCAATCCTTTTGCGTCTTTCAGCGGAAATGTCATTTGATAATACGCAATACTATCTGTGAAATTTCCATGAATTACAACTGGTTTTGATTGATTTATATATGAAATAAAATCGTTAAGCTTAAAATCTGAATTTTCTCTATTAAAACTTTTAAACGCTTTGTGATTGAACAACTCATCAATATTGACTTTTTTAGCAAATTGTGGTGTGTTAAATTGAATAAAATAGTCGTGCTCTTTTGAATTGTTTTGACTGAAAAGTAAGACTGGAAGGGCAAATAATAAATAAAAATACGTTCTCATATTAAATTAAGGATTAAAACTTATGGAATTATTCATCAGTTTATTGTTGTTTAAAACATTCCATATATTTTGTTTTAAAAACACTGTTTTTTTTGATTTTGAAAGTTTAGAATTCGGATTTTGAACTGTGGCAACATCTTTGTCAAAGGTATAAACTGCTGTAATATTTGCCTCAAGTAAATCTTCTTTTTTGTCTTCTTTTTTAGCTAAATCTTTTGGCAATGGATATGAAGCTATCCGTTCAAATCTTCCATTATTATTTTTAAAATGAACCAATGTGTTTTTCTTATCAATTGTGTTCAAAACTGCATTCAATGTTTCTATAGAATTGTATGAGAAATTAATTTTAAACACATAAGTATTAAAATCATACGAGGTAGAAATTTTTGAAGTCCCTTTTATTTTAGAGGCATCGGCTCTAAATTGCGCTAATTTTGATTTGATATCTTCTTCATTTGGAATGCTCACACCATCCACTTCTTCTAACAAAATAGCCGATTTAGTTTTCAGCCAAGAATTAGAAAAATCAATCACTAAGCTATAATCACCGCTTTGATTACTGTTGTGTTTAATTTTTTCAGTTATTTCAAAACAACTGGTTAGCAGGAGACAAATGCTTAAAATGAATAGCTTTTTCATAGGACAAAAATAGTATAAATTAACACAATACTATCAATTGTAAAAGAAAGAATTTCGGTAAAAATAACTAACTTTACGCTTTAATATTTGAAATACAAATTATGTTTCCATTACACAGAGGTAGAAGATTGCGCGTAAACGAATCCATAAGAAGTTTAGTTCGTGAAACCAGTTTAAGTCCGGCAGATTTTATGTTTCCTATGTTTATTGCTGAAGGCGAGAATTACAAATCTGAAATTTCGTCAATGCCTGGAATATTTCGTCGTTCAATAGATTTGACTGTTGAAGAAGTAAAAGAACTTTTTGCTTTGGGAATTCGTGCGGTGAATATTTATGTTAAAGTAGATGAATCATTAAAAGATAATACTGGTAAAGAAGCTTGGAATGATAATGGTTTGATGCAAAAAGCGATTCGTGCTATCAAAAAAGCTTGCCCTGAAATGATTGTAATGCCAGATGTAGCACTTGATCCTTACTCAATTTATGGTCATGATGGAATCATTGAAAACGGCGATATTGCTAATGATGCAACTAACGATGCTTTAGTAAAAATGGCCGTTTCTCACGCACAAGCTGGAGCCGATTTTGTTGCACCAAGTGACATGATGGACGGTCGTGTATTGCGTTTACGACAAGGTTTAGATGCTGCAGGTTTTCAAAATGTAGGAATTATGAGTTATTCGGCTAAATATGCTTCAGCGTTTTATGGCCCTTTTAGAGATGCTTTAGATAGTGCTCCAAAAGAAGCCGATGTAGCAGTGCCGAAAGACAAAAAAACGTATCAAATGGATTACGCCAATCGAATTGAAGCGGTTAAAGAAGCATTATGGGATGTAGAAGAAGGAGCAGATATGGTTATGGTAAAACCCGGAATTGCTTATTTAGATATTGTTAGAGAAGTTAAAAATGCAGTTGATGTTCCAGTAACGGTTTTTCATGTTTCGGGAGAATATGCCATGATTAAAGCGGCTGCCGAAAGAGGCTGGTTAGATCATGATAAAATTATGATGGAACAATTAATGTGTATTAAAAGAGCAGGTGCAAGTCTAATTTCAACCTATTTTGCCAAAGAAGCAGCTATTTTATTAAATAAGTAATGTGACATTTGTCACATTCTGAGTAAAATCGATAGTGTAATTTTATCGATATTTCTAAACTTTATAAACATGAAACTTATATTAAAATCGTTAGCCGTTTTTGCCTTAGCAATTACACTGACTAATTGTGGTGAAAAAAAAGAAACCGACAGCTACGGAAATCCTGTTGACAAAGATGCGACAGCGCAACCTGAAGCAACAGTTGATCCATTATTAGCAAAAGGACAAGAACTTTTTGAAGGAAAAGGAACGTGTGCAACTTGTCACAAAGCAGATGTTAAAGTCGTTGGGCCTTCAATTAAAGACATTGCTAAAATTTACAAAGAAAAAGGCGCAAGTATTGCTTCGTTTATTAATGGCAAAGGGGAACCTTTAGTAGATGCTTCTCAATATGAGATTATGAAAGCCAATTTTGTAATTACAAAAGCTATGTCTACTGAAGACCGAAAAGCATTAGAAGCTTACATGATGAGTTTAGAATAAACAATTACTCAACCACCAATTTAAAGCCCACGCGCGGAATATTTTCAATTCTAACGTGGGTTTCTTCTTTTATGATTTTTCGTAATCGAGAAATAAAAACATCCAAACTTCTGCCTAAAAAATAATCATCACTACCCCACAATTCCATCAGAATTTTTTCGCGTTTTAAAACGGTGTTTGGATTGTCTAAAAACAACTTAAGTAACGAAGCTTCTCTTTCAGTTAGCGTGATATTTTGGCTTTCATTCTTTAGTAAATAGTTCTCAGGTTCAAAATGAAAACTGCCAAAAGTATATTGTTTTTGGGTCGAATTATCGGTCGATTTTTGGCTTCGGTTTAAGAAAATTTCGATTTTTAAAATAAGTTCTTCTATCGAATACGGTTTTATTAAATAATCATCTGCACCCAGTTTCAAACCTTTAATTCGGTCTTCTTTCATGGTTTTCGCAGAAAGGAAAATAATCGGAATTTCTTGATTTCGTTTTCTAATTTCGGTTGCAATTTCAAAACCATCCATATCGGGCAACATGATATCCAAAACACACAAATCAAAAATTTCTTTGCAAAACAATTGAAAGGCCTCTTTGCCATTATTACAGTGCGAGACTTCAAAATGTTGCTCTAAATTATCGGCTGTTAAAAACGCTAAAGTTTCGTCGTCTTCTACATATAAAATGCGCTTTTTACTCATAATCGTTTTTATTTATTTGGATTGACACTGTGATGCCTTTATCTTCATTATTTTTAACAGAAACATTCCATTTATGCCATTCGCAAACGCGTTTAACATAGGATAATCCTATTCCAAAACCTTCAATATCTTTGTTGTCTTGACGCGCAACACGATAAAATTTATCAAACACAAAAGGCAAGTCATTTGGTGGAATTCCGATGCCTTTATCTGAAAAATTCAATTGTAATCCTTTAGTGTTTTCTTTGGATGTTATTTGGATGTTAACTTCACTTTCAGAATACTTAACAGCATTGTCAATAACATTATAAATTAAATTATAAAAATGAAATTCATCTGCCAGAACAAAATATTTTTTATGTAAACCTATCTCAATTTGAATGTCTTTTTGGTGTTTTAATTGAATATTCTCTTTAACCAACTCTAAGATAGCTTGTACATCAACCTGAGTTTTTTCTAACACAATTTGATTACTATCTGTTTTTGCCACATACAAAATCTTTTCAATGTGTTGATTTAACTTATTACTCTGATTGATAATGATTTGCATGTATTTTGACAATTTTGGATTGTCTTTTATTTCATTTTGGGAATTAGCGTAGTTTGAAGCAATTAAAATTGAAGCCAGTGGGGTTTTGAACTCATGCGTCATGTTGTTAATAAAATCTTTTTGCAAATCAGTATACCTTTTTTGTTGCAACATTAAGAAAACCGAATAGACATAGATAATAAGTACCAAAAATAAAACCGCAGTAAATGCCCAATATTGACTTAAACTTCTAAAATAACTTTGCTTAACATGTGGGAACCGAATAGCAAAATAATAGGTTAAATCGGTGTTCTTAGAAAAGCAATCTTCGCAAACACTTTCTTTTTTTCCATCAACCGCAACATAATTTCCATATACCATAGATTCTGAACTACAATCATAAATTGCATATTCAAAATCCAATTCTAATTTTACTTTTTCAAATTCTGTTTTTAAATAATGTTCTAAAATTTGATTTTCAAAAACATCATTTACATTAACAATAAAATAATTTTCACTGACTTTTTTTATTAAATTTGTAGTCGGCAATTCTGATTTATTGTCTCTATAGATGCGCTCCACCACATCTTGCAATGCAAAATGGATTTTATCTTCTACATCTTTTTTCTCAAAAATATAGGCTTGGTTAAGTAGAAACAATTGCATGATGATAACCCCTACAATAGCAAAAAAACCAATAAAAATAACTGTATTAAATCTATTAAACTTCATAATAGCAACGATATTACAAAAAAAAGAAGCGTAAAAAAGCACTGTTAACAAGTCATTAACAATCATTAAAATTTAATTAACAAGAACTTTTTTTTGTTTCTATAGCTTTGTAACACAAAATTAAAATAACTAAAAATAGTATAAGGTATGAAATCAATTAAATTATCAATCGTAGCGTTATTTATTGCTAGTGCTTCGTTTGCACAAGTTAAAGAGGCTAAAACCGAAACAGCAAAACCAGTTCAAGCTCCAGTTCAAGCAACTGTTACGCCAGCACCAGCTCCTAAACAATCTGTTATTAAATGGGATAAAGAAATTCATGATTTTGGTGATATTGAAAAAGGAAAACCAGTTACTTATGAGTTTTCGTTTACAAATACAACAAACGAAACTGTTTTGATTACAAACGTAAAACCAGCTTGTGGTTGTACTGCTGCTAATTACACAAAAACACCTATTAAACCAGGCGAAAAAGGAATGGTAGCCGCTACATTTAATGCTGCATCACCTGGTGGTTTTCAAAAATCAGTTACTATCTTAACAAAAGAAGGTAATATTGACGCATCAAAAACTGTTTCTTTTAAAGGAAAAGTAATTGATACAACTGCTCCAGCTACCACTGATAAAAAGACAGACATTAGATCATAAAAATATTATTAATTCAACTTTTGCATCTTATTAAACCACCTGAATAATCAGGTGGTTTTTTTTATATTTACAAAATGAAAACAGCAATTATAAAAACCCCTTTAGGATTTACAGAAATTTGTGGCGATGAAAAAGGCGTTTCAAAAATTCATGTACTAAATGAAGAAACTGAAACTTCTACAAAAATTCCTAAAGAGCTAAAAGATGCTGTTGTTCAACTTGATGATTATTTTAAAGGAAAAAGAACTAATTTTTCCTTTAAAATTAATCCATCAGGAACTGATTTTCAACAAAAAGTTTGGCAAGAATTATTAAATATTCCATACGGGAAAACGTGTTCTTATTTAGACCTTTCAAAAAAATTAGGCGATGTAAAAGCAATTCGCGCAGTTGCTTCTGCAAACGGTAAAAATCCTCTTTGGATTATAATTCCTTGCCATCGGGTCATAGGTTCTGATGGCTCATTAACGGGTTATGCAGGCGGTTTATGGCGAAAAAAATGGCTATTAGAACATGAAAATCCTGTGAAACAAGAAAGTTTGTTTTAGTTTTTTTAAAATCATTCTAACTTTTTGCTACTTTTATAACACAATCCTATAAAATTAGTAAATGAAATTCCTGTTGAAATTCCTAAAATGGTTCGCAATTATTTTTGCGTCGATTATCATTATTCTATACATTTTTGATGTTGATTATTTACTTCGCGCTGTAAAAACAATTTATTTTAAAGGATATACTACCGCTTTTTTAGAAGATTATAAAGAATTTCCGAATCGAGAAATTAAGAAAGGAACAGCTCAACCATGGGCAATTGCATCAGATTATAATTCGGTTCCCGCAACTCAAAATTTACAAAAAACGCATAAAGAATTACAATCAATAGCTTACATAATCATTAAAAATGATAGCATTTGGCACGAAAGTTATTTTGATGGATTTGATAAAAACTCCAAAACCAATTCATTTTCAATGGCAAAAAGCGTGGTTACAATGGCATTAGGAAAAGCCATTATGGAAGGAAAAATTAAAAGTTTAGACCAAAAAGTAACCGAGTTTTTTCCGGAGTTAAAAGGAAAATTTGCAAAAGAAGTAACCGTTGGTGATTTATCTTCAATGGCTTCTGGCTTAAGTTGGGACGAAAAATATTACAGTCCGTTTTCAATTGTAACCCGAGCTTATTTTGATGATGATTTAGATAAAGTAATTCTTGGATTAAACATCAATGAAAAACCTGGACAATCGTTCAAATATCTAAGTGGCGCTACCCAATTATTAGCCATGTGTATTGAAAAAGCTACTGGAGAATATTTATCCGATTATGTTTCAAAGCACTTTTGGCAACCAATGGGAGCCGAAAACGAAGCCCTTTGGCAATTAGATGAAGCACCTGATGGAATTGAAAAAGCCTATTGTTGTATCGCTAGCAACGCAAGAGATTTTGCGCGTTTTGGTAAATTATATTTGAATAATGGAAACTGGAACGGCAAACAATTATTGGATAGTGCTTTTGTAAAAAAATGCATTACACCTCGCTTTAATGAAACGCCACATTATGGGTATGGTTGGTGGATGAACAACTTTTTAGGCAAAGATTTGTATTACATGCGGGGTCATTTAGGGCAATTTGTAATTGTAATTCCTGAAGATGATTTAATTATTGTGCGATTAGGCCATTTAAAAGGTGTGCAAACAACTTATGATCCACACAGTGAAGATTTATATGTTTATGTGGAAGAAGCGTATGAAATGTTGGGAAAAAGAAAAAAAAAGCAAGAAAATAGAAAATACATTAACCTGAAACTAAATTAACTATAAACCATACAAAAATGATTGAGAAAATTAACTTAAACAACATTCTGTTTTTAGACATTGAAACCGTTCCAGAACACCAAAATTATGGTATTTTAGACGAAGAAACACGTTATTTATGGGAACACAAAACCCAATACCAACGCAAAGACGAAGTTTCTGGCGAAGATTTTTATGAACGTGCTGGAATTTGGGCCGAATTTGGAAAAATCATCACCATTTCTGTGGGTTATTTTGTGAACAAAGGCGATATCAGAAATTTCAGAGTAACCAGTTTTTGGGGTGATGAAAAGAAAATTTTGAATGATTTTTCGAACTTATTAAATACTCATTTCAACGGAGCGCAACACGTTTTATGTGGTCATAATGCCAAAGAATTTGACATTCCGTTTATTGCTCGACGTATGATTATCAACGGAATTGCTTTGCCAAACAAACTCAATTTATTCGGTAAAAAACCATGGGAAGTACCTCATTTAGATACTTTAGAATTATGGAAATTTGGCGATTATAAACATTTTACTTCTTTAAAATTGCTTACAAAAGTTTTAGGGATTCCATCGCCAAAAGATGATATCGACGGTAGCGAAGTAGCACACGTTTTCTATGTTGAAGATAATATTGATAGAATTATCACCTACTGCGAAAAAGATGTTATAGCTGTAGCCCAAATTTTTCTCCGACTACGAAGAGAAGATTTATTGATTGATGATGAAATTATTCACGTTTAAAGTATAAATTCCAATAAGAAAATTCCAAATTCCAAATTCCAAAATCTTGAAATTGAACTTGATTTTTGAACTTGAACTTGATTAACTACATTTACAAAAAATATAACACATGGTTTTAAGCAGATTTTGGTTGGTGATATTTGTATCGTCTATCTTTTTTATTGTCTTTGGATTATTTTCTTCGCAATACTATTCAATCGATTATGTTTTGAATGGAAAACAAGGCGAACCACTTTTAATTGGTGAAAAATATTTAAACGAAGTACCTCAATTTGTTCAAGATAGTTTACAAAAAGCAGAAGACAAAACGTTTGTTTTAAATAAAAATACTGCCGATGCCGATACCACTTATGTTTACAACAAACAAACGGTAAAAATATTCAGTGGAAAACAGCAAGCCGACGGTTTACTTCCTATGACTAAAAGTAGTTTGTTTGATTTGATTCTGCCATTGATTGCTTATTTATCTTTTTTCTGTGGAATAATGGAATTACTTATAATTTCTGGTGCGTCAGAGCGATTGGCTAAAAAGCTAAGTCCAATGTTTGCCAAAGTATTCCCATCTATTCCTAAAAACCACGAATCAATATCCTACATGACTTTGAATTTTGCGGCCAACTTTTTAGGATTAGATTCTGCCGCAACGCCTTTTGGTTTAAAAGCCATGCAAAGTTTACAAGAACTCAACAAAGACAAAGATGTTGCAAGTGATGCCCAAATCATGTTTATGTGTTTGCATGCAGCTGGTTTGACCTTAATTCCCACTTCAATTATTGGTTATCGTGCTGCTGAAAACGCTGCCAATCCTGCTGATGTGATGTTGCCGTGTATCATCACGTCTTTTATTGGAACCATTGCAGCTTTTGTTTTGGTAGGAATTAAGCAAAAAGTAAATTTTAAAAGCGCCTCTTTATTAGCGGTTTTAATGGGAGTTATTGGAGCTATTGTTGGGTTGTTGTTTTACGTAAACAGTTTAGATTTAATTGGAAAAAACTATTTCACTTCAAATCTTTCGGGATTATTATTGATATTAATTATTGGTTTTACCCTAATATTTTCATTCATTCAAGAAAAGAAATTTGTGGAAAACAAAACCACCATTTTCGACACGTTTGTAGTTGGTGCCAACAACGGATTAAAAACGGGAGTTACTATTTTTCCTTATGTGATGGGAATGTTAGTGGCGATATCGTTATTTAGAAATAGTGGTTTGTTTGAAAACATCAGCTACGGAATTTCGTTTGTTTTTGCACATTTGGGTGTCGCTAAAGAAATCACTGATTCGCTTCCTGTGGCGATGTTGCGTCCTTTTAGTTCTGGTGGATCACGAGGGTTTATGATTGATGCGATGAAACAATTTGGCCCTGATTCATTAACTGGAAGATTGAGTTGTATTTTTCAATGCAGTGCCGAAACCACTTTCTATGTTATTGCTGTTTATTTTGGAAGTGTCAACATTAAAAACACACGCTATACGTTAGGAATGATGCTTTTGGTGGATTTGATTTGTGTAATTACAGCGATTTTTGTGGCGAGTTGGTTTTTTTAAGAAATTCTAAATAAGCATCATAAATCTTTTACAAAACACAAAGAATCCGTAACTTTACCTTTCAAAACATACACAAATGGACTTTTTATATCAAGACCCGTATCCTATTCTAAAAGACGATACACACTACAAAAAATTAACTTCAGATTACGTAAAAGTAGAACAACTTGGCGATAGAGAAATCTTAGTAGTGGACCCAAAAGGATTAGAATTATTAGCACAAGAAGCAATGGACGACGTTTCGTTTATGTTGCGTTCGGCACATTTACAAAAACTAAGAAACATTATCGAAGACCCAGAAGCAACAGACAATGATCGTTTTGTGGCCTATAATTTATTACAAAACGCTGCGGTGGCTGTAGAAGGTCAATTGCCTTCTTGCCAAGATACTGGAACTGCGATTGTGGTTGCCAAAAAAGGTGAAAACGTTTACACAGGTGTGGAAGACGGCGAATGGTTATCAAAAGGAATTTACAATACGTACCAAAATAAAAATCTTCGTTACTCGCAAATTGTTCCAATTTCGATGTTTGAAGAAAAAAACTCAGGTTCAAATCTTCCAGCGCAGATTGATATTTATGCGAAAAAAGGAAATTCATATGAGTTCTTATTTTTAACAAAAGGTGGTGGTTCGGCCAACAAAACCTTCTTATATCAAAAAACAAAATCGTTGTTAAATGAAAAATCGTTAGACGAATTTGTTCGTGAGCGCATTATGGATTTAGGAACAGCGGCTTGTCCTCCGTATCACTTAGCTATCGTAATTGGCGGCACTTCTGCAGAAGCAAACTTAGCAGCCGTAAAAAAAGCATCAGCAGGATATTTTGACAATCTTCCAACTTCTGGAAACATGTCGGGTCAAGCGTTTCGCGATTTAGAATGGGAAAAAAGAGTACAAATTATTTGTCAAGAAAGTCAAATTGGAGCACAATTTGGTGGAAAATATTTAACACATGATGTTCGTGTCATTCGTTTACCTCGTCATGCCGCATCATGTCCTGTTGGAATGGGAGTTTCTTGTTCAGCAGATCGAAATATCAAAGGGAAAATCACGAAAGACGGTATTTTCTTAGAGCAATTAGAAACAAATCCAGGACAGTTTTTACCAACAACAGCACCTCATTTAGAGCCTGCGGTGGAAGTTGATTTGAACAAACCAATGCCAGAAATTTTAGCAGAATTATCAAAATACCCAATCAAAACGCGTTTAAAATTAAACGGAACGTTGATTGTGGCACGTGATATCGCGCATGCAAAAATCAAAGAATTATTAGACGCTGGAAAACCAATGCCAGAATATTTCAAAAATCATCCAGTATATTATGCAGGTCCAGCAAAAACTCCAGACGGAATGCCATCAGGAAGTTTTGGACCCACAACCGCAGGAAGAATGGACGTTTATGTAGACGAATTCCAAGCCGCTGGCGGAAGCATGATTATGTTAGCGAAAGGAAATCGTTCAAAACAAGTAATGGACGCTTGTAAGAAATACGGAGGATTCTATTTAGGTTCGATTGGTGGTCCTGCTGCGATTTTAGCAAAAGAAAACATCTTATCAGTAGAAGTAGTAGACTTTGAAGAATTAGGCATGGAAGCCGTTCGTAAAATTACCGTGAAAGATTTCCCTGCGTTTATTATAACTGATGATAAAGGGAATGATTTCTTTATGAATTTGTAAAGTATTAAGATAAAAGAATTAAGATTTAAGATAGCCTGTGAGTTGAAAAAGACTTGCAGGTTTTTTATTTGTAAAATCTCTTAATAATTTGAAAAGACAATAATTCTATAAAGACTAGAATACTGTAAAAAATGATATTTGCATTAAAAACAGCATCATTAAATCTAATATGCAATTCATAATCATAGTCATAAACATTTTTTAATATTTCTTGAACCAAATATATTCCTGAAATAAATGTAAATAATGAAACTGTAAATAAGAATACGATTTTCTTTAAGAAATTTATTTTATAAAAATCATAAATTAATATCACCCCTACTATTAAGACAAATAGAAAATTGAAATAATGAAACTTCATATTCATTCCACCTTTAGCAAACATCGAAGGAAAACTATATGAAATAATTAAAGTTAAAACTATAATTATGAGTGTTTTATAAAAATTTGAAATTGATTTCATAAGAGAAAATATTTATCTTCTTGTTTGAACAAAATAAATTAAGATTCGTTCTGAATGAAACTATGCGTGAAATACTGAACACTTCATACTGACCACTGAACACTTTAAACTACTCCACAAACAACACCAATCCTTTTAAATAATGCCCTTCTGGGTGATAAATGTTGATTGGGTGATCTGGGCCTTGTTCTAATTTGTGTAAGACTCGGATATTTCTTCCGGTTTCTATGGCTGCTGCGGCAACAGTGTTGTAAAACAAAACATCGTCAATTACCTGTGAACACGAAAACGTGAATAAAATTCCGTTAGGTGCTAAGGCTTTTAAACCAGCTATATTTAAACGTTTGTAGGCTTGCGTTGCCGTATGTTTACTTTTGATGCTTTTCGCGAAAGCGGGCGGATCTAATACAATAACATCGTATTGTTGCGTGTGCTCTTTCATGAAGTTGAATACATCATCCGCAACTGCTTTATGATTGGCGTTTGGAAAATTTAATTCCATATTACTGGCTGCTAAATCTACCGCTTTTTGAGAGATATCTACCGAAGTTACCAATTCTGCGCCAGCACTCATCGCGTAAATTGAAAATCCGCCTGTGTAACAAAACGTGTTTAATACTTTTTTGCCTTTTGAGAATTCGCCTAATAACTTTCGGTTATCGCGTTGGTCTAAGAAAAACCCTGTTTTTTGTCCTTCTACCCAATTTACTGAAAACAAAATGTTGTTCTCTTTAGCAACTGCTTCTGCTTTGTTTCCGAATAAGAAATAATCGGTTCCAGTATTCGGTAAAGTTCCTGAACTTTTGCAATAAATGGTTTCGCAATAGTCTGTAAAATTAGATTTTATGGCTTCAGAAATTTGCTCCATTTGAAGAAAAACTCCTGTCGAATGCGCTTGTATTACCCAATTTTTATCGTAATAATCAATAATCAATCCCGAAATTCCATCGCCTTCTCCGTGAATTACTCGGAACGCATTGGTAACTTCAAAATCTAATAATTGGGTGCGTAAATACCAAGCCGATTGTAGTTTGGCTGCCCAAAAGTTTTCAGAGAAAGTCTCTTCGCCAAACGTCAAAATACGAACCACAATACTTCCTTTATCACTGAAATATCCGGTTCCTAAATGATTGTTTTTCGAATCGACTACATCTACCATTTCGCCATCGTTTATTTCACGACTCACGCCATAAACCGCACCACTGAAAATCCAAGGGTGACGACGTTGAATAGATTTTTCTTTACCTGATTTTAGAATTACTTTTGGGAACATGTTAATGTGTCAATTAGTCAATGTGCCAATGTGCCGATACAATGTGTCAATTTGAGAATTAGTCAATTATTAAATTACTAACTCATCAACTAATTGGCATATTGTCTCATTGCCTTATTGGCTAATTTTTTTGGTTGTTGAAATGATTTTATTTGTAATTTTTAATATATCAAAAACTTCAGTTAGTAATTCTTCTGTATTTGGATAATTTTCTAATTCGTTACAAAGGAATAACCAAAATTCGGTTTCATCAGCTTCTTTCATTGCAATTTTCATTTTATGAATAAAGTCTGCTTTGCTTTCAGAATTTTGAGCTTCTTTGATATTTGCTCCTATCGAAGTTCCTGATTTTAATAGTTGATTAGCAATTACATACTTTCTGTCTTCTTCTAATTTTTCTGTGTATTGAACCACTTTTTTAGCAAATTCAAATGATTTTAAAAGAATTAAATTGTTTTTGTACTTTTCTTGAAATGTTATCATGGCTTATATATTTATTTAATGTGTCAATGAGACAATGTGTCAATGTATCGATTTTTTTCATTAGCTAATTTACTAATTAGCTTATTGGCACATTGCCTCATTGACTAATTGGCTAATTAATACTCATTTCAGGAATATCTCCATCAATGATTAAATCGGCTTCTGTTGCTTTGATGATTTCTTCTACTGAAACGCCAGGCGCTCTTTCTAATAATTTGAAACCGTTTGGAGTGATTTCTAAAACGGCTAATTCAGTAACGACTTTTTTCACACAACCAACACCTGTTAATGGAAGCGTACATTTTTTAAGAATTTTTGATTCTCCAGCTTTATTTACGTGCATCATGGCTACAATAATATTTTCTGCAGAAGCTACTAAATCCATAGCGCCACCCATTCCTTTTACCATTTTTCCTGGAATTTTCCAGTTGGCAATGTCGCCGTTTTCGGAAACTTCCATCGCTCCTAAAATAGTTAAATCTACTTTTTGCGCACGAATCATTCCGAAACTAAACGCCGAATCAAAGAAACTTGCTCCTGGCAAAGTGGTAATCGTTTGTTTTCCTGCGTTGATGATGTCAGCATCTTCTTCTCCTTCAAAAGGAAATGGACCCATTCCTAAAACTCCGTTTTCCGACTGAAATTCTACTGAAATATCGGTACGAACGTAATTGGCAACTAAAGTTGGGATTCCGATTCCTAAGTTTACATAGTAACCGTCTTTTACTTCTTGTGCTATTCTTTTTGCGATTTGATTTTTATCTAATGCCATGATTAACTTCTTTGTCTAACAGTTCTTTGCTCAATTCTTTTCTCAAATTTCTCTCCTTGGAAAATACGATTTACCATAATTCCTGGGATGTGAATTTCGTTAGGATTTAAAGTTCCTGCTGGGACTAATTCTTCTACCTCAGCAATTGTAATTTTTGCAGCACCTGCCATACAAGCGTTGAAATTACGAGCCGTTCCTTTGAAAATAAGATTTCCTGCTTCGTCACCTTTCCATGCTTTTACGATAGAAAAATCAGCTTTGTAAGCCAATTCCATTACGTGCATTTTTCCATTGAACTCCCGTGTTTCTTTACCTTCAGCTACTTCAGTTCCAAAACCAGCTGGTGTAAAAAAAGCAGGGATTCCAGCTTGAGCAGCACGACATTTTTCGGCTAAAGTTCCTTGTGGTGTTAATTCTACTTCTAATTCACCTGAAAGCATTTGACGTTCAAATTCGGCATTTTCACCTACATAAGAAGAAATCATTTTTGTAATTTGACGTTTTTGTAAAAGTAATCCCAATCCGAAATCATCTACACCTGCATTATTGGAAATACAAGTTAGATTGGTTACATTTTTATGTACTAATTCAGCAATACTGTTTTCGGGAATTCCACAAAGACCAAAACCACCTAACATGATGGTTTGTCCGTCTTGAATTCCTTCTAAAGCTTCTTTAACGTTATTAACTTTTCTAGAAATCATATTTTGGTTTGTTGTTGTTTATAATCCGAACTCGTCCATATTAGGTTCGTCTGTTGGAACTGCTGTGGTATCTACTACTTTTTTAGGAGTCCAACAATCTACTTTTATGGATAAATTTTCTGGTTTTTCAAAAGGATCTTTAGACACATCTAAATCGCTATCGGCATAACATTTTTTCATAAAAATTCCCCAAATAGGCAATGCCATTGTTGCTCCTTGACCTAATCTTGTGGCTCTAAAATGAGCAGCTCTGTCTTCGTTTCCAACCCATACTCCAGTAGCTAAATTAGGTACCATTCCAATAAACCATCCATCAGAATTGTTTTGCGAAGTTCCTGTTTTTCCTGCAATTGGATTGCCAAAACTATAATCGTATTGGATGAAACCACCACCACCATATTTTAAACGAGCTCCTGTTCCTGAACTGGTTACGCCTTCCATTAATTTTATAACAGCATAAGCGACATCTTTATTTACAATATCTTTTGTTACTGGTACTGGTTGGTCAATAACTACTCCGTTTTTATCTTCTATTTTGATGATAAATGTTGGTTTTACATATACTCCTTGATTGGCAAACGTACTCATTGCACCAACCATTTGTTCAACGGTAATATCAACAGCTCCTAACGCAATTGAAGGTTGCACAGGAATATCAGATGTTACTCCTAATTCTTTTGCCATGTCAACTACTGCTTGTGGACCGACTCTATCAATTAATTTAGCTGAAACTGTGTTAATCGAATTTGCCAACGCTTTCTGTAAAGTTGTGGTTCCTCTGTAATTTCCGTCTGAGTTTTTTGGAGACCAATCTTTATCAATTCCCCATTTGCCTTTTGGCATCGTAAAATAACTGTCGATTATAGAATCACAAGGCGACATTCCTAATTGCTCGATAGCCGTTGCGTACAAAAATGGCTTAAAAGTAGAACCTACTTGTCTTGCTCCTTGACCTACGTGATCGTATTGAAAATATTTATAATTTACACCTCCAACCCATGCTTTTATGTGGCCATTTCTTGGTTCCATTGCCATCATACCTGTTTGTAGCATGTGTTTGTAATATATGATCGAATCTGTTGGTTTCATGATGGTGTCTTTTTCACCTTCATACGTAAAGATTTTCATTTTTGCTGGCACATCAAAAGATTTAAGAATTTCTTCTTTTGTTTTACCATTCGAGTCCATTTTTCTCCAACGTTCTGAATTCTTCTTGGCTTGCAACATAATTTGTTGCGTTTGCTCAGGAGTAATATCAACAAAAGGAGCATTTTCTTTGTCTTTCGCTGCAATGAAAAATTCTTTTTGTAGATTTTTTAAATGTTCGGTTACCGCTTCTTCTGCATATTGTTGCATTTTAGAATCAATAGTCGTGTAGATTTTTAAACCATCGCGATATAAATCATATTCCGTTCCATCATCCTTTAAGTGATTTTTTACCCACTTTCTCATGTAATCTCTTAGATATTCTCTGAAATAGGTAGCACTTCCTTCTGAATGACTTTCAGGTCTGAAGTCTAATTTGATTGGAAGTTTTTTTAACTCTTCTTTTTTTGATTCGGTAATTACACCGTTTTTAACCATTTGACCTAAAACCGTATTTCTTCGGTCTAAGACTAATTTTGCTCTTTTTTTTCGGTTAGGATTATATAACGAAGGATTTTTTAACATTCCTACAAACAAAGCGCCTTCTTCAATAGTTAAGTCTTTTGGCTCCTTATTCATGTAAATTTTTGCTGCTGAACGAATTCCGACTGCTCCGTTTACAAAATCTACTTGATTTAAATACAAAGCGATGATTTCTTGCTTGGTATATTGACGCTCTAAACGAACAGCAATGATCCATTCTTTTACTTTTTGAATTACTCTAAAGAGGATAAATTTTGAACCTTCTCCATGGAATAAGTTTTTAGCTAATTGTTGGGTAAGTGTACTAGCTCCACCGTCTTGAGCCAATTTTACTACTGCTCTCAATGTTCCTTTAGCATCAATTCCTGAATGCTCATAAAAACGTTCGTCTTCAGTTGCAACTAGCGCTTTTACTAGATGTTGTGGCAAATCTTCATATTTAACAGGTGTTCTGTTTTCTTTATAAAATTTACCAATAACTACTCCGTCAGCAGAAATAATTTCGGTTGCCACATTTGAATCTGGATTTTCTAAATCATCAAATGAAGGCATTTTTCCAAAAAAGCCCCACGAAGCAAAAAGGAATAATAAAATAATTCCTAAAAAGCCATACATAAAAAGTTGCCAAAATCTTCTTTTGTAGGCAGAATAATCGTTTGTAACTGGTTTTGTAGCCATGTTATTTTGTTTTTTCTATTCGTAACCCTAATTCTGTAATTCCTTTCAAATCAGCTACACCTTCTACTTTTCCTGTTTCTCTAACTGCTTGAACTATCTCAACATTGTATTTTCCAGCTCTTTTGAATTTGTGATTTTCTAAATACCACAATTTACTTTCTTTAACATCTGAAAAACCTTCGCCCATTAGCGTTCCATCTGGATTTGCCATTAAGTATTCTAATGTATCTACTTTGATTGTTGGTTTTTTCCCTGGTTCTTTCATGGAAACAATCAAATACATGTTGTTGAACGGATAATCGTTGTTGTTTCTAACATTCAAAAACAAATGATATGGATTTACAGTATCCTTTTGTTCAAATGTAAAACGCAAGGTATCTGCCTTTTTCCAAGTACCATCTAATTCTTTATATTCGCTGAAAAATTGTTGTTTATCGCAAGAGATAAAAAGCACAGCAATCAGCATCAAACCAATAAAATTAGTCTTTTTTAGGTGCATTTTTAAAATTTGTAGGTTTCTTCTTTTTGTTTCTATTATTTGATTTTTTCTTAGGTTGATCAAAACGTGTTAAACTGTCTTGACCTACTACGTTTTCAAATTTTTTCTCTACTTCCTGAACCGTTTCTATTACATAATCTTCTAAACCAGCAACGCGTTCTTTTTTCTTATTGATTGCTAAAATTTCTTTCACTTTTGCAACAGGCAAAACCATCCATTGAGCTGGTGCATTCGCATAAGAAAACCACATAATTTCTTTGAAAATATCGATTTTCTGACAATATGCATCACCTTTTTCAGTGTAAAGCTTGGTTTCCATGTCAGGCATGTCTTTCAATGCATCTAAATAAGTGTCTAATTCGTAATTCAAGCAACACTTTAGTTTTCCACATTGACCCGCTAACTTTTGTGGATTTAACGACAACTGTTGGTATCGTGCTGCCGAAGTATTCACACTTCTAAAATCGGTTAACCAAGTAGAACAGCACAATTCTCTTCCGCAAGAACCTATTCCTCCTAAACGAGCTGCTTCCTGACGGAAACCTACTTGCTTCATTTCGATTCTAATTTTGAAATCTTGAGCAAATTCTTTAATTAATTGACGAAAATCGACTCTATCATTAGCCGTGTAATAAAACGTTGCTTTTGAACCATCGCCTTGAAATTCTACATCAGAAATTTTCATTTCTAACTTCAAATTGATAGCGATTTCACGAGCACGCATACGCACCGCTTCTTCTTTATTTCGGGCTTCTGTCCAAATATCAATATCTCTTTGCGAAGCTTTTCTATATATTTTTGCTAAATCTTTATCGGGATTTTCATTTTTCTTTTTCATTTGAATTTTAACCAATTCGCCTGTCAAAGTGATAATTCCGATATCGTGACCAGGAGAAGCTTCGGTAGCGACAATGTCTCCAATAGATAACGTTAGTTTTTCGGTATTTCTAAAAAATTCTTTTCTTCCGTTTTTAAATCTAATTTCAACAGCATCAAAAGGTGCTTGACCACCTGGTAACGTCATGTTTGACAACCAATCGAAAACCGAAAGTTTGTTGCAGCTATCGGTGCCGCAAGTCCCATTATTATTACACCCCTTTGGTGCACCACCATCAGCGGTTGAACAGTTTGTACATGCCATAATTTAAATATATAGTGATTGTCCTAACGGACTACGTTTCAAAACGTTTTTGAGCGTAAAGATATTGATTTTTTATGGAAACTTTCAAATTCAATCTTTTGAAGTTGTACAAAAACAAAAAACCTATCTCATTATAAAACGAAATAGGTCTTTATATAGTATTGAAAACCAAAAATTTATGTTTCTTTTACCGTAATTATATGCACAGGACAAGCCTTTACTGCCAATTCACAATTTTCAACAATGGTGTGGTCTGCCGATTTTAAAGTGTGAAAACCTTTGGCATCAACTGATTTTATTAACACTGATTTTCCGTCTTTTTTTGACATTTGAAACTGTGCTGGTGCCATTTCGACACAATAATTGCAGCCAATACATTTGTCTCTTTGAAGCGTAACAACAACCATTAGTTTTCAACAATTTTATACATTTTGTCCGATAAACGAATGCGGAACGGCACTTTCAAAGTACAACTATCTCCTTTGGTTGCTTTTTCAGAAGTGGCATCATTCACAAAAAAATCTTCTAAAATTAATTCTTGTGCACCCGTTGAAGGACCTGTGATTAAAATCTTATCCCCTTTTTTGATGTCGTAAGCTTCGATTTTGAATTCGGCAATATTAGATTTTGGAAAATAATGCATTCCTTTTCCAACGTATACTTTTTTCTGAGTTGCATTAGAACCAGGATTATCTGACCATTCGCCTAACTTTTGCCCCAAATAATAACCACTCCAAAAACCGCGATTGTAAACGGTTGCCAAAGCTTCCATCCAGGTGTTGATTTTTTCCTTGGTAAAAGTTCCTTCATAATACGAATCGATGGCTTCACGATAGGTTTTGATAACCGTTGCTACATAATCAGCTGCTCGTCCTCGACCTTCAATTTTCAAAACTTTTATTCCAGAATCGATTACTTGATCTAGAAAATCTAAGGTGCATAAATCTTTTGGCGACATTAAATATTCGTTATCTACTTCAATTTCGAAACCACTTTCTTGGTCAATAACCGTATATTTTTTGCGACAATTTTGCTTGCAAGCACCGCGATTTGCTGATGAATTATGCGAATGTAAACTCAAATAGCATTTTCCTGAAACCGCCATACACAAAGCACCATGACCAAAGATTTCGATTTCTACCAAATTGCCACTCGGACCTTTGATTTGCTCTTTTTCGATGTCTTCAGTGATTTTTTTCACTTGACGTAAACTCAACTCGCGAGACAATACAATGGTATCGGCAAACATGGCGTAGAATTTAACCGTTTCGATATTAGTCACATTCAATTGGGTTGAAATATGCACTTCGATTCCGATGGTTCTAGCCGACATAATCACCGCTTGGTCGGATGCAATTACAGCCGTAATTCCAGCTTCTTTGGCTTTGGTCAACAATGTTTTTACAATCGATAAATCGTGATCGTAAATAATTGTATTTAAAGTTAGATAAGTTCTAACCTTTTTCTCTTTACATCTACGAGCAATTTCAGGTAAATCATCCAAAACAAAATTCACTGTTGCTCGAGCACGCATATTTAGTTGTTCGACACCAAAATAAATGGAATCGCAACCATTATCTAAAGCCGCTTGCATAGATTCAAAATTTCCTGCAGGCGCCATTAATTCAATTCTTCCCGAAGTTGTCATTAGCCAATAATTTTAAATAATTTATCAGATAATCTTACTCGGAAAGGTACTTCAAAAGTTATTTTATCGCCAACTTTAGCTACTGAATTTTCAGTTCCGTTTACCAACATTTTTTCTAAAACTAATTCTTGGTTCCCAGTAGTTGGTCCTGAAATTAAAATTTTATCGCCAACATTTAGTTCTTGATTTTCTATAACGAAAAGACCTACTTGTGCTTTCACATAATAGTGTTCGGCTTTACCAAGCAATACTTTTTTTACTTTTATTTTCTGACGAATGTCTTTTGTTTTTTCGGCTACAGCCAAAGGTTTATCGGACAATTCTCCTGAATGTTTGAATTTCAAATTTTCTGATTTCCCTTTTCGGAACACTTTATTACCCACTTGTTTGCCTCTGCGAAGTTTAACTTGTTCGGCTAATGGCAAATGCGTGATTTCTAAACATTCTGTGGAACAACAATTTTCCATAGCAGCTTGACATTCGTCACATTGAATGAACAATAAGTGGCAACCATCGTTTAAACAATTGGTGTGATTGTCGCAAGGTTTTCCACATTGATGGCATTGCGAAACGATATCTTCGGTAATTCTTTCACCAAGTCTGTGGTCGAATACAAAGTTCTTTCCAATGAATTTACTTTCTAAACCTTCCTCTTTAAGTTGCTTGGCATAATTGATAATTCCGCCTTCTAATTGGAATACATTTTTAAAACCTTGGTGTTTAAAATAGGCTGATGCCTTTTCGCAACGAATTCCACCTGTGCAATACATTACTAGGTTTTTATCTTCTTTAAAATCTTTTAATTGCTCGTTGATGATGGGCAAACTTTCTCTAAAAGTTTCTACATCTGGCGTTATGGCACCTTTAAAATGACCGATTTCACTTTCGTAATGATTTCTAAAATCAACTACAATAGTATTTGGATCTTCTAATATTTGATTGAATTCTTTGGCTTTTAAATGCACACCAATATTGGTAACGTCAAAAGTTTCATCGTTCAAACCATCGGCTACAATTTTGTCTCGAACTTTTACAGTCAATTTCAAAAACGAATGATCATCGTGTTCTACGGCTACATTTAAACGAATGCCACGCATAAAATCATAGGCTTCTAAAGTTTCACGAAAAGCTTCGAAGTTTTCAGCGGGAACACTCATTTGAGCATTAATTCCTTCTTTGGCTACATACGTTCGACCAAGAGCATCGAGTTTGTTCCATTCGATAAATAAGTCGTCGCGAAATTTTTTGGGATCTTCAATTTTGGCATACGCATAGAAAGATAATGTAAGACGTTGTTGTCCGGCTTCATCAATAAGTTGAGCTCTTTCTTCTGCGCTTAAGGTGTTATACAGTTGCATGCTATAAACGTTTTAAGATTAGAAAATATGAGACGCGATAAATCGCATCTGTACAAAATGGAATTCTAAATGGAAGAATTCGGGTGCAAAGGTAATAAAATTGGTTAAAAATCAAATCTTTAAATGGGTTAGAAAACATATCAACAATTTTTGGAGCAATTGAAAAAAACTGTATTTTTACAAAAAAAAGAATTGTAATCAATTTAAAGCCAAATATTATGAGTTCAGACAAAGAAGCCAAATTAAAAGCCTTACAACTAACATTAGACAAACTTGACAAAACGTACGGAAAAGGAACCGTAATGAAACTAGGCGATAGCGCAGTTGAAGAAATAGAAGCTATTCCGTCAGGTTCATTAGGGATTGACTTAGCCTTAGGTGTAAATGGTTACCCAAGAGGAAGAGTTATTGAAATCTACGGACCAGAATCGTCAGGTAAGACTACATTAACATTACACGCCATTGCTGAAGCTCAAAAAGCGGGAGGGATTGCTGCGTTCATTGATGCAGAACACGCCTTTGATAGATTTTATGCAGAAAAATTAGGAATCGATATAGATAACTTAATTATTTCACAACCAGATAATGGTGAACAAGCTTTAGAAATTGCAGAAAGTTTAATTCGTTCGGGAGCTGTTGACATTGTTGTTATTGACTCGGTTGCTGCTTTAACACCAAAAAGTGAAATTGAAGGCGATATGGGTGATTCTAAAATGGGATTACACGCACGTTTGATGTCGCAAGCTTTGAGAAAGTTAACAGGAACTATTCACAAAACAAATTGTACTGTGTTTTTCATTAACCAGTTACGTGATAAAATTGGTGTAATGTTTGGAAGTCCAGAAACTACAACGGGAGGAAATGCATTAAAATTCTATGCTTCAGTTCGTATTGACATTCGTAAATCAACTCAAATTAAAGATGGCGATAATGTTTTAGGAAACAGAACTAAAGTTAAAATCGTTAAAAACAAAGTCGCACCACCTTTTAGAACTGCAGAATTTGACATTATGTATGGTGAAGGAATTTCAAAAGTAGGTGAGGTTTTAGACTTAGCCGTAGAATTTGAAATCATTAAAAAAAGTGGTTCTTGGTTTAGCTACGGAGAAACAAAATTGGGTCAAGGTAGAGATGCCGTAAAAGCTTTAATCAAAGACAATCCAGAATTAATGGACGAATTAGAGCAAAAAATTAAAGATCTAATCAAAGAAAATAACGCATAAAAATTAAATCACGCCTTGAGCGTGATTTTTTTTGTAATTTAACGCAACCATTTATAGAATTATTCATCTAAATAGAAACACACATTAAAAAAAATGAAAAAGTTAGTTTTATTATTGAGTTTACTTTTTGTTTTTAGCTCTTGCAACTTGGACGATGAACCGAATGTTGAATACGTTCTTCTTCCCGTTGAATCTGTTGAAATGCCAGTTGATTTCAATGTAAATGTAATTAATCAAATAAAAATTAGATATAGAAGACCCACCACTTGTCATTTATATGATGGTATTTATTATAGATATGATGGTAACACAAGAATTGTTGCAATAAATGCGGTAAAACTAAAATCTAATACTTGTGAAAATGCGATTGAAGAAGGTCCTTATGAAGTTACTTTAGATTTTAAACCAACCGAAAGCCAAACTTATTTGTTTAAATTTTGGACCGGAACAAATGCAGCAGGTGAAGATGAATTTTTAGAATATGAAGCGATAGTAAACTAATATAATTTTGATTTTAGAACAACTCATATATGAATGTACTAAAAATAATACCAAAGCACAAGAACAACTTTACCATCTATTAGCGCCAAAGTTGTTTTCTGTGTGTTTGAAGTATTCGAGAGATTATGCCGAAGCACAAGACAATTTACAAGAAAGTTTTTTAATCATTTTTGATAAAATAAGTCAATTTAAAAATAAAGGTTCATTTGAAGGTTGGGCTAAAAGAATAACTATAAATTACACCTTACAGCAATATAGAAATAAAGGTGTTTTTGAAATAATTTCTGAAAAAATAGCCGACGAAGAAAACGTTGAAATTGAAGATGAAAATATTTCATTGGATTTTCTTACCAAAATTATTCAAGAATTACCTGACAGGTATCGATTGGTTTTTAATTTATATGTGATGGATGATTATTCACACAAAGAGATTGCAGAAATGCTAAACATCAATATTGGAACATCAAAATCTAATTTAGCACGAGCAAAAGCAATTTTAAAAGAAAAGATAGAATTGAATAACAACTATTCAATCCAAAAAACAAAATGAAAGAACAAAAAAATATAGAACGATTATTTCAAGAAAAATTCAAAGACTTTGAGGCAATTCCTCCTCAAAACTCTTGGGACACTATTGCATCTCGTTTAAATGAAAAAAAGAAGAAAAAAAGAGTGGTTCCTTTTTGGTTTCAACTTTCAGGAATTGCCGCTTCATTATTTATTGTTGGAACACTAATTTGGAATTACCAATCTGAAAATGATACTTTAAATCAAGACAATACCAACTCTATTGTTTCTGATGATGCAAAAATTAAAACAAATAATAACGCTAATTCTGGAATAGAAAATTCTGCCATTACAAGTTCAGAATCAAATGAATTAAATCGAAACACTTCTGAAAAAAATAAATTTGAAGAAAAAATTAATCAGAATAACGTTACTATAAATGAATTAACAAAATCAAAAAATGCTATTGTTTCTGGTACAAAAGAAAACAAAAAAACCAATTCAAACAGCACTATAGTTGACAACACCAAAAGAAATAAAATTTCAAAAAGCAATGTCATCACAACATCAAATGATGAATTGATAAATAATGAAAATGTATTTAATAATTCAAATGATAAAGTTTTAGTTACAATTCAAAATAAAAAATCAATTGATAAAACAAATAACAAGGATATTAATTCAGATAAAATTGATGCTTTTTTTGAAAAAGACAATATAGAAACAACTGTTACAAATAATACCAATACTGATTTAAAAGAATTTAACAATTCAAAAACAATTGTTACTTCGAGTGGAATCATTACTAAAGATAGTACGCTAGTGGCAAAAATTGCTGAAGAAAAAAATCCACTAGAAGAATTGCTTGCAGCAAAAGAGGATGGGAAAAATGAAGATGAAAAAGAAAAAGAAAAAAGAAGTAAATGGGCGATTAGCACTAACGCATCGCCTGTTTATTTCAATTCTTTAGCGGAAGGATCTTCTATTGATTCTAGATTTTTATCAAATCAGAAAAGCTTTAACAATACTCTTAGTTATGGTGTTGGTATTAATTATAATATTACACAAAAACTAAGTATTAAAACAGGTGTTAATAATTTAAAAATTGATTACAATACTAATGATATTGCTTTTTATCAAGATGTGAGCGCAATACCACTTGAAAATGTTAAAACAAATTCTGCCGGTAAAATGATTAATATTGAAAGCAAATTACAAGAAAATGGTGAATTTGTTTCGGTTTTAGGAACACCGCTTGTAAAATATGATGGCTCATTGAATCAAGAAATTGGTTTTGTTGAAGTTCCAGTAGAATTAAGTTACAAGCTATTAGACAAAAAATTTGGAATAGAAGTGATTGGTGGATTAAGTACTTTATTTTTAAGTGAAAACAAAGTCTCGCTTGTTTCTAACGGACAAGAAATGAATATCGGTAGTGCAAATAATTTAAACAATATACATTTTAGTAGTAATGTCGGTTTGGGTTTTAAATACAGCTTTTGGAAGAATTTCAATGCGAATTTCCAACCTATGTTTAAATACCAAATCAATACCTTTAGTGAAAATTCTGGTAACTTCAAACCCTATTTTATTGGTTTGTACTCTGGAATAAGTTTTAGTTTTTAAGCTTTAGTTGGTTAAGCTTAAATTTAAGTTAAGTTGTTTCATTTCTAGTTAAAATGAAACCGAAAAAGTCCAGATGCGTTTGGACTTTTTTATTTCAAATCATTAACTAATGGTTCTAATATAATGTTTCGTACTTGTAGTTTAATAGCGTTTCTGTCTTCTAAGGTTTTTCCTTTAGTTTCAATTACTGGATAAATTTTTGCTCTCATTTTTCCTGGACTTCCGCTAAAAAAAGTATATGAAAAACGTTTTTTATTATCAAAAAATACCATCGGAACAATGGGTAATTGATGTTCAATTGCTATTCGAAATGCACCATCTTTAAAACCATCCAATACAATGTGCTCTTCTGGAACACCGCCTTCTGGAAAAATACAAATACTCAACCCTTGATGAATTCTTTTTTGTGCACGTTCAAAAACCTGGTAGCGACTTTTACTACTGCTTCTGTCGACCAAAATACAAACACGTTTGTAAATGAATCCAAAAATTGGAATTTTAGCTAATTCTTTCTTTCCTACAAAAACAAAAGGATGATTTTTAACCGCAATCAACATCAACATAATATCGGTCATTGAAGTGTGATTGGCTACTAACATATAACTTTTACCATCTTCAAAAACATCATCTCCTTCAATTGAATAATTGAAACCCATTCCAAATAAAATAATCTTAGACCATATTCTAGCTATTTTAAAAAATAAAGGATACGTTTTTTCGCTTAAAATAGTAGCTAATATAAACGGAAACAAAATTATTATTGGAACTAAAACCAGGATGTAAAACCAAATGCGATACAATAACGTGAGTGGATATTTTAAAAATTTCATTGTGGCTAGTCTATTAGATTTTCAAAAGTAATCATTTTAATAAAACTGATGCCTTTTTACTTTTCGGTTTTTACTCTACATTTGCATTTAAATAATAACTTGAAGAACATCGTGTCTTTGCTTTAAAAAAACACATTATAATGGCAAAAATCTTAACTGGAATTCAAAGTACAGGAACACCACACTTAGGAAATTTATTAGGGGCAATTATACCAGCAATTCAAATGGCAAATAATCCTGATAATCAGTCTTTTCTTTTTATTGCTGATTTGCATTCGATTACGCAAATCAAAAATGGAGCAGAACTAAGACAAAATACTTACAGTGTTGCAGCGGCTTGGCTAGCTTGTGGTTTAGATACCAATCGTGTGGTTTTTTACCGCCAATCCGATGTACCACAAACTACCGAACTTTCTTGGTATTTGAGTTGTTTTTTTCCTTTTCAACGTTTAACATTAGCCCATTCGTTCAAAGATAAAGCCGATAGATTAGACGATGTTAATGCAGGATTGTTTTCCTATCCAATGTTAATGGCTGCCGATATTTTATTGTATGATGCAAATTTTGTCCCTGTTGGAAAAGACCAATTGCAACATTTAGAAATCACGCGTGATGTGGCTTCACGATTCAATCATCAAATGGGTGAAACCTTTGTAATTCCAGAAGCTAAAATTGATGAAAAAATCATGATTATCCCGGGAACAGATGGACAAAAAATGAGTAAATCGAGAAACAATTTCATCAATATATTTTTAGACGATAAAACGCTACTAAAGCAAATAAAAACAATTGAAACCGACAGTACACCACTAGAAGAACCAAAAAATCCTGATACATGTAATGTTTTTGCTTTGTACAAATTATTAGGTACTGCAGAAGATGTAGCTGATTTGCGTGCTAAATACGAAGCTGGAAATTATGGCTACGGACATGCTAAACAAGCTTTATATGAGTTAATTACCATAAAATTCAAAACCGAAAGAGAAAAATATAATTATTACATCAATAATTTGGAAGAAGTTGATAAATTATTGTTAGAAGGTGCCGCAAAAGCTGGTATTGTAGCAAATAATGTATTAAAAAGAGTAAGAGAAAAATTGGGATATTAAACGTCAAATAAGCAGGTTTAATTTTAAATTTTAGCTCAATGTTATCAAATTGTTAACTTAAAGTTTTTTTATTGTAAAAAAACATTTATATTTGTTATAGTATTATTAACTCTTAAAAGAAATAGACTATGAAAAATATAATGATTGCAGGAATAATGTTAGTAACAAGTCTAACATTTGCACAAGAAGTTAAGCCAAAATATGAAATCATTGGGCAAGAAGTAAAAACTACTTACTACTATGATAATGGTCAAATCAAACAAGAAGGAAACTATTTAAACGGAAAACCAAACGGCAAATGGGTTTCATATAACGAAGATGGAACGAAACAAGCCATAGGAGAATTTGAAAACGGTTCAAAAAAAGGAAAATGGTTTTTTTGGTCAGAAGCTTCTTTAACTGAAGTTGATTTTTCTGACAGTAGAATTGCTGAAGTAAAAAAATGGTCAAAAGATGTTTTAGTTAAAAACTAATTCAATCAAACATAACAATAACGAACCCCAAAAATTTCTTTTGGGGTTTTTCTTTTTCTTTACAACAAAAAGTCATACGCTTGTTTGAGTTTTTTAACTATAATTTCGATTTCGTCTTCATTTAAATGCCCAAAACCAAAACGAATAGCACACGTGTTTTTATCTTGATATAGAATCGTTTTGGGTAAAAATAAATCGTTTTTATACGCTTGTTCTGCTAACTGAACTAATGAAATTTTTGGTTCAAATTGTAACCAAATTGCCAATCCTCCATTTGGTTTTTCAAAACGTATTGTTTGCTTAAAATTTTCAGTTAAACAAGCACATAAATAATCACAACGTTTTTTATAAATGAATACATTTTTTTTTATCAATCTGTGGATTTCTCCTTCATAAATTAATTCTGAAAGCAATTGTTCCTGAATCAAATCGCCTTGACGATCCAACATTTTTAAATAATTTTTGGCTTCCAAAATTAAATTATCGGGTGCAACTACAAATCCTGTTTGAAAACTAGGAAATAACGATTGACCTACTTTACCTAAATAAATTACCATTCCATTCGCATCTGCACTAGCCATTGGCAACTTTGAAACTCCATTGTACTGAAAATCATAATCAAAATCATCTTCAATAATTGCAAATTGATAAGCAGAAGCCAATTGGATTAACTTCAATCTTCGTTCGGCACTCAATGTTTTAGTTGTGGGATAATGCCTATTGGAACAAACATAAACACAACGAATTTTTCCTTTTGTAAAATGTTTTTTAATATACTCAACATCTAATCCTTGTTCATCAACTGGAATGGTTTTGATTGAAGCACCAGCTTGCTGAAAAATCATATTGGAAGCAAAATTGCTTAAATTTCCTACCAAAACAACATCATTGGGTTGAATTAAAAGCTGTGAAATAATAAACAAACTCATTTCGGAGCTTCGTGTACTGATTAAATTATTCGGTTGAATATGAAACCCGCGAGTAGCATTCAAATAATTACATAATTGACTTTCAATTGCCGAATGAGAAGATATATTGGTTTGATTCCATTTAGAAATTAACGATTTTCGTTTCATGGCAGCACTGTACCATTTCGAAAACTGATGAACAGGATGCAATCTCAAATCAGGTTCTCCATCGTTTATTGCATATTTTGCCTTAGAAAATTCGTTTGCTGGCGCTAAATGAAAAGAAGTTTTAAAATTAAATCCGGTGTTTTTTGAATACTTATAAATTCCATCAACAAGGTCTGAAGTTGCCTTTATTGGTTGGTTTTTTTGTTCAGGAATCAATACAAAAGTACCTTTATTGGCAATGATTTCTACCCAACCTTGTGAGGCTAATTCGTCATAAACAGCTACCGCTGTGTTTCTATGAATTTTTAGTAACTGACTAAATGTACGCGTGCCTGGTAATGCAGTTCCTGTTGTCAAATAACCGCGCTGAATTCCATTTATAATTTGTTGGGCAATTTGAATGTAAACAGCCGTTCCTCCAGATTTTTCAAAGTGAATCAGTTCTTTTAATAACACATTTACCGGACTATCTATCATTTTATATCTGGACTATTTTAATCGTCCGGAAAGTTACGAATTTTGCAGCGTTTTAAAATAAACTTCAAATGAAAAATAAATACTTTTTATCAGCCTTGCTTTTAAGTGCTATACTTGGAAATGCACAAGAAAATGAACCAAAAACCGATTCGCTTAAAGAAGTTATAGTATCATCTTCGCGAATTGATTTACCTTTTAAAGAAAATTCAAGAACCATTCAAATAATTACGGCAACTGATATTAAAAAACTGGGTGTTACCAACGTTGCTGACGCATTACAACAAGTTGCAGGAATTGATGTTAGACGTCAAGGTGTAAACGGAATGCAGGCCGATTTATACATTAGAGGTGGTGGTTTTGACCAAACATTACTGCTAATTGACGGCATTAAAGTTGATGATCCACAAACGGGTCATCATACCTTAAACTTAGCATTACCTATCGAATTAATCAAAAGAATTGAAGTGATTAAAGGTCCGGCTGCTCGAATTTTTGGACAAAATGCTTTTACAGGAGCTGTTAATATTGTAACAAAGGATGGTTTTGAAAATTCATTAATTGCCAAAGTTCAAGCAGGTTCTTTTGGACAGTTTACTACAGAAGCAACCGGAGCTATTAATTTAGAAACAAGTAGTCATATTGTGCATTTTTCTAAAAATATTTCAGAAGGTTATCGTCACAACACCGATTTTGACAATCAAAATTATGTGTTAAAAAGTCAATTCAATAAAAATAAATTACCAATTGATTTACTTACGACTTACTCAGAGAGAAAATTTGGCGCAAATGGTTTTTACGGAATTCCATCAGCTACAGAACAATATGAAGAAACCCAAGCAAGTTTAATTGGACTTTCAACCGTAATTAAAAACGGAAATTTTACTTGGAAACCAAGATTATATTGGAGAAGAAATCAAGACGAATATCATTATATCAGAAGCAATCCATCGGCGTATAGAAATTTACACATTACCAATAAAGTTGCAGCAGAATTGAATGGTTCATATGAATCAAAAGCGGGGATCACTGGTTTTGGTATAGAAATGGCTAAATATTACATTTCGAGTAACCGATTGGGCGATAATTCTAGAGAAATGGCTTCTCTGTTTTTAGAACATCGTTTTCAGTTTTTTGATAAAAAATTTGATATAACACCTGGAGTTGCGGTATCTTATTTTTCAGACTTTGATAGCAAAGCATTTCCAGGATTAGATTTAGGTTATCAAGTTACTTCAGATTTTAGAGTGTATGGAAACATCGGGTATACATACAGAGTCCCAACCTATACCGATTTATATTATATTGGACCACAAGCTATTGGAAATGAAAATTTACAACCTGAAGAAGCACTTTCAGAAGAAATTGGAATCAAATGGTTAACGTCTAAATTTGACTTTACGTTTGCAGCATTCAACAGAGATTCAAATGATTTGATTGATTATGTGAGACCAACCGAAGCAGATGTTATTTATACCCCACAAAACATTCAGGATGTAAACACAAAAGGATTTGAAACACAAGTTGAGTACCGATTTATGCTGAATACTTTACCACAAAAAATTAAAATGGGGTATACTTTTATCGAAGACGATGTTAAAAAAAGCAGTGCTGCTTATTCAAGATATTCTATCAATTCTATGAAACATCAATTTGTTGGAAATTATGCCATGGAATGGTTCAAGAATTTCAGTAATTCAATTGGATATAGATACGTAGAAAGAACTTCAGGAGTTAGTTACAACATTTGGGATGTAAGTGCTTCATATCAATTAAAAGCATTAGAATTTTCAGTATATGCTAATAATATTTTTAACACAGCATATGTAGAAGCAGGAATGGTTCCTATGCCAAAAGGAAATGTTTTATTTGGAGTAAAATATTTATTTAAATAAAATCAAAATTATATATTTGAAAAGGATTACAACTTTGTAATCCTTTTTTGTATGGAAAACATTATTAGTTATACGAAAGAGATTCCTTTTGTGAAGCGTTTTTTCGGAATTGCTTTCGCTTGTTTAGGATTTCTAATGGTAGTTTTAACAGGAAGTCTGTTTGCGTTTATTTTTATTGCTATTGGTTTGGGCTTAAATGTTGCCGAAGGAACAGATATAAACTTAACTAACAAAACTATTCGATCTTTTCAATCATTGTTTGGAATTAAGTTTGGAAAATGGAATCAGATGCCTAACTTTGAATATGCTTCAGTATTTAAAACAAATGAAAGCCAAACTATAAGGGTTGTTACCGCAGAAACAACCCAAAAAAGTAGTGTGATTTTAGTAAACTTATTTTACGAAAGAAATAAACATATTACATTTTATAAAACAACAAACAAAATAAAAGCTTTTGAGGTTGCTAAACATTTTAAATTAGCACTGGAAATAGATATTCTAGACGCTACTGAAAGTGAAAAGAAATGGTTGTAAACAAAAAAAGTCCCGATTTAATCGGGACTTTGTTCTTTCTAGGTAATCAAAAAATAATATATATTAGTCTTCGATAACTACTACTTGAGCAGCTACTTTACCTTTTCTTCCTTCTTCTTCTTCGTAACTTACTGCATCACCTTCATTAAGAGATTCAACTCTCATTCCGCTTGCGTGTACGAAAATGTCTTTTCCTGTTTCATCATCTGTAATAAAACCGTAACCTTTTGATTCATTGAAGAATTTAACTTTGCCTGTTCGCATTTTGTAATATAAAAAAATTAATAATACTTCAAAGATATACTTAATTACAATATAAAAAACAAAAAGGTATAAAATATTTCAAATTTATTGATTTTCAGGCTCTTTATCCTTCTTTAAATCAAAATTTAACATGCGATCTCTCACTTCTTTGTTCTTAAATCTTGAGTATAAAAATAATGGCATTAGCACAAAAGCAAGTACTAAAATTCCTATTCCAATCCATTTATCGCCATTTAAACCATTATTTTTTTGAAAATATCCAAAAGAAATTAGACCTGCAATAATTACGATAAGACCAATCAGAATTTTTTTCATCTTTATCTTAATTTAATATGTAATTCTTGCAATTGCGCTTCATCAATTGTAGATGGTGCATCAATCATTACATCTCTTCCTGAATTGTTTTTAGGGAAAGCAATAAAATCACGGATTGTTTCTTGACCACCTAAAATAGAAACCAATCTATCCAATCCAAAAGCTAAACCTCCGTGTGGTGGTGCGCCAAATTCAAATGCATTCATTAAAAATCCAAACTGAGCCTGAGCTTGTTCTTTACTGAAACCTAATAAATCAAACATTCTACTTTGTAAATCCCTATCGTGAATACGAATAGAACCTCCACCAATTTCGTTTCCGTTTAACACCATATCATAAGCATTGGCACGCACTTTTCCTGGTTCGGTTTCAATTAAAGCCATATCTTCTGGTTTTGGAGAAGTAAATGGATGGTGCATTGCGTGGTATCTTCCGCTTTCTTCGTCCCATTCTAATAATGGGAAATCTACTACCCATAATGGTGCAAATTCATCTGATTTTCTCAAACCTAAACGCGTTGCAACTTCCATACGAAGTGCCGATAATTGTGTTCTTGTCTTATCTGCCTTTCCTGATAATACTAAAATTAAATCACCTGGTTTTGCGTTGGTAATTTCTGCCCATTTTTTCAAATCTTCTTGATCGTAGAATTTATCCACTGATGATTTAAATGAACCGTCTTCTTCACATTTTACATAAACCATTCCTAATGCTCCAACTTGAGGGCGCTTTACCCAATCTATTAAAGTATCAATTTCTTTTCTGGTATAATTTGCACAACCTGGCGCAGCGATTCCGACTACTAATTCAGCTGAATTGAATACTGGAAAATCTTTATGCTGAGCTACAGCGTTTAACTCGCCAAATTTCATTTCAAAACGAATATCTGGTTTGTCGTTACCATAGGTTTTCATGGCGTAATCATAAGTAATTCTCGGGAATTTATCTACTTCAATTCCTTTGATTTCTTTAAGTAAATGACGCGTTAACCCTTCAAACATATCTAAAATATCTTCTTGCTCCACGAATGCCATTTCGCAGTCAATTTGTGTAAATTCTGGCTGACGGTCTGCTCTTAAATCTTCGTCACGGAAACATTTCACAATTTGGAAATATTTGTCCATTCCACCTACCATCAATAACTGTTTGAAGGTTTGTGGCGATTGAGGTAAGGCATAAAACTGTCCTTCATTCATTCTACTTGGCACTACAAAATCACGCGCACCTTCTGGAGTAGACTTAATTAAATAAGGCGTTTCAACATCACAAAATCCTTGGTCTGAAAGATATTTTCTAACTTCCATGGATACTTTATGACGGAATAATAAATTATTTTTAACCGGATTTCTTCTGATATCTAAATAACGATATTTCATACGAATATCTTCACCACCATCCGTTTCATCTTCAATCGTAAAAGGAGGCAATTGTGCTTCGTTTAAAATAGTTAATTCGGTAACTAAAATTTCAACGTCACCAGTTGCCATATTTGGGTTTTTAGAAACACGTTCTATAACCGTTCCTTTGATTTGGATTACAAATTCTCTTCCTAAAGATTTTGCTTTTTCAATAACAGCTTTATCAGTTCTTTGTTCATCAAAAATCAATTGGGTAATTCCGTATCGATCACGTAAATCAACCCAAATCATAAATCCTTTATCTCTAGACTTTTGAACCCAACCAGCAAGGGTAACTTCTGTATTAATATGTGATGCGTTTAGTTCGCCGCAATTATGACTTCTATACATTTCTAAAAAATTTTATGCAAAAGTACTAACAAAATTGAAAATTTTTCGTCTAATGCGTTAATTAAAATGCAATTTTAATTTGTTTTTGTAGTTTTATAAAATAATACTTTATTTTTACAATCATCTTATCCAATAATTTATGAAAAAAATCACTTATTTACTATTATTATCAGCTTGTTTTTCGTTTGCACAATCAACAGGCAAAGTAAAATTTTCGGCTAAAATCGAAAATCGAAATTCGGACACTTTAACAATTTTTGGTCCTAAAAAATTCAAACATGTAATTCCAGTTAACAAAAAAGGTGTTTTTGAATCTACATTTGAAATTACTGAAGGATTACACCAATTTAGTGATGGATCAGAATCATCATTACTATTTTTTAAAGATGGGTATGATTTAAATTTAACCATGAACGCTAAAGAATTTGATGAAACAATTGTTTATAAAGGAAAAGGCGAAAAAGAAAATAATTATTTAGCAAAAAAAGCGCTAACCGACGAGGTTTTTGAAATGGAATTAGAAGGTTTACTTGAAAAAGAAGAAGCCGAATTTAAAACTGCTTTAGAGAAAAAGAAAACCAGCGATTTAGCTAATTTAGAAAATGCAGGTTTAGATGCTAAATTGGTTGACATTGCAAAACCAATGATTAATCAGGAAGGCATGATGTTGATGCAATATTTCAATCAAAAAGCATCGGCGAAAAAACTTGAAAATGCCGTTGCTCCTTCATTTGATTATGAAAACCATAAAGGCGGAAAAACAAAATTAGAAGATTTAAGAGGAAAATATGTGTACATCGATGTTTGGGCAACTTGGTGCGGACCTTGTAGAGCTGAAATTCCTCATTTAAAGAAAGTAGAAGAAAAATACCATGGCAAAAACATTGAATTTGTAAGTATCTCAGTAGATGTTGACAAAGACCATGAAAAATGGCAAAAATTTGTAACCGAAAAACAATTAGGTGGCATTCAATTGTTTGCAGATAAAAACTGGAATTCAGATTTTATTAAAGCTTTTGGTATTAACTCTATTCCAAGATTCTTATTAATTGGTCCTGATGGAAAAGTTTTAAAAGCTGATGCTGCAAGACCTTCTTCTGCTCAATTAACGGAGTTGTTAGATAGTCTTTTGAAATAAAAAATTAATAAACCTCAAAGTTTAGATATCTAAATTTTGAGGTTTATTCTTTAGAAGCTGAAACAAGTTCAGCTTGACAAAGGAATTATAATGAAAACCACTGTCATCCTGAACTTGTTTCAGAATCTCATTTCAAACTAAGCCGAATTCCTACTCGCGTTAATATTTCCAAACAACGAGCGCGTTACTATTTTTTCATACACTGCAATTAATTTTTCGTCAGGTGTTGGGCTTTCTCGTAAGGCTTTTATGCGCAACAAAGCATATTGCTGAATGGTAATCAAAGGCACCACCATTTTTTCTCGCATTTCAATTGAAGCCTTTCCGTCGGGATAGTTTTCCATCAATTCTTTGAACCCTGAAATTTTTAACAATAAGCGTTTGGTTTCTAGATATTCCTCGTGAATTATCGTCCAAAAAGCGCCAAATTCTACATCGTTTTTCATGTAAGCTGTTAGCGGAAAAAACGATTTGCTCAACGCCATCATACTGTTTTCTAACAATGTTCTAAAAAACAACGAATGTTTGTACAAGTCACTTACTTCATGCCAACGGTTTTGTTCTTCAAAATATTTTAAAGCCGTTCCAACACCAAAAAAACCAGGCACATTTTGCTTCAACTGACTCCAAGAACCTACAAACGGAATGGCTCGTAAATCGTCTAAATTCAATTTGGCTGCTGCTTTTCTTTTTGATGGTCGGCTTCCGATATTCGTTTTTGCATAATAATTCAACGTGCTCATTTTTTCTAAATAAGGCACAAACAGCGGATGATTTTTAAAATCGATGTATTTCTTAAAACTAATTGTTGCCAATTGTTCTAAAATAGCATTTTCAGAAAGCGTTAATTCATTTTGGTTGGTGTTGAAAACCTGATTTTTTGCTCCAGCACTTACTAAATTTTCTAAATTATAACGACACGAATCCAACGTTCCAAAATTAGAACTAATGGTTTGTCCTTGCACCGTTAATTGCAATTGCTGACTTTCTATTTTTGGTCCTAACGAAGCATAAAACTGATGCGTTTTTCCACCACCACGAGCAGGAGGTCCACCACGACCGTCAAAGAAAATAACTTTGATATTGTATTTTCTGGAAATTTCGGTCAACGCTTCTTTTGCTTTATATATGGCCCAATTTGCCATTAAATAACCGCCATCTTTTGTTCCGTCAGAAAAACCTAACATTATGGTTTGCTCGTTTCCACGATTTTTCAAATGGTTGGCATAAACCGAATTGGTATACAATTGTTCCATCACTAAATCAGCTTTATGCAAATCTTCCACCGATTCAAAAAGCGGCACTACATCAACCGAAGGATTGTTCCAATCGCACAACTGAAACATGGCTAACGTTTCCATGACGTTCAAAGCACTTTCGTTGTTACTAATAATATAACGATTACAACCTAATTCGCCATTATTTTCTTGAATCGTTCGAATAGCTTCAATAGAACTGATGGTTTCTTTCGTAATTTCATTGTCAAAATCTGAAGCTTTTAATTGGGCAGAAGCTTTAGATAATATATTAATTTTTTCAGTTTCCGATAGATTAAAATAATCTGATGGAAACAAACTTTTCTCTTTTTGAACAATGTCTTGAAAAACCGCTTTATGAATTTTACTGTTCTGACGAATGTCTAAAGTGGCAAAATGAAATCCAAACAAATTGACTTTATTCAACAACAAATCCACTTCGTCCGCATAAAGCGATTGATGCTTTTCAACAATGATATTTTTTATAATCTGTAATTGTGTTTTAAACTCATCTAAAGAAATAAAAATTTCTCCTTCCGAATAAAAAACAGAGCGATACAATTTGTTTTCTAATTCGGCAATAATCACATCAACACCTGTAAATGTTAGTTTTCGTTTTAACTTTCTAACATCTGTATAATAACATTTTAAAATTGAAGTTCTTAAACGTTCAGCAACTTTCAATGTGATTTCGGTAGTAACAAACGGATTTCCATCTCTATCGCCACCCGGCCAAAAACCCAAATTGAGTACATCATTTTTAAGTTCATTTCCTTTGAAAATATTTTTTTGAAGGTAGTGCACCATTTCGCTTGCCGTTGGATAAAACACGTTTTCCAAATACCAAACCAAACTTACAGCCTCATCAAAAGGTGTTGGTTTTTCTTTTTTAAAGAAAGGTGTTTTACCCAATTGCGCCAACAAATCTTTAATTACAATATGGTTATTAGCTTTCAAAGCTTCCGTTAAATCGGTAATAATTCCTAAAACCGAACCCGGATAAAACTGTGTGGGATGTGCTGTTAAAACTGTTCTAACTTTAAAGTTTTCTAAAAACTCTTTCAGTTCTTTAGTTTTTCCTTCCGATTCTGCAGTTTCTTTAATAGCTCGAAGCGAACTTTTGCCTTCCATATTATTCACAATTTGAAAAGCCGCATCTTCAATCGCATCAAAAAGTACTACTTGTCGCTCCACATATTGAATAAATCGAAACAATAAACTAATTTTTTCTGCTTCAGAAGGATTATCTAAATATTTGGTAACGAACGTTTCAAAAATCTCCGCTGGACTTTGCTCGTTTTTGTATCCGTTTTCACAAACTTCAGAAAACAAAGGCAATAAAACGCCCGTGTTATTGATTTCGTCAAAAGGCAACGTGATGAAAACACTGTTGTAAATGGTATATTTTGAGGCCACATTTTGTTGGAACCGTTCAATTTTTGGAAGTGTGTACATGGTTTTGAAATTTGTACTAATTTACGAGTTTATTTTTAATTAAATCACCTCAAACATTTTTCCAGGTAAAGGTCTTATTACACCTTTTAATTCCATATTCAACAAAATAGATGAGATCCGATAAATGGGAAAATCACATTCTAAGGCGATGATATCCATCATTTCTTTGCCCACTTTTTGAAGGTAATCATAAATTTTTTGCTCTTCTTCGGTTAATGAAATAAACAGTTGTTTTTGGACTGCTTTTTGAGTTTCCCGCTGCAATTCCCAATTCAAAATATACACTAAATCGGCTGCTGAAGTAAGCAAATTGGCTCGTTGTGTTTTAATCAAATTATTGCAACCTTGACTATATTTATCAGTTGTTCTTCCAGGGACTGCAAACACATCTCTGTTATAATCGTTGGCTAAATTGGCTGTAACTAACGAACCTCCTTTTTCGGCACTTTCAATTACAACAGTTGCTTCACTAATGCCGGCAACAATGCGGTTTCGTTTGATAAAATTTTCTTTATCGGGATTACTGGAACTCCAAAATTCGGTTAAAAACCCACCATTTTGTTCCATTTTTGCCATATACTTTTTGTGCGTTTTCGGATAAATTTGATTCAATCCGTGTGCTAAAACACCTATCGTTTGCAAACCACAATCCATTGCCATTTGATGCGCATAAATATCTACTCCATAAGCAAAACCACTTATAACAATTGGATTTAATGGCGCAATTTCTTCTATAAGTTTTTTGGTAAATTCAATACCATATGAAGTGATTTGACGTGTGCCAACAATACTTAAAAGTTTTCGATTTTGTAAATCGATGTTTCCCGCTTGGAATAAAAGCACAGGACTGTCGTAACAATGTTTTAATCGTTCGGGATAATTTTTTTCAAGAAAATAGGTGGTGGAAATATTTTCCTTAGCGATGAATTGAAGTTCGGCTTCCGCTTTAGAAAAAACAGCTTTATTGTGTAAATTTTTGATTACAACCGATCCAATGCCTTCAATTTTTTGAAGTTGGGATTTTTTTGAAGCGAAGACTTCTGTAGCGTTTCCGCAATGTTGGATGAGTTTTTTGGCGATTACATCTCCTACTCCTTCCACTTGCATTAACGCAAGCGTGTGGTATAATTCTGACTGTGTCATGGCGTGTATAAAATTTATTTGGCATATAATTGAAGAACAAAAATAGTTCTTTTTAGCAATAATCCAAAAAAGAAAATGGAAACCTAAATAGCCCTGATGGGAGCGGCACCATGTAGAGCGGACAGCAGGAACATGGAAACCAAAAAAGCCCAAGCCATTCGCTTCCAATTGTTTATAGAAAAATTGCAATTGTTAATAATTTTTGTTGATAAAATTTTGATATTACTATTGATTATCTAACTTTGTTGTTATGCTTATAGAAAAACACATATCTGACTTATTATATCGTTATCAATGCGTTACCGTTCCTGGTTTTGGTGCTTTTTTAACCGAAACTGTATCGGCTCACGTTACTGGAAGTGCGAGTTCGTTTTTTCCACCTAAAAAAGTGGTTTCGTTTAATGCGAATGTAAAAAATAACGATGGTTTATTAGCAAATCATGTGGCATTACAAGAAAAAATGTCCTACGAATTAGCCGTAATCAAAATTGGTGATGTGGTGAACGAATGGACGTATTTGCTTCAAAATCGCAATCGAGTGGTGTTGAAAAACATTGGCGAAATTTCGGTTAACAATGAAATGAATTGGGTTTTTGAACCTGCTAATACTGTTAATTACCTAACCGATTCGTTTGGTTTGAGCAGCTTTGTTTCTCCTGAAATTACCCGAGAAGTTTTAAAGCAAGAAGTAGAAGCTTTAGAAGAAAAAGCGCCAATTATTTTTACTCCTGAAAGAAAAAGAGATTATTCTTATTTAAAATATGCCGCTGTTTTTGTAATGATGTTGGGTGCTGGTGGTTTGGGTTATATAACTTATAACAATCAAAAAATTGAAAATCAAACATTAGCTATTCAAAAAAACGTTCAAGAGAAAGTACAACAACAAATTCAAGAAGCAACATTTGTTATTTCTAATCCAATACAGACTGTTGAACTAGCTGTTGTAGAAGAAAAAATGCCTTATCATTTAGTTGCTGGTGCCTATAGAAGCGAAGAAAATGCGAAAAAAGCGATTGCAGAATTAAATGCTGCTGGATTTGAAAAAGCAAAAATGCTTCCTTTGAATAATCACAAATTATATCCTGTGGTTTATGCAAGCTTTAAAACGTTGAGTGAAGCTCAAATTGAACGTAAAAACATTCAAAAATCACACAATGCCGAAGCTTGGTTGTTGATAGAATAAATATTTAACACTTTGCATAATAATTATTAAAATCCCAATATTGGGATTTTTTTATGCATTTTGTTTTCAAATTCCTCATTATCTTTGCAAAAAAAACAATGCAACCAAAATTTCCTTCAGAATCCATAACGACTTTAACCGATTTAGTTTTACCTGGTGAAACCAATCCTTTGAACAATTTATTTGGTGGAGAATTGTTAGCTCGTATGGATAGAGCAGCAAGTATAACCGCAAGAAGACATTCCCGTAGAATTTGTGTAACAGCTTCGGTAAATCATGTGGCATTTAATAGAGCCATACCGTTAGGAAGTGTGGTAACCGTGGAGTCGAAAGTTTCTAGAACTTTCAATACTTCAATGGAGATTTTTATTGATGTATGGATTGAAGACAGAGAATCAGGAATTAAAAATAAAGCCAACGAAGCCATTTATACTTTTGTAGCAGTTGATGAAACCGGAAGACCTATTCCTGTTCCACCAATAGAACCAGAAACAGAATTAGAAAAAGAACGCTATGCAGCGGCATTAAGAAGAAAACAATTAAGCCTAGTTTTAGCTGGAAAAATGAAACCTAGTGATGCAACGGAATTAAAAGCGTTGTTTATGGAATAAATTGAGAACCTTCGGGTTCTTTTTTTTATTTTTGTAAAAAATTAAATCAAATGTCATCATTTTATAAATTAAGCATTAAAGAAATCATCAAAGAAACTACAGATGCGGTTTCGATTCTTTTTAATGTTCCAGACGAATTAAAATCATACTACTCTTTTGTTGCCGGTCAATATGTAAACTTAAAAGTTACGTTGGACGGACAAGAAATTAGAAGAGCCTATTCGATTTGTTCTTCTCCAAAAAGTGGCGAATTGCGAATTGCCGTTAAAGCCATCAAAACAGGTTTCTTCTCTAAATTTGCCAATGAAAAATTAGCCGTTGGAAACGTAATCGAAGTAGGAACTCCAGAAGGAAAATTCACCTTTGAACCAAAAGCAGAGCGTCAGAAAAATTATGCTGCGTTTGTAGCTGGAAGCGGAATTACACCTGTTTATTCCATTCTAAAATCGGTTTTAGAAGAAGAACCTAACAGTACTTTTGTATTGGTTTACGGAAATAAATCGGAAAAAGACACGATTTTCCACAACCAATTACACGATTTACAATTGCAATATGTAGGACGTTTATTTGTGCAATATGTATACAGTCAATCTACGGCAGACAATGCTTTGTTTGGCAGAATTGACAAATCGGCTGTGAATTTTGTTTTAAAAAATAAACATGCTGAAATGGAGTTTTCAAAATTCTATTTGTGCGGGCCAGAAGAAATGATTAATCTGGTTTCAGACACTTTAAAAGAAAACAATGTTTCAACTACTGATATAAAATTCGAATTGTTTTCTACCTCATCTTTTGGAGAAACTGCTTCATCAGAAGGATTAGAAGGTCACACTAAAATTTCAATTTTAGTAGATGACGAAGAAACAACTTTCGAAATGAGTCAGAAACAAACTTTATTAGAAGCGGCTTTAAAACAAGGTTTAGATGTTCCCTATTCTTGTCAAGGAGGCATTTGCAGTAGTTGTATTTGCAGAATTACGGAGGGTGCTGCTGACATGAAGAAAAATCAAATTTTAACGGATTCAGAAGTAGCCGAAGGATTAACATTGGCTTGTCAAGCGCATCCAACAACCGCAACAATAAAAATTGATTTTGACGATGTTTAATCGCTAAAAGTCCAAAGAATGAATTCCAATTTTATCTAGGTAAGATTGGAATTTATTTTTTCAATGACCTGAGAAGGCAAAATCGTCCTCATTACCTTATCATAACCTTCCACTTTTTTGTTTCCATAAATAGAGGTTGGTAATAATGGATATTGTGCGCTGTCCGAAGTCAAACAAAAATCATCTGGTTGGTTAAATGGTTTGAAACCTGCAAAAGGATGCGTTGCGCCCCAAAGCGTAATGACTTTCACGCCCAACATAGCAGCAATATGCGCATTTCCTGAATCCATAGAAAGCATAATGTCTAAATTGGAAATCACGTCTAATTCTTGTTTAAATTGTGTTTTTCCAGCTAAAACAACTACATTTTCATGTTGATTTTGCAATTGATTCAACAATTGAATTTCTTTCTCGCCTCCACCAAATAAAAAGATTTTATAACTTTTATTTTGAGCCAAACCATCTATTACTTTTTGCATTAAATCGATTGGATAGACTTTGCTTTCATATTGTGCAAAAGGTGCAATACCAATCCAATTTTGATTTTTTGTTCCTGTGATTGTTAGGATTTCTTCTGATAAAGTAGCTTTTTCAGGAAATTGAGCATTCGACAAATCAATAGAAAATCCAAGTTGCTTGAACGTATCCACATGTCTTTCGATCATTGGTTTTACTTGAGAAAAAACTTTGTTAGTTAAACTAGTCAAGGCTTTCTTTTCTGCTCTTCCTTTATCCGTTGCGGCTACTTTTTTTCCGCTTAACGCGAATAAAGTTCGAACGACTTTGGAACGAAGTACATTATGTAAATCAGCAACAACATCAATTTTTAATTTTCGTAAATCGGAAAATAAACGCACTAAACCAATAAACCCTTTGTGACGTTTATTCAAATCCACACCAAAGAAATTCACATTCGGAATTCCATCAAAAAAAGGTTGAAAAAATGGTCGAGAAACTACCGTGATTTTTACTTCAGGATGCTGTAAAAATAAGGCTCTCAACACAGGAACGATCATTGCGACATCACCCATGGCTGAGAGCCTTATTACCAATATGTGTTTTGGTTTAGACATCAAATGATGACTATTTTTTATTTTGATACAACACCGGATTTAACTCCTCGTCGTTGTACATTTTCATTTGTTTGTACACTTTCATGTATTTGTCACCCGCTTCAATATCTTCAATTAATTGACTGATTGAAGTAAACATATCGTTTTTTTGGTCTAACAAAACATTTAGTTTTTCTTGACATTTTGCTCTGTGCTCTGGCGTAGCTTCTGCACGAGTAGCCTCTTCGTTCATATGGTAAATTTTCAATGCTAAAATCGACAAACGATCAATAGCCCAAGCTGGACTTTCCGTGTTGATTTTTGCATCTGGTTTTACCTGAACATCTTTGTATTTATCCAAGAAATAGCTATCAATATATTCCACCATATCGGTACGAACTTGGTTAGATGCATCAATTTTACGTTTTAAATCCAAAGCCGCAACAGGATCAATATTTGGATCACGAACGATATCTTCATAATGCCATTGTACTGTATCTACCCAATTTTTTGCAAATAACAAATATTCAATAGTTCCTTTTTCAAAAGGATTTACAACTGGTTGATACACATCGTCTACAATGTGATATGTTTTGATACTTTGTTCAAAAATGGGAAATGCAAATTCAGCAAACATAATTATAGCTTTAAAATTGATACAAAAATAGCGATTTTTTGTACTTTTATCCTGAAAATAAAAAATAAATCCAATGCACATTCATTATATTTCAGAGCAAAATAGTATTCTCAATCATTTTTTGGCTCAAATTCGTGATGTTCACATTCAAAAAGACAGCATGCGTTTTAGAAAAAATATTGAGCGTATTGGAGAAATAATGGCATACGAATTAAGTAAAACCCTTGATTATAAGAATATTGATGTACAAACGCCACTTGGCATTAAGCACACCACAACGGTTGCTGAACCTGTAGTTTTATGCTCGATTCTAAGAGCTGGATTAGCTTTGCACCAAGGTTTTATGAACTTTTTTGATGATGCGGAAAATGGATTTGTTTCGGCATACCGCCATCATTATAACAACGATGATCAATTTGAAATTTTGGTAGAATATCAAGCAGCACCCTCTTTTGAAGGAAAAAATTTGATTTTAATTGACCCAATGTTGGCTACAGGACAATCGTTAGTAGCTGTTTTACATAAATTACATTTGGAACATCAACCTAAAGAAATTCACATTGCAGTAGTTATTGCAACACCTGAAGGAATTGAATATTTAGAAAAAAATGTCCCTTCAACTTGTCATTTGTGGGTGGCGGCTTTGGATGAAAAGTTAAACGAACACAATTATATAGTTCCCGGTTTAGGTGATGCTGGTGATTTAGCTTACGGAAGCAAACTATAATTGCATCACAAAGAAGAAAAGGCCAAAAGCCACTAAAGAATATACAACGATTTCTTTGATCCAATTGTTTTCTATTTTTTCGATAAAATTAGCCCCAATAATTGCTAGTGGAGCGAAGCAGAAGGCTAAACTTCCGTTATTCTTATTTGCAGAAAGGACATAAATTCCTACGCCCAAAATAAAGGAAAATAAAATGGTTTTGTGTGAGGATTGCAAATTCAATGCTTTATTTGGAATATCAAAAACATGCAAAACAAAAGCAAACAAACTAATGGATGTAAAAACCGCCAAAGCAATTCGTTGATAAATATTATCAAAATAATAAAAGTCAAAACTTACATACGTTTTACTCATTAATGTACTTAGCAAGCTGTTGTCTAGAAGGCTATTTGCAAGAAAAAATAAAATTGTAACAGCAAATAGAGCAATAAAAGGAATAATCCAGTTTCGGTAATCTTTAGAAACATGAAGAATAACCGCAATAAAAACCAATACAATATAAAAAATGCTCCAAAAATGAAACAATGCGGCTAAGAAAATCCAAAAAGAAGCATCAAAAATTTTTTCTTTTGTAGCGATAAGCGATTTTAATGAAATTAACCTTCTTAATGCCAATAACAACAATAAATTTGAAATAATAATATTCTTGTTTTGAAAAAAGGAGGAGAAAAAAAGTAAAAAAATGAAGAACAATAACAACGCATAATTGTTACTCTTGGTCAATCCATTCTTTAGTGCAATAAAATTTGTAATAAAAATAGAAGCAAAAACCAAAAGAAATAAACCAAGTTCTTCAACATAAAATAACCAAGTAGCACCTGCAGAAGCTGTCATAATGGTCTTCCAAATAAAGAACACTAACGACAAAATTCCGATAAGTAAATAATTAAATGGTCTTGTTTTACTAAAAACACTTGCTATCATGCGAATATTTTATATTTTTGTGGTGTAAATATAATACTTTATCAAAATGAAATCATTTTTTGAAGGAATACAATCACTTTTTGTAGATTTTTTATTCTTACCAATGGATTGGTTAAGAGAACTTGAATTAAGTAACTGGTGGGTTGCAAATAGTATCAACTGGGTATTTATTCTTATCTGTTGTGGTGCAATGACCTATTGGATTAAACAATTGAACATCTTCAAAGCAAATAATGAAGATGTGCAAGATACTACTGCACACTCTTTTTTAAAATAATCTAAGACATTAGTAAGGATTATAAATCCTTACCAATATCTGTTCTAAAATACATCTTATCAAATTGTAGCTTTGCTATACTTTGATAAGATTTTTTTATAGCTTCTTGAAAGTCATTTCCGTAAGAAGTAACAGCAATAACACGTCCTCCATTACTTACAATTTTTCCGTTTTCTAATTTTGTTCCTGCATGAAATGGAATAGAATCGGTAATGTTTTCTAGTCCAAAAATCTCTTTTCCTTTCTCATAATCTTCAGGATAGCCACCTGAAACTACCATAATAGTTGTAGCTGCTCTTTCGTCGATTTCTAAGGTAATTTTCTCTAATTCTTGATGAGCAATTGCTTCAAAAATTTCAACTAAATCACTTTTTAATCTTGGCATAACCACTTCTGTTTCTGGATCACCCATACGAACATTGTATTCGATAACCATTGGCTCACCTTTCACGTTGATTAATCCGATGAAAACAAATCCTTTATATTCAATTCCGTCTTTTTGCAAACCAGCAATTGTTGGTTGAACTATTCGGGTTTCTATTTTTTCTAATAAGACTGCATCCGCAAATGGAACTGGAGATACCGCACCCATTCCGCCTGTATTCAATCCGGTATCGCCTTCCCCGATTCGTTTGTAATCTTTTGCTGTTGGCAATACTTTATATGATTTTCCATCAGTTAAAACAAAACAACTTAGTTCGATGCCATCTAAAAATTCTTCAATGACCACTTTTGAACTCGCTGCTCCAAATTTAGCTTCCACCAACATGTTTCGCAATTCTGTTTTAGCTTCTTCCAAATCCGATAAGATTAAAACGCCTTTTCCGGCCGCTAATCCATCTGCTTTTAAAACGTAAGGTGCTTCTAATGTTTCTAAAAATTGGCATCCTTGCTCCACTGTTTCTCTCGTAAAACTTTCGTATCGAGCTGTCGGAATGTTGTGTTTTACTAAAAACTCTTTTGCAAATTCTTTACTTCCTTCTAATTGTGCTCCCACTTTTGATGGACCTATTACGGGAATATGATTGATTTGGACATCATTTTTAAAGAAATCGTAAATTCCTAACACCAATGGATCTTCTGGTCCTACCACAACCATAGCTACTTTTTCTTGTAAAACAAAAGCTTTAACGGCATCAAAATCATTCGGATTCAAATCCACGTTTTTGGCAATTGATGCTGTTCCTGCGTTTCCAGGGGCAACAAAAAGAGCAGTACATTTTGAAGATTGAAGCATTTTCCAAGCCAGTGCATGTTCACGACCGCCAGAACCAAGTAGTAAAATAGTCATTTTGTGTGTTGTTATGTTGTGTGGCAAAAGTACTATTTCTTAAGAAGAAAGAAAAAAGAAAAAAGAAGAAAGATTATTTTCAGATTTATTACTTTTGGATAAATTCCAACGAATGTTCAATCTGTTTCATCTTTCTTTAAAATTAAGCGGTTTTCCTATTGCGAAGGCTCAAGCTGATTTTGAGAAAATTCTTCAAATTTCGGAAGCAGATTATCCTGATTATCTCGAAAACAAAAAAAGAGAAATAGTCGAATTTCACCTGAAAAATAATCCTTTTTATCAAACTTTAGTTGGAAAAGAAACTTTTGATAATTGGAACGATTTACCTGTTCTCACTAAAAAAGATTTACAAAAACCATTAAAAGATCGACTTTCAAAAGGCTATTCAGAAAATAGTGTTTTCGTAAATAAAACTTCGGGTTCGAGTGGCGATCCGTTTGTTTTTGCGAAAGATAAAGAAGCACATGCAATTACTTGGGCATCGATTATTTATCGTTTTGGATGGTTTGACGTTGACTTCAATTCGTCGTATCAAGCACGATTTTATGGTATTCCGTTGGATTTTATTGGGTATAGAAAAGAACGTTTAAAGGACTTTTTGAGTAAAAGATACCGTTTCCCGATTTTTGATTTATCGGATAACATTTTGGATGGCGTATTAAAACATTTTGAAACCAAAAAGTTTAATTACATTAATGGCTATACGAGTTCAATTGTGCTTTTTGGAAAATATTTACAAGCTCGAAACATCGTTTTAACTGATATTTGTCCAACGCTGAAAGTTTGTATGGTGACTTCTGAAATGTTATTTGAGGAAGATAAAATTTTGTTGGAAAAACATTTGGGAATTCCTGTTGTGAATGAATATGGTGCTTCAGAATTAGACTTAATTGCTTTTCAAAATCCAAATAACGAATGGCAAGTGAATTCAGAAACCTTGTTTGTGGAGATCTTAGACGAAAATAATCAACCCGTTCCGCACGGAACAGAAGGAAAAGTAGTAATTACTTCGTTATACAACAAAGCGCATCCGTTTATTCGTTATGAAATTGGTGATGTAGGAATTTTAGATGAAAAAAGCACATTGAAAAAACCAATCCTAAAAAAATTAATTGGCAGAACCAGTGATGTAGCGCTTTTACCAAGCGGAAAAAAATCTCCTGGGTTAACCTTTTACTATGTAACCAAAAGCATTATTGAAGACGATGGTAATGTAAAAGAATTCATTGTTCGTCAAACAAAACTAGATAGCTTTGAAATTGATTATGTGAGTTCGGTGGAATTAACTTTGAAACAAATTCAAGAAATTGAAAAAGCAATTGCTAAATATTTAGAACCTGGATTGCAGTTTACTTACAACCGAAAAGCCGTTTTGGAACGCACAAAAAGAGGAAAATTGAAGCAATTTCAATCGATGCTTTAATTTCTGTACTTCATAAAACCACGATACATCCAATGCGACATATAGTAAAGGGATTGAAAAATATTTAGTTTTTCAACATTTCTATAAAACTGCCATTGGTATTTAATTAAATCTGATTTTTTTCTAGAAAGCGAATTTTCTCTGATTCTGTAAATTGCTTGTGTTTCTTGAATTCCGTGTGCAAATGGAACTACTTTTAAATAATTCAACCACAACCCCATATCTTGTCTTTTTCGAATGAGTGGCATATACTTTTTACCTAACTTTTGAATCTCGACAAATGCGGTCAAACAGCTAATAGAGTTAGATTTTAAAATATCGGAATAAGAAACTTTATGCGGCACAATAAAATCAGAGTACACAAATTCTAATTGTTCATTGGCTCTTTTGTAAGACGAAAAAACAAACGGAATTCCGGTTTCATCAATGGTTGTAATGCTGTTTTCAATGAAGGTTGGAAACCAGATATCATCGGCATCAATAAATGTCATGTATTTTCCTGAAGCTTTCTCAATTCCGTTATTTCGAGCTACTGCAGGACCAGAATTTTGAGTTAATTTATAAAATTGAATGCGCTTGTCTTTTTCAATGATTGAACGGACAATGTGTTCTGTTTCGTCAAACGAACCATCATCTACAATAATCATTTCCCAATTTTGATGGGTTTGATGTTGCACTGATTGTATCGTTTCAGCAATAAATTTTGCCGAATTAAAAGAAGGTGTAATTATGGAAACTAATGCACTCATTAGTACGCTTTTTTATCGCCTTTTATCGCATTTACTATGGTGGCAAAAATAATTTTAAAATCTAGCAATAATGACCAGTTTTCCAAATAGAAAATATCATATTTTACTCTGTTAATAATGTCTTTTTCCGTTTCTACTTCACCTCTAAATCCGTTTGTTTGGGCTAATCCTGTAATTCCGGGCTTTATAAAATGTCTTACCATAAATTTATCCACACTCTTAGCATACATTTCGGTATGACTAACCATGTGTGGTCTAGGACCAACCACAGACATGTCTCCTAATAACACGTTGAAAAACTGCGGCAGTTCGTCAACACTAGTTTTACGAATAAATCTTCCTACTCGGGTAATTCTAGGGTCATTTTTTTGAACTTGCTCTAAATCTGCAATTGGATTTAAATGCATGGAACGAAATTTATAACAATAAAATTCTTCATAGTTTAACCCATTTCTTTTTTGTTTGAAAAAAATTGGACCTTTAGATTCCAATAAAATTAAAATGGCAATTAACGGTGTTAACCATGAAAGAAAACAAAGAATAATAAACAATGAAAAAACAACATCAAAAACACGCTTTAATCGTTTATTTACTTCTTTATCTAATGGAATGGTTCTTAGAGAAATAATCGGAATATAATCGTAGTATTCTACAGCTAAATTTCTTAAGAAGGTGTTTTTATTATCGGGTAAAAATTTAATTGTTTTTAAATTATTGTCGGCAAAATGAATTAAATTATTAATTTCTCGATTGGTTAGAGTACTTATTGAAGCATAAATTTCATCTATTTTGCATTCTTTAACATAATTTCTACACGCTAATAATTCACTTTTTTTGTTTGCTTTTAAGTCAAAAATATGAACAAGATTATATCCATAATCTGGATTATTTGTAAAAAAATCTTTTAACTCATCTACACTTTTTCCGTTGCCAACTATGATTACATTTCTATAATTTCCCCCGTATAAAAGACGGTATTTTTTAAGTAAAATAAAAATAGAAAATTTCAGTAAACCAACTAAAATAAAAGACCAAAAAATATAAAATCCAACCTCCTCTGTGGTAACATATTTATATTTATAGCCAACGTAGGCAAATGTGATTAAACTTACGTAGAAAAACTGTTTTAATAACTTCCCAAAAATCTCGATGCCCTTACTGTATCGATATACTTCATAATATCCAGAATAATACGATATAATCAACCAAAATAAGGTTAAAATAGAGTGATAGCCAAAATTACTCATAGCAGACCTCATGCACAATAACACTAATAAATTTACAATTAATAAATCTAAAAATATTATTATGGGTCTAATATAAACTGAGTATCTTCCGGTTTTATTTTTCAATTAGTGAATGTATTTTGTAAAATCTTTGTGCTCTTCTTTCAATAATTCTTCTGAAGAAAGCGTCTTAAAATAATCATACGTAATTTTCATGCCTTCGGATCTTGAAACCTTTGCTTCCCAGCCCAAAATCTCTTTTGCCTTTGTTGTATCAGGTTGTCTTTGCATAGGATCATTAATCGGTAGTGGATGATATACTACTTTTTGATTTGTTCCTGTTAGTTTGATGATTTCTTCTGCAAAATCTTTAATTGTAATTTCATCTGGGTTTCCAATATTTACAGGCAAATGGTAATCTGAATGCAATAACCTGAAAATGCCTTCCACTTGATCATCTACATAACAAAACGAACGCGTTTGACTTCCATCGCCAAAAATAGTTAAGTCTTCTCCACGAAGCGCTTGTCCAATAAACGCTGGAATTACACGGCCATCATTGAGTCGCATTCTTGGTCCGTACGTATTAAAAATACGAACAATTCTAGTTTCTACTCCATGAAAAGTATGATACGCCATAGTTATAGATTCTTGAAAGCGCTTTGCCTCATCATAAACTCCACGAGGTCCTATAGTATTAACATTTCCATAATATTCTTCTGTCTGTGGGTGTACCAAAGGATCTCCATACACTTCAGAAGTAGAAGCAATTAATATTCGAGCTTTTTTTACGCGGGCTAAACCTAATAAATTATGTGTTCCTAATGAACCTACTTTCAAAGTTTGAATCGGAATTTTTAAATAATCTATTGGACTTGCAGGTGATGCAAAATGTAATATATAATCTAAATTCCCAGGAACATGAACAAATTTTGTAATGTCATGATGATAAAATTCAAAGTTTTTATCCTTAAAAAGATGTTCTATGTTTTTTAAATCCCCTGTAATTAAATTATCCATACCAATTACAAAATAACCCTCTTTTATAAACCTATCGCAAAGATGGGAGCCAAGAAAACCTGCTGCTCCTGTAATTAATATTCTTTTCATTTTTTATTTTTTTTCTAATTTTAAAACCTTTTCCCCATTAAACAAACAGTATAATAGCATAAAAAACAATACGCCTCTTTGTCTCCACAGAAAAGATTCTGTCAAAAATAAGCTTAACATTAAGACTGCAAAAGCAATATGTATAAAATCTTTTGTCATAAATGCTTTTTTTGTGTTCATGTACAAAATAACAATTAATAATAAAAACCCTATTGCGCCAAGTTCAGCGAAATTTTGCACATATTGGTTATGAAAATTAAACGTGCCGTAACCGGGATATAAATTATATTGCTTTTCTTTTTCTAATAATTTGCTTAGAGATGCATTTAATCCAAAACCCGTCCAAAATATTGGTTCTTCATTTAAAAATTCTGTAAACATTCTAAATTGATATACCCGAAAAGCCGTTCCTGGAAAATAATCTGAAGGATGAAATGTATCTTTCGTCCAAGCATCTGCAATGCTTATGTTGTTTATTCCTTTTTCTTTATTTAAAGCAACATTATGTGAAATGCTTTTATCGGTATTGGTTCTAAATTCAACTAAAAAACGTTCTTTTATTTTTCCAAAAGAAACGACTAAGCCTAATAAAAGCAACATAATTGTTAAATTTCTTAATCGAAGTCTGTTTGCAACTTTAGAGTAGAAAAAAACTTGTATTAAGAGCAATAAAACAACTATTAAAATAATGTTTTTTGAAGATAATAAAATAACAAACACGAAAAGAAAAACTGAAATTATCAGTTCGATTTTTGTTTTGTGCTCTTTGATAAAAAAGTAAAAGAAAGCAATCGCTACATACACTGAAAAATGAATAGCATTTAACAATCTTGGCACTAAACCAGTATCGGTATCATTATCTGGTCCATGATAAAAGAAAACACTGGTATCCTTCGCAATCAAAAATCGAATAAAAGCCCGAATTAGAAAAAACAATACATAAACTAACATTGTATAACTGTATAGTTGTAGTATTTTATCTTTTTGATTTTTAGTAAAAGAGGGAATGAAAGCAAATGAAAGCGGAATTAACAATAAGGCAATCTCTTTTGGTATTGCACTACCCGTTCTTTTTAAGTCAATCGTCCAAAAATAAGACGCACTCATCCATATAAATAAAAGTATGGGTATAAGTAGCGTTGCCGTTAAAAAAAAGGGCTTCTTTCTGCAGTATAAAAGAGAAGTAATAAAAAAAACACCTAATAAAATATTGTTAATCGCCATAGAAATTGGCAAAGTAATCAATAATAATAAAAAAGGAATAAACGCCTTATTTTGCTTATTTTCTTCTAGAAGCTCCTTCCAAACATTGCTTAAAAAGTTGTAAATATTGTTCATTTATTTTCTCCCAATTAAAAGTTGTAGTTATTGCAGCATAGTTATTTTCTACGATTTGCAAGTTATTACTTTTTTTGATTGAATTTAAGATTTTTTTAACCTCTTCTGCAGAGGTAAAATAATAGGCATTTTCTTTAAGAACTCCTTTGTTAAAATCATTATTATGAGCCGCAATTAAAGCTTTAGATGCCATGGCCTCTAACAATGATGGATTCGTGCCTCCAACGGTGTGTCCGTGAAAATAAAGATTAGAAAAATAACGCAAATTATTTAAATAATCTAAATTGTAAACCGCTCCTAAAAATCGAATATTTGAAAAGCTTTTATACTTATCCTTTAAATACGTTCCATACTTAGTGCTGTGATTTCCGATTACTAAAATTGGTGTTTTATCCTCAGCCATGGTAACACCTTCTAATACCATATCTAAATTATTTTCAGGCTCAAAACGCGCTAATATCATGTTGAATTTTTCCTTTTCAACTTGATATTTTTCCAAAATTTCAGGATTCGGATTATTAAAATTATAGGCACCATAAGCAATATAGGTGCTGTTTGTATTGTATTTTTCTTTTAAATATTTTTGAATACCTATAGAATCTGCAATTAAAAAATCACTTTTTTTAACCGCTAATCGTTCTGCTATTTGAAGTGCTTTTTGAACTTTTTTAGAATATTTAGTGCGTTTCCACTCTAAACCATCCATATTTGTAATTACAATAGCGTTTTTGGGATGTAAAGAAAACCATACCGAACTACTTGTGTAACCTAGTTGAAGAATGATGTCAAACCCTCTTTTTCTGGCATCTCTAATGCAATTCAAATCATATATAAACTGCCCAACGGTTCCGATTTTGTTTTCTGGATCGTAGCAATGCACAATATGTACTCCTTTAAATTCTTTTTCTTTGTATGGATGACTATGCGAATTGTATACAAACACCTCGTGCCCTTGTTTTGCGGCATATGTAGCAAAAAATTCTGCAAATTGCTCAAAACCCCCATAATGGTTAGGGATTCCTCGCGTTCCTAAAATTCCAATTTTCATTTGGTTTTCTTTAACAAAGACAAATATAAACTTTTAAAGATATTTTAATGTCAAAAATAACATTAGGCTAAAATTTTTTCAATATTTGAAACATATTTATAAATAGAAAACTCTTCTACTGCACGAACATAGCCCTTTTCGCCCATTTCTAATCTCTTTGCCTCATCATTAACTAATGTTTCTATTGCGTTAACTAAATCAGTAACATTATTTGGTTGAACCAAAAAACCAGTATGTTCATGTATAACTATTTCTGTTAAGCCTCCATGATTTGATGCTATTACAGGTTTTTTTGCTAACATAGCCTCTACAGCTACTAAACCAAATGGTTCTGGTTCTACTGATGGCACGATAGCAATATCAATTGCAGACCAAATCTTATTAATATCAGGTTGAAATGGAACTATTTTTACTTGATTTACAATTTGAAAAGCATCAATTTTAGCGGTCAGTTCTTTTAATATATAGGATTGATTTTCTGTTGTAGAACCCACAAAAATTAATCTTAAATCTGGATACTTTTTTATCAATTTACTAAATGCTTCTAATAATATAAATTGACCTTTCCATTTATTTATTCTACCTACTAGACCTATTACAATTTCATTATTAACGTCAAATATTTCTTTTCTAATGGATACAATTTCATTAACCAAAAGCGGAGATGATGGAACTTCTAGGCCATTTGTAACAACCTCATAGTCAATATTTTTTCGACTTGAAGACTTCCAAAAATCAGCAGTCGCGTTAGAATTGTATATTGTAAAGAAATTGCTTTTAGTATGTAATAAAAAACGAAATGTTTTTGCAACTATTTTAGGTGATTCTATTATCTCATGAACATGCCAAACATGTTTTATTCTGTTTTTTTTTGCAAATAGATAACCCAATAAAACGGCAAGGGTATTAGAATATACTATTTCGAAATTATAGTTTTCATTTATTTTATTTACAATTCTAAAAGCTTGTTTAATTTGCTTTAATAAAGACACCATGTTTTTTGGAGTAAACATTTTTCTATGTAACTTTATAACAGGCGCAATATATACCTCAATGTTTTCTAGTTCTAATGCTTTTTTTAATGGTCCTTCGTTTGGTAAAATAACTACAGGGCAAAATCGCTCCCTATTTATATGCCTAATTAATAACAATAAAGTTTTATCTGAACCATACATTTCGGCTGATTGGTGAATAAAAAGAATATTTTTCATTAGTTCACAATTACATTTTTGTATTAGACTTTAAAGTATTAAAACTCAACAAACCTCCAAGAACAAAAACTACAGCATCTCTTGGAATATAGATTCCACTGATAATTAAGGTTGTGAAAATATAAAACAATCCAATTGAAGAAATTAATCTATTGACTAATATTTGATTCGAATTATTTGTATTAAATCTGTAAATTTTCATATACAGACTGGTCAAAAATACAAAATACAACAACAATCCTAGAATCCCTGTTTTGTATAAAACAAAGATGTAACCATTATGTAATCTAGAAATGTATTTCATTCCTCCCTCTCCTCCAACAGGTGCTTGAAATTTTAAATTCACTAAAGAGCCGAAACCTGTTCCTATAAAATAACTTGTCGGATTTTCTTCCATAAGATAAATGGCTCTTTTTGCCTCATATCCTCGCCAATGATCCCATAATTCTTTATGATTATTTCTGTCGATTTTTGACTTGAAAATTTCTTCTGGAGCAATTTTAATTTTATATAAAAATGCCTCAGCACCTTTGGCGTTTCTGTCTAATTTAACAGAAAATAAATAAGCATATAGTACCAAAATAGAAACTACAGCTATCCCTATAAACTTTAAAGTTTTAACTGTAATTTTTGCATAGCCTAATAAAGAAAATCCCATTACAAAAAACACTACCAACATTGTCCTAGAAAAATAAAGATAAATGGATATCAGTAGAAAAAATAAAACAAGAAAACGAAATACTTTTTTTCTAATTAACCACTCATTCATGTGTTTTTTGGAAAACAACAAAATATAAAAAGCAAAAATTTCAATAAAATTATCCAATCCAAAATCACCTCTAAGCTTATGAATCGAATTGTTTGCAAAATCGCCTAAAATAAAAATGCCAAACAAATGAATAAAGGCTGTTAAACAACCCACAAAAAGGATGGTCTTCAAAAATATTACTAAATCGAACCCTTTTCTAAAAAGAAAATAACTTAATAAAATACCATTAATTGGCTTTAAAAAATAAGTAATGTCTTTAATTATAAAGCTTAAATCGTGCTTCTCATAAAAAAAACCTAGTAACCCAATTATAAAAATAAGTACTAAAGGTGCAATTATTAAAAGCGTTGGTTTGGAAATTTTACATTTTGTGGTTAACAATATCCCGATTAAAAACAAAAACTGCAAAGCAAAATTTATTTTATAAGAAGGCAAATAAATTTCGCACAATAAAACAACTATAAAAAGAGTTATTGGGATATATTTTTTTGGAATCAAAACATCATTTTTTAACTTTCAAATATAACTCAATTAAATAAAATATATTGCTAAAAATTATACATTTACTTTTTAAGGTATATATTTGTAACTATTAAATTTTTTACCTGCAATGAAAAAAGCGTTAATCACTGGAATTAATGGTCAAGATGGTTCGTACTTAGCCGAATTATTATTAGAAAAAGGATATGAAGTTCACGGGATCATTAGAAGGAGTTCTACTTTTAACACAGAGCGTATTGAACATCTATATATAGAATCTTTAATTCAAGATTTACATAAAGATAAAAAAATTCACCTTCATTATGGTGATATGACTGATTCAACGAGTTTAATCCGATTGGTTCAAGAAATTCAACCTGATGAAGTGTATAATCTGGCCGCTCAGTCACACGTCAAAGTGTCGTTTGATATGCCCGAATATACCGCAGAAACTGATGCGGTAGGAACCCTACGTTTGTTAGAAGCAATTCGAATATGCGGGTTAACTCATAAAACTAAAATTTACCAAGCCTCTACTTCAGAGTTATACGGCAAAGTACAAGAAGTTCCCCAAAAAGAAACTACTCCTTTTTATCCTCGCTCTCCATATGGGGTGGCTAAAATATATGCGTTTTGGATTACCAAAAACTATAGAGAATCGTATGGAATTTTTGCGGTTAACGGCATTTTATTCAATCACGAATCTGAACGTAGAGGCGAAACTTTTGTGACCCGAAAAATTACACTTTCTGCCTCTAGAATTAAACACGGTATTCAAGAAAAACTATACTTAGGAAATCTTGATGCGCTTCGTGATTGGGGCTATGCAAAAGATTATGTGGAATGCATGTGGTTAATGCTCCAACAAGAACAACCTGAAGACTATGTAATTGCTACCGGTATTCAATATTCTGTACGTTACTTTTGTGAATTAGCATTCAAAGAAGCTGGTATTGAAATAGAATGGCAAGGAGAAAATGAAAACGAAAGAGGAATTTGTAAAGCTACTGGAAAAGTAATCATCGAAGTAGACCCTAATTACTATAGACCTGCTGAAGTAGAAAGTTTATTGGGTGACCCTACAAAAGCAAAAACACAATTGGGATGGAATCCTAGCAGAACATCTATTGAACAACTTGTAAAAATTATGATGCAACATGATTTAAACTATGTGGTTCGTTTTAAAGATAGAGATTCATTAAAAAAATACGAATAAACAAACCTTTTTTTATGAAATCGCAATTAAAATCAAATTTGCGCAAATAGCAATAAACCTAAAAGCGATAACATTTATGACCCCTAAAAATAAAATTCTACAGATATGAAAATTCTTGTAACTGGTGGCAACGGCATGGTGGGAAAAAACATTTTGGAACATCCAAAAGCAATTCAACATGTCTTATTATCGCCTTCAAGTACTGAATTGAATTTGCGTGATTATAAAATCGTTGATGCATATTTAAAAAAACACCAACCCGATTTTATTATTCATTCTGCTGGATTAGTTGGTGGCATTCAAGCCAATATGGCAAGACCAGTAGATTTTTTGGTCTATAACTTAGACATGGGAAGAAACATCATCATGGCTGCAAAAGAAAATGGCGTTAAAGCCTTGATGAACATGGCCAGCTCGTGTATGTATCCAAGAGAAGCACAAAATCCCTTGCAAGAAGAATTAATCTTAAAAGGCGAATTAGAACCTACAAATGAAGGATATGCTATTGCAAAAGTAGTTGCCACGCGTTTGTGTGAATACATTGTAAAAGAAAATCCAAAACTACAATACAAAACCGTTATTCCATGTAATTTATATGGAAAATATGATAAGTTTTCGCCAGAACATTCACATATGGTGCCGGCTGTGATTAAAAAAATTTATGAAGCCAAACAAAATAAGGCGAATGAAATTGATATTTGGGGTGATGGTTTAGCCCGAAGAGAATTTATGTACACGGGCGATTTGGCTGACTTTGTGTTTTATGCGATTGAAAAATTTGACCAAATGCCACAAAATATAAATGTGGGATTAGGATTTGATTACACCATTAACGAATATTATCAAACCATTGCCAACGTAATTGGATTTGAAGGAAAATTTGTTCACGATTTGTCAAAACCAATTGGAATGAAACAAAAATTAATTGATGATGAAAAACTAAAACAATTTGGTTGGCACCATCAAACCTCACTAGAAGACGGAATTAAAAAAACAGTTGAATACTTTAAAACATCGGTTTTACATGATTAAATATCCATTAGCATCCTCAACTTGGGATGAAAAAGAAATAGAAGCCATCAATGGTGTTATCGCAAAAGATATGTACACCATGGGCGAAGGCGTAAAACAATTTGAAGACGATTTTGCAAAATTTGTCAATTCAAAATACGCAGTTATGGTAAACTCTGGCTCATCGGCAAATCTAATTGCAGTGGCAGCTATGTTTTATACTAAAAATCCAAAATTAAAAAGAGGTGATGAAGTAATTGTACCTGCCGTTTCTTGGTCAACCACTTATTATCCTTTGTATCAATATGGTTTAAAATTAAAATTTGTGGATGTTGATTTACACACACTAAATTTTGATTTAGAACAATTGAAATCAGCCGTTACTGAGAACACTAAAATGATTTTGGCCGTAAACCTTTTGGGAAACCCAAATAATTTTGATGCAATCAACGAAATCATTGGTACAAGAAACATTATCTTAATGGAAGATAATTGCGAATCCATGGGCGCTGAATTTAAAGGAAAACAAACAGGAACTTTTGGCTTAGTAGGCACATTTTCGACTTTCTTCTCACACCATATGGCGACTATGGAAGGCGGATTAATTGTAACTGATGATGAAGAAATGTATCATGTTATGGTATGTTTAAGAGCACACGGATGGACACGCCATTTGCCTAAAGAAAATAAAATTTCTAACAAAAGTGATAATTGGTTTGAAGAATCATTCCGCTTTTTATTGCCTGGATATAATGTGCGCCCTGTTGAAATGAGTGGCGTAATTGGTGTAGAACAATTGAAAAAATTACCTTCTTTTTTAGACCAAAGAAGAAAAAATGCGGAATTGTTTGTTTCTTTATTTAAAGATAACAAAGATTTTTACATTCAAAAAGATATTGACAACAGCAGTTGGTTTGGATTTAGCTTTATCATTAAACCCGAATCTAAACTAAACCGTTCAGATATTGTAAAAGCATTAGAAGAAAATCACATCGATTGTCGTCCAATCGTTACAGGCGATTTCACTAAAAATGAAGTATTGAAATACTTCGATTGTGAAATTTTTGGCGAAATGAAAAATGCACAATATTTAGACAAAAATGGTTTCTTTGTAGGTAATCACCAAATTGACTTAACGGAAGAAATTAAGCATTTACACCGTGTTTTAACTTCATTGTAATTAAATTTTAAAATCCATGAAACAATTTACTTTGGTCAAAACCAATTTTAATCACCATGTTTCTATGGATTTATATTATGAATTTGAAGACAGAATACTAAATAAACCCCATTGGGAAATAAAAACAGGAGTGGGAAGCATTCAAGCGCGAGTGCTTCGTCAACTCCTAAAATTTATTCCGCCAATTCAACTTCCAATCAGAAAACATAAAAACTATGTGGTAATTGGTTATCAAAAAGAAAAATTTTTTCCTTTTTTTCATTTCAAAGCCGATTTAAAAGTCCTTTGGATGTACGATGCCTGGGAACCTCTGTTTGATGAGATTGAAAAAACAATTAGAGCTTATAAAATCAATATGGTTTTTACAGCAAGTAAACAATCTGCTGATTATTTCAATACGTTAAACATTCCTAATTTTCAATCGCATTGGATTCCAGAAGGAATTGATGTAGATCAATATCAGTTTATACCTTACCAAGAAAGAACAACAGATGTGTTGCAATTAGGCAGAAAATGGAATGAATACCACGAAAAAATTAAGACTATTGAAAAAGATATAGTATATCAATACGAAAAAAAGGCAGGTGAAATCATTTTTCCAACACGTGAAGATTTTTTATTTGGTTTAGCAAATTCTAAAATTTCCATCTGCGTGCCTTCCGATATTACACATCCCGAAAGAACCGGGAAAATTTCTACCATTACCAATCGTTATTTACAATCGATGGCTTCCAAATGCTTACTATTGGGGAAAATTCCACACGATATGGTGCATTTGTTTGATTATAATCCCATTATTGAAATAGACGACAACAACCCAATAGCACAAATTGAAGCTATTTTAAGTAACTTTGATACTTATATCCCACTCATCGAAAAAAATTATGAAACCATAAAAAGCTTTCATAACTGGGACAATAGAGTTACTCAAATTGAAAATTTTATCCTCAATTTTAAATAAAAAACCTTGCAAAAATCAAAACTCTTTTTTAATTCAATTGCTGCTATTGGACAAGTGCTAATTGTGGGAATTGTTTATTTGGTTTTGTATCGTTATTTATTAGTTACTTTAGGAATCGAATTATTAGGCGTTTGGTCATTAATTATCGCGTCTACTTCTTTAGCATTGATTGCTAATTTTGGTATAAGTACCAGCATTATAAAGTTTGTAGCCACCTATTATGCAAGAAATGATTTTGATCGTTTAAGAAAACTCATTTTTACAGCAGCTGTTTTCATAATTGGCACCTATTCTATTATTTCAGTGGTTATTTTAATTGCTGGAACATATGTGTTGCCTCATTTTATAGAAGCTAAATACCTTCCAATTGCATTAGAAATACTTCCTTTTTCACTACTTAGTTTAATAATTAATGCATTGGGTGGTGTAATTAGTAGTTGTTTAGATGGAATTCAAAAAAACTACATTAAGAGTTATATTGTAAGTTTTTCATCCATTGTATTGTTTGCATTGAGTGTATTGTTAACCCCAAAATTCGGCTTAAAAGGATTGATTTTTGCGCAAATATTTCAAGCCATCATTGTTTTAGTTGCCTCGATTTACTATTTATCAAAATCCATAAAAAGCATTTTTACATTACAATGGAATTGGTCAAAATCTTTATTTAAAGAAATTATTAATTATGGCATAAAAATGCAAGCCTTATCATTTATGCAAATGTCATTTGAACCTATTACAAAAGCCTTATTGAGTAAATATGGTGGGTTAGCAATGGTAGGTTACTATGAAATGGCGAGTCGATTAGTAACGCAATTGAGAAGTTTAATTGTGAGTGCCAATCAAGTAATTATTCCTGTAGTGGCAGAAGCTAAAGAAACAAAAGAAACGTATGTAAAAGAACTGTATATTAAAACATTTTCAATAGTGCTGTTATTTGATATTGTTTTGATTACCGGAATTATTATTACTGCTCCTATAATATCTTTCTTTTGGATTGGAAAAATTGTGCCTTTTTTCTTGTTTGCCGTAGTTTTAAACAGCATTGTAGCATTTGTCAACATCTGTAGTAATCCGGCTTATTTTAGTTACTTAGGCGAAGGCAAATTGAATTGGTTGATTTATTCATACATTGCTATAACACTATTAAACCCCATTTTAAGCTACTTTTTAGGTATAGAATTTAACGGTTATGGTGTAGTAGTTGGTTGGAATATCGCTTTTCTTATTGGTTCATTACTGGTTCTTTTTTCATACCATCAAAAAAATCATATTTCATTGAAAAGTTTGCTTTCGTTACATGACCTATGGTTTATCTTTTTAGCTTCATTGACAAGCATTTTTGGTTATTATAGTATAATTAGTTGGTTTGATTCTAAGCTAAATTATTTATTTATCTGTATTTTTGTTATATGCCTTGTGTGGTTTGTATTTTCTTTTTTAAAAAACAAACATTTAAAAAATATATATCAAAAAGCAACACAATTATTTACAAAAAATAAATGAGTACTACTTTACCTTTTTTCAGCATTATTACCGCTTCTTACAATAGTGAAAAAACAATTTCCGATACCATAACATCGGTTCTAAATCTTGATTTTAAAGATTTTGAATACATAATCATAGACGGTAATTCATCTGATGGCACCACAGAAATTATAAAATCATTTCAACCAAAATTTAAGGAAAAAGGAGTCGATTATAAATTTATCTCTGAAAAAGACAATGGAATTTACGATGCCTGGAACAAAGGAATTCAATTAAGTTCAGGTCAATGGATTAGTTTTTTGGGATCGGATGATATGTATATTAAAGATGCTCTAATTAATTATTCAAACGAGATAAATAAAAGCGATGGTAAAACCAATTATATCTCATCAAAAGTTGAAATTATTGATGAAAAACATCAGTTCATAAGAGTAATTGGGAAACCATTTAAATGGGAAGATGTAGTTAGAAATATGAATATTGCGCAAGTGGGATCCTTTCATAAAAGAATATTATTTGAAAAAGTAGGAAACTTCAGTACAGCATATAAAATTGTAGGCGATTTGGATTTCTATATCCGTTGTAAAGATTATATTCAACCCACTTTTTTTGAAAGCATCACAGCTAAAATGCAAAATGGAGGTGTTAGTAACCAAATTTATAAGGCACTTAAAGAAGCGCTAATTGTCAAACTTAAATATGGATACAATTCTGCTTTAGTGAATTATTTTGATTTCTATTTTTCACTACTAAAATGTTATATGAAACAGATTATAAAAAAATAAGGAGCTAAAATTAGCTCCTTATTTTTTTATAATTCCAAAATTATTTCTTGTATAAATTCTCAATCTCTTTCTTTAAATCAGGTGTTGCAAAAAAGATAGGGTCGTACATAACAGTTTCATCAATTACAATATTTGCTGAAGAAGTTGCGGCGTCAAATACAATTTGTGGATTTGGAGAAAAATATTTAATAAATTCACCGCCGTTCTTTGTTGCAAATGATTTTCCCATGTAATCCATTTGAAAACTGTTGATTTTAATACTCTTCTGATCTTTGTTTGATCCTAAATCAAATCTCAAATTCATTGGCATAACATCTTTTGGTAATTCAAAAACGATGTCTTGCGCAGTATTATTCCCCTTTGTTTCAATAATTACAACTTGTTCAGGTAAATAAACATCTTTGCCATCTTCATTGTAATAAATGTTAAAAATATCATCCTTCAAAATCAAAGCATTTATTTTAACTGTAAAAGGTGAATCTTTACTTACAACAGATTCGGGAGTAGTACTGTTTTCCTCTGTTTTTTTATTTTCACATGAAACAAAAGATAAGCTTAAAACTAAAATTGTAAAAACTATTGTTCTCATATTGTTTTTTTATTTTGTGCAAATATATTAATTATGATTTAATTTTCAATTATTTTATCTGTCATTATCAATCCTTCCTTTCCTGTTTTCTTATTTGTTAAAAAAGCACCTATTATATATTTACCTTTTTCAAAACTTGAAAAGTCTATTTGAGATGAAAAACCAGAATTATCCATATTAAATTTACCATTAAATTTTGTCACATCATTTCTAAATATTTTTTCTGTTTGAACTCTAATTACTGTATTATCAGGCTTTATAACAACCAAACTGATTTGTGTGTCAATCGCATCTTGCTCAGGAAAACACGCCCAACCAGAAATCTTAACTTTATTATCAACGTTCTCGAATATTTCAATATTAATTGTAAAATTATCTCCATTTGTCTGCTTTAATTTACCATACTTACTCACATCTAAAGTTAAAGGTGCATCTTTTAATAGAATAAAATGTTTAACCCAAGCATCATGAGCTTCAAAATTATTTTCAACATAGAAATTTTTGTTTAGAAAATCCTGCATTCCTTCAGAAACTGAATAAGGTCTTCCGTGGGCATCTACATACCAAAAAGGTTTTATCTTTGCCGGATTCTGACTCATTTCTAACAAATAAGCTTCTAAAGAGTTTCCTATTATTTCGTGTTGAATCTTATCATTTTGTAAAAAATAAACAAAATAAGGACTCAAACTAGATACTATAGGCTCTGTTTTTTTACTGTTTTGAATAATAAAATTTGAAGCTTCACGAAATTGAGTTTTAGTTACTTTATTGTAATAATCTTTAACAAAGAAAAGATCTGATAATGATATTATTATAAATAAAATCAAAATACCTTTTCTTACTATTTCATTTTTAAAGCTTAAAAGTCCAACAGACATCATAATGATGATGGGCGGAATTAATCCTATAAAGTATCTACTAATTATCATAGGTAAAGACAAATGAGACCTAATTAAAGCAATAAGGATAACTATAACAATCCATGGAATTAATATTAAAAAACTAAAAATATTTTTATTTGATGTAATAGATTCTAAGCTAATTGATGATTTATTTTGTTTAACTAAACCTAATACATAGATAAAAAGTAAAGAAGTAATAATCAATAATAGTATTTCTGAATTTCCAAAAAACTCTTTAAAAATAATTGTGTAAGCATCTGAAGTAGGCTTAGGAATCCAGATTTCTTTTATTTCACTTGACTTTTTAAGTAGTTTTAATGAAGGGAGAAACATGATTGAAGTAATAAATAGGGAGAGAAAAGAAAACTTAAAAAAAGATTTCATTTGCTCCTTATTACAAACTATAAAAAAGCCTAATAGAATAAAATAAATTGAAAGTAAAGTTAATAGTCCGAAAAAGTGACTGTTTATCATTAATCCAGCAGAAAAACCTAGCCACAAAGCCCATTTTAAGTTTCTTTCTTTTAAAAACTTAGCTAAAAAAAAGAATGATAATGTTGTTGTAAAAAACAATAACGCATACATTCTACCTTCTTGAGAATAATAAATATGATAACTATTTATTCCTAAAAAAACTACTGAATAAATAGCCGCTTTTTTGTTATATAGCTCTTTAGCTAGAAAATAAAGCGTAATTAATCCTCCCAATCCAACTAAAAAAGAAAAAAATCTCAAGACAAAACTTGTGTAGCCAAATATTTTGAAAAAAAGCTGAACTAGAACAAAATATAAAGGTGGATGTGGCTCTGCTGTTAACAAAGAACTATAAAGCTCTGAAAATGAAAAATTAGGGTTTGCTTCACTTAACGAATGAATTTCATCTAGCCAAACACTTTGAAAATCTAATTTGAAGATTCTTAAAAATGCCGAAACTACTAAAATTATTACGAGCCATTTATTATTTTTTAGTGTATTAATCAAATTCATATTCTAATTTTTTTTCCAATTATACAAAATAGATACCCCAAAAGGGAATTTAATTTTTTTATTAATTATACCACTCTCAAAATACATAATTTTATAAAGAATAGTATTTAAAACACCTGGCTTAAAAGCCTCAAAATCACTTCCAGAGCCTTTTCTTTTTTGACCTAATTTTAATAAATTACTAACTTTTCTAAAAAAATAAATAGGCAAAAAGAGTAGTGAATTAAAATAAGTGTCAAATACTTTATTTCCATTATTATCTGAATCAAAAAGTTGATTTATTTCATTGATTTTATATCTTTTGTAATGATGATTAATAACATCATGATGACTCCACAAGCTCATAAAAGCGGGAACGGTTATTAATACCAGAGCGTCTTTCTTTGTTACTCGTTTTAACTCATTAACTGCTAATTGATCATCTTCAACATGTTCAATAACATCAAAAGCACATACTAAATCAAAAGAATTATCACTAAAAGATAATTCTGTAATTGAACCATTGATAATTTCTAATCCTGTTTTTTCAGAAGCAAATTCACAACAGAATTTATCATATTCTATTGAAGTAACTTTGCCAAACTTAGATAAATATTCAGAACTTCTTCCTGGACCACAACCTACGTTAAGTATTTTTAAATCTGTGGAAGGTAGTTTTCCTTGCTTAATTAACTGATGAATATAATTAGTTAATATTCCCTCTCTTGCAACAAACCACCAATGATTTCTTTCAAGTTCATAGTATTCTTTATAATAATCGTGCTGCATTCTTTATTTATTAATTTCTTTTCCTTCTTGAATAACTAAATCAACTATAAAAAGAGGTCTATTTCTAACTTGATTATAAATTCTTAAAACATATTCTCCAATTAACCCTAACGATATTAACTGTACACCCGAAAAAAGTATAATTGCTAATATTGTTGCGCTAAATCCTTGAGGAACATCATTATAATAAATTTTTCTATAGATATTATATCCAAAATAAATCAATGAAAAAATAACCGTTAAAAAACCAAGTCTTGTAATAATTTTTACTGGAAAATCACTAAAGTTAAAAATGCCATTAAATGCTAATTCAAACAATTTTGACCAACTGTATTTGGTTTCACCTGCGTGTCGTTCATCTCTATCGTATTCGTATGCTATTTGTTTGTAGCCAACCCATGCTCTCATGCCTCTTAAATATCTACTTTGCTCAGGCATACTATTAATTGCATCTACAACTCTTCGGCTCAACATCGAGAAATCTCCACTATCTATAGGAATATTAAAATTTGAAACTTTTTTTTGTAATCTGTAATAACTTGAATAAGCCATTTTTTTTATGAAACTTTCCTTCCGATTTCTTCTAACGGCATAAATTACATCATAACCACTTTTTAATAAATCATAAAATTGATTAACTAACTCGGGTGGGTCTTGTAAGTCTCCATCAATAATCATAGTACCTTTTTTTCCTCTTACATAATGTAATCCTGCTGTAACGGCTAATTGATGTCCGTGGTTTCTGGATAATAATACTCCTGTAAATCGAGTATCTTCTTTGCAAACTTTTTGGATTAATACGTCTGTTGTATCACTACTTCCGTCGTTAACCAAAATTACTTCACAAGAAAAATTAGTTGTGTTAATTACGGATGTTAAACGTTGAATCAGTTTATCAAAAACATCCTCTTCGTTATACAGTGGAACTACAATTGAAATATCTATTTCTTTAAAATTACTCATTTTTGAATTTTTTTAATGTAAAAACAAAATCTAATAAATTACTCTTCCTCTAAATACTTCTTCCACATCTATAATTGGCGGCACGTTTTCTAAAACAACGTTACCCGTTGCAAAAATAGTTCCTTCTATTTTTTGAACAGGATAAACCATCATATCGTTTGACCCTCTATGATATACTTTTATATTTTCAACTTGTAAATTTTCTCCATAAAAACGCCCGTTACCAAAATAAAAATTTAATAACATTTCATTACAATGACCGTTAATATAAAAATTAGAAACATTATTACTTTCAACTACAAATTGTCCGTTATCAATAGCCAAATGAAAATCTCCGGTTCCAGCACCATCTCCATCGTCTCCAATAGAAAATAAACGAATAATCGGGGAATGTAATACGCCTTCTGATCGTATTTTTTGTTCGGTTTTACAATGCAATTCTAATTCTTGAATTAATGGTAAAATCGTTCCGTCTGGAATGGTTACAAACACAGTAGTTTGCCCATAATCGCGCGCAATATTACACGTTGAATGGTCTTGTACAATCAACATTTTTCCGTTGCGTTTAATATCTAAATCATCAATAATATGGTCTGATGTAGTTATTTTTACTTCATAATTTGGACCTTCTTTAACCACTAATCCAACACCATCATAAACTTTTATTGTGCTAAAACTGTCTAATGGAAAAGTCCTTGTAATTTGATTGCCGTTTCCTTTAAAACAGTCTTCAGAAATACCACAACTTGTTGCCAAAATTAGGAAACATACTGGAATTATATATAAAATAATTTTTCTCATACTAGAATCGTATTCCTACTGTTGCTTCAATAGCTTCGGCTCTTCCTACATGCGTTTTTAAACCTACACCTGTGAATAAATTTTTATAAAGATAATATTTTATCCCAACTCTTTGATAGTAATCAATTTCATAATCAAACGGCTTATAAACATAATAGCCAACTTGTGTTTCGATTGATAATTTACTGATAAATAATTCGTGCCCCACAAACAATCCAACTCGCTTGTAATCGGTATCTGGATGAGTATACGATTCATGACCTACTGGAAATGCAACCGAAACAAATTTGATATAATCTTGTAAATAACGCGAAAAGAAAACATCTGTACCCAATTGTAACGCACTTTTTCTTCCTATTCGTTTATCAGCATATAAACCAATATGATAAAATTGACGTTGGCCCAAATGCGGAACTGGCCCTTCTGATATTCCCGTTCTAAAAGCTAAATTATACTTTATTTTTTCTTTATATGACGTTTTTGAAGGCAACGAATCTACAATATAGTCTTGCTCTTTCTCAAAATTATAATTTAAACCCACATTAAATGTAAAGGTATTAATTCCTTTATTTGGTGCTTTAAATCTTCCATTAGAAAAATGAGTGAGCATAAAACCTGCTTGTAAACCAATTTTTTCAATAATATTTTCCTTTTTATATTGTAATAAAAAATAATTATTATCCATTATTTTAGTCCCAAAAGCATTGTTTTTATTGTTAGTTACTTTATCATAAGGCGAAGAAGTAAGACCTATTCCTTGAGAAATTCGAAACATCAAATGCCTTTTGAAAAAATAAAAATTATAATGCAAACCCACAGCATGATTAACCCCTAAATATTGATTTTTAAAATCTAAGTAATGGTAAGAAACTCCATAATCAGGATAATTATAAACTTGCTGCCATTCTTTTTTACCAAATGTTTTCCAATTGTAACTGATCAAAAAACCATCCGGATGACCTGTAATTAAGTGGCTAATATCGTTTGAATGTTTGTAAACAGTTCCTCTAAAAAGTTGGACATCAAAATAAGTAGCCGCTTTTTCTTGAGAAAAGGAAAAAAAGAAGCAAAAACAAAAAAATAGTAGTATTTTTTTCATGAACTTACAGTTGATTTAAACATTCAGCCAAACTAGTCTGCCACTCTTTAATTGCAATATTAAAGGTGTGCTTTATCTTGGATTTATCCAAAACACTATACGCAGGTCTTTTTGCCGGAGTTGGGTAGGCCAACGTTGGAATCGGTTTTAAATCTATTGAAATTGCTTTTTGAAGAAATATTTCATTAGCAAAATCATACCACGAGCAATAGCCTTCGTTGCTAAAATTGTAAATCCCATAATTAGATGCTGAAACAAGTTCAGCATTATAATAGTCTACTATTTTAATTAAGGCTTCCGCTAAATCAATAGCGTTTGTTGGTGTGCCTATTTGATCAGAAACAACAGAAAGTTGGTCTCTTTCGGCAGCCAATCGCAACATGGTTTTTAAGAAATTCGTCCCGTATTGCGAATATACCCATGAAGTTCTAATGATATAATGCTTTTCCCAATTTGCTTGAATTGCTTGTTCTCCTTGCAATTTTGTTAAACCATAAACTCCTGTTGGGTTTGGAAGGTCTGTTTCTAAATACGGCCTGTTTAAAGTGCCATCAAAAATAAAATCTGTAGAAATATGTATTAAAATAGTGTCATTTTCTTTACATACTTTTGCTAAATTTTCAGCTCCAACAGCATTAATTAAATGGGCTTTTTCAGGTTCGCTTTCTGCTTTATCTACTGCTGTATAAGCTGCTGCGTTGATGCAAAAACTTGGTCGATAGGTTGAAAAAACCAACTGACAATGCTCTAAACTTGTAATATCTAATGCTGAAGAGGGACAAAACACAAAATCTATTCCAAGATAGGTTCCTGAAATAGATTGAAGGGCTTGTCCTAACTGTCCGTTGGCACCTGTTACAAGTATTACCATACTTTTTTAGCGTTTTCTAAATTAGGCAATACTTTGTCTTTATCAGAAATAATTAATGCTTCAAAAGGAACGTTCCAATTGATATTTAGGGTTTCATCGTTAAACTTTAAACCCCCTTCGCTTTCTTTATTATAATAATTATCACATTTATAAAAAAAAGTTGCTGAAGAACTCAATACTAAAAATCCGTGTGCAAAACCTCTGGGTACAAAAAATTGAGTTTGGTTTTCAGCTGATAATACCACCGCTTCATATTGACCATAAGTTGGTGATTCTGGTCGTAAATCAACTGCTACATCTAAAACTTCTCCATGAAGCACGCGTACTAACTTAGCTTGCGCATGCTCGCCACATTGGTAATGCAAACCTCGCAAAACACCTTTAGTTGAAAACGATTGATTGTCTTGAACAAAAGTTACCTCTTGTCCAATTCCTGCCTGAAAAGTTTTTTCGTTAAAACTTTCCATGAAGTAGCCACGCTCATCTGTTATTATTTTTGGTTCCAGGATAAAACATCCTTTAAGTTTTGTTTCTATAAATTTCATAAAATAATGTGTCAATAAGACGATATGTCAATAAGCCAATTTTAACTGCATTAGCTCATTGAATATTGTTAATTGGCTATTTAAACTAAGCTCATTAAATGTTTACCATAACCACTTTTTAATAGCGGTACTGCTAATTTTTTCAATTGGTTAGCATCAATAAAACCCATTTTGTAAGCCGCTTCTTCAATAGCTCCAATTTTTAATCCTTGACGCTCTTCAATAACCTCAACAAATTGTCCAGCTTGCATTAATGACTGAAAAGTTCCAGTATCCAACCAAGCAGTTCCTCTATCTAAAATACTAACTTGAAGTTTACCTCTGCTCAAATATTCTTTATTCACATCTGTGATTTCTAATTCACCACGATGACTTGGTTTAATGTTAGCTGCTATAGACAAAACCTCGTTGTCATAAAAATAAATTCCTGGCACTGCATAATTAGATTTTGGCTGTTCTGGTTTTTCTTCTATTGAGAGTACTTTTCCTTGAGCATCAAAATCTACTACTCCATATCGTTCTGGGTCATGCACATGATACGCATAAATAATTCCACCATCAGGATTATTATTTGCTTGAAGCAACTCGGCTAAACCGGTTCCATAAAAAATATTATCCCCCAAAATTAAAGCCACTTTATCATTCCCCACAAACTCTTTTCCAATGATAAAAGCTTCAGCTAAACCATTTGGATTCTCTTGAACCGCGTATTCAAATTTACATCCCAATGATTTTCCATCACCTAATAATTGTCGAAACAACGGCAAGTCATGAGGTGTTGAAATAATTAAAATCTCATTGATTCCAGCCCACATCAAAGTAGATAATGGGTAATAAATCATAGGTTTGTCATATATAGGCATCAATTGCTTACTAACCGCTAATGTTATCGGATGCAAACGTGTTCCTGAACCTCCTGCTAATATAATTCCTTTCATAATCTTTTAGTGTAGATGCGCCATAGATACGCTATAGATACTCCATACATAAAGCATGGTTATGGTACCCTTAATTAAACTTTTTCAAATACCATTCAACCGTTTTTATAATTCCTGTTTCAAAATTTTCAACTGCTTTCCAACCTAATTCTGTCTCAATTTTAGTGGCATCAATGGCATAGCGTAAATCATGACCAGGTCTGTCTTTTACAAAAGTAATTTGGTCTTGATATGTTCCTGTAGATTTTGGTTGTAATGTATTCAAAATTGTACAAACAGTATCAACAATATACAAATTGTTTCGCTCGTTTCTTCCGCCAATATTGTAGGTTTCTCCAGCTTTTCCTTTTTTAAACGCCAACTCAATTCCTTTGCAATGATCTAAAACATACAACCAATCGCGTACGTTCTTTCCATCGCCATAAACAGGAATATTTTCGCCCAAAATGGCTTTACGAATAATCGTTGGAATTAATTTTTCATCGTGTTGTTTTGGGCCATAATTGTTAGAACAATTTGTAGTTACTACATTCATTCCATACGTATGAAAATAACTTCTCACAATCATATCTGAACCAGCTTTTGAAGCAGAATATGGGCTATTTGGTGCATATGGAGTAGTTTCTTCAAACAAACCTGTTTCGCCTAATGTTCCATACACCTCATCTGTAGAAACATGATGAAAACGCGAATTTTCAAAACCTGTGTTATATTGATTGGGTGCCAACATCCAAAGTTTTCTGGCGGTATCTAATAAATTAAACGTTCCTAAAACATTGGTTTTTATAAATGCTTCCGGACCCGATATTGAATTATCAACATGACTTTCTGCAGCAAAGTGAATAACATCGTGAAATTGAAATTTTTGAAACAATGCTTCTATAAAATTTCTATCGCAAATATCACCTTGTATAAAAGTATATCTTGGGTGATTTTCAACTTCCGAAACGTTTTCTAAATTTCCAGCATACGTTAATAAATCCAAATTTACCAAATGATACTCTGGATTATTTTCGATAAAATAGGGAACAAAATTAGCGCCTATAAATCCTGCGCCTCCAGTGACAAGTATTTTTTTCATTATGAATTAACTCTAACTAATTGCTTCTTGTAAAGTAAAATAAACCCATAAAATGCTAAATAAATAAACACAAAAAGAAATGGTAAAATTAATTTCATTTTATTGTTTGTTCCTTGATTATTAACATTATTTAAAGAGATATTTTGAACCTTAATAATGTCCTCATATTCATGTAAATTAACTTTTAAATTCTGAGACTCTTTTATTAATTCGTCTTTCTTGTTAATCAATTCACTTACCCCATTTTTTTCAGAAATTGAAATACTACTTCCTGATGAACTATTGCTCGTTAATTTAATAATCAAACCATCAATTTGATGAATTAAAGAATCATTAAATTGTATTTTTTCACGAAGGTTTTCTTGAAAAATTTTCTGTTGTTTTTTATAAAAAGTATTTTCTTGCAAATAATTTACAATTGGATCTACAATTTCTTTCTGATTGATTTGCTCTTCCGTTTTAAAGGTAATGTTGTGAAAATAGAAATTTTTACTGGTGATATCATTTTTTATAATTTCATCAATGTTTCCATCCTCTGCCATTAATTTAATTAACTCAAAATTTTGTTCGTTGTTTCTCATGTTGACAAAACCAAAAATTCCGTTAATCGCTTTGATTTCAATTTTTCCTATTTTATCATAATTAACCACTCCAATACTCTTGAAAAATTGGTCGTCTTTTTCAATAATTCTTGAATTTAAAAAGTCAATTTTTTTGTACAAATATTCATTACTTCCAAAATTAGGAATTACTGTAATATCTTGCGTATAATTAGGAGTTCTATCGGCATAAAAACCTAAAAAAACGCCCAAAACAAACAATATTACAATTACAATAATTTTCTTTTTTATAAAGAAAATGAAATCAAAAATTGTATTTAAAATACTGTTCAATAATTTTTTAATTCCAGCACCTATTTGTCCTAAATCTATTTCTTGGTCTTGAGAATTTGTACTCATTTATGCTTATTTTACGTTAAAGATTTGTTCTAATATTTTAATCGTGATTAAATACGTTGGTTTTACACCCGTAGTTCCCAATCCGCCTGAAGCTAATGTACTTCCTGTTTCTAATGGATTATCTGATGCATAATAAGCGTATCGAACCTTTACATTTGGATTAATACTTTTTCTAATTTTTGATGCCGATTGAATGGCTTTTTGATAATATGCGCCTTCCATTTCTAACCCAATGGCTTCCCAAGTAGACTCGTGAAAAAACTTCAACAAATCTCTATTTTGCAATGATGTTCCCAATACGGTAATCATTGGTCCTTCAAAAACCGGAATATCATTTCCTTTTAACATTGCTGCTTTTAATTCGTTTTCAAAGAAATAATTATCAGCCGTTCCTTCATTCACGTGTGCTGTTGGAATCATGATATCACCTTTCCCTCCTTCTAAAATTCCTGCTTTCCCCATAATAGAAACCGATTCTACATTTAAAAACAATTTGTTTTTGGCAATTTTATACGGTTTCAATAATTCATCAATCGTTTCATAAGCTTGTTCACCAAACGCATAATCCATTACAATTAAAACCGGTTTATTATCGCCCAAATTAGCTTTGGCAAAGGCAGATTTTTTAATATCAATTTTTGCCGTATCAAATATTTGAACGTCAATGTTGGTTCCAGATGTATCTGGTAACGAAATCATTCCTTGTTGTAACGCTAAATCTTCTACTTTCTTGCGTAGTTCTTTATTATTTGAACTACTTAAATCTTCAAATATTTGAAAATCAGCAGCATCTTTATATTTTTTTCCTAAAACAGGTTCGGCAAAAATAGAATTCATTACGCTGTGCATATTCGCACTAATAACGTGAATTGGTCGCTCAATCAAATTGTTTTTTACCAAAACTTCTTTAATGTTGTTGGCCCAAATTTCGCCATAAATATGATGTCCTAACCTTTCTCTCAAAATTGGACTAAAAGTTATGGTACGTTTATTATTATCAACCACTTCTTCAATAGCTAATTTTCCTAACCAATATACAATGTGAAGAAAACGTTCTGGAGTTTCTGTAGTTCCAAAATCTTCGTAAATTGCTTTTACTTCTGCAAAAGTTCTACCTAAAATATTTGAAGCGTGCGAAATTGCTTTTTCTCTATCAACTAAAGTAAGTTTTTTGTTTTGTAAAACTACTTGTTCTAATTTTTCCCAATCGCGAGTAAATCTTCCTTCTTCATCGATTAAAACACGGTCTTTAATTTTATGTGATTCGATAAAAATAAAGGTTAAATGGGTTAAAATATCATAGATGTCTGAACGGCCGCGGGTAATTTCGATGTTCATTTGCTCATCGTCAATACGGTAGCAATTTCTTCTTCTTTTTGGTGGAACGATTGCTTTAAAGTGTGAATTTGAATACCCTTCATCTGAAGTTAAATTGATGTATCTGCATTGTTCAATTCCTACTGGCAAACGTTCAATTACATACAACAATCCATTTAATTCTACTTTTTCTTCGGCAATTGAGCCATAAATTTCTGGTCGAAGCGCTAATAATGCTTCTCTTAAAGTTTCTCCAGAAACACCCATTGGTTTATAGAAACCTCTGTTGAATAAATGTCTCATGGTAATGTACAGTCGCTCAATAGCTGCTGAGGACTCTTGCGCTCTAGAACGCGAAATGTTTTTAATGTCTTTCATTAATATTTTGTTTATCTAACCTACAAAGGTACAATTTTTATTTTTTAGTTGGATAAAATCAGGTTTATTGATGGTTCGTTTAATAGTAATTTTCCTTGTAAATCTGCTTCTTGTTTGTGCCATTTTCCATAAGAATACGTATAAAAAAAGTCTCTTTCTACAAAATTATACAATACATAAGGCTGATATTTTGTTCCCGTTTTGTTGCTTTCAATGAATAACTTTTCATAGGCAACAAAGAGTCCTTTTTCAGGAAAAACCATATCGTAATGCGACACATCAAATTTATGTCTTAGCACTCCTTTTTTTAAAGTAACCACAAAATCTTTATGTACTAATTCTTTTCCAGGTGCACCATTTTCATCCACACTATAAAAATGTATTTTAATAGTGGCGCTATCTATTCTACTGTCTGTAAAAATGGTTACTTCTTTTATAAATTTAGTTTTGGAATACGTCGACTGATATGGGAAAAACTTAGCTTCTACTTTTGGCCCATTGTCAAACGATTGAAAAATAGCATTTTTGATATTTCCAATTTCTGTTTTCTTGGTCTGTTTTTTATTAAGAACTATAATTTCATCGAGTTCGTATGCTGTTGGTTTTAAATTAACTGAAGTGATTTCAGACCCCTTAATTGTTTTTTTTTCGTATCCCAAGACTGAAAAAACAATGTTTTTTTGTTTGGAAGCATCTAAGAAAAAACTACCATTTGCTTCAGATGTAGTTCCAACTGTTTCATTTTCTACCCAAATGTTCACAAATGGAATGGGTTCGCCAGAAATACTGTCTTTGACTACGCCTTTGATTTGAGCAGAAAGGGAACATGAGATTAAGTATAATAAAAATATGTATTTCATTAGTTGGTTAAAATTAGGTTTATGGCTGGAATAGGTATTCTGTAAGTTTCTTTGAATTTTTCTTTATAAGCCTTATTAAAATATAACCATTTGCCTGATCTATAAGTGTAATGCTCCACAAAATCATTATAAAAATACATGATATGAGGAGAATAATTCGTTACTTTAAACCCCTTTTTAGGTTTTTGACTATGAACTTCTTGTTCAAATTTATTTTGCTCAATTATTAAACTTTCAAATCCAACAATTATTCCATTTTCAGGAATTTGAATTGTAAACTTTGAAACATCTACAATTGTTTTCTTTTTTCCTTTTTTTACTGTAACTAAAATGTCTTCATCTACTAAATCCTTTCCTGGCATTCCTTCTGTATTTACTTCAAAAATTCTTACTCTAAAAACTCCGTTATCTACTTCGCTATTCGTAAAAAATTTTAAACTTTTAATGAACTTACTATTGCCCCTTATCTGATTAAATTCAAATTTTCTTGCATGAATCCATGGTGTGGTTTGAGGTTCTGGCAAATAATTAGGCTTATTTACATCTCCAATTTCTATTTCTTCCTTAAATCTAGGTTGCTCAACCACCACCTCATTCAATTCATAAGCAATTGGTTTTAAAAATATAACTTCATTTGTTGATGCCCCCTTTTTTGATTCATAACCCAAAGCTGAAAAAACCAATACTTTCTCTTCTTTTATAGCCAATGAAAAAGTTCCATCTATTTCTGATGTAGTTCCAACTGTTTCATTCTCCACCCAAATATTCACATACGGAATCGGCTCGCTAGAAAGACTGTCTTTGACTACGCCTTTGATTTGAGCAGAAAGGGAAAAAGAAATAAAAAATAAAACTAAAAACTTATTCATTAAAATATATTATTAGAAACTCTGTCAAGCTGAAACAAGTTCAGCTTCTCTTTTTAGATTCTGACCCGAGCTTGCGAACTGACGAAGTAAACAAGTTCAGAATGACAAAACAGTTATTTATTACTTGTGAAAAAACCCGCAATGGTTCTATCGTTGCTTAATCGTGGTAACTTATTTTGTCCACCTAATTTGCCAATGGATTTCATATACTCTTGAAAACCATTTTTTGGAACACTCGTAATTACTATAGTTCGCAACACATTACCAACAATCAAATCGTCATAATACACGTTTTGTTTGCGCATGGCAGCGTCTATTTTTAGTGCAAATTGTTCTAAATTGGTTGGTTCATTTTCAAATTCAATGAACCATTCGTGATACGGTAATCCTGAGTTTGGTGTAATTTGTGGCGCAACTGTAAATTCATTTACACGAACATCAGTTCCTTCCATTGCTTCTTTTAATGCTGATTCTACTTCTTTTCCAATAACATGTTCGCCAAAAGCGGAAATATAATGTTTAATACGACCTGAAACTATAATTCTATATGGTTTTAAACAAGTAAACTGAACTGTGTCGCCAATATTATAAGCCCAAAGTCCAGCATTAGTAGAAATAATTAAAACGTAATTAACACCTAATTCAACTTCTCCAATGGTGTAGCGTTTTGGGTTTTCGGTAAAAAATTCGTCTGCTTTTATGAATTCGTAGAAAATTCCAGCATTTAATAGCAATAGCATTCCCTTTTCCTTCTGTGAATCTTGGTAAGCAAAAAAGCCTTCAGAAGCTGGAAATAACTCAATAGAATCGACTTTTCTTCCAATTAAATTTTCAAATTTCGCACGATATGGTTCGTAATTTACGCCGCCATAAATGAACAAATTAAAGTTTTTGAAGATTTCGCCAACAGGTTTATTTGCTTTTGCTGCTAGTTTCTCAAAATACATTTGCACCCAAGACGGAATACCTGAAATCACCGACATATCTTCATTGATGGTTTCTTCAACAATAGCATTGACTTTCGTTTCCCAATCTTCAATGCAATTGGTTTCCCAACTTGGCATTCGGTTTTTTTGTAAATATTTCGGAACAAAATGCGCTACAATTCCTGATAATCTTCCCAATTTGACACCGTTTTTTTCTTCTAAAAGCGGGCTTCCTTGCAAGAAAATCATTTTACCTTTTACAAATTCTGCGTTTCCAGTTTCGTGTATGTAACTCAAAATAGCGTTTCGAGCTGCTTGAATATGAAATGGCATCGATTCTTTTGTCAATGGAATATATTTAGCACCTGAAGTAGTTCCAGACGTTTTAGCAAAATACAATGGTTTTCCTTTCCAAAGTACATTTTCTTCGCCTTTTACTACTTTATCAACATAGTGTTTTAACCCTTCGTAATCGCGAACAGGAACTTTTTGAGCAAAATCCGAGAACGTTTTTATAGATGAAAAATGGTGGTCTTTGCCAAAATGCGTTTGAGTCGCTTCTTTGATTAATTCTTGAAACACTTTTTGTTGGGTTTCAACAGGATTATTAGCCCATTTTTGGGTTTTCGCATGAATTCTTTTAGCAAATAATTTTGCTGCAAAAGCTTTTACTGACATGTTAATTGAAATTGATAAACTGTGTTGGATCAATTGGAAAACCATCTTTCCATAATTCAAAATGAAGTGTTGCACCCGAATTTTGGACAGCATTGGCATTTCCGGCAAGAGCAATAACTTCACCAGATCTCACAATGTTTCCTTGTGATTTTGTCACCGAAGCTGCGTTTTTATACACCGACAAAATATCATCTTTATGACGAATAATCACCACATAACCCGAACTTGGTGTCCAATCAGAAAAAATGATAGTTCCTGCTCCAACCGATTTTATAGGTGTATTATTAGTTAAAGCAATTTTAACGGCTAAATGTTTATTGGCAACATTATATTTTTGCAAAATAGCACCTTGGGCAGGCGGAAACAATACAAAACTAACTTTAGGTTTTGAGCTTTCAAATACATTGTATTTGTCTTCTTTAATAACTTGGTTTCGTAATTCTTCTTCTTTTTCTGTTGGTGAAAGCGCCGATACATCAATTTCGGAAATATCTAAAGCTTTGATAGAATCTTTGTTCAACTTCGCATATTCTAAATCGCCCGTTAATACTTTTTTAATAGAAGCAATATATGCATTGTTTATTTTTACCGACTTTTCCAGAGAATCTGATTTTATTGCCATTTCCAATGCATCTTGTTTTAATTTTGATGAAGCATAACCAGGTATATATTCGCGTAAAGGTGTAAAAGCAATGATATAAGTAGTTACAAAAATGATTAAAATGGCACCGATAGTTCCCACAACAAAGACATTCATTAAGTTTAATTTTAATGAAAACGTTTCTTCAAAAGTATCTTCGTTAAGAATAACCAGTCTTCTTTTGTTGTAAAGCTTTTTTAGAAGTAGTTGCCTTTTTAGCTTTTTGTTAGCCATTTTTGAACCCATTTATATCACAAATATACTAAATACAACGGGTTTGTAAATTGGAATAGTATAATAAATCGTTAAAAAATAATCATTTGTTAATTTCTTTATATCTTTGTACTTTAAATTTTAGAAAAAATGAATGCATTAGCTATATTTTTAGGCGTTATTGGAATGCCTCAAATAATTCTTGTGGTTGTTATTATTTTACTTCTTTTTGGAGGAAAAAAAATTCCAGAATTAATGAAAGGAATTGGTAACGGAATTAAAGAATTTAAAAACGCAGCCAAAGACGATCAACCAGCAAATTCTAAAAAAGAAGAAGAAACTAAAGAATAATTTTCTTTAAATTCAAATATTTAAAATCCCAAATTCCAACTTTAATTAGCTGGAATTTGGGATTTTATTTTGATAACCCTCAAAAAAATTATAAAATCATCGTCAACTGAATGCGTTTTCTAGCTTCGTCAACTTCAACGACTTTTACTTGCACGTGTTGGTGCATTTTTACAACTTCGTTTACATCAGAAACATAGCCTTCTTTAAGTTGGGAAATGTGCACCAAACCACTTTCTTTGATACCCACATCAACGAAACAACCAAAAGCAGTGATGTTATTGACAATTCCAGGTAAAATCATTCCTACTCTTATGTCTTTTATGGTTTTTACATTTGGGTCAAATTCAAAAATTTTAGCGGCTTTTCTTGGGTCTAAACCTGGTTTTTCTAACTCTTTTAAAATGTCTTTCAACGTTAAAATCCCGATTTCTGCTGTAATGTAATTTTCTGGTTTAATTTGTGCGATTTTTTCTTTGTTGGCAATTAATTCGGTGGTTTTGATGCCTAAATCTTTTGCCATTTTTTCCACAATAGGGTACGCTTCGGGATGTACTGCCGAATTATCTAACGGATTTTTCCCGTCACGAATTCTAATAAAAGCTGCCGCTTGTTGGTAGGCTTTTTCGCCTAATCTTGGTACTTTTTTCAGTTGTTTTCTGTCTTCAAACGGACCATTTTCTGAACGATAAGCTACGATATTTTCCGCCATTTTTTCGCCAATTCCAGAAACATAACTCAACAACGATTTACTGGCTGTATTAATATTAATTCCCACTGAATTCACGCAACTCATTACAGTGCTATCCAATGCAGATTGCAATTTGGTTTGATCTACATCGTGTTGATATTGTCCAACTCCGATTGATTTTGGGTCGATTTTTACCAATTCTGCCAATGGATCGGAAAGTCGTCTTCCTATCGAAACCGAACCACGAACCGTTACATCATAATTTGAGAATTCTTCACGCGCAATTTTACTTGCAGAATACACCGATGCGCCCGCTTCTGAAACCACAAAAACCTGAACAGGTTTGTCAAAAGCAATTTTTTTAATAAAAAATTCCGTTTCACGAGAAGCGGTTCCATTTCCAATAGAAATCGCTTCAATATTATACGCATTCACCATCGAACGGATTTTTTTCATCGCCATAGCTGTATCATTTTGTGGCGCGTGTGGATAAATAGTTTCGTTGTTTAACAAATCTCCTTTTTCATCCAAGCAAACCACCTTACAACCTGTTCTATATCCTGGGTCAATGGCTAAAATTCGTTTTTCTCCTAAAGGTGGTGCTAACAACAATTGGCGTAAATTTTCTGAAAATACATCAATTGCTTTAATGTCCGCTTTGGCTTTTGCTTCTTGTAACGTTTCATTAGAAATAGCAGGTTCTAACAAGCGTTTGTAACTGTCTTTAATGGCTAATTCTAAATGTTCTGTTGCCTCAGAATTTTTATTTTTGATGATGTTTTCTTCGATAAAATCTAAGGCTTCTTCTTTTTCAATCGCTACATTTAGTTTGACAAAACCTTCAGCTTCGGCACGCAACATCGCTAATAAACGATGTGATGGTGCTTTTGAAATAGGTTCGTTCCAATCAAAATATTGATTGAATTTTTGAGCCGCTTCGTCATCCTTTTTAGTTTTAACCACTTTGGTTGTGATTTCTGCTTTTCGTTGAAATAGGCGACGTAAACTTTTACGAATAAAGATGTTTTCGTTAATCCATTCGGCAATAATATCGCGAGCGCCTTGTAAGGCTTCGTCTTCGTTTTTAACGTTTGCATTCAGATATTTTGAAGCTAAAAACTCAATATCATCATTTTTTTGACTCATGATAATTTTTGCTAATGGCTCTAGTCCGTTTTCGCGAGCCACATCGGCTTTGGTTTTTTTCTTCTTTTTGTAGGGTAAATAAAAATCTTCCAATTCTTGTAAATCAAAACTATTTTCAATTTTCGATTTCAATTCAGGGGAAAGAGCCTTTTGCTCTTCAATCGATTTTAAAATACTTTCTTTTCGCTTGATGATTTCATCAAATTGCTTATTTAATTTTGAAATCGCTTCAATTTGCACCTCATCTAAATTTCCAGTTTGATCTTTACGGTAACGCGAAATAAAGGGAATCGTACAATCTTCCGAAAGTAATTTTATAGTAGCTTCAATGCTTTTTGGAGCAATGTTGGTTTGGTTTTGAATGAATTGAATGTTAGTCATAGTAAATAAAAATTGAACTGCTAAAATACTATCTTTGAATAAAATTATATTCCTTATGGAACCAATATTATTTTATTTATTGATTATAAATTTAATAACTCTTTTTGTTTGGGGTTATGACAAAAAAATGGCCAGAAAAAATGGTAACCGTATTCCGGAAATTCGTTTGTTGTGGTTCATTTTTTTAGGAGGATTATTTGGCGGTATTATTGGAATGTTGATTTTTAGACATAAAATTTCAAAGTGCCCTTTTTTACTAAAATTTTTCGTAGTTGCAATACTTCAATTAATTATTTTGCGCTTTATTCTGAGAATTCTATGGAACTAATTGTAATTTCTAATCTTGAACAATAAAATCTTTTGGGTCTTCTTTTTTAAATTCGGGTTGAATAGTAATGTGATTGATACCAAATTTTTGAAATAATACCAATTCTATTCGATGTAATACTTCATCAAATTGCGATAAAGTGAAATCTTCTGGACAATCTAAATGGGCTTCTAAATGAATTTCTTCTTCGTTCAAATGCCAAACATGAATGTGATGTAATTTTCCTGCTCCGGAAATTTTGTGTACTTCTCTAACTATCTCTTTAATATCTATATGTTCTGGTGTAAAGAGCATTAACATTTTTGTGGCTTTTATAATCAAATCATATCCCACTATAATTAAATAAATAGCTATTAAAATAGTCATAACACTATCTACCCAAAACCAGCCATAAAATTTCATTAGTAATCCACCAACCAATACAGCTACAGAAGCCATCATATCAGTTAGCAGATGCAAATAAGCCGATTTCATATTTAAATTATGATCTGCATCTTTTTTTAATAAAACAACAGATAGTCCGTTTACTAAAATTCCCAAAGCTGCAAGCCAAATTACTAAATTTGATTCGATTTCATGTGGATTAAAAAAGCGTTCAGCGGCACCATAAATTAAAATAAAAGCAACAATAATTAAAGTAGCCGCATTAACAAAAGCTGCAATTAATTCGGCTCTTTTTAAGCCAAATGTTTGATCTATAGATGCTTTTCTGCGGGATAGTTTATGAGCTACTAAACTAAAAACAAGAGAAAGTACATCTGAAAAATTATGCAAAGCATCTGAAATCAATGCTAAACTTCCTGAAATTATACCGCCCACAATTTGTGCTACTGTAATCAATAAATTTAATAAAATAGAAAAAACTAAATTATTAGATTTAACCTCGTGCTTAATAATGTGAACGTGATTGTTTCCCATGAATTCTATAAATTCTTATTTACAAGCTATTTTTTTTACACGATTTGCATGTCTTCCACCTTCAAAAGGAGTATTTAAAAAAGTATCTACCATTTCAATAGCTTGTTGAATAGAAGTATAGCGAGCAGGAATACTTAAAATATTAGCATCATTATGTTGGCGTGCTAGAGCGGCAATCTCTTTAGTCCAACATAAAGCAGCTCGAATATCTTGGTGTTTATTCACTGTCATAGCAATTCCATTTCCTGATCCGCAAATAACAATTCCAAAATCGGCTTTTTTTGATTCAACGTCATACGCAACTGGATGACCAAAATCAGGGTAATCTACACTATCAAATGTATCTGTGCCGTGATTATATATTGTATGTCCTTTTTCTTCTAAAAACTGAACGATTGCTTTTTTGTAGTCTGGACCAGCGTGGTCGTTTCCAATTGAAATTTTCATGATGTGTTGTGTTGTTAAATATATTTTACAAAAGTAATCAATTGTTGTTTTATATTAAATTTGCTATGGATATAAATAGTAAATAAATGAAATTTCAGGCAAAAATTAAGTATTTCGACGAAAACAATTTAGGACACGGGCCGTATATAGAAATTCCTGAAGATGTTTATCAAGAATTATTAAAAATCACAACCGATAAACGTGTAAAATGTACCTTAAATAATACAATTACTGTTAGTAGAGCAATGGCTCCAAAAGGAAGCTTTCATTACCTTTTATTAAATAAAGAGATTTTAAAAGAAAGCAATATAAATGTAGGTGAAAATATAGTAGTAGAGCTTCAACCCGATGTATCTAAATATGGAATGCCTATTTCGGAAGAAATGGAAGAGGTTTTATACAACGATCCTGATGGAAGTATTTTATTTCACAAACTAACTCCTGGAGCGCAACGAACACTAATTCATGTAATTAATCGATTTAAAAGTTCTAACTTAAAAATAGAACGCAGTTTTGTGATTTTAGAACACCTTAAAAAGACAAAAGGAAAAATAGATTTTGAACTCTTAAAAGAAGATTTTAAAAACCAACGAAACAATATGAAATTTTAATCTATTTCATTAAAAATCAACAAAGTATTCACTTTTCCACAGTGATTTTTATCAAATGTTAATTCTTTTTTATAAATCGTTGATAATCAGTTAACTTTAAATTAACAACTTATGTTAACAACTTTGGATAGAAAATTAGAAGTTTTTTTTGGTTGTATGAAAATAAATTGTAATCCAAAACCGTAATTGAAATTCCTAATTTAGTTTCACGATTTTTTAGAAAAGTTATCAATAGAAAAAAATTAGTTTTCAACAGAAAATCAAAAATGAAGTTATTTACAAAACAACTATAAAACCAACTATGAACAGATGTTGATAAGTTAATTCTATAATTCAAATTTTAACTAATTTTCAATTCATTAGAAGATTACTAAATTGTTAATTTCTTTGTATAACTAACAATAACTTTTAAAAATCACTTCTGTAAAAAAACTTATTCCACATATTAACACACTATAATAACCATCATAAATTTAAATTTAATTAAAAATATTTTTTGTTGTATTTAATAAATGTTGAAAACTTTGAAATTATAAAAAATAGAAAATAAAAAAAGCTGCTCATTTCTGGCAGCTTTAAATTGAATTAGATTATGAATTTATCTTTCTTTTTTTTCTTTAAAATATTTTTAACTTCCTCTACGTAATTTTCATCCACTTTTAAACTAATATTTCCTAAACTCATACTTGATAAAGGATCAACCGAAACTACAGTTTCATCCTGAATTATGTATGGAATTTTTTTTCGCTCCAAAACACTTCTTAGAGTTAAAGTTTCTCGTTGATGGTTAAAAATCGCTACTACTACAAAATCATTCATGTCTTTTACATTTTTCGTTAGTTAACAAATATACGAAAAGTTATTTTTTCATTAAAACTAAGCTCAAATTATAGTAAACTAATTACTATTTCGTAACTTTCAGCATTAATTAGAAATGATACAATGAGTAAGAAACCAAAAAAATTAGGAAATAAACCAAAAGATTTTACTGCACAAATATTTAAAATACTTTCAAAAGAACCTTCTAAATCTTTTAACTATAAACAAATCGCTGCTGTTTTAGAGCTTTCAGATACGAAAAGCCGCAACGAAATTATTAGAGATTTAAAAATTTTAAAAGCTCAAGACAAAATTCATGAAACTGAAATTGGAAAATATCAAATTATTTCCAAAGCAGAATATTATGAAGGAGTTATCGATATGACTTCTCGTAAAAATGGCTATTTTGTTTGTGATGAATTAGAAGATGATGTTTTTGTTCCTTTTATTAATTTAAATCATGCCTTAGATGGCGATAAAGTAAAAGCATATATTTATAATCGAAGAAGTTCTCGTAAGCCAGAAGCAGAAGTTTTAGAAATTTTAGAACGTAAAAAAACAGAATTTGTTGGCGTGATTGATATTCAGAAAAATTTTGCTTTTGTTACTACTGCAAATGCTAAAATGTATACTGATATTTTTATTCCGAAAAATAAAATTAATGATGCTGAACATGGAGATGTTGTTTTAGTAACTTTAGAAGACTGGCCTAAAAAAGCCGATTCTCCTTTTGGTTCTGTGATAAAAGTTTTAGGAAAACCAGGAGAACACAATACAGAAATTCATGCAATTTTAGCCGAATATGGTTTACCGTATGATTTTCCTATTGAAGTGGAAGCGTATGCAAATAAAATAGATACTTCAATAACAGAAGAAGAAATTAAAAAACGTCGCGATATGCGTGATGTTTTAACATTTACAATTGACCCAAAAGATGCTAAAGATTTTGATGATGCGTTATCGTTTCAAATCTTAGAGAATGGAAATTATGAAATAGGAGTTCATATTGCTGATGTTTCACATTATTTGCAAGAAGGAACCATTTTAGATGATGAAGCTTATAATAGAGCAACTTCGGTGTATTTGGTAGATAGAGTAGTTCCAATGCTTCCTGAAGTATTATCTAATTTTGCTTGTTCGCTTCGACCACATGAAGAAAAATATACTTTTTCAGCCGTTTTTCAATTAAATAATAAAGCGGAAGTAGTTGATTCATGGTTTGGTAGAACAGTAACCTATTCAGATCAACGATTTGCGTATGAAGAAGCACAAAATATTATCGAAACGAAATCAGACGTTATTCCTGCCGAAATTTCATTAACTGGAAAAGAATATAGTGTTCCTAAACCAATAGTTGAAGCCACTTTAAAAATGGATGAATTAGCTAAAATTCTACGAAGAAAAAGAATGGCAGCCGGAGCAATTTCATTTGATAAAGTAGAAGTAAAATTTCATTTGAATGAAGCAGCTGAACCTGTTGGAGTTTATTTCAAACAAAGCAAAGATGCCAATCATTTAATTGAAGAATTCATGCTTTTAGCAAATAGAAAAGTAGCGGAATTCATTGGAAAACAAAAGAAAACCTTTATTTACAGAATTCACGATGAACCTAATGAAGATAAATTAATCAATCTTCAAGCTGTGATTGCTAAGTTTGGGTATTCAATTAATTTCCGATCTAAAAAAGACATCTCGAGTTCGTTAAATAATTTATTAGAAGAAGTTCAAGGTAAAAAAGAACAAAATTTAGTTGATACATTAACAATTAGAAGTATGAGTAAGGCGGCTTATTCAACTGAAAACATTGGTCACTACGGATTAGCTTTTGATTATTATAGTCATTTTACCTCGCCAATTCGTCGTTATCCAGATGTTATGGCACACCGTTTGTTACAACATTACATAGACGGCGGAAAAAGTGTAAGTGAAGAAGATTATGAAGAAAAATGTGTGCATTCTTCACAAATGGAAGGTTTAGCGGCTCAAGCCGAACGCGATTCTGTGAAATACATGCAAGTAAAATACATGCAAGATCACAAAGATGAAGAGTTTTTAGGTGTAATTTCTGGTGTAACCGAATGGGGAATTTATGTAGAAATCATTGAAAACAAATGCGAAGGAATGGTTAGAATTCGTGAAATTAGAGATGATTATTACACATTTGATGACAAACAATATGCTCTAGTGGGTGAAGTTTCTAAAAACATTTTACAATTAGGAGACGAAATTTACGTTAAAGTAAAAAACGCCGATTTAGTGAAGAAACAATTGGATTTTCATTATTTAAGAAAGAGAGAGTAATTTTAAGTGATTAGTTTCCTACAAGATTTATAGTATTGTAGGTATAAAAAAAAAAAGAAAATGAAGAAAATAGTTTATAGTTTATTACTAATTAGTTCGATAGGTTTTGCCCAAACCGAAAAAAACGTTGGTGATTTTACCAAAATAACTGCATTTGATAAGATTGATGTCAACTTAGTAGCTTCATCAGAAAATAAAATTATTTTAAAAGGAGCAAATTCGCAAGAAGTAGAATTGGTAAATAAAAATGGCGAATTAAAAATCAGAATGCCTTTGACAAAAATGTTAAGTGGTGACGCTGTTTCGGCTACCGTTTATTACAAAAAATTAGAAGCTGTTGAAGCGAATGAAGGAAGTAGAGTTTCTTCAAAAGATGAAATTTCTGCGATTAATTTTGATATCATTTGTAAAGAAGGTTCAGAAATTAAACTTACTAATTTACAAGCAGATAGATTACAAGTTCGCGTTTCACAAGGAAGTATTGTAACCACCCAAGGAACAGTAAAAAACCAAGATATTTTATCGAATTCTGGTGGAAAATATGATGGTCAAGATTGTAAAACAGAACAAACAGTAGTTACGGTAAACGCTGGCGGTATGGCTCACGTGCATGCTACAGATTTAGTAGATGCTAAAACAAGAGCTGGTGGTGAAATTATAATCTATGGAAAACCAAAACAAATCAACGAAAAGAAAATAGCTGGAGGAACGATAGAACAAGCGAAGTAAAGTTAGTCACAGTTTTCGGTCACAGTTTTCAGTTTTTTTTTGTATTTTCGTACTATTAACAATTTTTAGTTGCAATACTGCGACTGAGAACCGAGACTGAGACTAAAATTTGCATTTACACGATATACTTACCGCAATTCCTTGGGGACTTTTGTTAGCTTTTTCAATTGGTCCTGGTTTTTTTGTTTTACTTGAAACCAGTATTACCAAAGGCTTTAGAGCTGCTTTTACTTTTGATTTAGGAATTGTTTTTAGCGATATTATCTTTATTTTGATAGCTTATTTAAGCACCAATCAACTTTTAGAACAATTAAAAGATAATCCAACACTTTTTGTTATTGGTGGGATTATCATGTTGGCTTACGGATTAATTTCGTTTATTCAACTCAAAAGAAATTTCAAAAAACAAACAGAAATTGAACAAGATGACGATAATATACCTAAGAAAAATTATTTTGCTTTGTTTTTCAAAGGTTTTTTATTGAATTTTATCAATATTGGTGTTTTAGGTTTTTGGATGATGATAATCATTACATACGGACCTCAAATGGAAATGAATACTTCACGAATTTCTGTTTTTTTCGCTTCAATTTTAGTTTTTTATTTGGCTTTCGATGTTGCAAAAATATTATTAGCAAAACAATTGAAGCACAAATTAATTCCAGCAAATATTTACAAAATCAAACGAGTGATTAGTATGGTAATTTTAATTTTCGGTTTGTTTTTTATCCTCCAAGGTTTCTTCCCAAAAGAAAAAGAAATGATAACGAATAAGTTGTTACCAAATACAACAGTTTCTGAATAATATTTTTCAATGTTTGTATCCTGAACTCGTTTCAGGATCTAATTTTTAAACCTATGAAATACATTTTATTCCTTTTATTTTCTTTATCAATTTACGCTCAAGATACTATTCCAGCTGCAAGAAGTGTTGTTTCTTTAGATAAAATGAACGTAGTCTATCGTGGTGTTGAAAATTCTATTTCTATTGCGGTTAACAATGCTAGATCGTATGTTATTTATGGCAATGGTGTTTCCAAAAAAAAGGATGGAAAATATGTTCTTCGTCCAGGTTCTGGTAATGAAACCACAGTATTTGTTGAAATAGAATATTTTGATGGTTCAAAAGTTATTGAAGAACATGTTTTTAGAATTAAAGGATTGCCTGCACCAATCGGAACTTTAAATGGAGAATATAGTACTAAAGGGAATTTAATTTTTACTTTAGAAGAAACGAGAGAGGCTAAAATTGGTATCAAATACATTGATCTTTTGTTTGATGTAAAATTTGAAGTTACTCAATTTTCTATAAAAATTCCAAGATTTGATACTATAACAATTGAGGGTAATGTTATTACTGATGAAGTTGTAGAACTATTAAAAAAAGTTAAGAAAAATGATTTTATCTTAATAAGAGATATAAAAACAAATTATATGTTTGGTGATGGTTTACATAAATCAATAAGACCAATTATTTTCAAATTTTCCAATAAAAACCCCTAGTTTCTTAGAAGGTTTTATAGACTTAGTCCGGATTCGAAATATCTTTTAATTAATTTTTTCTAAAAATTATTCCATAAAAAAACCTCCTAATTTCTTAGAAGGTTTTAGAGGCATCGTCCGGATTCGAACCGGAGTAGACGGTTTTGCAGACCGCTGCCTAGCCGCTCGGCCACGACGCCCTTACTTGAACGGACTGCAAATTTACATTTTATTTCTACTTATCCAAAATATTAAGTAAATATTAAGCTATAATTTCTATTTGTAAATATTATTATAATACTTTTGATTCACTAAATATTTACAATAAAAAATGAGAAAAATCTATTATTTAAAGCCTGTTTTTAATTTTATTTTAATTGGATTACTTATTTTAACATTAAATAGAATTTTTTTATTTACAATCTTTAACGAAAGAGTTATCGAAACTGAAAATTATTTTCAATTATTTAGTATTGGACTGCGTTTTGATTTAATTCTGCTTTGCTATATAAGTTTTCTTCCATTTGTTCTTATTACTTTTTTACCAAATCGTTTTTTAAATAGAACAAGCAAGTTCTTCAATATATATTTCATTTTCTTTTTGTTCCTAATTCTATTGACAGAGTTAGCAACATTAGACTTTATTAATCAATATGACACGCGTCCTAATCGTTTGTTTTTAGATTATTTAATTTATCCCAAAGAAGTTGTTGGAACACTATTTAAAAGTTATTTACCGTCTTTGATAATTACTACTATTTTATTAGGAGTTGCATTGTTTTATGCTTTCAAATTTGGAAAAAAGGCATTTAATCCAATTGAAAGTAATTATAAAACTAAATTAATTTTATTTCCTGTAGTAGCTTTTTTGTTATTCTTTGGTTCAAGAGGAAGTTTAACATCAAAACGCCCAATTAATGCGAGTAACGCCATTTTTTGTTCTGATCAAATGACAAATTCATTAGGGTTAAATTCATTCTATACTGTGGCTTTTGCAGCGTATTCAATGAAGAATGAAGGCGATGTTAAAAAGTATGGTAAAATGGATGAATTAGAAGCGTACACTCGTGTAAAAAAATATATGGATGTAACTGAATTTATTCCAGGAGAAGTTCCTTTTTTACATATTCAAAAGCCTGAAGTTACTCAACCTAAATATAATGTAGTTATTCTATTAGAAGAAAGTTTAGGAGCAGAATATGTTGGTAGTTTACACGGTTTAAAACTTACACCTGAATTTGATGAATTAACTAAAGAAGGTGTATTATTTACCAAATTATATTGTACCGGAACTCGAAGTGTAAGAGGTATTGAAGCAGTAACTTCTGGGTTTTTACCCAACCCTTCTGAAAGTATTGTAAAATTAAGTGGTTCACAACAAGGATTTTTTACGTTGGCTGATGCTTTTAGTCGTCAAAATTATGATACGAGTTTCATTTATGGTGGAATGGCAAATTTTGATAATATGGCTTCATTTTTTAATGGAAATGGCTTCAAAAATATTATCGATGAAACTGATTTTGATTCCGATGGAAAAAAACATGCTATGAAAGGAACTTGGGGATATTCGGATGAAGATTTAGCGGTTAAAGCCAATGAATATTTTAAAAGTTTAGGCAATAAATCGTTCTTTTCCTTGATGTTTTCAACTTCAAATCATGAGCCTTTTGAGTTTCCTGATGGAAGAATTCAACTTTTCGATAAAAAGAAAAATACAGTAAATAACGCCATGAAGTATGCCGATTTTTCCATTGGTAAATTCTTTGAATTAGCAAAAAAAGAAGCCTATTACAAAAACACTATTTTTGTAGTCATAGCCGATCATAATACCAGAACGTATGGTAAAAATTTAGTTCCAGTGAACAAATTTCATATTCCTGCTTTAATCATTGCACCAAATGTTGAGAGAGGAATTACCTATGATAATTTGGCAAGTCAAATGGATATACCATCAACTATTTTAGCGTTATCTGGAATTACCACCAAATCACCAATGGCAGGAAGAAATTTGCTAAAATTACCAAAAGGAACTAAAGGAAGAACCATAATGTTGTTTCATGAAACATACGCTTTTAGAGTTGAAGATGATATTGTAATTTTAAATCCCAATGCAAAACCACTACAATTTAAAGTAAAAAGCGATACAGAATTAATTCCTGTAACCCTAAATAAAGAATTAGCAAAAGATGCTTTAGCACATATTGTGGCTTCAAGTAATTTATATAAGAAAAGAGCTTATAGAATTGATTAAAAGAAGTTTTATTGTCATGCTGAACTCGTTTGAGCATCTCAAAATTAGATAATGATATTATAAATTGAAATAAATTCAGATTGACACGTTTTTTAATTTCTAAACTCTTCCATTTCAATAGTAACGGCTTCCACATCACCTCCAATTGGCGGATTTAGTTTTGAAACTGCTAATTTTATTCGAGAAATTGACGGAATTTCAGCAAAACATCTGGTAATAATGCGTTGGGCAACATGTTCTAATAATTTAGAGCGAATCGCCATTTCTTCCACTACAATTTTATTCAACAACACATAATCAACGGTATCAGCCAATTCATCTGTTTGAGAAGATTTGCGCAAATCGGTTTTAATTTCTAAATCTACACTATAATCTGACCCAATTTTTCCTTCTTCTATCAAACAACCATGATAAGAGAATGTTCTGATATTTTGTAATTTAATAGTTCCCATTTTTTCTTTTATTATATACCAAATTTACCAATTTTTAGCCATTTTTAAGGTATTAAACCATGAAACTTTATATATCTTTGCATAAATTTTTGATACTATGTCAACAGAAGAAAAATCATTGAATTTTATAGAACAAATCATTGAAGAAGATTTAAAAAATGGTTTGTCAGCAGATAAATTACGTTTTCGCTTTCCACCCGAACCAAATGGCTATTTACACGTGGGTCATGCCAGTGCAATTTGCTTAAATTTTGGTTTAGGAATCGATTACAAAGCACCAGTAAACCTTCGTTTCGACGATACCAATCCATCTAAAGAAGAGCAAGAATATGTGGATGCGATTAAACGCGATGTAGAATGGCTTGGTTTTAAATGGGATAAAGAATGTTATGCTTCTGATTATTTTCAACAATTGTATGATTGGGCGGTGGAATTAATCAAAAAAGATAAAGCGTATGTAGACAGCCAAACTTCGGAAGAAATGGCGCAACAAAAAGGAACTCCTACGCAAGCAGGAACCGATTCTCCTTACAGAAATCGTTCTATCGAAGAAAATTTAGACTTATTTACACGCATGAAAAACGGAGAGTTCGAAAAAGGAACTCACGTTTTACGTGCTAAAATTTCGATGGGCGCTAACAATATGTTGATGCGTGATCCTATTATTTACCGTATCATGCACGCACATCACCATAGAACAGGAAATGATTGGTGTATTTATCCAATGTACGACTGGGCACATGGTGAAAGTGATTATTTAGAGCAAATTTCGCATTCATTTTGTACGTTAGAATTCTTGCCTCACCGTGAATTATATGATTGGTTTTTAAATCAAATTTATGACCCAACAAAGGTGCGCCCAAAACAAAGAGAATTTGCGCGTAGAAATTTATCACATACGGTTGTTTCTAAACGTAAATTATTGCAATTAGTTGAAGAAAAGCATGTTACAGGCTGGGATGATCCACGAATGAGTACGATTTCTGGAATGAGAAGACGTGGTTATACGCCAAATGCTATCGTAAATTTTGCTAATACAATCGGAATTGCAAAACGCGATAATTTGATTGATGTTTCGCTTTTAGAATTTTGTGTTCGTGAAGATTTGAACAAAATTGCACCTCGTGTAATGGCGGTTTTAGATCCAGTGAAATTAGTAATTACAAATTATCCTGAAAATCAAGAAGAGTGGTTAGAAGCTGAAAATAATCCGGAAGAAGAAGTAATGACCTTTAGAAAAGTGCCCTTTTCTAAAGAATTATATATCGAAAGAGAAGATTTTCAAGAAGAAGCTCACAAGAAATTTTTCCGATTAACTTTAGGAACTGAAGTGCGTTTGAAAAATGCGTATATCATTAAAGGTGAATCAGTTATAAAAGATGAAAACGGCAATATTACCGAAATTCATGCTACTTATGATGTAGATTCTAAATCAGGAAGTGGTACAGAAGCCAGCCAAAGAAAAGTAAAAGGAACCATTCATTGGGTTTCGATTCCTCATGCAAAAGAAGCAGAAGTTCGTGTGTATGATCGATTATTTACCAATGAAAGTCCAGATAAAGACAAAGAAGTTGATTTTAAAGAATTCATCAATCCAAATTCATTAAAAGTAATTACGGGTTATGTTGAACCAAGTTTAGTTACTTCAAAAGAATTAGATCATTTTCAATTTCAACGTTTAGGTTATTTTTGTGTGGATAGAGATTCAACCGCTGAAAAATTAGTTTTCAACAAAACAGTTGGACTTAGAGATACTTGGGCAAAAATTTCAGAACAATAAAAAAGCATTAAGATTTTTGTATTAAGACATTAAACCTACAAGGTATTTTTCCTTGTAGGTTTTTTTATTTAATATAAGTTATACTAATCAATAATTTTTATTTTATAATATTTCATTATCATTATAAAAATCTATCAAAAATTTAATTTTAATAATTAAAAACTTAAAAAAGTGGCTTTCATAAATAAATTGTAAGAAAAAAACTTTTTTAGCCAATGTGTTTTTACATCTTCATGTAAAAAATGGTCTGAAATTGGCTTATTTCAATTTTTGATTCTTTTTACCTTGATTTTTGAATTTTAACTCCGGTAAATTATTTTTTCATCATTTACTTTTTGTGAAAGATAAAAAGAGATTAATGCAAAATTTCAAGTTGTCTTAATTTTGATTCAAAAACGATTAAGCTTCATCTTTTGTTGTACGAACAAGATTGATTCCTGAAATAAAAAATACAAGACCTAAAATTCCATACGTTGCTAGCATTTTAATATTTTCTGTAGTTCCGCCAGTATTTACAAATAGATAAGCGGCATAGATAAGTCCAACAATTCCAAGTATAGTAAGTACGGCGCCAAAGATTCTTTTGAGATTCATATGATATTATTTATTAATTTTTGAAATAGTTATACTTGTATGCTGGTAAGTTTGCTTAAAAGCCCAAAAGCCTTCAGTACCCAAATAACCACAACAATTAAAACAATAATGTTGACTATTTTTTTGATTTTACCATCCATAGGAATGTAATTGTTTACTAACCAAAGCAGGAAACCAACTATTATAAGAACGATTAAAATATTAATTAATGGCATAATTTTTTTGATTTGTTAAATACCTACAAAGGTTAATTATTTATATGTCAATTTATTACATAATTTTACTATTATCTTATATATTTCCCACCTGTTAACATTTATTAAAACGTTCAGTTTTAGAAATAAAAAAACCACCAATTAAAAATTGATGGTTTTTGTTTTGACATGTTGAATTTAGTTCAACACCTATTTATACTTCTTCAGATTCTTCAGTTCCAAATTCGTCTTTTTGATGTTTCTTAGAAACTTTTTTGATGTTTCCTTTTTTCATCATTTCACCCACTTGGTTTGATGCACTAAAGGAAGCTACCATATTGTTTAACATATCACTTCCAGCTTGAGGTGAATTTGGTAATAAAATTAAATTACTATTTGCATCTGCACCAATTGCTTGTAAAGTGTCATAATGTTGTGTTACAACAATTAAAGCCGATGCTTCTTGAGAATTAATTCCCACTTTGTTCAACACATCTACAGATTCTACTAAACCACGAGCAATTTCTCTTCTTTGGTCAGCAATACCTTGACCTTGAAGTCTTTTACTTTCTGCTTCAGCTTTTGCTTTGGCAACAATTCTGATTCTTCCAGCTTCTGCTTCGTATTCTGCTGCTGTTTTTTCACGGTCAGCTGCGTTAATACGGTTCATCGCATTTTTAACTTGAATATCTGGATCAATATCCGTGATTAACGTATTGATAATGTCATATCCATAAGTAGTCATTGCTTCGTTTAACTCACGTTTTACTGCTACTGCGATATCATCTTTACGCTCAAAAACGTCGTCTAGTTTTAATTTTGGAACTTCAGCACGCACTACATCAAATACATAAGACGTAATCTGATCGTGTGGATATTCTAATTTATAAAACGCTTCGTATGCTTTTTCTTGTAACACTTTAAACTGAACCGAAACTTTCATTTTAACGAATACGTTATCTTTAGTTTTGGTTTCGATGATAACATCTAATTGTTGAATTCTTAAGTTTACTTTTCCTGCAATTCTATCCACAATTGGAATTTTTAAATGTAATCCCGAATTACGAATACTGTGAAATTTTCCAAAACGTTCCACAACCGCAACAATTTGTTGTTTTACGGTAAAAAAAGAAGAAAAAAGAACAATTAATCCAACGAAAATAATTGGAAACATAATAAACTCCATAATGTTTAGTTTTTAGATTTATAGTTATACGCTTTTTAAAGTAAAAAGTTACAAAAACAATTTTACAAACCCTATTTTTGCCTCCTAAAAATATATAAATGAAGAAATTAGTTGTTATATTCTTAATGATTTCTAGTGTTGTAATCGCACAACGCGGTAATAAAGACAGTAACCGAATAGGAATTGGTGCGGGTTTAACCCAATTAAATATTTATACGGATAATTTTACCATAACTCCAGAAAGTGGTTGGATTGGTGGTTTAAGTGTTAGAGGAAATTATTATAACAACTGGCAAATGAGTTTTGGGATGTTTTTTACCGATAGTAATTTCTCGATTCCAACACAAAAAGGATTGTTACAGACACAAACAAATTTTAAAATGTCGGCGGTTCAAATTTATATTGTTCCAAGTTATGTGGCAATTGAAGACCATTTGAATTTAGAATTTGGTCCAGTTTTACAAGTCAACGGAAAACTAGGACTTGATAAAGACGACGAAACCAATTTATTGTTAGACCAACCCGGTTTAATGGCCAAAGACATTGTAGATGTTTCAAAAATCAACGCTAATTTCTACGTTGGAATCAACGGCGGAATCAAAAATGTAAGGGCAAGAATTGGCTATCAATATGGAGTAACCAACTTCTTCGGAAACCTTAAAAACAATGACAACGTAAAATTACTTGGCGAAAAAATGAAAGGAAATATTGGTTTGATTAGTGGTCAGATTACGATTTATCTTTAATAAAAAAGCCCTGAATTATCAGGGCTTTTCTTTTATAAACTAGCAATCGCTTTTTCTATTCTTTTTACTGTTTCTTCTTTTCCTATCATTTCGATAATGTCGAATAAATGTGGGCCTTTTAGTGCGCCTACTAAACTCAATCGTAACGGTTGCATTACTTTCCCCATTCCAATTTCGTTAGCTGTCATCCATTCTTTTAACAACGTTTCGATAGTAACTGAAGTAAAATCTTCAATCTTGTTTAATTCCGAAATTACTTGATGCATTAAACCTGGTGTTTCCTCTTTCCAGTTTTTAGCTGCTTTTTCGTCGTAAGTTGTTGGCGCTTCAAAGAAATAATCGGCTAAATCCCAAAATTCATTTACAAAATGCGCTCTTTCTTTTATTAAAGAAACAACTTTTGTTAAATCAAGAGAAGTTGAGATTCCTTTTTTATCTAAAATAGTTTTAAAGCTTTCTGCTAAACTCGCATCACTTTGCTTTTGTAAATACTGATGATTGAACCATTTGTTTTTCTCAGGGTCAAACTTCGCTCCTGCTTTGTGAATTCGGTTCAAATCAAATTTTTCTACCAATTCTTCTAAGGAGAAAATCTCTTGTTCGGTACCGTCATTCCAACCTAATAAAGCTAAAAAGTTGATCACCGCTTCAGGGAAAAATCCGTTTTCTCTATAACCTGATGAAACACCTTCATCCGTTTTCCATTCTAAAGGAAATACTGGGAATCCCATTTTATCGCCATCACGTTTTGATAATTTTCCGTTTCCAATTGGTTTTAAAATCAATGGTAAATGTGCAAATTCTGGTGCGTTCCAACCAAAAGCTTTGTATAATAAAACATGCAATGGCATCGATGGCAACCATTCTTCACCACGAATCACATGCGAAGTTTCCATTAAATGGTCATCCACAATATTTGCTAAATGATAGGTTGGCATTCCATCCGATTTGAATAATACTTTATCGTCTAATAAATTCGTATCAAATTTAATATCGCCACGAATGATGTCTTTTAATTCTAAAATTTCATTCACAGGTGTTTTAAAACGGATGACATAGTGTTCTCCATTTGCAATTCGTTCCGCCACTTTTTCACGTGAAACCGTCAACGAGTTATCCAATTGTTCTCTAACCGAATGATTGTAAATAAACGTGTTTCCATTTGCTTCTGCTTCTTTTCGCATTAGATCTAAACTATCTGCCGTATCAAAAGCATAATACGCCCAACCTGAATTAATCAATTGGTCCGCATATTGTTGGTACATCGCTTTACGTTCGCTTTGACGATAAGGTCCAAATTTTTCGTTTTTCCCTACGGTTTCTTCTGGTGCAATTCCTAACCATTCTAAAGCTTCAAAAATATAGGCTTCTGCTCCTGGAACAAAACGGGTTTGATCGGTATCTTCAATACGTAAATAGAAAGTACCACCATGTTTTTTGGCAAATAAATAATTGAATAAAGCGGTACGAACACCACCAATATGCAAAGGTCCTGTTGGACTTGGTGCAAATCTTACTCTTACTGACATTTCATTAAATTTTGTGCAAAGATACGATTACAATTTAGAAGTAAGAATTTAGTATTTAGAAATTCTTATGGTTATTAACAATCCTATTCTACAAATGTTAAGTTTCACTAAAAACCTATTGACTAATCACACAAGATGTTGTATTTTTATCGGTTATAAACAGTATATCAACAATTTTGGAAGCAAAAGGCATCATTTTCGATAAACTCGAAGCGTTTATTAAAAAGTTTTACACCAACGAACTGATAAAAGGGGTTATTCTTTTCATCGGATTAGGCTTGTTGTATTTTATTTTTACCTTATTGATCGAATACTTTTTGTGGTTATCCACATCCGGAAGAACCATTTTGTTCTGGTTGTTTGTTGGTGTTGAATCGTTTTTATTGTTTCGATTCATTGCTTTTCCGCTGTTTAAATTATTTAAATTACAACAAGGAATCAATTACGAACAAGCCTCCCGAATCATTGGAAATCACTTTTCAGAAGTACAAGATAAATTGTTGAACTTTCTACAATTAGCGAATCAAAACCAAAATTCTGAATTATTAGCAGCGTCTATCGAACAAAAAGCAGCTTCTTTGCAACCCATTCCTTTTTCAAACGCGGTGAATTTTGCTAAAAATAAAAAGTTATTACCTTATGCAATTCTACCTATTTTATTATTGATTTTGTTTTTCGTGACTGGAAATTCTGCTGTGATTTCCAATAGTTTTGATCGTGTTGTGCACTTTCAAACTAAATATGCTCCTCCTGCACCATTTGAATTTGTAGTATTGAATAAATCATTAACAGCACAACAGAATTCCGATTTTGTGTTACAAGTCAAAACTCAGGGAAAAGTGATGCCTGAAAATATTGCCATTCAAATTGGTGACGAAGAATATTTTTTACAAAGCACAAAACCTGGTGTTTTCGAATATACTTTTTCTAAATTGTCTAAAGATGTCGATTTTTCACTTCAAGCGAATGGTTTAAATTCAAAAGAGTATCAGATTAAAGTCGTGGATGTACCAACGATTGCCAACTTCGAAATGGTGTTACAATACCCTTCTTATTTAGGTAAAAAATCGGAAGTGATTCAAGGAACTGGCAACGCCGTTGTTCCAGAGGGAACTGTTGTCAATTGGAGAATTAACGCTTTAGCGACTGATAAAGTTAGTTTTAAAACGAACAATCAAGTGAGTGTTTTTGCATCTAAAGAGAATAATTTTTCACTTTCAAGAAGAATTATGGACAATTTGAGTTACGAAGTAATTACATCGAATAGAAACATTAATGAGTTTGAAAAATTGTCGTATCAAATCGCAACTATTAAAGATCAATTTCCTACAATTTCTGTTCAAATTGCCCCAGATTCATTAAAGTTAAAATCCAAAATGATGATTGGTCAAGTTGCCGATGATCATGGTTTATCGAAGTTACAAGTTATTTTTTATCCAAAAGGAAATCCTTCTGCAATACGAAAAGCGAATTTAGCAATCAATAAGCAAGCGGTGGATCAGTTTATTTATTCGTTTCCTAATGGTTTATCGATTGAAGAAGGTGTAAATTATGAATATTACTTTGAAGTGTTTGATAATGATTTAGTTAACAACTATAAAAGCACAAAATCTTCTGTTTTTCTTCATTATGAATTGACTGAAGATCAAAAAGAAGACAAACAGCTGCAAGAGCAGAATGAAAATATTAATAGTTTAGAAAAATCGCTTCAAAATCAAGAAAAACAAATTTCTGAATTGGATAAATTACAAAAAATAAATAAAGAAAAATCTACTTTAGATTTCAAAGACCAAAAGAAAGTAGAAGATTTTATCAATCGTCAAAAACAACAAGACGAAATGATGAAAGAATTTACAAAAAAGTTATCTGAGAATTTAGAAGAGTTCAATCCAAAATCACTAGATAAGGAAAAAGAAGAATTGCTAAGAAGATTAGAAGAAGCTGAAAAGCAATCTGAAAAAAACGAAAAGTTGTTAAAGGAATTGGAAGAACTTTCCAAGAAACTAGAAAAGGAAGAACTTTTTGATAAAGCGGATAAATTGAAACAAAATGCAAAAAATCAAAAGCAGAATTTAGAACAGCTAGTTGAGTTAACTAAACGTTTTTATGTTGAAAAAAAAGCAGAACAAATCGCAGATAAATTAGATAAGCTTTCGGAAAAACAAGATAAACTTTCTGAAGATGCTAAAGAAAACACAAAAAAAAACCAGGATGAAATCAATAAAGAATTTGAGGACATTCAAAAGGAACTTCAAGAATTAGACAAAGAAAATCAAGATTTAAAAGCTCCTATGGACATTCCTAATGACAAAAACGAACAGGAAGATGTTAAAGAAGATTTAGAGAAAGCCACAGATGAATTGCAAAAACAAAACCAACAGAAAGCCAAACCTAAGCAAAAATCCGCTGCTTCAAAAATGAAACAAATGGGTAAAAAGATGGCTGCTTCTATGGCTGCTGGTGAAATGGATCAAATGCAAGAAGACGCAAAAGTACTTCGTCAAATTTTAGATAATTTATTGGCTTTTTCATTTGACGAAGAAAAATTAATTAAAACTACTAATGCTACTCAAACTCGTTCTTTGGAGTTGAACAAAGTGCTAAAAAAACAACAAGATTTGAAGTTACAGTTCAAACATGTAGATGACAGTTTGTTTGCAGTTTCCTTGCGAAATCCTAAAATATCAGAAACTATTTTAAAAGAAATAGGTGAGATCCACTATAATTTAGATAAGAGTTTAGAAACATTAGCTGATAACAACATTGCGAAAGGAGTTTCACACCAACAATATGTTTTAACTTCTGCTAACCGTCTAGCTGATTTTTTGAGCAATGTGCAAAGCCAAATGAGTATGGAAGCACAAGGACAAGGTCAAGGAAAACCATCGCCAGGAAAAGGTCAAGGGAAAGGAATGCAATTGCCAGATATTATAAAAAAACAAGATGGTTTGGGTGAGAAAATGAAAGAAGGCATGAAGCCTGGGGATAAGCCTGGAGACAAACCAGGTGACAAACCAGGTGAAGGAAAGCAACAAGGTAAAGAAGGTAAAGGTCAATCTGGTGAAGGAAATCAAGAAGGCGAAAATGGTTCGGAAGGTAATGCTGGAAAAGTTTTAGAAATTCTTAAAGAACAAAGACAATTACGTGATGCACTTCAAAAAGCCTTAGAAAAAGAAGGAATGTCTAATCAAGGTATGAATGCTTTAAATCAAATGAAAGAGATTGAAAAGCAACTAATCAACAAAGGTTTTAAAAACGAAACACTTCAAAAGATGTTAAATTTAAAACATGAACTTTTAAAATTAGAAAACGCTATTCAACAACAAGGTGAAGACACAAAGCGTCAGTCAAAAGCTAATGAAAAAAACTATAACGGTTCTTCTACTCCACTTTCTAAGGAAGTAAAAGAATATCTAAATAGTGTTGAAATATTAAATAGACAAAGCTTACCTTTGCAACCCAATTTTAACCAGAAGGTTCAAAACTATTTTAAAAGCAATGATTAGTTTTAATTACGAAACAGATTTCAAACTCGATAATGAAGCCCAATATGAAGATTGGATTTCTCGTATAATTGAATCCGAAGGATTTGATGAAGGCGAAATCAATTATATCTTTTGTGATGACGATTACTTACATAAAATTAATGTAGAATATTTAGATCATGATACATTAACAGACATCATCAGTTTTGATTACACGGTAGGAAATGTATTACAAGGCGATATTTTCGTTTCTGTAGAACGAGTTAAGGATAATGCGAATGATTTTAACGTTCCTTTTGATGATGAACTAAAACGTGTATTGTCGCACGGTGTCTTGCACTATTGTGGATACAAAGATAAGTCACCTAAAGATGAAGCTTTGATGCGTTCTAAAGAAGAAGAAAAAATGCAAATGTTTCACGTGGAACATTAAGCGTATAAACTAAAGTTTTTTAAATGTTTCACGTGGAACATAATATTTATAAAGATGTTTTTAAATCAATATGATGTAATTGTTGTGGGTGCTGGTCACGCCGGTTGTGAAGCTGCTGCCGCTGCTGCCAATATGGGGTGCTCTACCCTTTTGGTGACAATGAATCTTCAAAACATTGCGCAGATGTCGTGTAATCCTGCTATGGGTGGAATTGCAAAAGGACAAATTGTGCGTGAAATCGATGCGTTAGGCGGATATTCCGGAATTGTTTCAGACAAGACAGCGATTCAATTCAAGATGTTGAATAAATCAAAAGGTCCTGCGATGTGGTCGCCAAGAGTGCAATCTGACAGAATGCGTTTTTCGGATGAGTGGAGAACGATGTTGGAGAATACACCTAACTTGGATTTCTATCAAGAAATGGTGGCTGGAATTATAGCTGAGAACGGAAAGATTGTTGGAGTCAAAACTTCGCTTGGAGTTGAAATTAAAGCAAAGTCAGTTGTGTTGACAAACGGGACTTTTTTGAACGGTTTGATTCATATTGGTGACAAACAATTCGGTGGTGGCCGTGCAGGTGAAAGTGCTTCTTTTGGAATTACAGAAGATTTAGTGAAACTTGGTTTTGAATCAGGAAGAATGAAAACCGGAACGCCTCCACGTGTTGATGGCCGTTCTTTGGATTTTTCTAAAATGACTGAACAGCCTGGTGATGAAGTTCCAGAGAAATTCTCGTATTCTAATTTAACCGCCCCATTAAAAACACAACGTTCTTGTTGGATGTCTTATACTTCATTAGAAGTGCATGATATTTTACGTGAAGGTTTTGATCGTAGTCCAATGTTTAACGGAAGAATAAAAAGTCTTGGCCCAAGATATTGTCCTTCGATTGAAGATAAGATTAACCGTTTTGCAGATAAAGAACGTCACCAGCTTTTTGTTGAACCTGAAGGTTGGACAACATGTGAATATTACATCAACGGATTTTCAACTTCATTACCAGAAGATGTTCAGTTTAAAGCATTGCGTTCCGTAACTGGATTTGAGCATGTGAAATTTTTCAGACCTGGTTATGCTATTGAATACGATTACTTCCCTCCTACACAATTGCAACACACTTTAGAAACTAAATTAGTAGAAGGTTTGTATTTTGCAGGACAAATTAATGGAACCACAGGTTATGAAGAAGCGGCTTCTCAAGGATTAATGGCAGGAATAAATGCAGCGTTAAAAGTGCAAAATAGAGAGCCATTTATATTAAAAAGAGATGAGGCTTACATCGGTGTTCTTATCGACGATTTGATTACAAAAGGCACAGAAGAACCCTATCGAATGTTTACTTCTCGTGCTGAATACAGAACATTATTGCGTCAAGATAATGCTGATTTTAGATTAACACCTAAAGCATTTGAAATTGGTTTAGCGAAAGAAGACCGTTTGATTCGTATGGAACAAAAATTTTCACAATCGGATGCGATGGTGAATTTCTTTAAAGAAACAAGTTTAAAACCTGAAGAAGCAAATCCAATTTTGGAAGCTAAAGGTTCTGCTCCAATGAGTCAACCCGATAAAATGTTTAAAGTCTTTTCTCGTCCGCAATTGGATTTGGAAGATTTTAGAAAGTTTAAAAAAGTAGCTGCTTACATTGAAGAACATGATTTGGATCGCGAAGTTGTTGAACAAGCCGAAATTCAAGTAAAATATTCTGGTTACATCGAAAAGGAAAAAAACAATGCGGATAAGTTGACTCGTTTAGAAGATATGATTATTCCAGATAATTTTAATTTCGATAAAATTCAATCGATTTCAATTGAGGCCAAACAAAAATTAAATAAAATACGACCTCGAACTATCGCACAAGCTTCTCGTATTAGCGGAGTTTCACCGAGTGATATTTCGGTGTTGTTAATATACATGGGAAGATAAGAAAGTATTCAGTGTTCAGTTTTTAGTATTCAGTAAAAAATGTTTCACGTGAAACAACGCTGCTAACCCTATTAAAATAACCCTTTCGCATAAAAATAAAATAAATGAATTTTTTAGAAGATAAAAGTTTTATTACCGTTAAAGATTTTTCAGTTTCCGGAGAATCTTTTTCCTTGTTGTTAAATGAAGAATACCAACTCTTAAAAACACATCCGCAACCTACTTTGGATAAACTAGGTTCATATTATGAATTTGAAGATTATATTTCGCACACGGATGGAAAACGGACGTTGTTTGAAAAAATGTATCATTTCGTAAAAAGAAATGCTATTCGTAAAAAAGTGAGTTTAATTCATTCGTACCAACCTCTAAAGGGAAGAATTTTAGATATTGGTGCTGGAACAGGTGATTTTCTTTTAGAAGCAAAAAATCAAAATTGGGAAATTCTTGGGATTGAACCTAACGATAAAGCAAAAGGAATTGCTTTAGGTAAAGGAATTAAGTTTGGGGATACGATTGAAAAACTAGAAAGCAATTCATTTGATGTGATAACGATGTGGCATGTTTTAGAACATGTTCCAGATGTCGAACATCAAGTAGCTGAATTGAAACGATTATTAAAACCTTCAGGAACAATTATCATTGCGGTTCCAAATTTCAAATCGTACGATGCAAAACATTACGGAGCATTTTGGGCCGCTTATGATGTGCCAAGACATTTGTGGCATTTTTCAAAAACAGCTATCGAAAAATTATTCGACAAACAAAACATGAACCTAGAAGATGTTAAACCAATGTGGTTTGATAGTTTTTATGTTTCACTTTTATCTGAAAAATACAAAACAGGAAAAATGAATTTTGTTTCTGGGTTTTTTATAGGTTTGATTTCAAATCTTTCTGGATTGTTCAAAAAAGAGTTTTCTTCGCATATTTATGTGCTAAAAAACAAGTAAAAATCATTTTAAAGCGTTTTAAAGTGTTTTTTTACTGTTTGTGAAGGAATTTATTACCTTTTTTTAAAGGATTTACCACAATTGATTTAATGAAGTCGTTTTTTATAGTTTATGATTATAGAAATCTTAAAATTACATAAAAAATTCTTATAGTTTAAAAATAAATAAAAAAGCAACAAATTTGCTACTTACCAACTTATTATTACTTTTACAAAAATTATTAATTATTTACAAAAATGAAAAAAGCCATTTTAATTTTAGGAGTTGCATTAAGCATATTAGCTTGTAACAAATCTGAAACATCTGCAAAAGAATTCAAAACTGCATATATAGACACTGCTAAATTGTTGGAAGAAAATGTACAAGCTCAAGAAATGAAAGACAGATATAATGTTAAATCTGAAGAAATGGGTAGAGAATTGCAAGCAGAAGCAAAAAATTTTCAAACAGATTTTGAATTAGCTAGAGCGCAAGCTCAAGTAAAAGGACCAGCATGGGCTCAAGCTAAAGGTGAAGAAATGCAAAGAAGAGAGGAACAATTAAATATAAAACAGCAAGCTTTAGTAAGACAGATTCAAGAAGAAAGCGGAAAAGAAATGGATAGTTTGGTAAAAGATATTAAAGAATTTATCAGTGATTATGCAAAGAAAAATGATTATGACTATGTATACGATAGTCCGGGTGTTATTTATGCTAAAGAATCTAATGACATTACTAAAGAAGTAACAAAGTTGTTAAATGATAAATATAAGTCATCTTCAAAAAAAGACGATAAAGTAGCCACTAAAGAAGAAGATAAAAAATAGTTGAAAGTCCTGAGAAATCAGGACTTTTTTATTTCTAATTGTTTCTATATATTTGTATTTCAAATTTATAAGCCACATGGAACCATTATCAGCCGCAGCCACTTACACCCTTAGATTTATTAATCAAACCAATAAATCCATTTTTCTTACCGGAAAAGCAGGAACCGGAAAAACCACTCTTTTAAAAGAAATTATTGCCACAACACATAAAAATACAGTTGTTGTAGCACCTACCGGAATTGCTGCTTTGAATGCAAATGGCGTTACAATTCATTCGATGTTTCAATTGCCCTTTGCCGCTTTCATCCCTGATAACAAACAACTTCCACACTTTTCTGACACTGTAAAATTTGAAAATCGCGATTCGTTAGGTCGCCATTTCAAGATGAACAACGTGAAACGTTCTGTAATCCGAAATATGGAATTGTTGGTAATCGACGAAGTTTCTATGCTCCGTGCCGATGTACTGGATGCCATGGATTTTATGATGCGAAAAGTCAGAAGAAACGAAAGACCTTTCGGCGGAGTTCAAGTTTTATTTATAGGAGATTTACTACAATTACCGCCAGTGGTAAAAAATGAAGAATGGGAAATGCTAAAGAATTATTATCGAGGCATGTTCTTTTTTCATTCCCATATCATCCAACAATATCCGCCGTTGTATATTGAGTTGGATAAAATTTTTCGTCAAACCGATGCCGAATTTATTGATGTTTTAAACAATTTACGTCACAATAAAATCACTTCCGAAGACGTCAAGATTCTAAATCAATTTGTACAACCCGATTTTGATCTCAAGAAAAATAAAGGATTCATCATTTTAACTACTCACAATTCCAAAGCGGATACCATAAACGCAAAGTCTTTACAAGATCTTGAAGGCAAGCAATTCACCTATTTACCTGAAATTACAGGCGATTTTCCAGAGAAAATATTTCCATTAGACGAAAAATTACAACTTAAAGTTGGTTCGCAAGTCATGTTTGTTAAAAATGATTTGAATTTCGAAAAGCAATATTATAACGGAAAAATGGGTGTCATTAAATCATTAACCGAAAAAGAAATTTTTGTTCACTTTCCAGAAGAAAATAAAACCATAGAAGTAGAACGTTATGAATGGCAAAACATTCGTTATAAGATCAATGAAAATACCAAAGAAATTGAAGAAGATGTAATTGGAACATTTGTCCACTACCCTATCAAGTTAGCATGGGCAATTACAGTACATAAAAGTCAAGGGTTAACATTTGACAAAGCAGCGCTTGATGTATCGCAAGTTTTTGCACCTGGACAAGCCTATGTGGCTTTATCGCGTTTGCGTTCGTTAAAAGGGCTTATTTTGCTTTCTCCGTTACGAATGAATGGCATTTCAAGTGATGAGGAAGTACTCAATTATGCCGAAAATAAAGCTTCCGAAGAAATCTTACAACATTCATTAGCTAAAGAAACATTGATTTTTTGGTTGAATACACTACTTAATTCATTTGATTTCAAAGAATTAGGTCAAGAATGGCGCAATCATTTGTTCAGTTATAATTCTGAAGCACCAAAATCGCCTAAAACCAAACACAACGATTGGGCAAAAACCCAACAAGAAAAAATAGCCGAAATTTTAGAACCTTCCGGAAAATTTCTATCGCAATTACAGAAAATTTTCTACGATGAAAATTTGGATGTTAATTTTGTAAAAGAACGATGTGATGCAGCTTATCAATACTTTTTTAAAACATTAGATACTGTAGCCGAAGAATTATTATTAAAAATTGAAGAAGTAAAACGCATCAAAAAAGTAAAAACGTTTTATGATGAATTATTGGCTTTAGAAGAACTTCAAATTAAAGCGATTTTACAACTTAAAAAAGCGAAATTACTTACGAATATCATTGTAGAAGGTAAAGAAATTACGAAAGAAAATTTAGTTTCTGAAGAAATTAGTACATACAAAATCAATAAGTTAGTGGTTGTGGCAGAACGTTTTAGAACTTCGCATGCCGCTTTGGTGGAAGACGACGAAGATGTTTCGTATTACACCGATTCGAAAAAGAAAAAAACAAAAGAACCAAAGAAATCCACCATTGAAGATACTTTGGAATTGTGGAAACAAAACCTATCAATTTACGAAATTGCAAAACAGCGAAAACTCACACCACAAACCATCTACAACCATTTTACCAAGTTGATTCAAATGGAAATCGTGCAACTTTCAGACATTTTACCAGAAGATAAAATTTCCGATTTAAAAGCGGCTTTTAAAGATTTTAAAGGCGAAAGTTTAGGCGAATTAAAAGAAATTCACGGCGATACATTCACTTGGGACGAATTGCGTTTGTATAAAGCAAGTATAACAAATTAACTCAACCAGTTTACCAACATTACAGCTGGAATAAAGTAAATTACAATAGTTCTTGCACCATCATAATCTTTTGCTAATCGTTGTCCAAACAAAAGAAATAATAAAGTAACACAAGATAAAATGGCGCCATAAAAGCCTAAACCTTTTATCACCACATCTTGCATGATGTTTTGAATAATACCCGAAACACATAAAACACCCGAAACAATTTCTAAAAGCAATACAATTCCTAAAGCAAAAGGAACTTGTTTCGCTAAAACGGTGTTGGCAAAATGTCCATTTAACCATTCGACATTACCTTTCCAGTCTTTCATTTTATCATATCCAGATTGTAAAAAAGTAATTGCTAAAAAAGCCAAAACTAATAGTGGAGCTACTTGTGTCATAATTATGCGTTTTTGTGGATTAATCGAGTTAATTTTATAGATAAATCGGTTAAGATGATCTTGCTATTTCCATTGCGTTCGATATGATAAATAGCGTCTTCTAATTCTTTGTAAATATCTGTAATATTTGCACCATTTACAAACGGAGCAAATTTTTCTAATTCAAATTTTGGCACTTTTGTTTCTAAAAACACTAAATCATTTGCTTTGTAATTCAGCAATAAAGCTTGTCTAAAAAAGTGAATGCAGTAATGTAAAAATTGTTTTTGGGTTTCTCTTCCAGTGGATGCAATGTTTTCGCTCCAAGCAATTAAATCGTTAATGGCTGCGGCATTTCCTTTTGCTCTAAAAGCACTTCTCACCCATTCTACAAACCATTCGTCAAAAGGAAATTCATCATCCTCTTTTCTTAAAATATGTAATGCTTTGTTATAATTTCCTTCACTTTGATGCGCGATTTTTTTAGCAACAGTTGGCTCACAATTTTCACGTGAAACGAAAGCTTCAGCAATTACACTTTCGCTCAAACCTATAAAATCAATCACTTGACAGCGCGATAAAATCGTTTGCAACATATCGCTCGTGCTTTCTGTAATTAAAATAAAAACGGTTTTGGCAGGTGGTTCTTCTAATAACTTCAATAATTTATTTGCCGAAGGGCCATTCATTTTATCGGCCATCCAAATAATCATTACTTTGTAACCACCTTCATAAGCTTTTAATGATAATTTTTTATTGATTTCAGTAGCTTCATCAACACCAATTAACCCTTGTTTGTTCTGAATTCCGAGATTTTTCAACCAATCGAACAAACTTCCATACGGAGATTCGGTTAAAAATTGGCGCCATTCTATCATGAAATGATCACTAACGGCATGGCTTTTTATGCTATCTGTAGTTGCAACTGGAAAAACAAAATGTAAATCGGGATGCGAAAAATGTTCAAATTTAAGATTGCAAGCAGCATTTTCTCCTATGTTTTCACCACCTTCATTGCCACACAAAATATATTGTGCATACGCAATCGCCATAGGAAGTGTGCCACAACCTTCGGGACCAACAAACAATTGTGCATGCGGAATTCTGCCCGCTTCAGCACTTTTTGTAAGGTGATTTTTAATATGATCTTGACCTAAAATATCTTTAAAAAGCATGCAACAAACCTAAACAAATTTTACCAAAATTGATAGAAAAGAAAGCAAAAAATCAAAACAAGAAAGTTTTAAAAATTTACTAAATATGATATTTGTTATAAAGATTTAAAATACAATAATTTATATTTGCAATCATTCGAATCAAAATAAACTAAAAATGAAAACACTAAACGACTTCAATTTCAACAACAAAAAAGCAATTATTAGAGTAGACTTTAATGTGCCTTTAGATGAAAATTTTAAAGTAACAGATGCCACTCGTATCGAGGCTGCAAAGCCAACAATTGACAAAATTTTGAAAGATGGAGGAAGTGTTATTTTGATGAGTCACTTGGGAAGACCAAAAGGCGTTGAAGCTAAATATTCGTTACAACATATTGTGTCTAAAACAGAAGAAATTTTAGGACAAAAAGTACAATTTGCTACTGATTGTATTGGAGAAGTAGCAGAAAATGCTGCAAAAAACCTACAACCCGGCGAAATTTTATTATTAGAAAACTTACGTTTTTATGCTGAAGAAGAAAAAGGAGATGTGGAATTTTCAAAAAAATTAGCTTCTTTAGGTGATATTTATGTAAACGATGCATTTGGAACCGCTCACAGAGCACACGCTTCAACTACCATCATTGCACAATTTTTTAACGAAGCAAAATGCTTTGGATATTTGTTAGCAAAAGAAATCGAAAGTATCGAAAAAGTATTAAAAAACTCTGAAAAACCAGTAGTTGCAATTTTAGGAGGAAGTAAAGTTTCTTCTAAAATTACAGTGATTGAAAACATTTTAGACAAAGTAAATCACATGATTATTGGTGGTGGAATGACTTTTACATTCGTGAAAGCATTAGGTGGAAAAATTGGAGATTCAATTTGTGAAGATGATAAATTAGAATTGGCTATCGAAATTTTAAAACAAGCCAAAGAAAAAGGTGTTCAAATTCATATTCCTGTTGACGTAGTTGCTGCAGATGCTTTTTCAAACGATGCCAATACTCAGATTGTTGATGTAAATCACATTCCTGATGGTTGGCAAGGTTTAGATGCTGGACCAAAATCCTTAGCCATTTTTAAACAAATAATTTTAGATTCAAAAACCATTTTGTGGAACGGTCCACTAGGCGTTTTTGAAATGGAAAACTTTGCAAAAGGAACTATTTCTTTAGGAGAGTTTATAGCAGAATCTACTGAAAAAGGAGCGTTTTCGTTAGTTGGTGGTGGTGATAGTGTTGCAGCAGTTAAACAATTTGGCTTAGAGCCGAAGATGAGTTACGTTTCTACGGGTGGTGGAGCGATGTTAGAAATGTTAGAAGGAAGAACATTACCAGGAATTGCCGCTATTTTAGAATAATTACACAATAAAAACCTGATAATTAAGTTATTAGTTTTTAATGCGCCCCAAAAAACAAAAACAAGAATGAAAAAATTAATTTTTATATCACTATTGGTCTCGTCAGTTGGTTTTGCTCAAGAAAGTTTAGAGCAAAATACATTGACATTACCAAAACTATCGTATTTAGATTCACTAAAAAACACGTTTATCAATCATTCAACTAGCAATTGTATTGACGAAAGATGGATGGCAGAATTGACCAATACAGAATTGTCTGAAGATATGTTTTCAGATATTTCAAATCTTAATATTGATTCAGAAGTTAGCTATGATTTATCTTTGGAGGTCTTGAAAAAACGACTCGCAAAAATGGACGCTAAATCGCCTTTTAATATTGAATATAATCCAGCGTTAGAAAACACAATTAAGTCTTTTTTAAAAAACAGAACCAAAGCTTTTGAGCGATTAATGGCGGTTTCTGAATATTATTTTCCAATGTTTGAAGAGCATTTAGCAAAATATAATATTCCAATGGAGTTAAAATATTTAGCGATTGTAGAATCAGCTTTAAACCCTAAAGCAAAATCAAGAGTTGGTGCTTCTGGACTTTGGCAATTTATGTATCCAACGGGAAAGCAATATAATTTAGAAGTAAATTCATACGTTGATGAACGCCACGATCCATTAAAAGCAACAGAAGCTGCTTGCCAATATTTATCACATTTATATGAAATTTTTGGCGATTGGAGTTTGGTTTTAGCTTCTTACAATGCTGGACCTGGAAACGTTTCAAAAGCGATTCGTCGTTCAGGTGGAAGCCAAAATTATTGGAATATTCGCAAATTTCTTCCACGTGAAACAGCCAATTATGTACCTGCTTTTTTAGCAACGATGTATATTTACGAATTCAAAAAAGAACACGGAATTCTTCCAAAAAAAGCCACATTAACGTATTTTGAAACAGATACCATTATGGTGAAAAAGCAAATGTCGTTTAAGCATATTTCGGAATTATTGGATATTCCTGTGGAACAAATAGAATTTTTAAATCCGATTTATAAATTAAAAGTAATTCCGTTTGAAGAAGATAAAGCGCATTATCTACGTTTACCAAAAAATAAGATGGGACTTTTTGTTTCAAACGAAGAAAAAGTGTATGCCTATTTGAATCATTTGGAAACATTCAAAGAGAAATCATATACAGATGTTGTTGTGGCTAGCCATAAAGATTCAATAAGCACTTCATCTGAGGAAAACAGACCAAAATTTGAACGAAAATTACAATATCATACGATTAAAAGTGGTGAAAGTCTCGGAAAAATAGCAGATAAATACAATGTTTCAATAAGTAATTTAAAATCTTGGAATAATATCAAAGGCACTACAATTCATTCAGGTAAAAAATTAAAAATTTATTCCAATAAAAAAACAGTAATTAAATCTGAAGCTAAATCCAATAATGACGGGACATACACCGTAAAAAATGGCGATTCATTATTTTCGATTTCTAAACAATTTCCTGGAGTTTCTATTGATGATTTAAAAAAATGGAACGATATTAGCAGTGATAATATTCAGCCAGGAATGAAATTAAAAATTAACGGATAAATTATATTTTCCAATGAAGCAATTAGCAATTCTATCTTTTATTACGCTATCTCTTTTCTCATGTAAAGAAAATAAAGAGGATGCACAAGCCGTTTTATCTGAATCAAACGGAAAAATTAACAACGTTTCAATTATAATTGATGACAATTTATGGAATGGTGAAATTGGCGATAGTATTAGAAAAAAATTCGCAGCACCAGTTGATGGATTGCCTCAAGAAGAGCCACTGTTTACTTTAAATCAGTATCCGACTAAAGTTTTTGAAGGGTTTGTTAGAAAAAGTCGCAACATCATTGTCGTAAAAAAAGATACCAAAACCGGTTTTTCATCGAACAACAACTTGTATGCAAAACCTCAAAATGTATTCCTTGTTTCGGGAAAAACAACCGAAGAGATTTTAACTGTTTTAGAAGAAAAATCAGCTGAAATTATTAAAAACATTAAAGCTTCTGATATTGTTGAAAATCAAGTTCGAATGAGAAAATCATTGGTTTCTGACGACAAAATCCAAAAAATGTTTGGAGTAAGCTTAGAAATAGGATTCGGATTCAAATATGACATGGTGAAAGATAATTTCATTTGGCTTAGAAAAGAGTTTTCATCAGGATATAACAGTATTTTAATTTATGAAGTTCCAATTGAAAAAGTAGAAAAAGACAACAATATTATTGCCAATATTATTACAATGCGAGATGAAATTGGAAAAGCAAATATTCACGGAACATTACAAAATACATGGATGATTACCGAAGCAGCTTATGCTCCTTATTTGTTTGATGTAACCGTTGCAGGTAAAAAAACCTATTTAACAAAAGGAACTTGGGAATTGAAAAACGATTTCATGGCCGGACCTTTTGTAAATTATGCCATTAAAGATACTAAAAACAACCGTTATTTAATTTTAGAAGGATTTACTTATAATCCGTCTAAGTCGAAACGAGATTTGGTTTTTGAATTGGAAGCCATTATTCAATCGGTTAAATTTTTAAAATAATATAAAGTTCCCTTCATTGGGAACTTCTTTTTTTATCATGGAAATAACATTCGAAATAAAGCGATTTAACGAACTTTCTATAACCGAACTATATTCTTTACTGCAACTTCGCTCAGAAGTGTTTGTAGTGGAGCAAAATTGCGTTTATCAAGACATTGATGGTAAAGACGAGAAAGCAATTCACGTTTTAGGGTATTACAACGGCGATTTGGCTGCATATTCTCGTTTATTCAACAAAGGCTATTATTTTGATGAAGCATCAATTGGACGAGTTGTGGTGAGCCCAAAATACCGTGTTAAAAAATTTGGTCACAATTTAATGCAAGTTTCTATTGAAGCAATAAAAGAAAATTTCAATGAAACAGCTATCACGATTTCTGCACAAGAATATCTAAAAAAATTCTACGAATCACACGGATTTATTCAAACCAGCGAAATGTATTTGGAGGATGATATTCCGCATATTCAGATGAAAAAAAAATAATTATTTTTTCTTAGCAGGAGGTTCATTTTTGGTAATCAAAAGCTCCACTCTTCTGTCTAAAGCACTTCCTTGTTTTAACGATTGTGTGTTGCCATAACCCTTAAAAGTCATTCGGGTTTTGCTAATTTGTTTCATTAATAAGTAGTTGTAAACACGCTTGGCCCTGTTGGTAGAAAGTTCGCGTTTTTTGGTATCTCTATCAACGGCTTCTTTTTGAAAAGTTGGTGTACAACAAACATGTCCTTGAATTTCAAAATGAATGTTTTTGTTCTTTTGCAGTTGAATGGCAATTTTATCCAATTCTTTTTTGGCTTGATAAGTTAATTTACTACTTCCGCGTTCAAAAAGCACCTTGTCTAGGTAAATTCTATCGCCAACAATTACATCTTTTCTAACCGAACTATAAACCCCAGGAATTTTTAAATCTTCAATTACGATGGGTTTAAAATTTACCACTACATCTACTCTTCGGTTTTTGGAGCGCGCTTCTGGAATATTGGTTTGCATATCTTCGTCGAGCATGATTCTACCTTTACCTTCCAGCGTAATGATAATTTTACTTTTAATGCCTCGTTCTACCAATTTGTCTTTAACTGTATTGGCTCGATTTGTCGATAAAATGTAATTGTATTCATCTTTTCCTCTATCGTCGCAATAGCCAAAAATTTGAACTGAAGCAATGCGAGAAGTATCTATTTTGCTCACAAACGCCACTACTGCATCAGCTTGTTCGTTTTTTAAATTGTATTTATCAAATTCAAAAAATATCGAGTGTACTTCTTCTTCCTCTTGTCCGAAAGAAAAACAAGAAAAAGCTACAAATAGTATAGAAAGAAAGCGATTCATTTTATTTTTTTAAAATAGATTTATACTGTGATGTATTGTTTAAAAGCGCAATTGCTTTTTCGATTTCGGTATTGTTTTTCGTATAAAAAGTATACAACCCTTCGCGATATTGATAACGAATAATTAATTCTTCTTGCAATAATTTCTTAATTTGGTTTTTGTTTTTGTCCAACGCTAAATCTTGGTTTCTTTCTAAAGCCAATTCCAATTGTTTATATTCGGCTGCTATTTCGGTGTCAATTTTCTCCTTTTTAGCGCTTTCCAACACGTTTTTTAGTGCCTGATTGGTTTCGGTGTCTAAACTGATTTTTTCTTGTTTTAAATAGGTTTTAAAGTTTGCAAAATCAGCATCAGAAACAGAAGGAATTCCGGTTTGTGTCGGATTTTTGTAATACAATTGCGTTGCAAAATTAAAAACAGCGTCTTTTTTTACCACCGCATCAGTAATATTGGCTGTTTTAGATTCTTCAATTTCTACATCTGGCAACACGCCTCCACCATCATAAACAGTTCTTCCGGCTTTAGTTTTAAACGAATTGAATTCGGTTTGATTTTTCTTAATCGCTTTTCCGTTTTCGTCTTTTTTAGAATAATCTAAGGCTTGAATACATCTTCCAGAAGGAGTATAATATCTTGAAATAGTAACTTTAACTTGAGTTCCATATGATAAATCCAAAGGTCTTTGTACCAATCCTTTTCCAAAACTTCTACTACCAAGAACAACTCCTCTATCTAAATCCTGAATTGCACCTGCCACAATTTCAGAAGCCGAAGCACTTTTTCCATCTACAATAACAGCCAATGGAATTTCTAAATCGATAGGTTCATTTTTAGTTTTATACACATGATTGTGTTTCGGGTTTTTAGATTTTGTGGTTACAATAAGTTCGTCTTTAGCCACAAATAAGTTGCAAATATTTACAGCTTCGTGCAATAAACCACCTGGATTTCCTCTTAAATCTAATATGATTTTGGTAGCTCCTTGTTTTTTTAAGTCTAGTAAAGCTGCTTTTGTTTCTGAACTTGCTTTTTCGGTAAATTTTGACAAAACAATATAGCCTACATTATCTTTTAATAGCGCATAAAAAGGAACGGCTTTGATTTCAACTTCATCTAAAATAATTGTGGCTGTTTGTGATTTTCCTTGTCGAATGTATTGCACAACAACAGCTGTGTTTTTTGCTCCTTTTAGCAATTGCGAAGCGTCTTCGGTGTATTCTTTTAAGTTAACATCGCCAATTTGCGTAATTTCATCACCGGCTTTTAAACCCGCTTTATCCGCTGGAAATCCTTTGTAAATTTCTTTTAAATATACTTTCCCGTCTTTGCGTTGTACCATAGCACCAATTCCGGTGTATTCGCCCGTATTGTTAATTTTGAACTTTAAAACGTCTTGTTCGTTAAAAAAAACGGTATATGGATCCAATTCTTTCAACATGCCTTTTATGGCAACATCCATCATTTCACCTGGATTGGTTTCATCTACATAGTTTTGATTCACCGTTTTGAAAACACCAGTAAAAATTTCGATTTGTTTGGCAATTTCAAAAAAATCGTTTTTAAAACTCACTCCGATAAAAAGAAAAGTTAAAGTGACAACGGGGATAATTATTTTTCTTTTGAAATAAGGCTTCATGGATTGACGTGTTGATTGATACTATTTTACGAAAGTAAATAATATTGAGCAAAAATTAAACCATTGTGGTGATTTACTTTTTAATTTCGTTGAATTTTTGAAAAAGTTGGATAGTTTTTTCCTCAATTTCTTGATACGAAAGTCGTTCTTTGGTTTGATAGAAAAACATAAAAGCATACGGTTTTTCTAAATTATCAATCAAAAGATGCTTGTTTAAACGATACGTTTCGCGTAAAACACGTTTGAAATAATTTCGGTCTACTGCTTTTTTGAAATATTTTTTTGATACCGAAACTCCCATTTTCATTAGTTCGGCATTGGGTTCTTTGTTCTCAACATATACCAAACGCAGCGGGAATTTCGAAACCGAATTTCCTTCTGAAAAAAGCAAATCGATAGTGGTTTTGCTTTTTAATTTTTCTTTTTTGGGATATGTGAATTGCATAGCGCAAAGGTATAAAAAAAGCCTCTTCAAATAATGAAGAAGCTTTTTCTATCGCAAAATTCATTTTTTACACTTCAGAAAGCGACGCATTGCTTATAACTAAATTTTCCTGAATGTGTGGAGGAACTAATTGATAATTACTAAATTCTAATTTGAATTTTGCTTTTCCTTGTGTTAACGAACGAAGGGAAGAACCATAATCTTTTAGCTCGGCTAAAGGTACTTCTGCTATTATTTTTTGATAATGTCCGTCGGTTTCCATGCCTTGAATGATGGCTCTTCGGGTTTGTAAATCGCCCATAACATCACCAGTGTGATTATCTTCGCACAATACTTCTAAATGATAAAAGGGTTCTAAAAGTTGTGGTTTTGCTTCGTTAAAAGCCATTCGAAATGCATGTGAAGCCGCTAATTGAAACGAAATATCATTGCTGTCAACAGCGTGCATTTTTCCATCATAAATGCAAACCCGTATGTTTTGACAATTGGAACCGGTCAACGGACCTTCGGTCATTTCATGCATGATGCCTTTTTTGATGGCAGTTGCATAACGATTATCAATGGCGCCACCCACAATACACCAATAGAACGCAAATTTTCCGCCCCAAGGCAATTCTTCGATTTCTTTATTACGAATGTTTACACCTTGTGGTTCGGGCATATCGTCAAAATAAGGCTCAATGGTTATATGTACTTCTCCAAATTGCCCCGAACCACCACTCTGTTTTTTATGACGGTATTCAGCTTTTGCAGCTTTGGTTATGGTTTCGCGATACGGTACTTTTGGTTCTTCAAACAGCATTTCGATGTTGTTTTCGTTTTCAATGCGGTGTTTGATTAAATCCAAATGCAATTGCCCTTGTCCTTGAATAATAGTTTGTTTTAGTTCGGCAGATTGTTCCACTTTTAAGGTTAAATCTTCTTCCTGAATTTGGTGCAACGCTTTAATCATTTTTTCCATATCGGCAAGATTAGCGGTCGAAACGGCTTTTCTGATGCGGCTGTCTGGAAATTGCATTTTTCTGATTTTTCGGTCTACACCTTTCGCGTTAAGCGTATTATTTGAATGCCCAAATTTTAAACGAACCGTTGCTCCTAAATCGCCAGCAACTAATTTTTCCACTGCGGTTCGTTGTTTTCCTTCGGTTACAAAAATTTGAGTTAGGCGTTCGATTTCACCATTGTCGGCATTCACTAATTCATCACCAGCGTTCAATTCGCCCGAAAGTACTTTGAGATAGGAAACCATTCCCACTTGAGGTTCAGAAAGTGTTTTGTAAATAAAAATGGTGGTTTTATCAGAAACATCGCATTTTAATTCAGCGCCATTTTCAAGTTTTTTAGCAGGTCTGTCGGCTGGAGAAGGCGCAATATCATCAATAAATCCCATGATTCTTCCACTTCCCATATCTTTCAATCCTGAAGCACAAAAAACAGGATAAATTTGTTGATGTGCCAAGGCAACGGTTAATCCTTTTGCCAATTCTTCTTCGTCTAAATTGCCTTTATCAAAGTATTTTTCCATTAAACCTTCTTCGTTTTCTGCCGCAGCTTCTACTAAAGCGTTATGAAGTGCATTTGCTTTTTCTAATTCTGCAGTTGGAATAGGCATTTTTTCTGGTTTACCGCCATTTTCTGGGAAAACATACATCGTCATGCGAAGGACATCAATAATGCTATTGAATTTTTCGCCCGAATTGTACGGATATTGTATCGGAATTACTTTGTTTCCAAAACGATTTTTGGCTTGTTCTAAAGTGGTGTCATAATCCGCTTTTGGGTGATCCATTTGATTGATGACAAATAGGGCAGGAGTTTGATAATCTTGCACATATTCCCAAACGATTTCGGTGCCAACTTCTACACCCGAAGCTGCGTTTAAAAGAATTAAAGCCGTGTCTGAAACTTTTAAAGACGAAACCACTTCGCCTATAAAATCATCAAAACCAGGTGTGTCAATAATATTTATTTTGTTGTTGTGCCATTTGGCATGCATTAAATGGCTGTAAATGGTGTTTTCGCGTTCACGTTCCAAGTCGGTAAAATCAGAAATGGTGTTGTGTGCTTCTACCGAACCACGACGCGGAATGATACCGCTTTCAAACAACATGGTCTCGATGAATGTGGTTTTCCCTGAACCTGAATGCCCAAGAAATACCACGTTTCTAATGTCTTTGGTTGCAATGCTCATACTATTGTTTTTTAAAATTGCGTACTAATTTTTGAATTGCGTTTTAAGCACATTAAAATTACGACATTCTAAAAACGTGAATTATGATATTTATCAGGTAGGTAGTCTATCAGAAAGCATCACACAAAAAAAGCGACCCTAAAGTCGCTTTTCGTTATTTTTTGATAAAAACATTGTCTTCTTTATTTACATCGGCTAATAAACCGCTTGGGTCAATAGTGATGGATTTTATGTTGGATTGTGCTTTTGGAATTTCAAAAAAGTAGGTTGGATAAGCCCAATCCCAGCCTTTTAAAACCGTAGCTTTAATTCCAGTGTAAGGATTTGGTTTTTCCCAACGCATTAACGTGTTTGGAATGTAGAAAAATTCTTTAGTTCCGTCGGTATATTCTACTAAAATATCTAACGGCATTGGCATTCTGCCTTTGCGTTCTAATGAAACACCTGTTCTTTGCACGCCATCGGTTGCGCTTTCAACGTTTTTAATAGCATAATCAATGGTGTTGGTGGTCAGTGTCCAATCTAACAAATACCAATCTAAATTTGCGCCAGAAACCTTTTCAGCCACACGTTTGATGTCGTTTGGTGTAGGATGCGTAAATTTATATTCGTTGTAGTAACGTTTGATCGTTTTGTTGAGGTTTTCTTGCCCAATTAGGTAACCCAATTGCGCCAAAAACACTTCCCCTTTACTGTAAGCCGAAATGCCATACGCCATATTCAAATCATAACGATCGGCGTGTGTAGAAAGTGGTTGTTCTTTCCCCGATTTTGCCAAATAAATGTAGTTTTTATAAGCATCTTCAAACGGATTTTCTGGTTTTTTTGGAGGGAAAACTTTGTTCATCGCTAAATTAGAAATATACGATGTAAATCCTTCGTCCATCCATTCGTGTTTGGTTTCGTTGGTTGCTAATACAAATTGGAACCATGAATGCGCCATTTCGTGTGCGGTAACACCAACTAAACTCCCAAAAGCTCTGTTTCCGGTGATTAAGGTACACATGCCATATTCCATTCCGCCATCGCCACCTTGAATTACGGAGTATTGTTTGTATGGATATTGTCCAACGTTTTCATTAAAAAACGCTAATAATTCGGCTGTTTTAGGTTGTAATTTTTTCCAGTTTTCTAAATTATCTTTTTTGTTTTTGTACAAGAAATGCAATTCTACATCATTCGGACCTAAAATCATGTCGTGTATGAATTCGTTATCCGCTCCCCAAGCAAAATCATGAACGTTTGGCGCATAAAAATGCCAAGTTAGATTTTTGGTTTTCTTTGGATAAACGACTTGCACACCAGCATCTTGATAACCGTGACCGATTTCGTTTTTGTTTTGTAAATAACCCGTTCCGCCAATAGTGTAGGCTTTGTCGATAGTGATTTTTACATCAAAATTACCCCAAACACCATGAAATTCTCTTCCGATGTATGGATTAGCGTGCCATCCTTCAAAATCATATTCGCATAATTTTGGATACCATTGTGTCATGGATAAAGCAACGCCTTCTTCAGAAATTCTTCCCGAACGACGAATTTGCAAAGGCACTTGTCCTTCAAAATCTAATGAAAGGGTAGTTTTTTGTTTGGGTAAAATAGCTTTTGCTAACGTAACTTCTAAAATAGTTCCCACTACTTTTGTGGTTGCTGCAACGCCATCTTGTTTGAAGTTAGCGATGTTTAAATAACCAATTTCATTTGGTTTTAGGGTGCTGATTTTACTTTCTTTTACATCTTTACCTTCTTTTTTAAAGGTGCGCACCATGCGTTTATCGGGATCTGAAATTACTTGTAAACGCGCATCCATTTCGCTTCCGGGTTGAAATGCATTATTGTACAAATGATAATACACTTTGTGCAGCGTATCATTAGAATTATTAGTGTAAGCAATTTCTTGTTTTCCAGTATATTGAAATTTTTTAACATCCATTTTCACATCCATTTTATAGTCAACGTGTTGTTGCCAATACCCTGGATTTGGATTGTTTTGTGCGAAACCAAAGCAAGAAATAAAAATAAAAAGTAAGTTTTTCATAATCAGTTTTTTAAAAGAAAAACCTACAAGAATTTAACAACCTGTAGGTTTTGGTTTTTATAGTGGTTTAAACTATTATTTTTTTGACATAATCTCAGCTAAAAGTAACGCATTGTAAGCATTTACAATTTTACCCGATTTAGAAGCATCAGCAAAATTAGCTTTGTGCTTGTCTTCTCCAATTACCACTTCATTTTTTAAAGGTGTTCCACTTTCCATGATAATTTGTTTTACTTGAACCGCAGTTAAGTTTGGATAGTATGAACGAATTAATGTTGCTACACCAGCAACATTTGGTGATGCCATTGAAGTTCCTTGTAAATATTCGTAAGTATTTAATGGAGTAGTAGCATAAATTTTATCTCCAGGAGCATAAATGTCTACATTGTTTTTTCCGTAATTAGAAAAACTTGCCACCATTTTACTTCCATAAGCCGGAGAAAGTGCACCAATAATTAAAACATTTTTAGCAAATTCTGGACTTCCATCATAGGTGTCGTTTGGATATTTGTTGGTAACATCTAAATCATATGATTCGTTACCAGCAGCAATAACTACTAAAACGTCTTTAGATTCGGCATATTTGATAGCATCGATAACCCATTCTTTGTTTTGAGAAAAATATTTTCCAAAAGAACCGTTGATTACTTTTGCACCATTGTCAACCGCATAACGAATTCCTAAAGCGATATCTTTATCATATTCGTCCCCATTTGGAACGGCTCTAACAGTTAATATTTGTGCATTATTTGTAACACCATCGCCACCTTTATTGTTGCCTCTAACTTGAGCCACAATTCCAGCAACGTGTGTTCCGTGTTTTGCTTCTTTTGGCTCTGGACCCACTACATTATTGTTTCCGTATTTCGTATCTTTTAAATCGTTTGGATTATCACCAACAATTGAACGACCATCAAATTCTACATTTAAGTTGTAGTTCATTTGACCATAAACATAGTCTTTAAACTCTTCAATTTGAGCGTCAAATTCTGCTTTAGGCGTTGACGATAAAATTTGCGAAAAAAGTGCTTTTGGTTGTGCCAAAGCGCTTTCAGTAGCTGGAATAGCTTTTACTTCTTCTAACGTGAAATCACTTTTTTTCAAGTAAGTAGCCAATTGTTTTTCAGCATTTACGATAAAATCTAATTGCTGTTTTTGAGGCGTAAGTCCTTTTAACTCTTCTTCTAATTTTGCTTTTGCTTTATCATATTCTGGAGTTCCAGGCCCTTTTTTAACAATACGTGTCATTTCTAATTGTTCATGAACAGCGTTTCCTAAGAAATTCCAACCGTGCATATCGTCAATATAACCGTTTTTGTCATCGTCAATTCCGTTTCCAGCAATTTCTTTTGGATTGGTCCAAATTACTGCTTTTAAATCTTCGTGGTTAATATCTACACCAGAATCTACGATTCCAACAATTACTTTTTGTCCTTTTTTACCTTTAAGTAATTCTTTGTAGGCCTTATCAACACTCATTCCAGGCACAGTGTCTTTTACTAAGTCTAAATGACTCCAACGTTGTAAATCTTTATCCGCTAATGGGGTAATTTTTAAGGGTAAATTATCAACGTTTTCAACAGCAGTTGAAACCATTTTTTGCGATCCACAACTTGCTAAAATAAATCCTAAAGCCAAGCTTAAATAAAGTGGTCTAAAAATTTTCTTCATGTTTTCAATTAATTAATTTTCAGTTATTGGACTGAAATGTTGTCTATTTGTTACAGTTTTGAGTGTTTTTAACATTATTTTAAAATATCATCGCATTTAAAAACCTCTTTTAAACGAACCCCTTTTTCGGTTCGTTCTACCGTGATAATTTCATTATGTGCATCGTGTTCTAAAAACAAATAATAATTATTATCTGCTGCTGCATTCATGAATTTTGCTTTTTCGTCCAATGTTAATAATGGCCTTGTATCATAACCCATTACATATGGAATAGGAATATGACCAGCGGTTGCTAATAAATCGGCACAAAAAACGATAGTTTTTCCATTGTAGTTGATGTGCGGTAACATTTGTTTTTCGGTATGACCATCAGCAAAGAAAATCCCAAATCCCAATTCAGATTCTGATAAAAAATCACCTTGTGGTCTTTTAACGAAATTCAACTGACCGCTTTCTTGCATTGGAATGATATTTTCATGTAAAAAAGAAGCTTTTTCTCTTGAATTTGGTTTCGTTGCCCATTCCCAATGGTTGTCGTTTGTCCAAAATTTCGCATTTTTAAAAGCCACTTCGTAACCCGTTTTATCTTTGTTCCAATTGACACTTCCACCACAATGGTCAAAATGCAAATGCGTCATAAACACATCGGTAATATCATCGCGATGAAAACCAGCTTTTTTTAGTGAATTATCTAATGAATGCTCTCCCCATAACGAATAATATCCAAAAAATTTATCTGATTGTTTGTTGCCCATTCCGGTATCAATAAGCGTTAGTCGATTGCCGTCTTCAATTAATAAACATCTCGCGGCGATGTCAATTAAATTATTTTCGTCGGCTGGATTGGTTTTATTCCAAATGGTTTTAGGTACCACTCCAAACATAGCGCCACCATCTAATTTAAAATTTCCAGCTTCAATTGGGTATAATTTCATACTTCAAACATTTTTCAGCCAAATTACAAAAAATACTATAAACAGAAACTATGAATCGATAAGTTATAAAAATGTTAGCAACTCTTGTAAAAAGCAATTTATGGCTTATCTTTGCAGTTAATTTAGACAAAATCAAAATAAGAAATGATTAAAGTATCTGATACAGCAAGTAAAAAAATCATCAGCATGATGCAAGAAGATGGTTTTGATGCAGCCAAAGATTACGTTCGAGTAGGCGTAAAAAGTGGTGGTTGCTCGGGTTTGTCTTATGATTTAAAATTTGACAACGAAATAGGAGAAAACGATAAAATATTTGAAGATAATAATGTAAAAATTGCTGTAGAAAAAAAGAGTTTTCTTTACTTGGCAGGAACAATATTAGAATTTTCGGGTGGTTTAAACGGAAAAGGATTTGTTTTTAACAATCCAAATGCACAAAGAACGTGTGGATGTGGAGAGAGTTTCTCGTTATAAAATTTAAAGATTGAAAAATTAAATGATTTAAAGATTATGACGAAATCTTTTGAAGAATTTGAAGTTCACAAAAAAGGTGTTTTGCTTACAAAACAAGTTTTTAAATTATTGAATAATTCTTCATTAGAGAAAGAATTTGGTTTTAAAGATCAAATTAAAAGAGCTGTAATTTCGATTACAAATAATATAGCTGAAGGTTCAGAATATAACAACAATAAGCAATTCATTCGATATTTAAAAATTGCAAAAGGGAGTTGTGCTGAAGTTAGAAATATGCTACTATTAGCAAAAGAATTAGAATTTTGTACAGAAAATGAAATGCAAGATAGTTTTCAATTAACAATTGAGATTTCTCAAAACATTTCTAATTTTATAAAGTATTTAGATTCAAAATTAGAAAAATGATAGTTTGAAGGTTTTATGGGAATTTTTAAATTCTTCAATCTTTAAATTTTTAAATTAAAAAAATGAGTAAATACACAGAAGACGACTTAAAAGTCGAATTAGAAAATAAAGAATACGAATACGGATTTTATACCGAATTGGACTCGGAAACGTTTCCTATTGGTCTAAATGAAGACATCGTTCGTGCGATTTCAAAGAAAAAGGAAGAGCCTGAATGGATGACAGAATGGCGTTTAGAAGCTTTCAGAGCTTGGTTAGAAATGATTGAGCCAGAATGGGCAAATGTGCATTATGAAAAACCAGATTTTCAAGCGATTTCGTATTATTCGGCACCTAAAAAAGCCGATCCGAATAAAAAATTAGAAGACGTTGATCCAGAACTTTTGGCGATGTACAAAAAGTTAGGGATTTCGGTGGACGAACAAAAGAAAATGAACAATGTGGCGATTGATATAGTGGTAGATTCGGTTTCTGTAGCAACGACTTTTAAGAAAACATTAAACGAAAAAGGCATTATTTTCTGTTCGATTTCGGAAGCGATCAAAGAACATCCAGAATTGGTTCAAAAATATTTAGGAACCATTGTTCCGCAGAAAGATAATTTCTATGCCGCTTTAAATTCGGCAGTTTTCTCTGATGGAAGTTTCTGTTATATTCCAAAAGGCGTTCGTTGTCCAATGGAATTATCAACGTATTTCCGTATCAATCAAGGTGGAACAGGTCAGTTTGAAAGAACATTGCTAATTGCAGATGAAGGAAGTTATGTTTCGTATTTGGAAGGTTGTACGGCTCCAAGTCGTGATGAAAATCAATTGCACGCAGCCGTTGTAGAATTAATTGCAATGGACGATGCCGAAATTAAATATTCAACCGTACAAAACTGGTATCCTGGAAACAAAGAAGGAAAAGGTGGGGTTTATAACTTCGTAACCAAAAGAGGTTTATGTGAGAAAAACGCTAAAATTTCTTGGACACAAGTAGAAACAGGTTCGGCGGTAACTTGGAAATATCCTTCGGTTGTTTTAAAAGGAGATAATTCAATTGGCGAATTTTACTCCATTGCGGTTACCAACAATTATCAGCAAGCCGATACAGGAACTAAGATGATTCACTTGGGTAAAAATTCCAAATCGACAATTATTTCCAAAGGAATTTCAGCTGGAAAATCACAAAATAGTTACAGAGGATTAGTACAAATCGGAGCAAGAGCCGAAAACGCACGTAATTTTTCGCAGTGTGATTCGCTTTTAATGGGAAATAATTGTGGCGCACACACTTTTCCATATATCGAAAGTAAAAATGCTTCGGCAAAAATTGAACACGAAGCTACGACTTCAAAAATTGGTGAAGACCAAGTGTTCTATTGCAACCAACGTGGAATCCCAACCGAAAAAGCAATTGCCTTAATAGTTAACGGATTCAGTAAAGAAGTATTGAACAAATTACCAATGGAATTTGCAGTGGAAGCACAGAAGTTGTTGGAAATTTCGTTAGAAGGTTCAGTAGGATAATCAATTTTAAAATTAGAATAAATAACACATTTACAAAATGTTACAAATAAAAAACTTACACGCTTCGGTAGAAGACAAAGAAATATTAAAAGGAATCAACCTTGAAATTAAAGCAGGAGAAGTTCATGCGATTATGGGGCCAAATGGTGCTGGAAAATCAACTTTATCTTCTATCATTGCTGGAAACGAAAACTATGAAGTTTCTCAAGGAGAAATCTTTTTAGACGGAGAAGAAATTTCAGAATTAGCACCAGAAGAAAGAGCGCATAAAGGTGTTTTCTTATCGTTTCAATATCCAGTTGAAATTCCAGGTGTTTCGGTGACGAATTTCATCAAAACGGCCATCAACGAAAGTAGAAAAGCCAACGGAAAAGAGGAAATGCCAGCAAACGAGATGTTGAAGTTAATTCGTGAAAAATCAGAATTATTGGAAATGGACAGAAAATTCTTGTCGCGTTCGTTAAACGAAGGTTTTTCGGGTGGTGAGAAGAAACGTAACGAGATTTTCCAAATGGCAATGTTAGAGCCAAAAATCGCAATTTTGGACGAAACCGATTCAGGTTTAGACATCGACGCGTTACGAATTGTGGCTAATGGTGTAAATAAATTAAAAAACGAAAACAACGCGGTATTAGTGATTACACACTACCAACGTTTGTTAGATTATATTGTTCCAGATTTTGTTCACGTTTTAATGGACGGAAAAATCGTAAAAACTGGTGGAGCAGATTTAGCTTTAGAGTTAGAAGAAAAAGGATACGACTGGATTAAAAACGAATTAAATTAGTTTACAGTCTCAGTCACAGTTATCAGATGACTGCGACTGAACACTGCGACTGAACACTAAATACAATGGAATTAAAAGATAAATTATTAGCTTCTTTCATGGCTTTTGAAGAAAAGATTGATACACATTCTGAACTTCACGAGTTAAGAAGTCATGCCATAAAAAATTTCGAAAACAAAGGTTTCCCTACTAAAAAAGAGGAAGCTTGGAAATATACATCCCTAAATGCAATTTTAAAGAATGATTTTTCGGTTTTCCCAAAGAAAGAAAATGCAATTGAATTTAAAGACGTAAAAAAGTATTTCTTACACGAAATTGACACGTATAAAGTAGTTTTCATCGACGGAATCTTTAGTTCGTTTTTGTCTTCAACTACACATGATGGTTTAGATGTTTGCTTGATGTCTTCGGCATTGACAAAGCCTAAATATAAAATGGTAATCGACACCTATTTTAACCAAATTGCCAATAAAGAAGATAGTTTAACGTCTTTGAATACGGCATTTTCTTTAGAAGGCGCTTACATCAACATCCCAAAAAGTAAAGTGGTTGAAAAACCAATTGAAATTATTTATTTCTCAACAGGAAATGAAGCGGCTTTGATGGTACAACCTCGTAATTTGGTCATTGTGGGAGAAAATGCTCATGTGCAAATTGTAGAGCGTCATCAAAGTTTGAATTCAAATCCCGTTTTAACCAATTCGGTTACCGAGATTTTTGCTCAAAAACGCGCGATTGTAGATTATTACAAAATTCAAAACGATGTACAAACCGCGAATTTGATTGACAATACGTACATTGCTCAAAAGCAAGAAAGTAGAGTAGCGGTGCATACGTTTTCGTTTGGTGGAAACATTACCAGAAACAACTTGAATTTCTATCATCAAGGTGAAAGAATCGATTCCACGTTAAAAGGAATTACCATTATTGGCGACAAACAACACGTAGATCATTATACTTTGGTACAACACGCAACACCAAATTGCGAAAGCCACCAAAACTATAAAACAATTTTAAACGATAGTTCAACAGGTGTTTTCAATGGAAAAATTTTCGTAGAAAAAGAAGCGCAAAAAACAGATGCTTTCCAACAAAACAATAACATTTTAATTGGCGATAAAGCCACTATCAACGCAAAACCACAATTGGAAATCTTTGCCGATGATGTAAAATGTTCGCACGGTTGTACCATTGGACAATTAGACGAAAGCGCCATGTTTTATATGCAACAACGCGGAATTCCTAAAAAAGAAGCCAAAGCTTTGTTGATGTACGCTTTCACAAGCGAAGTAACCAACAGTGTAAAAATCCCAGAATTAAAAGCAAAAATTGCTCGTATTATCGCCGATAAATTAGGCGTAAATATGGGATTTGATTTGTAGTCATTGCAATTTACAAAGCAAAATAAATTAAACCGCCTTTTGGGCGGTTTTGTTGTTTTAGTCAGAATGTAAAACTTTCCTTATCTTTATTCAAATTTTAATTCATGGAAAAACCACATTTTTCAGAACTACTGCTTCAAAAACTCCATCAAAAAGATTTTTTGAATGATAAGGATTTGGAGGAAATTGCTGATTATCAAAAGAAAGGTATTTTTTCGTTACGGAGCGAATTACTTTTAATGATTTACTTTTCGATACTCTTATTTACTTCTGGAATTGGCGTCATTATTTATAACAACATTGATTCTATCGGGCATTTAGCCATACTTTCCGTCAATTTTATTTTGATGTTGGCATGCTTTTATTTTAGTTTTAAAAAAGCAAAAGGTTATGACAATGATGAGGTTGTATTCGAAAATCCGCTGTATGACTATTTGGTTTTAACGGGAAGTTTATTGGCTTGTATTTTTTTGGGTTACATCAATTTTCAATACCAAATTTTTGATGATTCGTATGCTTATGTTTCTTTGATTTCGGCTTTGCTTTGCTTTTTTGTAGCCTATTATTTTGATAATCGAATTGTCCTTTCTATGGCAATTTCAAGTTTAGCAGCTTTCATAGGAATCAGCATAACTCCAAAAAGTTTGTTTCAAAATGAAGTCTATTCTGATGTGTATTTAACGTATTCAGGATTGGTGTTAGGAATAGCTTTGCTAGCTTGGATGGAACATACTTTGAAAACTAAAATTAAAGCGCATTTTCATTTTGTTTTTGCAACATTTGCTTTGCATTTGTTAGGAGTTTGTATTATTGCGGGTTTACTTTCGGAACATTGGTTTGTTTTTATTCCAATTTTACTAGGTTTTGGCTATTATTTTTATCGATTTAGCTATCGAATTTTTGCAACTTCTATTTTCGCTTTCATGTTGTTATATAGCTATTTTGGAGTAAATGTATTAGGCGCAAAATTATTGTCTTTTATAGATTTTGCACCTTTTTACGAATTATTGATTGTGGTTTCACCTTTTTATGTTATAGCGAGTATTTACCTTTTTATCAGATTAGTAAAACAATTTAATTCCGAAAAAAATGCAAGCGTACAATAAATATGATTTAGAAAATTATTTCTTAGCCGAAGAAGCTAAAGAATTATACCAAAAGAAATTTCTTCCCAAAGAACAATTACAAAAAATAAGCACTCAATTGGTTCAACTCAAATCCAATTCCAATATTTTCTTTAGAATCGGTTTCTTTTTGTTGGGAAATTTTCTGTTTTCATCTGTAATAAGTGCTTTTGCGGTAATTTTACTTCAGGCAATTACAGACCAATATCAAATTATTTTCTTTTTGTATGCAATTGTAGCATATATTGGCTTAGAAGTTTTGGTTCGAATGAAATTTTTCCGACATGGATTAGATGATGCTTTCTTGCTTTCGGCTCAAATATCTTTTTTAATTGGAGTAGGAATTCTTACAGAAGCTATACTGCCAGTCTTACTATCAATGTTTGTTCTAGGTGTTTTTTTTGCTATTCGTTTTATCAACACAATTTCAGCAATAATGGCTTTTTTAGGTTTTGTTGGGATATTTTTCAACGTTATTGTTGAACATGATTTCATGCCCAAGTTTTATTTGTCGTTTGTTGGTTTGATTTTAGCTGTTTTGGTTTATTTCGGAGCTGTTCATTTGCATAAAAACCAAAATTTCTATCCGTATTTTAAGACTTTAGATTCGATTCGATTTGCCAGTTTGCTTCTAGGATATTTGTCGATGAATTATTTAGTGGTTCGTGAGATGTCAGAATCTTTGTTGGAATTAACAATTACAAATACGTCAGATGTACCTTTTGCAATTGTTTTTTATGTGTTTACTTTTTTAATCCCTTTGCTTTATTTCTTTTTCGGAATAACAAGGAAAGATAAATTGGTTTTGTATTCTGGATTGCTAACTTTAGCTTTTGGATTTTACTCCATACGCTATTATTACCATTTTTTCCCAATGGAATATGTGATGGTAATTTGCGGAATTTTACTTTTTTGTCTAGCTTATTTGATTATTCAAAAATTAAAATTCAAAACAGAAGGCATAACCTTCCAACCTGATAGAGATTCGGATAATTCGTCATTGTTAAATGCACAAGCCGTTTTATCATTAGCCAATGCAACTTCGCCACCACCAAACCAAGCGAATCCAATGGAATTTGGCGGCGGCGGTTTTAGTGGAGGTGGAGCAGGAGAGAAGTTTTAATTCTATTTTAACCTTTATTTATTCCAATTATAAACAATCAAGTTGTAAATTTGTACTCAAATTGTATGAAAATGTTTGATGTTCAAAAAGTAAGAGCTGATTTTCCCATTTTATCGCAAAAAGTAAATGGTAAACCTTTGGTGTATTTTGATAACGGTGCCACTTCGCAAAAACCGCAAGTAGTTATTGATGCCATTTCTAAGTATTACAGTGAAATTAACGCTAATATTCACCGTGGTGTGCATACCTTAAGTCAATTGGCTACGGATGCGTATGAAGTGTCTCGAAATACGATACAAAATCACTTAAACGCAAAACATAATCACGAAATCATTTTTACTTCAGGAACGACTTTCGGAATTAACTTGGTGGCTAATGGTTTTGCAAGTTTACTTCAAACGGGTGATGAGGTGATGGTTTCGGCTTTAGAACACCATAGCAACATTGTTCCTTGGCAATTTTTGTGTGAAAAAACAGGAGCAAAGTTGGTGGTTATTCCCATGAATGAAAAAGGGGAATTAATCCTTTCTGAATTTGACAAATTACTTTCCGAAAAAACGAAAATTGTAACGGTAAATCACATTTCAAATGCGTTAGGAACGGTTAACCCAATTGAATACATCATTAAAAAAGCACACGAAGTAGGAGCAGCCGTCTTAATCGATGGAGCACAAGCAACTCCTCATTTACGTCCAGATGTGCAAGCTCTGGATTGTGATTTTTATGTGTTTTCGGGACATAAAGTTTGTGGACCAACAGGTGTTGGAATTTTATACGGAAAAGAAGAATGGTTGCGAAAATTGCCTCCTTATCAAGGCGGAGGCGAAATGATTGCTGAAGTTACGTTTGAGAAAACCACGTATGCCGAGTTACCACATAAATTTGAAGCAGGAACACCAAACATCGAAGGCGGAATTGTTTTAGGAACCGCCATTGATTATATGAATTCAATTGGCTTTGATAACATCGCAGCTTACGAACAAGAATTATTAGATTACGGAACCAAAAGATTACAGGAAATAGAAGGTTTAACCATTTTTGGAACAAGTGAAAACAAAGCTTCGGTAATTTCGTTTAATATTGATGGAATTCATCCGTATGACATTGGCACAATTATAGATAAGTTAGGTATAGCGGTTAGAACTGGTCATCATTGCGCCCAACCTATTATGAATTTTTTCAATATTCCTGGGACAATTAGAGCAAGTTTTGCGTTTTACAATACCAAGGAAGAAATTGATATCTTTGTAGAAGCGGTTAAAAGAGCACAAATGATGTTATCTTAAAAAAAAGTAAAATTATGAAATCACTATTTTCAATTTTTTTAGTCATTTTTTTATCGAAAGGATGTTCACAAGAGCAAGACTTATCGGATGTAAAAATTATATATGGTGCTAACAATAGAGGTTTTCATAGAACCATTCAAATCGAAAAAGACGTATTTACAGTAGTTAACAAAAGAGATGCTAAGCCAGTTTTAGTGGAGTTAACCGATGCACAATGGAATGAAATTGGAAAGTTGTATTCAAAAATTGATTTGAACACTTTTAACGATTTAGAAGGACCAACTATGGAACGTGCTTATGACGGAAAGCCACACGCCGATATGTCAATTATAGTAAAAGACAAAACATATACAACTAAAGGATTTGATCATACGATTCCTCCAGCAAAAATTAAAGAATTTGTAGATTATATTAATAAATTAGCAGATGATGCAGTTGCAAAAAATCCAGTTTTGGGAAGTTATTCTGTAGAAGAGTTGTTGTCAAAAGATGTTAGTAAAAAAGAATATTTTATAAGTTTTGATGCAGATAAAGTATCGGGTTTTATGGGTTGTAATATGTATTCTGGTACATACGAATTTCAAGAGGAAACAATTTCTTTTGGTCCGTTGATGGCAACCAAAAAATACTGTGAAAACGAAATGGAAAATGAAACTTCATGGTTTAAGGTTTCTTCTGAAGTTTCCACTTTTAAAATGGAAGACAAAACCATTTTATTATACGACAACGAAAATAATTTAGTATTAAAAGCAACAAAAAAATAATTTTTTTTAATGACAATTAAAGAAATACAAAACGAAATTGTAGACGAGTTTTCCATGTTTGACGACTGGATGCAACGCTATGAATACATCATCGAATTAGGAAAAACACTTCCGTTAATTGATGAACAATACAAAATAGACGAAAACATCATCAAAGGTTGTCAATCCAAAGTTTGGGTTCATGGAGAAGAGCAAGACGGAAAAATCATCTTTACAGCGGATAGCGATGCTATTTTAACGAAAGGTATTATAGCAATTTTAATACGTGCTTTTTCCAATCAAACGGCAGCTGCAATTTTAGAAGCAAATACTGATTTTATTGATGAAATTGGTTTAAAAGAACACTTATCACCAACTAGAGCTAATGGTTTAGTTTCGATGATAAAACAAATAAAAATGTATGCTTTGGCATTTCAATCGAAGCAATAAATTAATAATATAAGTTTTCGGATTTACTGAACACTTTTTACTGAACACTGAATACTTAAAATATGGAAGAATTTAACGATACAATCAATTTAGGCGAAAACGTAGTTAAAGTTTTAAAAGGAATTTTTGACCCTGAAATTCCAGTAGATATTTACGAATTAGGTTTAATCTACGATGTGATGATTAATGAAGATAATGATGTAAAAATCTTAATGACATTAACATCGCCAAATTGCCCAGTAGCTGAAACTTTACCTCAAGAAGTTGAGGAAAAAGTAAAATCTATTGATGCTGTAAAATCATGTGAAGTAGAAATTACTTTTGATCCACCATGGAGTAAAGATTTAATGAGCGAAGAGGCAAAATTAGAATTGGGAATGCTTTAAATAAGTAATCAGTGTTCAGTTTTTAGTTGGCAGTTTGCTGAACACTAATTTCTGAACACTGAACACTAGAATATGGACGAAATTATAAACAAAGTAGCGCAAAGTTCTTTGATGGTATTCGATTTAGAAGATTACTATCCAGATGCGCATGTGGTCGATTTAGATATTTCACAATGGTTATTGGAAGGCTTTATTTTGAAAGAATCCGATTTTAGAGCACAATTAAAAACCACTGATTGGTCTCAATTTGAAGATAAATACGTCGCTTTATATTGTTCAACTGATGCAATACTTCCAGCGTGGGCTTTCGCTTTGGTTGCTGTTCATTTAGTTCCTCACGCTTTAAAAGTAATTCACGGAAGTAAAGAGTCTGCAGTTATCGAATGGTATCAAGATATTTTGAACAAACTCGATTATACTGATTATTTTCAGAAGCCAGTAATTTTGAAAGGCTGTTCTAAAAAACCAGTTCCAAATCAAGTATATACTTTAGCGGTTCAAAATCTAATCAAAGTTGCTAAAAGTGTCATGTTTGGAGAAGCTTGTTCGGCTGTTCCATTGTTTAAAAAGCAATAAAAACATCGTTCAAATCTTTCATTTTGTCTTGATAATTTGGTCAGTTTCTGTAAATATGTACATTTGTTCTTACAAATTTTTAAAAACAGAAACAAATGAAAAAATTTTTACTTCTTTTATTATTTGTTGTTTCTGGCGTTTTTGCTCAAGAAACAGCAACTGATTCCACAAAGCATTGGACAAGAAAAGGTGTTTTTACTTTTTTAGCAAATCAATCATCTTTTAGTAATTGGCAGGCTGGTGGTCAAAACAATTTTGCTGGAAACGTTGGTATTAATTATGATTTTAATTACAAAAACGGTGATTGGAATTGGGACAATAAAATAATTTTAGCCTATGGTTTAACTAAAATTAAAGGTGCTGATACTCAAAAAACCGACGATAGAATTGAATTAAATTCGCTTTTAGGAAAAAAAGCTTCTGGAGAATGGTTTTATTCTGCTTTTTTCAACTTTAAAACACAAATGGATACAGGTTTAGATCCGGCTACGCAAACGGTTAAAATTTCACATTTCTTTTCACCTGCTTATTTTCAATTTGGACCAGGTATGTTGTGGAAAAAAAGCGATAATTTAAAAGTAAATTTTGCTCCTGCAACTTCTAAATTAATTATGGTGCATGATCATTTTACAGAATTTGGTTCATCTTTTGGGGTTGAACAAGGAGAAACAACACGCTATGAATTAGGGGCAGCTGTAAATGGGTATTACAAATTCAATTTAATGGAAAATGTTTCTGTTGAAAACACTTTGAATTTTTATTCTAATTATTTAGAAGATCCACAAAATGTAGATATTGATTACCAACTGAATATTGTGATGAAAATTAATAAATTCTTATCTACAAATTTTGCATTTCAAACGATTTATGATGACAATGCCTTTAGAGGCTTTCAAACCAAACAAATTATTGGTTTAGGGTTGAATTATGGTTTCTAATTAAAATTGGCTTATACAAAACAAAAAGACCTCAATCGAGGTCTTTTTTTATTCGTTTTCAACAGCATCTTTATAATCTGGATATAGAAATTTGTTGTAAGGAAATCTAGTGATATGAATTTCTCTGACTGCTTCGTACACTTTTTCTCTGAATTCTTCAAAGTTGGCTTTTTCGGTAGCCGAAATAAATAAAGTATTGTTTTCGCCTAATTTACTCATCCAAGTTTGTTTCCAATCTTCCAAAGTGTAATGTTTTGTGGTTTTTTCAACACTTAAATCGTTTTCATCAAAATAAACCGAATGATAAGCGTCAATTTTATTAAACACCATAATGGTTGGTTTATCAGCACTTTTAATATCTAGTAAAATTTTATTTACTGATGCAATGTGATCTTCAAATTCAGGATGTGAAATATCAACCACATGAAGTAATAAATCGGCTTCTCTAACTTCATCTAACGTGCTTTTAAACGATTCAACTAATTGTGTTGGAAGTTTTCTAATAAAACCAACGGTGTCGCTTAAAAGAAAAGGTAAATTCTTAATTACGGTTTTACGAACGGTTGTGTCTAGTGTTGCAAACAGTTTATTTTCCACAAATACATCACTTTTCCCAACAGCATTCATTAAAGTTGATTTTCCAACATTAGTATAACCAACTAAAGCGACACGAACCATGGCGCCACGATTGCTTCGTTGGGTTGCCATTTGTTTGTCAATTACTTTGATTTTATCTTTCAGTAAAGAAATTCTATCGCGCACAATTCGACGGTCGGTTTCAATTTCGGTTTCACCTGGACCACGCATTCCAATTCCTCCTTTTTGACGTTCTAAGTGTGTCCACATTCCGGTTAAACGAGGTAGTAAATATTGGCATTGTGCTAATTCTACTTGCGTTCTTGCATATGAAGTTTCGGCACGTTGTGCAAAAATATCTAAGATAAGATTGGTTCTGTCGAGTACTTTACAATCTAATTCTTTGGTTATATTTTTGGATTGTGATGGCGTTAGTTCATCATCAAAAATAACGGTTGTAATATCGTTATCTTTGATATAATATTTAATTTCTTCTAATTTACCCGTTCCAACAAATGTTTTGGGATTTGGTTTATCCATTTTTTGCGAAAAACGTTTTACAACCGTTCCTCCTGCAGTAAAGGTCAAAAACTCCAATTCGTCAAGATATTCGTTTAGTTTATCTTCACTTTGGTTTTGGGTTACGATTCCTACTACAATTGATTTTTCAAAGTCAATAACTTCTTTCTCTAACATAATCGTTCTTTAAGTTTACAAAGGTACGAAATAGCTAGCATAAAAAAAGCGACTCAAATTTGAGTCGCTTTAAGTTATGGTTTAAAACTGTAATTAGTTAATTACAATATTGTCTATTTGCATAGTTGTTGTAATTCCAGTACCATTTCCAACATATTCAAAAATAAAGAATCCGTTTCCTGTAACTCCAGCTGGAATATTGTAAACACCACTTGGAGTAAAATTTGTAGGATATCCTGAAGGTAATCCAGCAGAAATAGTAAAACTAGATGTAATATCAATTAGTGTAGCTGATGTAATTTGCGTACCAGGCACATAATTTGTTGAATAATATACTTTTAATACATTTCCATTATGAAAACCAGCTTTGCTTTCAAACGCCATTGTACTAGCAGCAGTCATATTAACTGGAACTATGAATAACGATCTATTTGCTTCTGGTGTACCACCAAATGAAGACATTTGAATGTATGTGTTTCCACTGAAAACTTTTCTTTGCCAATATCTACTACCAACAGCAGCATCATTGATATATTTTGGAAAGATTTGTTGGTTATTGGTTGTGTAAGAAGTAAAAGGTTCGTTTAAAGACGCATCATAAACCAATGCACTACCACCAATAGGAGGAAAGAAATCGATAGCTAATCTTGGTTCAGTAAGATTAATATCGTTAAGTGTTCTAACCATAAATTGGAAGTCACTGTTATATTTTGTTAATACACCTCTAACTTTTCCATTTAATGAAGGAACTGCATTTCCTGCAAATGTTGCATATTCACTTACACGAACAATGATTTTGTTTCCAAATTCATCTGTAATTTCGTGATTAGTTGCGCCACCAAAACTATTCAAGCTTGCATCATAGTAGTTTTTCCCTATTGAAGCATCTGTAAATTGTACAGCATCAAACTCGATTAGCATATTGATGTATTGGTTATCTTTTGCCTGAGCAATTGTTAAATGTTTAACAATATCGTCTTCATTAACTTTAGTACATGAACGATTGATAATGTTTTCATATTCAACTCCAGAAATTCTTCCTACTATATCATCACTAGGATTATCTGGTGTGTCATTGTTGTATAAAGAGCCTATTTCCATTGAAGCAATTTGACTATCAAAGTGAAAATGTCTGTTTTGCATGTTGATAGTAACTTTTCTACCTGGTTCAAATTTAGTATATAAATTGTAAGCGTCAACAGGCATTGTAAACCCTTTTGTTCCGTCAATTGAAACCAATGAAATTGATTTGTAAAAGTTTCCACCTTCATCACTTGAAGTAACGTATGCTTCAATAAAATCAGCATCTGTGTATTCCTGTGCGGTAGCATTTGCTAAAGCAGCAACATCTTGTACTGAAACTGTCGCAGCAATGTCAATACATTCTCCTGATAAATCAGGCTTACCGTAGTCGTCTCCGTTTACACAACCAACTAGGGTTGAGAATAAACCGACAGTTAAAATAAGTTTTAAATTTTTCATAGCTATTAATTTGATGAGTAAATTTTAATTTTGTCTACTTGGAATAATCCGTCAAGACTTGTGCTATTTCCTGTTGCTTTAAATGCGATGTGAATATTTCCTGTGTATGCAGATAAGTCAATATCTCCTGAAGGAATGTATGTGTATCCATTCGTTGTATTATCTGCAACAGTAGCATTTAATGGAACCCAAGTTGCTGCTAAAACATTTGTTCCGTCAAAATCAGTTGAAATAAATACTTCTAACTTATTGTCTGGATTATCTACAAAGTTTGTAGCAGATTGAAAGGTTAATACTTCTCCAATGTTTTCGTCCATATTAATTGCTGGAGTAATAGCCCAACCAATGTTTGAAGCCTGACCACTTCCAAATGAACTAAATTGAATATAGCCATCGTCATTGAAATCTCTTTCGGTCCAAAGTCTAGTTCCTGCTTCTGCAAAATTAACCCAACCGGTATAGTCAAAATTTTCGTTGAAATTGATTTCATTAAAATCTTCAGAGAAGATTACGGGTTTCAATGTAGGGATGGCAAAATCGTCTTCTCCTACACAACTTGATAAAACAACAGCTGTTATTACCAAATAAACGGATTTAAAAAAAGTATTTTTCATAGTGTATTTTTTTAGAAATTAATGTAGAAGTTAACAAAAAACGTTCTTCCATACCCATAGAAATATTTTGGTCCAAAAGCACGAGTGCCACTTGCTAAATCTTGTTGTAAATCAGGATAAGTTGCTTTACGTGATTGTTCAAAACCACCTGTTTTATACTCAATATCAAAAACATTGTTTATAGAGGCAAAGAAACCTACAGTATTACGATTAGCTTTACTAATTCTCCAAGATTTTCCACCAGTTAAATTTACTAATGTAAAACCATCAAATTCTTCTTGTTTTAGTACTTCTCTAACAGTTTCTTCTGTTGCTCCAGGGAATGAAACTCCTGTGCTACCATCAATACTAAAATTGTCAGTTCTTAAAACACTTGAAACATCTAAATAGGTATTTCCAAGGTAGTTAACATTTGCTCCAACCCACCAAAAATTAGGGTCTCTATACTCTAAACCAAAAGAAGCTGCTGTTTGTGGCATTCCCGGTTGACGGTAATTTTTTAGATATACCGTTCCAAAATCTGTAATTGGATCATTTCCGGTAGCTGCAATATTATCGTCATTAGTTTTTAATTTTGCATTGTCTGAATAGATATACTGGCCATATGACGCAGCTGCTGTAGCTTTAATTGTTGGCGTAATTTGGTATTCTAAACCTAATTCTACACCCATATTTTGTTTTTCAATTCCAGAAACGATTTCACTTACAAATGAATCTTCGTCACCTTCAGTATCTCCAATGTTTTCTGCGTAGAAAAACGAAATTTCTGTTGCGTCTTGGATTTTAGAATAAAAACCAGTTAAACGACCTTTGAATTTTGGTGCTCTAATGATATAACTACCATCTGCACTTACCACTGATTCGCTAGTAATATCTGGAGTAATTACATTGTTTAAACGAGCGTTAGAAAAAGTGTTTCTTAAAGTTGGCGCTTTTGTCATGTAAACCCCGTTGAAATCCAATAAATGTCTTCCTGTAAGTTTGTAAGTTAACCCTCCTTTAAATCCAAAATTTTCAAAAACAATTCGATCACTTTTGCCTAATGAATTATCAGCATAAATACCATTTCTGTATATACCTTCTCTTTGATATTCTGTTCTTGAGAAAGATTGTGCTAAATAAAAATCAGCTTTGTCGTATGTGAATTTAAATTGTGTAAATCCATCAAAAGTTAAAGCGTGTAATAAATAATTGTATCCATATTTATCACCTTCAACTACTTGTCTGTTAGGGTTATTTAAGTCTGGTTGTGCTGCATCTCCCGTGAAGAATTGATCAACATCTGAAAAATATTGTCCTCCTAAAAGATCTAATAAATTTTGGAAGTTGTGTGATCTTAATTTTCTGAAATTAGCACCCGCATTTAAACTGATATTATCAGAAAGACTTGAGTTTAAAATAGTATTTGCGCTTAATAAATTATCGTCTGTTCTATCTTCATATAAAACATAAATACTTCTACCAGAATTAGCGCTATTTTGATTGGCTAAATACATAGCAGTCCAATCAATTTGACTATTTGTTAAAAAATAATCTTTTGCTATTGCTGCTTGTGCATAGTTAGGTTGCCATACACCACCAGCAGTGTGGTAGTTCAAATAGTAACTTGGTAAATTTCTGTAATAAGTTGGGTCAGGATTGTTTCCGCCTTGGAAATCTAATCTTGAGTTTCCTATAGAACCAGTTTGAAAAGCTACATTTGTATTTAAAGTAGTTCTTTCAGATAATTTCCAATAATGCGATAACATTGTAATAGGTTCCTCTAAATCTTTGTCTCTAGAGTTACGTTTTTTACCATCTTGCCATCCCCAATATGAGTTATATTTCACTCCCATTAAGTCAGTAACTTCCTTAGTGTTTGGTGAGTTTTTACCTCTACTGTTTTGAGCATATATTGCAGTTAAGTTTAAACTGTGCTTGTCGTTGAATTTTTTCTCAACACTTGCAAATAATGAGTTTGCAGCATAATCAGTTCCTTCAAAATAACCTTCTTCTGCCCATCTTCTTGAAGCTGAAACCACAAAAGCCCAACCATCTTTATTCATCCCAGAAGCATGAGTCCCCATTAATCTCCAACTATAGTTAGTGTTTGTTCCAGACATCGAAATTCTTGAACCTGGACGGTAAAAAGAAGCTCTAGTATTTATTTCTTGTGTTCCTAAAATACCACCAAAAGTATAATCTGAAGGTTTAGATCCCATAGTAAACTCTTGGTTTCTAGTAGCGTCGTTTAAGCCTCCCCAGTTACCCCATTGTGGTCTACCATCATAAATTTTATTCATAACGATACCATTAATCATGGTCGTTCCGTTTTCATTATCTAATCCTCTAATTCTAAAACGCGCTTGTCCCCAGTTGAAAGCCGCCGCTTGTTGGTAAGTATCTCGAGTTGCTTGTAATAAACCAGCAGTACTTTCAGACCCACTATTATCATCACCTAAGTCGTTCTCTGTAATTGTTACTAAACTTAATTGTTGTTCAGATGTGATGTCTTCTTCTAAAAGAACTACACCTAAATCTAATGTTTCACCATCTGCAGAAGGTTCAATCACAAACGTTTGTTGTAGATACCCCGATGTTTTTATAATCAACACCTGCTCTCCAGCTGGAATAGATTGAAACACAAAATTACCATCAAAATTTGTTAAAACTGTTTGCGTTGTGTTTCGAATTTCAGCAACAACATTTTGTAATGGTTTTTGATTTTTAGCATCGATAACCTTACCTTTTAGGGCTGGATTTTGCTGTGCAAAAACAAAAACAGCTTGCAGCACTAGTAAAGTGCTTAATACAAGTTTTTTCATAAAGAATATTATAATTAATACTTATTTAACGTTAAGTACTTTTAAACTTAACAGCCTGCAAATGTATAACTTTTAATAATATTATTTACCTTTGGCACCCAATTTGTACTAAACTTGATAATAATATAACATACATTTTATGAAAATTAAACATCTAATTGCTGCTTTTGTAGTTGTTTTATCTGTAAACAATGCATTTTCTCAGGATAAAAAATTTAAAGTGCATACTATAGCATTTTACAATTTTGAGAATCTATTTGACACAATTAATGATCCAGATACTTATGACGAAGAATATACGCCTGTTAATGGTTGGACTTCTAAAAATTATAAAAAGAAATTAGACAATTTAAGCAAAGTGCTTATTGAATTAGGCACAAGCGAAAGTCAAAAAAATTCTCCTGTTATTATTGGTGCTTGTGAAATTGAAAATAGAAGAGTGCTTGAGGATTTAGTAAAACATCCAACGCTTATTAATAAAGGATATAAAGTAGTGCATTTTGATTCACCTGATAAACGTGGAATTGATGTAGGGTTTTTATACCAAGAAAAACACTTTCAACCTACAAGCTATACGAATGTTCCTTTGTATGTATATGAAAATGAATCAAAAGAGAAAAGTAAATCAAAAGACGAAGCGGATGAAACCGAAGAAAATGTTAACTACGACAAAAAAACCAAGCGTATTTACACACGTGATCAACTTTTAGTAACGGGTTTACTTGACGGAGAGGAAATCAATGTTATTGTTAATCACTGGCCATCTCGTTCAGGTGGAGAAAAAAGAAGTAGTCCATACAGAGAAGCTGCAGGAAGATTAAACAGAAAAATAATGGATTCTATCATTAAAATTAACCCAAACGCAAAGTTTATAACTATGGGAGATTTGAATGACGGTGCCTACAATAAAAGCGTAAAACAAGGCATTGGAGCGAAACTTAAAAAAGAAGAATTAAAAGAGCCTAGAGATGTTTACAATCCTTTTGAACAAATGGCAAAAGAAGGTCACGCTTCATTGTTCTACAGAGATTCTGGTGATATTTTTGATCAAATCATGGTTAGTGAACAATTCATTTCGAAAGACAAAAACGATTATTCAACGTTCAAATATTGGAAAGCAGGAATTTATAATAAACCGTTTTTAATCCAAAAAACCGGACAATACAAAGGATACCCTTTACGAAATCAAAACGGAGTTCCAGGATTTTCTGATCACTTTCCGGTGTATATCTACTTGCTTAAAGAAGTGAAATAAAAATTCAGTAATAAAATAAAAGGTTAGTTTGTAACAAAAAGTACAGCTAACCTTTTTTCTTTTTAGTAACTTTACTTTTTAAATTTAATGACAATGGCAATCGCAAAACCGTTCAACTTGCAAAAGTGGATTAAAGAAAATAAAGAGTTACTTCAACCACCCGTAAGTAACAAAAATTTATATGTTGAGTCTGACGATTATATTGTAATGATTGTGGGCGGACCCAATGCCCGTAAAGACTATCACTACAACGAAACGGAAGAATTGTTTTACCAATTAGAAGGTGAAATCACCGTTTATATTCAGGAAGATGGCAAAAAGAAAGCCATGAAACTTTCGGAAGGTGATATGTATTTGCATCCTGCTAAAGTACCACATTCTCCTGCTAGAACTGAAGGTTCGGTAGGTTTGGTAATCGAAAGAAAACGCGCCGGAAAAGGTTTTAATGATGGCTTACTTTGGTTTTGTGACAAATGCAATCATAAATTGCACGAAGTGTATTTCGAATTGCATAACATTGAAAAAGATTTTCTACCGCATTTCAGCGAATTTTATAATTCGGAAGAAAAAAGAACCTGTAAACAATGTGGAACTATAATGGAAACCAACCCAAAGTTTACGACAAAGAAATAATCGCAACGTAACATAAGCGACTTTCTATTTAAAATATATTTTCTACATTTGTAGATATTTAACAAAAACCGATAAAAAAGTTATAAAATGATATCTGAAGCAGCTATTCAATTTGGTATGCAAGAAGCTTTGCAACAATTAGGCATTAAAGAAATTAACGAAGGAACTTCTACTGGAACCAAGTGGTTTTCTAACGGAAAAATCATCGAATCATATTCACCTGCAACAGGAGATTTGATTGGAAAAGTAAAATCTTCAACAAAAGAAGATTACGAAACAGCTATGAGTGCTGCAGAAGAAGCGTTCAAAACATGGCGTTTGGTTCCTGCTCCAAAAAGAGGGGAAATCGTGCGTCAAATGGGCGAAGAATTACGTAAACATAAAGAAGCTTTAGGAAAACTAGTGTCTTTTGAAATGGGTAAATCATATCAAGAAGGTCTTGGAGAAGTTCAAGAAATGATTGACATCTGTGATTTCGCAGTAGGTTTATCACGTCAATTACATGGTTTAACGATGCATTCAGAACGTCCAATGCACAGAATGTATGAGCAATGGCATCCGTTTGGAATTGTTGGCATCATTTCGGCTTTCAATTTCCCAGTAGCGGTTTGGTCTTGGAATACCATGTTGGCTTGGATTTGTGGTGATGTTTGTATTTGGAAACCAAGTTCAAAAACGCCTTTATGTGGTGTAGCGTGTCAAAACATCATTCAAACCGTATTAGAAAGAAATAATTTACCAGAAGGAATCAGCTGTTTAGTGGTTGGTAACGAATCGGGTGATTTAATCAATAACGACAAACGTATTCCATTAGTGTCGTTTACAGGTTCTACAAGAATTGGTCGTCACGTATCAAAAACGGTTGCTGAGCGTTTTGGAAATACTATCTTAGAATTAGGTGGAAACAACGCAATTATCGTTTCTCAAGAAGCCGATTTATCAATGGTATTGGTAGGAGCTGTTTTTGGAGCGGTAGGAACAGCAGGTCAACGTTGTACGTCAACACGTAGATTAATTGTTCACGAAAGTGTGTACGATAAAACCTTAGACGTTTTAGCAAAAGCTTACGCACAGTTAAAAATCGGAAATCCATTAGATGCAAACAATCACGTGGGTCCACTTATCGATAAAGGTGCAGTGCAAGACTATTTAGATGCGATTGAAAAAGCAAAAGCAGAAGGCGGAAGAGTAATTGTAGAAGGTGGCGTTTTAGAAGGAAAAGGATACGAAAGCGGTTGTTATGTAAAACCATGTATTATTGAAGCTAAAAACGAGTTCGAAATCGTACAACACGAAACTTTTGCTCCTGTTTTATATGTAATGAAATACAGCACAATTGAAGAAGCAATTGCCATGCAAAATGCAGTTCCTCAAGGATTATCTTCTTCTATCTTTACCAACAATATGAGAGAAATGGAGTTATTCCTTTCTGCTGCGGGTTCTGATTGTGGTATTGCTAACGTAAACATTGGAACTTCTGGTGCTGAAATTGGTGGTGCTTTTGGTGGTGAAAAAGAAACAGGTGGTGGCCGTGAATCAGGTTCTGATGCATGGAAAGCCTACATGAGAAGACAAACTAACACCATTAACTACGGAACAGCGTTACCATTAGCACAAGGTATTAAGTTTGATTTTTAAATAAGTGATTAGTGAAAAGTAATTAGTGATTAGTTACTTTTTGGATATAGAAAAACCCTGCAAATTTTTGCAGGGTTTTTTGTTTTTTTATGGGTAAGGAATACAATTCCGAGCTATCGGATATTTTGTACTTATCACATTTTCTTGTAAATCATATCTTTTTTTCGAATTAATTTTCTGTTTTTTATTTCAACTAATTCATTATTAAAAAATTCGTAGTTAGAATTTTCATACAGATTTACCTCGAAAGTTCTAGCATTTGTATCTTTAACGTGATATGTATAACTTTTCCTGAATGTTGATATATTTAGTAATTTAAAATCCTTTGGTTTTTTAAATTTTATTTTTCCATTATTATCCATTTGGAGGATGCTATCATTATCATTTAATTTTAATATTGCATAATCACTTGGTTTATTGTAATAAAAATCAAAAACTTTTAAAGTTACTATATCGGATTTAATCTTATTAATTTCTTTTACAATAATTGTATCAGTCAAATAATCATTATAGCTATTTAGAATTATTACATTATTGTTTTTTTGTATCCAATTACCATTTGTTATTGTTTCTGATGACTCTGCATTATGTATATAACAAAAAGTTCCATTATTTTTTAATTTAATTGAAGATTTCACTAATGAACTTCCATAAATAAATTCAACTTCAACTTCATCTTTTTTAAAAATCGTATTACTACATCCCGAAAGAAAAATAGCGACAAATATGCCTGAAAAAAGATTTTTCAAATACATGCGTTTGTTTTTATTAATATATTTTTTAAACAAGTCCATTTCTGAGATACGATGTTTTATGGTGTATTTTAATTCTAACAAATATACCAAATTAGTAAAACCAAAAACCCCACAAATCAAATTTGCAGGGTTTTCTATGTTATTCTGTCAAGCTGAACTTGTTTCAGCTTCTCTTTTTAGATTCTGACCCGAGCTTGCGAACTGACGAAGTAAACGAGTTCAGAATGACAAAAGAATTACTTCGTTTTCTTCACGTACTGTGTTAAAATATAAATATTTTGGTTTTCCACTCTACCTTCAATAAGGTTTGCGTCGTCCCAAACTAATTTTATGTTGTGCACGGCTGCTCCACGTTTTGCAGTAAAGGTAGCGCCTTTTACATCTAAATCTTTAATTAATACAACGGAGTCCCCATCTAATAAAGTTACGCCGTTGCTGTCTTTATGTACAATTTTGTTTTCGTCTTCTTCTTCGCCTTCACCGGTAGCTTTTGCCCATTCTAACGCTTCTTCATCCAGATACATCATCTCTAATAAATCAGTGTTTTTTAAACGCGCTAACATACGCCAAGATACAATTTGAACGGGTAAATGCTCACTCCACATACTTTCCGATAAACCTCTCCAGTCTTTTTCATCGGTAGTTTCTGGATTTTCAATTTGATCTTTTAAGTGTTTTGCAATTAAAACACTATTTTCAACCGTTCTTTCATTGGTTGGCGGCAATACATAAACAACTAAGTCATGTTCAGCACCACTAATTTCGCAAACTGAACCACTACGGTCTTTCAGTTTTCTTTCTATTACACTCATTTTGAATGGATTTTACGTAAATAAATAATTTGGAGCAAAGTTATAAATTGAAATTAATTATCTTTGATTATTCGATTAAAATCTACTTAAAATGAAAAAATTACTCTTAATTATAGTTTTATTGCCTTTTTTGTTGGCTACGCAATGCGATAAAGAGGATAATGGAATTGCTTGTACTGAAGAAGCAAAAGCGGGTTTAAATATCACTATAAAAGATGCTGAAACAAATGTGTATTTAAGCGATGGTGTTTCTGTGATAGCTACCGATGGAAGTTATACAGAAACCTTAGTGAGTTTTGATGTTGCAGAACCCATTTTTTCGGGAGCTTATGAACGAGAAGGGAATTATACAATAACAGTTTCAAAATCGGGTTATGTAACTTATACGTCTGAAATTATAACGGTAACTTCAGATGTTTGTCATGTCATTCCGCAACAAAGAACCATCTTACTCCAGCCCGAATAAAAAAAGGAAGCCATTAGACTTCCTTTAATAAATATGTTTTTTACATTTTTTACAAATTGAATGAAGCTCCAAAAGTAAAAACAAATTGGTTGTTGTAATGTTCAAATCCGTTGACATCAGAATCGTAACGTGCTAAAGGAGCAAAGGCTTCAGTATACAATCCAAAACCATCTGTAAAAAAGTATCTAAATCCTAAGTGTGCTCCAAAATTTCTGGTTCCTAAATCCAAACCGGGATAAACATCCATTTTAGGATCTAACCCCATTACACTACCAATATTGGCATTAAAACGTGCTTTAATGTCAGCTCTATCTTCAAAACGAGCTTTTTCACCTGCTATCTCTTTTGCATTTAATAAGTATGTGGCAACAAAACCAAACGACATGTTTTCTCCCAATCCAAAATCAACGGTTGAGGTAATTCCGGTTCCACCATCTTGAAAATTAGCTCCAACTTGAAATTTTGTATCTCCTTTTCCTTTAAAAGCTTGCGCATTCGACATTTGAACCGCTGTAAGCATCGTAATTACTAATAAAATTTTTTTCATTGTTCTGTAGGAATTAATTAAGTTGCAAATATAAGACTATTTTAGTTTCTACCTTTTTCATTAGGGTATAAATCGGGTAAAGCATCACTTTGCCAAAATTCTTTTGTATCCACATCCATTAGGGTAAGTTTTCCTTTAAAAGCGGCACCAGTATCAACATTCCAAACATTTGCAAAACGGACAGGGATATTTTCCCCAATTTGGGTAACAGGTGTATGACCAATAAATATTTCTTCGTATAATTTTAATCGTTTAGGATAGTAAATATGGTCTTGTGCAAGGGTTTTATCTAAACACATAACCATTTCCCAAAGCGTTCTATCCCAATAAAATGTTTCATTAAAATATTCGTTTTCAATCCCTTTACTATTACTAAATCCAGCATGAAGAAACAGTTTGTTGTTTTCGTCAAGATGGTAATTATGAAGTGATTTTAAGAAGTTTATGTGTTTTTTTTTGGTTTCGGCATCAATATTTTGATACGAAAGTACCGTAGCTTGGCCACCGTGTTGAAACCACAATTTTTCATTAAATTTTTCGTTATTACCTAATAACCAATCTAATAGAAGTTCGTCATGATTGCCCCGAATAAAAATACAAGGTTGTTTTTTTTCTAATTCAATCAAAAAATCTAATACAGCTGGAGATTCACTCCAACCATCAACAAAGTCACCTAAAAAAATTAACGTATCTTTTGGATCAAAATTAATTTTTTCAAGCACTTGAAGTAACGCTTTTAGACCTCCGTGGATGTCTCCGATGACAAATTTTTTCATAAAAACTCAATAAACACTGGAAAAAAAAAGTGAAAAAGTACAGAAAATCTGTAACATACTTAAAAAAACGATTTGTATTTTTATACTGCAAAAAACGACAATTTTTTTAGATTAAAACAAAAAAACAAAAAACAAACATTAAAATTCAATCCCAATGAAAAACACAGTAAAATTATTCAGTTTATTAATGGTTAGCTTAGTATTATTTTCATGTTCAACAGATGAGCAAGATGCAGATTTAGAAAGAGCCATTAAAATGTCAGAAAATATGCAACAACTGCAAGCTAGAGAAGGAGAAGAAATAATCAAAACCGATAGTATTGCAAGAGAAGAAACAAATCCGGTAATTGTAGTAAAAAAAGATTAATAACGTAAAAAGATTATAATATGAAAACTATAGTATTATTAATAGTAAGCTCTTTGTTCTTGTCAAATATGCCAAACAACAAAGAAAATGATTCAATTGAAAAAGTAATGGCTTTTAAAATTGAAAAAACAGATAAAATTAAAGTAGAGAATATTGTTAACTCAAGAATGCCTATAATAATTGTGAAAAACGATTAATTATTATCTATAAACTGTAAATTTGTGCAAAAGCAAATCTTTTAATTGAAACAGATAATAATTTTATTTGGTTTTCTTTTTCTCGTGGGATGTAATTCTAACGAGAATAATCCTGTTATTCAAAAAAAATTAGATGCTTATTTTGAAAACAGTTCAAATGTGAATTTGGACAAGGAAATTCGATTAAAATATATTGATTCTGCTAAAAATGCTATTCAAAAAGCAAGCGATAATGATTCCATAAAAATCAAAAATTATTTTAAATTAGCAAATCGTTACTTTATTTTATTAGAGTATGAAAAATATAAAGAAACTACTAATACAATTTTAGAAATTTCTACATCAAATAAAGATTCTTTAAACATAGCCAAGGCCGAATATTATTTAGGAGATTATTATTTTTCTCTTTCTAAAAATGATAGTGCCTATTATTATTATTTAGGAGCAGAAAAGAAGTATGAAAAAATTGATGATAAGTCTAATTTAGCAAGAACAATACTTCACAAAGCCTATATTTTACTCTACGAAAAAGATTTCTTAGGAAGCGAATCAGAAACTATAAAAGTGCTTAACATTGCGAAAGAAATTAAAGATGAATCGCTAGTATATGAAAGTTATGTTAATTTAGGAAGTTCTTTATCGGGTTTAGGAAACTATGAAAAAGCTTTGGAATATCATCAAAAAGCATTAACTCAAATCAAAAACATTGAAGACGAAAATTACAAGCCAGTTTTTCAAGCTCAAACTTTAAACAATATAGGTTTTGTCTACTTAAGCATTAACAAATTCAATGAAGCAAGTCAAATTTTTGCGGAAGGATTAAAAATTGAAAATCTCAAGGATATTCAACCGGTTTTATACGCATCTTTGGTTGATAATTATGGATATTCGGTCTTTAAAATTGATAAAAATAAAGGCTTACAAGATTTTCAGAAAGCTTTAGCAGTTAGAGATGAAATTGGAGATATACTTGGAAAAATCAACAGTCGAATTCATCTTACGGAATATTACCTCTCTCAGAATGATACCCTAAAAGCACTTCAACTGAATAGCGAAGCCAACAAATTAGCCAAAGAATCTCACTACAATAAAGAGGTTTTAGTAACATTAGATTTTTTTACTAAATTAATTCCACAAGAAGGTTTATCCTACGCAAGAGAATATATTAAATTAAATGATAGTCTTCAAAAACAAGAAAGAGCTACTCGAAACAAACTAGCCCGAATTGAATTTGAAACTGACGAAATCATCTCTGAAAAAGAAACACTTTCCAACCAACGAAAAATTATTTTAATCACTTCGTTACTGATTATCTCATTTGGGTTTTTATTGTATGTTATTCTATATCAAAGAAGTAAACACAAAGAATTGGTTTTTACGCAACAGCAACAAGAATCAAATGAAGAAATCTATAGGTTGATGCTTAATAATCAAGAAGATATAGATGAGGTTCGAAGTAAAGTAAAACGAAACATTGCTTTAGAACTTCATGATAATATTCTAAACAGATTGGCAAGTACTCGCCTTAATCTATTTGCAATTTCTAGAAGACAAGATGAAGAAACCATTAAAAAAGCAATAGAACACATTGATTCTATTCGAGAAATTGAACAAGAGATAAGAACATTTTCACATGAATTACACAGAGAATCAGAAATAAATAAAAGTAATTTTAGGAATATTCTAGAAGAACTTTTAAAGAATCAAAAAGAAATTTATCCCGCTGAATGCAATTGCGATATCTTTTTTGATGACGCAATGAATAATATGAGTCCCGAAATTAAAATGAACGTTTATCGTATCATTCAGGAAGCATTTAACAACATCAATAAATATGCTAATGCCACTAAAATTGGATTGGCTCTTGATGTAGAGAAAGGTTTTTTACATTTAGAAATCAACGACAATGGCGTGGGTTTTAATGTGAAAAAAGTTAAAAACGGAATTGGTCTAAAAAATATGAAAAATAGAGCAGAAGCTATGAAAGGCGAAATTTCAATAGTATCTGAAAGAGACAAAGGAACTACCATAAAGTTAAAAATTCCGATATAATTAAAAAAAAGTTTAAATTTGAAATAAATACAATCAAAGTGAACAAAAAAAACATTCATATTTTAATGATCGATGATCATCCCTCAATGATAGAAGGTTATAAGAGTATATTGTCTTTTAACGATTTAGGATTACAAATTACTACAACACCAGCTTATAATTGCGAATCAGCATACAATATTATCAGTACTACTCCAGTAGCCGAAGCGTTTGATTTTGCTTTTGTGGATTTGAGTTTACCTCCTTATTTGGAAAAAAACATCAAAAGTGGTGAAGATTTAGCGCTCCTCATTAAAAATAAATTTACAAAGTGTAAAATAGTTATACTGACATCACATGCAGAAGCTTTTATTTTAGATAATATTCAAAGAAATATAGCACCAAACGGATTGTTAGTAAAAAGTGATTTTACTGCAGATGAGTTTTTATTGGCATTTGAAAAAATCTATAACAATCATATCTATACTAGCAAAACAGTTGTAGAAAATATTGCCGAATTACATGAAAAAAACTCGTTCTTAGACGAAAACAATAGAAAGCTAATTACACTATTGGCGGAAGGAGTTAAAACAAAAAATTTACCGCAACGAATGAATTTATCAATAAGTGCAATTGATAAGCGCAAAGCACAGATTAAATTCTATTTCAAAATTGAAAAAGGGAGCGACGAAGACATCATCCGCGAAGCTAAAAAGCACGGATTAATCTAAAATTTTTCAAGAAACGCCCAAAACACTGGAAAAAAAAAGTGAAAATGTACAGAAAATCTGTAACAATTAATCTTTAGTCTATGTGTAACTTTATATTCTAAATGATAAAGAAAATGAAGTTATATACAAAAATAGTTATCGCCCTGTTAATCCTTAGCCTAATCTGGATTTACGCAATTGTTGATTTAACGTATTATACACTTTTTCAAGAAAAATCAACATTTTTTAATACACTCGATTATAGTGTACAGTTTAAATTAGTTTACATAATGGGAGTGGCCCTTTTTGTTTCTTATTTAACGCTAATTTTCTTCAAAAGAAGTAAAAATAATTTTTATTAATCGTATTTCATTTTTCTTAAAATACGCATTACTTCCTTAAAAGAAACATACACTAAAGAGTCGTCAAACGCTTTTAAATAAGGTTTGGCATCAATTAGCTTTTGTTTGGCCTCTTCAAAACCATTCAAGTAACAAATCATTAAGGTGTGCGGTACATTGATCAAATCTCTTTTTTCAGAGGGTTGCAAAACAACGCCTTTTTGAAGTTTAACCAAAATAGCATTATTGGCATTGTAAATGTGATGCAACATTTTTTTATTGTATTGTGGTGGTTCAAACAATAATTGCGTGTCTATTTTGTAATACCCATTGTCAAAAAAATGAATGGAGACTTTTTCTAACGGATAAAAACTGGTTTTATCATTTAATCCCAAACTCACATATTCTGTAATTGAAAAAGAATCATCATCATAGGCAATACTCACTTCATCTAAAGCGGAATAAAAAAGTTTAACTTGTTCGTTTACCAATTCAATATCCACACGCGAGTAGTACATTTTATCGCGCACTTTTTTCTTGTTTCCTGCCCAGCAAACCACAAAAAGCTCTTTAAAAACTTTATAATTTGACTCTAAATCTTTGTGCCTGTTATTTATAAAATCTAAAACACTTTCTAAGGTATACGAAATACTATTTCGGGAGTTATTTTCTAAACTAATAACTGTTTCAATATTCTGTTTTGAATACGGAATTTTTTCGGTTGTTGGAGAAGTATTGCTGCCTCGCCTAACAAATGTACTATTGGCAACTATAGTATGAATTCCTTTTTTGAAATACGAAGTTTTCGATTTGGGTTTAATCGTAACCAAACCTACCACTTTATCTTTTGGTAAACTTGGAAAAGGGACATTCTCGTATTGAATTTTTGGTGGATTTTCTAAAAAAGCGTTTACCAAATTTTGAATGCGACTATCATCAAAAAAGTCATCACCCACAATTTCATTAGTCGCATCTTCAACACCCACTACAATGTAAGAATTGTTGCTTGGATTTGAATTGGAAAGCGCACAAATGTGTTTTAAAAACTTTGCTTTTCCTTCTTTTGTATGTAAATTTAACTGACGTTTTTTATCATAAAAACTATTCTCATCATTGTGAGCTAATAAATTCTTGATAAGAAGGCGCTTGTTGATCATTGTTTTGGTTTGCAGTCTCAGTCTCAGTTTTCAGTGCTGTCCTGCGACTGAAAACTGCGACTGAAAACTAAATTAAGGCACTTTATTTCCCATACTTTCAGTCCAAATCGCAAACCAATCTTGCGTGTCTAAAACTAGTGCCTTTGCTTTCATTAATTGTTGAATGCGACTCACATTTATAGTTCCGGCTACAGGTAAAATGTTTGCAGGATGTTGTAAAATCCAAGCAAGTAAAATCAAGTCTGAACCCACATGATATTTATCTACTAACTTAGAAAAAAGTAATTTTAAGCGTTGGGTTTGCTCTGTATTTTCTCTAAAAACTACTCCTAAAGGATTCCAAGCCATAGGCGTTATTTTGTGCAGTTGCATGTAATCTAAACTTCCATCCAACATGGCTTCATGATTGGTTGCAGAAAATTGAATTTGATTAAAAGAAACTGCTGTTTTTTGACGTAATAATTCAGTTTGAAAAGGGGTGAAATTTGAAACGCCAAAAGACAATATTTTTCCTTCGGATTTTAGTTTTTCAACCGCTTCAGCAACTTCATCAGCTTGTAGTAACGGACTTGGTCTGTGTAATAAAAACACATCTAAATAATCAGTTTGAAGATTTTTTAGCGAATTTTCAGCCGACCAAATGATATAGTCTTTAGAATAATTGTAATGTTTTACTATGTTTTGCGGACGATTTTCAGAAATATGTTCAATTCCGCATTTAGTAATTAATTGCACTTTTTTTCGATCAATTTTTGAAGTTGACCACGCTTTTCCAAAAGCAGCTTCGGTTGTATAACCACCATAGATATCCGCATGGTCAAATGACGTAATTCCGTTTTCAAAAAAAAGGTTAATTAAGTGATTCATTTCGTTTGTGTTAAGGTTTTTATCCCAAACACCCCAATTCATAACTCCGGCAATTATAGGTGATAATTTTACTGACATAGTAAGTTGTTTTTTGAAATTTTTCTTAAAATTATAAAATAGAATCATAAAACACTCACAATTACTACTTTTTTTAATGTTTTTTAACGCTATATTAACAACTAAAAATTAAAAAAAATCACAATTTGCGGTGTTAAAAAATGTTGTTAATTTCACAGCACCAAATTAAACCTTAAAATGGAAGAAAATACATCGACGTTAGACATTAGAGCAATCAATGAAAAGATAGAAAGAGAAAGTGCTTTTATCGACTTACTTACCATGGAAATGAACAAAGTAATTGTGGGTCAAAAACACATGGTAGAACGATTACTTATTGGGTTATTAGGACAAGGACACATTTTGTTAGAAGGTGTTCCTGGATTAGCAAAAACGTTAGCAATTAATACGCTGTCACAAGCAGTTCACGGTTCGTTTAGCCGAATTCAGTTTACACCAGATTTATTACCAGCTGATGTGGTTGGAACCATGATTTACAACGTAAAACAAAACGATTTTACCATTCGAAAAGGACCCATTTTTGCCAACTTTGTTTTAGCCGATGAGATCAATCGTGCGCCAGCAAAAGTGCAATCGGCTTTGTTGGAAGCTATGCAAGAAAAACAAGTTACTATTGGAGATGAAACCTTCAAATTAGACAAACCATTTTTAGTAATGGCAACTCAAAACCCAGTGGATCAAGAAGGAACCTATCCGTTACCCGAAGCACAAGTGGATCGTTTTATGCTAAAAGCCGTAATTGATTACCCAAAAATGGAAGACGAGCGCTCAATAATTCGTCAAAACTTAAAAGGTGCTTATGAGAAAGTAAACCAAGTGGTTTCTTTAGAGCAAATTTTAAGAGCGCAAGAAGCAGTTCGTGAAGTCTATATGGACGAAAAAATCGAAAAATATATATTAGATATTGTCTTTGCAACGCGTTATCCAGAAAAATATAAATTAGAAAGTTTAAAACCATTAATTAGTTTTGGAGCTTCACCACGTGGAAGTATTAATTTGGCTACCGCTGCTAAATGTTATGCTTTCATCAAACGCAGAGGGTATGTAATTCCAGAAGACGTTCGTGCAGTTGTATACGATGTGTTGCGCCACAGAATTGGAGTTACGTATGAAGCGGAAGCAGAAAATGTAACTTCTGTAGATATTATTAGCAAAATTGTTAACGAAATCGAAGTGCCTTAATTTAGTTATCAGTATTCAGTCTCAGTGTTCATAAAATTTTGTTTTGATACTGCGACTGCCAACTGCGACTGCCAACTAATAAAAATGGATACCAAAGAAATTCTAAAAAAAGTTCGAAAAATTGAAATCAAAACCCGAAGATTGAGCGATCACATCTTTTCGGGAGAATATCATACGTCTTTTAAAGGACGCGGAATGACGTTTTCAGAAGTACGCCAATATCAATATGGCGACGATGTAAGAGCTATTGATTGGAATGTAACCGCTCGTTATAACGAACCTTTTGTAAAAGTATTTGAAGAAGAACGTGAATTAACCATGATGTTAGTTGTGGATATTTCGGGTTCAGAAAGTTTTGGTACAAAAAACCAACAAAAACGCGATATGGTTACTGAAATTGCTGCTACGTTGGCTTTTTCGGCAACGCAAAACAACGATAAAATAGGATTGCTTTTGTTTTCAGACCAAATCGAGTTGTTTATTCCGCCTAAAAAAGGAAAATCGCACGTTTTACGAATCATTCGCGAATTAATTGAGTTTGAACCCAAAAGTAAAAAAACCGATTTATCTCAAGCGTTGAAATATTTATTAAGTGTTTTGAAAAAGAAAGCGATTGTGTTTTTAATTTCCGATTTCATGACTACAGCTTATGAGCATACGCTAAAAATCGCTTCAAAACGACATGATGTAACTGGAATTCGTGTTTTTGATCAAAGAGAAGAAAGCATTCCAAACATCGGAATTGTAACTATGTTAGATGCCGAAAATGGTGAAACGTTAGTTGTTGATACCAACTCAAAATCGGTTCGACAAAATTACGAAAAGTACTATCGAGAAAACGTAACGTATTTTAGAGAGGTATTTTCAAAATGTGGTGCAGGAGCCATAAGTTCAAGAGTAGATGAAAGCTATGTAACCAAATTATTGGGTTATTTTAAAGCGCGTAATTAAGAAAAATGAAAAAGACAATTTACTTTTATATTGCTTTATTGTTTGGATTTTTGGGATCAGCTCAAAAAATCACAACAGCTATTGATTCTTCACAAATAAAAATTGGATCGCAATTCAATTTAACAATCAAAGCATCGGTAAACGCAAAAGACAAAGTGGTTTTTCCAAATGCGCAAAATTTTGGGGCTTTAGAAGTTTTAGAATCGTATCCAATTGATACTATAAAAAACAATTCACAATACGAATTGATTAAAAAATATGGGTTAACCCAGTTTGATTCGGGCCGCTATTTGATTCCAAAATTAATCGTAAAAATCAACCAAAAAGATTTTCAAACCGATTCACTTTCCATCGTGGTAAACAATGTAAAAGTCGATACCACAAAACAGCAAATGTATGACATCAAAGACATTATTGCTACCGAAGAAGAACCAAGCAGCGAATGGTGGAAATTGTTGGTTTTACTAGCTTTGATAATTGCTTCAGGTTTTGCATCTTACTTCATTATTAAAAAATTACAAAAAGGGAAAGTAAAAGAAGAAGAGTTTTTTGCGTCACCTATTGAAAAAGCGATTGCTTATCTTCAAAATTTAGACAAAAAACAATTGGTTCAAAAAGGCGATGTAAAAGAATATTATTCTGAAATGACCGATATTGCTCGAACGTATATTGAAGAATCAATTCATATTCCAGCCATGGAAAGCACATCAAGCGAGTTAATGAATTCGTTGAAAAAAGCCATTTCAGACAAAAAAATGTTTGTAAGTCGTGAAGAATTGGACAAATTTCGTCAGGTTTTAGAAAATTCTGATTTAGTAAAATTTGCCAAATCAAAACCATTACAATTTGAAATCGAAAAAGACAAAAGTATTGTTGACAAATTCTTATTAATCGTTGACAAAGCATTACCAAGAACAGAAGAGCAAGCCGAAGCACTTTTTGCAGAAGAAGTAAGAAGAAAAGAGTTGAAGAAACAAAAATTCATGCGAACCGCAATTTCAGTCGGAATTGCTGTTGTTTTATTTGTAATTTCAGTCGGAATTTTTGCTTATACTTTTGGATTAGATTATTTAAAAGAGCATCACATTGGTTACACAACCGAAGAATTATTAGAAAAAGAATGGATTACTTCAGAATATGGTGAACCTGCAATTGTGATTGAAACGCCAAAGGTTTTGAAACGAAATAACGACGAAAAAATTCAAAATAACCTTCCTGAAAACGTAAAATCAACCAATAAATTTATCTACGGAAGCATTATTGATGATTTTTCGATTGTGTTAGTAACAACAGCTTTTAAAGACACTACAAAAATCGACTTAGAAGTTGCCTTAGAACATGATTTGAAAGAATTAGAGCGTTTTGGCGCTAAAAATATCATTGTAAAAACAGTTGATTTTGAAAACGTAAAAGGTCTTTCAGGTAAAAAATCATACGGAAGCTTTACCGCTTTTAATGAGATTACAAAAGAAGATCAAAAAATGAGCTACGAAATAGTGGTTTTTGCTCAAGCGGGTGGCGCACAAGAATTTTTCTTAACTTATAAGGAAGATGATGAACATGCGAAACAAATTATGGAGAAAATCCAGAATTCAATTGAACTAAGAAAAGCGAAACAATAATGGGAAAAGTAACCTTTTTAAATCCAGAATTTTTGTGGCTGTTTTTGGTTTTACCACTAGCAATGGCATGGTTATTTTATAAACGTAATCAGCTTTCGGCAACATTAAAAATGAGTTCTTTGGAGCCATTTAAACAAAATCGCACTTTTTTAGCCAAAGTAAAACCGTTTTTGAACATTTTACGATTAATCGCTTTGAGCTCTATCATCATTGCATTGGCACGACCAAGAAGTGTTGATGTAACGTCAAAATCAAAAACCACTAAAGGAATTGACATCGTAATGGCAATTGATGTTTCGAGTAGTATGCTGGCCAATGATTTAAAACCAAACCGATTACAGGCCTTGAAAAAAGTAGCTACTACTTTTATTCAAGATCGAATAAACGATAGAATTGGTTTAGTAGTTTATGCTGGCGAAAGCTATACAAGAACTCCTGTAACTTCTGATAAAGCCATCATTTTGCAATCATTAAAAACGGTAGAATATGACGATTCAATTATTGCCGATGGAACCGGAATTGGCGTTGGTTTAGCCACTGCAATTAATCGAATAAAAGACAGCAAGGCAAAAAGTAGAATCATTATTTTATTGACTGACGGTGTCAACAATTCGGGAACAATTGATCCTAGAACAGCTGCCGAAATTGCTAAAGAATATGGAATTAAAGTATATACGATTGGAATTGGAACCAACGGAAAAGCAATGTTTCCTGTAGCAAAAGACGCCAACGGAAAATTAGTTTTTAGAATGATGCCTGTAGAAATTGATGAAAAATTGATGCAAGAAATTGCAAAAAAGACCGATGCAAAATATTTTAGAGCCACATCAAATCAAAAATTACAAGCCATTTATAATGAAATCAATAAGTTAGAAACTACCGAAATTGACGAGAAAAAATTCTATAATTACGACGAAAAGTATAAAATTTTTGTACTCATTGCTTTTGGCTTGTTAGGAATTGAAATCTTGTTGCGAAATACAGTCTTTAGAGGAATCGTTTAGAAAAAGAAAAAATGTTTGAATTAGAAAGCCCAAAATATTTTTATTTAGCAGCACTCATTCCAATTGTAGTGGCACTTTTTCTGTTCAATTTATTTTGGAAAAGAAAAAAGCAAGCTGCTTTTGCCGATTTGGAATTGTTTAAAAAATTAAGTCCCGAAAAATCAACGTTTAAACCGGTTTTAAAATTGATTATTTTACTTTTGGCATTGGCTTGTGTGATAATTGCTTTGGTAAACCCAAAAATGGGAACCAAAATGGAAACCGTAAAACGACAAGGAATCGATATTGTTTTTGCGATTGATATTTCAAAAAGTATGTTAGCCGAAGACGTGGCGCCAAATCGTTTAGAAAAAACCAAGCAATTGGTTTCGCAAATTATCAACCAATTAGGAAATGACCGTGTTGGAATCGTAGGTTATGCTGGAAGTGCGTATCCTGTTTTACCAATGACTACCGATTATAGCATTGCCAAGATGTACTTGCAAAGTATGAATACAAATATGGTTTCTTCACAAGGAACGGCTTTTAACGATGCAATTAAACTTTCGGTGGATTATTTTGACATAAAAGACACAAGTAAATTGATTATTTTGGTTTCCGATGGAGAAGATCATGGCGACGGAGCTGATGAAGCAATTGAAATGGCACAAGAAAAAGGCGTTCGTATTTTAACCATTGGTGTGGGAACAGAAAAAGGCGCTTTAATTCCTTTAAAAGATGATAGAGGAAACATTTCGTCCTATAAAAAAGACCAAAACGGAGAAAACGTCATCACAAAATTATATCCAGAAGTTTTACAAAATATTGCGAATAAAACCAAGTCAAAATATATTATTGGTTCGTCTACAAAAGAAGTAGTTGAAGAAGTAAAAAAATCATTTGATAAAATAGAAAAATCTGAATTTGAATCACAACAAATTGCCGATTTTGAATCGCAATATCAATGGTTTTTAGGTTTAGGATTTTTATTGCTTTTAGTAGATATTTTTCTGTTGGAGAAAAAAACGAATTGGGTGCAAAAGTTGAATTTATTTAACGAAAAAAAACATGAATAAGATAGTTTACATAGTTGTTTTATTGATAAGCGGCGTTCTTTTTAGCCAAGAAAAAGATAAAAACCTGTACAACGGAAATCAATCTTTTGTACAAAAAAGCTATACTAGCGCAGAAGCGGATTATCGGGTAACTGAATCGAAAAAATCGCCTAAAAAAGCCATTGCAGGATACAATTTAGGAAATAGTATTTACCGACAAAATCAGCCTGGAGAAGCACAAATTAAATACATACAAGCTTTAGAATCAGCAAAATCTAAAACCGAAAAGCATCGTATTTATCATAATTTAGGCAATACGTTTATGTTGGATAAAAATTATGTAGCAGCTGCTGAAGCCTATAAAAATGCGTTACGGAATAATCCGCTAGATGAAGAAACGCGTTACAATTATGCTTTAGCAAAAAAGAAGAACAAAGAAAAGCCGGCAAAAGGAGACAACGACAAAAATAAAGGAGGGCAAAACGAGAAAAATCCACAGCCAGAAAACAATAAAAAAGACAAAGGAAACGATAAAAAAGAGCAAGATAAAAACAAAGGCGAAGACAAAAAAGAAGACGAAGACAAAAAAGACGATAAAAACGAATCGCCAAAACCAAGTGGTGCCGATAAACAACGCATCGACAATATTTTAGATGCCGTTAACAATGCCGAAAAGAAAATTCAGGACAAAGTGAATGAGAAGAAAGTAAAGCCTCGCGCAACTACAAATGAAAAAGATTGGTAATCAATGAAAAAAATAATTTTAGGGATAATCATTTTTATGTCGGTTTCTGTTTCTGCTCAAGTAAAATTTGAAGCATTAACCGATAGAGATACCTATGGTTTAAACGAACCATTTCAATTGGTTTTTTCTATAAACAATGAAGGAGACAATTTTCAACCACCAAAAATTCCAAATTTCAAAGTTGAAGGTCCAATTATCAATAAAGGATATGAAGACGAAACGCAATATATAAATGGGAGAACAACCTATAAAAGAAAAATATTTACTAAGCTAATTTTCTTTTTAACACCAACTAAAAAGGGAACGTTTACTATTGGTCCAGCATCCATCGAATATGACGGCGCGGTTTACAAATCGCAACCTATAAAAATCAAAATTACCGATCCAATTCAAAAGCCAAGTTATCCTGGTCAAAACCCAAGACAACAAAACTATAATTTTGGAGAAGGAATTCATTTAGTTGGCGAACTTTCTACCAAAAATCCCTATGTCAATGAGCCTGTAACGGTAGTTTACAAATTGTATTTTCCATATAATAGTTCGGTTTCCAATTTCAGAAACTTTCAAGCACCAAAATATGAAGATTTTTGGAGTCAATATATTGATATCAAACAACTTCGTGCCGAGAAAGGTAAATTTAATGGTAAAGATTACAGCATGGTCGTGTTACGAAAAGTGATTCTATATCCATTAGAAGCTGGAGCCAAAAAAATCGAACCGTTTAAAATTGATATTGACGCTGAGGTGCCAACTGGAAGAAGCGACTTTTTTGGAAGATTAGAAATGACTGCTCTCGAAAAATCACTTTCAACGGGTATTCAAACCATCAACGTAAAACCGTTACCAGAGAAGGATAAGCCAGCTGGTTTTACAGGAGCTGTTGGTGATTTTGATTTTAAAGTAACCCCTTCAAAAACCACTTTAAAAGCTGGGGAATCATTGGATTTAGAAGTGAGTGTTTCGGGTAAAGGAAATTTAAAATTGTTTACTTTGCCAAAACCAATTGTACCAAGTGCTTTAGAAATGTACGATCCAGCACACAATGAAAATGTACAAACACCTGTAACAGGAATGATTGGTAAAATTTCCGATAAATACACCATAATTCCACAGTTTAAAGGAAAATATACGATTAAACCTATCGCGTTTTCATATTATGATTTGGCAAGTAAATCATATAAAACGATCACGTCAAAAGAAATTATTATTGATGTAGCAGAAGGCGATGGAACTGTAGTTTCAAACAAAGAAAACGCAAATAAACAAGCCATTCAGAAAAAAGAAGTATTCCAATACAATAAGCTAAAAACCGAATTTGTTTCTACTGCTCAAGAAGATTTTTTAGGTTCAGGATTGTTTTATGGATTGTTAATCGCGCCTTTACTATTAATTCCCGCGGTGATTTTACTTCGTAAACAAAAAGAAGCTAAAGATGCTGATGCTTTTGGGAATAGAGTAAGAAGAAACAACAAATTAGTGAAGAAATATTTGCTAGAAGCCAAAAAACAAATGGGCGACAAAGTGCCGTTTTATATGGCAATGGAGAAAGCGTTACACAATTTCTTAAAAGCCAAATTGCATATCGAAACAGTGGAGATGAGCAAAGACAACATCATTGAATTGTTACAACAAAGAAATGCTTCTGAAACGAGCATTAATCAGTTTATGGAATTAATGAACGATTGCGAATTTGCACGATATGCACCAGCAACAGACACCGCCATGAACAACGATTTCGACAGAGCGATTACTATTATTTCTGAACTTGAAAAACAATTGAAATAATGAAAAATAAGATTATACTATTCCTTTTGTTTTTGGTTTCATTTGCTAATGCAAGCGAATCAATTGACGCTACATTCAAAAAAGCAAACGATTTGTACAATAAAGGCGATTATGAACAAGCGGTTCAATCATTCGAAAGCATTGTAAAACAAGGCAACGCATCGGCTGATTTGTATTTTAACATTGGTAATTGTTATTACAAATTAGGAAAAGTAGCGCCATCCATTTACAATTACGAAAAAGCATTGCTTTTAAACCCAGAGGACGAAGCCATTCAAACCAATCTATCATTTGCCCAAAAAATGGCTATAGACGACATTAAAATCGTTCCAGAAGTCGGTTTTAAGAAAATGGTAAAAGAATTCACAAGCACTTTTCATTATGACACTTGGGCTTGGATGGCTGTATTTATTGCTTTCCTGAGTTTACTTTCGTTTTTAGGGTATTATTTTGGAAATACGGTGTTGCTAAAACGCACCTTTTTCAGTTTATTTCTGCTGTTTTTAATCGGAATTGGTGTAACTGTTTTTTCTGCCTTTTTACAAAAGAAATATGATGCGAATTACAATCCAGCCATCGTTTTTGCAGAAGCAACAACTTTGAAAGCCGAACCAAAAAACAGTTCTGAAGATGTAGTAACGCTTCACGAAGGCACAAAAGTTTTCGTCTTAGAAGAATTAGGCAACTGGAAACAAGTAGAACTAACCGACAAAACCAAAGCGTGGATTGACAAAAAAGCGATTAGGGAAGTGAAGAAGTAGTATTCAGTGTTCAGTTATTAGTGTTCAGAATTTAATAGGCTTCTGAAGCTTTTACTGCTCACTTGCAACTTCCGATTTCAAACTATCATACCAACCTTCAATTGTAGGGTAAATCGCTTTTGAAATGTTCTGAATTGGATTATAAAAAATCGAATTTTCTTGTGTTTCTTTTGAAAGCAGCATGTTATTGATGTTGATTTTTTCAAAAATAAAAAGCACGACACTCAATGCTAAAATTGTTTTCAATACGCTAAAAACCACACCAGCAAATTTGTTAATCCAACCTAAAAAAGCAAAATCGACTAATTTGGTTAAAATTTTTGCACTCAAGTGAATGCCAATTACCACCACTATAAACGTAATGATAAAAGCGGTTATTTCAATGTATTTTGGATTCCATGAAGGGACAAATTCACTAAATACACTGCCAATTAAGCTCGAAAATTTAATTGCAACATAAATTCCTAAAATCAAAGCTACAAACGAAGCAACTTCAACAAAAAGGCCGTTTTTCAGTCCTTTATAAACCGCAAAACCCAATAAAACCGCAAAAACAATATCAATAAAACTCATGCAAAAAGAAAATAGATGAAAGAATAAAGAACAAAGACGATAGAATGCGTAAAAAACAAAACCATCGATTATCTTTGCAAAACTAATATAGAAAGTTGGGAATAGTCTTTTTTCTTTTCTCTTTTTTCTTTCATCTATATAAAATGTCTAGAGACGAACAATTAAAACAGCGTTGGGAAAGCGTTGTCAATATATTATCAGAAAAATTTTCAGGCGGAGAAGACCTTGATTTAGAAGGAATTATCTACCTAATTGGTGTGCAAGAATTGGGAAAAATTCATGCTACTTTCAAAAAAGATGAAAAAGTAAACCTGATGCACATTGCCATTTGCCGTTTGTTAGAACCTTATGGGTACTACGAGTTTGAGTATTTTGATAACGAAGGTTGGCCGCATTATAAAGTAAAAGAAGAATTGCCACCACTAAAAGCAGGCGAGCAAGCCGTGTTAATGAAAGAAGCAATTGTAGGCTACTTTTTAGAGAAAGAATTGATTGATTAAAACTAATTACTAATCACTTTTCACTAATCACTAAAAATAACTAAATTTGCATTTTACAAAACGAGCGATGACAGAAACGATTAAAGCCCACATTGAAGAAGTAAAAGCTTTTCAAACCGATAATAAAGAACAATTAGAAGCCTTCCGAATCAAGTATTTGGGAAGTAAAGGCTTGTTGAAAGACTTTTTTGCCGAATTCAAAAATGTTCCAAACGAACAAAAGAAAGAATTTGGACAAGTAATCAACGAATTGAAAACTTCAGCGGAAGAAAAGGTAAAAAATATTCAAGATGCTTTAGAAAATAAAGAAGAAGCAAAAGGAATTTATGACGATACAACGCGTCCTGGAGAAGCGATGAACATTGGTTCGCGCCATCCTATTTCGATTGTAAAAAACCAAATGATTGATATTTTTTCAACCATTGGTTTCAACGTGTCCGAAGGTCCAGAAATCGAAGACGATTGGCACAATTTTACTGCATTAAATTTACCAGAATATCATCCGGCAAGAGATATGCAGGATACGTTTTTCATTCAAACCAATCCTGATGTTTTATTGCGTACGCACACTTCATCAGTACAAGTGCGTTATATGGAAAACAACAAACCGCCGATTCGTACGATTTCTCCAGGAAGAGTATTTCGTAACGAGGCAGTTTCTTCGCGTTCGCACTGTATTTTTCATCAAGTGGAAGGTTTGTATATTGACAAAGACGTTTCGTTTGCCGATTTAAAACAGACGTTGTTGTATTTCACCAAAGAAATGTTCGGAAAATCGAAAATTCGTTTACGTCCGTCGTATTTTCCATTTACAGAACCAAGTGCTGAAATCGATATTTATTGGGGCTTAAAAACCGAAACCGATTACAGAATTACCAAAGGAACGGGTTGGTTAGAAATTGGTGGTTGCGGAATGGTAGATCCAAACGTATTGAAAAACTGCGGTATCAATCCAGACGAACACACCGGTTTTGCTTTCGGAATGGGAGTAGAGCGTATAGCAATGTTGTTGTACCAAATTGGTGATATCCGTATGTTTTATGAAAACGACGTTCGTTTCTTAGAGCAATTCAAATCGAGTATATAATTAAGTTAAAGTTTTAATAATTAATTCTTTAATCTTACTACTATTTCAATGAAAAAAGACATTATCATCCCAAAAGTAGCAAACGTTCACATTGTAGCTTTTCAAGAATGGAACGACGATTTTATGGAGAATTCTTGGTATGCTTATTTAATAAACGATACCGATGATTTGCTAGAAATGGCTATGGTAGTTTCACGCGCTTACGGTTTAATCAATGGCGAAGAACGCAAAACAGGAACATTCCGTCATGCGTTTGCTAAAGTTGAACCAAGAACCGCCGTTAAAGTTGAATTGTTAGAAAACAATGTTTTGCAATTGAATAACGAATTCATGTTGTCATACTTCGCAAACGGTCAATTATTCGATAAAACCTTTGTTTTTAGAACCAATTCCATCAACGAAAAAGCTACTGCCGATTTACCAATTATCAACAAAAGAGGCGTTTTTGCGAATTAGATTTTAAATATGGCTTCTGAAATACCAACAATTAGACAAACAGCTTGGATATCGGTAATTCCACAATTTTTATTTATGGGATTATTATTGCTTGTATTTCATCAAATTTCTCCTAAAAATGCTGTTTTATATGGAGCCATAACTTATTTATCTATAAGTTATTTTTTAAGATTTTTTATTCCTAAAAGTCATAGAAAAGGATTGTCTTTGTATAAAGAAAATCAATTTTTAGAAGGAATTGATTCATTTCAAAAAAGCTATAATTTTTTCGACCAAAATGAGTATTTGGATAAATATCGCTATTTATTATTGTTGAGTTCTTCAAAAATGGGGTATAAAGAAATGGCTTTAAACAATATTGCCTTTGGTTATAGTCAAATTGGAGATGGGAAAAATGCTAAAGAATATTACGAAAGATTACTTACTGAATTTCCAAATAATTCAATAGCCAAGGCAGCTATAAAAATGATTAATTCTGCTGAAAAATCAGAGTGAAAGATTAATTTCTGTATTTTTTTTCAACACATAGAAACATAGATTTATTTACTAAATGTTGAGGTATTTCATTTTTACATAGTCAACATAAGAAACTTTTATGAACTCATATATACAAAGAACTTTTCACACTTTCTTATATGACTTATATGTTTAAAATCAACCAAAAACAGCTTTATCCTTACAACAATTAGAAAATATTTTTACCTTTAAGAAATTTTTCATCCCAACAACATGAAACCATTTCTTATTGCTTTAGCTTTTTTAACTACTGTTTTTTCACAAGCCCAAGATTTCGCCAAACACGTTAACCCATTTATTGGAACAGGCGGTCACGGACACACATTTCCAGGCGCTACCGTGCCTTACGGAATGGTGCAACTTTCTCCTGATACGAGAATTGATGGGAGTTGGGATGGCTGTGGCGGGTATCATTATTCCGATAATTTGATTTACGGATTTTCTCACACGCATTTGAACGGAACCGGTGTTTCAGATTATGGTGATATCATGTTGATGCCAACTATGGGTGAGCCTTCGTTTGATAATAAAGTGTATTCTTCTACTTTTTCGCATACCAATGAAAAAGCTTCCGCTGGATTTTACTCCGTGAAATTAGACAAACACAATATCGATGTGCGTTTAACCACCTCAACACGTGTTGGTTTTCATGAATATACGTTTCATGAAAAGGGATTAGCCAATATTATTTTAGATTTGAATCATCGTGATAAATTGTTGGAAGGAAGAATTCGAGTAATTGATGATAAAACAATTGAAGTCTTACGAAGAAGTGAAGCTTGGGCAAGAGATCAATATGTGTATGCCCGAATTGAGTTCAATGTTCCAATGAAAATAAACAAAAATCAAGCTAATAGCCTTAAAAATAAAAATTATTATTCTGAGAAAGTACTGGCATTAAGTTTCTCAAAACAAGTCAAAAATGGTGAAAAAATTCTCGTAAAAGTATCGCTTTCACCAACGAGTTATGAAGGTGCGAAACTAAACAGTTCTGAAATTAAACATTGGGATTTTGATAAAGTACATCAAGCAGCCATCGCCCTTTGGAACAAAGAATTATCAAAAATTGAAGTCACTTCTAATGATAAAGACAAGTTAGCCATTTTCTACACGGCTTTGTATCACACGATGATGCAACCGAACATTGCACAAGATTTAGACGGAAAATACCGCGGTAGAGACAACAAAATTCATGTTGCGGAAGGATTTGATTATTACACGGTTTTTTCGTTGTGGGACACGTTTAGAGGTGCGCATCCATTGTATACTTTAATCGATAAAAAACGAACTGCCGATTACATTAACACCTTCATCAAACAATACGAACAAGGTGGTAGATTACCGGTTTGGGAATTGGCTTCCAATGAAACTGATTGTATGATTGGCTATCATTCTGTTTCCGTAATTGCAGATGCAATGGTAAAAGGAATTAAAGGTTTTGATTACGGAAAAGCCTTTGAAGCCAGTAAAGCTTCTGCCATGCGTGATGTGTTAGGTTTGGATGCGTACAAGAAAAACGGATTTATTTCGATTGACGACGAACACGAAAGTGTTTCCAAAACCTTAGAATATGCTTATGACGATTGGTGTATAGCTCAAATGGCGCAACTTTTAAACAAGCAAGAAGATTACCACTATTTCATGAAACGTTCTCAAAACTGGAAAAATATTTTCGATTGGGAAACCGGTTTTATGCGTCCAAAGAAAAATGGCGGTTGGGACAAACCATTTGATCCAAGAGAAGTCAACAATAATTTCACCGAAGGAAATGCTTGGCAATACACGTTTTTCGTGCCACAAGATATTGAAGGAATGATTGATGCTTATGGTGGACCTGAAAAATTTGAAGCCAAATTAGACGAAATGTTCAACAGCGAAAGCAAAACTACTGGAAGAGAACAAGTCGATGTAACCGGTTTAATTGGACAATATGCACACGGAAACGAACCAAGTCACCACATGGCGTACTTGTACAATTATGTGGGGAAACCAGAAAAAACGAATGAAAAAGTCAAGTTTATTTTAGATAATTTTTACACCAATACGCCAGATGGTTTAATTGGAAATGAAGACTGTGGACAGATGAGCGCTTGGTATGTGTTGAGCGTTATGAGTGAATATCCAGTTTGTCCAGGAAGTGTTATTCATCATTATGAAAACGATTTATATTTTGATAAAATAGTTGTAAACCTTGAAACTGGTGAGAAGGCTGTAATTAACGAAGAACAGAGAAAAATCAACAAACAAAAAGCGATTCAACAAGAGAAAGAAATCGTATCTTTTGAAGAAATTGATTGGGATTTAGGTTATGTTGTTAAAGATATCATAGAAGTTCCTGTAATTGTATCTGAAAGTAAATCATTCAAGGATAAATTATTAATTAGCTTTAATTCTTATCCAAATTATAGAGATGAAAAAATTAAATATCGTATAGTTGATAGTTCGCAAACAGGGGTTTTTAATGAGTATAAAGAACCTTTTTATATTTATTCAAGTTGTAAAATAGATTTTTATAAAGAATTAAATTTTGATAACTCTCTTTATAAAAGCAACACCATTTCCGCAACCTTTTTCAAAAAACCAAACAATTACAGCATCAATATCAAATCGGTTTACAATCCACAATATCATGCGGGTGGTCCAGAAGGCTTGTTAGATGGTATTTTAGGAACCGAGAACTGGAGAAAAGGCGATTGGCAAGGCTATCAAAGTCAGGATTTTGAAGCGGTAGCCGATTTAAAAGAAGTGAAAAATGTTACTGAAATTTCAGCACGTTTTTTACAAGACCAACGTTCGTGGATATTAATGCCAACGAAAGTCGATTATTATGTTTCGGATGACAATGTGAATTTTACTTATTTTGGTTCGGTAAACAATACCTTAGATCCAAAAGTAGAAGAAAATACGATTCTAAATTTCACTTCAAACGAAACCAAAGGCAAAAAAGCTCGTTACGTAAAAGTAATCGCCAAAAATTTCGGTAAATTACCAGAATGGCATCAAGGAGCTGGTGGTGATGCGTTTATTTTTGTGGATGAGATTATGATAAAGTAAAGCTTAATAAAAAAGGTTGTCTTAGCGGACAACCTTTTTTTATTTGATATATGTTTTGAAATTAATCCTTATCAGGAAACAACAAAGAAGCTACTACAGACAAGATTAACACACTTCCAACAACCATTAAAGAATAAGAAGTTTCTATGTGGTAAAACGGCGCTACAATCATTTTTACACCGATAAATGCCAAGATAAATGCTAATCCATATTTCAGTTTACTGAACATGTACATAAAGTTCGCCAGTAAGAAGTACAACGAACGCAATCCTAGAATCGCAAAAATATTTGACGTGTATAAAATAAAGGGGTCATCTGGTGCGATAGCAAAAATGGCCGGAATACTGTCTACCGCAAATAATAAATCAGTAAACTCAACAATTGCAACTACAACAAAAAGGGGAGTAGCCATTTTAATTCCGTTTTGAATGGTGAAAAATTTATCGCCATCAAAATTTGGGCTTACTTTAAAAAACTTATGTACAAATTTTGAACCAGCACTTTTACTGAAATCTTTACTTCCATCATCCTCTTCACTACTGAACCCAGATTTGATTCCCGCAACAATTAGAATAATTCCGAAAATGGTTAGTAAATAGTTGATTTTTACTACTTGACCGAACAATTCCATTTCGGGTAAATAGGTATAATTCAGCAACCAAACTCCGGTAAAAATAAAGATAGCTCTAAAAACAAGTGCACCAATTACACCCCAGAATAATACTTTATGTTGGGCTTCTTTTGCGACATTGAAATAGCCAAAAACCAAGATAAATACAAATAAATTATCCACCGATAGTGCCTTTTCAATCCAATAAGCGCCTTGAAATTGCATGAATTTTTCGGCACCCATATAATGATAAATAATTGCACTGAATCCCATAGCCAACGAAATCCAAACGGCCGACCAAAGTGCCGCTTCACGATTAGAAACTACGTGTCCTTTTTTGTTTAAAACGCCTAAATCAAGAATTAGCATTGCTAAAATAGTAATAGTAAATGCTGTTATAATTCCCGGATGATTGATAAGATTGTCCATATTTTTTTAATTATTTGGCGAAAATACTATTTCTATTTTACACCAAGGAAAAAGAGGTTATTTAATTGTAAATCAATGTTTTACAAAAGTTTGTTTTTTATAAAAAAAGATGTAAATAATTGAAAATCAAAAATTTACATCTTAATTTTTTATAAACGAGAAAAATTAAAAATTAATTCAATTCATCTGTTAATTCTTTAAAAACTGCTTTTGCGTCTTTATTTTCGTACAAAATTTTATAAACAGCATCAATAATTGGCGTATCAGCTCCATATTCTTGGTTGAGTTTGTAAGCACTTTTTACCGCATAATATCCTTCAGCAACCATGCTCATTTCCATTTGTGCTGATTTTACCGTGTAGCCTTTTCCAATCATGTTTCCAAACATTCTATTGCGAGAAAATACCGAATATCCTGTAACTAATAAGTCGCCCAAATAAGCTGAATTATTAATGTTTCGTTTCATTTTATGCACTTTACGAATAAATTTCTTCATTTCGCGAATGCCATTACTCATTAAAACCGCTTGAAAATTATCGCCATAGCCTAAGCCATGAGCAATACCAGCTGCGATAGCATAAATATTTTTTAAAACTGCGGCATATTCCGTTCCAATTATGTCATCAGTTGTTTTTGCTTTGATGTAATGCGAACTCAGATTTTTGGCCACATATTTGGCTTTTTTTCTATCGCTACAAGCAATGGTTAGATACGATAAACGCTCCATAGCTACTTCTTCAGCATGACATGGACCCGTAATTACGCCAATATTTTCAAAAGGAATATCGTATTTGGTATGAAAATGTTCCCCAACAATTAAACTGGATTCAGGAACAATTCCTTTAATGGCTGAAAAAATGATTTTTCCTTCTAAACTTTCGGTTAAACTTTCTAATTCTTTACTCAAAAAAGCAGAAGGAACCACAAAAATTAAATAATCAGCATAAGCCACAGCTTCGTTGATGTCATTTGTAAGGTGTAATTTGCTTGTGTCAAAAGTTACAGAACTCAAATAATTTGGGTTGTGCTTTTGGTGTTTTAAATGTTCAATAGCATAAGTACTTCGCATGTACCACGCAATTTCATCTTGATTTTCACAAAGCATTTTCGCAATTGCAGTTGCCCAACTTCCTCCTCCTATAACTGCAAATTTTGGCTTTTTTTCCATTTTACGATTTGATTTAGAATCATCAAAAATAGGTATTTAAAAAGGATTTACAAAAAACGTTTGCGAAACTCTTTTTTCAACTTGATTTATATCCAAAGTTCACTAATTAACACGAATAAATTTCAAGTAAAATTTAGTAAGTTTTATAGAAAAACTAAACTTTAAAGTTGAAAAAAACAGTGTTATTTAGTGAAATTTGTATAGTTTAATAGCTCATTTCTACGATTGCTTTTACTTTTTCTATGGTGATATTTTGCTTTTCTCCCAACACTTTCCAACCTCTTTCTTCAAATCGGTTGGCAATAAATTGGGCTGTATTTTCATAATTTTCTGTGTTTTCAGATAATTTGGTTTTCATGCCCATTTTATGGAAGAATTCAACTGTTTTTTCGATTGCTTTTTCAGCAATTTCTTCCGTTGAATTACCTTGGATGTTCCAAACACGTTGACCATATTGTGCTAATTTGTCTTTTTTGGTGTCAAACATTACTCTGTATAAATTTGGGCCAATGATTGCCAACGTTCTTGCATGGTCAATTTCATATAAAGCGGTTAATTCATGTCCAATCATATGTGTTGCCCAATCGGAAGGAACACCTTTTTGAATCAATCCATTCAATGCCATTGTTGCACTCCAAACAAAGTTGGAAGCCAATTTATAATCATTTGGATTTTCAACTACATCGGGACCAATTTCAATTAGTGTTTGCAAAATACTTTCGGCAATTCTATCTTGCAAAAAGGCATCGTGTTTGTAGGTTAGATATTGTTCCATTACATGTGTAAAAGCATCAACAACGCCATTTTGTAATTGTTTTTTTGGTAATGAGGTAATGACTAATGGATCTACAATTGAAAAAACGGGAAATAACGCACTTCCGCCTAAAGTTAATTTTTCTTGTGTTGCTTCAATCGTAACTACCGCACCCGAATTCATTTCAGAACCTGTTGCTGGTAAGGTTAAAACCGTTCCAAAAGGAATTACTTTGGCAACATCTTTAAACAAAATTCTTTTTTTAAGTATATCAGCTGCATCACCTTCAAAATTTACGGCTGCAGATATAAATTTTACACCATCAATAACACTTCCGCCACCAACAGCTATAATAAATCCGATTTTTTCTGTACGAATAATTTCAACAGCTTTCATTAAGGTTTCAAAACGTGGATTCGGTTCGATACCACCAAATTCTATAACTTCATTTGTAAGAAATTGTGCATTTAAAGCTGTTTTTACTTGGTTATAAACGCCGTTTTTAAAGATACTTCCTCCGCCATAAGCAATAAGGATTTTAGTGTTTGATGGCACCAACTCGGTAAGTTTTTCAATTTGTCCTTTACCAAAGACATAATTTACTGGATTGTATAGTTCGAAATTTAGCATAACATTTTTTTTAGAATTACAAAGTTACGCAATGTGTTAAGGAACAAATGGTAAAGTAATGTTAAGGTGCTAAATTATATTTTAATAATTTTTGTTTTTCTAAAGCTTTGCTTAATTCAATAATTAATTGATCAAATGGTAAATTAGGGTTTTTATTGATAACAAAAACATCATATTTATTGGATGAAGCTTCTGTATATGTAAGTTTTGAGTTTTTAGAAGTTGCATTATAATAGACGGAAAGCGTTTTAGAAACAGCATCAATACTAAAGTTTTTCACATAGATTACGGTATCATTTTGAGGAACAATTTTTATTGTTTTATCAAAATTAAAGAATGATTTTTTTGCCAATATAAGGGTAATATTTTTTGATTTTATTTCTGTTTTTTCTTCAACATTAGCACACGAAAAAAGGAAAAAACAAACGGCGAGTATCGAATAAATTTTCATAAAAATTTTTTTAAATCGCCACCGAAAATAGAAATTATTTATTGATAAAACAAGTTGTGTTTTACTTGATTATGCCATTTTTTCGATATGAAATCTTTCTAATGTGTACGAATTTTTAACCTAATGCGTAACTGATTTTTTAACTCATTGATATTTTTTTTTAACACATCACTTATAATTACTCGCTTTGTAATACATCTATTTATTTTCGCGCACAAATTAAGTAAATACAGCACAAATTACACAAATTCAGGGTTTTAGATTAAAGTTGGTTTTACACTTATTCTGAAAATCATTACAGTTATTCTCGCATTGTTGTAACTGTTAATTATGGTAGTAGCATTACTATATTACAGAATACATTTGTTAAAATTTTAAAAAATCGAATTCCCTAATTAGAAAAAAAATAAACGAAAATGACCTTTTAATAAATAATGCTTTAAGTAAGTAATAGAATGTCATCAAAAAAACAATACCCCTGTTCAACACTAAAAAGTTTCCCCTAAAATCATCAAGGTTTCTTTTTCCAAAAATAAGGGATTATGATAATGTTACAAATAAAAAAACTCTCACAAAATTAAATTACAACTATGAAACAAATTTTCAAAATTCTCTTTTTGTTGTTATACATCAGTATACAAGCGCAAGAGAAAAATGGCAAGCAAGCTGATAGTAAAGCTTACATTGTTACAGATTCAAATTCAACTTTATCAAGTTCTGACTTAAAGTTGAGTTCGGGATTAAATCAACCCATAAAGTATGATGGAAATTTCGAAAGTTTAAATCCATCTGTAATTTCTCAGATTTCTGAAATTAAATTTGAAAATAGAAATTTAATACATCTTTTAACAGATAAGAATAATGATTTTTATTTATTTAATCTATCCGTTTTAGAAGATAGTTTTGAAAGAATTTATTTTTTTAAAGGTATTGTTAAATTAAACTTTTTTATTCAAATCGACCATGGACTACCTTCAAATGTAGCATGGATTATTTCTGAAAATAAAAATAAAATCACTTACTCACAGATAGAAAAATTAATTACAGAAACTAAAGCAGTTTCTATAAAGATGAGTAAATCTGAAAAAGAGAATTGGTTATCAAATAAATCAAATTAAGAAGATGAAAAGAAAAATTATTTTATTAATAATCTTGTTTTTTGCATTTAAAAACAATTACGCACAAACAGCATTGTGTGCATCTACTTCAACAAGTTTTGGTTATGAAAGAGTAAATTCTGTTACGTTAAATGGTGTTTATTTTCAAGGGAACACCACTTATACTGGCCCAGGATATTATGATTATTCTAGTACACCTATGCCAATATTACAGGCTGGAACTATTGTGCCATTGAGTGTGGTTGTTCAAACAAATGGACCTTACCAGCAATACGTAAAGTTGTGGATTGATTTTAATAATAATGGGAATTTAGAAGATGCTGGTGAGTTAGTATTTGATCAAAATTATGTTGTAAATAATACAACATATACTTTTTCAGGAAATATAACTGTACCGCCTGGAGCATTTAATGGCCCTGTTAGAATGCGATTGATTATGCAGTATAGTGCTTCACCTCAATTGTGTGGTAATTATCCTTATGGTAATACATTTGATTTTGGTACATCTGTTCAAGGTGGAGTTGATCCTATACAGCTAACAGTTAATAAAACAGGTACTGGAAATGTTGTGAGTAACCCTTCAGGAATTAATACAGCAACAAATTTAAATTTTGCTAATTTTGGAGAAAACACAAATGTAACTTTAACTGCAACACCTATTGCTCCTCAAACTTTTATAGGTTGGTCTGGTGATGCTTCGGGAAGTACAAATCCCTTAACAGTTACTATAGATCAAGCAAAAACAATTACTGCTAATTTTGCTCAGAATTCACCACCACAACTGTCTAGCCTTAGTGCTTCTAATGTATCTTTTACATCAGCGACTTTAAATGCTAATGTTACAAGTGAGGGAAGTACAACTGTAACAAGTAGGGGTTTTTATTATGGATTAACTCCAAACCCAACATCTAATAATACTATAATTACTGGAACTACAGGTGCTATGTCAACAAATTTGACAGGACTTTTACCAGGAACAGTATATTATTTTAGAGCTTACGCAACAAATTCGATTGGAACTACAAATATTGGTGATGGTACATTTACAACATTACCCCCTTGTTCTTCATTAGTAGCTAGTGCGGTTTCACAAACAAATGTTTCGTGTAATGGAGGGACAAACGGTTCTGCTACAGTAAGTGCCTCAGGTACTACTGCGCCTTATTCATATTCGTGGTCACCATCTGGCGGAACTGCAGCAACAGCTTCAGGTTTATCCGCAGGAACATATACAGTTACTGTAACCGATGCCAACGGGTGTACAGCTACACAAAATTTTACCATAACACAACCAACAGCCATATCATTAACTGCTAATACACAAACGAGTGTTTCTTGTAATGGAGGTTCAAATGGGGCTGCTTCAGTTTCTGTTTCTGGCGGAACTGCAGGTTACACATATAATTGGACACCAGGCAACCCAACCGGTGATGGTACAGCTTCTGTAACCGGCTTAACATCAGGCACATGGACTTGTACAGTTACAGATGCCAACGGTTGTACAGCTACACAAAACTTTATCATAACACAGCCAGCTACTTTAGCTTTAACTGCTGCATCTCAAACCAATGTGGCTTGTAATGGAGGAGCAACAGGAGCTGCAAGTGTTAATACACCTACAGGAGGTACAGGGCCTTACAGTTATAATTGGACACCAGGTAACCCAACAGGTGATGGAACAGCTTCAATAACTGGATTAGTGGCAGGCACGTATACATGTACGGTAACCGATGCAAATTCTTGTACGGCGACTGTTAACTTTACTATAACTCAACCACCTGCTTTAGTATTGACTGCGGCATCTCAAACAAATGTTTCTTGTAACGGAGGTTCAAATGGAGCTGCAAGTGTTAATACAGCAACAGGTGGAGCAGGCTCTTATACCTATAATTGGACACCAGGAAATCCATCTGGAGACGGAACAGTTTCTGTAACTGGATTAACAGCAGGTACTTGGACTTGTACCGTCACAGATGCAAACGGATGTACAACTTCAAAAAATTTCACGGTAACACAGCCAACAGCTATATCATTAACTACTAATTCACAAACGAATGTTTCGTGTAATGGAGGTTCAAATGGAGCAGCAAGTATTAATACACCAACAGGAGGCACAGGCTCTTATACATATAATTGGACACCAGGTAACCCAACGGGTGATGGAACAGCTTCAGTTACGGGATTAACTGCTGGTACTTGGACATGTACAGTTACAGATGCTAACGGATGTACAGCGACACGAAACTTTACTATAACACAACCAACAGCTTTGGCATTGACAGCGGCTTCACAAACCAATATATCATGTAATGGTGGATCAAATGGAGCAGCTAGTGTAAATGCAGCAACAGGTGGAGCTGGAGGATATACATATAACTGGACACCAGGCAACCCAACAGGGGACGGAACAGTTTCTGTTTCTGGCTTAACGGCTGGTACTTGGACATGTACAGTTACCGATGCTAACGGATGTACAACTTCACAAAATTTCACAGTAACACAACCTACAGCTTTAGTGGTTGCATCAAATTCACAAACTCAAGAATCATGTCCTGGAGCTAATAATGCAACAGCTTCTGTTACTATTTCTGGCGGCAATGGTGCATACACCTATTCTTGGTTACCTTCTGTTAGTACTACTGCTTCTGCTACAGGATTAACTGCAGGTACTTACACTGTAACGGTTACAGATGCTAATGGTTGTGAAATTTCTAAAGTATTCACAATAACTGCAATTCCAGACCCAAATATTTCATACGCTCAAAGTACTTACACGCTATTCTCTGGAAATGCAATTACTCCTATTACACCTTCTAATTCAGGAGGTGCTGTAACTTCATGGACAATTTCTCCAGCGTTACCTGTAGGATTAACTATTAATGCAAGTACAGGTATAATTTCTGGAGCACCAACAAATGGTTTTAACAATACTACTTATACTATTACCGGGACTAACGGTTCATGTATTGATTCTACAACTTTAGAATTAAATGCTTTAACGTGTTATGGTTTTAATGCAGGTGATATGATTTTAAGAGGAAATGCCTCTATATCAGGTAGTGATGTGACTTTAACTTCAGCTACAGGAAATCAATTTGGTGCATTATGGAGCACTGACCGTTTAGATTTAACCAAAGATTTCAGAGTAAAATCTCAATTATATTTTGGAAATAGTGATGCAGGAGCAGATGGATTGGCTTTCGTAATTCAACCATTAAGTAGTAACGAAGGTTCTGCAGGTGGAGGTATTGGATATGCAGGCATTAACCCTTCTATTGCAGTTGAGTTTGATACTTATTATAACCCCCCAGGAGACCCTTATTCAAATGACCACATGGGCATAATGACTAATGGGGATACTAGTAATCATTCAAGTTATGCTAGCGCTATTGACCTTGGAAATATTGAAGACAATAACTGGCATGATTTTGAAGTGAGTTGGACAGCTAGCACAAATAATTTAAAAGTATATTACGATGGAAGCTTAAGATATAACCAAACTATTGATATTGTTAATAATATTTTTAGCGGTAATCAAAATGCTTATTTTGGATTTACTGCGGCTACTGGTGGTTCAGTAAACACACATGCTGTTAGATTAGTAGAAAGTTGTTTAACTAGAATATTAAATATACCTCCAACTGTAACTTCTATTAATAATTTTAACAGTTGTTTCAATCAAACAACTCCATCTACATCATTTACAATTAGCGATGATACAACTCCTATTGCCAATATCACCGTAACCGCTACTTCGTCAAATACAGCTTTAGTTCCTAATAATCAAATTACAATTACGGGTGTTGGTGCTACTAAAGATATCACCTTAACTCCTGTTACTGGACAATTTGGAACAACAACAATTACAGTATTAGTAGAGGACCAAGAAGGATTAACTGTTACTGAAACTTTCACGGTAACAATTGATGATGTAGTTGTACCTACAGTTGTTACACAAAACGCTACTGTTCAACTTGATGCAAGTGGGAATGCTAGTATTACTACTACAATGATTGATAATGGTTCTTCTGATAATTGTGACATTGATACAATTACTTTAGATATCACTACATTCAATTGCTCAAATGTTGGTAACAACACAGTAATTTTAACAGTTACAGATGTTAAAGGAAACTCTAACTCTAATACTGCCATAGTAACTGTTGAAGATAATATTGTTCCAACTGTAATAGCTCAAGATATAACTATAACTTTAGATAGTTCTGGTCAAGCTGTTATCACTTCAAGTATGATTAATAATGGTAGTTTTGATAATTGTAACATCGCTTCAATTTCAGTATCTCAAACTAATTTTGATTGTACAAATTTAGGTGCTAATACAGTAACATTAACTGTAACCGATGTTAATGGAAATTCAAATACTGCATCAGCTACAGTAACAGTTATAGATACGACTAACCCAGTTGCTATTGCGCAAAATATTACTTTGCCTTTAGATGCTAATGGACAACTTGTTATTACTCCTGCTCAAATAGATAATGGTTCTTATGATAATTGCGATTTTACATTATCAGTAGCGCCAAATTCATTTAGTTCTGTTAATGTTGGAGATAATACAGTAATTTTTGTAATTGCTGATGCATCAGGTAATTCTCATTATACTACTGCTACAGTAACAATTTTAGATACTATTGACCCTATCGTTATAACTCAGAATATAACTGTGAACTTAGATAGTAATGGTTCTGTAAGTATAACTCCAAGTCAGGTAAACAATGGGTCTACTGACAATGTACAAATTGCAAGCATGAGTGTATCTACTAATTCTTTTACATGTAGTGAATTAGGTGCTAATGTTGTAACATTAACAATAACAGATACTTCAGGCAATTCAGCATCAGAAATAGCAACAGTTACTGTTGCTGATGTAATTTTACCTACAATTTCTGCTCCTGCAGCAGTTAACACAACTACAAATACAGCTTGTACTGCAACCTCAGTTGTATTAGGCACACCAGTAACGAATGATAATTGTGCGGTAGCAAGTGTAACCAACGATGCACCAGTAGCGTTCCCATTAGGAACTACTACGGTAACATGGACGGTAGTTGATGCTTCAGGTAATGTAGCCACAGCCACACAATTAGTAACCATAACAGATACTATTTTACCAAGTATTACAGCTCCATCAGCTATTACAATCGACACGAATGATGATTGTTATGCAATTAATGTAGCATTAGGTACTCCGGTAACAAGTGACAACTGTTCAGTGGTAAGTGTAACCAATGATGCACCAGCATCTTTCCCAATCGGCGCTACTACAGTAACGTGGACGGTTGTTGATGGATCGGGTAATGTATCAACGGCTACACAAGTAGTAACGGTTGAGGACAACCAATTGCCTACTATTGTAGCTCCAATTGCAATCAACACGACTACAAACACAGGATGTACCGCAACAGGATTAGTATTAGGTAATCCAGTAACAACAGATAATTGTTCTGTAGTTAGTGTAACCAACGATGCACCAGTAGCGTTCCCATTAGGAGCTACTACGGTAACATGGACGGTAGTTGATGCTTCAGGTAATGTAGCTACAGCGACACAAATAATTACGGTAAGTGATATGACTTTACCTACCATTACTGCTCCAGTAGCTGTAAGTGAGGTATTGACAAGTGGATGTACTTTAACAGGTGTTGTATTAGGCACACCAGTAACGAATGATAATTGTGCGGTAGCAAGTGTAACCAACGATGCACCAGTAGCGTTCCCATTAGGAACTACTACGGTAACATGGACGGTAGTTGATGCTTCAGGTAATGTAGCCACAGCCACACAATTAGTAACCATAACAGATACTATTTTACCAAGTATTACAGCTCCATCAGCTATTACAATCGACACGAATGATGATTGTTATGCAATTAATGTAGCATTAGGTACTCCGGTAACAAGTGACAACTGTTCAGTGGTAAGTGTAACCAATGATGCACCAGCATCTTTCCCAATCGGCGCTACTACAGTAACGTGGACGGTTGTTGATGGATCGGGTAATGTATCAACGGCTACACAAGTAGTAACGGTTGAGGACAACCAATTGCCTACTATTGTAGCTCCAATTGCAATCAACACGACTACAAACACAGGATGTACCGCAACAGGATTAGTATTAGGTAATCCAGTAACAACAGATAATTGTTCTGTAGTTAGTGTAACCAACGATGCACCAGTAGCGTTCCCATTAGGAGCTACTACGGTAACATGGACGGTAGTTGATGCTTCAGGTAATGTAGCCACAGCGACACAAATAATTACGGTAAGCGATATGACTTTACCTACCATTACTGCTCCAGTAGCTGTAAGTGAGGTATTGACAAGTGGATGTACTTTAACAGGTGTTGTATTAGGCACACCAGTAACAAATGATAATTGTTCGGTAGCAAGTGTAACCAACGATGCACCAGTAGCGTTCCCATTAGGAACTACTACGGTAACATGGACGGTAGTTGATGCTTCAGGTAATGTAGCCACAGCCACACAATTAGTAACCATAACAGATACTATTTTACCAAGTATTACAGCTCCATCAGCTATTACAATCGACACGAATGATGATTGTTATGCGATTAATGTAGCATTAGGTACTCCGGTAACAAGCGACAACTGTTCAGTGGTAAGTGTAACCAATGATGCACCAGCATCTTTCCCAATCGGCGCTACTACAGTAACGTGGACGGTTGTTGATGGATCGGGTAATGTATCAACGGCTACACAAGTAGTAACGGTTGAGGACAACCAATTGCCTACTATTGTAGCTCCAATTGCAATCAACACGACTACAAACACAGGATGTACCGCAACAGGATTAGTATTAGGTAATCCAGTAACAACAGATAATTGTTCTGTAGTTAGTGTAACCAACGATGCACCAGTAGCGTTCCCATTAGGAGCTACTACGGTAACATGGACGGTAGTTGATGCTTCAGGTAATGTAGCTACAGCGACACAAATAATTACGGTAAGCGATATGACTTTACCTACCATTACTGCTCCAGTAGCTGTAAGTGAGGTATTGACAAGTGGATGTACTTTAACAGGTGTTGTATTAGGCACACCAGTAACAAATGATAATTGTGCGGTAGCAAGTGTAACCAACGATGCACCAGTAGCGTTCCCATTAGGAACTACTACGGTAACATGGACGGTAGTTGATGCTTCAGGTAATGTAGCTACAGCCACACAATTAGTAACCATAACAGATACTATTTTACCAAGTATTACAGCTCCATCAGCTATTACAATCGACACGAATGATGATTGTTATGCAATTAATGTAGCATTAGGTACTCCGGTAACAAGCGACAACTGTTCAGTGGTAAGTGTAACCAATGATGCACCAGCATCTTTCCCAATCGGCGCTACTACAGTAACGTGGACGGTTGTTGATGGATCGGGTAATGTATCAACGGCTACACAAGTAGTAACGGTTGAGGACAACCAATTGCCTACTATTGTAGCTCCAATTGCAATCAACACGACTACAAACACAGGATGTACCGCAACAGGATTAGTATTAGGTAATCCAGTAACAACAGATAATTGTTCCGTAGTTAGTGTAACCAACGATGCACCAGTAGCGTTCCCATTAGGAGCTACTACGGTAACATGGACGGTAGTTGATGCTTCAGGTAATGTAGCTACAGCGACACAAATAATTACGGTAAGCGATATGACTTTACCTACCATTACTGCTCCAGTAGCTGTAAGTGAGGTATTGACAAGTGGATGTACTTTAACAGGTGTTGTATTAGGCACACCAGTAACAAATGATAATTGTGCGGTAGCAAGTGTAACCAACGATGCACCAGTAGCGTTCCCATTAGGAACTACTACGGTAACATGGACGGTAGTTGATGCTTCAGGTAATGTAGCTACAGCCACACAATTAGTAACCATAACAGATACTATTTTACCAAGTATTACAGCTCCATCAGCTATTACAATCGACACGAATGATGATTGTTATGCAATTAATGTAGCATTAGGTACTCCGGTAACAAGTGACAACTGTTCAGTGGTAAGTGTAACCAATGATGCACCAGCATCTTTCCCAATCGGCGCTACTACAGTAACGTGGACGGTTGTTGATGGATCGGGTAATGTATCAACGGCTACACAAGTAGTAACGGTTGAGGACAACCAATTGCCTACTATTGTAGCTCCAATTGCAATCAACACGACTACAAACACAGGATGTACCGCAACAGGATTAGTATTAGGTAATCCAGTAACAACAGATAATTGTTCTGTAGTTAGTGTAACCAACGATGCACCAGTAGCGTTCCCATTAGGAGCTACTACGGTAACATGGACGGTAGTTGATGCTTCAGGTAATGTAGCTACAGCGACACAAATAATTACGGTAAGTGATATGACTTTACCTACCATTACTGCTCCAGTAGCTGTAAGTGAGGTATTGACAAGTGGATGTACTTTAACAGGTGTTGTATTAGGCACACCAGTAACGAATGATAATTGTGCGGTAGCAAGTGTAACCAACGATGCACCAGTAGCGTTCCCATTAGGAACTACTACGGTAACATGGACGGTAGTTGATGCTTCAGGTAATGTAGCCACAGCCACACAATTAGTAACCATAACAGATACTATTTTACCAAGTATTACAGCTCCATCAGCTATTACAATCGACACGAATGATGATTGTTATGCAATTAATGTAGCATTAGGTACTCCGGTAACAAGTGACAACTGTTCAGTGGTAAGTGTAACCAATGATGCACCAGCATCTTTCCCAATCGGCGCTACTACAGTAACGTGGACGGTTGTTGATGGATCGGGTAATGTATCAACGGCTACACAAGTAGTAACGGTTGAGGACAACCAATTGCCTACTATTGTAGCTCCAATTGCAATCAACACGACTACAAACACAGGATGTACCGCAACAGGATTAGTATTAGGTAATCCAGTAACAACAGATAATTGTTCTGTAGTTAGTGTAACCAACGATGCACCAGTAGCGTTCCCATTAGGAGCTACTACGGTAACATGGACGGTAGTTGATGCTTCAGGTAATGTAGCTACAGCGACACAAATAATTACGGTAAGTGATATGACTTTACCTACCATTACTGCTCCAGTAGCTGTAAGTGAGGTATTGACAAGTGGATGTACTTTAACAGGTGTTGTATTAGGCACACCAGTAACGAATGATAATTGTGCGGTAGCAAGTGTAACCAACGATGCACCAGTAGCGTTCCCATTAGGAACTACTACGGTAACATGGACGGTAGTTGATGCTTCAGGTAATGTAGCCACAGCCACACAATTAGTAACCATAACAGATACTATTTTACCAAGTATTACAGCTCCATCAGCTATTACAATCGACACGAATGATGATTGTTATGCAATTAATGTAGCATTAGGTACTCCGGTAACAAGTGACAACTGTTCAGTGGTAAGTGTAACCAATGATGCACCAGCATCTTTCCCAATCGGCGCTACTACAGTAACGTGGACGGTTGTTGATGGATCGGGTAATGTATCAACGGCTACACAAGTAGTAACGGTTGAGGACAACCAATTGCCTACTATTGTAGCTCCAATTGCAATCAACACGACTACAAACACAGGATGTACCGCAACAGGATTAGTATTAGGTAATCCAGTAACAACAGATAATTGTTCTGTAGTTAGTGTAACCAACGATGCACCAGTAGCGTTCCCATTAGGAGCTACTACGGTAACATGGACGGTAGTTGATGCTTCAGGTAATGTAGCTACAGCGACACAAATAATTACGGTAAGTGATATGACTTTACCTACCATTACTGCTCCAGTAGCTGTAAGTGAGGTATTGACAAGTGGATGTACTTTAACAGGTGTTGTATTAGGCACACCAGTAACGAATGATAATTGTGCGGTAGCAAGTGTAACCAACGATGCACCAGTAGCGTTCCCATTAGGAACTACTACGGTAACATGGACGGTAGTTGATGCTTCAGGTAATGTAGCCACAGCCACACAATTAGTAACCATAACAGATACTATTTTACCAAGTATTACAGCTCCATCAGCTATTACAATCGACACGAATGATGATTGTTATGCAATTAATGTAGCATTAGGTACTCCGGTAACAAGTGACAACTGTTCAGTGGTAAGTGTAACCAATGATGCACCAGCATCTTTCCCAATCGGCGCTACTACAGTAACGTGGACGGTTGTTGATGGATCGGGTAATGTATCAACGGCTACACAAGTAGTAACGGTTGAGGACAACCAATTGCCTACTATTGTAGCTCCAATTGCAATCAACACGACTACAAACACAGGATGTACCGCAACAGGATTAGTATTAGGTAATCCAGTAACAACAGATAATTGTTCTGTAGTTAGTGTAACCAACGATGCACCAGTAGCGTTCCCATTAGGAGCTACTACGGTAACATGGACGGTAGTTGATGCTTCAGGTAATGTAGCTACAGCGACACAAATAATTACGGTAAGCGATATGACTTTACCTACCATTACTGCTCCAGTAGCTGTAAGTGAGGTATTGACAAGTGGATGTACTTTAACAGGTGTTGTATTAGGCACACCAGTAACAAATGATAATTGTGCGGTAGCAAGTGTAACCAACGATGCACCAGTAGCGTTCCCATTAGGAACTACTACGGTAACATGGACGGTAGTTGATGCTTCAGGTAATGTAGCTACAGCCACACAATTAGTAACCATAACAGATACTATTTTACCAAGTATTACAGCTCCATCAGCTATTACAATCGACACGAATGATGATTGTTATGCAATTAATGTAGCATTAGGTACTCCGGTAACAAGCGACAACTGTTCAGTGGTAAGTGTAACCAATGATGCACCAGCATCTTTCCCAATCGGCGCTACTACAGTAACGTGGACGGTTGTTGATGGATCGGGTAATGTATCAACGGCTACACAAGTAGTAACGGTTGAGGACAACCAATTGCCTACTATTGTAGCTCCAATTGCAATCAACACGACTACAAACACAGGATGTACCGCAACAGGATTAGTATTAGGTAATCCAGTAACAACAGATAATTGTTCCGTAGTTAGTGTAACCAACGATGCACCAGTAGCGTTCCCATTAGGAGCTACTACGGTAACATGGACGGTAGTTGATGCTTCAGGTAATGTAGCTACAGCGACACAAATAATTACGGTAAGCGATATGACTTTACCTACCATTACTGCTCCAGTAGCTGTAAGTGAGGTATTGACAAGTGGATGTACTTTAACAGGTGTTGTATTAGGCACACCAGTAACGAATGATAATTGTGCGGTAGCAAGTGTAACCAACGATGCACCAGTAGCGTTCCCATTAGGAACTACTACGGTAACATGGACGGTAGTTGATGCTTCAGGTAATGTAGCCACAGCCACACAATTAGTAACCATAACAGATACTATTTTACCAAGTATTACAGCTCCATCAGCTATTACAATCGACACGAATGATGATTGTTATGCAATTAATGTAGCATTAGGTACTCCGGTAACAAGTGACAACTGTTCAGTGGTAAGTGTAACCAATGATGCACCAGCATCTTTCCCAATCGGCGCTACTACAGTAACGTGGACGGTTGTTGATGGATCGGGTAATGTATCAACGGCTACACAAGTAGTAACGGTTGAGGACAACCAATTGCCTACTATTGTAGCTCCAATTGCAATCAACACGACTACAAACACAGGATGTACCGCAACAGGATTAGTATTAGGTAATCCAGTAACAACAGATAATTGTTCTGTAGTTAGTGTAACCAACGATGCACCAGTAGCGTTCCCATTAGGAGCTACTACGGTAACATGGACGGTAGTTGATGCTTCAGGTAATGTAGCTACAGCGACACAAATAATTACGGTAAGTGATATGACTTTACCTACCATTACTGCTCCAGTAGCTGTAAGTGAGGTATTGACAAGTGGATGTACTTTAACAGGTGTTGTATTAGGCACACCAGTAACGAATGATAATTGTGCGGTAGCAAGTGTAACCAACGATGCACCAGTAGCGTTCCCATTAGGAACTACTACGGTAACATGGACGGTAGTTGATGCTTCAGGTAATGTAGCCACAGCCACACAATTAGTAACCATAACAGATACTATTTTACCAAGTATTACAGCTCCATCAGCTATTACAATCGACACGAATGATGATTGTTATGCGATTAATGTAGCATTAGGTACTCCGGTAACAAGTGACAACTGTTCAGTGGTAAGTGTAACCAATGATGCACCAGCATCTTTCCCAATCGGCGCTACTACAGTAACGTGGACGGTTGTTGATGGATCGGGTAATGTATCAACGGCTACACAAGTAGTAACGGTTGAGGACAACCAATTGCCTACTATTGTAGCTCCAATTGCAATCAACACGACTACAAACACAGGATGTACCGCAACAGGATTAGTATTAGGTAATCCAGTAACAACAGATAATTGTTCCGTAGTTAGTGTAACCAACGATGCACCAGTAGCGTTCCCATTAGGAGCTACTACGGTAACATGGACGGTAGTTGATGCTTCAGGTAATGTAGCCACAGCGACACAAATAATTACGGTAAGTGATATGACTTTACCTACCATTACTGCTCCAGTAGCTGTAAGTGAGGTATTGACAAGTGGATGTACTTTAACAGGTGTTGTATTAGGCACACCAGTAACAAATGATAATTGTGCGGTAGCAAGTGTAACCAACGACGCACCAGTAGCGTTCCCATTAGGAACTACTACGGTAACATGGACGGTAGTTGATGCTTCAGGTAATGTAGCCACAGCCACACAATTAGTAACCATAACAGATACTATTTTACCAAGTATTACAGCTCCATTAGCTGTAACATGGCCTGCAAATATTGGATGTTATGCTGTTAATGTAGTATTAGGTGCTCCGGTAACAAGTGACAACTGTTCAGTGGTAAGTGTAACTAATGATGCATTAGTTGTTTATCCAGTTGGAACAACAGTAGTAACGTGGACGGTTGTTGATGGATCGGGTAATGTATCAACGGCTACACAAGTTGTAACAATTATCGATGCTACTTTGCCTACTATTGTAGCTCCAATTGCAATCAACACGACTACAAACACAGGATGTACCGCAACAGGATTAGTATTAGGTAATCCAGTAACAACAGATAATTGTTCTGTAGTTAGTGTAACCAACGATGCACCAGTAGCGTTCCCACTAGGAGCTACTACGGTAACATGGACGGTAGTTGATGCTTCAGGTAATGTAGCCACAGCGACACAAGTAATTACGGTAAGCGATATGACTTTACCTACTATTACCGCTCCAGTAGCAATTAATACAACAACAAACACAGGATGTACTGCTACGGGAATTGTATTAGGTAGTCCAATAACAAATGATAATTGTGCGGTAGCAAGTGTAACCAACGATGCACCAGTAGCGTTCCCATTAGGAACTACTACGGTAACATGGACGGTAGTTGATGCTTCAGGTAATGTAGCTACAGCCACACAATTAGTAACCATAACAGATACTATTTTACCAAGTATTACTGCACCAGCAGTAGTGACTATGCCTACAAATAACGGTTGTTATGCTGTTAATGTAGCATTAGGTACTCCGGTAACAAGCGACAACTGTTCAGTGGTAAGTGTAACCAATGATGCACCAACATCATTCCCGTTAGGTAATACAATAGTTACTTGGACGGTAGTTGATGGATCGGGTAATGTTGCAACGACTACACAATTGGTAACAATCATTGATATTTCATTACCAACAATAGTAGCGCCATATACGATATACACGACTACAAATACTGGATGTACAACAACAGGATTGTTTTTAGGTACTCCAGTAACAAATGATAATTGTTCGGTAGCAAGTGTAACTAATAACGCTCCAGTAGCGTTCCCATTAGGAACTACTACGGTAACTTGGACAGTAGTTGACGGTTCTGGAAATATAGCAACTGCCACTCAAATAGTAACAGTTACAGACGCAACATTGCCTACTGTTTTAACTCAAGCAATTACGGTAGCATTGAATGCTAATGGTCAAGCAAGTATTACTGCAGTAAACGTTAACAACGGTTCATTTGATAATTGCGGAGTAGCAACATTAAGTGTTAGTCCATCAACATTTACTTGTGCTAACGTTGGCGTAAATACGGTTACTTTAACTGTAACAGACGTTAATGGAAATGTAGCTACAAACACTGCTTTAGTGACAGTTGTAGATTTGATTTCACCAATTGTTCTAACACAAAACATAACCATTACATTAGATGATTATGGCGATGCATCAATAACAGCAGATATGATTGATAACGGTTCGTTTGATAATTGTGGAATAGCTAGTATTACTGTAAATGTAGAAGACTTTAATTGTAATGATTTAGGTTCAAATACTGTAATTTTAACCGTAACAGATGTTAATGGAAATGTAGCAACAGGAACGGCAACAGTAACAGTGATTTCTACTGCAGGTGATAACGACAATGATGGTATGAATGATAATTGTGATGATGACGATGATAATGATGGTATTATTGACGAAGACGATAATTGTCAATTTGAATACAATCCAAACCAAGCAGACAATGATGATGATGGATTAGGAGATGTTTGTGATGAAGATGATGATAACGATGGTGTGTTTGATGTATTTGATAATTGTCCGTTTGTTTATAATCCAGAGCAAGAAGATAGGGATAATGATGGAATTGGAGATGTTTGTGATACCATTGAAATTAATATTTCTGATGCGATTACTCCAAATGGAGATGGAATTAACGATACTTGGATGATTTATAACATTGAAAACCATCCAAAAAATAATGTAAGAGTTTATAGTCGTTGGGGTGATTTAGTTTTTGAAGCTAGAAATTATCAAAACGAATGGGATGGACATTATAAAAATCGTACACAATCACTTCCTGATGGCGGTTCATATTATTACCAAGTTGACTTGGATGGCAATGGAACAGTGGACTATGATGGATGGTTATATATCTCAAGAAAATAAGTTATCACATTTAGGAAATGAAAAATATGAAAAAAACAATTATTCTAATAGGCTTACTGCTTTTAACAAGCAGTAGCCTTTTAGCTCAGCAAGAAAGTTTAATTACATTCTATAGAAATCATCTAAACCTAGTAAATCCTGCATATGTAGGAGTAGGAGAATCGACAAGTTTTCAGTCAACAATTAGACAACAATGGACAGGTATTGCAGAAGCCCCTTCTACTCAGGCTGTGTCATTAACCACACCAATTGGCAGCAAAAACCTTGCTTTAGGTATTTCATTTATACAAGACAAAGTATTTATAGAAAAGCAATCTTTTGTAGCAATAGATTTCTCATATAAAGTAAAACTTTCAAGTGCATTAGACTTGCATATGGGGATAAAAGCTGGAGGAAATAACTATGAGGTAAATACAAAGGGCTTAGAAACTTATAATGTTGTTATGGATCCAAGTTTGGAGCCAATCTCTAGATTCAATCCAAACATTGGTGTAGGTTTTTATTTAAAACATGATAAATATTATATTTCGTTATCAACACCAAAAATGTTGAATACGGAGCGTGCTAAAAATGAAAATGGTTATGCTACAGTAGCAACTGATAGAGTGCATTATTACCTATCAAGTGGTTATAATTTCACATTGAGCCCTATGGTTGAGTTAGTACCTTCTTTTATGGTTCGATATGTAAATGGAGCACCATTTTCAACAGATTTTACAGCAACTACAATTGTTAATAAAACTATTCATTTAGGAGCAACTTACCGTACAGATAAATCGGTAGCAGGTATGGCACAGTTTGATGTTAGTAAAAAAATGACCTTAGGATATGCATATGAATATAGTTTAAGAAGCGAACTTTTAGGCAGAGCTAATGGTTCTAATGAATTCTTTATACGTTTTAGATTTAGATAAATAATATAATATTCTAAATTTTTATAAAAAAAGACCCACTATTTAGTGGGTCTTTTTTTATACAATGCTAATTACTTTTTATAAAAGTTATTATGCTCCACATATTCCCAAACTTTATTCGGTAACATAGGAACTACATTTTTACTATTTTTAATGCTTTCGCGAATAAATGTTGAAGACAATTCTATAACAGGTGCACCTACACGATGAATTTTACGATGATTCACAAATTGCGCATCGATTTCTCCTGAATTTAGTCGCGGATAGACATAAATATCATGGTTTTGAAGAATGATTTCGTAGTTTTTCCACTTATGTAGCGAGTTCAAATTATCTTCACCCATGATTAATGAAAATTCATGTTTTGGGAATTTTTCTTGTAAATGCGCTAAGGTATTTACGGTATAATTTGGTTGCGGTAATTTGAATTCGATATCCGAAGGTTGGATTTTCGGATAATCTTCGGTTGCCAAATGCACCATGTGCAAACGATGATAATCATCTAACAACGAACTTTTCTGTTTGTGTGGATTATGAGGTGTAACGACCATCCAAATTTGATCCAAATCAGCATGCTCTGCCATGTGATTGGCAATAATTAAATGCCCAATGTGAATGGGATTAAACGTTCCGAAATACAATCCGATTTTCATAATTATTTCTTGTACAGACGCGATTAATCGCGTCTGTACGGTTTATTTATTTATAAAATCCTTTACCAATTTGTATGCATCTTCTTTGGCCACATCTAAATCATAATTTTTGATGATGGTGTCAAATTGTGGTGCGGTTGCTAATTCCACAGATGCTTTTGCAATACGCATGTTGATTTTGTCTTCGCTTTCAGTAGAACGTTGTTTTAAACGACGTTTTAATTCGTCAACACTTGGTGGTTTTACAAAAACAGCTAAGGTTTCGTTTGGAAATTTGCTTTTGATACGCAATCCGCCCGCAACGTCAATATCAAAAATTACGTGTTTTCCTAAAGCCCAGATGCGTTCTACTTCGGCTTTTAAAGTGCCGTAGAAATTATCGGTGTACACTTCTTCCCATTCTACAAAATCTTCCGCTTTAATATGCTTTTTGAATTCGTCCCAAGAAATAAAATAATAATCTTTTCCGTGTACTTCTTCACCACGTGGTTCACGCGTGGTACACGAAATCGAAAATTCTAAATTCAAATCGGGTTGGGCTAATAAATGTCTTACTATAGTGGTTTTTCCTGAACCTGATGGCGCAGAGAATACTAATAATTTTCCGTTGGTCATTGTGTTGTGTTATTGATGTTCTGTCACCCTGAACTTGTTCTAGGGTCTTAATTTTTAGATTCTGAAACAAGTTCAGAATGACAAAAAATTATAAAACGTTTAATACTTGCTCCTTAATCTTTTCCAATTCATCTTTCATCATTACTACCAATTTTTGCATTTCGGTATGGTTGGATTTTGAACCCATTGTATTGATTTCTCTTCCCATTTCTTGGGTGATGAAACCTAATTTTCTTCCGTTGGCTTCTGTTCCGTTTAAGGTTTCTAAGAAATAGTTCAAATGGTTACCCAAACGCACTTTTTCTTCGGTAATATCGTATTTTTCTAGATAAAAAATCAATTCTTGCTCGAAACGATTTTCATCAACATTTACTTTTAATTCGTCTAAAGCAGTACGTAAACGAGTTTTTACGGTTTCAACGCGTTCAGCATCGTAAGAAACCGCTTCGTTCATTAAATTATTGATGTTTGAAATACGCAATTGGAATTCTTTTTCTAATGAAGCACCTTCGTCTTTTCTAAAATTCGCGATGTTTTCCAAGGCTTCATCAATCACGGTTTGGATTTGTTTCCATTCGTTTTCATCAATTTCGTCGCGCTCGGTTTTTAATGCGTCGGGCATACGAACAGCCATTTTCATTAATTCCGTTTCATCAGCAGTTGGAATAACCGCTTTCATTTGGTTGATATATCCTTTTACAATCGGCACATTTATTTTTGAAGTCGTTTCTTCGCCTGTAACTTCCACATAAAGCGAAAAATCTACTTTTCCACGCTCTAAACGTTGCGAAATTTGATTGCGTAAACCCAATTCCATTTCACGAAAAACCGATGGCATACGTGTATTTAAGTCTAAACCTTTACTGTTTAGCGATTTGATTTCTACGGTAATTTTTTTGGTTGGTAATTGCAAAGAAGCTTTCCCAAAACCTGTCATGGAGTGTATCATATTGTTATAAAATGTCTTCAAAGATATGAAAAAGTTTTCAGTCACAGTCGCAGTTTTCAGTCCTATACTGTGACTGACAAACGAGACTACCTACTTTTTCTGGGTAACCAAATAAACTCCAACAAATATTAGCACAGCCGAAATCAATTTTATCAAAGTCAAATCGTCTTTTCCTAAACTTACGGCAAAAATAGTAGCAAAAAGCGGTTGTAAATAAATGAAAACTGCTACAGTTGTAGGTTTTAATTCTCGCATCGAAACTAAATTTAGTAAATAGGTTAAGAAGGTTGAAAACACGACTACAAAAGCAATTTTCCAGAAAATAGCAGTTGGTAAATGAGCAAAATCTACGGCTTGAAATTCGTTCCAACCAAAAGGTAATACCATCAAGAAACCAAAAGTATAAATCCATTTTACAAAGGTAAATGCGTTGTATTTATCCATTAATTTCTTCACAATAATCAAGTAAAATCCATACGAAACGGCATTGATGAACACTAATAAATTTCCTAATGATGCATTAGGAGCATTGACCATTGATTTTCCATAGAGAATTAATGTTGTTGTTCCAGCTAAACCTAAAATAATTCCTATAACTTTTCGGTTTTCCATGCGTTCCTTCATAATGAAAGCCGATAAAACCAGCACTATCATTGGAGTGGTTACCATTAAAACGGCTCCCATAATGGGCGAAGTGTAACTTAATCCTTTGAAAAAAGTTAGCATGTTTAAAGCTACTCCAAAAAAGGCTGCTGCAATAATTCTAGGAAAATCTTCTTTAGCAATTTTTTCTTTGGGTCCAAAAAATGAAATTAACCAAAATAATAGAACAGAACCACCAACGCGCATCACGATAAATCCGAATGCATCAACGTATTTAGGCATTACATCTTTAGCAATTGTAAAGGTTACACCGTAAATGATGGAAACTAAGGTAGCGGCAAATAACGCCCAACTTCTTTTAGACACTTTGAAGAGCTTTCGTTAATTTAAGGACATTGGGTTGCGTGTTTCCAATAAAAATTTCATTATTAAAAAGAACAACAGGACGACTCAAAAATGTGTAATGTTCTAAAAGGTATTTTTTGTAATCGGCTTCGGTTAGATTTTTATCTTTTAATCCTAATGATTTATATAATTGTGCTTTTTTACTAAAAAGTGCTTCGTAGCTTCCTGAAAGTTGGTACATTTCTTCCAAATCGCTTTCTGAGATTGGATTTTGACGAATATCAATAAATGTTAACTGATTAGAATTTGGCAACGATTTGATGATTTTTCGGCACGTATCACACGAAGCCAAGTAATATATTTTGTTCATTTTATTAGTTTTTCATTTTCTGGCACAAAAATACAGCCTTTTGAATTCTAAAAATCAGTAATTTTATAAAAAATTAAGCCATGGAAGCAACTTTTAGAATTTGGGAAACCAGTAGAAGTATTTATTTAAAATTTTTAGAGAATTATTCATTAGAGCAATTGAATACAATTCCAGTAGGAATGAGCAATAATTTGATTTGGAATATGGGTCACGTTTTGGTTTCACAGCAAAAATTAGTGTATGCCTTATCAGGATTACCGATGCATATTTCGGATTCACTTTTTGAGAAATATCAAAATGGTTCTCGACCAGATGGAAAAACTACGCAAGCCGAGGTTGATGAAATTAAGAAGTTACTTTTAGAAATGATTGAAAAAACCAAATCTGATTTTGAAGCAAGAATTTTCAAAGAATTTCATCCATATCAGACAAAAACAGGGTTTTATTTAGGAACATTAAAAGAAGCAATGGAATTCAACAATTATCACGAAGGGATTCATCTAGGAATTATGATGTCGATAAAAAAATTTCTATAAAAAATCCCGAGTTTCAATAGATTTTGAAACTCGGGAAAACACTACATGAACAAATTCTTAGGAGGCAATAGATTCTTCTTTTTCACGATTTAATTTTATATAACTTCCAAGATTTTCGATGTGTAATCTTCTTGCGTTTCTTTGTATGAAGAAGCGTTTTACTCTTAATTTGTATAAATCATAAAAGATAACTACGACCAAGACAACACTTACAGCGTAAAACATTTTGAAACCAAGATACATGTAGGTAAATCCGGCTAAAATAGCACCAAACAAATAAGAACCAGCAATTGATAATAATAATTTTGCTTTTCCTTTTAAGGCTTCATTATTTCGATATTCTGCTTTAGTAAACATGGAAAATAAAATACCTAAATCGGTTGTTGTACCTGTTAAATGGGTGGTTTTTACAGTAAAATTAGAAATACTTGCAGTTAATCCGTTTTGTAATCCCATGGCAAACAACATTAGAGCTAAAAGGGTTTCCGTTTCGGTTAAGGTTTCTTTGTAATAGAATTGACCATAGATGCCCACAGCAACCAAACAAATGATTTCTAAAATTAAAGGTAAAGCGTGTGCCAAATAAGCGTTTTTTTGGTTAAAATGAATTACCATTAAATTAGATACAAAACTGCCAAAAAAGAATAAGAAAATCCACGAAAAGACCACAGCAATTTGGTAAAAGTTTCCCTTTACAATTTCTGAAGCTAAAATAGCGTAATGCCCTGTTACATTAGAGGAAAAGGAAAAAAACAATAACAGCGAGCCGATATTTACCATTCCAGCAGTAAATGCGGTAAGCGTTCCTAGTTTTATATTGTCTGATAGTGATCGACTGTTACTATATTTTCTCAGCATAATTATTCGTTTTAACAAAGGTTAATCTTGCAATTCCTCTGGTGTGTGTATCGGTATCAAAGTTTAGCACCAATTTGTTGTTTGAAAGTTCTGTCAAATTATAGTGTTCTACATTTTGATTGTCGTATTTTATTTCTAAAATATTTCCTCGCCCTTTCATGCTCCACGACACTTCTTTTTTATACCCGTTTCCTTCTAAAATTAGTTTTCCATTGGGATAGAATTTCCATTTTTCGGCCTTGTGAATTACTAAATTTTCACCTATTAAGTCTTTTACATAATTTGAAATTGTTGTAAAATCTTTTGTAGTGGTTTCGTTAATGTCTGCTTTTTCATATTCCCAAGTAAGTTCGCTCCATTCCCCTTCAATTTCTAATTCAGGATTTTTTGACATATGTATTAAGGTCGTAAAAAGCACAATTCCCAATCCCAAAAAAAACAAGTATTGGATCCATATTGTTTTCATATCGTTGTTTTTATCCCACCGAAACCTGATTAAAAAACACTTCCGCTAATTTTCCTTTTTCTGGAATATTTAACTGATTTGCAATTTCAATAGTTGTATTTTCGGCTTTACATTTGTTGAAATAACGACTAAAATCAAAACTTTTTGACGTATTAAATTTTAGTTTGTAGTTGGAGTTAATTATTTGATTAATTTCATTTCCTTCGATGAAATTATTAAAAGCAGCTTGGTTGCTTCCAGTGAAAAAATCAATTTTTATTGCATTTATTTGAGAATCGAATTTATTTTTAATGACTTCAAATGCTTCAATAAAAGCGTCATTTGCTAAATCTTGAAGTTGTTTGTTTTTCGAAAAAAAAAGTAAATCTCGAATGGAATCGCCAATATTGATTCCATGTACAAGAATAATATGGTATTGATTATTTGGATTTTGGTTTAAGAATGTTTTTAAAATGTTTAATGATTGAATTGTAAAATCTGTCGGAATTAAAACTGTTTTTTTCATAGCTTCATTTTTTCTATTTGTTACAATACAAAATTAGAAGCGTGAAATTAGAAGTAAATAAAACTGAGATTAGAATGCAATTAAAATAAGAAGATTGAGATTAAAATCAGATTAGAAAAGCTTAATTTTTAGTTAATTATCTTAAAAAAATTAAAACTCTCAACTGATTTCAGGTTGCCAAACAGGAAGTGTAATTTGAACAGTTGTTCCTTTGTTTTCGATTGAATTTACTAGCAAAGTTCCTTTGTGCATTCTAATGATGTTTCGGGTAAGAGGAAGTCCAATTCCATATCCTTCAAAATTTTTAGTATTAGTTGCTCTAAAAAACGGATCATAAATGTATTTGATTTCGTTTTCTGGAATCCCAATTCCATTATCTTTAATTACAATATAAACAAAGTCATCTGAAGCGCCAATTGACACGGTAACCATTTCAAAGTTTGAGTATTTACAGCCATTGTTGATAATGTTGCTCAATGCCAAGTGGAGTAATTGAACATTTCCGTTTACTTTAAGTTTCATAGGATTTTCGGGAAGTAATTCCATATCCAAGTAAATTTTACTTTTCGGATTTAAACTTTCAAGGTTTTCTTTAACATCCCAAAGTAATTGATCAATTCGAACTTTATCAAATTTTTGTACTTTTCCATTAAAACCCGTTTGTGCCAAGAACAATAAAGCTTTGGTTTTGTTGTCTAATTTATCAGCTTCTTGAAGAATAATTTTCAATGTTTCCACATATTCTTCATTCGCTCTTGGTTTGGTTAAAACAACATCAGCTTCGCCAATAATGGCAGTTAAAGGCGTTCTTAATTCGTGCGAAGCGTTGCTAATAAAGTTGTTTTGTGTTTCAAAGGAAGTTTCAATTCGGTCGAGCATGTTGTTAAAAGTTCTTGCTAATTCATTTAATTCATCACTTCTATTGCTATCATTTAATCTAAGGTGTAAATTTTCGGAACTAATTTCTTTTACTTGTTCTGTAATTTCAGAAATGGGTTTAAAAATATTTTTAGAAAAGTATAATGCGATATAAAGGATTAAAATAATAGAAGCCAAAATAGCAAATAATAAAGTTCGGATTAAATTATCGGCTTGATTGATTTCGAAGTAATTTTCAGCAGCAGTAATTACAATATAATCTCCAGAAATAGATTGGTATCGAATTCCTTTGTATAAATATTTTTCTGAGACAAATTCTGCACTACGATTATTAATTACCGATTCAAAAAACGAAGCGGGAATTCCAATTTTTTGTACTTGTTCAGTTAAATTTAACGAATTATCTATGGGAATAAAAAAGTCTTTTTCATGAGGTAATTTTTCCGGCGAATTTGGATCTGATTTTGTAATTTTTTCGTCCAAACGTTCTTTTGCCACTTTATAGGCTCGGGCTTCCAATAATTTAAAAAAATTCTTTTCGGAATAATTTGAAACCGAGAAATAAATAAAAATACTAAACAAAAAGATAACTATTAAAAAAGGAATTAATAGCAATAAAACGGTTCTCGATTGTTTTTTTAAATTGGCTATAATCATTTAGTTTTCTTTTAAAACATATCCCATTCCAATTACAGTATGGATTACTTTTTCGTTGACATTAGTATCTATTTTTTTTCTTAAATAATTTACGTACACATCTACCACATTGGTGCCTAAATCAAAATCAACTCCCCAAACGGCTTCTAAAATGTTGGTTCTAGAAAGCACTCTGTTTTTATTTTGTAAAAAGTAAAAAAGCAACTTGTATTCGGTTGTTGTTAACGAAATTTCATCCATATTTTTAGTGACTTTTTTTGTGTAATCGTTTAATACAATATCACTAAAGGAGTAAATGTATTCTTGTTGGATGTTTTGCTCTTTATTTTGTGGATTTTTGTCTGCTGTTCTTCGCAATAAAGATTTTATTCTAGCTACTAATTCAATAAATTTAAAAGGTTTTACTAAATAGTCGTCTGCACCGCTTTCTAAACCAAGTACAATATTTTCTGAAGTTCCTAATGCGGTTAAAAATAAAATGGGCACTTTTTTATTTTCTTTTCTGATGTTTTTACATACTTCAAGTCCATTCATTTCGGGCAGCATAATGTCCAAAATGATAAAATCAAAAACATTGGTAAGCGCAAGCTGAAGTCCAGTTTTACCATCAAAAGCAACACTTACTTCGTAACCTTCTTCTGTTAATCCTTTTTTAATAAATGAAACAACATGCGCCTCATCTTCAACAACTAATATTTTTTTCATGAATAGTTATGGTAAAATGTAAAAACTTCAATTTTTTGCCTAGTAAATTATTAAAGTCTTGCTAAACTTCTTCGCAAATTAAATAAAATCGTTTAAACTTAATACCTTTGTAACTTAAATTTAAGAAAATGAAATTCAATACTAAAACCATACATGGTGGGCAACATCATGAAAAAGTAACCGGAGCAGTAATGCCACCAGTGTTTCAAACTTCGACTTATGTGCAAAGTAGTCCTGGAAAACCAATTGGGGATTATGAATACAGTAGAGCAGCAAACCCAACAAGAACTGCTTTAGAAGAGGCTTTAGCAAGCATTGAAAACGGAGCAAGAGGTTTGGCTTTTTCTTCCGGATTAGCAGCAACAGACTGTTTGTTGCGACTGTTCAAAGCGGGTGACGAAATCATAGCAATGGACGATTTATATGGAGGAACATATAGATTGTTTACAAGACTATACAAAGATAGTGGTATCAAATTTCATTTTGTAGATATGAATGATTTGGAAAAATTCCAATCGTTAATCAATGAAAATACAAAATTGGTTTGGGTAGAAACACCAACTAATCCATTAATGAAATTAGCGGATATTGCTGCTATTGCACAAATTGCTAAAAAGCATAGCATTTTGTTTGCAGTTGATAATACTTTCGCAACACCTTATTTGCAAAAACCATTAGATTTAGGTGCTGATATTGTAATGCATTCAGCTACAAAATATTTAGGAGGACATTCAGATGTTATTGCGGGTGCTTTAATTATCAAAGACAAAGCATTAGGCGAAGAATTACATTTCAAACAATTTGCAACGGGTGCAACATTAGGGCCAATGGATTCTTTCTTGGTTCTAAGAGGAATAAAAACATTGCATTTGCGTGTACAACGTCATTGTGAAAATGGTGAAAAAGTAGCAGCATATTTAGATAATCATTCATTAGTAGAAAGAGTATATTATCCTGGATTAACTTCGCATCCGTTTCATGAAATTGCAAAAAAACAAATGAGCGGTTTTGGTGGAATGGTAACGTTTACTTTTAAATCAGGTAAAAAAGAAGACGCCATTAAATTTTTAGAAAATTTAAAAGTATTTACATTAGCAGAATCATTAGGAGGAGTTGAATCATTAGCCAATCATCCTGCATTAATGACACACGCTTCTATTCCAGAAGACAAAAGAAAAGAAGTGGGCATTTCAGATGATTTGGTGCGTTTGAGTGTTGGAATTGAAGATATTGAAGATTTATTGGCTGATTTAGAACAAGCCTTTAAATTATAGTAATAACAAAAACAAAAAATCCCGAATCATACGATTCGGGATTTTTTTATGTTGTAAAATAGGTGTTAATCTAAATAATATATGTAGCCAAAATGCAACCAAGCGTTCCAATCATTTGCTTTATTTTCTGTATAAACTTCTGGATCAGGATTTAAACCATCAACCCAGTCAGAAAAATAATATTGCCATCTTAATTCAACAAATAAGTCGGACAATTCAGTTAATTTATAGCGAGTACCAACACTAGATACTACAGACCAAGCACTACCACCTTCATCAGACCAAGCACCATAATATTTAACGGGAGTTGAAATAGGAGTATCCATTGGACCTAATTCTGAATATGTTCCATTTTGAAAGAAAGTATAATGTGCACCTAAGCCAATAAAAGGAGCCCATTTGCCATTAGAAGCAGTAAATTCACGAATACTCAATGGATAGTATTCCAATTGCATACCGATATCGGTTACTTTTGCTTCACCTCTCATCGCTTTCAATTGATTTCCTGTGATAGAATTTTTATCAACCCATTTTCCAAAATGCTGTAACTGAGTGCTATTATAAGAAAGTTCTGAGCGAACTTTAAAATGGTCATTAAAATAAGTTTCGGGGGTGTAACAATTACATTCTGCTCTGTAGGCAAAATTCATATAGTGTACTAAACCAACTGCAAATCCAGTGTTTCCTGCGTTAGTTTCAAAATCATGTCTTACTCCAAAATCAGATTGCATTGCAACACCTCCAACAAATGCACCAACTTCATGCGAGAAACCAAACTGGGCAGTCATAGTGAAATTAGCTCCTAAAAGCAAAATTAGTAGGGATTTAATTTTTTTAGTCATTGCTAAATTTTTTCCATTATCTGACAAATATATAAAAACTAAGTTCACTTCAAAAAAAAAACTATTTTTTCTTCTTTAAATAATTGTCAATTATTGCTTTAAAAAATTTATTTTTCACACTCATTATAAAGTTTTATTAAAAATATAACAAGTAATATTTAAAATGTATATTTGTAACGTGAACGAAAACGTTTGCATTAAAACTAAAACTAAAGAATAAAATTAATTTTTTAAAATTGATTTCAACACAAGATGGAACAAAAAATTAATGATTTTATGGCGCAAGTAGCGGCCAAAAATCCAAACGAACCAGAGTTTTTACAAGCTGTAAAAGAATTTGCAGAAACAGTTATCCCTTTCATAGCTGACAATAAAAAATATGATGGAAAAAATTTATTGTTAAGAATTGCAGAACCAGAAAGAGCTGTTATTTTTAGAGTGCCTTGGGTAGATGATAAAGGAGAAATTCAAGTTAATAGAGGTTTTCGTATTCAAATGAACTCTGCTATTGGTCCATACAAAGGAGGAATTCGTTTTCATAACACTGTAAACTTATCTGTTTTAAAGTTTTTAGCTTTTGAACAAGTTTTCAAAAATAGTTTAACAACACTACCAATGGGTGGTGGAAAAGGAGGGTCTGATTTTGATCCGCAAGGAAAATCTGACGGCGAGGTAATGCGTTTTTGTCAATCATTTATGACAGAATTATGTCGTCATATTGGTCCAGATTTAGATGTGCCTGCTGGAGATATTGGTGTAGGAGCAAGAGAAATTGGTTACATGTTTGGTCAATATAAAAGAATTAGAAACGAATTTACAGGAGTTTTAACTGGTAAAGGTTTGGCTTATGGAGGTTCGCTAATTCGTCCTGAAGCTACAGGTTATGGAGTAGTATATTTTACAGAGCAAATGTTGAAAACTAAAGGAGAAAAAATCGCTGGTAAAACAGTTGCTATTTCTGGTTTCGGTAACGTTGCTTGGGGAGTTGCTTTAAAAGTTAACGAATTAGGAGGAAAATTAGTTACAATTTCTGGTCCTGATGGATATATTTATGATGCAGACGGAATTTCAGGCGATAAAATCGATTTCATGTTAGACATGAGAGCAAGTGGAGACAACAGAGCTGAAGCTTATGTTGAAAAATATCCTACGGCTGTTTTTCATAGAGGAAAAAGTCCTTGGGAAGCTAAAGTAGATATTGCCATTCCATGTGCAACACAAAATGAGTTACATGAAGAAGATGCTAAAAAGTTAATTGCAAATGGAGTAATGTGTGTTACTGAAGCAGCTAATATGCCTTGTACACTGGATGCTATTAAACAATTTTTAGATGCAAAAGTATTATTTGCTCCAGGAAAAGCAGCAAATGCTGGTGGAGTAGCAGCTTCTGGATTAGAAATGACACAAAATTCAATTCGTTTAAATTGGACAAGTGAAGAAGTGGATATGCGTTTAAAAGATATTATGGTTGGAATTCACAGCCAATGTAAAAAATATGGAACAGACGCAGATGGTTATGTAAACTATGTTAAAGGAGCAAATATTGCTGGTTTCGTAAAAGTAGCCGATGCTATGTTGGCACAAGGCGTAGTTTAATAATTTAAATATAATTTAAAAGCTCTTTCATTAATTTGAAAGAGCTTTTTTTGTTTCTCAACATATCAAAAGTAAAATTAATGCGTTTATACTATATTTGTATTAAATATTTCAAATGAAAAAATCGTTTTATATTGCTATTTTCTTTTTAACCCAATTGTTATTTGCACAGCAAAATAATCAAATGTGGAAAGGCTATTTTTCTTACAACGAAATCGTCGATGTAGAGAGTGCTTCTGGAAAAGTATTTGCAGCTACTCAAAATGGTATTTTTTCAAAAATAATAGCTTCATCAGATTTAACTATATACAATTCAGTAACAGGTTTTAAGCCAGAATCGATAACTACAATACATCATTCAGATGCTTTCAATAAAACAATTGCGGGAAATTCAAACGGATTGCTTTTAATAATCAATGGAGATGGTTCGGTCACAACAAAAGTTGATGTTATTGAAGATGTTCCCGTTCCTCCAAATAAAAAGAAAATAAACGATTTTTATGAGCATAATGGTAGATTGTATATTGCTACTGATTACGGAATTTCTGTCTTAGATTTAGCAACTTCTGAATTCATAATAACCTATTTTATTGGAACCTCTGGCGAAGAAACGCAAGTGCTACAAACTACTGTTTTGGGGGATGAAATTTATGCAGTAACAAGAGATTTTGGAATAAGAAAAGGGAATTTAACCAATCCTAATTTGTTTGATTTTAGTCAATGGCAAAGTTTTGATACTGGTTTTTGGTCTGGAATAATTACAATTGATAATCAATTGGTTGCAATGAATAATAATGCACGAACTTATCGTTACAACGGAACAGCATTTCAAGAAATTTTAAATCACATTCAGCCGGGATTAAAATTAAAAACTAACGGAACTGAGGTAATTGTTACTACTCAAAATCATGTTTATGTGTTGAGTCAAACATTTTCTCAATTAGCACATATTACCAATATCCCAGATTATTCTGTGAATTTTACAGCAGCAACAGTTGTGGATAATTTTATTTTCTTGGGCACAGAAAAAAATGGTTTGTTTTCAACACTACTATCAAACCCAACAACATTTGAAAATTTATCACCAAACGGACCTATTCGAAATTATATTTTTAGAGTAAAAAAAGCCACAAATTTTTTATGGGCAGTTTATGGAGACTATAGCTTACAATACAACCCTTACGCTTTGGATGAATTTGGTATAAGTAAATATTCTGACAACAATGGTTGGGAAATAATTCCTTATGATGATTTGTTTCAAGCAAAATCAATTTCTGACTTGGTAATAAATCCAAACAATCAAAACCAAGTATATGCAACCTCTTATTTTTCAGGATTATTAAAAATTGAAGGCGAAAATATTGAACTTTTCAATCAAGCAAATACAGGGCCAAATGGGTTAGAATCATTAGTGCTTTCTCCACCCAATCCATCATACATTGATGTTAGGATAAATAGTCCGGCTTTTGATAAAGACGGTAATTTGTGGGTAACAAATGCTTTTGTAGAAAAGGCAATTAAAGTTTTAAGAACAAATGGTCAATGGCAATCTTATAGTTTAGCAGGTGTTGCTCCAACTGTAGCTACCGGAAGATACGGTCCTATGGCTATTGATAAGAACAAAACAAAATGGGTTCCGTCTATCAACGACGGTTTGATTGCTTTTAATGAAGAATATAACAATAAATTCATAGTTTTAAATTCAACAGTTGGAAACTTACCTAGTAATGATGTAAGATGTGTAGCAATTGATAACAGAAATCAACTTTGGATAGGTACTTTTTCAGGATTAAGAGTTATTTCAAGTGTAGATCGTTTTATTTCTGAAACAGAATTGACCTCCAATTCAATTATTATTCAAGAAGGTGATTTAGCTCAAGAATTATTTTTTCAACAAACTATTTTAGATATAGCTGTTGATGGTGCCAATAGAAAATGGGTGTCCATAGCTGATGGTGGTGTGTTTTTAGTTTCAGCAAATGGGCAACAAACAGTTTTTCAGTTTACCAAAAACAATTCTCCTTTACCTAGTGACAATATTAATGACATAGAAATTGATGGTGTTACAGGCGAAGTTTTTTTTGCTACAGATAAAGGAATGGTTTCGTTTTTAGGAACTTCGACCAAACCTAGCGATAGTTTAGGTGATGTTTTTGTGTATCCAAATCCAGTACGACCAGAATTTTTAGGAACCGTTAAAATTAGCGGATTAACTGATAAAGCCAATGTAAAAATTACCGATATAGAAGGAAATTTAGTTTATGAAACCACTTCATCTGGAGGAACTATCGAATGGGATACTAAAGCTTTTGGAAAACACAAAGTTGCCTCTGGAGTTTATATGGTTTTTGTTGTGTCTGAAGATGGATTAGATTCTACTGTAAAAAAAATAATGATTATTAGATAAGTGTGAATTGTGAATTTCAACACAATTACCATTCAGCATTAAAATGTTAGTAAAAACCAAAGCCATCGTTCTTTCTTCCCTAAAGTTTCAAGAAAAAAGCTTGATAGTAAAGTGTTTTACGGAATCAGATGGTTTAAAAAGTTATTTTGTGCAAAGTGCCTATTCTAACAAAAAAGCGAATCAAAAAATCGCTTATTTTCAGCCATTAACTATTATTGAAATCGAAGCCAATCACAAAAATAAAGGCACACTCGAACATTTTAAAGAAATTCGATTAGCACACAGCTATTATTCCATAAATACAGACATTGTTAAAAGCACGATTGTAATTTTTCTCTCCGAAATTTTGCATCACGCGATCAAAGAAGAAGAAAAAAATCAAAACTTATTTTCTTTTTTAGAGACGGCTTTACTTTGGTTAGACACGCACGATGAAATGACAAACTTTCATCTAATTTTAATGATGGAAGTAACAAAATACCTAGGTTTTTATCCAGATGTAACGGAAATTGATTTTCCTTTTTTTGATACTAAAGAAGGATATTTTACACCATTTCAAAGTGTAAATTCCTTAACCGAACACGAAACGCATTTGTTTAAAAAACTATTAGAATTAAAATTTGATGCCGACCAAAAAGTATTTGCTGGAATTGAACGCCAAATATTATTAAAAATCCTCCTAGATTTTTACACATTACATCTTGATGGCTTCAAAAAACCAAAATCGTTAGAAGTTTTAAAAGAAGTTTTTTCCTAACGATTAACTTTTGCCTTATACCTTTTGCCTTTTACCTTTAAATCATTACTTTCGCAAATTGATTTAAGAAAGCGACAAAATGAGTACAAAATTTACTGAATACAAAGGACTTGACTTGCCAACAGTAGCATCAGAAGTTCTTGATTTTTGGAAGAAAAATAACGTCTTTGAACAATCTGTATCTTCTCGTGAAGGAGCTACACCTTACGTGTTTTTTGAAGGGCCACCATCAGCTAATGGTTTGCCGGGAATTCATCACGTAATGGCGCGTGCGATTAAAGATATTTTTTGTCGTTATAAAACTCAAAAAGGCTATCAAGTTAAGCGTAAAGCGGGCTGGGACACCCACGGTTTACCTGTAGAATTAGGTACCGAAAAAGAATTAGGCATCACCAAAGAAGACATCGGAAAAACCATTTCAGTTACCGAATACAACGAAGCGTGTAAAAGAACCGTTATGCGTTACACAGACGTTTGGAACGATTTGACTGAAAAAATGGGGTATTGGGTAGATATGGAAGATCCATATGTGACGTACAAATCCAAATACATGGAAACCGTTTGGTGGTTGCTAAAACAAATTTACAATAAAGATTTACTATACAAAGGATACACCATTCAGCCCTATTCTCCAAAAGCAGGAACAGGTTTGTCTTCGCATGAAGTAAATCAGCCAGGTTCATACCGTGATGTTACAGATACTACGATAGTTGCGCAATTCAAAGCAAAAGAGGAAACATTACCTAGCTTTTTACAAGGTTTTGGAACGGTTCATTTCTTGGCTTGGACGACAACTCCTTGGACGTTGCCATCAAATACAGCATTGACTGTTGGCCCAAAAATCGATTATGTTTTAGTTAGAACATTCAATCAATATACTTTTGAAGCGGTGAATGTAGTTTTGGCTAAGAATTTAGTTGGAAAACAATTTGGTGGAAAGTATTTTGTTGCGGAATCAGAAGCTGATTTTGCAAATTATAAATCGGACGATAAAAAGATTCCATATCAAATTTTAGCCGAAACAAAAGGCTCTGATTTAGTAGGAATTCGTTACGAACAATTATTACCATTAGCCTTACCGTATCAAAATCGAGAAAATGCGTTTAGAGTAATTTCAGGAGATTTCGTAACTACGGAAGATGGAACTGGAATTGTACACACCGCACCAACATTTGGAGCAGATGATGCAAAAGTGGCTAAAGAAGCAACTCCAGAAGTACCACCAATGTTGGTTTTAGACGAAAACGAAAATCCAGTACCATTGGTTGATTTACAAGGAAGATTCATCCAAGGTTTAGGAGCTTTTTCAGGTAAATACGTTAAAAACGAATATTATAACGATGGTGAAGCGCCAGAACGCTCTGCTGATGTAGAAATTGCTATTCAATTAAAAGAAGAAAATAAGGCGTTCAAAGTCGAAAAATACGTACACAGTTATCCACATTGTTGGAGAACCGATAAACCAATTTTATATTATCCATTAGATTCTTGGTTCATTAAAGTAACCGAAATCAAAGATAGAATGTTCGATTTGAACGAAACCATCAACTGGAAACCAAAAGCAACGGGAGAAGGTCGTTTCGGAAATTGGTTGAAAAATGCTAACGATTGGAATTTATCGCGTTCAAGATATTGGGGAATTCCATTGCCAATTTGGAGAAGTGAAGACGGAACCGAAGAAATGTTGGTTGGTTCAGTTGAAGAATTGTATAACGAAATCGAAAAATCAATCGCAGCAGGTTTCCAAACAGAAAATCCGTACAAAGGATTCAAAATTGGTGACATGAGCGAATCCAACTACGATTTAGTGGATTTACATAAAAATGTAGTGGATAACATCGTTTTAGTTTCTCCATCAGGAAAACCAATGAAACGTGAAACAGATTTGATTGACGTTTGGTTCGATTCAGGCGCAATGCCTTATGCTCAATGGCATTATCCATTTGAAAATAAAGATTTAATCGACGAAAACAAAGCCTTTCCAGCTGATTTTATTGCAGAAGGTGTGGATCAAACGCGAGGTTGGTTTTATACTTTACACGCTATTGGAACATTAGTTTTTGATAAAATTGCTTATAAAAATGTAGTTTCAAATGGATTAGTTTTGGACAAAAACGGACAGAAAATGTCGAAACGTTTAGGAAATGCGGTGGATCCATTTACCACTTTGGCTGAATTCGGTCCAGATGCTACACGTTGGTACATGATTTCCAATGCAAACCCTTGGGATAACTTAAAATTTGATATCGAAGGTGTTGCGGAAGTTCGTAGAAAATTCTTTGGAACGTTATATAATACGTATTCGTTCTTTTCGTTATATGCTAATATTGATGGATTTACTTATTCTGAAGCAGAAGTTCCATTACAAGAAAGACCAGAAATCGACCGCTGGATTTTATCTGAATTAAACACATTGATTCAAGTAGTAGATGAAGCCTACGCCGATTATGAACCAACAAAAGCAGCAAGAGCAATTTCTGATTTCGTTCAGGAAAACTTAAGCAACTGGTACGTTCGTTTGTGTAGAAGAAGATTCTGGAAAGGCGAATATGCACAAGATAAAATCGCGGCTTATCAAACACTTTATACCTGTTTGTTGACTGTTTCTAAACTTGGGGCACCAATTGCACCGTTTTTCATGGATAAACTTTACAGAGATTTAACGTTAGCAACATCGTCAGAAAATTACGACAGTGTACATTTGGCGCAGTTTCCAGTTTCGGTTGAAAACTTTGTTGATAAGTCATTAGAGAGCAAAATGTTGAAAGCACAAACAGTTTCATCGTTGGTTTTATCGCTGCGTAAAAAGGAAATGATTAAAGTGCGTCAACCGTTGCAAAAGGTTATGATTCCTGTACTTGACGCTAATCAACGTGCTGAAATCGAGGCAGTTTCTGACCTAATTAAAGCAGAGGTAAACGTAAAAGAAATTGAACTTTTAGACGATGCTTCGGGTATTTTAGTGAAGCAAATTAAGCCTAATTTTAAAACACTTGGTCCGCGTTTTGGTAAAGATATGGGATTGATTTCCAAAGAGATACAAGGTTTTGGACAAGAAGAAATTGCGAAATTAGAGCGTGACAGCGAGTTGGTTATTGATATTGCAGGAAAAAGTATAACTTTATCATTAGATGATGTTGAGATTTCTTCGCAAGATATTGAAGGTTGGTTGGTCGCAAATTCTAACGGAATTACCGTTGCTTTAGACATTACCATCTCTGAAGAATTGAGAAAAGAAGGTATAGCGAGAGAGTTAGTCAATCGTATTCAGAACATTAGAAAAGATTCAGGATTTGAAGTTACGGATAAGATTGTTGTAAAGATGGAAAAAAATCCACAGTTAGAGGAAGCCGTTTTAGCCAATTCAGCGTATATTAAATCAGAAACGTTAACACAATCATTGATTTTTGAAGAAAAAATCGAAAATGGTATAGAAATTGAGTTTGATGATATTAAAACAAGTATATTAATTTCAAAATAAGAGCTGAAAGGTTTTTAAAAGTCGTATAATTATAAAAATATTGAAATTATGGTAGATGAGCAAATTAGATATTCAGACGCTGATTTGGCTGAATTCAAAGCGTTAATTCAGGCTAAATTAGAAAAAGCTAAAGGTGATTTAGAGCTTATTAAAAGCGCTTATATGAATGACTTAAATAATGGAACTGATGATACATCACCAACGTTTAAAGCATTTGAAGAAGGCAGTGAAACAATGAGTAAAGAAGCCAATTCACAATTAGCTATTCGTCAGGAAAAATTTATTAGAGATTTAAAAAATGCCTTAATTCGTATCGAAAACAAAACCTATGGTTTGTGTAAAGTTACAGGCAAATTAATAAGTAAAGAGCGTTTAAAAATCGTTCCTCATGCAACTATGAGCATCGAAGCAAAAAACTTGCAACGTTAATCTTTTTACAAAATTTTACTAACGCTCCCTTTGGAGCGTTTTTTATTTGATAAAAACCACTATTTTTGCCAAAAATAATTGTAAATGTCTCTCAAAAAAGCCTATTTGTTAATCATTAGTATTTTGCTAATTGATCAAATTTCGAAAATTTATATCAAAACTAATTTCTACATTAATGAAGAAGTTAAAGTTTTTGAATGGTTTCGTATTCATTTCATCGAAAATGAAGGCATGGCTTGGGGCGCAGAAATTCCGGGAACATATGGTAAGTTAATCTTAACTTTGTTCAGAATTGTTGCCGTTGGTGGTATTGCATGGTGGTTGTGGGATTCGGTTAGAAAAAACAGTTCTAATTTCCTTATTGTAGCGATTGCATTAATTTTTACAGGTGCTTTGGGAAACATCATCGATTCGGTTTTTTATGGTGTAATTTTTAACGATAGTTACAATCAAGTAGCAACAGCGTTTTCAAACGACCCATATGGCACTTGGTTTCACGGCGAAGTCGTAGATATGTTTTATTTTCCAATATGGGAAGGTAATTTACCGTCTTGGTTACCAATTTGGGGTGGAAAGCATTTTACATTTTTCAATGCGATTTTCAACGTAGCCGATGTAGCAATTTCAACTGGTGTTGGGATTTTGATTGTATTTAATAAAAGAGCTTTTGGCGAAAGTCATATTATGGCAAAATAATTAAAAACGAAAAACTTCTTCAGGCGTCACACAAAAATCCAATTTCACATCCTTCACGGAAACACCGTCAATTTTTTCTTCTGGAGGAAAGAAGGATAATCCAATTTTAATCGTTTCGGGCTTGCATTTGCTTAAAAAGTTATCGTAAAAGCCTTTTCCATACCCAACACGATTTCCTTGTGTGTCGTAAGCTAAAAGTGGCACAAAAACCACATCAATTTTTGCATCAGGCACTTCTAAACCATCAACGGGTTCAGGAACGTTGTAGCTGTTTTTTTTGATTTTAGTATTATCCGTCAATAAAAAATGCGTCATGCCTACAGTAGCAAATTCGCACTTCGAAATAACGATTTCTTTATCTTTTCCCGCTAAAATTTGAAGAATATATTCGGTATTGATTTCTTTTTGTTCCTCAATTGTTAAAAACAAATGATAATACAATTTGTCCCAAATATTCATTCGCAACAATTGGTTCGCAATCGCCAAACTTTTGTCTTCGATTTCCTCTTGAGAAAGTTGTTTTCTTGCTTCTTTGCTCTTTTTTCTTGCTTCTTTTTTATCCATTTACAGACGCTTTCAATTCGTCTATAAATTTAGTCAAATGTTCTACTTCTACGTGGTCCATTAACACAATTTTGTACCATTTGTTGTTTACATTGTGTTGTTGAGGTACTAAATCATATTTTTCAGCAATTTCTTCTGGAATGGATTCCGCATGAATAGTGACGATATTCATAAACGGTTCACGGAAATATTGGATGTTTAAATGGTCTAATTCGTTACATAAAAATTGCGTTCGCATTTGTAAAACACTTACTTTTTCAAACCAACCATAAGCACCATATGTGAATAAAATCATCCAAACGGCAACGGCATTCGCTCCAGAACGACTTCCGCAAAGGGTTAAATCCATTCCTTCTACATATTCTGCTTCTTTGGTTAATACGTTTTCGATTAAACCTTTTCGGCAAATAAAAATTCCAGTTCCATACGGTGCTTGCAACATTTTATGAGCATCAATTGTAATGGAGCTGATTTTTGGATTACTAAAGTTTATCACCGATTTTTGATTGCTAAACGGATACACAAATCCGCCATAAGCACCATCAATATGTAAGCGATAAGTAACGTTGTGTTGCTCTAATACCGAAATATAATCATCGGGGTTATCAACTGAGCCAAACATGGTTGTTCCCATATTTGAAACTGCAATGAAGTATTTTTTACCTTTATTTTTAGCTTCCGAAATGATTTTGTCTAATGCATTTACATCGATTTCACGATTTTCAAAGCCAACAGGAATTTTCAACCAATCAATTTGTAATAAATTCGAAGCTTTCGGAATAGAATAATGCGTGTCTTCTGATGCTAAAATGGCAATTTCGTTTAGTTTTGCATCAAAATTATGCATGAATTCATTTCTAAAAACCCAAATCGCTTGAATATTTGCTTCCGTTCCACCAGGCGCAATGTAGCCATCAAATTCGTTTTCTGTAGCTTTAAAAATATCAACTGCGATTACGTTTAAAACTTCACGCTCAATTTCTTGTGTGCCATAAAAAGCCTTTTCGGAAGTACCAAAAGTGTGACATCCAATGTTATTTGGATTGGCAACATAGGTTTGAAGTGTTGGCGCATCTTTTAAAAATGGCGCATCATCATAAAAAACGCGTCCGTCTAACTTTGATGCAGGATAGCCCAAAGAGGCATCTTTAGAAAAGTTGACGTTTCCTTTTAAAGCAAATTGTATTTTTTGTTTTCGTTCTTCTTGCGTAAGTTTTTTCCAAAATTGCATACCTAAAAATTTTAGCGAAAATACGCCGAGCCAAATCAATAAAATATGACAATTGTTAGCTTTTATGCTAAATGTGTAGAAATATGAAAAATAGCATCACCTTGATAGATAATTGGAGCATCGTTTACATTAATAATATACCCTTCATGAGGTGCTTTTACTTTATGTTCGATTTTTCCATAAGGGTCAGAAATAGTAGCCAATAATTCCCCTTTTTTGACAAAACTACCAATCGTAGTTAAACCATGAAACATGCCCGAATATTTTGCTCTAATCCAATTTGATTTTTCGATATAAATGGTTTTCTTTTTCGGAATACTCGTTTTTTTTCTCGGATTTAGCATTTCTAAATGCTCTAAAAAACGTTTTGTTCCTTCCACGGCTTCTTCAGTAACTTGAAGATTTAGGTCTAATGATTTCCCACCTTCAAAAAGCAACATTTTGACATCTAATTTATCGCAAGAATTTCGAAACGAACCCGTAATATTTTTTGAATAAAGGGTAAAAGGCGCATTAAAAACATCAGAAAGTTCTTTTAATTCTAGATTTTCAGGAACAATTCTAATTTGTGGGGCATTAAAACGACTGGCACCACCTGCATGAAAATCAATTGCATAATCCACGTGTGGAATAATATCTTTCAAAATATAATAAGCAAATCTACTCGCCAAAGAACCTGTTTTGCTTCCCGGAAACACTCGATTCAAATCGCGACCATCTGGAAATTCACGTGTTTGATTCACAAATCCAAAAACATTAATAATGGGAATACAAATAATGGTTCCGCGTTTGGGTTTATTGATTTTTTGAATGATTAACTGACGCACAATTTCGGTACCGTTGATTTCATCGCCGTGTAAACAAGCGGTAAATAAAACCGTTGGGCCATCTAATTTTGAACGTTCCACAATAACCGGAATTTTCAATTTTGTCATGGTGTGCAATTTGGCAATTTCCATGTTAATGGTTTTGCTTTCTCCAGCTAAAATGGTCTCTTTAAGGATTACAAGTGGTTTTTTGGCGGTCATTTTTTAAAATCTAAAGTGTTAAAAATACGAAAAGTTCAAGAACAAGGGCAAGTTCAAGATCAAAAAACATTATTTTTTGGAGTATAGATTCGAAAAATTCGGAAAATAGTTGTGTGCTTTGTGCATTCTTTGCGTCTTGAAGCTTCGGGATTAGTGGTTAAAACTTTAAGAATTCAAAGACAAATCTATTATCTTTGTTCTTTTATCTCTTTTTTAAAAAATGCAAACACCATTAGAACTTCAAATCCAAACTTTACCCGATAATCCAGGGGTGTATCAATATTATGATAAAGATGGGAAAATTCTATATGTTGGAAAAGCGAAAAACTTAAAAAAACGCGTTCAATCGTATTTTACTAAGAATCATGATAATTATAAAACATCCGTTTTAGTTAAGAAAATTGTTGCCATAAAACACATTGTTGTTCCTACAGAAACCGATGCGTTATTGTTGGAAAACAATTTGATAAAAAAACTACAACCACGTTATAATGTGTTGCTTCGCGATGATAAAACGTATCCGTGGATTTGTATCAAAAATGAACGATTCCCTAGGATATTTTCTACTAGAAAAATGATTAAAGATGGTTCGGAATATTTTGGACCGTATACCAGTTTTAAAACCGTTCACACAATTCTAGATTTAATCAAAGAATTGTATCCACTTCGAACATGTAATTATGATTTATCAAAAACAAATATCGATTCGGGAAAATTTAAAGTGTGTTTAGAATATCATATTGGAAATTGCAAAGGGCCTTGCGAAGGTTTTGAGTCGTTAGAAAATTACCAAAATCAGATTGAAAAAATTCGTCAAATTTTAAAAGGAAATTTCAAAGAAAGTTTAAAAGATTTCAAGAAATTGATGACCGATTTGGCAATAGATATGAAGTTTGAAGAAGCGCAAAAAATCAAAGAAAAAATCGAGGTTTTAGAAAATTATCAATCGCGTTCCACAATTTTGAATCCTAAAATTTCGAATTTGGACGTGTTTTCAATTATTTCTGATGAAACAATGGCGTATGTGAACTTTTTACAAATTTCGCATGGAGCAATCGTTCGTTCGCATACATTGGAATTAAAGAAAAAATTAGACGAAACCAACGAAGAATTGTTAGAATTAGCCGTAGTTGAGTTACGCGAACGTTTTCATTTAAATGCGCGAGAAATTGTAGTTCCATTTGCAATTGATTTGGGCGAAAATATTAAAGTTACTGTTCCACAATTAGGCGATAAAAAGCAAATTTTAGAATTATCAGAACGTAACGCAAAATATTACCGATTAGACCAATTAAAGCAAATTCAAATCGTTGATCCAGAGCGACACACCAATCGCATCATGGCACAAATGCAAAAAGATTTGCGTTTGTCAGTAGAACCAAGACATATTGAATGTTTTGATAATTCAAATATTCAAGGAACTAATCCTGTAGCGGCTTGTGTGGTGTTTAAAGATGGAAAGCCAAGTAAGAAAGATTACCGTCATTTTAATATTAAAACTGTTGAAGGACCAAATGATTTTGCCTCAATGGAAGAAGTAGTGTATCGAAGATATAAACGAATGTTAGATGAAAATCAGCCATTGCCTCAATTGATTATTATTGATGGAGGAAAGGGGCAATTATCATCAGCATTAAAAAGCATTGATGATTTAGGTTTACGAGGCAAAATTGCCATTATCGGAATTGCAAAACGTTTGGAAGAATTGTTTTATCCAGGTGATTCTGCACCATTGTATTTAGATAAAAAATCGGAAACCTTGAAGGTAATTCAGTTTTTAAGAAACGAAGCTCATCGATTTGGCATCACGCACCATCGCGACAAGCGAAGTAAATCGGCACTAACCAATAGTTTAGAAAGTATTCCTGGAATTGGCGAAAAAACCATGATTACATTGATGAAACATTTCAAAAGTGTTAAAAGATTGCAAGCTGCAGAAGAAAAAGCAATTTCTGAAGTTGTAGGTGTTTCAAAAGCCAAAAAAATTTCCGACTTTTACAAGAACAATCCCCAAAAAAATTAAATGAAGCAGTTTTTCTTGTTTGCGAGTTTATTCTTCTTAAGCCAAGTTGCCCTCGGACAAGAGAAAACTATTGAAAATACCCGGCCAAAAGTTGGGCTTGTTTTAAGTGGTGGTGGAGCAAAAGGCTTAGCTCATATTGGCGTTTTAAAAGTAATCGATTCACTTGGAATTCAAGTAGATTATATTGGAGGAACTAGTATGGGAGCTGTTGTTGGAGGCTTGTATGCCTCTGGTTACACAGCCAATCAATTGGATTCTATTTTTTCTAAAATAGATGTAGACGCTTTACTTCAAGACTATACACCACGCGAATCAAAATCATTTTATGAAAAACGAAATGACGAAATTTATGCATTGACACTTCCTTTTAATAATTTTAAATTAGGATTGCCCTCTGGACTTTCAAAAGGGTTGTATAATTTCAATTTGATGTCAAAATTAACACAGCATGTTAGTGATGTGAGAGATTTTGATAAACTCCCAATTCCTTTTCTTTGTATAGCAACTGATGTAGAAACAGGCGAACAAATTGTTTTAGATGAAGGCATTTTAGCACAAGCTATAATTGCAAGTGGAGCATTGCCCACATTATATAGTCCTGTTGAAATCAATGGGAGATTGTTTATAGATGGAGGAGTAGTTAATAATTATCCTGTTGAAGAACTCAAAAATAGAGGTGTTGATTTTATTATAGGAATTGATGTTCAAGATGGTTTAAAAAACAGAGAGCAATTAAAAGATGTAACTGCTGTTTTAGCTCAAATCAACAATTTTTCTATGATTGAAAAAATGGAAGGAAAACGAAATTTGACAAATATTTACATAAAACCAGACATTAAAGGGTATTCTGTCGTGTCTTTTGATAAAGGAAAAGAAATTATTAAAAAAGGAAACGAAAAAGCCAATGAGTTTATCAAAGAATTATTGCCTCTTAGAAATATTGATGAAAGACCTGTTTATAAAGTGGTTCAAAATGATTCTATTTTTATTCGAGACATCACTTTTAATAAGCTAGAAAATTTCACAAGAGCATATATAGTTGGAAAGTTAAAAATTAAAAGAAATACTAAAGTTCCCATTGCACAGATTGAAAAAGGAATTTCAAATTTAAACGCTACGCAAAACTTTAGTGCGATAAGTTATTCGTTTGAAAAAACACAATCAGGTGAAAGATTGGCATTGCAGCTTAAAGAGAATAAAAACAATACTTTTTTAAAGTTTGGACTTCATTATGATGATTTGTATAAAAGTGGCGTTTTGGTAAATTATACCCATAAAAAGCTAATCGCAAAAAATGATGTTGCTTCTTTAGATGTTATTTTAGGAGATAATTTTAGGTATAATTTTGATTACTATATAGATAATGGATTTTATTGGAGTTTTGGTTTTAACTCAAAATTTAATTCGTTCAATAGAAATATTGCTACTGATTTTTCAAACGGAATTGTTTTTACCGATTTAGGAATTAATTCAATTAATATAGACTTTACAGACATCACAAATCAAGCATATGTTCAAACTATTTTTGCTCAAAAATTTTCTTTTGGGGCAGGTTTAGAATTTAAATATTTGAATATCGAATCTGAAACCTTAGAAAATACGACTCCAATTTTTGATAAAAGTAATTATGTGTCTGCTTTTGGATATCTGAAGTACGATTCTTTTAATCAAAAATACTTTCCAAAGAAAGGATGGTCTTTTTCAGGGGATTTAAAAACATTTTTATACTCCTCTGATTACACCAATGAATTTGAGCGTTTTTCAATTGCAAAAGCCGATGTTGGAATTGTTTTTGAGCCTTTAAAAAGAGCTACTATTAAATTGCAAAGCGAAGGAGGTTTTGCTATTGGCGAGCGTTCTATTTCCTTTTTTGATTTTGTATTAGGCGGTTATGGATTTGTTTCAGCAAATAACATTAGACCTTTCATGGGGTATGATTTTTTGAGTTTGGCTGGAGATAGTTATGTAAAAGGGACGGTTACTTTAGATTATGAGTTTTACAAAAAACATCATGTAAATTTCACAGGAAATTTTGCCAATTTAGGAAACAGAATTTTTGAGCATATTGAAGGTTGGTTAACAAAGCCAAAATATACCGGCTATGGATTTGGTTATGGAATGGAATCAATCATTGGTCCACTTGAAATAAAACATTCGTGGTCACCCGATACAAAAGATCACTACACTTGGTTTTCCGTTGGTTTTTGGTTTTAATTGCAGTTTAAATTTTTTTTCCGATATTTGTGTAATGAAAAATTGGAGCGGATTATTAGCTTATTTAAAATTCCTCATCAAGAGAAATCCTGAGTGAGGAAATCTTTTTTGATTAATGAGTAAGGTTTTTAGGAACTACTTTAAACTTTTAAACGTTAAACTTTTAAACAAAAAATAATGCCAATATATCATAAATTAGGAGAAATCCCTCGCAAACGTCATACACAATTCCGTAAACCAAACGGCGATTTGTATTATGAACAATTGTTTGGAACAGTAGGTTTTGACGGTATGTCAACCAACATGTATCATGAACAACGTCCTACTCAAGTTAAAGAAATTAGAAAAAAATACAGTGTTGCACCAAAAATTGCCAACGCCAACAACATTCAATCTTACAAACTAAGAGGGTTTGAAGTGGCACCACAAGACGATTTTTTAGAAAGTAGAAAAATTGTATTGACTAATTCAGATTGTCATATTGTATTAGCAGCACCAAGAAAGTCTACAACCGATTATTTTTATAAAAATACCGATTCAGACGAAGTAATTTTTATTCATAAAGGGACAGGAAAATTAAGAACCATGCTTGGAAATTTAGATTTCAGCTACGGTGATTATTTGGTTGTGCCTCGTGGAATGATTTATAAAATTGACTTCGATACAGAAGACAACAGATTGTTTATTGTAGAATCGCGTCGTCCAGTGTATACACCAAAACAATACAGAAACTGGTTTGGCCAATTATTAGAACATTCTCCATTTTGCGAACGTGATATTCGCCGTCCAGAAGAATTAGAAACTAATAATGAAAAAGGAGAATTCATCATCAAAATCAAAAAGAAAGATGAAATTTTCGAAATGGTATATGCTTCACATCCTTTTGATGTTGTAGGTTATGACGGATACAATTATCCATATGCTTTTTCAATTCATGATTTCGAACCAATTACTGGTAGAATTCATTTACCTCCACCCGTGCACCAAACATTTGAAACAGATGCTTTCGTAATTTGTTCCTTTGTACCAAGATTATATGATTATCATCCATTAGCTATTCCTGCACCATATAACCATAGTAATATTGATGCCGATGAGGTTTTGTATTATGTGGATGGAGATTTTATGAGTAGAAACGATGTAAAACCAGGAAATATTTCGTTACATCCTGCCGGAATTCCTCACGGACCCCACCCAGGAGCAGCAGAAAGAAGTATTGGTAAAAAAGAAACATTGGAATTAGCCGTAATGGTTGATACATTCAAACCTCTAATGGTGACTGAAGAAGCTATGAAAATAGCTGATGATACGTATTACCAATCTTGGTTAGAAGAATAATTGATTAAACACAACTTAGGTAAATTTTACCCAAAAATAGAACAATATGTCACAGGAATTAAAATCAGTCGAATACGGCTTAGAAAAAATATTTGAAGGCGCTCAAGATTTCTTGCCTTTATTAGGAACAGATTACGTAGAATTTTACGTTGGAAATGCAAAACAAGCAGCTCATTTTTACAAAACAGCTTTTGGTTTTCAATCACATGCATACAAAGGTTTAGAAACAGGATCAAAAGATTCAGTTAGTTATGTGTTAAAGCAAGATAAAATCCGTTTGGTATTAACAACGGCTTTAAGAAGCGATTCACCAATTGGTGAACACGTAAAAAAACATGGTGATGGGGTAAAAATTGTAGCACTTTGGGTAGAAGATGCAAGAAAATCTTTTGAAGAAACTACAAAACGTGGCGCTAGAGTTTTTATGGAACCAACAGTTGAAAAAGATGAATTTGGTGAAGTAGTACGCGCTGGAATTTATACTTATGGAGAAACTGTTCACATGTTTGTAGAGCGTAAAAATTATACTGGCGTGTTTATGCCAGGATTTGTGGAGCAAAAATCTGACTACAATCCAGCTCCAGTTGGATTGAAATACATTGACCACATGGTTGGAAATGTTGGTTGGAACGAAATGAATACTTGGGTAAAATGGTATGAAGACGTAATGGGATTTGTAAATTTCTTATCCTTTGACGACAAACAAATTACTACAGAATATTCAGCCTTGATGTCTAAAGTAATGAGTAACGGAAACGGAAGAATAAAATTCCCAATCAACGAACCAGCTGAAGGGAAGAAAAAATCTCAAATTGAAGAATATTTAGATTTTTATGAAGGCCCAGGTGTGCAACATATAGCGGTTGCTACAGATGATATTATTACTACAGTAGCAGAAATGCGTGCACGAGGAATCGAGTTTTTAAGCACACCACCACAAGCGTATTATGATGCAATTCCTGAGCGTTTAAAAGATCATATGTCAAAATTTAAAGAAGATATTAATGAACTTCAAAAATTAGGAATCATGATTGATGCCGATGAAGAAGGTTATTTATTACAAATTTTTACAAAGCCAGTTGAAGATCGTCCAACACTTTTCTTTGAAATTATTCAAAGAATGGGCGCACGAGGATTCGGTGCAGGAAACTTTAAAGCGCTTTTTGAGTCCATTGAACGCGAGCAAGCTTTGCGAGGAACGCTATAAAAATACAATTTTATTAAACAATCATCAAAATACAACGTTGTAGTAGTGCTATTTTTGATAAAAAAATGTTAAAGTTGAAATTTAACTAAGAATAATTCAAAAACACATATACCTTTGCACTCGCAAAACAAGGAGGTAGTTTGCCTTGAATTGTAATAAATTTTCATAATTTATAGTTTTTTGGTTGGTTAATAGCATAAAAACTCAGTCATATTTTTGACTGGGTTTTTTTGTTTTAGTATTTTTGGAACAGAAATTGCATTTTCATTTCTAAAATGAATAAACTATGAAAAAAATTATCTTACTTCTCGTTCTTTTTGTCTTCACAAATTCGTTTGTTCAAAGAGAAAATGCATACACAACTGGCGAATGGTTTAAACTCCGAATCCATTATGGAATGGTCAATGCAGGTTACGCCACTTTAGAAATCAAAGATGCAGTTAAGAATAATAAAAAAGTACACCATGTAATTGGTAAAGGTTGGACAGTTGGAATGACTAAATTTTTCTTTAAAGTTGATGATAATTATGAAAGTTATATCGACAAAGAAACAGGAAAACCTTATCAATTTGTTAGAAAAATAGACGAAGGTGGGTATACTAAAAATCAAGAAGGTTTTTTTAATCAAAATAAAAACACCGTTTTAGTCAAAGATTATAAAAAGAAAACCGAAAAAACATTTAGTGTACCTGAAGAGGTTCAAGATATTGTTTCTTCTTTTTATTATTTGAGAAATCATCCAAAAATTGATAAACTTAAAGTTGGAGAGTCAATCGCGATTGATATGTTTTTTGATAATGAGACTACAAAGTTTAAGTTAAAATTTTTAGGTAGAGAAGATATAAGCACTAAATTTGGAAAAGTTTCTTGTTTGATGTTCAGACCTTATGTACAAGCAGGTAGAGTTTTTAAAGAAGAAGAAAGTTTAACTGTTTGGGTATCAGATGACGACAATAAAATTCCTATCCGATTAAAAGCAAGTTTAGCGGTTGGGTCTTTAAAAGCAGACATAGAGGCATTTAAAGGTTTAAAACATTCGTTTAAAATAAAAGTAAAATAACATAAATGGAAATTACTCCAAAAATCCAAGAACAATTAAATCAATTGAATGATAAGTTCGAAGCTATCAATCAAAATACATCTACGCATTTAGAAGGCTTACTTTGGTCAAAACCAATAACATATTGGGATTATATTCAAACAGATGCTTTGTTAAACCTACAAATTCAGCGCACCACTTTGCCTGATGAAATGGTTTTTGTGATGTATCATCAAGTGAATGAATTGTTGTTCAAAATGATTCTTTGGGAAATGAACCAACTTTGTCATACTGAGCAACCTACGACAGCCTATTTTACTGAGAAATTAGGAAGAATTAGTCGTTATTTTGACATGTTAACAACGTCATTCGATATTATGAAAGACGGAATGGAACCTGAGCAATACTTGAAATTTAGAAATACATTAACACCCGCAAGTGGATTTCAGTCAGCTCAATACCGTTTAATTGAATTCAGTTCAACCGATTTAATTAATCTAATAGATAACCGATTTAGAGCTACTATAGATAGAAACACACCATTCGAACACGCTTTTGAACATTTATATTGGCAAGCCGCAGGGAAAGATTACCATACTGGTGAAAAGTCATATCTTATTTTAGAATTTGAAAAAAAATATAAAAAAACGTTCTTGGAATATATGGAAGAATATAACACCATCAATTTGTGGCGAAAATTCAAACAACTTCCAGAAGTAGATCAAAAAAACCCTGATTTAATTGCAGCCATGCGTCATTATGATGTAACCGTTAATATTACTTGGGTAATGGGACATTTCAATGCTGCCAAAAAATACATTGAAAGTGTACCAGGAAATCATGAGGCAACAGGCGGTAGCGATTGGAAAAAATACATGTTGCCAAAATATCAAAAACGAATTTTCTTCCCAGAATTATGGACTAAAGAAGAATTAGATAATTGGGGAGAATAACAACATTTGCAAAAACAAACAACATTGAGATATTTAATAACAGCACTTTTCTTTGTTACTTTTTTTACAGCATGTAATTCAAAAGAAGAGAAAGAAATTAAAAACCAAACAGTAAAAAAAGAGCCTATAATCAAAGAATATGGGTTCACTTTTAATGATTATAAAGTTGTAAAAGACACCATTCGTTCAGGGGATACTTTTAGCGCAATTTTACAAAAACACCCTTTAAAAGATAGTCTTAAAATTCACGATATTACAGAAAAAGTTAAAGATTCATTCAATGTTAGAAAAATAAGAGCTGGAAAACCATATATCTTATTTTTAGACAAGAAGAAGCCTAATAAACTACAAGCTCTAGTTTATATTGAAGACCGAATCAATTATACGGTTATTGACTTTAGAGATTCATTAGTGGTTTCCAACAAGCAAAAACCAACAATTGTTAAGCGAAGAATTGTTGCAACAGAAATCGAAGGCTCGCTTTCTGAAACACTAAGCAACTCAGGAGTTAGTCCGGCGTTGGCACCTAAATTAGCCAATATTTATGCCTATACAATAGATTTCTTTAAAATTCAAAAAGGAGATAAATTTGCCGTTATAATCAATGAACGATTTATTGATGATTCTATATATGTTGGTGTTGAAAGTATTGAAGCTTCTTATTTTGAACACAAAGGGAAAAAAATATTTGCTTTTCCATATAAACTGAATGAAAATCAGAAAAGAGAAGATTTTTATGATGAAAACGGAAAAGGCTTAAAAAGTATGTTCCTAAAAGCACCATTAGATTATTTTAGAATTTCATCTCGCTTTTCAGGTAAACGATTTCACCCGGTTCAAATGCGATTCAAAGCGCACAACGGAACAGATTATGCCGCACCACACGGAACACCAATTAAAACAACAGCTTCAGGTGTAGTTGAACGAACAGGATATACGGCAGGAAATGGAAATTTTGTAAAAGTTAGACACAGTTCAACGTATTCTACACAATATTTACACATGTCTAAGATTTTAGTTCGAAATGGGCAAAGCGTTTCACAAGGTCAAATCATCGGAAAAGTTGGAAGTACTGGTTTAGCAACTGGTCCACATGTTTGCTATCGTTTTTGGAAAAATGGGGTTCAAGTTGATCCATTACGATTAAAATTACCCAATACTGAACCTATGGGGAAAACAGATAAGCAAAAATATTTAAAGTATATTGAACCACTTAAAAAAGAGTTAGATAGTATCACTGCAATAAAATTTAAAGAATAATGGCACTTCATAGTAAAAATCCATCTCAAACAGATGCTTGGCAAAAAATTCAATCGCATTTTGAAACAATGAAAAGCGTTCAGATGCAAGAATTATTTGCAAACGATAATAATAGGGCAGAAAAAATGCACATGCAATGGAATGATTTTTTGGTAGATTATTCAAAAAATATTGCAACCCAAGAAACAATCGATTTGTTACTAGAATTAGCGCATCAAGTTGATTTAAAAGATGCTATTTCAAAATACTTTAAAGGAGATTTAATCAATCAAACTGAAGACAGAGCTGTTTTACATACTGCTTTGAGAGCAACTGAAAATTCGGCCGTAATGGTTGATGGAATCAATGTAATGCCTGAAATTTTTTCGGTTAAAAATAAAATTAAAAACTTTTCAAATGAAGTAATTACAGGAGAAAGAAAAGGTTTTTCTGGTAAACAATTTACAGATATCGTAAATATCGGTATTGGTGGTTCAGATTTAGGACCAGCTATGATAGTTGAGGCATTGCAATTTTACAAAAATCATTTAAATGTACATTTTGTTTCTAATGTAGATGGTGATCACGTTAATGAGGTTATCAAAAAATTAAATCCAGAAACAACACTTTTTGTAATAGTTTCAAAAACGTTTACCACGCAAGAAACCTTATCAAATGCAGAAACCATTAGAAGTTGGTTTTTACAATCAGCAACACAAGAAGATGTAGCCAAACATTTTGTAGCTGTTTCAACAAATATCAAAAAAGTAACCGAATTCGGAATTAACCCTGTTAACGTTTTTCCAATGTGGGATTGGGTTGGCGGTCGTTTTTCATTATGGAGCGCGGTTGGATTATCAGTTAGTTTAGCAGTAGGATTTGACAACTTTGATAAGTTGTTAAAAGGTGCAAATGACATGGATGAGCATTTCAAGAACGAATCTTTTGATAAAAATATCCCAGTAATATTGGCTTTATTGAGTATTTGGTATAACAATTTTTTTGGAGCTGAAAGTGAAGCTTTAATTCCTTATACTCAGTATTTACAAAAGTTGGCTCCGTATTTACAACAAGGAATAATGGAAAGTAATGGAAAAAGTATCGGTAGAGATGGTAAACCAGTTAATTATCAAACAGGAACAATTATTTGGGGTGAGCCTGGAACTAATTCACAACACGCATTTTTTCAATTAATTCATCAGGGAACAAAGTTAATCCCAACAGATTTTATTGGTTTCAAAGAAGCATTGTATGGCAATAAAGACCATCATGATAAATTGATGTCTAACTTCTTTGCTCAAACCGAAGCGTTATTAATGGGAAAAACCGAAGCACAAGTAAAAACCGAGTTTGAAACGCAAGGAATAACTGCTGAAAAAGCAGCATTTTTAGTACCATTTAAAGTTTTTTCTGGAAATAAACCAACAAACACCTTATTAATAAACAAGCTTACACCGGAATCTTTAGGCGCTTTAGTAGCTTTATATGAACATAAAATCTTTGTACAAGGCGTTATTTGGAATATCTTTAGTTATGATCAATGGGGTGTAGAACTCGGTAAACAATTAGCCAACACAATTTTAGAAGAAATAGTGACTAAAAAAGTGACACAACATGATAGTTCAACTACGTTTTTATTGAAAAAGTATCTAAATTAAAGTAAAATTACTAAGAATTATAAAATTCCTCAATTGAAAAATTGGGGAATTTGTTTTTTTTAGCACTTTTAATCCATGAAAAACCAAAAAAAACGTTAAAATGTTAAACGATTGTTTTTTAATGCCTTGAATGGTTTTGTTAACATTAACTTAACACTAGAAATAAATTCTTGTGTGAAATTTGCTGAAAATATTTTAAAAAACACAGCAAATGAAAATTTTTAAAAATGCATTACTTTTTGGGTTTATTTTTTTAACTAGCCTAACGGTATTTTCACAATCAAAAATTACAGGAGTAGTAGTTGATGGTGAGTTTAATCAACCATTAGCAGGTGCAAGTGTTGTTGTAAAAGGAACAACAGCTGGAACCGCTACAGATTTCGATGGAAAATTTGAAATTTCAACTTCAGAGAAAGCTGGAGTTATTGTAGTTTCTTTTTTAGGTTATGAAACTAAAACAGTTTCATATACAATTACGGGTAATTCACTTAATTTAGGAAACATCGTTGTTTCACCAGATGCTGGTCAATTAGATGAAGTAGTTGTTGTAGGTAGAGGTATTATTGACCTTGCAAAAGAACGTAAAACACCTATTGCAGTTTCTACAATTAAAGCAGCAGAGATTCAAGCTAAAGTAGGTACAGCGGATGTAACTCAAGCTATGGTTAACACTCCATCAGTTTATGTTGCTGGTCAATCTGGAGGTTATGGAGATTCAAGAATAACAGTTCGTGGTTTTCAACAAGACAATACAGCATTCTTATTGAATGGTCAGCCAATTAATGGAATGGAAGACGGAAAAATGTATTGGTCAAACTGGTCTGGAATGTCTGATATTGCAAACTTTATTCAAGTACAAAGAGGTTTAGGTTCTTCTAAATTAGCAATTTCTTCTGTAGGAGGAACGGTTAACTTTGTTACAAAAGCAACAGATAAAAAAGAAGGTGGTTTTGTATCAATGGGTGTTGCTAATAGCGATTATTTTAAGTCAACTGCGGCATACAATACAGGTATGAATGCAAAAGGATTTGGTATGAGTATTATGATGTCTCACTGGCAAGGTGATGGATACAACCAAGGAACAAGAGGTGAAGGTCAAAATTATTTTATTTCTTTTGGATACAAACCAAATGAAAAACATAATTTCAACTTCTTAATCACTGGTGCTCCGCAATCTCACGATCAAAATTTCACAAAAAGAATTTCTGATTATTTAGGTTTTGGTAGAAAATATAATAACAATTTTGGTTATTTAAACGGACAATATATTTCTGAAAGAACGAACTTCTATCACAAACCAGTAGCTAATTTAAACTGGGATTTCAATATCAATAGTACAACTTCATTATCTACTGTTTTATATGCATCATGGGGTCGTGGTGGTGGAACTGGTAACTATGGTGGAGGAAAAAGAAGTATTTCTCAGTTAAACCCTTACACTGGATCAAACCAAAGTACATATATTGACTTTGATCAAATTTATGCAAATAATTTAGCAGACGCTGATGGAGTTGGTACTGGATCAAACTATGCCATAAGAGCCTCTATGAATAACCATGCATGGTACGGAATTGTATCTAATTTCAAAAAAGAGTTAAACGAAAACTTAAATTTAAATTTTGGCTTAGATTTAAGAACTTATAATGGTGATCACTACCGTCAAATTTCAAACTTTGTAGGATTAAATGGTTGGTCAGAAAGTAGATTTTTAAGAGATAACAATCACGTTATTCCTAATCCAAACACATTACCAAGTGCAACTAATACTGTAAATCAATCCTATAATATTAATCCTTGGTATGCCTTTTTTAATGTTGCAGATGATAATCAAAAAATTGATTATGATTACAGTGAAACTATCTCTTATGGAGGAGTTTTTGGTCAATTAGAATATTCAAACGACAATTTTTCAACTTTCTTCCAAGGGTCAATTTCTAATCAAACTCACCAACGTTTTGATTATTATGATTACCAAAAAGAATTCCAAGATTCTGAAAAAATTTCTAACGTAGGGTATAATGTTAAAGGTGGGGCTGCATATAATTTTGCTGAAAAGCATTCTGTTTATGCAAATGCTGGATTCTATTCTCGTCAACCATATCATGATAACATTTACTTAAACTTTACAAATCAAGTTAATCCATTAACTGAAAATGAAAAAGTATTAGGTTTAGAAGCAGGTTATACTTATAAATCAAAAATATTTACAGCAAGTTTAAATGGATACAGAACGACTTGGGAAGATAGAGTTGTAACTACTTCAACTGTACAAGCTGCAGATGGAACTATCGGAACTACTCCTGTACTTGCTGGTGATGTAATTTTCACTTCTAATCAAGGAGTAAAACAAGTTCACTCTGGTTTAGAGTTAGATTTTGTAGTTAAACCTTTAGCTACTTTAGATATCAAAGGTTTTGCTTCATTTGGAAATTGGGAATATGAAGGAAAAGCGTTCAGCAGAAGATTTGATGAAAATCTTAACCTTTTAGTTGAAAATGAAACTGATCTTGACGGAGGAAAAGTAGGTGATGCTGCTCAAACAACATGGGGATTAGGCGCTAGATACGAAATTTTTGAGCGTTTTTCAATCGATGCAGATTGGAGAAACTACGATAAATTATATTCAAATGTAGCTGCTAAAGATAATTTAGAATTACCAAGTTATGATTTAGTTGATGCGGGTATTTCATATAAAATGTTAGTTGGTAAAGAAAAACAAAATTCAGTTAACTTTAGATTTAACATGAACAATGTTTTTGATGAAGTATATTTATCAGAATTAACTTCTAACATTAAAACTACTGATAATATAAGCTCTTCAAACCCAGGTTTAGGAACTTATCAATCAAATGGTAGAGTTTATAAAGGAGTAGCAGATGGTAACTTTGGTTACTTCGGTTTAGGTAGAACTTGGAATTTTACTATCCGTTATAATTTCTAATTTATAGTAGAAAATAGTTTTAAAAAACCTCTTACTCACTTTTTTGAGTAAGAGGTTTTTAATTTTTACTATATTTGTAATTCACCAATAAAAATAAACTATGAATCAAGCACTTCTTAACGTTCACTCTTATTTAGCTTATGCTGCATTGGCTTTGTTAGTTTTAGCCTCTATTAATGCGATTTTAGGACTAACATCTAAAAAATTATTCACAGACAAAGACTTGCGTATTTCGCTTTTCACAATGATTATTTGTCACATTCAGTTATTAGTTGGTTTAATTGTTTATTTCGTTTCTGAAAAAGGATTTAAAGCATTTGCAATCGAAGGCGCAATGAAAAATTCAGAATTGAGATTAACCATGTTAGAACATCCTCTTATCAACATTATCGCCTTAGCATTAATTACAATTGGTTGGTCTAAACACAAAAAAGAAGAAAGTAATAATGGTAAATTCAAAAAAATTGCCATTTTCTATACGTTAGGATTAGTATTGATTTTATCACGTTTGCCTTGGAGTAGCTGGTTAAATTAATCGTTTGGTACACTATTTGGTAATAGGTTTAACAAAAACAGAAAATAATGAACAAAAATATCATCATCGTATCGTTTGTGTTGCTTATTACAATTCTATTGAGCTTTTCTAATAAGACTAAAACCAGTTTTATTAGAGAAGCTTCTTTATTTGACACAGTAAAGAAAAAAGATTCGCTGCGCATCCTTGATTCGGTAAAAGCGGTAGATTCAATTAAAATTGCAGATTCAATTGCTAATTTAAACACACGCCTCTTCAAAAAAAATGTAGAAGCGTCACATTATTCGGATAAATTAAACGGAAGAAGAACAGCAAGTGGAAAAGTATTTCACAACAACAATTACACTGCAGCTCACAAAACATTAAAGTTTGGAACTAAAGTCAAAGTCACTAATATTGCAAATAATAAAAGTGTAATTGTAACCATCACAGATAGAGGCCCATTCACCAAACATCGAGAAATTGACATGGCAAAAAAACCTTTTTTAGAAATCTCTCATAACAAAGGTAGAGCACCTTTACGTGTTAATATCGAAATTGTCGAGTAATTATCTCCAAGTACAAAAAGGATGTTCGCTTAAATACGAATTGTAGTATTTTTTGTCGCCAGTAACTTCTTTACCTAACCATTTTGGTTGCTCAAAAAACTCATCTTCAGAGGAAAGTTCCACTTCGGCAATAATTAATCCTTGATTTTCACCTGAAAAAACATCAACTTCAAACGTGTGTTTTCCAAGCGGAATTTCATATCTAATTTTGTCGATAATACCGCTTTCACATAATTGGAGTAAGGCTTCGGCTTCAAAAAGGGTAATTTCTTTTTCCCACTCAAATCGAGAGGTTCCACTTTCGTTTCCTTTTCCTTTTATGGTTAAATAGCCATTGTTTCCTTTAATTCGTACTCGAACAGTTCGCTCAGGATTTGAGTTCAAATAACCTTGTACAATTCTATTATTTACTGTGCTTTCTTTGATAAAATCTGTTGATTCAACTAAAAATTTGCGTTCTATTTCTTCCAAAATTTAGGATTTATTTAGGTAACTAAAGTACGAAAAAAATGTTTCTATTCGTATATTTACAATTATTAGAAGAAAAGTATGAATATAGCCAGAAGAAAAAACACCAATACATTTGAAGAAATTTGTCATACCTATTTTAATGAACTTCAACTATGGAAAAATGAAGAATATAACGAAGACATCGTTGTTGCTTTAGTAAATACCATTAGACCAAAAAAGCCTAAGGCCGTTGAAGTTGTAGATGTTTCAAATGTGTTACATTTTTTTATCGAATATCCACAAATAAAAGAAAATTTCGTAGTTTTTTTAAAATCAATTTTACAAGGAAGAAACTTTGATTCTATTTTAACTGATGCTGGAATTTTACAAGACACCGATTTTATTTACGAAGTGAAAAAGCGAATTTTCGCAAAAATTTTACCATACCAAGCACCAAAAGAAACGCTGCAATATTTACTAAATCAGATTTTCTTTCTAGATTCTGATCCTATTTGGGTGAATAAAATTCCAAAAAAACAACTTGAAGAACTTTTCGAAATATTTGGTTTTTCTGGAATTTATGAAGCAATCGACGAAGGCTCAGTTTTGTTTGAAGTCATGCAAGCCATGAATTTATTATCACAACGAACCAGCGGAAGAGCCTTAGAATCTGAAGTATTAAAAATGGTGCCTGAATATGCCAATTTAGAAAGTCCGTTTGCCGCTTTTGAAAAAGAATTATTTGCTATTGAAAAAACCATAAAACAGAAAGACAGCAATTTTTATATTGCTTCAACAGACATCAACTACAAGCAATTATTGGTTTTGTATAAGCAATGTAACGAATTTGTAGAAAAAGCGTTTCAAAACTCTTCTAAATACGGAATTTCGCTACGTGTAAACCAAAACTTGTTGCGCATCAAACAACAATTGTATCGTTTAGGTGTTTTATTGCCCCTTTTAGTGATTGATAAACCTGATGAAAAGAAAACCAAAAGCATCGAATTAGCCATAAAATTGATTAAATACAATTGTCAAAAAACAAATGTTCGAAAATTAATCAACGAAAGCACGCAATTATTATCATACGAAATTACGCAACACACTGCAAAAACAGGCGAGCATTACATTACTGAAAGTAAAACAGAATATTTCAAAATGTTGTATGCTGCACTTGGTGGTGGTTTAATTGTGGGTTTTTTGTGTGTTTTTAAATTATTACTCTCAAAAATAGAAACCAGCGATTTTGGGCATGCTTTTTTTTATAGCTTAAACTACTCGTTTGGCTTTATTGTAATTTATTTGCTGGGATTTACTTTAGCAACAAAACAACCGGCAATGACAGCTGCCGCGTTAATAACAGCTTTAGAAGATGGATTGAAAAAAAATTCCCTTTCGGCAGATGAAAAACATAAAAGTTTTGCCAAATTATTTGCCCGTTTATTTCGTTCACAGTTTATCGCCTTTGTCGGAAACGTTGCCATGGCTTTTCCAGTTTCGTTGTTAGGCATTTGGTTAATTGACATCACGTTTCATTATAATATTGCCGAAGTTAAATGGAATAAGTTAATTGGAGATTTGAATCCAATTCATTCCATGGCGATTTTTCATGCTGCAATTGCTGGATTTTTCTTGTTTTTATCTGGAATAATTTCAGGAAGTATTTCTAACCGAGACAAACATTTTGAAGTAAAATACAGGATCGAAGAACATCCATGGTTAAAAATGACATTCGGAAAAGAACGAACTAAAAAAATGGCCAATTGGTATGATAAAAAATGGTCGGGTGTGATTTCAAATTTTTGGTTTGGTATTTTTTTAGGAAGCACCGCTTCGGTTGGCTTATTTTTAGGCTTAAATTTAGACATTCGTCACATCACTTTTGCTAGCGGAAATTTAGCGTTAGGACTTTATGGTGCAAATTATGAGGTAAGCAACACCATGTTATTTTGGGGAATTTTCGGTATCGGAATCATCGGATTAGTTAATTTTTTAGTTAGTTTTGGATTGTCTTTAGGATTGGCTTTTCGCTCCAGAAATATTCCAATAGCTGAATTAAAACCTATTTTTGCATCCATTAAGAGAAGATTTTTAAGTAAACCGATGAGTTTCTTTTTTCCAACGGAGTAAAATTATGGAACAGCAACCTTTGCAACGGAAAATTATTCACATCGATATGGATGCGTTTTATGCATCTGTGGAACAATTGGATAATCCCCAACTCAAAGGAAAGCCATTGGCAGTAGGAGGAAGCGAAGTGCGAGGTGTAGTTTCGGCAGCAAGTTATGAAGCGCGAAAATTTGGTGTACGAAGCGCCATTAGCGGTATTCAGGCAAAGAAATTATGTCCTGATTTAATTTTTGTGCGCCCACGATTTGACCGCTATAAAGAGATTTCTAAAAAAATCAGAAAAATTTTCCTCGATTATACGGATTTAGTAGAACCCTTATCGCTTGACGAAGCATATTTAGACGTAACCGAAAACAAAAAAGGAAATCCCAGTGCAACTCTAATTGCTCAAGAAATCAGAAAGCGCATTTTTGAAGAAGTTGGACTTACAGCTTCGGCAGGAATTTCGGTAAATAAATTTGTAGCAAAAATTGCGTCCGATTACAACAAACCCAACGGACAAAAAACGGTAAATCCGGATGAGGTTGAACCCTTTTTAGAAAAATTAGATGTTAAAAAGTTTTATGGCATTGGCAAAGTCACCGCTGAAAAAATGTATCAATTAGGACTTTTTACCGGTTTTGATTTAAAACAAAAACCATTAGAATATTTAGAAAAGCACTTTGGAAACAGCGGTTTACATTATTACCAAATTGTACGGGGCATTCACAACAGTGCAGTAAAACCCAATCGGAAAATAAAATCAGTGGGAGCCGAACGCACATTTAATGAAAATTTGTCTTCCGAAATTTACATGGAAGAACGCTTGCTAAACATTGCCAAAGAACTCGAAAAGCGCATGCAAAAAAGCAAAATATCTGGAAAAACGATTACATTAAAAATCAAATATTCCGATTTTACCCTGCAAACCCGAAGTAAAACGTTGCCTTATTTTGTAAATGATAAAGCCATTATAGCTGATGTTGCAAAAGATTTGTTGTACCAAGAACGCTTAAAAAACTCCGTACGATTATTAGGAATTTCGGTACATAATTTAAACAACGAAGAAAAAACCAAAACCATTTTACCACAAAAAAGCGTTTCAGTACAATTGCGGTTTGAGTTTTAAATTTTAACTAAAAGGTTAGAAAAACTCCAGCAATGGGTTTTTATGCTATTTAATATTAGAATAGAATTCTTGAAAATTATTTGTTATTTCTTTTAAAATTTTCGTTGATAAATTTACAAATTCATTTAAAATTTTTTGGGTATCTAAGACTAGATTAAATATTTCATCACATTTTAAATCGTTTATTGAATTAAAGAATTCTTCAGAATTTTCATTTCGATGCCCTATAACATCATTTCTTAAACCACTTAGAATTGATTTGCGTTTGTTTATTTCTTTGTATGATTTTCTGTTTTCCAAAATTTCTTCTTCTAGATGAGAAAACATATTGTTTGAATCAATAAACATGTAGAATTTTGATTTCATTAGTTTGTGTACTTTTTCAAGATGCTCATTCAGTATTAAGATCATCGATCGCACATAAAATCTTTTCTGCCAATCAAATTTTGAATTTAAATAACCATCTATGACAACGTCTAAATCTAAACTTGTTATGGAATTGAAAACACATATATCATAAAACTCTTCAAGAGATTTAATCTTCAATGATTTTGATAATTTTTTATTATCGATTTGCTTTAGTAAATCAATTATTTTTAAATCATAATTTGCCTCAATCATAATTATTTTATTTTTTGTAAATGTATATAATTGCTCTTTATAAAATGTTTTAAAAATTGAGCTAAGTCATTGATTTTTTAAATTCTCCCCACTTAAACAAGCGTTAAAGTTCATTTTAAATCGTTGTTGATTTGTTTTTCTTTTTAGTTTTGACAAAAATAGTATCGAATATGGAGTTTAAAGTGTATGACGCTGCTTTCGCAAAGCAACACAATACGGCAGCAATTATTGGAATGCCTTTGGTGTCTTGGGATATTTATTCACAATTTTTATTTCAAACCAATGCGCTAATTAATGATGTGAATTCATTAAACCAAATTGCAACTAAAAACCAATGGAAATCAGTTTGGGATTTTAAAGAAAACCTACAAGATAAGACGGTAATTGTGGTTACTGATGCGCAGTTGAAAATTGTTTTTGCAACCAAAAACATCAAAAAAATGAACGGATATACTCCAAACGAAATTGTTGGAAAGTCTCCAAAAATGTTTCAAGGTGAAGAAACCGATTTACAAGTAAGTAGCGAAATAAGACAAGCGATTATTAATAAAGTTCCTTTTGAAAAAAATGTTATTAATTACTGCAAAGACGGTTCGTTATATAAATGTCACATCAAAGGTTTTCCTGTTTTTAATCACAAAGGAGAAGTAACAAACTTTATTGCTTTTGAAAAAATAGCAGCTTAAAACTAACTCAATAGTTAAACGACAACGTTTGTTAAACTGAACTCGTTTAACTACGTAGAATCTTCTATTTCAGCTTCTAGTTAATTTGATTTCAAGTGGAGAGATTCTGAATCGAGCTCAAAATCACAACTATGATAAAATAAAAACGAGTGCTAAATTTCTTAGCACTCGTTTTTTTATTCTATAAAGTGAGCTTATTCTATTTCAGAAACCCTCAAAGTGTTTACCATTCCTTTATCAACTACTGGCATGGCAGCTAAATTGATTAACATATCACCTTTGTTAACGTATTTTTTTTCTAAACATATTTTATTAATGTCTTCGATAGTGTCATCAGTACTTACTAATTTGTCGTAAAAGAAAGCTCTCACACCCCATAAAAGGTTTAATTGTGTTAAAATTCTTCTATTAGATGTAAATACTAAAATATGTGACTTTGGTCGCCAAGCTGAAATTTGAAATGCAGTGTAACCCGAATTTGTTAGAGTGGTTACTGCTTTTGCATTAATTGCATCGGCCATAACTGCAGCATGATAACAAATTGATTTTGTAATAAAACGTTTTGTTCTTACATGCGGTTGTGTTAATGGTACTTTAATTAATGGTGAATCTTCTACACTTTCAATAATTCGTGTCATTGTTTCAATTACTTCTACAGGATAATTTCCTACGGAAGTTTCACCAGATAACATCACTGCATCAGCTCCGTCCATTACCGAATTGGCAACGTCGTTCACTTCGGCACGTGTTGGTGTTAAGCTTGTAATCATAGTTTCCATCATTTGTGTGGCCACAATTACTGGAATTCGAGCTGTTTTTGCTCTATGAATTAGTTTTTTCTGAATTAACGGAACTTCTTCCGCAGGAACTTCTACTCCTAGATCACCACGAGCAACCATCAATCCGTCACAGAAAGCAACAATTTTGTCGATGTTTTCTACGGCTTCTGGTTTTTCAATTTTGGCAATAATTGGAATTTTATGATCTGAATGTTTTGCAATTAAATCTTGTAATTCTTCTAAGTCTTTTGGTGTTCTCACAAATGAAAGCGCAATCCAATCTACTTTATTTTCTATAGCAAAAATAGCGTCTTTAATGTCTTTTTGAGTTAAAGCGGGTAACGATACCTTTGTATTAGGTAAGTTAACTCCTTTTTTAGATTTTAACGGACCTCCTTGAACAACTACGGCTTCAACCTCGGTATTTTTATCGGTTTTGGTAACTTCAAAAATTAATTTACCATCGTCCAATAAGATTCTTTCTCCTGGATTTACATCTTTTGGAAACTCTTTGTAGTTCATGTATACTCTAGAAGCAGTTCCTAAAATATCTTCGGCAGTGGTGAACGTAATGATATCTCCTTTGCTTACCACAACATCTTCTTTCATAACTCCTACGCGAAGTTTAGGCCCTTGTAAGTCGCCTAATATTGAAGTAGTATAGCCAAATTCCTCGTTTAATTCTCTAATGATACTAATTCGCTCAGAAACATCTGTGTAGTCTGCGTGAGAAAAGTTAATTCTAAAGACATTAACTCCAGCATCAATCATATTTTTTATTACTTCTTTTGAACTACAGGCAGGACCTAGTGTAGCTACAATTTTAGTTTTTTTATTCGTTGGCATTTTATTAAAAAATTAAATTATTTTTAGATTTTAAGTTGGTTGTGTCAATGGTATAAACGGTGGTGATGTTTTTTATAGATAAAATTTTTTCAATCATTTCATCTTCATCAAAGTCATGATCAATGTTTTCAATTTTTAAGAGATAGTCAGCTTTTTTAAATTCGGGTAATAAAAAAACAGTTATTTCTACATTGTCAAACAGTTGGGAAGCCTTGTTTTTAGAAGTTAAAATGGTGGTTTTGTTTTCTATTAAACTCCAAACAACATCGTTTTTATCATCATCAAATAAAAAATTACCAAACGAGCTTTTTCCTTCCGGAATTGCGATTTCGATATTTGAATTGTTTTTTTTAAGCTGAGTGCCCAAAACGCTATTCAATAAAAAAGCCAATTTGTAATCTTCTAAAGTTGAATGAATTGCAATTAACTCATAATCATCTGAAATAAAATCGTTTATTTGAATTTTATGAATTGCCATTTTTTCACAATTAGATTGTAAATATAGTATTAAAATCGGTTAGAATTTAACAGTTTAGCTGTTCTTAACGTTAATTTAGTAACTCAAACGTTTGAGTATTGAATTATTTTTGAGAAATTTTTTCTTGCAAGGCAAAATAGGCTCTTTGTGATGCTTTTTCTTCTGCTTTTTTCTTTGAAGTTGCTCTTGCTCGAGCAATAATTTTTTGGTCAATTATCAATTTCACGCCAAAATATTTTTGCCCTTCAATGCCGTTATCTTCCACAAAATCAAATGCAAAAGAAATTTTTTCTTTTTGACACCATTCGATAATTAAACTTTTGTAGCTAATTACTTTTCCTTCTAATTTGGCAATATCAACATATTGTTTGATGATTTTTGTACGAATAAATTTCTCGCAATATTCAAATCCTCTATCCAAATAAATGGCTCCTATGAATGCTTCAAATAAATTTCCATGAATATTTTCGCCAAACTGACTCGAATTGACTTTACTTTCTACAAAACTGACCAAATTAAAATCGCGACCTAATTCGTTTAAGTGTTCTCTACTCACAATTTTAGAACGCATTTTTGTCAAATAACCTTCATCTCCCGAAGGTACTTCATTGTATAAATGAGCGGCAATCACGCTTCCTAACATGGCGTCGCCAAGAAATTCTAATCGTTCATAGTTAAACGGGTTTCCTTTATCGTCAATTTTATTTGTAGAACGATGTGTAAAGGCTTTTTGGTAATATTTCAATTCTTTAGGTTCGAAACCAAGAATTTTGGTGATTTTTTCAAAAAAAATCCCGTCTTCTGGAGAACGGGAATTTTTTGTTATTTTTTTGAATAAACGACGCATGTAATTAGTCTTCTAATTTTTTAAATAAAACACACGCATTATGACCTCCAAAACCAAAAGTATTACTCATAGCAACTTTGATTTCACGATTTTGTGCTTTGTTCAAAGTTAGATTTAATGAAGGATCAATGTTTTCATCTACCGTGGTATGGTTAATCGTTGGAGGAACAATGCTGTTTTTCATGGCTAAGATAGAAGCAATAGCTTCAATAGCACCAGCTGCTCCAAGTAAGTGACCTGTCATTGATTTTGTAGAATTGATGTTAATGTTTTTAGCATGATCACCAAAAACATGGCTAATAGCTTTCAACTCAGCAACATCTCCAAGAGGCGTTGAAGTTCCGTGTGTATTGATATGATCAACCATTTCAGGTGTCATTCCAGCATCACGTAACGTGTTTTCCATAACGGCAATAACGCCAATACCTTCAGGATGTGGTGCGGTTAAATGGTAGGCATCAGATGACATTCCACCACCGCCAACTTCACAATATATTTTAGCACCACGTGCTTTTGCATGTTCATATTCTTCTAAAACTAATGCGCCTGAACCTTCACCTAAAACAAACCCATCACGAGTTGCATCAAAAGGTCTCGAAGCTGTTTCTGGACTATCGTTTCTAGTTGATAAGGCATGCATTGAGTTAAATCCGCCCATTCCTGCAATAGTTACAGCTGCTTCAGAACCACCTGAAATAATTACATCACACATTCCTAAACGAATATAGTTAAATGCATCAATCAAGGCATTTGCAGAAGAAGCACAAGCCGAAACAGTTGTATAATTTGGACCCATGTAGCCATTTCTCATAGAAATATGAGCTGGAGCAATATCGGCAATCATCTTAGGGATAAAAAATGGATTAAACTTTGGTGTTCCATCACCTTTAGCATAATACATTACTTCGTCTTGGAACGTTTCTAAACCACCAATTCCAGCTCCCCAGATTACACCAACACGTTGTTTATTAACGTTTTCACTTGTAATTCCAGCATCTTTAATAGCTTCGTCACTGGCAGCAATGGCATATTGCGCAAATTTATCCAATCTACGAGATTCTTTACGATCCATATAATCCTCAATGTTGAAGTTTTTAACCTCACAAGCAAATTTGGTTTTATGTTTTTCAGTATCGTAATAAGTTATTGGAGCAGCACCGCTTTTTCCAGTAATTAAACCTTCCCAATATTCTTGGATATTATTTCCGATTGGAGTTAATGCCCCAAGACCGGTTACAACAACACGCTTTAATTGCATAGTTTTTAATTTTCAATTGATATAAAAAAACCCATAGTGCTTTTAATAATAACTAAAAGAAACAATGGGTATTACATATTTTTTTATTTTATGATTGTAATACAATCAATGTTTGCAAAATCTTACTAAAAAGATTTAAAACTGAAAGTAAAAAATAATAACATCCATGAAAGTTTCCTCTCATGGATGCCTTAGATATTATTTTTTAGCTTCCTCGATGTAAGAGATAGCTTGACCTACAGTAGCAATGTTTTCAGCTTGGTCGTCTGGAATTTGAATATCAAATTCTTTTTCGAACTCCATAATAAGCTCAACAGTGTCTAATGAATCAGCTCCTAAATCGTTTGTGAAGCTTGCTTCTGTTACAACTTCGTTTTCGTCAACACCTAATTTGTCTACGATAATCGCTTTTACTCTTGATGCAATGTCTGACATAATCTTTTAATTTTTAATTTAATTTGTTGGCAAAAATAAAAAACTTTATTTTAAAACAACCTTTTTGTTACTAAATATGACTACGAATTTAAAAAAAATAATTCATAAAGGCTTCTTTTTTTTATTTTTTACCAAATATTATTCTTTTTTTTGTGGGAAGAAATCAATAAGAAATGAAAAATATTGTGCTTTTTGCTTCCGGAAACGGTTCAAATGCCGAAGAAATAATCAGGTATTTTAAAAAAAATAACCAAGGAACGGTAGTCGCTATCTTTTCTAACAAACCAGATGCCAAAGTGTTAGATAGAGCAAAAAATCATAACATTCCTTCAGTGGTTTTTTCAAAAAGCCAATTAAATGAAGGTTTTGTATTGGAAAAATTACAACAGTATCATCCCGACTTAATTGTTTTAGCTGGATTTCTTCTAAAATTTCCCGAGTCTATATTAAAGGAATACCCAAAAGTGATCAATATTCATCCTGCGTTATTGCCAAAATATGGTGGAAAAGGCATGTATGGGATGAATGTGCATCAAGCGGTTTTGGAAAATAATGAAAAAGAAACCGGAATTACCATTCATTATGTAAACGAACATTATGATGAAGGCGAATTTATTTTTCAAAAATCAGTCAATATCGAAGATTGCAAATCGGCTGAAGAAATTGCGAATAAAATACACGAATTAGAACATCAGCATTTTCCTGAAGTAATAGGAGGATTATTACAAGATTAGATTTTTAGACTTCTTAGAAAGTCAAACATCACACTTCTATATCTTAAGGAATCTAATAAGCCAACAATCAAAAAATCTAAAATGTCACACGAAGTCCACATATATACAGACGGCGCTGCCAAGGGAAATCCTGGTCCGGCTGGCTATGGCGTGGTGATGGAAATGGTAGGAACGCCTTATAAAAAAGAATTTTACGAAGGTTTTCGATTGTCGACCAATAATAGAATGGAATTGTTAGCAGTAATTGTCGGTTTAGAAAAATTAAAAACACCAAAAACAAAAGTTTTAGTAGTTTCTGATTCTAAATACGTGGTGGATGCAGTAGAAAAACGCTGGGTCTTTCAGTGGGAAAAAATAAACTTCAAAGCCAAGAAGAATCCTGATTTATGGATTCGTTTCTTAAAAATCTATCGCAAACACCAAGTCGATTTTCAGTGGGTTAAAGGACACAACAGTCATCCTCAAAATGAACGTTGCGATGAATTAGCTGTTATGGCTTCGCAACAAAGCAAATTATCGATTGATGAGTTTTATGAAAGAGAGGAAGGAAAGTTGTTGTAGAAAAGATGAAAACTTTCAGCTTATAACCTTTTGCAACTCTGCAACTAAAAGATTATCTTTGCACCTTATTTCAAATTCAATTTAATGAACAAACTATTAATAGTAGGAACAGTAGCTTTTGATGCTATTGAAACGCCTTTCGGAAAAACAGATAAAATTTTAGGTGGAGCTGCAACTTATATTGGTTTAGCGTCTAATTTTTTTAATGTAGATGCAGCAGTAGTTTCTGTAGTAGGAGAAGATTTTCCAAAGGAATATTTAGATTTATTAGAAAATAAAGGAGTAAATATCGAAGGAATTGAAATCGTAAAAGGAGGAAAAACATTCTTTTGGAGTGGAAAATACCACAACGATTTAAATTCCCGTGACACTTTAATTACAGAATTAAATGTTTTGGCCGATTTTAATCCAGTTGTGCCTCAAGCGTATAAAAATTCAGATGTAGTTTTATTAGGAAACTTACATCCAATAGTTCAATCAGGCGTTTTAAATCAAATGACCGAACAGCCAAAGTTGATTGTTTTAGATACAATGAACTTTTGGATGGATTGTGCGTTGCCAGAATTATTAGACGTTATCAAACGTGTTGATGTAATCACAATCAATGATGAAGAAGCACGTCAGTTATCTGGAGAATATTCTTTGGTAAAAGCAGCGGCTAAAATCCATACTATGGGACCAAAATATGTGGTTATCAAAAAAGGAGAACATGGAGCGTTATTGTTTCACAACAAAGACGTATTCTTTGCTCCAGCATTACCACTAGAAGAAGTGTTTGATCCAACAGGTGCTGGTGATACATTTGCAGGTGGTTTTGCAGGTTATATTGCGCAATCTGAAAATATCTCGTTTGACAACTTGAAAAACGGAATTATTCATGGTTCAAACTTAGCCTCTTTTTGTGTGGAGAAATTTGGAACAGAAAGAATGGAAAATTTAGATAAAAAAGAAGTGAATGCGCGTTTGCTACAATTCAAAGCATTAACGCAATTTGAAATCGAATTAGAAGAATAAAAACGTGCCTCGAAATTTCGGGGCATTTTTTGTTTCAAAAAGAATAAGAATTACAACAACCTACAATAACACAACAACTTATGAGTGACGCTATACAACACGAATGTGGAATTGCATTACTACGATTAAAAAAACCGTTAGAATTTTATAAAGAAAAATACGGAACCGCTTTCTATGGTGTACAAAAAATGTATTTACTTATGGAAAAGCAACACAACCGCGGTCAAGACGGAGCTGGTTTAGCGAGTATTAAATTGGATGTAAATCCAGGTGAAAGATACATCAGCCGTATTCGTTCTAACGACCCGCAACCTATTAAGGATATTTTTGCTCAAATTAACGATAGAATCAGTCGCGAGTTAGAAGAACATCCAGAATATCAAAACAATGTGGCGCTTCAAAAACAAAATATTCCGTATTTAGGAGAAGTGTTTTTAGGTCACGTTCGTTATGGAACTTTCGGCAAAAATAGTATTGAAAGTGTTCACCCTTTTTTACGTCAAAACAATTGGATGCATCGTAATTTAATTGTTGCTGGTAATTTCAATATGACTAATGTTAAAGAGTTATTTCAAAACTTAATTGATTTAGGACAACATCCAAAACAAATGGCCGATACTGTTACCGTAATGGAAAAAATCGGACATTTCTTAGATGATGAAGTTACTGAATTATACAAACAATGCAAGTTGGAAGGATTTTCTAAACAAGAAGCATCCCCAATTATTGGTGAACGATTAAATGTGCAACGTATTTTAGAACGTGCTTCTCGTAATTTTGACGGAGGATATGCAATGGCTGGACTTTTTGGTCATGGCGATTCATTTGTATTACGCGATCCTGCCGGAATTCGTCCAGCGTATTTCTATGAAGATGATGAAATTGTGGTGGTTGCTTCGGAACGTCCTGTAATTCAAACGGTTTTCAATGTGCCTTTCGAAAAAGTACAAGAATTAACACCAGGAAGTGCCATCATTATCAAGAAAAATGGAAATGTTTCCATTCAAGAAGTCAGAACACCTTTAATCAAAAAAGCTTGTTCATTTGAACGCATTTATTTTTCTCGTGGAAGCGACGCCGAAATCTACAGAGAGCGTAAAGAATTAGGAAAATTAATTTTTCCAAGTGTTTTAAAAACAATTGATAACGATACGGATAATACGGTTTTTTCGTTTATTCCAAATACAGCAGAAACTTCTTTTTATGGAATGTCTGAAGCGGCTCAAGATTTTTTAAATCAGCGAAAAGCAAAAATGATTATCGAGCAAAAAGATACCTTAACGGAAGATTCATTGAAAGAATTACTTTCGGTTAAAATTAGAACTGAAAAAATCGCGATTAAAGACGCCAAATTAAGAACGTTCATCACCGAAGATAGCAGTCGCGATGATTTAGTTGCGCATGTTTATGACGTTACGTATGGTGTAGTAAAACCAACCGATAATTTGGTAATTATTGATGATAGTATTGTACGAGGAACTACCTTAAAGCAAAGTATCATTAAAATGATGGATCGTTTGCATCCTAAGAAAATTGTTGTGGTTTCTTCAGCACCTCAAATTCGTTACCCAGATTGTTACGGAATTGACATGGCTAAATTAGAAGGATTAGTTGCGTTTAGAGCGGCTTTAGATTTGTTGAAAGAGCGCAATTTATATCATATTGTAGAAGAAGTATACCAAAAATCAAAAGCACAAGAAGACTTTAATGATGCTGATGTAGTGAATTATGTAAAAGAAATCTATGCACCATTCACGGATCAAGAAATTTCTGATAAAATTGCACAAATGCTTACACCTGAAGGCACAAATGCTGAAGTAAAAATCATTTATCAAACAGTAGCTGATTTACACATTGCTTGTCCTAAGAATTTAGGAGATTGGTACTTTACAGGAGACTATCCAACCAATGGTGGAAATAGAGTTGTAAACCGTGCTTTTATGAATTTTTATGAAGGAAAAGATGCTCGCGCCTATTAAAAAGTGCATTTCATCGACTTTTTATTTCGTTTAACAATTTTTTTATAAAATAATAATATCTCGATATACTTTAGCTCTACCAGAAAATTAGTAGGTTAAGTTTTATGGTAGATTTGGGGCAAAAAGGGTGAAAGCAATTTCTCCCTTTTTTTTATTTTAAAAATGTTAATTTCATTGTAAAAGTTTCATTTTTAAGGTGTTTAATACTGCAAAAAGTGTAGTTCATCGATTATTTGTGTTGTTTAACAATTTTTTTATGCTTGCATACTATCTTACCATAATTTAGTTAAACCAGAAAATTAGTAGGTTAAGTTTTATGGTAGATTTGGGGCAAAAAGGGTGAAAGCAATTTCACCTTTTTTATTTTCAAAACACAAATTGGTAAAATACAACAAAAGCCGAAGAGTCGCCATACTCTTCGGCTTTTTAGTTATACTATAATAGTGATTTCTATTTTTCTGTTGCGTATCTTCTTGCAACTTCTGTCCAGTTAATCACGTTAAAAAAAGCTTCAACATAATCAGGACGACGGTTTTGATAGTTTAAATAATAAGCATGTTCCCAAACGTCAAGTGCTAAAACAGGTGTTCCTCCACAACCAATCCCTGGCATTAATGGATTGTCTTGATTAGCCGAACTGCAAATTTCTAATTTTCCTCCTTTGTGTACGCACAACCAAGCCCAGCCAGAACCAAAACGAGTTGCAGCTGCTTTAGCAAATTGCGCTTTAAATTCTTCAAACGATTTGAAATCTCTTTCAATTGCTTCTGCTAATTCACCTGTTGGTAAACCACCACCGTTTTGCGACATAACAGTCCAAAATAAATTGTGATTGTAAAAACCTCCACCATTATTTCTAACTGCTGCATTGTTTGGATCTAAGTTGATTAAAAGGTTCTCAATAGTCATGCCTTCTAAATCCGTTCCTGCAATAGCAGCATTTAAATTTGTAGTGTAAGCATTGTGATGTTTTGAATGGTGAATTTCCATTGTTCTAGCATCAATATGTGGTTCTAATGCATCATATGCATAAGGTAATTGTGGTAATTCAAAAGCCATAATATTTTATTTTTAGATTAGTAATATTTTCACCAAATTTACAAATTAAACTTCGGAATCAAAAATAGATAGTTTCTATAGCACTATTATTAAGATAAATATAACATTTGAACACAACTGCTTTTACCATATACGACGCTTCGGCTGGCTCCGGAAAAACCTACACGCTAACAAAAGAATATCTAAAAATTCTTTTCTTGGCTACGAATGATGATGCGTATCGAAAAATTCTTGCCATTACGTTTACCAATAAAGCGGTTGAAGAAATGAAAAGCAGAATTGTATCGAGTTTGTACGAGTTTTCCATTGATTCTACTTCTGATAAAGCGATGGAATTGCTAAAAGATGTTGCCTCGGAAACCCAATTAAGTCTTGCTACTTTAAAAGATAAATCAAAAGCAATTATTAAGAATATCATTCACAATTATGCGGCATTTGATATTTCTACGATTGATAAATTCACGCACAAAGTTATCAGAACGTTTGCACAAGATTTGAATTTACCACCCAATTTTGAAGTTTCATTAGAAACGGATTCACTTTTACAAGAAGCCATCGATTTGGTGATTTCTAAAGCGGGTGATGATGTAAATCTAACCAAATTATTAATCGAATTTTCAAAAGAAAAAACTGACGACGATAAAAATTGGGATATTTCGGCCGAATTATTAAAGGTTGCCCAATTGATTACCAACGAAAACAATTCGGAAGAAATCAAAGAAATGTCCGATAAAAGTTTGGATGATTTTGGCGTAATCAAAAAGAAATTGCAAGAAGAAATTAAGCAATTAAAAGTCGAAACTAGCGAAGATGGAAAAAAAATCAAGCATTTTATTGAATCAAATGGCGCGAGTTTAAGTTCTTTTCCAAAGTATTTCAATGATCATTTGAATAACATTGAGTCTAATCAGTTGAAAGACTCACAAAAAAAATATTTTTCTTCTGATGATATTAAGGTTTTAAAATCGGCTAAAGATGTTGCTATTATTGAGTCGATTATTGATGAAATTGTATCGCAATTAAAATCAATTTATGATAAGCTAGGAAAAATTTCAATGTACGAAGCTTTTCTGCAAAACTTAAATCCGCTTTCGTTACTAAATACCATTTATCAGGAGTTCAAACAAATTCAGGAAGAACAAAATTTAGTTTCGATTTCCGATTTCAATAAAATTATTCACAACGAAATTCAAAACCAGCCAGCGCCTTTTATTTACGAGCGTTTGGGTGAAAAATACCGTCATTATTTTATCGATGAATTTCAGGATACTTCGGTGATGCAATGGCAAAATTTAATTCCGTTAATTGATAACGCTTTATCAGGTCAAGACGATTTTGGTCAACAAGGGACGTTGATGTTGGTAGGTGATCCAAAACAAGCCATTTACCGTTGGCGTGGTGGAAAAGCGGAACAATTTATCGATTTAGCAAAAGAAGACAAAAAGTATAATCCGTTTTCTAATAAAGACAAAGAAACGCTTCGTTTGGGAACAAATTACCGCAGTTATAGCGAAGTAATTGAGTTTAACAATGGGTTTTTCAAGCAATTAGCTACTAAATTTCTGAATGAAGATTATAAAAATCTGTATGAGAATCTTTCGCATCAAGAATTCAATTCTAAAAAAGGTGGTTATGTGAACTTGTCGTTTATCGAAGTGCCAGAAGATGAAACCGAAGTTGAAGGTTTTGATTCGGATAATGATTCGATTACAATAAAAGATAAATTTTATTTGAATCAAACCTTAAGAACGATTGAAAAATGTATCTCAAACGGATTTGAATATAAAGATATCGTGTTGCTTACGCGAACAAAAGCACCTGGAATTAAGTTAGCGAATTTCTTAACCGAAAACAGTGTTCCGATTTTATCTTCGGAAACGTTATTGATTCAAAATGCGACCGAAGTGAAGTTGTTGATTGCGTTGCTTCGTTATTTAAAAAATCCAAAAGACGACGAATCAAAAGTCTATTTCTTGTATTTTATTGCGAAATATTTGCAATCGGAAATAGCAATTCATGATTTTATTGTAGCTGCAAAAGATAAAAACGCAGAAGAATTAGAATCCTTTTTGAAAAACATCGGAATTGAAATTTCGTTCAAAAATTGCAAGAAAAAATCCTTGTATGAAGCTGTCGAAATTTTAATAGCGACGTTTTTAAATGATAAAGTGAATACTTCGTATTTGCAATATTTCTTGGATTTGGTATTAGAAAAAGATGTAAAAGTGCAATCGAGTATTGCTGATTTCTTGGAGTATTGGGACAAAATTGGCTACCAAAAAAGCATTCCATCTCCAGAAGGAACAAATGCAGTTCGTATCATGACGATTCATAAATCAAAAGGATTGGAATTTCCTGTGGTCATTTTTCCGTTTGCCGAAGAAGATTTTTCGAGAAAAATTAAAGACAAATTATGGATTCCGCTTGAAGATTCGAACATTGATTTACCAAAAGCGTTAATCAATAACAAAAAAGAAGTTGAAAGTTACGGAAACGAAGCCAAAACCATTTTTCAAACCAAAAATCAAGAAGAAGTTTTAGATACCATAAACGTTTTGTACGTAGCATTAACTAGAGCTGAAGAACAATTGTATGTAATTTCAAATAAATTATTGACCAAAAAAGGCGATTTGGTTACTAATAATTTATCGTACTATTTTATTGAATTTTTGCAGAATTCAGGCAAATATGAAGATACAAAATTGGAATACGAATTCGGAAATCCATCCCGAATTTCAACCAACAAAGCGCACGAAGGTAAAAACAATCAAATTGGTATTGTAAAGCATAAATTAAATCCAAAAAACATCAAAATTGCACAACGCGAAGCTTTAATGTGGGGAACTGTGCAACAAGATGCGATTAATTTTGGAAATATTTTGCATGAAATAATGGCGTTTATTCATACGATAGGAGATGTGGATTTATCCATTCAAAAAGCAACCGAATTGGGATTGATTACGTTTTCTCAATATCAAATTTTTAAGGAAACGATAACGAAAATTGTGCTTCATGAAGAATTGATTCCGTTTTTTGATGCGGATGCCAAAGTATTCAATGAGCAAAATATCATTAAAAAAGCATTTAAAAACATAAAACCAGATAGAGTTGTAATTAAAGATAATATGGCGTATTTGTTAGATTATAAAACAGGAGAAAAACACAATAAACACAAAGCGCAATTAGAAGAATATGAATTGGCTTTGCAAGAAATGAAGTACACGGTTGCAAAAAAAGTATTAATATACATAGGTGAAAGTATAGAAATAGTAACTTTGTAACCATAAACTAATAACAACAAACAACAATAATATGTACGGAAAAATCCAACAACACCTACAAAACGAATTAAATACGATTCAAGAAAACGGATTATTTAAAAAAGAACGCATTATTACTTCACCTCAAGGAGCAGAAATTACGATTTCGACTGGTGAAACAGTTTTAAACTTTTGTGCCAATAATTATTTAGGACTTTCCTCACATCCAGAAGTGGTTCAAGCAGCGAAAGATGCTTTGGATTCTCATGGTTTCGGAATGTCATCAGTACGTTTTATTTGTGGGACACAAGATATTCACAAAGAATTAGAACAAAAAATCGCAAATTTCTACGGAACAGAAGACACCATTTTATACGCAGCCGCTTTTGATGCCAATGGTGGCGTTTTCGAACCTTTATTAGGAGAAGAAGACTGCATTATTTCTGATAGTTTAAATCATGCTTCCATTATCGACGGGGTTCGTTTGTGTAAAGCAGCACGTTATCGTTATGAAAATAACAATATGGAAGATTTAGAAAATCAATTAAAGAAAGCTACCGAAGCGGGTCATCGTTTCAAACTTATAGTAACTGACGGCGTTTTTTCAATGGACGGATTAGTGGCTCCATTAGACAAAATTTGTGATTTGGCCGATAAATACGATGCTTTAGTGATGGTTGATGAATGTCATGCTGCCGGTTTTATTGGAGCAACAGGAAAAGGGACATTAGAAGCAAAAGGGGTTATGGGCCGTGTAGATATTATAACAGGAACTTTAGGAAAAGCACTTGGTGGAGCAATGGGCGGTTATACAACAGCTAAAAAAGAAGTAATTGAAATTTTGCGTCAACGTTCGCGTCCATATTTGTTTTCTAACTCGTTAGCCCCTTCAATTGTAGGAGCTTCATTAAAAGTTTTTGAATTATTAGAAAAAGACACTACTCTAAGAGATAAACTAGAATGGAATACAAATTATTTTAAAGCTGGGATACGAAAAGCAGGACTTGATTTTATTGATGGAGATTCGGCTATTGTTCCAGTAATGTTGTATGACGCTAAGTTATCGCAAGTAATGGCAGAAAAACTTTTAGCAAAAGGGATTTATGTAATAGGATTTTTCTTTCCAGTTGTTCCTAAAGATAAAGCTCGAATTCGTGTGCAATTATCAGCGGCACATACACAAGAACATCTAGATAAAGCAATCGCAGCATTTGCCGAAGTAGGACAAGAATTAGGCATAGTCAAGTAAAATCCGACAAAAAAACGTTTTTTTTTAACAAAACTTTTTGTAGTTAAAAAAAAATAGTACTTTTGTTCCAATTATAACGCATTGTAATTAAATAAATAAGTATGAAACATTTAAACAAATTATTTGCTGTTGCTTTATTGTTTGCTGGATTAACATCGCAAGCACAAGATAACAACAACCCATGGGCAGTGTCTTTTGGGGTAAACGGAGTTGACACTAAAGTTAGTGCTGCAGGGAACGATAGTCCAAAGTGGATTCAATTAGCAAATGCTAAAGAAAATTGGAATATTTTGCCTTCAGTATCTTATTTAAGCGTATCTAAGTACGTTGGAGATGGTTTTTCTTTTGGATTAACAGGATCTGTAAACAAAATTGATAGATGGGTTTCTAGAGTTCCGGGAACACAATCTACTGACATGGTATCTAATCCAGGTGATTTATCTTACTACGGAGTTGATGCTACAGTTAAGTATAGCTTCATGGAATTATTAAAATCTAAGTGGTTAGAGCCATCTGCTCACGTTGGTGGAGGTTATACTTTCTTTGGTGATGCTTCTGCTGGTACAGTTAATGGAGGTTTAGGTTTAACTTTCTGGTTAACAGAAGGTGTTGGATTACAATTCCAATCTACTTACAAACATTCATTTGATGATACTAGAGTAGCTGATTTTGATGTTCCATCTCACATTCAACATTTTGCTGGGTTAACTTTCAAATTTGGAGGTAAAGACACAGATAATGATGGAATTTATGACAAAGATGACGCTTGTCCTGAAGTTGCTGGTTTACCAGAATTCAAAGGATGTCCTGATACTGATAAAGACGGAATCCAAGATTCAGCAGATTCTTGTCAAGATGTTGCTGGTTTAGCTGAATTCAATGGTTGTCCTGATACTGACGGAGACGGAATCATCGATTCAGAAGATGAGTGTTTTGATGTTAAAGGAACTAAAATCATGAAAGGTTGTCCAGATGCAGACGGAGACGGTGTAGCTGATAAAGATGACAATTGTCCATCTGTTAAAGGAGCTAAAGAAAACGCTGGTTGTCCTTGGCCTGATACAGACGGAGACGGTGTAGCTGATAAAGATGACAAATGTCCAACTGTAGCTGGAACTGTAGCTAATAATGGTTGTCCAGAAGTTTCTGACGAAGCAATCAAAAAATTAAACGATTACGCTAAAACAATTTTGTTTAATTCTGGAAAATCAACTTTCCAAAAACAAACTTACCCAGTTTTACAAGCTATTACTGCTATCTTAAAAGAGTATCCATCTGCTAAGTTCTCTATTGAAGGACATACTGATAGTGATGGTTCTGAAGAAATGAACCAAAAATTATCTGCTTCAAGAGCTGATGCTGTTAAAGCATACTTAATTGAAAATGGTATTTCTGCTGATAGATTATCTGCAACAGGTTTTGGAGAAAAATATCCAATTGACTCTAATAAAACTTCAAAAGGTAAAGCAAACAACAGAAGAGTTGAAGTGAAATTAGTAAAATAATTTCTTTCAAAAATATATTAGGAAACGCCTCGATTTATCGGGGCGTTTTTTTATTTTTATAAAATGAATTCAACTACTTTTTTAGAAAAATTAAGCCAAAACATTTTATCACAATCCGATATTCAATTGTCGAATTGTTTGATTATTTTACCCAATAAAAGAGCTAAAGTGTTTCTTTTAGAAAGCTTGAAAAATCAATTAGAAACCACTTCTTTTGCGCCTAATATAATTAGTATTGAAGATTTTATTCAGGAAATTTCAGGTTTGCGCACGATTGATCCTATTGAATTGTTATTTGAATTCTACGAAGTCTATCTTTTAATTACAGAAAAAGCCAAACAACAAACGTTTGAAGAATTTGCCACTTGGGCAAAAACAGCTATTCAAGATTTTAATGAGATCGATAGGTATTTATTATCACCTAATCATGTGTTTTCGTATCTAAAAGATATTGAAGCTTTAAAACGATGGAATTTAGAACCGTCAAATACTACCAAATTAATCGACACACATTTAGAGTTTTGGGCTAAATTACCTTTATATTACGAATCTTTTTATAATCATTTATTACAAAAAGGAATCGGTTACCAAGGGTTGTTATATAGAGAAGCAGTTAAAAATTTAGGTTCGTTTACCGCAACAATTACCAATCAAATCTATTTTGCAGGGTTTAACGCCTTAAATCAAGCGGAAGAAAAAATATTTAAACATTTAGCAAACGAGAATAAAGCTAAAATTTATTGGGATATAGATGAAGTTTTTCTAAATGATTCCTATCATGATGCGGGCTTGTTCATTAGAAAGTTTAAAAAAGAATGGAAACCATTTGTTAATCAAGATTTTGAATGGGTTGTAAATCATTTCAGCGAAGCTAAAAACATTGAAATTATTGGGACGCCTAAAAGCATTGGTCAAGCCAAAATTGTGGGAACCATTATTGAAAAAATTCAATCTGAAAACCCAAATTTAGAGAAAACAGCAGTTGTTCTAGGCGATGAAAACCTGTTGCTACCTGTTTTATATGGTTTGCCAGAATCGGTGGATGCGTTGAATATTACGATGGGGTATCCAAGTAAAAATAATCCTGCGCAATTGTTGATTAGCAAGTTGTTCAAGTTGCATACTAATGCCAAACAACGTAATGAAAAAAGCTACACATTTTACTACAAAGAAGTTTTAGATGTTTTAAATCATCCTTTGGTAGAACCCTATTGCAAAGTAGAAGAAGTGGTAAAAGTGATTAACAATAACAATTTTACATTCTTTTCCAACCAAAAATTGTTTAGTTTATACGAAGAAAAATATCCAAATTCAGAAAACAAATTCTTCCAATTGTTGTTCACTCGTTGGGAGGATTCGATTTCCGATATTTTAGCAAATTTACAAGCGATATTACTCACCATAAAATCCTATTTAAGCAATGACGATGCCGAAGAAAAAGTGACGAAAGCTTTTGTGTATTCGGTTTTTAAAACCATTAATAAATTAACCAATTATCATGAAACCTATAATCAAATCGAAAGTCTGCAATCACTTCAGGCAATTTACAAGCAAATCATCGATTTAGCGGAAGTTTCTTTCGAAGGCGAACCTTTGAGTGGTCTTCAGGTGATGGGGGTTTTAGAAAGCCGCGTATTGGATTTTGAAAATGTGATTATCACATCGGTAAATGAAGGTAAGTTTCCAGCTGGAAAATCGCAGAATTCATTCATTCCTTATGATGTAAAGAAAGAATTAGGCTTACCTACGTACAAAGAAAAAGATGCGATTTATTGCTATCACTTTTATCATCTGTTGTTACGCGCGAAAAACGTTTGGTTGCTTTATAACACCGACAACGAAGGAATCGATGCCGGTGAAAAAAGTCGTTTTATTACCCAATTAGAAATCGAGAAACAACCAAAGCATAGTATTTCAAGCACGATTTATAACGCTGTTTTACCCGAAAAGGCATATGAACCCGTAACTATTCCAAAAACGGATAAAATTCTAACGCGTTTGCACGAAATCGCAACCGATAAAGGATTTTCGCCATCGTCTTTAACGAATTATATTCGTAATCCGTTACAGTTTTATATGCAACGCATTTTACGTATTAATGAAGCCGATGAAGTGGAAGAAAACATTGCGGTAAATACATTGGGAACTATCATTCACAATGCGTTGGAAGAATTGTATACGCCCTATTTGAATCAGTTTTTGGCTTTGCATCATATTGAAGCGATGGAAACAAAAATTGACGAGGTCATTCTAAAACATTTCAAAGAAATTTACAAAGAAGGCGAGATTACCAAAGGGAAAAACTTGTTAGCTTTTGAAGTAGCGAAACGAAATGTTTACAATTTTCTTCAATTGGAAAAGAAAGACATCGAAGAAGGTCAAGCCATAAAAGTAGTATTGTTAGAAGCGAGTTTATTTTGTGAAATTGAACTAAAATCGTTGCCTTTTCCAATAAAAATTGCAGGTAAAGTTGACCGAATCGAAGAACGAAACGGTGCCATCCGAATCATCGATTATAAAACGGGAAAAGTACTCGGCAATAGTTTAAAAATTAACGATTTCACCGATTTGACTTCCGATATTAAAAACGAAAAAATTATTCAGTTGTTGTGTTACGCGTTGATGTTTGAAAATCATGAATTGAAACAAAACCGAGAAGTTTCAGCCGGAATTATTTCGTTTAAAAATATGAAAAGTGGTTTTTTGCCATTCGGATTAGGAAAAGGAAAAGACACCGAATTAGCGATTTCAACCGAAATTTTAGAAGATTTTAAAGCAGAATTAGAAACGTTGATTGTAGAAATTTTTAATGCTGAAATTCCGTTTAAGGAAAAGGTATAGTTTGCCACGGATTAAAGGATTTCAACAGATTTAAAATCCTGCGAACCTCTGAAATTTATGGCTTTGATTATTTGCGAACTTTGCGAAAAAACTTTGCGTGCTTTGCGGTTAAATAACTAAACCTTTTTCAAAAATCCATTCAAAACCGCCAATAATTCCGCTTGATTTTCAAAATGACTCATGTGACCGTCTTCAAAAGTAGTGAGTTGTACTTGCGTGCCTTCAATTTGTTCTATATTTTCATTGTAATTTAAAACGGGATCTTTTTTGCCTAAAATGATTTGAATTGGATAAGGCGCAAAATGCAAAATGACTTCACGGTCTTTTCTAATTTTCATGCCTTCTAATGACGCAACAATACCTTGAAGTGGCGTTTTTAAAGCTTCTAATTTCACTTCTTCGATAATATCCGCTAAACGTTCACGATTGTCTTCACTAAATAAATTGGCAATACTCATGCGAATAAAAGCCGAATAGTTTTGCTTCACCGCCACAATAGCACGGTCACGATTTGCTTTTCGTTCGTCGCTATCAGCTCTTGAAGTAGAGTTTTGCAACACAATTCCCTTGACGTTATCAGGATACAATTCGGCGAAAGCCAACGCTACATAACCACCCATCGAATGTCCAATCAAAACCGCTTTCCTGATTTTTAATTCGTGCAACACATGATGCACCATATCGGCTTGGTCTTCCATCGTGTGGACATAACCTAGACATTCTGTTTCGCCATGACCTAATAAATCGATAGTGATGATACGGTGTTTTTTAACCAATTCAGGAACAAACGCCTTCCACATCGATTGATTTTCCAAAAAACCATGCAATAAAACCACAGCCGTTCCTTTTCCTTGTTCGGTGTAACTGATTTTAGTGTTTTTGAAGTTCGTGGTTTTCATATAGGCAAAGGTAGAGTTTAAACGCAAATTTCGAAACTTCGGAACCAAAGTTTTTTCGTTTTGTTTGTCATGCTGAAATCGGCTCTTTGTAATGCAAGTTTGTTAAAAAAACGTATTTTAGCACTATAAAATTATTCTCTCATGTTCACCATCCAACAAATCCATGAAGCGCACGCCAAAGTAAAAAGCGGTGCCGATTTTCCAAAATACATGCAAGACATTATTGCGCTTGGTGTTACTTCTTTCGAAACGTTTGTATTTGACAATCATACCCATTATTATGGTGCCAATGATTTTCAAATTGCTTCAGAGGGCTTTTCAGAAACCTTAACTATTGCTGATGAAAGTAACGTTGAGCAATTCAAATCCGACTTAAAATCGCACCAACAAGGCAACACCGATTACATGACGTTTTTAAACGATTGCGCCAAATCGGGTGTTGAAAAATGGATTGTAGTGATGGATAAAATGACTTGCAGTTATTATGACAAAGCCGGGAATGAAATGGTTGTGGAAGTGATTCCGTTGGTTTAATATTTTAGGAACACAGATTTAAGAAATTATATAAATTTTAAAAATTTCTTAAATCTGTGTTCCTAAAAAAAACGGCTCACATTTCTGCAAGCCAAAGTTTTAAGGTATATTTTTTATCTTTAAAATAATTAATTGTAAAAAACCTATTATCCAATATGTCGGAAATCTTAGGTATGTATATATGACTTCGAATCCATCCATCCAACCACCATTTAATTTTACTCTTTGTAATTCTATAATAATAGAAATTATTGGCAAAATAAATCCAAATAGCCCAATTGAAATCAAACAACCTTCTTTAAAATTAAAATTCTTCTCCCAGAATTTAATATTCAGAAAGATTAGAATGCCAATAATTAAATAGTCAAAATAACCGATTAACATTTTAAAGTTTTTAATAGTATTTAAATTAATTAAGCATTCATTATCGCTTCAATTTCCTCAATTTCAATCGGAATATTGCGCATTAAGTTGAATGCTGCGCCATTTTCTTGAATCACCATATCGTCTTCTAAACGAATACCAAAACCTTCTTTCGGAATGTAAATTCCTGGCTCAACTGTGAATACCATGTTGGCTTGCATTGGTTCGTGTAATAATCCGTAATCGTGAGTATCTAATCCCATGTGGTGTGAAGTACCGTGCATGAAATATTTTTTATACGCTGGCCAATCTGGATTTTCGTTTTGCACATCGGCTTTATCGATTAATCCTAAACCAAGCAATTCAGAAGTCATGATTTTGCCCACTTCTACATGATATAGTTTCCATAATGTGCCTGGAACCAACATTTTTGTAGCTTCGTTTTTCACATTTAATACCGCTTGATAAACCGCTTTTTGTCTATCCGTAAAACGACCCGAAACCGGAACCATACGTGTCATATCACTTGAATAATTAGCATATTCTGCACCAACGTCTAATAAAATCAAATCGCCAGCTTTACATTGTTGGTTGTTTTCGATATAGTGCAATACATTCGCGTTATTACCTGAAGCAATGATTGGCGTGTAAGCAAAACCTTTCGAACGATTTCTTAAGAATTCATGCGCAAATTCAGCTTCAATTTCATATTCCATAACGTTTGGTTTTACGAATTGCAACACTCTTCTAAAACCTTTTTCGGTAATATCACATGCTTTTTGGATTAAATCCAATTCTTCGCTTTCTTTTACCGAACGCAATCTTTGTAAAATAGGATTTGATTTTTCTACTTTGTGTGCTGGATAATTTTCTTTCCACCATTTGATAAAACGCGCTTCACGAGTTTCTGTTTCAATAACAGCTCTGTAATGTTCGTTGGTGTTGATGTAGATTGTTTCAGCATACGCCATAACTTCTTTCAACGTTTTGTGGAAATCTTGCAACCAAATCACCGATTTAATTCCAGAAACTTCAAACGCTCGTTCTTTGGTAAGTTTTTCACCTTCCCAAATCGCAATATGTTCGTTGGTTTCTTTTAAAAATAAAATTTCTTTCAAATGTTCGTAAGGCGCATCTGGAAAAAGCAATAAAATACTTTCTTCTTGATCCACACCCGATAAATAGAAAATATCTCTGTGTTGTGCAAAGGGTAAAGTACTATCAGCACTCACCGGATAAATATCGTTTGAATTAAAAACCGCAACACTATTAGGTTTCATTTGAGCCGTGAATTTTGCTCTGTTCTTAATGTACAAATCGCGGTCTATTTGATGGTATTTCATAATGTAATATTTTGTTCTTCAAAATTAATAAGATAAAAATGAAAAGTTGTTAAATACTTTAGAAATTTTGTAGAAGCGTAATATTTTGGCTAATTTTCAGCAAAATTTTTCAAGATGAAGCAAATTACGCTACTGTTTTTATTGATTATACAATCAACAATTGCTCAAAACACTTTGTTTAATCAAGTGGAAGCTAAGAATATCGGACCAACTATTATGAGTGGTCGTGTGGTAGATTTGGCAGTAAATCCGAAAAATCCAACCGAATTTTATGTCGCTTATGCTACAGGCGGACTTTGGTATACCAACAACAATGGAACTTCTTTTTCACCAGTTATGGATGCATCCGAAACCGTAAATTGTGGTTCGGTTACGGTGGATTGGAATTCTGGAACTATTTGGGTTGGAACAGGTGAGGTAAATGCTTCGCGCTCTTCGTATGCTGGAGTTGGGGTTTTAAAATCTTCGGATAAAGGCAAAACTTGGGAAAATTTAGGATTGAACGATTCACATCATATTAGTCGAATTTGGGTGAACCCAAGTAACTTGAATGAAATTGTAGTTGCGACTGTTGGACATTTGTATACAACGAATAAAGAACGCGGTATTTACAAATCAACTGATGGCGGAAAATCGTGGAAACAAACTTTGTTCGTTGCGGAAGATACTGGAATTATTGATTTAGCGGTTTCGAAAAATAATCCAAAAATCATGTTTGCGGCTTCTTGGCAAAAAGATAGAAAAGCGTGGCATTTTGATGGTGATGGCGAAAAATCGGGTATTTATAAAAGTGAAGATGGCGGAACTTCTTGGGAATTAGTCACTACAAAAGAAAGTGGATTTCCAGCGAATGAAGGTGTGGGAAGAATTGGTTTGGCACTATTCAATGATAACGTAATTTATGCTGTTGTTGATAATCAGAACAAACGACCAAAAACAGCTTCAAAAAATAAATTGACCACAATGTTATCAACTCCAGGAGCTGATTTCATGGAAATTTCAAATAAAGAGCTGAATATTGCTTTGAAAGAAAGCGGTTTTAGAGATAAATATCGAGCCGAAAATATTAAAAACTGGGTTGCCAATAATAACATGGAACCAAAAGAAGTTTTAGCAATCCTTTCTGATGCGAATAAAGCGTTATTTGAAACAGAAGTAATTGGTTGCGAAGTTTACCAATCGGAAGATGGCGGAAAATCATGGAAAAAAACGAATCAGAATTACATTGACGATATGTTTTATACCTACGGCTATTACTTTGCGAACATTTCGGTTGATGAGAAAAACCAAAATCGTGTTTATATTGGTGGCGTTCCGTTATTATTTTCGGAAGATGGTGGAAAGACATTTACTGCTATTTCAAAAGAAAACGTTCATGCCGATCATCATGTAACTTGGGTAAATCCCGAAAATCCAAATCATATTATCAATGGTAATGATGGTGGTGTGAATATTTCGTATGACAATGGAGCACATTGGATTAAATGCAATAACGAAGCTGTGAGTCAGTTTTATGCGGTAAATGTCGATTATCAAGAAAATTATAATGTCTATGGCGGGATGCAAGATAACGGCGTTTGGTTTGGACCAAATAATTACTCACACAATGTAGCTTGGCATCAAGAAGGAAAATATCCGTATCAAGAATTGATTGGTGGTGATGGTATGCAAATTCAGATTGATAGTCGCAATACAGATGTAGTTTTTACAGGTTATCAATTTGGGAATTACTACAAAATCAATCAAAAAGAAGGTAAGTTTGATTACATCACGCCAAAAGCACCAAAAGGTGAAAAACCCTATCGTTTCAATTGGCAAACCCCTATCTTATTGTCTTCGCACAACCAAGATATTTTGTACATGGGTTCGGAATTTTTACACCGTTCTATGAATCAAGGGGAAACTTGGGAAAAGATTTCAGAAGATTTGACCAATGGAGCAAAAGAAGGAAATGTAGCTTTTGGAACGTTAACTACCATTTCAGAAAGTAAATTCCAATTTGGATTACTTTATGCAGGTTCTGATGATGGAAAAATACATGTTTCGAAAGATGGCGGTGTTTCATGGCAATTGATTTCGGGTAATTTGCCTCAAAATTTATGGGTTTCGAGAGTTCTTGCATCAACTCACAAAAAGGAAAGAGTTTACGCGACTTTAAATGGTTATAGAAATGATGTTTTTGAAAGTTATGCGTTTGTTTCCGAAGATTTTGGAGCAACTTGGATATCGATTTCAAATGGATTAACAAATGCGGTAAACGTAATTGTAGAAGATTCGTCAAACGAGAATATTTTATATGTTGGAACCGATAATGGTTTATTTATTTCGTTAGATAAAGGGGCAACTTGGCAAGATTTTTCAAATGGAATGCCAAAAGTTGCGGTTCATGATTTGGTAATTCAAACCAAAGCGAAAGAATTAATTGTTGGAACCCATGGTCGTTCTATTTACAAGATTGACATTTCAAAAGTGCAAGAACTGACGAACGAGGTTTTAGCTAAAAGCATTCATTTGTTCAAAGTGAATGATCGAATCAAATCAGACCGATGGGGAAGTCAAAATTATGCTTGGGGAAAACCGAGTGAGCCATCTCAAGAAATTTGGTTCTATTCAAATGCCGATGGAGTTGTGAATTTTACCATTGCAAATGAAATAGGAATGGTCGTTCATACTCAAAAAATAGCCGCAAAAAAAGGATTAAATTCGTTTACGTATGATTATTTGCTGGCAAAAGAAGATGCTGAAAAGTGGAATAAAAAAGACAAAAAAATCAAAATCATAGCGTCGGAAAACAAGAAATTTTATGTGCCAATTGGAAAATATAAAGGAGTTCTTTCAAAAGATAAAGCAACAGAAAATAGTTCGTTTGAAATTAGTGCGCCAAAAAAATAAATTATGAAAAAAATAATAACAAGTATCCTTTTATTTGCTACGATTATAAGTGCTGCACAAGACAAAAAGGCCTATCAAATTTTTGATAAGAACGGCAAAAAAACTTCGTATGAAAAACTGTTAAAAGCAGGAGAAAAAGCTGAAGTTGTATTGTTTGGAGAATATCATGACAATTCTGTAGTGCATTGGTTGCAACTGGAATTTACTAAAGATTTAGCAGAAAAAAAACCGTTAGTTTTAGGCGCAGAAATGCTCGAAGCAGATAATCAAATGCAACTTGACTTCTATTTAAAAGGTGAAATCAATCAAAAACAATTGGATTCATCAGCGCGACTTTGGAAAAATTACAAAACCGATTACAAACCTTTGGTCGATTTTGCAAAAGAAAAGAAATTCAGTTTTATCGCAACAAATGTACCTCGAAGATATGCTTCTCTGGTATTTAAGAAAGATTTGGAGGCTTTGGATTCGCTTTCTGCTCAAGAAAAGTCTTGGATAGCGCCGTTGCCAATTGAATTTGACATTAATTTACCAGGTTATAAAAGCATGATGGGAATGCAAGGCGGGCATGCAGGGGATAAAATGCCAAAAGCACAAGCCATAAAAGACGCAACAATGGCTTATTTTATTCATAAAAACAGAAAAGAAAACAGCACTTTTGTGCATTACAATGGAACCTATCATTCGGATAATTATGAAGGAATCAATTGGTATTTGAAAAAATTAGATGCTGAAATAAAAATTATTACCATTGCCACTGTAGAACAAAAAGATATTACAAAATTAGAAGCCGAACACTACAATAAAGCCGACTTTATTCTCGTTATAGATGAAGATGTAACAAAAACCTATTAAAATCGTCTTATTTTGAAACCAAGCGATATGGTTTTGTTTAAAGTTGGGTTCCTGCTTTCCGTTATAGTCCCGATAAATCGGGAGCTATCACTCCAATCAGGGTTAGATAACAATCGATAGTATGAAAAAATTAGTAGTTTTATTCACTTTAGTCATTGGTGCTTTTACTTTTTTCTCTTGTGAGGATGCAGATGACAAGGCAGAAGAGCCTTATTTAATTGTGAAATTTCAATTCGATCCTAATCAAGTTCGCTTGAATAATCTAGGACAGCCTTCAAGTGTTGCGCCAGGAAATGCAGCACAATCTCCTGATTTTAATGCAATTTCTGCACATTATTTCGAATTATCCCCAACAGCCTACACGCAATTAGGTGATGGAACTGTTTTATATCACGCAGCAGAAACTATCGAAGGCGGTTCGGTGGCCATTGATTTTGATCAAGCAATACTTGTGAGTGAAGGTGAAACTTTTTTAAAAATCCCATTGAGTCAAGTGGCACAAGGCAATTACGAATATGTGCGAGTTTCTCTTGCGTACCAAGATTATAATATTTCTATCAGAAATAATGGAATAGATTATCAGGGTAGATTAGCGAGTTTTGTAGGTTATAATACATATATTAATACACATTTTATCGGTAGTAATTCTTTTCCAGTAAATGCTAACCGTTCTCAAGGATATTGGGCATTTGCATTGAATGATTTTCCTTATGCTACATCAGGTCAAGCACCTGCTGGGGCAACAACTGTTCCCAATCCTATTGCGAGTACATCCCCAATTCCATCTGGGTCTTGTGTAGTTACAGGAAAATTTGCTGAAAACTTAGTAATCAATGGTAGTGAAACCCAAGATGTAGTGGTTACATTGTCGCTTTCTGTCAACAATAGTTTCGAATGGCAAGAAGTAACTGTAGATGGAAAATATGAGCCTTCAATTGGAGAAAACGTTGTGGATATGGGATTAAGAGGATTAATTCCTAGCTATGTAAAATAATTATTTCGCAAAATTAATATACATTTTTTATTTTTAAAGAGTGTAAAGTCTTGATATTCAACGAAAGTTGGATTATTTTAAATTCATTATAAATTAGCTACAAAAGGTTGTAGTTAATTTCAAATAGCTGTATTTTTGTTTGATTTTTATAAAACTATTACAATCAAATAAAATTATGGCAAAATCAGCACTTTTAAAGTCATCTATTGCAAAGAAATATTGGATGGCTCTTACAGGTTTATTTTTATGCTTGTTTTTGGCGGGTCATTTAGCAGGAAATCTTCAATTGCTTGTTCCAAACAACGCATTGAATTTTAATCAGTATGCATTGTTTATGACTACCAATCCAGCGGTAAAATTACTTTCTTATTTAACGTACATTTCAATTTTATTCCACGCTATTGATGGAATATTATTAACAATCCAAAACAAAAAAGCTAGACCAATAGGTTATGCAAAAACAAATCCATCAGCAAATACAAGTTTTGCTTCAAGAAACATGGCTGTTTTAGGAACCGTTATTTTAGTTTTCATTGCTACGCATATGGTGAATTTTTGGGCAAAAATGCATTTTGACAAAAACATGCCATTAATGACAAAAACTATTGATGTACAAGGTCAAAAACAAGTTTTTTATGTTGGAACTCAGGTTGGACAGTATTTTCCATTTGATCAAGTAGCTAAAGAAGGTGAAAAAGAGGAACAAGGAATGATGCCAAAGCAGTTTGTTATTAAAAACAAAACAGAATTACACTTCAAACAAGCAGATGTTAAAACAGCAGATTTGTACAAAGATTTATACAAACTAACATTAGATTTTTTTAAAGATGCTAAATACGGTTTATTGTTTACAATTGGGTATGTTTTAGCAATGTTAGCTTTAGCGTTTCACTTATGGCATGGTTTTCAAAGTGCCTTTCAATCATTAGGAGCTAATAGTTCAAAATTAACTCCGGTAATCAAGTTTTTCGGAAAAGCATTTGCAATCGTAGTTCCACTATTATTTGCAATTATTCCAGTTATCTTACACTTTAAAAAATAATCAACATCAGTATATATTATGAAGTTAGATTCTAAAATACCAGCTGGTCCATTAAAAGACAAATGGACCGATCATAAAAATCACTTGAAATTAGTTGCTCCAAATAATAGACCAAAAATCGATATTATTGTTGTAGGAACTGGTTTAGCAGGTGCTTCTGCTGCCGCTTCTCTTGGAGAAATGGGGTACAACGTAAAAGCATTTTGTTTTCAAGATTCTCCACGTCGTGCGCACTCAATTGCGGCTCAAGGAGGTATCAATGCAGCAAAAAATTATCAAAATGATGGCGATAGTGTTTACCGTCTTTTCTATGATACTATAAAAGGTGGTGACTACCGCGCTCGTGAAGCAAACGTACATCGTTTAGCAGAAGTTTCAGGAAATATTATTGACCAATGTGTAGCACAAGGAGTTCCTTTTGCTCGCGAATATGGTGGAATGTTAGACAACCGTTCGTTTGGAGGAACACAAGTACAACGTACTTTTTATGCCGCTGGGCAAACAGGACAACAATTGTTATTAGGAGCTTATTCAGCTTTATCAAGACAAATTGGATTAGGTCGTGTTAAAATGTACAGCCGTCACGAAATGCTAGACTTAGTAAAAGTAGATGGAAAAGCACGTGGAATTATAGCCCGTAACTTGGTTACTGGGGAAATCGAAAGACACTCTGCACATGCTGTTGTTATTGCTTCTGGAGGTTATGGAAATGTATATTTCCTTTCTACAAATGCAATGGGAAGTAATGTAACTGCTGGGTGGAAAGTACACAAACAAGGCGCTTTGTTCGCAAATCCATGTTATGTTCAAATTCACCCAACCTGTATTCCAGTTCATGGAACCAATCAGGCCAAGTTGACATTGATGTCTGAGTCACTTAGAAATTCAGGTCGTATTTGGGTACCAAAGAAAAAAGAAGATGCGGAAGCAATTCGTGCTGGTAAATTAAAACCAACAGAATTGGCTGAAGAAGATAGAGATTACTATTTAGAAAGAAAATACCCTGCGTTTGGTAACTTGGTTCCTCGTGACGTTGCCTCTAGAGCAGCAAAAGAGGTTTGTGACGAAGGACGTGGTATTGAAGCAAATGATACTAATGAAGGTGTTTACTTAGATTTTTCTACAGAAATTCAAACCAAAGGAAAACAAGCTGCTTTTGCAAAAGGAAATCACAATCCATCTCCTGAGGAAATAACTGCTTTAGGAAAACAATGGTTAGAAGAGAAATATGGTAACTTGTTTACGATGTATCAAAAAATTACAGATGAAAATCCGTATGAAACACCAATGAAAATTTATCCAGCAGTTCACTATACTATGGGAGGTGTTTGGGTTGATTATAATTTACAGTCAACAATTCCAGGTTGTTTTGTTGCAGGTGAAGCAAATTTTTCTGACCACGGCGCAAACCGTTTAGGAGCATCAGCTCTAATGCAAGGTTTAGCAGATGGTTATTTTGTATTACCTTATACAATTTCAAACTATTTAGCGGATGAAATTAGAACAGGTAAAATAGCTACAGATGCTCCAGAATTTATCGAAGCAGAAGCTAGAGTTAAGGATGCAATAAGTAAGTTCTTAAACAATAAGGGAACAAAATCTGTTGATCATTTCCATAAACGTCTTGGACTAATTATGTGGAATAAAGTTGGAATGGGAAGAAACGAAAAAGGATTAAAAGAAGCTATTGCAGAAATTGCAGCTTTGAAAGAAGAATTCTATAAAGAAGTTAATGTTCCAGGAAGTGCAGACGAATTGAATCCACAATTAGAAAAAGCATTAAGAGTTGCAGATTTAATAGATTTAGGTCAATTAATGGCAATGGATGCTTTGCAACGTAATGAATCATGTGGAGGTCACTTCCGTGAAGAATACCAAGATGCAGAAGGAGAAACACTTCGTGATGATGAGAATTTCTCTTTTGTAGGTGCTTGGGAATATAAAGGTGATGATATCACTAAAGAAGAGCTTCACAAAGAAGAACTGAAATACGAATTTATTAAAATTGCAGCTAGAAATTACAAATAAAAAATTATGAGTGCAGCAAAAAATATCAATATAAATCTTAAGATTTGGCGTCAAAAGAATGCTGATTCTAAAGGAAGCATGGAAACATATAAATTAAATGATGTTTCAACAGCAAGTTCATTTTTAGAAATGCTTGACCAATTAAATGAGCAATTAATTAACGATAATATAGAGCCAGTTGCATTTGATCACGATTGTCGTGAAGGAATCTGTGGAATGTGTTCGCTTTATATTAACGGTCGTGCTCACGGACCAGATACTGGAATTACAACCTGTCAGTTACACATGAGAATGTTTAAAGATGGTGATACTATTTTTGTAGAACCATGGAGAAGTAAAGCATTTCCAGTAATCAAAGATTTAGTAGTTGATAGAAGCGCATTTGATAGAATTCAACAAGCGGGTGGTTTCGTTTCAGTAAACACTTCTGGAAATACTATTGATGCCAATTCAATTCCAGTGCCTAAAGACGATGCAGACAAAGCCTTTATGGCTGCTGCATGTATTGGATGTGGTGCTTGCGTTGCAAGTTGTAAAAATGGTTCAGCAATGTTGTTTGTAGGAGCAAAAGTATCACAATATGCATTGTTACCTCAAGGAAAAGTTGAAGCAGCTCAACGTGTTCAAAACATGGTTCGCCAAATGGATGAAGAAGGTTTTGGAAACTGTACCAATACTGGAGCATGTGAAATCGAATGCCCAAAGGGTATTTCGTTAGAAAACATTGCTCGTATGAACAGAGAATTTTTAAAAGCATCTGTGAAATAATTCATATAAGCTTACAAAATAGAAACGCATTCATTTATTTGAATGCGTTTTTTTTTAAATAATTCTTAAACCGTCTTGCAACATAAATTAAAATGGTATTTTTAACTTCAAAAATAATAAGTATGAAATTTGTATTAGCTTTGTTCTTATTTCTAGTTTCTGCTCTCTCTGTAGCGCAGAATAATGTGTTAGTTATGCAAAAAAAAGATTCCGAGTTTTTTAAAGAAATAAAAGAAAACAAAAGAATTAAAATTGAAACCAAACAAGGACAAAAAATATATGGTAGATTCACTATAATTGATTCTTCAAGTATATTGATTAATGAAAAAGTAATTTTATTGAACGATATTGAAAAAATTAAAAAGAAATCACTATTTGCAAAGATTACTAACCCTGTTTTTATTGCAACGGGTTTGCTTTTTGTTACTGGTGGTATTGTTGGAATTTCGGCTGGTGGATATGGATATATTACAGGTATTGCCTTATTGCCTTCAGGAACAGTAATTACATTGGTTTCAATATTATCAAATAATCACCCATCTCATAAATGGAACTATTCAATTCAAGTAAATGAAAATAGCCGTATTTCAAACTAAGTTAGCTTGGGAAAATCCCGCAGTAAATCGAAAATTCATTGAAGAATATTTTCTAAATGAAGATGAACCGTTTGATTTATTTATTTTGCCAGAAATGTTTACTTCAGGTTTTACCATGAATCCATCGGCTGTAGCGGAACCTATGGATGGAGAAACGATGACTTGGTTAAAAGGCTTAGCCAAAGCAAAAAATTGCGGCATTACAGGAAGTTTGGTAATTAAAGAAGATGGAAATTTTTATAACCGAATGGTTTTTATTTTTCCGTCAGGCGAAGTGCAGTTTTACAATAAAAGACATTTGTTTACTTTGGCAGGAGAAGAAAAAGTCTATACAAAAGGAACCAAAAAAGTTATCGTAAATTACAACAATTGGAACATCTGTCTTCAAGTTTGTTACGATTTGCGCTTTCCTGTTTTTGTCCGAAATGTTGAAAATTATGATCTAATACTTTATGTTGCGAATTGGCCAAAGCCAAGAATTAATGCTTGGGATTCACTTTTAAAAGCTCGTGCCATAGAAAACATGTGCTATACTATTGGTGTAAATAGAATAGGTGAAGATGCAAATCAATTAGAATATCCAGGACATTCGCAAGTAATTGATTTCCTAGGAAATAACATGCTTAATTGCGAAAGTGATTTGGGAGTTTTCGTATGCGAATTGGATAAAGATCAACAATTAGCAACGCGTCAAAAATTGAATTTTTTAAATGATAAAGACGATTTTTCTTTAGTCTAAACCAAATTCTTGTTCTACATCCCAATTAGCTCTTACGTCAATTTGTTTTGGAAAATAGATTATTTCTTCCGCTTGTTTTCTAGCTAAATAATCTCCAGTGTCCCAAATACCGTTGGCATTATCGTCATAAATAACACGCAATGTGTATAATTTTGGTTCAATCGTTTCGAAAAGTAGCGTCGTTTCTTGTGTCGATGTTTGCGAATACATTACTTCTTCTTTATCATCTAAAACTTCTAAAATCAGTGGAAACCTTTTTGCACCAATTAAGTTAACCTTTAAATTTCCATAATCAGACAATAATCGAGTGCTAAAATCAAATTTTAAAGAATCATTTTGGGTTTCATAAAAATCTATAATTGCACCTGGTAAAACTTCCATCGAATATTTTTGATCTTCTTCTTTTGCAAAATCAAACTGAATCTCTTGATTGAATTCATCGTATTTAGTGGTAAATTTAACTAAAGTTGAATCTTTTTTTCTAATGAAAATTTTAGAATCGTCTATACTGTTTATTGGAGTTTTTGTTTTTAAAATAAATGGATTTCTAAACGATAAAAGACTTCCAGTTTTGTTGTCTATTGATAACGTATCAGCTTCTTTAAAATCCTTTAATTTAGCGGTAAATTGTTTGTTGTAATTTCCATTTTCGACTAAAATTTCGATAGAATCTTTACTAGTTAACGGAAAGAAAACTTGTAAGCTATCTTTATTCTTTTCGGTAAATTTAGTCAATCGAATAGGAATTTCTTTTCCATTATTTTTTGCAGTAACTTTTGTGTTTTTTGCTTCTCCCGAATACGCTAGAAACAATTTATTATTGCTTTCTTGTGTTGGTTTTTCTGCTTTGAAAGGTAATTTTTCTGCAAATAACTCTAATTCATAAATGGTTTCAGTAGGCACAGAAATGGGCTCGTTAAAGAAGGCAATTTTATCACTTTTTGGATCAAATTTATTGTTTCCAGCTTTGTCTTTTAATGCAATAATTTGATATTGGCCTTCTTTTAAATTTTCTAGTGAAAATATTTTTAAACTATCTAAGGTATTTGTAATATATAAAGGCGTTTCTTTATAAACTGTAGAATCAGTAAAAGTTTTTGCATCATACAACAAAACAGAAACAAAATTATCTGGTTTTTGACTGTTTGCATCTTTAATTTTTCCAACTACAGTTAATGAATCAATCAAATTCCCCGTTGAAAAAACATACTTGAATTGCGAATACGGATTATTCTCGTTGTGATCTGAAATACTTTGCCCAAAATTGAAGCTATAAGTTGTGTTTTCTTGTAACGTATCTAAAATTTTGATAGAAATAAATTTACTCGCACTTCCTTGAGGAACAATTACAGGTTGTTTTTTCATAGGTGGCGAAATAATTAATTGTTTAGAGATGTCTTTGACCTTAATTAATTCATCAAAATTAATTTTGATTTCATTTCCTTTAAAATTGGTGCTAAAGTTTTCGGGAAAACTTCCTGTAATTTTTGGTGCAATCGTGTCTTTTGCGCCACCAGTTATTGTGCCTCTTTTTGCACAATTTACAAAAAAAGAAGCGGCAATAAGTAGCACCAATATGTGTTTTAACTTTGTCATCATAATTAAATAAAGAAGTTACAAAATAACAACTATAATTGGAGCAAACATACAATTTTTAGTATTTTTTATGAATCTGTGTACGCAATTGTAACAATGCTAATTTTTGCATTTGGAATTTTTAATAGGGCTTTGGCACAAGCTTCTAATGTAGCGCCAGAAGTCATTACATCATCAATTAAAAGAAAATGTTTTCCGTAGTCAGCTTCGCTGTAAATTACATCAAATAGTGATTTGTTAATATCGCTGCGTTGATCTTTTGTTTTTTTGGTTTGGGTTTTAGAATATAAGTTTCTGTAAAGTAACTTTTCGTTGTAGTTAATTTGTAGATTTTTTGCCACAGCTACACAAAATGTTGTAACTTGATTATAACCACGTTCTTTAAGTCTTTTTTTGTGTAATGGTACAGGGATAATTTCTGAAAAAGCATATTTTTTTGTAATTTCTTTTAAATCTTCTGCATACCAATTTCCTAATAAAGTTCCAATTTCTTGCTGATTTCTATACTTAAGATTGTGAATTATATTTTGAACTATACCTTTTTTGTGAAAATATAGCATTGATGCGCAAAATTCAACTGGAATTATGCCATAAAATTTTTTTGTTGTATAATTGTTCTCTAAATAATGGTGTTGCGTTAAAGGTAATCCGTGTCGACATTTCGAGCAGATTATGGTTTCGCTTTTTAGCAATAGTGAATTGCATCCGTTGCATAATTTAGGATAAAGTAAGTTTAACAGATTTTTCAGCATTTCGTCGATTTATTAGGCTAAAATTAACATATTTATATAAATTTATAAAAAACTATATAACAAATGACAATAAAAAAGAATAAAATCACAAAAATTAGCATCGTTATTTTGATGTTACTATTGTTGTTTTTTAGTGTCAAATATTTTAAAGTAAAAGATGAATTGACTCAATTTAAGGCGAATTCTGAATTAGAAATTCAGATTTTAGAGAGTCAACTTGGAGAAATTCTTCACAAATATGATTCATTAAGCGAAGAATCAAAACGAAATGCAGAATTATTAGCTATAAATGTTGACTCTCGATCAATAAATGACGAATCTAAAATTCAAAATACTTTAGAAGCAAGTACTGTTGATGATTCTATTGTTTTTTATGCCAAAAGAGCGCAAGAATTAAATGCTCAAATTGCACATAAAACACAAGCTCTTTCAAAAAAATCAAATGGTTCAACGTTAAGTGAAGCCAATCCATATCGATTATCAGTTTCCAATATTAATGCAAAGGGAGTGAAAATTTATTCAGATTTGTATAAATCATCCAATTCTCAAATCCAACAGTTAAGAGTCTGTTATACTTTGCAAAAAAGTGATATTTTAAAAGCGGGTTCAAGAAAAGTTTACATACAAGTTGTAAATCCAAAAAACCAAATCATTTCTAAAGGAAATTCTTATGTTGAAAATGCATTAGGAGCAAAACTTCAATACAGTGCGCTTTCAGAAGTTAATTATGACAAAAATGATACGGATGTTTGTGCTTATGTAGATTTAGAGAAACATAAAACAGTAAAAGGAAATTATATCATTAATATTTATAGTGATTTTACTAAAATTGGTTCCACAACATTCGAATACAAATAATTTGTATTTAATTCTTTAAAAACTTTTCTTTATTCCATTCCTATTTTTACTTTTGCACTATGGCAAAACAAGATGATATATTTAAAAATGTAGTTTCGCATGCAAAAGAGTACGGATTTATTTTTCCGTCAAGCGAAATTTACGATGGACTTAGTGCGGTATACGACTATGCACAAAATGGTGTGGAGTTAAAAAAGAACATCCGCGAATATTGGTGGAAAGCAATGGTGCAAATGCACGAAAATATTGTAGGTTTAGACGCCGCAATTTTAATGCATCCAACCACATGGAAAGCTTCTGGTCACGTAGATGCATTTAACGACCCATTAATTGATAATAAAGATTCCAAAAAAAGATACCGTGCCGATGTTTTAATTGAGGATTATGCCGAAAAATTAAATCAAAAAGCACAAAAAGAAATTGACAAAGCACGCGAACGTTTTGGCGCTTCCTTTGATGAAGAGCAATACAAAACTACAAATCCACGTGTGATGGAATATTTGTCTAAAAAGAAGGAAATTCTAGAAAGAATGGCACGCTCTTTAGAAACAGAAAACCTTGCAGATGTAAAAGCTTTAATCGAAGAATTAGAAATTGCTTGTCCAGATAGTGGTTCAAAAAACTGGACCGATGTTAAGCAATTCAATTTAATGTTCGGAACAAAATTAGGTGCTTCTGCTGAAAGTGCAATGGATTTATATCTTCGTCCTGAAACCGCTCAAGGGATTTTTGTAAATTTCTTGAATGTTCAAAAAACCGGTCGTATGAAAATTCCGTTCGGGATTGCTCAAACAGGTAAAGCGTTTAGAAACGAAATCGTAGCAAGACAATTTATTTTCCGTATGCGCGAATTTGAACAAATGGAAATGCAGTTTTTTGTGAAACCAGGAGAAGAAATGAAATGGTACGAATACTGGAAAACCACACGTTTAAATTGGCATTTATCACTTGGTTTAGGTGCAGCAAATTACCGTTTTCACGACCATGAAAAACTAGCACATTATGCAAATGCTGCTGCTGATATCGAATTCAATTTCCCATTCGGATTTAAAGAGTTGGAAGGCATTCACTCTAGAACCGATTTTGATTTGAAAGCACACGAAAAATTTTCGGGAAAAAAGCTACAATATTTTGATAACGACACCAATTCAAACTACACACCTTATGTGGTTGAAACTTCAGTTGGTTTAGATAGAATGTTCTTAGCTGTTTTTTCAAAAGCATTACAGGAAGAAACGTTAGAAGATGGTTCTACAAGAACAGTTTTACGTTTGCCTTCCGTTTTAGCACCCACAAAAGCAGCTGTTTTACCATTAGTTAAAAAAGACGGTTTGCCAGAAGTTGCGAATAAAATCATCGAAGATTTAAAATGGGATTTCAATGTAGCCTATGATGAAAAAGACGCAGTAGGAAGACGTTACAGAAGACAAGACGCACTAGGAACACCATTTTGTATTACTGTAGATCATCAAACATTAGAAGATGAAACTGTAACTATTCGTCATAGAGATTCAATGCAACAAGATAGAGTGAAGATTTCTGAATTACGAAATATCATCAATAGCGAAGTTTCTATGCGAAACTGGTTGATGAAAATGTAATAAACGAATCAAAATAAGTAATAAGACCTTCTTTTTGAAGGTCTTATTTTTTTAACTTTGTTCAAAATAGTATATGAATTGGATAATTGTATATAGTGTTGTTTTAGTTCTATTAATTATAGGCTTATTGTGGCTTTGGAATCACAACAGAAAACTAATGCAAGCACTTCAAGATTTTCAAAAGCAAAATGCTGAAGTTTATGAAAAAGCCAAGTTTTTAGAACTTGAAAATATTAGCTCTAAACTGAATCCACACTTATTTAAAAATATTTTAAATTCGATTCAATCGCACGCATACCAAACGTATTATGCCATTGATAAAATGTCGGGTGTTTTGGATTATATTTTATACGAAAGTCAGAAAAATAGAGTCACTCCAAAAGACGAATTATATTTTACACAACAACTTATAGAGGTCAATAAAATCAAATTAAGTCCGCTGTTTGAATTATCGGTAAAGACAAAAATAGATACCGAAGATTCGTTTTATAATATGCCAGTAATTCCGCCCTTAATTACAGTGGATTTAATTGAAAACGCTTTCAAACATGCCGATATTCAAAGTCCGGATTCGTTTATAAATATTGTTTTAGAATGTCGAAATGCTTATTTCAAGATTACGGTTTCAAATAAAATTTCTTCACAGCCTAAATTATTGAAAGAAAAAAGTGGTATCGGTTTACAAAATCTAGAAAAACGCTTGAATTTAATATACGGAAATAACTACAAACTCAATATTGGTATTGATGGCGATTCTTATGTGGCACAATTAAAAATAGATTTCAAAGATGCAACAACTTAAATGTGTTTTGTTAGATGATGAAATTCCAGGGTTGACTTATTTGAAGTTGCTCTGCGAACAAGTTCCTGAAATTGAAATCGTAAAGTCATTTAATGATCCATTACTTTTTATCAAAGAACAAGAAAAATTAGAGTACGATTTATGTATTTGCGATATTGAAATGCCAGGTTTAAAAGGTACAGAAGTAGCGCAATTAATTCAATCTAAAATGATTTTGTTTACAACGGCTTACAAAGAATTTGCAGTTGAAGCCTTTGAATTAAATGCTGTTGATTATTTAACTAAGCCATTAAAAAAAGAACGTTTGCAAGTTGCCATAGAAAAAGCACTATTGCGTAAAGAACAAATAACACCAATTGCTCAAACCATTCAATGGCAAACCGAAAAAGGAAAAGCGGTTTTACAAATTGAAAATATTTTGCACATCCAAACATCAGCAATTGATAGTCGCGACAAGCAAATGATTTACGATAATCAGATCATTACTTTGAAAAACATTACGTTTGAAAAATTAAAGCACTTATTGCCTTCAAATTCGTATTGTCAAATCAATAAAAACGAAATGATTCGCTTGCATTGTGTGACTTTTTTTACGGCTGATCAAATTGATACTTCTATTGTATTTCAAAACAAAAAAATGGCACTTTCCATAGGGAATAGTTATAAAGCTGAGTTTTCAGAGAAAATGAAAAACTTCTAACGCCTTCATTACATTTGTTTCTTTTTTCATTACATAAACAAGTTCCTTTTTTACAATTCCGATTTTGCAAAAGAGAATATTTAGAAATTTGTAATTGAATATTGAAAGTGTTCTAATCAAAAAAAGAAGTATGAAAAATTATAAAAACAGCATTTTTTATATCGTCATTATCGGATTTTTCTCGTTTTTAATGTATTGGATTTTCAAAAAAGGGAAAATCCTTGAAGATGTTACAGTTCAAGAAAAAATTTCTGAAAATTCTAATTGGCAAGATTTTATCGATTCGCTAACGCATAATTTGCAACATCCATTAGCAATTTTGTTAGCTCAAATTGTTACCATAATTTTAGTTGCAAAGTTATTTGGTTGGATTTGCCGTAAAATTGGTCAACCATCGGTAATTGGAGAGATTGTCGCTGGAATCATGCTTGGTCCATCGTTTTTCGGACACTATTTTCCAGAATTCTCCGCATTATTATTTCCAGTTGCTTCTTTACCTAATTTACAGTTTTTAAGTCAGATTGGTTTAATTCTTTTCATGTTTGTAATCGGAATGGAATTGGATTTAAAAGTGCTTAAAAACAAAGCACATGATGCTGTAGTTATTAGTCACGCGAGTATTATTATTCCATTTGCTTTAGGAGTTTGTTTAGCGTATTACATTTATGCTTCTTTTGCACCTGAAGGTGTTCAATTTTTATCTTTTGCTTTATTTATTGGGATTGCAATGAGTATTACCGCTTTTCCAGTTTTAGCCCGAATTGTTCAGGAACGCGGTTTGCATAAAACCAAATTAGGCGCTATGGTTATTACATGTGCGGCGGCTGATGATATTACAGCTTGGTGTTTATTAGCGGTCGTAATTGCTATCGTAAAAGCAGGCTCGTTTGTAAGTTCAATTTATGTAATATTGCTTGCAGTTGCTTATGTTTTCTTGATGATAAAGTTTGTAAGGCCATTTTTAAAACGTGTTGGCGATTTGTATGCTACTCAAGAAAAAATGAGCAAACCAGTCGTAGCTATATTTTTTGTAACTCTTTTAATTTCGTCTTATGCAACGGAAGTTATCGGAATTCATGCCCTTTTTGGAGCATTTATGGCGGGAATTATCATGCCTGATAACATGAAATTTAGAAATATTTTCATCGAAAAAATCGAAGACGTTTCTATAGTTTTATTATTGCCATTGTTTTTTGTTTTTACAGGTTTACGAACAAAAATCGGCTTAATTGACGATCCATATCTGTGGAAAGTTACAGGATTTATTGTTTTAGTTGCCGTTCTAGGTAAATTTTTCGGGAGTGCTTTAGCAGCGCGATTCGTTGGACAAAATTGGAAAGACAGTCTTACCATTGGCGCCTTGATGAACACCAGAGGATTGATGGAATTAGTGGTTTTAAACATTGGTTTTGATTTAGGTGTTCTAACACCGCAAGTTTTTGCTATGATGGTAATTATGGCTTTGGTGACAACGTTTATGACAGGGCCTGCTCTGAGTTTAATTGATAAAATATTTAAAAATTCCTCTGTAACAGAGATAACGGATAGAATTATTGAACAAGCAAAATTCAAAGTTTTAATTTCATTTGGAGATAATAATAATGGAAAAGTTCTAACGCGTTTAGCACATTTTTTTACTAAAAAACAAGAGCAAAATTCACAATTAACAGCTATGCATTTGTCTCATGCGAATGAAGTAAATCAGTTTAGTATAGGTGAGTACGAAAAAAACAGTTTTGAACCTATTTTAGCGACTTCTCAAGAACTGAATGTTAATGTAACTACACTTTTCAAGGTGTCAAACGATATTGATGCCGATATTTGTAAAGTAGCTAATCAAGGAGAATTTGATTTGTTATTAATAGGATTAGGTCAATCTATTTATGAAGGAAGTTTATTAGGTAAAATTTTAGGATTTACCACTCGAATCATTACACCTGATCGATTATTAAATACTTTTACAGGGAAAGAAAACTTATTTGAAGAAGATATTTTTGATGAACGAACGCGATATATTATCAATAAAACCGAAGTTCCGCTAGGGATTTTAATTGATAAAAATTTCCAAAATGCAGGAACTGTTTTTATTCCAATTTTTGACGGAAAAGATATTTTCTTGATTCAATATGCAAAAAAATTGATCTACAATAATCACTCTCAAGTGTCGATATTAGATGTTAGAGGAATTGTAAAAAATAATATCGAATTAAAAGAAGAAATTAGAGCAATCGAACAAGTTACACCTAATCATATTGCCATTCTAAACGATAAAAAAATAGATAAAGATTTCTTGAAATCGCAAGATTTGATGTTGGTAAGTCTAGATAGTTGGAAGAAATTGGTTGAAACCAGAAGTACATGGTTATCGAGCACACCTTCTACATTGATTATTCAGGAAGGAAGAGAATAGTTTACGGTCAATATTATATTAAAAAATCCCAAATTTCAATTGAGAAGTTCGGGATTTTTATATATTTTGTAATCAAAAAAGGGTAATTAAAATCTGTAACCAACAGTTATTCCTGCTCTTCCAATTAATTCATAATCTCTATCATCATATTGGTTGTTGAATAAATTTCGCCCAACTCCTGCATTAATTTCTAATAACAAGCCTTTTTTGGTAACCCATTTTCCACCTAAACCAATTCCTAAAGCAAAATCAGTTAAGGTTTTGGGTTCATATGTATACTCTGTTGGACTTTCAGTATAAACCCAATCGTCAACATTGTTTAACATTCCAAATGCTTCTCCGAAAAATCCTGCGGCTGGTTTTTTACCAAAATAGTAACGATAATATCCAGTAACAGCATAATTGATGTCCCAATTGTCTTTGTCAAAAGGCATATTTATAGAAACGCCTATCCCAGATTCCTCGTTAATAATTCGTTCATAAGAAATATCAAAACTTCCTAAAACCAAAAATAAAGCATTTCCTTTGAGTTCGTTTTTATTAAAATCAACTTTTGTTTCAGCTTCTTGAGCATAAGTTAGGCTTGTAATGAGTATAAGTCCAAGCAAGAAAATTTTTTTCATAGTGTTTTTCATAAGAGTATTAAAAAACCAAATATAATAGATTTTATTTTGAAAAAAATCATTTATTCCTCACTCAAAGCATTCCAGCCTCTTGCTTTCAATTCAATTTTTGTATTTGCTCTGGTTACTAAGTGCATTCCTTCGCTGGCTTGTGTCATGTGACCAATAACCGTGAAGTTTGGATTGCCTTTGATTTTATCGTAATCTTCCATTTTTATCGTAAACAATAATTCATAATCTTCGCCGCCACTTAAAGCTACTGTAGTGATGTCTAAATTAAATTCTTCGCACACATTAATCAATTGTGGATCAACCGGAATTTTTTCTTCATATAAGTTGCAACCTACTTCAGATTGTTTGCATAAGTGCATAATTTCCGAAGATAATCCGTCAGAAACATCAATCATAGCGGTTGGTTTTATTTCTAATTTTTCAAATAATTCTTTCAAATCTTTACGCGCTTCTGGTTTTAACTGACGTTCAATTAAATAGGTATACGGTTCTAAATCAGGTTGGTTATTTGGATTCACCTGAAAAACTTGTTTTTCGCGTTCTAAAATTTGTAATCCCATATAGGCTGCACCAATATCACCAGAAACCACTAATAAATCGGTAGCATTTGCTCCATTTCTGTAGACAATATCGTCTAAATTTGCTTCACCAATTGCAGTAATACTAATGATGAGTCCTTTTTGCGAAGAAGTCGTATCGCCACCAATTACATCTACATTGTATACTTTTGATGCCATTGTAATTCCGTCAAATAATTCTTCCAAAGCTTCTAACGGAAAACGATTTGAAACAGCAATAGAAACCGTTATTTGAGTTGGCTTTGCATTCATTGCGCAAATATCCGAAATGTTAGCCACCACCGCTTTATAGCCCAAATGACGCAAAGGCATATAAGCCAAATCAAAATGAACACCTTCAACCAATAAATCGGTTGAAATTATCGCTTTTTTTGCACCAAAATCTAACACAGCAGCATCATCACCAATACTTTTTAATGTAGACTCTTGATTAATCGTAAAATGTTTAGTTAAGTGTTCGATTAAGCCAAATTCGCCTAATTGTGCTAAACTGGTTCTTGATTGGTCTTTATTTTCTAACATGAATTATTTTTTATGCAAAGATAGTGTTAATGTATCAATGCGGCAATGAGTCAATGTGTCATTGAGACAATTTGCCGATGAGCCAATGTGTTAATTTGACGATATGTAAATGAGTCAATTGTTTTAATTGTCTAATTCTTTTAGTTTCTCATAAATCAAATTCGTTTCATATCCTTTACGAAGTAAGAAATCAATAAATTTTTTGTTTTTATTTGGCCCTTTCGGTGCTTTGATGGCTTCCCAATTTTTTTCAGCTAATGCATGAAAATTTTGCAAATAAGTAGTTTCTGGAATTTCCTTTAAAGCCGTTTCTATAATTCTCGAAGAAATATTTCTGAACTTTAATTCGTTAATAATTCTATTTTTTCCCCAAGATTTATAATTGTGTTTGCCTCGAACAAAACTTTGTGCAAAGCGCTCTTCGTTAATGAAATTATTTTCAATAAGATAAATTAAAATTTGTTCTTTTTCTAAAGTGGAAATTTTAAACGAATATAATTTTTCTTCCACTTCTTTGTAGCAACGTTCTTGATAAGCGCAGTAATATTCTAGCTTACCTTGAATTTGTTGAATGGTAAGTTTTTCGGTGTTTTTGTTTTCCAATTTCTTAACGATTTCTTAAGCGAGATTTTTAACAAAAATACTGATAATCAAATAAATTTGCATAAATTAGCTAGCTTTTTTTTAAGCAAAGCCCCTTGTAAATACCCCTACTTATGAAAATAAAATTATTTTTGATTACTTTATTGTTCTCGACTTTTAGTTGGGGGCAAGTAACAATAGCATCTGATGGACTTAATAACTCGACTGCGTTGTTTACTTTAACGAATGGAGCTTATTATACAGGCAATTCTGCAACTGGAGATAGACCAACAACTTCCCAATTTGCCTCAGAAGGAACACATTCGAGAGGTGTTTCAAACACTACAGCAACTTTGTTATCTAGTGATATTAATACTACTGGATATACATCTGTCACGATGTCATTTAAATTAGCATCATTTTCAATTGGTTCAACAGGAAATGGCGCAGATGGTGCTGATATTGTGACAGTTGAAGTTAGTCCAGACGGGGGAGTAACATGGTACAGTACCGTTAGAGTTTTGGGTAATAGTAATGCGTTTTGGGGATATACGGCAACTGGAAATGCTTCAACAAGTTATGATGGTAATACAACACCAGTTGATTTTTCTCCTTCTGGTGGAGGTTCTAGAACAACGGATGGATATTCCAATGTTGAAATATCTGGTTTACCTTCTATCTCAAATTTGAGATTTAGAATTACACTTTTAAACAATGCAACGGCTGAAAGATGGCTAGTTGATGATTTTAAAGTTCAAGGAATAGTTTCTACTCCTCAGCCAGAAATGAATGTTCAAGGAAATGCAGTAACAATTAATGATGGCGATACAACTCCAATGGTAGGAGATGATACTTCCTTCGGTTCAGCTGATATTTCTGGTGGTACAATTGTTAAAACATATACGATTCAAAATTCGGGAAGTTTGGACTTGACCATTGGAGCTATTACAATTGGTGGAATCCATGCCTCTGATTTCACAGTGACTACTTTGCCTACAGCTACTGTTGTTGCAGGTGGTTCAACAACTTTTCAAGTAACTTTCGATCCATCAGCTATTGGGTTAAGAAGCGCAACAATCTCTATTGTAAATAATGATTCAAATGAAGATCCTTATAATTTTTCAATTGAAGGAAATGGATTTGCAACACCAAACATTGTTTTAAGTTCTGCTAATCCTGCTGTTGCTGCCTCTACAATCATACAGGCAACTACAAATACGGTAATTTATGCGTTTAATTTAGCTGTTACTAATGCAGATGCTACATTAAACAATGTTGTTTTTAATACTTCAGGAACCTATGCGGCATCAAATATTACTAATTTCAAATTGTGGTATTCTTCGGATGCAATTTTTAATAGTGCTTCAGACGTTTTTTTAGATAATGAAACAACGGCTTTAGGAGTAGGTTCACATACTTTCACAAGTTTTACAAGATTAATAACTAATGGAAGTACGGGATATTTTTTCATAACAACAGATATTCCATGTGCATCAACCGCTGGAAATACGATAATTGTTGATGCAATTACAACAGCAAACCTAACATTTGTTTTAGGTAATAAATCAGGTGTAGCCTTTGCAAGTGATCCACATACAATTGAAAGTGCCATACCAAATGATGTTCTAGGAGCAGTTACTTCTATTTGTGAAAATGGAACGGCAACAATAAGTTGGATAGCACCAACGGGTTGTAATGATAATGTATTGGTTTTTGCAACAGATGGAACTTTTTCGGCTGCGATTCCTTCAGGAACGGGTATTGCTTACTCCAATAATACTGTTTATGGTTCTGGTACTGGTTTTGATGGAGGCTATACAGTTTACAAAGGAACAGGCACATCTGTAACAGTAACTGGATTGACAAATGGAACAACTTATACTTTTAAGATTTTTACTAGAAATGATTTGAATTGGAGTAATGGTGTTGAGGTTAATTGTACTCCAATAATAGCATATTGTGCTTCAGGAGCAACAAGTGCTTCCGATTCTGAAATTGAAAATGTAACACTTGTTGGTGAAAGCAATACCATTTCTAATAATACTTCAAACGTTTGTACAACAGGAGTAAACAATTATACAGTTATGAGTGCCGATTTGCAAGTTGGGGGTTCATATACTTTAACTGTTGAATTTGGAGATTGTAGTGGTGCGCCACAATATGATGGGGCAGCAGGTGTTTGGATTGATTGGAATAGTGATGGCGATTTTGATGACACCGATGAAGTAATTGGGACCGTTTTAGTTGCAGTTTCTGGAGGGAATGTAATTGAAAACTTTACAATAAATGTGCCGGTGGGTCAACCTCTAGGCAATTATAGAATGAGAATTGTGCAAGAAGAAGGCGGTACTGCAGGAACTGTTGCGCCTTGCGGAACTTTTTCTTGGGGATCAACAGAAGATTACACGGTACAAGTTGTTAATTCTTGTATACCTACTCATACAGTTTTATCGTTTACACCAGTATCAGGACCCGTTGGTACAGAAGTTACAATAATCGGGACAGGTTTAACGGGAACAACAGTAAGTTTTTCAGGTATTAATGCAACAATTATTTCCAATGATGGAACACAAATTGTAGCTGTAATACCAGCTGGTGCTACATCGGGAACGTTATCAGTTACAGATAGTCAACCTTGTGGGATTGATAACAGCTTTATGATAATTGAAAATGATGCTTCATCTTGTGAAGGAGCATCTTCTACTACAGACTTAATTATTTATGATATTCACGACGAACAATCGGGGTCTGGAGGGTTTATAACATTATATAATGGAACTGCCACAACAGTCAATTTGGCAAATTATAGTATTTGGAGAACAACTGTTTACGGTGATGGTGGTGAAGTTGATTATGCTAATTTAACAGGAACAATTGCTCCAGGTGCTTTAGGTATTTTGAAAGTTTCTGTTGGAAGTTGTGGACCAGCCTCAACAAATGGTACAATAGATGGAGGATTTAATGAAAACGACGGTATTCAATTAAGAAATACAGCAGGAACTGTAATCATTGATGATGTTCGTACATACTCAACTGCACCAGGTTATTATATGGTAAGAAATGCAGGAGCATTAAACGCAAGAATATCATATGTTGCTGCAGACTGGAGTACTACACCATTAATTGCAGGGGAATGTTATCCAAGTGCTGGATTAATTCTTCCAAGCGGAGGAACATCACCTTCAATTACAACTCAACCAATAAGTGTAGTAACTTCTTGCGCAAGTAGTTCTGCTACTTTAACAGTAGTTGCTACTGAAGGATTTGTTGGCGGAAATGCTTTAGCATATCAGTGGTATGTAGCAGCGTCAGGATCATCTGTTTGGACGGTTGTAAATAATACTGGTGTTTATAGTGGAGCAACTAGCGCTGTTTTATCAATTTCTTCAACTACTGGTTTAAACAATTACCAATATTATTGTCAAGTAAGAGAAAATAGCGCAACCTGTTATACTGCTTCAAATGCAGTTAAAATAACAGATGCTGCAAGTACAACTTGGAATGGTACACTATGGTCAAATGGAGTTCCAGACTTATCAAAATTAGCAATATTTAATGGCAACTATGATACTACAACTAATGGAGATATAGATGCATGTAGTATAATTGTAAATGCAGGATTTACAGTAACGATTACATCGGATCATTATTTTAACATCCAAAATGATGTAACGGTAAATGGCACATTAAATATAGCAGACAATGGATCATTAGTTCAAATTAATGATTTAGGAATCAACATTGGTAACATTTCTTACGAAAGAATTACTTCAGGTGTTGCTTTAGATTATGTATATTGGTCTTCACCAGTTGAAGGAGTTTCCACACCATCTTCAGGGTATAATTATATTTGGAATACAACGAGTGCAAATCCAAATGGTGGACAAGGGGATTGGATAGCAGCAACAAATACAGTTATGCAACCTGGTTTAGGATATATTATGAGAGGAGTGTTGACCAGAAATTTTAATGGTTTGCCGAGAAATGGTGTATACACACCAACGATTTCCAGAGGTAGTGATTTAGGAGCAGGAACAGCTGGGCCAAACGGTATCATGCGATTAGCAACTGATGATAACTGGAACTTACTAGGAAATCCATATCCTTCTGCAATAAGTATTAATTCCTTTTTAACTGCTAATACTCAGTTAGATGGTTTTGTGAGACTTTGGACTCACAATACATTGCCGAGTACTGCAATAGCAGACCCTTTTTATAACAATTTTGTGTCTAACTACACAGCTGCTGATTATATTGCAATAAATGGTGCTGGAGCAACGAGTGGACCAGGAACTTTAAGTGTTATTGGAGCGGGTCAGGGATTTTTTGTTTTAATGGATGCTGGAGCAGCAACTTCTTCAACGGCATTATTTAATAACTCAATGCGAGATAAAACGTATTCAAATAGTCAGTTCTATAGGATAAATACTCCAATTCAAACAACAGCTATTGCACCATCTGAACGACACGGAATTTGGTTAGATTTGGTAAGTCCAACCAATGAAACTACAAGAACTTTAGTAGCTTATGTTACAGATGCAACTTATGACAGAGACAGGATGTTTGATGCAATTACAGATTATAAAAATGCTCAAAATTTCTATTCAATCATCAATGAAGATGTAATGGCAATTCAAGGTAGACCCGTGCCATTTGATAATTTAGACAAAGTTCCAATGGGAGTAAAAATTCCTACTACAGGTTCTTATACTATTGCAATTGGTGCGGTCGAAGGACTTTTTGAAGCTACTTCTCAAAATATTTATTTAGAAGATTTAGAACTTGGAATTATTCATGATTTAAAAGTAAATCCATATAGTTTTATTGTAACTCAAGGGATACACAATACTAGATTTAAATTAAGATATACTAATTCTGTCCTAGAAAACGAAGATTTTATTGATGATACAAATGCTGTTTTTGTAGTGTCTAATGAAAATTTAACGGTTTCTTCTCTACAACAAAATATCAAAGAAATTGAAATTTATGACGTTCTTGGAAGAAAATTATATCAAAATAAAAATGTAAATACACAATCACAAATTGTTAATTCGATTCAAAAATCACAAATTGGATTAATAATATATATTACATTGGAAGATGGAAAGCAAGTCGTTAAAAAAGCAATTCACTAACACGTTCCAATTTAGAACATCAAATCGAACCCTGCTGATTTTTCAGTAGGGTTTTATTTTTAGCAAGTTAAGTTGCAATATCATAACATTTTATTAAAAAAACAACAAATCATAAGTTAGTGCTTAATTGTACCGTATCTTTATTTATTAAAATATTAAATAGAGGACTATGGGATTTGAATATTTTGAAATTGAACGAGTAGAAAAGCTTTCAAAAGAAGAGTTTTTGGAAAAATACTACAAGCCACAACGTCCGGTTGTTATTACGAACCAAATAGAAGATTGGCCAGCGTACACGAAATGGAATTTTGATTATTTAAGAGAAATTGCAGGCGACAAGAAAGTACCTTTGTACGACGGACGAAAAACAGATTATACCAAAAAAGTAAACGAACCTGATTTTACAATGTCTATGTCGGAATATATTGATATTCTTGAAAAAGGGCCTACTGATTTACGCATTTTTCTATATAATTTAATGAAAGAAGTGCCACAAATGAAATCAGAAATGAAGTGGCCTAATCTTGGAATTAAACTTTTAAAAAGCTTGCCTTTAGTGTTTTTTGGAGGAAAAGGAGCTAAGGTTTTTATGCATTATGACATTGATTTTCCAAATATTTTCCACATTCATTTTGCTGGTGAAAAACAATGTGTTTTGGTCGACCCAAAGGAAACTAAATTCATGTATAGGTTGCCTTATTCTTGGATTTGTAATGAAGATATTGATTTTGATAATCCCGATTACGAGAAATTCCCAGCTTTAAAGCATGTAAAACCATATAAAACCAACTTGAAGCATGGCGAAATGTTATACATGCCCGAAGGTTGGTGGCATTACATGAAATACGAAACTCCAGGTTTTTCATTGAGTTTACGTTCATTAGCTGGCCGACCAAGCAATTTATTAAAAGGGTTTTTAAATGTTGCCATTATCAGATATTATGATAATTGGATGCGAAAACGCAAAGGTCAAGCTTGGCTAGATTATAAAGACAATGAATCGATTAGAAGAACTAATGCATTATTAAAATAATAACGATATTTGCAGTAAAATAAATTACTTGAATTCAAAATACAACATAATTATTATTGGTGGAGGAGCTGCTGGATTTTTTACAGCAATTAACATCGTAGAAAAAAATCCAAATTTAAAAGTGGCTATTCTTGAGCGAGGAAAAAGCGTTTTAGAAAAAGTACGTATTTCTGGTGGCGGACGATGCAATGTTACGCATGCGTGTTTTGTGCCAAATGATTTGGTGAAATTTTATCCTCGTGGCGAACGCGAATTAAAAGGACCATTTAACCAATTTTGTTCTGGTGATACAATTGAGTGGTTTGAAAAACATGGAGTAGAACTTAAAATTGAAGAAGACGGAAGAATGTTTCCGGTTTCCAATTCTTCTCAAACTATAATTGATTGCTTTCAAGAAGCGGTTCAAAAGCTAAAAATTGATGTTTTAACAAATCACAGTGTTCAGGAATTGTATAAAACCGAAACCCATTGGAAGGTAACTACTACTCAAGAAGTTTTTACTTGCGAAAAAATAGTGATGGCTTCAGGAAGTAATCCTAAAATATGGGAACTTTTACAAAATCTTGGGCATTCAATTATTGCGCCCGTTCCGTCGTTATTTACTTTTAATATCAAAGATCCACGCATTAAAGATTTAATGGGGCTTTCTGCCATGGCTTCAGTTAAAGTCAAAAAGTCTAAGCTAGAAGCTTCTGGTCCTTTGTTAATTACACACTGGGGTATGAGCGGACCAGGAATTTTAAGACTTTCGGCTTGGGGAGCTAGAGAATTAGCCGAAAAAAAGTACCAGTTTGCTATTCAAGTCAATTGGTTAAACGAAACTACTTTTGATGAAGCACTTGATTTGTTGAAAAACATCAAAGAAGAAAATGCAAAAAAATTAGTGTCAAAATATGCACATTTTGAATTGCCAAAACGACTTTGGGAAAATCTAACTAAAGCATCAGGTATTTCAGAAGAATTAAAATGGGCAGATGTAAATAAGAAGCAGCTGAATTCGTTAATTGAACAACTTGTAAATGGCGAATTTCACGTTAACGGGAAGAGCACATTCAAAGAAGAATTTGTAACCGCTGGCGGCATCGATTTAAAAGAAGTTAATTTCAAAACTATGGAAAGTAAATTTTTACCAAATGTTTACTTTGCAGGTGAAATTTTAAACATCGATGCAATTACTGGGGGATTCAATTTTCAAAATGCTTGGACAGGAGGTTTTATCGTTGCAAACACTATAGCATCGTTTGAACCATAGCGGTGTAATTAACCATTTTGATTTTATCCATAAGCGATTGTAAAGCATCTTGTTCAGCTAATTCTGTGCTGGAACCAATTCCAATTACGTTGTGAATTGTTTCTTGATATATAATATGGCCGCTTTTATTTGTAATTTTTATTCTACTTTCTAGTTTTGTAGAGATTTTACCGTTTACTTGTAAGTTTTCAACTTTTTTGTTTTCTATTGTAATTGTAAAATCTTTCTTAGCATTTTTTGAAGCTAAAGTAAAATAATCTGCTGCTAACAATTGAAATAATTCGTCTTCTAAAGCATTTAGGTTTTTTCTATTTTTTTCAATTAAAAAAACATCAAGTTCAACAGTAGGTAACTTTTTAGTAACGGTTAATTCGAATTTTTTTGATTGGTAATTTTCAAATATTTTTTGCACCACACGGTTTTGACTTATGTTTTTAACTAAAGAATAGGTGTCTAATAGAATGTTGATTTTTTCCAAATTATTTTTGCTGCAATTTCTAGGTACAATTAAAGTAATATTACCATTGCTTTCGGTAATTAAATCAAGTTTTTGTCCTGGTTGCCAAGAGTAAAATACTGAAACAGGAATCATACTTAGTGGTTTATTTTGCGATACAACAGTAATAGGTTGAATATAGATTTCTTTTGGGTCAGAAGCGTGTTTTATGTTAAGTTGTTTTGAAGGGAATTGTATTTCAATTTGATTCAAACTTGTAAAAATAGAATTCATCAAATAACTCACATAGGGTTTTTCAATTTGATTTTCTTTGTAACGTAAATCTTCACTTAAAAATTCGCTAATGTCTTCCAATGCATAAATTTGTTGCTTAATAGCTTCTGTGAAGTTTTTTTCTAGAGTTAATTTTTTGGCATAATCAAATTTGAATAAAGACGATTCCAACGCTTTATTGATGCGCGCTCTTTTTAATTCTTGGTGTTTTTGTTTTGACAAACTTAAATAAGTGTAATAATAATTTTCATTCTCAAAAACGTCAACCACATCATATCCTTCTAAAAAAGCAGCGCTTGAAACCATACTATTCATGCGATAAAACTCGTTAAAAGTATCATCATATTGAAAAACGTTTAATGAATTATTACTGGAAACAGTAACCGAAATACTATTTGAAATCTCGGTTAACGCCATTTTTTGAGCTTTTTCTCTGTAATCGGAAGATGCCTTTGATGCCATTCCAATGCCAATATAGTTGAAATTATTTACAGGTGTTTTTACTACCCATTCTGGAGCATTTTCTAAAACAGTTGAATTATTTTTAGAACTTCCACAAGCCAAAAAAAGAAAAAAACTCACCAATAAAACGATATGCTTAATCATTATTCTTCAGGATTAAAAAGTAAAATTTCAGTAACTATTTGCTTTCTAAAATCGTTTAATAAATTATCAACGAGTTGCTGGTTATTAATTTGTTCGCTAGTTTGAAATAATGTTTGTAATTTTTTATAATTCGAATCGTCTCTAATAATTTGATTGGCATTCACTCGTGTTGGATAAATCATTTTGAAATTTGAATTATTGTTTCGAGCATAGCGCAATTCTTGTATTTCACTTTTCTGAATCGTTTTTTGCAGTAAAATTTTACCACTAGTAATTTCTACTAAACGATAAGTAATACTTGATTGTAGCGTACTTCTTTTTTGGTACTCTTTGTAAACTACTGCTTTTTCTACTAACGAATCGGCTCCGTTTTTTGCTTTCATCTTATTCATTTCAATTCCATTTACATCAAAACTTCTTACAGGCGATTCTTCAAATTGGTATTGGTTGATGTGAATTGTTAAAACAGCTTTAGCGTTAGTTTTTATGTAAGAATTAGCAATGTAACGTGTTAATTGCGAATTATTTCTACTTGATTCTCCAATTCTATAATACGGTGAAGCAATGTCGTTACTTCCTTTGATGATTTTTACAAAAGGGTTTTTACTAGCTAAGATATCTTCAATTACAGCATTTTGAATGTTATTTTCAAATCCGTTCGAATTTCTAGCGCGATATGATTCAACAATTATAGGATATTCCGCACATTCTAAAGCTTGATATTTTAATTCATCTGAATTTTTATACGCATCAAAGTTTTGAATCATTTTATCTAAGTCAAAAAAAGCAGTTCGGCATTTTTTAATTTTTAAATCTTTTACAGCTTTTCTATAAATAGGCTCGCAGGAAGACTCTTTGTAAAGATTTTTTACATCTAAATAATTAATATTAATATTTTTTACTTGCTCAAAAGCCATTGCAGCTTCTTTGAAGTTTTCTTGCATTAAATAGTAACTTCCTTCTTTATAGCGTTCATTCAGAGCTTGTTGTAATTTGTTTTTTACATCTTTATAATTGGGTTCACGTGTATAAACTTCATTCCATTTGTGGTATGCTGTCATGTATTTTTTTTCTCCAAATAACTGAATTCCAGAAAGATAAATAGGTTCGTTTATTGCAATACTAAGTTGTTTAGAAGTGTCTTTGTAATTAGCGTTAAAACGAGAAATTGTGTTAAAAACACTTTCAGCTTCAGTAAATTTTTGTTCAGAAAGGTATTTAATGCCTAAATCATATTGCCCAATTAAATATTGGTCTAAATTTTTTGTGTAGATTGCTATAGTTTGCTGATCAATATCAATGTTTTTTGTAAAAGCGTTAACTTGATTTACAAAAGCATTCAAATTATAATATTCATTTACTACTCCTTCTTTATCGTTTTTTTCATTTTTTGTTGCAATAGAAAAAGCCGTTTCTGAAATGTGTAATTGCGCACTTCTTCTCAAAGCATTTTCAATTTCTGGAAGATTTGATTTTCGATATAAAACGCTTAAATACAATTCAGAAGCTTGCTTAAAATTACCTAATTTTTCCATTTCGGCACCTTTTTTTAAGGTCGAGTTTTTTACACTACAAGAAAAAAGAATTAGAAACAATAGGGCAATAATATATTTTGGAGTAAAATTCAATTTCATAAATTGGCACGTATTTTGTAAAAAAAGTTATTGATTAAGGGACAATTTTAAAACAAAAATAACAAACAAACGTTTTTTTTAGTTGTTTTTTTTGTTAATATTGGCAAATATTTCAAATTTGATACCAAAAATAAGTGTTTAACAATAATTATACAAAAATGAAAAAAATTACAATCATGAGAAATACAATTTTAGTAGGTTTATTAGTGCTTAGCGCAGCTTCTTGTAAAAGTAAAAAAGAAGAAAAACCAGTAGATGCTCCTAAAGGAGAAGTTAAAGTAGAAGTTTTGTGCAGTGGTCCAAAATATTTTACAGATAAAGATTTTTTTAGAGCAAATAGTGTAGGCGAAAGTCCAGATCAAGCTAACTCAAAAAGAATGGCATTGAGTAATGCGCGTTTAGAATTGGCTGGACAAATTGAAGTAACTTTAAAAGCCGTTATCGATAACTATTTTAACGATGTAAATTCAGCTGGGAAACAAGAATATATTGCAAAATATGAAGGTTTAAGCCGTGAGGTGATCAATCAATCTATTTCAGGTACTAAAACTATTTGTGAAGAATTGACTAAAACTGCAGCAGGAAAATACAAAACATATATTGCAATTGAATTGAATAATGGCGCATTACTTACTACTTTAAATAACAGAATTTCAACCGATGAAAGATTAAAAGTAGATTATAATTACGAAAAATTCAAAGAAACTTTCTACAAAGAAATGGAAGGAATGGGAAGTAAATAATTTTTTCAAAATATTAAAAAAAGGCGATTTCAATTTGAAGTCGCCTTTTTTTATGTCTTTTTTATCGATTCAACCAAAAAATACTTCCAGCTAAAATAGTTGCAAAACCAACCCAAGCTAAATAAGGAATCAACAAATATGAAGCTTTCTTGTCAATTTGTTTGAAAATATGATACGTTTCATAAATTACCAACCAAAGCAAAATAATTTCGATTAAAGCCAATAAAACATTGTTTAATCCAAAGAACAAATACGACCATAAAGCATTTAAAAGCAGTTGAATAGTAAAAAATAATAATCCTTTTTTAACTAATTCTTTGTTGGATTCTAGTTTGTTCCAAACCAAACCAGCAGCAATTCCCATTAGAATGAAAAGCATTGTCCAAACGGGTGCAAAAACCCAATTTGGCGGATTAAAAATTGGTTTTTCAATCGTTGGATACCAAGTTTTTATGCTCGATTGTGTAGTAATGCTTGACAAATATCCCACGGCCAAACAAATAGCGATACAAAGTAAAATTCGGGAATACGTTTTCATAATTTTAAATTTATAAGCAAATTAACGAAATATCAAGGGAACAAATCAATCAAATTAGGTATTTTTGTCAAAATTTTAAGCTATGCTTGCCGAAAAAGATTTTATTACATCGCATCATAACACTATTGAATCTGCTATTTTTGAGTGGAGCGCACCTAGTAATATAGCCCTAGTGAAATATTGGGGAAAGAAAGAACATCAAATTCCAGCAAATCCTTCAATAAGTTTTACGTTAAACAATTGTAAAACAATCACAAAATTAGAAGTAGTTAAAAAATCAGAAAACAATAGTTTCTCATTCGATTTACTTTTTGAAGGAAAATCAAAAGAAGATTTCAAACCAAAAATTCAAAAATTCTTTGAAAGAATCGAAAAATATTGTCCGTTTTTGAAAGAATATCATTTCAAAATTGACACTCAAAACACGTTTCCACATAGTTCAGGAATTGCGTCTTCGGCATCCGGAATGGCCGCTTTAGCAATGAACATCATGAGTTTGGAAAAAGCAATTAATCCAACTATTACTGATGAATATTTCTACTCAAAAGCTTCATTTTTAGCAAGATTAGGAAGTGGAAGTGCCTGCAGAAGTATTAAAGGTGAAGTAGTAGTTTGGGGGAATCATGCAGAAATTAATGAAAGCTCGGATTTATTTGGTGTAGAGTTTTCCGAAGTGCATCAAAACTTTAAAAATTACCAAGACACAATTTTGCTTGTTGATAAAGGAGAAAAGCAAGTTTCGAGCACGGTTGGACACGATTTAATGCACAATCATCCTTATGCTGAAAGACGTTTTGCTCAAGCACACGATAATTTATCTCAAATAAAAAGGATTTTAACTGCTGGAAATGTCGCAGAATTTATCAAACTTGTAGAAAGCGAAGCCTTGACTTTACACGCCATGATGATGACTTCGATGCCGTATTTTATTTTAATGAAACCCAACACATTAGAAATCATCAACAAAATTTGGAAGTTCAGAAATGAAACCCAAAATCCAGTTTGTTTTACATTAGATGCAGGAGCAAATGTGCATGTTTTGTATCCTGAAAATGTGAAAGAAACCGTCTTGCAATTTATTCAAAGTGAATTAGTTGGCTATTGTCAAAATGGTCAGTATATTTGCGATGAAATTGGTACGGGTGCTAAATCAAATTAATTTTGTACATTTACTCATTGTTTACTGAAAAAGAAAACTGAAATTTATGAAAGGACCACTTTTTTACTCAAAAATATTACTTTTCGGAGAATATGGCATTATCCAAGATTCGAAAGGACTTTCAATTCCATATAATTTCTATAACGGTGCTTTAAAGAAAGATGAAAATCCTTCAGAAAGCGCAATTAAATCAAACGAAAGTTTAAAAAAGTTTGTTACTTATTTACAAAATTTACAAGCTGATCAACCTGAATTGGTAACGTTCAATTTAGAAGTTTTAAAACAAGATGTGAACAGCGGAATGTATTTTGATTCAAGCATTCCTCAAGGATATGGTGTAGGAAGTAGTGGTGCTTTGGTTGCTGCTATTTATGACAAATATGCTCATGATAAAATCACGGTGTTAGAAAATTTAACGCGTGAAAAATTATTGCAATTAAAAACGATTTTTTCTCAAATGGAATCGTTTTTCCACGGAAAAAGTTCAGGTTTAGACCCGTTGAATAGCTATTTGAGTATTCCCATTTTGATCAATTCGAAAGATAATATTGAAGCTACTGGAATTCCAACGCAAAGTACACAAGGAAAAGGTGCTGTTTTCTTACTAGATTCAGGAATTGTGGGCGAAACGGCTCCAATGGTTTCTATTTTTATGGAAAACTTAAAAGACAACGGTTTCCGTACAATGTTAAAATCACAATTCATAAAATATACCGATGCTTGCGTGGAAAATTTCTTGCATGGCGATGTAAAATCGTTGTTAGAAAACACTAAACAACTATCAAAAGTAGTTTTGAACAACTTTAAGCCGATGATTCCAGAGCAATTTCACCAAGTGTGGCAAAGAGGAATCGACACAAATGACTACTACCTTAAGTTATGTGGTTCTGGCGGTGGTGGTTATATTTTAGGGTTTACCCAAGATTTAGACAAAGCAAAAATAGCTTTAAAAGACTATAAATTAGAAGTAGTTTATAATTTTTAATGTTTATAGTTTGAAGGCAACTTTAAACTTTAAACTTTGAACAAAAACTCATGCTCACCCGTAAAACCAAATTAGTTCTTACTAAAATATTCAGTTTTTTCTCTGTAATTAGAGGATACAATATTTGGGTGATTGCATTGGCGCAATATCTTTCGGCGATTTTTATTTTAGCTCCCGAAAAAAGAGCATTAGACATTATACTCGATTGGCGTTTGTTTTTGATTGTGGTCGCTTCTACGTTAACAATTGCTTCTGGCTACATTATCAATAATTTTTATGATGCCAAAAAAGATTTAATCAATCGTCCAAAAAAAGTAATGATTGACCGTTTGGTGAGTCAGGAAACCAAGTTAAAAGTTTATTTTACGATTAATTTCATTGTGGCTTTGCTGATGTTCTTCATTTCTTGGCGAGCGATGTTGTTTTTTTCGGCTTACATTTTCTTGATTTGGTTTTATTCGCATAAGTTGAAAAAAATGTTCTTAATTGGAAATATCACGGCATCCGTTTTAGCGGTTTTACCTTTCTTCGGAATTTTGATGTACTATAAAAATTTCTATGAAGTTATTTTTGCACACGCTACTTTTTTGTTTTTATTGATTTTAATTCGAGAATTAATTAAAGATTTAGAAAATATCGAAGGCGATTTAATTGCGGATTATAAGACAATTCCTGTGGTTTTTGGTGAAAAAAGAGCAAAAACTATTATTTCCGTATTAACTGTTTTAACATTGATACCAGTATATTTCTTAGTCGAAATTTACAATGTAGGTTACATGGATATTTACTTTTATTTAAGCTTAATTACTTTGTTGTTCTTTGCAACGTTATTGTGGAAAGCAACTACAAAAACAGAATATTTAAAACTTCATTTTTTATTAAAGTTTATAATTGTTTCAGGTGTTTTTTGTATTGTATTAATAGAGCCTTCAGTTTTATTTCATGGAAAAAAACTAATTTTAACTCATTCTTTATCTTTATATTAGTTGTTTCTGCCAATCATTTTTGGATTTAAAAAACTAAAGTGGGCGTTTCAACATATTAGTTATATCTTTGCAAAAATTTGTTTATAATTATGTCACGTCAAGGGAATGATAAAAGCCGTCCAGGTTCAGCAAGACAAGGAGGCTACAAGAAAGATAGCAATTCAAGAGGAAATGCACCAATTCGTAAAGCACCTTCAAAATTTGCAACTAAACCAGAAGCGGCAAAACCAGAAGCTCCAAAAGCTCCGAAATCTCCAAAAAGACCATCTAATCCAGACGAAATTCGTCTAAATCGTTATATTTCTAATTCAGGAATGTGTAGCCGTAGAGATGCGGATATTTACATTCAAAGTGGTAATGTAAAAGTAAATGGTGAAGTCATTACCGAAATGGGTCACCGCGTTAAATTAACCGATGTGGTTCAGTTTGATGGAGTGAATATTACTCCAGAAAAGAAAGAATATGTATTGTTAAATAAGCCTAAAAACTTTTCAACAGCAGGAGACGATTCTCCAGGATCTGCAAATGTATTGGATTTAGTTCGAGGTGCTTCAAAAGCAAACTTAATGCCTGTTGGAAGAATGGATAAGACCACAACGGGTTTGTTGTTGTTTACCAATGATACCGAAATCGTACAGAAATTCACGGTTCCAAATCAACGTTCATCTAAAGTATATCAAGTTTCGTTAGATAAAAATTTAAAATACGAAGATTTAGAAAAAATCCAAAAAGGATTAATGATTGAAGAACACAAAGTATTTGTGGAGGAAATTACCTATATTGAAGATCAACCAAAAAGTGAAATAGGTATCAAAATGAAAACGTCTAATGTAAAAGTAGTTCGTAAAATTTTTGAACACTTAAAATATGATGTTTTAAAAGTAGACCGTGTAACTTTTGCCGGTTTGACTAAGAAAAATTTACCAAGAGGTGATTGGAGATTCTTAACTGAACAAGAAATCATCAACCTTAAAAATGCTTAATACCATTTTATAAAATATAAAGGCACATCGATTTTTTCTTTGTGTCTTTTTTATTTATTAACGTTTTGCGTCCCGAAGCTTCGGGATTTGCGTTTAAATTTTAAACTTTATGCCTAATCAACTACAACAAATTGCCATTAGATGGTTTGATGCTTTCAATACCAAAAATTTAGAAAAATTGTTAGCATTATACGACGACGAGGCCCAACATTTTAGTCCGAAATTAAAAATGCGTCAACCTGAAACCAATGGTTTAATTATTGGCAAAGAAGCCATGCGCATTTGGTGGCAAGATGCTTTTGATCGATTGCCAACTTTACACTACAAAGTAACTTCATTAACCGCTAACACTGACCGAGTTTTTATGGAATACACACGTCAAGTAGAAGGTGAAGAAGATATGTTAGTAGCCGAAGTTTTAGAAATTAAAGACGGAAAGATTGTGTTTTCTAGGGTTTATCATGGGTAAATAATAGGATTCTATCATACTGAACTTGTTTCAGAATCTTTGAAATAATTCCAACCTTTTAGTAAAATAGTACATCTATATAGTTATGTAATTTTTCTATATTTGATTATGATTAAAAAAGTCTTCATTCTGATTCTCTTTTTTCAATTGGGTTTTGCTCAAAAAGAAATTATTGACTCAATCAATGACTCATATTTTGAAAAATATGAGTTACCTCAATTAAAAAAGTTTGACTTAAAGAATTTAAAAACGACTCAAGAAGATTTTTATTTTAGGTTATCATTTCATGGAACTAAAATTGATTTTTGGAAGGATTCCTTGAATCAAAATAATGGATTCGTTACTAAATTTGTTTATCAAAGCAAGAAGGAGGTTGTTGTTGATACTATTATTAGAAAATATCCTTTAGATAACGTACAATTACAAAAAATAGAGAATTTAATAGATTTTTCAAAATTAGATACAATTCCAGATGATTCCAAAATAGTTAAATGGACATTTGGTTTTGATGGAATTACTTATAGGTTTGAAAAAGCAACAAAGAAAACTTACAATGTAAAGTCTTATTGGTCGCCAAAATATCAAGACTCAACTTTGTTTGAAGTAAAAAAAATCAATATGTTTATTAATGAGTTTTTAAAAATAACTAAGATTGATAGTTTAAGTGTTGATTTTCAAAAGGAATTACCAAATGGTTATATCTATTCGAATAATGGTAGTATTGCATTTTATAAACTTCATAATTCTTTTGTAAATCTTGATTATTTGGGGGATTATAGATTGCCGTTTGGTTTTAGTAGTCATTATTATGTCAATAAGATTAATAAAAAGGAATTCAAAATAGGAGCTTCTTTAAACTATCAAGTTGATTTTAATGGTAATTCACGAATTCAAACTTACATTAGTAAAAACTCGATATTTTCTGCTAATAAATCTTATTCTGATGTAATTAGATTTTCTTACGAGAAACATGATTTAGATTATATAAAATCAGTTGGGCAGTTTGAAAATTATAAAATAAACTACGCATTTTCAATTGATAAATATTTCAATTTTGGAATTTCTTACAATCAACTAGTAATTGATTCAAGATACAACGGATTGGATTTGGCATTTAGTAAAAAAATTGAATCTGTTGAATTGACACCTTATTATGAAATTAATTTATATGAAAATCATTTAACTAATTATGTTCTAGGAGTTTCAAAAACAATTAAATTTAATATTCATGAAAAGCCAATTAGAATATACTCCAATTTATATTATGAAAAATTGTTTGACTTTAGAAGTATTAATTTTTCATTACAAATTCCCATTGTATATTTTGGATTGAATTAAATTTGGTTTATTTGTATAAAAATATTTTACTCATCTAAATTTTTATTAAAAATGACCGAAAAAAAATCAAAAAATATATTTTCTCGCATTTTTTCTACCATTAAAATGGCATTAAATGGTGAGTCAAACTATGATTTTACATCTGGAAAAATAAAAACAGCAGTCATTTTACTAGCCATTCCAATGGTTTTGGAAATGATGATGGAATCGGTTTTTGCATTAGTGGATTTGTATTTTGTTGGGCATTTAGAAAACAGCAGTTTTGCTGTACAAACTGTTGGATTAACCGAATCTGTTCTCACAATCATTTACTCGTTAGCTATTGGAATTAGTATGGCAGCCACAGCTGTTGTTGCTAGAAGAATTGGTGAAAAAGATCCTGTTGCAGCAGCTAAAGCAGGAATGCAAGCGATTGTTGTAGCTGTTTCTATCAATACAGTTATTAGTATTTTCGGGGTAGTTTTTGCAACGGATTTGCTCATGTGGATGGGTTCTTCAACAGAATCTGCTATTTACGGAACGCCCTTTGTTCAAATTATGATGGGAGGAAGTATTTCAATTATGCTTTTATTTTTGATTAATGGAATTTTTAGAGGTGCTGGAAATGCTGCTATAGCCATGAAAAGTTTAATGTTAGCAAATGTTTGTAACATTATTTTAGATCCAATTTTAATTAATGGATGGGGACCAATTCCTGCTTATGGACTAACGGGAGCTGCAATAGCTACTACTATTGGAAGAAGTATTGGGGTTGTTTATCAAGTCTATCATCTCTTTAACGGAAAGGGTGTTATTAAAATGATTATAGCTTATCTTACTCCTGATTTTGAACAAATTAAAGCATTGTTAAAAATTGCGGCTCCAGGTGTTTTACAGTTTGTGATTGCATCGTGCAGTTGGATATTTTTAGCTAAATTGGTGGCAACAACAGGCGGAGATCAAGGTTCTGCGGGGTATCAAACGGCATTGCGAATTATGATGTTTTTCATACTTCCTGCTTGGGGATTAAGTGGTGCAGCCGCAACTTTAGTGGGTCAAAATTTAGGAGCAAAACAAGTGGATCGTGCTGAAAAATCGGTTTTTATAACTGCGAAGTACAATGTGATTTTTATGGCAGTCATTACAATTATCACTTTAACGGGTGCTCAATATATTGTCTCGTTGTTTACAAACGATGAGGTAGTTTTAAAAATTGCTGTTGAAGCACTTCAAATAGTGAGTATTGGTTATGTTTTTTACGGAATTGGCATGGTGCTCATTAATGTTTTTAACGGTTCAGGAGATACTTGGACACCCACAAAAATTAATTTTTTCGGATTTTGGTTGTTTCAAATTCCTTTAGCATATTTTTTAGCAAAGTATATGAAAATGGGGCCAACAGGCGTTTTTATGGCTATTCCAATTGCAGAAGCCTGCATAACAATTGCAGGTTACATTTTGTATAAAAAAGGAAAATGGAAAAGGATTGAGGTATAAGTTTTATCCCTCAAAAACATAATCCGCATACACTTGTTCTATTTCAGTAAATACATCCAATAATTGATTGATACCATCTGTGGTAACCAATTTTTGTTTGTATTCTTTAAAACCGTGAATGCCTTTGAAATAATTCGTGTAATGACGACGCATTTCGTTGATGCCTAATCGTTCACCTTTCCATTCGATACTCCAAATTAAGTGATTTTTTGCAGCTTCAATTCGATCATTCATGCTTGGTGGAGCTAATTTTTCTCCTGTAGCGAAATAATGTTTAATTTCGTTGAAAATCCACGGATAACCAATAGCAGCACGACCAATCATCATGCCATCTAAACCGTATTTATTTTTGTATTCCAATGCTTTTTCAGGAGAGTCAATATCGCCATTTCCAAAAATTGGCATCGTAATTCTAGGGTTTTCTTTAATTCTTTGAATATGACTCCAATCCGAATGACCTTTATACATCTGGGCACGCGTTCTGGCATGAACCGTTAAAGCTTGCACACCAATATCTTGTAAACGTTCTGCAACTTCATCAATATTTATGGAGCTTTCATCCCAACCCAAACGTGTTTTAACTGTAACAGGAAGATTAGTTCCTTTGATAACAGCTTTGGTTAATCGCACCATCAAATCTACATCTTTTAAAACACCAGCACCAGCACCTTTACAAACCACTTTTTTAACTGGACAACCAAAATTGATGTCTACCAAATCAGGTTGAACGGCATCAACAATTCGCGAAGACATCTCCATAGCTTCTTCATCACCGCCAAATATTTGAATTCCAACCGGTCTTTCGTAATCAAAAATATCTAGCTTTTGTTTGCTTTTTACGGCATCGCGAATCAATCCTTCAGAAGAAATAAATTCAGAATACATTAAATCAGCGCCATGTAATTTGCATAAACGACGAAATGGTGGGTCGCTTACGTCTTCCATTGGGGCTAATAATAAAGGAAAATCGGGTAGTATGATGTTACCAATTTTTGGCATTGCTTTATTTTTTTTGCAAAGATAGTTAAGAATATTTAGTTATGAAATTTAATCTAATAGGATAAGTATAAACACTTTAATTACATTTTTACATTTTTAGTAAATTTTTTATGGTAGTTTTACATTATATAGGTTTTAATTATGAGAAAAATTTTATCAATTATCACATTACTAGTTTTCCAATTCGGATTTACTCAAACAGAAAAATATACCGAAGTTGTAAATTATTATCATTCACAAAAAAACTTTAACGGAACCGTTTTAGTAGCTACAAATGGCAAAATCGACTTCTTAACTGGAACAGGAATTGCTAATAGACAACATAATAATACAATTAAAGCCGATTCTAAATTCAAAATTTTATCGATAACAAAAACGTTTACTGCTGTTTTAATTTTGCAACTTTATCAAGAAGGAAAACTTGATTTAAAAGCGACTTTTGGAACGTATTTTCCAAAGTACAAAGGCGAAGCAAAAGACAAAGTTACCATTGAAAATTTACTTACCTACAGTTCTGCAATTCCAAATCTTGCCGAAAAACTCCAATTGAAAACCTACCAATTACCCTTGTCAATTGATGATTATATTGACACTTACTGTAGTAATAAATTGGACACAATTCCAGGGAAAAAGAGCGCATATAATAATGGAGATTATATGATTTTGCATAAAATTATCGAAAACATCACTGGAAAATCATTTGAAAAAAATTTGGAAGAAAAAATCCTAAAACCGCTTCAAATGCAAAATACCAATATGTTAAAATCAACAGATATTATTCCGGGTTTAGTGGATTCTTACACTATGGATGAAAAAACAAATGAATTTAAAAATGACGAACCTTATTATATAGAAAACTTTTTTGGCTCAGGTTCCATGTATTCGACTGTGGAAGATTTATTGAAATTTGATACTGCCATTTTCAACTATAAATTACTTTCTAAAAAAACTACCGAACTTATGATTGCGCCAAATAGATCACTTGATAATGTGGCGTTTGGATTTTGGTTTGCCGATGGTTATGGTATTTTCAATACTAAATTTGTGTATCGTCCAGGAGGTATTCTGGGTTCCAACACCAATTGGATTCGTACGCTCGAGAACGACAAAAGTATCATCGTTTTTAGCAATACCAGCGCAACAAATCTTTATGAAATGTCGGAACAATTGTATTTAATAAGTAAAGGCGAAAAATCTACTATTTCTGATTTGAAAAAATAAACGGCTTTGTTTCAACTTTATCCATATTATGATTCAAAAACATATCATTATAATCTAAACTTTAGCTTATATTTGCAGATTAAACGAACAAGAGTTTGACTGATGAAAATGCCTCTTGTACATGAACTTTACATTGAAAGATGAAAAACATTAGAAATTTTTGCATTATTGCACACATTGACCACGGAAAAAGTACGTTAGCAGATCGTTTGTTAGGCGCTACGCAAACGGTTACCGCTCGTGAAGAAAAAGCTCAGTTATTAGACAACATGGACTTAGAACGCGAACGTGGAATTACCATAAAAAGTCACGCTATTCAAATGGAATACACTTATAAAGGTGAAAAATACATTTTGAATTTAATTGATACACCTGGTCACGTAGATTTCTCGTATGAAGTTTCTCGTTCCATTGCCGCTTGTGAAGGCGCTCTGTTGATTGTAGATGCTGCACAAAGTATTCAAGCACAAACGATTTCAAATTTATATTTGGCTTTAGAAAATGACTTGGAAATTATTCCAGTTTTAAATAAAGTAGATTTACCAAGTGCTAATCCTGAGGAAGTTAGTGATGATATTATTGATTTATTAGGTTGTAAATTAGAAGATATTATTCATGCTTCTGGAAAGACAGGTTTTGGTGTTGAAAATATTTTAGCTGCTATTATAGAAAAAGTTCCGCCACCAAAAGGGGATCCAGAAGAACCATTACAAGCATTGATTTTCGATTCACACTATAATCCATTTAGGGGAATTGAGGTTATTTTTCGTGTGAAAAATGGTGAAATCAAAAAGGGTCAGAAAATTAAATTCATGGCAACTGGAAATGAATATTTTGCAGACGAAATTGGGACTTTGAAATTAAATCAGGTACCAAAAGATAAAATTTCGACAGGCGATGTAGGTTATTTGATTTCAGGAATTAAAGAAGCAAAAGAAGTGAAAGTAGGAGATACTGTAACTGATGCCAAAACGCCAACTACTAATATGATTCATGGTTTTGAAGATGTAAAACCAATGGTATTTGCAGGAATTTATCCTGTTGATACCGAAGATTATGAAGATTTACGTGCGTCGATGGAAAAATTGCAGTTGAACGATGCTTCGTTAGTATTTACTGCAGAAAGTTCGGCCGCTTTAGGATTTGGTTTCCGTTGTGGATTCTTAGGAATGTTACACATGGAAATTATTCAAGAACGTTTAGAGCGTGAGTTTGACATGACTGTTATCACTACTGTTCCAAACGTTTCATATCATGCGTACACTAAGAAAGAGCCAGAGACTATTTTGATTGTAAATAATCCATCAGATTTGCCAGAGCCTTCAAAGTTAGATAGAGTAGAAGAGCCTTATATTAAAGCCACAATTATTACAAAATCTGATTTCGTAGGAAATGTAATGAGTTTGTGTATCGAAAAGCGAGGTGTTATTACTAATCAAACGTATTTAACTACCGAACGTGTAGAATTGAATTTCGATATGCCGTTAGCGGAAATTGTATTCGATTTTTATGACAGATTAAAAACAGTTTCTAAAGGTTATGCTTCTTTTGACTACCATCCAATAGGTATGCGTGAATCTAAATTAGTAAAATTAGATGTATTACTAAATGCACAATCCGTGGATGCACTTTCAGCATTAATTCATGAAAGTAATGCGTTTCACATTGGTAAAAAAATGTGTGAAAAACTAAAAGAATTAATTCCAAGACAGCAATTTGATATTCCAATTCAAGCAGCAATTGGAGCAAAAATTATTGCTCGTGAAACCATCAAAGCACTACGAAAAGACGTAACTGCCAAGTGTTATGGTGGTGATATTTCACGTAAACGTAAATTGTTAGAAAAGCAGAAAAAAGGTAAAAAACGTATGCGACAAGTTGGAAATGTTGAAATCCCTCAAGAAGCGTTTATGGCAGTATTGAAATTGAATGATTAATAAATAATTTATTGCATTATAAAAAAGATTAAACAATTTATAATTGTTCGACCTTTTTTATAATGCAATTACCATCATTTTTATTTTTTCCCTACATTTATATCAATGATTTTAATTTAAAAAAGAAAAATCTTGAAAAAAATAGTTAGTATACTCGCCTTTTTTATTTCAACAAGTTTGTTTTCACAAACCATACTAGTTGATAATACTTCAAATTCACCAGCACAGTTAGTTGATTTGTTACTAGGTAATTCGTGTGTTGAGGTTTCTAATATTTCAATTTCTTCTCCACAATCAGTGGCATATTTTAACAGAAATGCTTCTTTATTTCCAATTAATGAAGGAATAATTATTAGGAATGGGATAGCAACAAATACGCAAGGAATATATAATAATCTAAATTTAAGTTCGCAAATTAATTCAAACGGAGATACTTATTTGCAAAATTTAAGTAATTCAAGTGGACAATCAGGAGCAATTACAGATATTGCCTTTTTAGAATTTGACTTTATTTCATTATCTAACACGTTCAGTTTTGACTTTTTATTTGCTTCAAATGAATATGGGCAATATCAATGTGGTTTTAGTGATGTTTTTGCTTTTGTTTTAACAGATTTAAGTTCAGGAGTTTCTACAAATTTGGCCGTTATTCCTGGAACAAATACCCCTGTTACAGTAAAAGACATTAGGGATGCTGCATACAATGTTGCATGTGCTTCGTCTAATCCTATTTTTTTTGATGTATTTAATGTAAACAATCCAGCAGCATCAACTTTGAACATGAGAGGCCATACTGTAGTAATGAATGCAGCCTCTGCAGTTACACCTAATACTCCATACAAAATCCGATTGGTTATTGGCGATTATAATGATGCTGGATTTGATTCCGCTGTATTTTTGGCAGCAGGTAGTTTTACAACTACTTTAGACTTGGGGCCAGATCAGATAATTTGTACGGGAGATGATTATCTTTTAGATACAGGTTTAGATGCTACATATACATATACTTGGTTTGAAAATGGCAATCCCATTCCTGGAGAAACAAACTCTTCTTATACTGTCACTAATGCTGGATCATACACTGTAGAAGCAACAAAAGGGGCTTGTTTAATAACAGATACGGTTGTATTTACAGATTTAGTAGTAGCTAATCCGCAAAATTTACAAACTTGTAATACAGGTGCAACTTCTTACGCTTTTGATTTAACTACAAATAATGAAATAACATTAGGATTAAATACAGCAATTTATGATGTTTTTTATTATGAATCTGCAGCAGATATAACCGCTAACACACCCATTCCAAACGGAAATTTATCTTCTTATTTGAGTTCTGGCGGACAAACTATTTTTATTAAAGTATTCAATACAATTACTGGGAATTTCTGCGATGCAGTTTATCCATTTGATTTAATTGTTACAAGCGCAGTTGATGCTACACAACCGGTTGATGTCTCACTATGTGAAGTGCCAGGAGCTACCGAGTACATATTTACTCCGCTTTTAGATGCAGAAGTTTTAAATGGACAATCACCTGTTAATTACACTATATCTTATTATAATTCAATAGCCGAGGCTTCAATTGGAGTGGGGCCAATTACTTTTATTTCCATTCCAAATGGGACAACTTCGGTAACAATCGGAATTAGGATGCAAGACAATTCAAATCCCAATTGTTTTGATGTTACATCTTTAACAATTAATTTAAATTTACTTCCAATTGTAGATGATTTGCCAGACCCAGTAGAGTGTAGTGAATTTGTATTACCAGCAATTGTAAACGGAACGTATTATTTATTGCCGGGAGGTCCTACCACAATAGGACAAGTACAACTAAATGTTGGTGATATCATTGATTCGAGTGGAACATATTATATTTTTATTGGTCCCGATTCAAATGGGTGTACGAATGAATCATCTTTTAATGCGTATTTTATTGATGAATATGTGCCCATTTTAGATCATTGCGGAACATTTACCATTCCAACAGCACCATATGGAATTGGGAGTTTTTACACAGCTTCTGGTGGGCCATCTGGAATTGGGACATTATTGAGCGAGGGGACACAGTTTTCGAATACTACTGCGGCAACAATAACCATGACAATTCATTATTACGCTGAAGTGGATGGTGTTTTTTGTAGAGATGATGCTTTTGTTATTTATATTCATCCTCAGCCTTTGATTGATGATCCTGCAGATGTTACAACTTGTGATTCATATGTATTACCTCCTTTGACTAATGGTAATTATTTTACAGGACCATTTGGTTCTGGAATTCCTTTATTTGCTGGAGATGTTATAAGTGTTACAGGACCTAATTTTCCAGGGATGTATTATGTTTTTAATCAAGCAGCACATACAAATAGTTCTGGATCCTTAGGAAATTGCTCTTTAGAAAACAGTTTTCAAATCAATTTAGTAGACACTACGCAGTTTACTGCTGTTTCTGGGTGTGGAAATTATACATTACCTTCTATTCCTTTTGGAGGTTATTATACTGCTCCAATGGGAGGAGGAACTCAGATTACTGATTTTAATATTACGTCCTCTCAAACGGTTTATTATTATGCAAATACGACAGTACTTCCTAACTGTACGGATAATTTAAATTATACAATTACTATTCACCCAAGACCTACAGTTGATGTACTTCCTAGTGCTATTTATTGTGGAGAATTTATACTACCAACTTTAACAAACGGAACCTATTATACTTTATCTGGTGGACCAACTATTATTGGTCAACAGCAATTAAATTCAGGTGATATTATTGATTTATCAGGAATACATTTAGCACCAGGAACCTATTATATTTATAGTGTGCCAGATGCTAATGGTTGTGATAACGAATCAAGTTTTACGATTTCAATAAATCCATTTCCACCAGCTGATGGAGTTATAGATAGAGTGGAGTGTACTCCTTATTCTATTCCATCGCCAGTGAACGGAACTGTTTATACAGCATTAGGAGGTCCTTCTGGAACAGGAGTTGTAGTTTCTTCTTCTACTATTTTTGATTCGACACAAACGTTTTATCTATATAATATAAACACGGCAACTGGCTGCGAAATTAATAGACCATTTACAGTAACTTATAATGGTATTAATTTACCTGATTATCAGCAAGTGAATGTTTGTGAATCTGAAAATTATCAGCTACCTGTATTAACACATATTGCGCCAACACCATTTAATTATTCAATAGGATATTTTTATAATCCGAATGGGATAAATCCGGTGCCTCCAGGAACCATTTTTAATACACCTAATACAACAACAACGATTTATGTGTATGCAATTAACGGAGATAGAATAATTTGTACGCAAGAAGATAGTTTTGATATTATTGTTTCCGAAACGCCAAATCTATCTGCTTTGGGTTTAGTGTTTGATACTGATGAATGTGGAACTTATGTCTTGCCAACATTGCCAACAACAGTTTATGATATTAATTATTATTCGCAACCAGGAGGTAATTCTTCAGATTTAATATCAAATTTAAATATTACAACACCAGGAACCTATACTTATTATGTGCATGCTTCAGCTATTGGTAATCCAAATTGTAACGATGAAATTTCATTTACATTTACGATTCACCCATTGTTAGATATTACTATTAACGGCGGTATTATTTGTGTAGATTCTGAAACAGGTGATGTTTTAAGGACTTTTACGATAAATTCTGGATTAAATCCTGCTTTTTATACTGTGAATTGGTATTTAAATGGAGTACTTATGGGGACAGGTCCTAATTATACGGCATCACAAGCAGGTATATATGATGTGGAGTTTATTAAACTTACTCCAGATGTTGGTAGTAATTGCAACTATAATGCAACTACCGTTACCATTACTCAATCTGGGCCAGCTGTTGCTAATTTCACAGTGAGTTCCGCTTTTGAAAATAATACATTTATTACGGTCAATCTTACGGGAGGCTTTGGCACTTATCTATACCAACTCGAATACCCTAACGGCAGCGTTAGTGAATTACAATCCAGTAATGTGTTTTCAAATTTAGCTACGGGTGAATATTTTGTTACTATTTTTGATGCGCTTGGCGATTGTTCTCCTACCCGTTTAGGACCTATTTATATCATTAATTATCCAAACTACTTTACGCCAAATGGTGATGGTATTAATGATTTTTGGAATATATGGGATTTAAGCCAACAACCAGAAGCTGTAATATTTATTTTTGACCGATATGGGAAATTTTTGAAACAATTATCTCCCGCTAATTCTGCTTGGGATGGCACTTTTAATGGTGAAAAATTGCCTTCAACAGATTATTGGTTTACAGTAGATTATTTGCCTCAAAATTCGCAAACAAGACAAACATTTAGAGCCCACTTTTCATTGATACGATAAACCAAAGTTATTAACATTAACAATTGTCTTGGCCCATTTTCTTAAAAAAGAAAAGTAATTTTACAAGATGTATGCTTTAGTTGATTGTAATAACTTCTACGTCTCTTGTGAGCGTGTTTTTCAGCCTCAATATAACGGAAAACCTGTTGTGGTTTTATCGAATAATGATGGTTGTATTATTTCACGAAGTTATGAAGCGAAAGCAATTGGAATTCCCATGGGAGCACCCGAATTTAAAGTAAGGGATGTAATCAAACAGCACAACATCAAAGTATTTTCTTCTAATTATGCACTTTATGGCGATTTAAGTCAGCGTGTAATGAAAATTCTTGAAGGTTTTTGTCCAAGTGTTGAGGTATATAGTATTGATGAGGCTTTCTTAAATTTTAATGGAGTATCCCTTTCAGATTATCATCAATATGGGGTAACAATTCAGAATAAATTGATGAAATGGCTAAGTATTCCCACAGGAATTGGATTTGCTCCTACTAAAGCATTAGCAAAATTAGCCAATAGAATTGCTAAAAAATTTCCAGAACGCACCAATGGAGTTTATGTTATTGATACAGATGAAAAAAGAATTAAAGCTTTAAAATGGACAAAAATTGAGGATGTTTGGGGAATTGGTTATCGATTAACTAAAAAAATGCAAGGACAACGAATTCTAACCGCTTATGATTTTACTTTACCACATAACGAAAGTTTCATAAAAAGAGAAATGGGCGTTGTAGGAATGCGTTTAAAGTATGAATTGGAAGGAAAATCAGTTTTAAGTTTAGAAGAACCAAAAACTAAAAAAAATATTGCAATTACACGTAGTTTTGAAAAAGATATTGTTTCTTATAGTGAATTAAAAGAGCGTGTTTCAACTTTTGCTTCAGTTTGTGCAGAAAAACTTAGAAAGCAAAATTCCTGTTGTTATGGGGTAATTTTGTTCCTAAAAAAAGATAAATTTAAAGCAAATGGTGAACGTTATAATTTTTATAAAATGTCCACATTACCCTTTCCTAGCAATACTTCTTTTTCAATTAGTAATTTAGCTTTAAAAATGTTGTCTGAATTATATAAAGAGGGCGATTCCTATAAAAAGGCTGGCGTAATTGTAACCGAAATAATTCCTGCCAATCAAAGACAATTTCACTTATTTGATGATGAGAATCCAAAATTTCAAAAAATAATGGAAGTTATGGATGCACAACATGCAAAGTTTGGTGAACGAAAAATTAGATTAGGAAACCAAGATTTGCAACGAACATGGAAAATGAAGCAATATCATTTGTCTAGAAAATATACAACTAACATTAAAGAAATACTCGTGATAAAATGCTAGTAAATTCAAAATTAATCTTTTTTATTCCGGATGAAGGATTTTCAGATGGGCAACAATTTATCTCCAGCGGAATTAAAGCTGGTTTTCCATCGCCAGCAGCAGATTTTGAAGAAAATAAAATAAGTTTAGATAAAATATTGGTCAAAAATAGAGAAACCACTTTTTATGCTAAAGCAAGTGGAAATTCTATGACTGGAGCAGGAATTGACGACGGAGATATTTTAGTTATTGACAGAAGTATTGAGCCGCAAAACAATAAAGTTGCGGTTTGTTTAATTGACGGTGAATTTACAGTTAAAAGAATAAAAATGGAAGGTAATTCGTTGTTTTTAATACCAGAAAATTCGTTGTATAAATCAATAAAAATTGAAGAACACAACGAATTAATTGTCTGGGGTATTGTAACTTATGTAATTAAAAAATTGAGCTAAAATAAATTTCGTAATTAGTTAGTCAAAATATAATATTGCCATGGTAAAATAGAGTAGACTTGGTTTTTACTTATACCCATTGGTTTCCCAATCATATGATTTGTAAATGTTCCATTAAGATCTATTTTTACATCAACAGCTTCAGCAGATAAATTAGCAATATAAATTACTTTTTTATTGTTTTTTATTCTTTCAAATACCAATACATTTTCATTAGTAGTACTAATTCTTTTGTATGTAGCTTTGTTTTTTCCGCCATTTAATGCACTATTTTCATTTTTTAATTTTCCTAATTTTGCTCTCAGTTCCCAAGCAGCTCCTTTAGTTTTTGGGATAGAATCTTTCTCAAAAAATTTCAAACTATAATCTAATCCATACTCGTTACCACTATATACCAATGGCATTCCTGGCATTACATATGATAACGCAGTAATGGCCTCTTCTGCTTTTCCTAATCGACTTTTTGTGGTTCCGTTCCATGAATTTTCATCGTGATTGTCAACAAAGTTCATTAAGATGTCATTCGCTTCATAGTCTTTGTTGATTTTTTCTATGTAGGTATCCCAATTTTTAACGGTTTCTTTCCCTTGTGCAATTTTATTCATTGTATGGTGCGCTTCCCATCCATAAGCCATATCAAACAAACCTTCTTTTAATAATTCAGGTTCCCAAGCTTCAGCTAACATGAAAATATTTTTTTCTTTTCGCAATTGCGGAATAGTTTGTTTCCAAAAATCCAACGGCACATTACTTGCCACATCACAACGGAAACCGTCAATATTTTCATTTTTAACCCAATACATCATATCGGAAGCCATCTCTTTTCTAAGATTTTGATTGTCATAGTTCAAATCAGCAACGTCAGACCAACCCCATGATTTTCCAGTTTCTGGATTGATTGGATCGATAATTTCTCCTTTTGCGTTTTTGGTATAATATTCTGGATGTTCTTTTATCCAAACGTGATCCCAACCCGTGTGATTTGGTACCCAATCTAAAATAACATAGATGCCGTTTTCGTGAGCCGTTTTTACTAAATTTCTAAAGTCTTCAATAGTTCCAAACTCTGGATTTACTTTTTTGAAATCAGAAACAGCATAATAACTTCCCAAATATTTGTGTTGTTCTGCGGCAGGCATATCAGAAGCAAATTTGCTATCATCTCCACCTGTTGCTTTTCTTTTGGTTTGAGAAATTGGAAAAATAGGCATTACCCAAATGATTTTTACACCTAATTCTTTTAATTGTGGAATGTCTTTTGTAAACGCATTAAAAGTTCCCTCTGGTGAATATTGTCTGATGTTTACTTCATAAATAACTGCATTTTCTTCTACTTCTGGAGAAAATTTAGCGATTTCTTTTGGTGTTTCTGTTGCTGATGATTTGTTTTCATTTTTACATCCCATAAGGATGATCGCAACGAATGCAATGGCAATTTTTTTAATCATAATTTCTTATTTTAATTCTAAAATCATTGAAGTTTTTCCGTCAATTGAAAGTTCCTTTTTCAAATCAATTATTTTGTCAGAAATAATATCTTTTCCCGAAGTAAATGCTTTTATGCTTTCTTGAAAACGTTCTAAATTCAATTTTTGCATGTCTGGAGCGTTGTTGATTACGACCATAACCGTTTCATTATCGTTGTGACGGAAATAGACATACACATTGTTTTCAGGAATATAGTGCGTTAATTTTCCGGTATGAATTACAGCTGCATTTTTTCGCCAATTTAATACTTTTTTAGAAAAATCGAAATATTTTGCTTGTTCAGCAGTTCTTCCGTTTGCCAAAAAGGCATTGTTTGTATCACCTTTCCAGCCGCCAGGAAAATCTTGACGAATGTCTGCATCTCCTTTTCCTTTATCACCAGCCATACCAATTTCTGAACCATAGTACAATTGCGGAATTCCTCTCATGGTTGCCATCATTGTCATTCCTAATTGGTATTTTTTGAAATCGTTTTGATAAATTTGATTGAAACGACCTGTATCATGATTTTCCAAAAAGATTAATAAATTATTTGGGTCAGCATACAGGAAATCGTTCACGAAATTTTCATAAAACTTAATTGTACCGTTGAACCAATCACCTCTATCTTCGTTAAAAACCGAGCCAAAAGCATCGTGTAGTGTAAAATCCATCACACTTGGCAAATAAGAATTATAGCTTTGAATTTTTGCAATTGGACTGTCTTTTTGCCAATACGAAATTTGGGCTTGATCGTGCATCCAAACTTCACCAACTATATTAAAATAGGGATATTCATCAGTAATCGCTTTGGTCCATTTTGCAATACCATCTTTGTCGTTGTACGAATAGGTATCTACACGAAAACCATCTAAATCAGCATATTCAATCCACCAAATCGCATTTTGAACCAAATAATTCAACACCAAAGGATTCGATTGATTCAAATCGGGCATACTTGGCACAAACCATCCATCCATACAAAGTTTGGCATCTATTTTTGAACCATTTGTATCGTATTGCGTTGTCATGCGGTAGTTGCTTTGTTTGTAACCTGGAAATTGATGAAACCAATCGTATGAAGGCATATCTTTAAACATCCAATGTTCTGCTCCCCAATGATTTGTTACATAATCTTTGATTAATTTTAGGTCACGTTTGTGCATTTCATCAGCTAATTTTTTGTATTCTTCGTTGGTTCCATATCTTGGGTCAATTCGGTATACATCTGATTGTCCGTAGGTATGATACGAGTAGCCTTTGTCGTTATCTTCACACATTGGTGTACTCCAAATGGCAGTTGCACCTAATTCTTTAATATAATCTAAATTATTGATGATACCTTGAATATCACCACCATGTCTTCCACCTGGTAAACTTCTGTTAGCTTTTTCTTGTAATTCTGAAGACGAATCGTTGGTTGTGTTTCCATTTGCAAATCGGTCTGGCATCAATAAATACATTACATCTGAAGCATCAAAACTTTTACGAAGTGCCGAATTTGGCTTTCTTTTTTTGATTTCGTAACTTCTTTTGAATGATTTTTTACCATTGGTAAACGTAAATTGCAATTCTTGCGCTTTTACATTTTTAGTATCTATCGTTACAAAAAGGTAATTTGAATTTTCTGTTTTTGTGATATTTGTAATTACTACATTATTGGAAACCGTAACCGTATTTTGAGCGATATTTTTTCCGTAGAATAGCACTTGAACTTCGGTTTTATGCATGCCTTCGTACCAAAACGGTGGCTCAACTCGGTCAATTTGAGCGGCAACACTTGCTGATAATGTAATAATCAGTAAAAGAATTAATTTTTTCATATGTTTAAATTTAGATGCTGAAACGAGTTCAGTATGACAAACTATTTAACTTCAATAATACTAATAGCATAGCCACCACCAGCAGCAGTTTTCAAATTCAATTTTGTTTTGTGTGTTACTTTTTGTTTTGAAATTTTGTACGCTTGAGGATTAGTTTTGTAATCCGCATCTGAAGCATCAGCATAAATAGTTGCTTCATATTTTTTTCCTTTTTCTAAGAAATCTAAAGTTATGGTTGATGTTCTAGCATTGTATCCGTTTGAATTTCCAACGAACCAATTGTTTGAATTTTTATCTTTTCGGGCAGATGTAATGTAATATCCTGGTTCTGCTTCCAAATATTTTGACGTTGACCATTCAATTGGCACATCTTTAATAAATTGGAAAGCGTCTAAAAAGCGGTTGTAATTTTCTGGTAAATCGGCAGCCATTTGAAGTGGCGAATACATAACTACATATAAACCTAATTGATTAGCTATTGTAGTATTGCAATGCGAGTTGTTGCCTGGATTTAATTTTGAGATGTCCATTTCAAAAATTCCTGGTGTGTAATCCATTGGTCCACCAATTAATCTTGTAAAAGGTAATAAAGTAGTGTGATTTGCTTTTGAACCGCCAAAGGCTTGAAACTCTGTTCCACGAGCAGATTCATTTCCAATTAAATTTGGATAAGTTCTGCAAATTCCTGTTGGACGAACGGCTTCGTGTGCATTCACCATAATTTCATAATCAGCCGCTTTTTCAATTGCATATTGATAATGATTTAAGATGGATTGACTGTAATGGTGTTCTCCTAAAGGCAAAATATTTCCAACATAACCACTTTTCACGGCATCATAGCCGTTATCTTTCATGAATTGATACGCTTTATCCATGTGACGTTCATAATTTCTAGTTGAACCAGAAGTTTCGTGGTGCATAATCATTTTTATCCCTTTTGATTTGGCATATTCATGAATCCCTTTGACATCAAAATCGGGATAAGGTGTAACGAAATCAAATACATAATCTTTTTCGTGACCAAACCAATCTTCCCAACCTTCGTTCCAACCTTCTACTAAAACCGCATCAAATCCATGTTTTGCAGCAAAATCGATATGTTCTTTTACGTGAGTTGTATTGGCTGCGTGTTTTCCGTTTGGTTTTACTTTTGTAAAATCGGTTACTCCTAATTGTACAGATGGTACTTCATCGGTATATGCCCAAGCACTTTTTCCTGTAATCATTTCCCACCAAACTCCGATATATTTTACAGGTTTGATCCAAGAAGTATCTTCAATTTTACAAGGTTCATTTAGATTTAATGTCATTCGTGAAGCCAAAATAGCTCTTGCGTCTGAACTTGCAATAATGGTGCGCCAAGGAGAAACACAAGGAGCTTGTAAATAACCTTTATTACCTTTGGCATCTGGTGTTAAATGCGATTGGAAAACCAAGCTTTTATCATCTAAATTCAAGTGCATACACGAATAATTAATTAATGCTGCTTCGTGAATATTCATGTATATTCCGTCAATGGTTTTTAGCATTAAAGAAGTTTGTACACCTGTATCAGAAAATTGTTTTTGTGAAGCATTTTCAGAAACGGCACCACGGAATAATTTTCTAATTTCGGTTAATTTACTTTCGGTAAAATCATATTCTTGCGTGTCATAATCGCCAGGAATCCAAAAAGCAGTGTGGTCTCCAGTCATTGCAAACTCTGTACGTTCTTCTTTTACAATAAAATACGTTAAGTTTTTTTGTTCTGGAAATTCATATCTAAAACCTAAACCATCATTGAATAATCGAAAACGAATGATAACTTGTCTTTCCGTTTCATTTTGTTTCAATGTAATCGCTAATTCGTTGTAGTGATTTCTAATCGCTGTTTCTTCGCCCCAAACAGGTTTCCATGTTTCATCAAAGGTATTTCTAACTTCGTTTACCAATTTAAAATCATTCAATAACGACTTTTTATCTTTTTGAAGATCTAAACCTAATTTACTTTTCTTGATGATTTCTTTGTTGTTCATGAAAAGTTGATACGTTGGTGTACCATCATTTTCAAGCGCAAAAACCATTTTGAAACTCCCATTTGGCGATTTTAATTCTTGAGCATTCATCCCAACAATTGAAAAAAGCGCTAGTATAACTGAAACAAAATATTTATTCATCTTTTTAATTTTTAACTAATTGAGATTCTCCATTTACAAACACTTCAACATCAGTATTTCCTTCTAAAGAAACATTCGTTCCTTGTTGATTAACAGCTACTTTTACGATAGCATTTCTAAAATTCACTTTAAACGAATAACCATTCCACTGTGCTGGAATTTTTGGTTCAAAGTGCAATTGATTATTTTTAACACGCATGCCACCAAAACCTTCAACAATACTCATCCAAGTTCCTGCCATAGAGGTAATGTGTAGTCCTTCTTCTACTTCTTTGTTATAGTCATCTAAGTCTAAACGCGATGTTCTTAAGTAAAATGTATAGGCTTGTTCCATTCTGCCTAAAACTGCCGCTTGAATGGAGTGCACACAAGGCGATAACGAACTTTCATGCACCGTATAAGGTTCGTAAAAATCGAAATGTTTTTCTAATTGTTCTTTGGTAAAATGATCTTCAAAGAAATAAAATCCTTGTAACGTATCGGCTTGTTTGATGTATGGCGAACGTAAAATTCTGTCCCAAGACCATTTTTGATTGATTGGTCGTTGCGATTTGTCTAAATTAGCTACTGTGATTAATTCTTTATCTAAGAAACCATCTTGTTGTAAATATACGCCATGTTCTTCGGAATATGGAAAATACATAGCATCAGCAACTTTTTTCATTGCTGAAATTTCGGCTTGTGATAATTTTACTTTATTCAAAATTCGGGTGTAATCCGATGGATATTCTGATTCGATTTTTTGAATTTGTTCAATCGTATAATCAATACACCATTTGGCAATATAGTTGGTATAAAAATTATTGTTTACATTATTTTCATATTCATTTGGACCAGTTACACCTAAAATTACGTATTGGTTTCTGTAAGTAGAATATGTTGCTCTTTGATGCCAAAAACGCGCTATTCCAATTAAAACTTCCAATCCTTTTTCTGGAATGTATGAATAATCGCCTGTGAATCTATGGTAATTGTAAATAGCAAAAGCGATGGCGCCGTTTCTATGAATTTCTTCAAAGGTAATTTCCCATTCGTTATGACATTCTTCACCATTCATGGTTACCATTGGATACAAAGCAGCTCCGTTTTTAAATCCTAATTTTTCGGCATTTTCAATCGCTTTATCTAATTGATTGTATCGATAGGCTAATAAATTTCGAGCAACTTGTTGGTCTTTTGTTGCCATGTAAAAAGGAATACAATAGGCTTCTGTATCCCAATAGGTAGAACCACCATATTTTTCCCCTGTAAATCCTTTTGGACCAATATTTAAGCGAGAATCTTTTCCAAGATACGTTTGATTCAATTGAAAAATATTGAAACGAATGCCTTGTTGTGCTTTTACATCACCATCAATGGTAATATCGCTCATTTCCCAAATTTTTGCCCAAGCTTGTTTTTGGTTTTCAGTTAATTGAGAAACGCCAATTTCTAACGCTTTTGCGATGCTATTTTTTGCGCCTATAATCGTATTTTCATGATTCATAGAAACGGCATAACCACCTATTTTTTGAATTGTAGTAGTTTGCCCTTTAGTTACAGCTACTTCATATGAAAATTGAACTTTTTCTTTAGTTTCTTGGATACTCACAGGTGCTACACTCAAATTTGAGCCTTCTAACAAAATGCTATTTTGCATGAAAGTAGTTGCTGTAAAATGCGTTTTGAATGTTCTTGCTGTCACGAAAGCCTCGTTGCCAGAATGTTTTACGCTAATTGGTTCCCAAAATTTCTCTTCCCAATTGGCATCTTCGTTATGAACTCCTGAATCTACATAGGGTTTAAAAACGATTTTTGCATCTGAATTTAAAGCGGTGATTTCGTAATTAATAACGCCAACCTCATCTAAATCTAACGACAGGAAACGTTGCACTTTTACTGAAATTTCGGTTCCGTTTGCCAATATTGCTTCAAAAGAACGGTAATAAATTCCTTCCTTCATGTTCAATTCGCGACGGAAATTAGTCACCGATTGGCATTTGGCTAAATCTAAATTTTCGCCATTGATTTCGATGTCGATTCCAATCCAGTTGGGCGCATTTAATACTTTTGCAAAATATTCTGGATAGCCGTTTTTCCACCAGCCTACTTTTGTTTTATCGGGATAATAAATTCCTGCAATGTAACTTCCTTGAAAAGTTTTGCCGGAATAGTGTTCTTCAAAATTAGCGCGTTGTCCCATAGCACCGTTTCCGATACTAAACAAACTTTCAGAAGATTTAACTCGCTCTGCATCAAATCCTTCTTCAATAATCGACCAATTGTCTGGTTTAATATAATCTTGATTCATTCAATTTATTTGTTTAAAGTTTAAAAGTTGATGCGTTTAAGGGATGTCCAAAAGCTTCAAAAAAATTAAACATATTTTTAATTAATTAGATTTTCTAAAAAGGTTTCATCGATAAAGGTGAAATCCTTGAAATTGTATTTTGCTTCATATAAGACGGTTTCGTCACCAATTCCTATACTTATCATGTTGGCTATATTTGCCGCTTGAATTCCGGCTACTGAATCTTCGAAAACAATCGAGTTTTCATTGGAAACACCTACTAATTTTGCAGCTCTTAAAAACACTTCAGGATCAGGTTTTGCGTTAGAAACGTCATTTCCATCTACAATAGCATCAAAAAAGTGCATACTATTGGTTTTTTCTAAAATTGGACGTGCATTTTTACTTGCCGAGCCTAATGCAATAAATTGGTTTTTATTTTTCAGAAATTCCAAAACTTTTACTACACCTGGAAGAATTTCGCTTGCATCCATGTCTACTAAATAGGAAAGGTATTCTGTGTTTTTTTGAACCAACCATTTGTTTTTATCTTCTTGAGAAGCTTGAATGTTTCCCAATTCTAAAATAATATCTAAAGAACGAACACGACTCACGCCTTTTAAGCCTTCGTTGTGTTCGTGTGTAAATTCGATTCCTAATTCATTGGCTAACTTTTGCCATGCTAAAAAATGATATTTAGCGGTGTCTACGATTACCCCGTCTAGGTCGAATATGAATGCTTTTTTTGCCATATTAGTTTTTATTATCCGGAAATTGCGTTTTTATCGGTTATTAAAAAGTTGCAAAGTCCTGCAATTATCAAAGAAATTCCAGCTAATATCATAGCATTGATATGTGCTTCTCCGATTAATTTGTATAAAAAGTTAATTCCGCCAAGTGCAGCAATAATTTGAGGTATAACAATAAACATGTTAAATAATCCCATCATCATTCCCATTTTATCTGGATTAACAGCGCTTGATAACATGGCATAAGGCATTGATAGAATACTTCCCCATGAAAAACCAATCAGAATGAAAGAATACATCAAGGTTGATGGTGTAGCAAAAAACATGTAAATAAATCCTAATCCACCCAATATTAAAGAAGCCATGTGAATGTACTTTCTGTTTATTTTTCTTTTTAAGGTGTAAAAGGTCAATAACAATGCAAATGCCATAGATGATAAACCATATACTCCAGTTGCCGAACCTACTAAATCTGCGGAATCATTATAGACCTTGTCTTTAGCTTTGTAATCACTTTCGGCAATTTGATTTAAAAAAATAGTTTCTTTTTTATCATTTTTCAAAGCTTCTCCATCTTCATCAAGTTTTGCAAATTCCTTTACATCTGGTTTAGGCGAGTGGTAAACATGTTCTGTTAAAGCAGGTGTTGATAAGCTCCACATTGTAAAAAAGGCAAACCAACTAAAAAATTGAATGAGACCTAGTTTTTTCATTGTGGAAGGCATTTCCTTAAAGCTCAAAATTAAATCTGGAATAAATCTTGATTCTTTTTTTTCGGAAAGAAATTTTTCTAAATCTTGTGGTGGATCTTCTTTTGTGGTAAAAATGGTGAATAAAATGCTTGCAAAAAACACAAAGGCTCCAATAGAAAAAGCAACCACAACAGATTGTGGAATTACACCCGCAGCAGCTTCATTTGAAACGCCTAATTTGTTAACTAACCAAGGTAAGTTACTAGCTATCCATGTTCCAATACCAATAATTAAAGTTTGAATGACAAATCCATTTGAGCGTTGCGATTCTGGAAGTTTATCTGCTACCAATGCACGAAAAGGTTCCATGCTAATATTGATTGACGAATCTAAGACCCATAATAATCCAGCAGCAATCCATAATGCTGGAGAATGAGGCATGAAAAACAAAGTAACTGAAGCTAAAATTGCACCAATTAGAAAAAAGGGTTTTCTTCTGCCGTATCTTGGGCTCCATGTATTATCGGATAAGTACCCAACGATTGGTTGAACTAAAAGCCCAGTTAAGGGTGCTGCTATCCATAATCCGGGAATGTCATCAACATTTGCGCCCAGCGTTTGAAAAATTCTGGACATAAATCCGCCTTGTAAGGCAAAACCGAACTGTATCCCTAAGAAACCGAAACTCATGTTCCAAATTTCCCAGAAACCTAATTTACGTTTTTCCATTATCGTAATTTAAATTAAAATACGATAAGCACTTTGCTTATCAAAACTTATTATTTTTTAGAAGTGAAGTTATAAGCTTTGATTCGGTAAATTTAAAAATTTTATTTCTAATAAAGCAACATTTATTTTAAAAATGTATTGCGACTTTTTTAAAATAAATGTGTTTATTTTACTGTAAATCAATTGTTTATATTAAACTATTTCGTTGTAGTAGATTCTCTAATTATTAAATTAGTTTCGATGATTTCGGTTTTGTAGTGTTCGTCTTCTTCGTCTTCTAATTCTAATCTATCAATAAGCATTTGAGCTGCTTTTCTACCCATTTTTATTCCATTTTGACTAACGGTTGAAATACTTGGCGTTGAAAACTGAGAGATAATTCCGTCTGTAAAACCAATTACTGAAATATCTTCTGGAACTTTCAACTTATTTTTTGCTGCTATTTTGATGGCTGTAACAGCAAACAATTCGTTCACTGCAAAAATCGCATCACAATTTTGAGATTTGATTAAGTTTTCGATTTTTATGGAACAATTTTCGATGTCTTCGATTTTTACAATCAAATCGTCGTTAACTTCAATATTGTTTAATTTTAGGGCCTTTTTATAACCATCAGTTCTCAATTTTCCAACACTTACATAGTCTACTGTAGTGATTAGAGCAATTTTTTTAAATCCGTGTTCGATTAAAAATTGGACAGCATCGAAAGCAGCTTGTTGATCATCTATAATTACTTTATCGCAAAAAACATCGTTAGTAACTCTATCAAAAAGGACTACAGGCATTCCTTGATTTATTACTTCTTGAATGTGATGAAAATCTTTTTTGAGTTGCGTTTCTTTTGACAATGACATAATAAAACCATCGGTACTACCATTGGCAAGCATTTCTAAGTTAATGACTTCTTTATCAAATGATTCGTCAGACAAACACACAATAACATTGTAGCCGTTTTCGTTAGCTACTTGTTCAATTCCACTAATAACTGTAGCAAAAAAGTGATGCACAATTTCGGGAATAATAATGCCAATTGTTTTTGTCTTTTTGTTTTTTAAACTGAGCGCAATATTGTTTGGTTTGTAGTTGTATAATTTAGCAAAAGCTTGCACTTTTAAACGAGTGTCTTCACTTATTTCGTGGCTATCACGTAATGATTTTGAAACGGTTGAAATAGAAACATCTAATTCTCTTGCAATTTGTTTAAGCGTGACTTTTTTTCTCATTTGGAAAAAGCTAATTATTAATATGCTTTAAAAGTAACTTTTTTTTTCAAAGTATCGCAATTTTAGGTAAAAAAACTAGTGATAAACATAAAGTTTTCAACACGAAAACGTTTTCGCAGGCTATAAATCTCATTCTCATTTTTTTATATGTAATTTTTACATAAATTTAACATTAGAAGTGAATTTATAAGCGATTAAACAAACAATTTTAACCTAAACAATTTGTATGAAAACACTGCAAAAAAAGTTATTACTTTTCTTACTTATCTTACCAATAGGTATTTTTGCGCAAGGCACTTTAAAAGGTGTTGTTTTGGATGGTTCTTCACAGCAACCATTACCAAGCGTAAATATTATAGTAGAAGGTACAACTACTGGAACTACATCTGATTTTGATGGTAATTTTACACTATCAAATATTAAAAATGGAGATAAAATCGTATTCTCTTATTTAGGGTTCCTAAATCAAACGATTACTTACAACGGCCAAAAAGAAATTACCGTTACACTTCAAGAAGATGCACAACAATTAAAGGATGTTGTGGTTATTGGTTATGGTACTGTTAAGAAAAAAGATGCTACGGGGTCTTTAACGTCAATTACCTCAAAAGATTTTAACAAAGGAGCTATTATTTCTGCGGACCAATTACTTACTGGAAAAGCACCTGGAGTTAGAATAACTTCAAATGGTGGTCAACCTGATGCTGATCCAAACATTAGAATTAGAGGGGGAGCATCAATTAATGCAAACAATAGTCCACTTATTGTTATAGATGGAATTCCTATTGATAATACAAATCCTGCAGGGGTAAGTAATCCATTATCGCTGATCAATCCAAATGATATTGAAAGTTTTACAATTTTGAAAGATGCTTCGGCAGCTGCAATTTATGGTTCAAGAGCTTCAAATGGGGTAATTATGATTACTACCAAAAAAGGGACTTCTGGAGCGCCAGAGTTTAATTACTCTTCAAATGTATCTGTAGGGAAAGTAGGTAAGAAAATAGATTTAATGAATGGAAAAGAATTCACTAAATTTATACAAGAATATCACCCAACTTTTACTAATTTACTTGGAGTAGATGATTTATCTACTACCGCTACTGATGATTTGTCAACACCTGATGTTATAGAAGGTAGAATTTTATTTAATACGGATTGGCAAGATGCTATTTTAAGAAATTCAATTTCAACAGATCACAACTTTAGTGCTAGAGCAAATTTATATGGTAAAATTCCATTTAGAGCATCAATTGGATACAACAATTCGCAAGGATTAGTAAAAACTAGTGATTACGAACGTTTAAGCTATTCATTTAAAATGACTCCAAAATTTTTAAATGATAATTTAAAAGTAGACATCAATGCAAAAGGAACTTATAGTGTTAAAAACGCTATAGACGAAGGTGGTGCATTAGGTGGTGCAATTTCAATGGATCCTACAAAACCGATGTATGATAATTCAATTACAAATAGATTTGGGGGGTACTATCAAAATACTGCATTAGATGGTAATAATGTAATATTAGATGGACAGTGGAATCCACTTGCTGTCTTGGAACAGAGAAATAGACCAGAAAGAGCTTTGCGATTTTTAGGAAATGTAGAACTTGATTACAAAATGTCTTTCTTACCTGAATTGAGAGCGGTTGTTAATTTAGGGCTTGATGCTTCAAGATCACAAATTAGAGAATCTTACACGAACAATTCTATTGCTACTTATCAGTTTGATAATAGTAATACAGATGCTTTTGTATTCAATCCTGGGAAAAACTATGCTGAATTTCAACACAAAACTAATACAACTTTAGATGCTTATTTAGTTTACGCCAAAGAATTGGATGGGATAATTAAAAGATTTGATGTACAAGGAGGTTATTCTTATCAAAACTTTAAAAATGATGGTAATGCTGAAAGATATATTTATAGTGATGTAACAGGACTTAGAGAACTTTTAGTTGATCCAAATAATCCAAATAATAGATATTTTAATGTCTTGAATTTACAATCATTTTTTGGAAGAACAAATTTTGACGTATTAAATAAATATTTGTTTACTTTTTCATTAAGAGCAGATGCTTCTTCTTTATTTAGAGAAGATAAAAGATGGGGGTATTTTCCAGCCGCAGCTGTTGCATGGAAATTAAAAGAAGAATCTTTCTTAGCGGATAGCAAATTAATTAATGATTTGAAACTTCGATTAAGTTGGGGTAAAACAGGTCAGCAAGATATTACAGGAGCTGTAGGGTTTTATCCGTCATCACCTTTGTTTGATATAGCTGGGGCAACAAGTCAGTATTTACAAGGAGTTTCTTTGTATTCTGCTAGAGCATTTAACCCAGATTTAACATGGGAAAAATCAACTAGTTATAATGCTGGTTTAGATTTTGACCTTTTTAAAAATAATTTTATAAATGGTAGTTTTGACATTTTTTATAGAAAAACTACAGATTTATTAGCGCAAGTTGAATTGCCACCAGGGCAAGGTTTGTCTAATTCATTTATTAAAAATGTTGCAACCACAGAGGGTAAAGGTTTTGAATTAAACTTGAATTTTAAACCTTTAAAAACAGATAATTCGGAACTAAATTTTAATACAAATTTATCATATAATAGAACTGAAGTTACGGATTTAAATGGGCAAGAATCAATCACTGGTGGAGGAGGTTTGCCTACAGGTACTGGAGTAAATTTAGCACGTCACCCATTAGGTCATCAACCATATTCTGCTTGGGTATTTGAACAGCTTTATAATCAAGATGGAGAGCCAATTGTTGGTGCTTTTGTGGACAGAAATGGTGATAATGTTATTAACAATGATGACAGATATTATAAAGCATTGCGCCCTAATTGGACATTTGGTTTTGGATTAAATTACAACTATAAAAATTGGGATTTAAGTACTACCTTTAGAGGACAATTTGGTGGACAAGTATATAATGCAAGAAAATTGACATCTGGATGGGTTGATAGAGCAATCCCTGTTAATACCAATAGTTTGTCAAATGTATTAGATTTTTATTCAGGAGCTGCTGATGCAGATTTTCAAAACATGAATGGGAATATAACTTTTTCAGATTATTTCTTAGAAGATGCTACTTTCTTGCGTTGTGAAAACATAATCGTTGGTTATAGATTTAATAAATTTTATAAATCATCTTCAATGAGAGTTTATGGGGGTGTTAATAATGCATTTATTGTAACTAAATATTCTGGTCAAGATCCTGAAAATTTTAACTCAATTGATAATAATTTTTATCCTAGACCAAGAGTATACACATTTGGTTTAAGTTTAGATTTTTAATAAAAAAAATATGAAAAGAATTAAATTATTTGGAATAAGCATTTTTTTACTGGCTGGTATTTCGGCTTGTACAGATGACTTAAACACAGAGCCAAAAGTTCAATTGTCATTAGAACAATTGCTTCAGCAAGACCCTAATGCCATAGAAGGTATTATGTCAAAATTGTATGGTTCATTTGCATTGTCTGGACCTAATGGCCCGGGAAGTTCTGATATTAGTGATGATCCAGGAGAGTCTCCTTTCTTGAGAGGAATTGTAAATCTTCAAGATTTCACTGCAGACGGAATGAAAAACAGATGGGGTGATGATGGTTTAGATCAGTTGACAACTACATCTAATTGGGATGAAAACAATAAGTTTTTCAGATATCTTTATAATCGTGCATATTATACTATACCGCAATGTAATAATTTGATTAACATTCTAGGTTCGGTTGATGTAGCAAATGAAGAACAAGTTTTGTCAGAAATTAGATTTTTAAGATCATTATCTTATTATTATTTAATAGACTGTTTCGGAAAAGGAGTATTGGCAACTGAAAATAATTTTGGTGAAACAAGTCCATTACCAGAAGCTTCAAGAATTGAACTTTTTAATTATGTTGAAAGCGAATTATTAGCTATTGAAAATACATTACCTAATACTAATTCATACGGTAGAGCAAATAAATCTGTTGCAAGAATGTTATTAGCAAAATTATATTTGAATGCAGAAGTTTATACAGGTACGGCAAGATATACTGAAGCATTAACTTTTACTAAAAAAGTTATTGATGAAGGAGGATATAGTCTAGCTCCGAATTTTGTTAGTATGTTTTCAGGTGATAATAATTCTTCAAGTGAGGTTATTTATCCATTAATTGCAGATCCTTTAGTTAGTCAAAGTTTTGGGAATACTACTTACATCGTTAATGGAAGTTTAAATTCGGCTACAATGACTTTAAGCAGCTATGGTGCTACCGAAGGTTGGGGTGGACATAGAGCAACAAAAGCATGGTATGGTTTGTTTGGAAATCTAGGAACTTCAACTGATGATAGAGCGCAATTGTTTTGGACAGCTGGTCATACATACGAAATGACAGATTACAAGGAATGGACTAATGGATACCCTTCTATAAAATTTAGAAACTCAAATTTTATAGGCGCTACAACTCCAACAGGATTTTCTGGAACAGATTTTCCATTATTCCGTTTAGCAGATGCTTATTTAATGTATGCTGAATGTGTTGTTAGAGGAGCTGCTGGGGGAACAATTAATCAAGCTGTTGATTATGTAAATGATGTTAGAGAAAGATCAAATGCTGCAGTTATTACAGCAGGAGATTTAGATCTTGACTTTATTATAGATGAAAGAGGGAGAGAATTAAATCTTGAAGGACATAGAAGAAGTGACTTAATTCGTTTTGGTATGTTCACAGGCGGTTCTTATTTATGGCCTTGGAAAGGAAATACATTAAATGGAACTTCCATTCCAAGTACTTATAAGTTATTTCCTATTCCTGTTCAAGCATTACAAGCTAATCCAAATCTAACTCAAAATCCAGGTTATTAATAATTAAAAATTGTAATAAAATGAAAAAAATATTAAAATTATCAACATTAGCATTTTTATTAATTGCAAGTGTATCATGTGAAAATGATGATCAAAGAATTGCTTCTCCAACAGGAGGGCCAGAATTGTTAACTCCAATTAATGGTAGTTCATACGTTTTAAATCCTGCTATCGGTTCAAATGAAGTTACTACACTTGTTTGGAATCATGCAGATTATAGTGTTCAAACGGAGGTTAATTATGATGTTGAAGTAGCATTAGCTGGTACTGAATTTTCAACAATAGTAGCTGCAGGTTCATCTACAAATAGATTTATTGTTTGGACGCATGAAGCATTAAATGCTGTTGCATTGGAAGCAGGATTGACTCCTTATACTGCAGGAGATTTAGATGTTAGAATTAAATCTTCATTAGGGACTAATAGTGAAATGATTGGATATTCAAATACAGTAACTATTACAATAACACCATACACAACTGATTTACCTAAAATTGCAGTACCTGGAAATCATCAAGGTTGGAGCCCATCAACAGCACCTTTATTGGCTGCATCTGGATTTGGACAAACAGACTATGAAGGTTATGTTGCATTAGATGGTGAGTTTAAATTTGTAGGACCTAACAGTTCTGGGGTATATGACTGGGGTAATGACGATTGGGGTGATGACGGAACTTTTTCTGGAATGTTAGCGCTTACTGGAGAGTCAAATTGTACAGCTGTTGCTGGGTATTATAAAATCAATGCAAATACAACTACGTTAACTTATACAACTACTTTGACTACATGGGGTGTATTAGGTTCAGCTACTGCTCCGGTTACAGGTGGTGATGGTTGGGCAAATGATGCTGACTTAACTTATGATGCAGGTACAAAAAAATGGTCTGTAATTATTAATTTAGTTGGTGGTCAAGAAATTAAATTTAGAGCTAATAACGATTGGGGACTAAATTATGGTGATAATGGAGCAGATGGTTCTCTTGAAGAAGGTGGAACAAATATTGCTGTTCCTTCTACAGGTAGTTATCTTTTAGAATTAGATTTATCTAATCCAAGAGCATACACGTACACGTTAACACCTCAATAATTAATCTTAAAGGGTTGTCTATGTAATAGACAACCCTTTATTAATATCAAATGCTATGAAAAAAACCCTACTATATATTTTAATTTTTATTTCAAGTTGTGTAACTCAAGCACAAGTAACCATTACACCAAGTAGTTTTAATGTTGGCGATCCAATCACTATTACCGTTTCAACAGCAGCCCAATCTTGTAATTTAATAGGAACATCTCCAACAAAAGTGTATATGCACGCAGGAATTGGAGATGACTCTAATGCATTCGGTTTTGGAGTTGTTGGAAATTGGGGTCAAGATGACAGTGTGGGTTTAATGACCAATAATGGGAATGGTACTTGGAGTATAACTTTAACACCAAGTGTTTACTTTGGATTAAATGCAACTCAACAGGCAAATGCCACCAAACTTGGAATGGTTTTTAGAAATGCTAACGGAAGTCAAACTTTAAAGTTACCACCATCTTGTGGAGATTTTATTTTTAATGTTGGTACTTTTCAAGTTAATCTAACTAGTCCAGCTAATAATAGTGCAACTATCATGAATGCTGGAGGTAATTTAACTATTTCTGCAACAAATACAGGAGGAAGTGCAGTTTACAATTTGAAGGCTAATGGCATTAGTATCAATACGAATACTACCTCAAATTATTCTTTTAATCATACAAACATAACAGCTAACACAAGTTATGAGTTAGAAGTAACATTAGGAGGTTCAACAATCACAAGGAGATTCTCTGTAATCGTTAATCCTGCAGTAGTTAGTCAGGCAATTCCAGTAGGTCTGGAAAATGGAATTAATTATAATTCTTCAGATAATACAAAGGCGACTTTAGTTTTAGAAGCACCAGGAAAAGACTTTGTTTATGTTGCTGGAAGTTTCAATAACTGGAACCCAGACAGCAATTATTCTATGAAAAAAGATCCTTCAAACGGAAAATTTTGGTTAGAACTCACAGGTTTAACCGCTGGAGTAAATTATTCATATCAATATTGGGTTGTAGATCAAACACCAATTGCAAATTCACCTGCTTTAGTCAAAACAGCAGATCCTTGTTCTACCACTGTGTTGTCTTTTTATGATGACCAATGGATACCTAGTACTACTTATCCTAATTTACCAGCTTTTCCAACTACCTCAGCGCAAGAAAGAGAAGTTACATTATTAAAAACGGGACAAGCACCATACAATTGGGTTTCAACAAGTTTTACAAAACCAAATAAAGATAAGTTAGTAATTTATGAATTATTGATTCGTGACTTTGATGCAAACCGAAATTACCAAGATGTCATAAATCGCATTCAGTATTTTAAAGATTTAGGAATTAACGCTATTCAATTAATGCCAATTATGGAGTTTGAAGGGAATGAAAGTTGGGGATATAATACCGCTTTTCATATGGCCTTAGACAAATTCTATGGAACTCCAGAAAAATTTAAAGAGTTGGTAGATGTCTGTCATCAAAATGGAATTGCAGTAATATTAGATATCGCTTTTAATCACGCTTTCGGAAGAAATCCATTGATAAGAATGTGGATGAACGATCCTGAAGGTGACGGCTGGGGAAGCCCTAGTGTAGAAAATCCATATTTTAATACAACAGCAAGACACAGTTATAGTGTTGGGGATGATTTTAATCATTCTTCTACTTTAACTAGAAATTATGTCAAACAAACCATTAAACATTGGATAACAGAATATAAAATTGATGGTTTTAGATGGGATTTGACCAAAGGATTTACTCAAAATTGTTCTGCAGGAGATGATGGTTGTACAAATGCATACCAACAAGACCGTATTGATGTGTTAAAAGAATATGCAGATTATTCTTGGACTTTAGACAATGATCATTATGTGATTTTTGAACATTTAGGCTCTGATGCAGAAGAACAACAATGGGCAAATTATAGAATTGGTGAAGGAAAAGGAATTATGATGTGGGGAGAAATGTTTGCACAATACAAAGAACTTGCAATGGGATTTGCTTCACAAAATATTTCAAGAATGTCGCACACAAGTCGAGGTTTTACTGGAAAAAGACTTATTGGTTATCCAGAAAGCCATGATAAAGATAGAATGATGTATGAGGCAATTACTTATGGTAATGGAGCAGGAACATTTCCTGTTAATGGAAATTTGACAAATGCGTTAAACAGAATGGGAGCAATTGGAGCAACAAGTATTTTAGTTCCTGGCCCAAAAATGATTTGGCATTTTGCGGAATTAGGAAATAACCAATCAATCTACACTTGTGATAATGGAACTGTAAATGATGAAAGCGCAACTACACCAGGGGATTGTAAATTATCTACTAAAGAACAAGTTCAATGGACACAAAATTGGTTATCTGATCCTAGAAGAACTTCTATTTTAAGTGATTGGTCAAAAATGATTAAACTTAAAACAACAGAGCCTGTGTTTATGGGAGATCACTCCATTAGCCCAGATGCAAATAATGTAAAGCAAAGAATTTATATTTATAATAATTCTTTTCCAACAACTCAATTGAGAAATGTTGTTGTACTTGCAAATTTTTCAGTGGCAAACTTAACCATAAATCCAAATTTTCCAACGGATGTTTATACTTATCCAATGACTTGGTATGATTTAATGGATAATAACACTCCAGTGGTAATAACAAGCCCAACAGCTTTAATAACTGTAAATTCAGGAAGATTTAGAGTGTTTGGTAACCAGCCATCATCTACATTAAGCAATGCTGATTTTGACACAAGTTCAAAGGAAATTTTGATTTACCCAAATCCTGCAAAAACTAGTTTTTCAATTTCTAAAGAGGCTAATCTAATTGAAATTTACACGCTTACAGGGCAATTGGTAAACGCTGTTGAAAAAATTCAAATTGATCAACAGGTAAATATTGACAATTTACAAACAGGAATTTATATTATAAAAATAGTTGATTATAACGGTCTAAGCCAAACAAAGAAATTAATAAAAGAATAAATTTATCGTTAGTTAAAAAAAAATCCGATTGAGTTTTTCAATCGGATTTTTTGCGTTTTAAAAATAAAAAAAACTCCAACAAATTGCTGGAGTTTTATGTGCGGGTAAAAGGACTCGAACCTTCACACCTTGCGGCACCAGATCCTAAGTCTGGCGTGTCTACCAATTTCACCATACCCGCGAATATTGGATTGCAAATATATACAATCATACTTTAACAATCAAATAATTAATAAATTTTTTGTTTTACTAAAAATTATTACATTAGCATCTATAAAGCCCCTACATTTATGAAAAATTATTACATTAAATCCTTAAAAATTCCATTATTAATAGTAATTTCTGTACTTTCTTCAATTTCTTTTAGTCAAACAAAAGAGCAAATTCAACAAATTACGGCAGAATACGACTTAAAAAAAGGAGAAGAATTGTATCTCAAGGTTAAAAAAAGAGAAGAAATTCAAAAAAAAGAAGCTGAAATTTTCTCAAAACAAAACAATTTACCTCTTTTTAAAAAAAATTCTAACGGTGGTTTTGATCAGTTGATGAGAATTGAATCTGGAGTTCCAATTTATTATTCGATTGAAAATGCCGCAGCTGCAACATCATCTCGCGTTGATTTTTTACGCACTGGCGGTGGTTTAGGTTTGAATTTAACGGGAACAAGTATGGTTCCTAGAATTTGGGATGGAGGACCAATTAATGCAAATCATCAAGAGTACGTTGGAAGAGTAACTTTTGGGGACGGACAAACAGTAACAAATACCAACAGTTTCCATGCTATACATGTAACTGGAACAGTTATAGCATCGGGTGTTCAAACGAATGCCAGAGGAATGGCTAATACGGCTACCGCAAGAACCTTTGATTGGGATAATGATGAATCTGAAGCTATAGCTGAGGCAATGAATGGAATGTTGTTGTCTAATCATTCTTATGGTGTTCCAGTGGCTAGTGTTTCAGCAACACCATGGTATATTGGAGCTTATTCACAAGAAGCCTACAATTGGGATGTTATTTCATATTCTTTTCCATACTATTTACCAATAATGTCTGCAGGAAATGATGGAGCTGCAACCAATCCAAGTCCAACAACCGCTGGTTATGATAAATTAAACGGAAACAAGAATGCTAAAAATATTCTTACCATTGCAAATGCTCAAGATGCAACTGTAAATGCAACAACTGGAGCAATAACTGGTGGTGCAGCAATAAATACGTCATCTAGTCAAGGACCATCAGATGATAGAAGAATAAAACCAGATTTAACAGGTAATGGTACAGGTTTAACCTCTACAGGTAACGGAACAGGAACAGGAGGAGGAAATACAGATTATTCCTCTCTTTCAGGAACTTCTATGGCTGCTCCAAATGTAACAGGAACTTTAACGTTAATACAACAACATTATAATAACGAAAACGGGAAGTTTATGAGGGCGGCAACGCTTAAAGGGTTGGCAACGCACACGGCAACTGACAGAGGAAGACCAGGTCCTGATGCACAATATGGCTGGGGCTATTTAGATGCGAAAAGCTGTGCAGAGACAATTACAAATAACGGTTTAACTTCTTGGATTTCTGAAGAGACTTTATCTCAAGGACAAACCTTTACAATACAAGTGGTGGCAAACGGAGGCGCAATTCCTTTATTAGGTTCGATAACATGGACAGATGTCCCAGATGTAGCGAAAGTAAATTCAGGAACTCTTAATGAATCATTACCAGATTTAACAAACGATTTGGATATTAGAATAACGCAAGGCGCTAGTACTTTTTATCCGTGGAGATTGCAAAGTAATGCAACAGCTAATGCAACAAGAACCGGAGATAATGAAATTGATAATGTAGAAAGAATTAATATTGATACTCCAACCGCTGGTGCAATATATACAATTACAGTAACTCATAAAGGAACTTTAGCAGATGGACCTCAAAGATTTTCTTTAGTAGTAACTGGAATTACTTCAAATTTTTCATTCAAATCAACAGAAGACACAAAAACAATTTGTTCTAATTTAGGAAGCGAAGCATTTAATTTTGCTTTGACAAAAACGGGTGGGCCCAATGTAAATTTTACAGCACAAAACGTTCCTACTGGTGCAAATGTTATAATTACACCGAACAGCATGAGTGCTTCAGGGAATTTTACAGTTAACGTAAATAATCTAACCGCTGTTGCTGCAGGCACTTACGAAATAGAAATCGTTGGAAACAATGGTACTGAAACCGAAATCAAAAAAATAACGTTAACAGTATATCATCCAAATTTTTCTGCATATCCACAAATCTCAAATACTCCTTTAGATGGTGCAACAGGTGTTTCAACTTCACCTACTTTTTCATGGGATGCAAATCAAAATGCAGAAACATATAATTTACAAATAGCTACAGATCCCGGTTTTATGACAATTATGAGCAACACCATAGAAACCCTTACAAGTAGAACTATTGGAGGGTTATTATCGGAAACTGTGTACTATTGGAGGGTAATTCCTTTAAATAGATGTGGGGCTGGAAATGCCTCGGAAGTTAAATCTTTTCAAACAGGAATTCTAGACTGCTCATATTCCTATACACAAGGAACAAATGTTGCTATTAATAATACAGTTGATAATTCGGGAGCATTAGCATTAGGTGCTGGATGGAGTGTTTCTACTTTAAATGTACCTGATAATTTTACTATTGGAGATGTAAACTTAGAGTTATTGTTACAACATACTTACATTCAAGACATGACAATCTATCTTGAGGCACCCGATTTTACCTTCACAGTTTTAGCACAAGAAGTTTGTGGAAATAATGATAATATAAACGCAACATTTATTGACTCTGGAATTGCTCCTAATTGTACCGCAGCTGTTCCCGCACTCACAGGAGATGTCTTGCCACAACAACCGTTTACCACTTATCAAAATTTAAATTCAAATGGTACTTGGACATTATATGTTAATGATGCTTATAACGGTGATAATGGAACAATAGATAGCTGGACTTTAAATTTTTGTGCTTTAGCGCCTATTACAAATGTTCCTTCACTTACTAAAAGCACAATAACTACGTTAATTAATACAACATATTCTGTTTCAAATGTTGACCTTGAAGCAACTACAATAAGCCAACCTGCAATGGATCAGGTATATACATTGGTTTCTCCTCCTAGTGTTGGAAATTTAAGGTTAAATACAACTAATTTAACTGTCGGAAGTACCTTTACACAAAATGATATAAACACGGGATTACTAAATTATATAAATTCAGAAAGCTCAGCATCAACTACTTCATTCAAAGTCGATATTAAAAATTCGGATAATGGTTGGTTGCCAAATGAAATAATTTCTATAAACATAGTTGAATGTGGCGATATTTCAACAACATGGGATGGTTTCTCATGGAGTAATGGAATTCCTTCAAAAGTTTCAGAGGTTATACTAAACGGAAATTTTTCTTCAGCAGCTAATTTAGAAGCTTGTTCAGTTACCATTAACAATGGTGCTAATGTCGTTTTCAATGCTGGGCATACGTTAATCGTAAATGGTAGCGTTACCGTGAACACTGGTGGAACTTTAACAATTAATAATAATGCGGCTTTTCGCCAAATCGACAATACCGCTGTGAATAGTGGAAATATCATTGTACAAAGAAATTCACATCCAATGATTCGTCAAGACTATACCGCTTGGTCATCGCCTGTTGCAGGTCAACAATTATTAGCCTTTTCTCCAAATACTGTGGCTACTAGATTTTATGAATATCTTTATACAGGAAACACCACGCCAACAGCTTATCAATCGGTTAGTCCAACAACTAATTTCTTGATTGGAAAAGGTTATATGATCCGTGTTGATAATACATGGTCATCAACCATAGCCTCAGCATATAATGGTCAATTTATAGGAATTCCAATTAACGGAATTGTGAATCAAAGTGTAGGAGTAGGATATAATTTATTAGGAAATCCATATGCTTCCCCAATTGATGCAGATGCTTTCTTGTCTGATAATGCAAGTATTGGGACACTATATTTTTGGACAAATACAACTGCTGCAAATGCGGGTACATATCCTCAAAACAACTTTGCTGCTTATACAACTTTAGGAGGAACTGCTGCTTTTGGAAGTGGTATAATTCCAAATGGAACTATTCAAACGGGACAAGGTTTTTATGTGCAGGCCAGTGTGGCAGATGCAATTGATTTTAATAATGCACAACGTGTAAATGCATCGGTAAGCACTCAGTTTTTTAGAACTACAAATCAAGTAAATTCAACCATTTCTAATGAAAAACACAGAATTTGGTTCAATTTAAACGATGCAAATACATCGTATAGTCAAATGTTGTTAGGGTACATGCAAGGCGCAACAAATGGTTTTGATAATAAGATCGATGGAAAAGTATTAGATGATACAAAATCTATACTATTCAATATTATAAATACAGATAAATTCGTGATTCAGGGAAGAAGTTTGCCGTTTACAGATACAGATGTGGTTCCTTTAGGATTAAAAGTATTAAATGCAGGCACTTACACTATTTCTGTTGAAAATGTTGACGGATTATTTACATCGCAAGATGTATTCATTAAAGATAAATACAATAACAGTGTGCACGATGTAAAGCAAACGCCATATTCGTTTTCAACACTAGAAGGAACATTTATGGACCGATTTGAAGTTGTTTACAAGAATACTTTATCAAATGAAGATTTTGAAAATCAAAACGGAATCATAGTATATTCAAATTCCAACGGAATTTCAATTTCAGCTTCAGAAAAAATTAAAGAAGTAACTGTTTTTGATGTGTTAGGTAGAGTTTTATACCACAACAGTAACATCAATGAAAAAGAATATGAAGTTTCTAAAATACCTCAAACAAATCAAGCATTACTTGTGAAAACTATATTAACAACCGGTCAAACGGAAACCAAAAAAATAGTGCTCTAATAGTGCTCTAAAGCGTATTTTATCCAAGTAAAAGCCCAGTCAAATAATGATTGGGTTTTTTTATTGAGTGAAATCTAAACATTTTTTGTATTTTTGAAATTATTCAACAAACACAATGGAAAATATAAAACAATACGTTCAAGCGAATAAAGAACGTTTTATTAATGAATTAATCGATTTATTAAAAATACCATCAGTTAGTGCAGATAGTGCTTATGCGCATGACGTAGTTTCAACGGCTGAAGCTGTAAAAGCAAGTTTGGAGAAAGCAGGTTGCGATTTCGTAGAATTGTGCGAAACACCAGGCTATCCAATTGTTTATGGTGAAAAAATAATTGATAAACATTTACCAACTGTACTAGTGTATGGTCATTATGATGTGCAACCGCCAGATCCAATGGAATTATGGACGTCTCCACCTTTTGAACCTGTGATCAAAACAACAGAAATTCATCCTGAAGGAGCAATTTTTGCGCGTGGAGCATGCGATGATAAAGGGCAGATGTATATGCATGTAAAAGCTTTTGAATACATGATTCAGAACAATTGCTTGCCATGTAATGTTAAATTCATGATTGAAGGAGAAGAAGAAGTGGGTTCAAAAAGTTTAGGTTGGTTTGTAGAACGCAATCAAGAAAAACTTGCAAACGACGTAATTTTGATTTCCGATACAGGAATGATTTCAAATCAACAGCCTTCAATCACTACAGGTCTTCGTGGGTTAAGCTATGTAGAAGTTGAGGTAACTGGCCCAAATAGAGATTTACATTCAGGATTATATGGAGGTGCTGTTGCTAATCCAATTAATGTGTTGACTAAAATGATTGCTTCGCTTCACGATGAAAATAATCACATTACGATACCTGGTTTTTATGATAAAGTAGAAGAACTTTCAACAGAAGAAAGAGCTGAAATGGCAAAAGCACCTTTTTCATTAGAAAACTATAAAAAAGCATTAGATATTGAAGATATTTATGGAGAAACAGGTTATGTAACCAACGAGCGTAATTCTATCCGTCCAACTTTAGATGTGAACGGAATTTGGGGTGGCTACACAGGTGAAGGAGCTAAAACAGTAATTGCAAGTAAAGCTTTCGCAAAAATTTCTATGCGTTTAGTGCCAAATCAAGATTGGGAAGAAATCACAGAATTGTTCAAAAAACATTTTGAAAGTATTGCGCCTAAATCGGTGAAAGTTCTAGTAAAACCACATCATGGTGGACAAGGTTATGTTACGCCAATTGATAGTGTGGGGTATAGAGCGGCTAATAAAGCGTATACTGAAACATTTGGAGTGCCAGCAATTCCTGTGCGATCAGGTGGAAGTATTCCAATTGTAGCGTTGTTTGAAAAAGAATTAAAATCAAAAACAATATTAATGGGATTTGGTTTAGATAGTGATGCTATTCACTCGCCAAATGAACATTTCGGGATATTTAATTATTTAAAAGGTATTGAAACCATTCCGTTATTCTACAAATATTTTGTAGAAATGAATAAATAAAAACAAAAAAGCACAAACTCGTCAGAATTTGTGCTTTTGTATTTTAAAACAGAATTAATTATCTGTTCATGTGTTGCATTTCGTATGTGAACGTGTCTAAATCCACATTCATATCAACTAATTTCAATGCTTTATCTACAATATAACCTACGTTTCCTGCTGTAAAACCTAAAGCTAAAGCAAAACGCATTAATAAATCTTGTTGTTTTTCTCCTAAAATAGCATCAGCATACACCATTCTTGATAAATCATACAAACGCTCTAAACGATGCGTGTGCATTAATGGTGGATTCACAGGATATTTTAAAGGATTTTCTAAAATTTCTTCATATTCCGCTTGAGAAATTTCTAATTTGATAGCTAATTTATCTAAGAATTGTCTTTCTTCTGGAGAAATTGTACCGTCTGATAAAGCAACTCTTACAATTGCTGAAAAATGACCTTTGTTTCTATTTCTAAAACCGCTATCGAATAAATCTGAAATTGACATGTTGATTGTTTTAATTTTATGCAAAATTACACAAAAAATCTATTTTTTTGAAACAATTTCACAAGCTTTTCTGAAAGAATTTATCAACTTCTAAAAATAAATTGTAAGTTTGAATTCCCCAAATAAAATGTATCATTATGTCAGAGTTTTTATTGTATTTCAATATTGGTCTCAAGCATGTTTTAGATATCAATGCTTATGATCATGTGCTTTTTTTAATCGCATTAGTTATTCCGTATGCTTTTAAAGATTGGAAAAATGTATTGGTTTTGGTTTCGCTATTCACCATCGGACACACACTTGCATTGTTGCTTTCTGTTTATGGTGTTGTGCAAATTCAAGCCAGTTTAGTGGAATTTTTAATTCCAATAACTATTTTAATCACGGCAATTTTTCATCTATTCACCGCCGGAAAATCTTCAAAAAATGAAAGCATCACTTTTGTTGCTATTGTAACATTATTTTTTGGAATTATTCATGGTCTTGGTTTTTCAAATTATTTCAAAACAATTTTACCCGGAAATGCTTCTGATAAATTATTACCGCTTTTAGAATTTGCATTAGGAATTGAAGCTGCGCAGTTAATTGTTGTGCTCGTGGTTTTAATTATTTCATACATTGTTCAAACTTTTTTCCGTTTTTCAAAAAGAGATTGGGCTTTAGTGATGTCAGCATTTATAATTGGTGTAGTTTTGCCAATGCTAATTGAAAGCGAAATTTGGAACAGATAATGAAGAAAGAAAAAAAAGAAAAATACGATAAAGCTTATTTGCGGATAGCTAAAGAATGGGGCAATTTGTCTTATTGTCAGCGAAAAAAAGTTGGCGCAATTATTGTTAAAAATAAAATGATTATTTCCGATGGATACAATGGAACACCATCTGGATTTGAAAATTGTTGCGAGGATGATGATAACGTAACAAAATGGTATGTGCTGCATGCAGAAGCGAATGCAATTTTAAAAGTAGCACGTTCAACACAATCTTGTGAAGATGCTACTTTGTATATTACGCTATCTCCTTGTAAAGATTGTAGTAAATTAATACACCAATCAGGAATCAAAAGGGTAGTATATCATAACGAATATAAAGACACTTCTGGTGTGGATTTTTTAAGAAAAGCTGGTGTTGAAGTAGAATTAATAGAAGATTTGGGTTAAAATGCGAATGAATAAAGTATATTTTCCAATTGTTATTGCAGTAGCCATTGCGATAGGGATTCTCATGGGAAGTAAACTAAATCCTTCTACCGAAAACACTTTTTTTAGTAGAAATACCAATAAAAACAAACTAAATAAGCTGATTGATTTTATCGAAAAAGAATACGTAGACAGTTTAAATACCGATTCGATTGTGGATTTAACCGTTAACGGAATTTTAGAAAAACTCGATCCACATTCGGTTTATATTCCTAAAAGCGATTTGGCTCAAGTTGAACAAAGTATGCGTGGTGATTTTGTAGGAATTGGCGTTAATTTTTATATGTATAATGATTCATTAGCTGTTATTAAGCCAATTGCTCTAGGACCATCAGAAAAAGCCGGAATTAAAGCCGGAGATCGCATCCTTTTTGCGGATAAATTGCAGTTGTACAATAAAAAAATGGAAACCGATAGCTTGTTTTCAATTTTAAAAGGAGAGCAAGGTTCATCCATCAAATTAACCGTTTTTAGAAAATCAGAAAATAAAAAATTTGCAGTAAATATTATACGCGATGTAATTCCAATCAAAAGTGTTGATGTAGCCACAATGGTTTCAAAAACAGCGGGTTATATTAAGATTAATCGCTTTGCAGAAACTACTTATGATGAGTTTTTTAAAGGTTTAACCCAATTGAAAAAGCAAGGAGCCAATGAAATTATTATCGATTTACGAGACAATGGTGGTGGTTACTTAGAATCAGCTGTTGCTATTGCAGATGAATTCTTAAAAAACAAAGAACTTATCGTTAAAACTAAAAATAAAAAAGGGAAAATCGACACCACATTTGCTACTGAAAAAGGAATTTTTGAAAACGGAAAAGTAACTATTTTAATCAACGAAAATAGTGCCTCAGCAAGTGAAATTTTAGCGGGAGCCATTCAAGATAATGATAGAGGAACCATTGTTGGAAGACGCTCTTTTGGAAAGGGTTTGGTGCAACGTGAAATGCCTTTGGGAGACGGATCTGCAGTGCGATTAACGGTTGCAAGATATTACACACCTTCTGGGCGTTCCATTCAAAAACCTTACGATGACAAAGGCGAAAACTATTTTAATGAATTTGAAAAACGTTTTGAAAGTGGCGAATTATACGAACAAGATAAAACCAAAATCGCAGACAGTTTAAAATTTAAAACTAAGAAAGGAAGAATAGTTTATGGCGGTGGCGGTATTATTCCAGATGTTTTTGTGCCATTTGAAAGTATACATGGTGAAGAAGCGTCTACTTTGTTTATGCAATCTGGATTAGTGAATTATTTCGTGTTTGAACAATTGGATAAAAACCGTAAAAAGTTTGAAAAAATCACTCCAGCTGAATTAGAAAAGGAAATCAAAACCAATCCATATTATTTTTCTGAATTTAAAAAACACCTTTCGCAAACAGGATTGTTTTTTAATTTAGATGCACAAAAAGAAAAGACTATACATTATTTACATGCCGAGTTCGTACATCAATTATTCAGCGAAAAGCAATATTATGATGTTTTATTGAAGAATGATGGAATGTTAAAAAAGGCACTAAATAAATAATTATTTCCCTAGAGCATCATGAACCATTGAATGATTTCCATTATTCCATAAGGTTAAAATATCGGTTGCAACCGCAGCACCACTTCCTGCAGCTATAGATAATTGACTTCGATGTCCAGCTAAAACACCAGCTACATAAATTCCTTCTGTAACTAAATGATCGTCATTTTTGAGTTGAATTCTGTTTTTAACAGCAGGCATTTTCATGTGTGGCTCTACAAAATTTTCTAATCCTTCAATCGTAAAAGGATTTCCCGCACCTATCGCAATAACTACTATTTTAGCTTGATGCGAATGTTTATTGGTAGTAATAATAAAATGCCCAGCTTCGCCAGAAATTGAAAGTACTTTTTCGCCATTAATTTGCTTTACATGCGGATAGTTTTTTGATAAATGAGCCAGACTTTCTTCTAATAGTTCGCTTCCTAATTTCCCTGCAGGAATTCCATAAGCATTGTTGAAAATAGCGTTTTGCAAAGAAGATGCTTTTTGATGTGCTACAATTGCTATTTTCTTATCGTTTGCAAAAGGTTTGTTTTGTGCAGAACCTAATACCATTGCACAAGAAACTCCGGAAACTCCAGCGCCAATGATTAAAACATCAAGCATAATTATTCGTTAGTTTTATCAACAATCATTTTTGAAAAACGCAATAATAAAAGTAATAAAATAGCGCAAATTCCAGCAATTATACCAATAAATGCAACGGTGCTTTCCCCTTCAAACGGATTTGAAAAATCAATTTGTAAGATGTTAAAAACAATTAATCCTAAAGCAATAGCAATAGCTATGTAAGTAAAAATTTTCATGTATATATATTCTAAATAAATAATCCTTTAACATTCGCGGCAAAAAGTTTTACAGCAATCGCAAGTAAAATTACACCAAATATTTTACGAATTACGCCTAATCCGTTATTTCCTAATAAACGTTCAATTTTTCCTGATGACTTCAAAACACCATATACCAATATTACATTAATTAAAATAGCGATAATAATATTTATTTTGTCATAAACGGCTCGTAATGATAGTATTGTAGTCATGGTTCCTGCACCTGCAATTAGTGGAAATGCAATCGGAACAATCGAAGCCGTACTTGGATTGTCTTCTTTATACAATTGAATTCCTAAAATCATTTCTAAAGCCAAAAAGAACAATACAAACGAACCCGCCACAGCAAACGAATTGGCATCAATTCCAATTAATTTTAATATTTCTTCGCCCACAAACAGAAAAGCTATCATAATAACAGCAGCAACAATAGTAGCTTTTTCCGATTGAATATGTCCCATTTTACTGCGTAAGTCAACAATAATTGGAATACTTCCTACAATATCAATTACTGCAAAAAGTATCATACTTATCGTAAAAATGTCTTTCCAATTGATTCCTAAATCCATAAAACGCTGAATATTTATGCAAATATAAGCATATTGAACCAACAACTTTTTTAATTTAACGATACATTATCAATTGCAAGAGTAAAAATCAAGGACAAGTTCAAGTAGTTAGAAGATTTAAACGCTAAGTCGCAAAAGTTTTTCGCAAAGAGCGCAAAGAATAAAGTAAAACCTCTCTGTAGCTCTATTCGATACAATTAAAATCTGTCACCATCAGTATAATCCGGTTCATCCGCGTTCCAATTTTCAAATTCCAACTTTTTTCTAACTTCTGAATTCAAAATCGTATCTTTGTACATTAAAATAAATCCAAAATGTTTCAGCTCAATAAAACCATCGTTTCCGAAGAAATCTTAGAAAAAGAATTCGTTTGTAATCTATCAGCTTGTCAAGGAGCTTGTTGTGTAGATGGAGATGCTGGTGCGCCTTTAGATGAAGCAGAAACAAAAATTTTAGCTGAAATTTACCCAAAAGTTAAAGCATTTCTTCGCCCTGAAGGAATAAAAGCCATAGAAGAACAAGGGACTCACGTAACTTCAGATTTTGGAGAATTAGAAACACCTTTAATAGATGGAAAAGATTGCGCTTACGTAATTTTCGACGGAAAAACGGCACTTTGCGGAATTGAACAAGCTTATAATGAAGGAATTGTGGATTGGAAAAAACCAGTTTCGTGTCATTTATATCCCATTCGCGTAAAAGAGTATTCTGACTTCTCTGCCGTTAATTATCACAAATGGCACATTTGTTCTGACGCATGTGCTTTAGGTGAAGAATTAGGAGTTCCGGTGTATCAATTTGTCAAAGAAGCACTAATTAGAAAATTTGGACAACAATGGTACGAGGAATTAGAAAAAGTAGCAAAAGAGTTGAAAAAATAACTGTTTTTTTTAAGCCATAAATCGATGTGAAGAGCTGGTTTATCAGTTGCTTACATGATTTTAACTTTTGTTTTACTTGTTTTTAAGTAATTGATAATCAGTAAATTAAAAACCTATATTAATTTACTGACAAAAATCATCTTTGTTAAAAACTTACTCCAATTGTGAATAAGTTTGCCTTTCATTTTTCATTTCAAATGACAAACTTTGTAAACCCCAAATAAGTCAATTTAACCAATCGTTAACCATATAAAAATTAAATAACTATGTCAGTAGTGGAACCAATTTTACAAGAAAATAAAGATCGATTTGTAATTTTTCCTATCAAACACCAAGATATTTGGGAATGGTACAAAAAACAAGAAGCTTGTATTTGGACAGCAGAAGAAATTGATTTGCATACAGATTTGAATGATTGGAACAATAAATTAAGTGAAGACGAAAAATATTTTATTAAGCATATTTTAGCTTTTTTCGCTGCTTCTGACGGAATCGTAAATGAAAACTTGGCTGAAAATTTTGTTAGTGAAGTACAATATCCAGAAGCTAAATTTTTCTACGGATTTCAATTAATGATGGAAAATATCCACAGTGAAACTTATTCGTTGTTGATTGATACTTATGTGAAAGATGAAGCGGAAAAACACCAATTGTTTCATGCTATTGAAACGTTTCCAGCGATTAAAGAAAAAGCTGAATGGGCATTGAAATGGATTGAATCGCCAAGTTTTGCTGAGCGTTTAATTGCTTTTGCTGCAGTTGAAGGAATTTTCTTTTCAGGTTCATTTTGCTCAATTTATTGGTTAAAAAAACGAGGATTAATGCCTGGGTTAACTTTCTCAAACGAATTGATTTCGCGTGACGAAGGAATGCATTGTGATTTTGCTGTGCATTTACACACACATCACATTGTCAACAAAGTGCCAAAAGCTAGAATTACAGAAATTTTGACTAACGCTTTAGATATTGAAAGAAAATTCATTACAGAATCACTTCCTGTTAGTCTAATTGGTATGAACGCTACTTTAATGACGCAATATTTAGAATTTGTAACCGATAGATTGTTAGTAGAATTAGGTTGCGAAAGAGTTTATAATTCTTCTAACCCGTTTGATTTCATGGACATGATTTCATTACAAGGGAAAACAAATTTCTTTGAAAAACGGGTAGGTGAATACCAAAAAGCAGGCGTAATGAATTCGGATTCTGAATCAAGTAAAATTAGCTTCGACGCTGATTTCTAAAAATAATAAAATATAGAGCGCTATAAAACGTCGGGAGACTCGCGCTTTAGTTCATTAAATATTAACCGAAAGCAGAGAAGGGATTGTCTGTTTTCAAAAAACTAAAAACGTATGTATGTAGTAAAAAGAGATGGCCATAAGGAGCCAGTAATGTTTGACAAAATCACCGATAGAATTAAAAAACTATGTTATGGATTAAATGACATGGTAGATGCTGTTAAAGTGGCAATGCGTGTAATTGAAGGATTATATGATGGTGTTACCACTTCTGAATTAGATAATTTAGCAGCAGAAACCGCAGCTTCCATGACGGTTACACACCCAGATTATGCGCAACTAGCGGCTCGTATTGCAATTTCTAATCTACACAAAAATACCAATAAATCATTCTCGGAAACGATGAGTGAAATGTACCACTATGTAAATCCAAGAACCAATCAAGAGGCGCCTTTGATTTCAGATGAGGTGCATGAAGTAATTCAAGCCAATGCAGAATTTTTAAATTCTCACATCATATATAACCGCGATTTTAATTACGATTACTTTGGTTTCAAAACTTTAGAGCGTTCGTATTTGTTAAGAATCAATGGAAAAATTGTGGAACGCCCACAACATATGTTAATGCGTGTTTCGGTTGGAATCCATTTAAACGATATGGAATCGGTAATTGAAACGTACGAATTAATGTCGAAAAAGTTCTTTACACACGCTACACCAACATTATTCAACGCAGGAACACCAAAACCTCAAATGTCATCTTGTTTCTTATTAACCATGAAAGATGATAGTATTGATGGAATTTATGACACCTTAAAACAAACGGCTAAAATTTCGCAATCAGCGGGAGGAATTGGCTTAGCAATTCACAATGTTCGTGCAACGGGTTCATATATTCGTGGTACAAACGGAACTTCAAATGGAATTGTTCCAATGTTGCGTGTTTTCAACGATACTGCTCGTTACGTAGATCAAGGTGGAGGAAAACGTAAAGGAAGTTTCGCTATTTACTTAGAAACTTGGCATGCTGATATTTTCGAATTTTTAGATTTGAAAAAGAACACGGGTAAAGAAGAAATGCGTGCAAGAGATTTATTCTTTGCCATGTGGACTTCTGACTTATTCATGAAACGTGTGGAAGAAGACACCACTTGGACGTTAATGTGTCCAAACGAATGTCCAGGTTTGGATGAAGTATATGGAGATGAATTTGAAGCTTTATATCTTTCATACGAAGCACAAGGAAAAGGAAGAAAAACCATTAAAGCACGTGAACTTTGGGAAAAAATATTAGAATCTCAAATTGAAACAGGAACACCATATATGTTGTACAAAGATGCAGCGAACAGAAAATCAAACCAAAAGAATTTGGGAACCATTCGTTCGTCTAATTTATGTACAGAAATCATGGAATACACTTCTGCAGACGAAATTGCAGTATGTAACTTGGCTTCTATTTCGTTGCCAATGTTTGTTGAAAACGGCGCATTCAATCATGAATTATTGTACAACGTAACAAAACGTGTAACACGCAACTTAAACAAGGTAATCGATAGAAATTATTATCCTGTTATTGAGGCAGAAAACTCAAACATGCGTCACCGTCCGGTTGGATTAGGTGTGCAAGGTTTAGCTGATGCTTTCATTTTGTTGAGAATGCCTTTTACAAGTGATGAAGCTAAAAAATTAAACCAAGAAATTTTCGAAACCTTATATTTCGCAGCCGTAACAGCTTCTATGGAAATGGCTAAAGAAGAAGGTCCATATTCAACTTTCGAGGGTTCACCAATTGCTAACGGAGAATTCCAACACAACCTTTGGGGATTAAAAGACGAAGAACTTTCTGGTCGTTGGGATTGGGCAAGTTTACGTAAAGAAGTAATGGCAAACGGAGTAAGAAATTCATTATTAGTAGCGCCAATGCCAACTGCTTCAACGTCTCAAATTTTAGGAAACAACGAAGCTTTTGAACCATACACTTCTAATATTTATACCAGAAGAGTACTTTCGGGAGAATTCATCGTAGTAAATAAACATTTGTTGAACGATTTAGTAGAAAGAGGATTGTGGAACGAAACCTTGAAGCAAGAAATCATGCGTCACAATGGTTCGGTTCAAAACATCGAAAGAATTCCATCCGATTTAAAAGAATTGTACAAAACGGTTTGGGAAATGTCAATGAAAGATATTATCGATATGAGTCGTCAAAGAGGGTATTTTATTGACCAATCGCAATCGTTGAACTTGTTTATGCAAGATGCAAATTATGCTAAATTAACTTCGATGCATTTTTACGCTTGGAAATCAGGTTTAAAAACCGGAATGTATTATTTAAGAACTAAATCTGCAGTTGATGCGATTAAGTTTACTTTAAATAACGATAAAAAAGCAGAACCAATCGAAGTACAAGAACAACCAATTGCTCAAAAATTAGAAGCTATTGCGGTTTTAGAAGAACCAGCAGAAATGACAGCTGAAGAATACAGAGCAATGATTGAACTAGCAAAAAATGCAGGTCCAGAAGATTGTGAAATGTGTGGTTCTTAATTAGAATATAGAATACGGAACATAGAATATAGAAAACAGTCGTCATTTGATGGCTGTTTTTGTTTTAAAAAATTGCATTTCAATTCGTACATTTGAAAAAAATAAACAGATTATGTCAAAAGATAAAAAAGGCGTTCACACAGGAATCATAGAAAAAGATGCAGACGGAAACTATTTCTGTGGCGAATATTTATTGGATTACCAATACACAGAAAAAAACTTCAAGTTAGGAGACGAAATCAACATCAAATCGGTTATTGTAAATCCGAGTGATAAAAGTTACAATCAGTATCCAAAAAAATCCAGAAATTTCTTCTTGGCAAACGAAAAAGAGTAAACTCTGAAATCAAAAATCTGCAATCTTCAATCTAGAATCTTATGATGCAATGGGAACAATTATTGTCTTTAAAAAGACAAGGCGACACCAGTAAACGCTTACGAAAAGAGCAAGATGACACACGATTAGGCTTTGAAGTAGATTATGACCGAATAATTTTTTCTGCTGCTTTTAGAAGTTTGCAAGATAAAACGCAAGTCATTCCACTTTCAAAAACTGATTTCGTGCACAATCGACTAACGCATAGTTTAGAGGTTTCGGTTGTGGGACGTTCACTTGGTCGTTTAGTTGGGAAGCAAATTATTTCCAATTATCCCCATTTACTAGAAGTTTATGGTTATCAGGCTAATGATTTTGGTGCAATTGTAGCTGCTGCGGCATTGTCTCATGATATTGGAAATCCACCTTTCGGTCATTCGGGCGAAAAAGCGATTGGCGAATATTTCAAAACAGGAAACGGATTGCAATACAAAGACCAATTAACTGAAAAGCAATGGCAAGATTTAATTGATTTTGAAGGGAATGCCAATGGATTTTCAGTTTTAGCAGCTTCTCGTGAAGGAATAGAAGGAGGTTTGCGTATTTCATATGCTACTTTGGGGGCTTTTATGAAATATCCGAAAGAAAGTTTACCAAAAAAACCTACACAGAAAATTTGTGATAAAAAATATGGTTTTTTTCAATCCGATAAAGCCTTTTTTGTTGAGGTTGCCAATGAATTAGGTTTGATTTCTAATAAATCAGGGAATGATATTGGTTTTGAACGCCATCCGTTAGCGTATTTGGTTGAAGCGGCTGATGATATTTGTTACACGATTATCGATTTTGAAGACGGAATTAACTTAGGTTTAATTTCGGAAGAATACGCATTGGAATACTTAATTAAATTAGTCAAAAACGGAATTGATACCAAAAAATATAACGAATTACTTACGAAAGAAGATAGAATCAGTTATTTGCGCGCATTAGCTATTGGAAGCTTAATCAATGATGCCGTGGCTGTTTTTATGGAAAATGAAAAAGCTATTTTAGCAGGAGAATTCCCGTTTGCATTAATGGATAAAAGTCAGTATAAAGCCCAAATGAACGACATCATCCAAATCAGTATAAAAAACGTATATCAAAGTAAGGAAGTAATTCACAAAGAGGTAATGGGTTACAAAGTAATTAATAGCCTGTTAGATGGTTTTTGTACGGCAACAAACAAAAAAGAAAACGGAACAGCCTCAAATTATGATGCTCTTTTACTGAAATTATTGCCTGAACGTTTTCAATTTCAAAGAGAGAATTTGTATGACAGATTGTTACATATTTGTCATTTCGTATCGTTGCTTACTGATGGAAAGGCTGTTGAGTTATTCAAAACAATTCAGGCAAACAAAAGTTAAAAACACAAAATAAAGATTAAAAAATTTTGAAAATTAGTATAAAGTGCTAATTTTGTTGATATTAAGCATAAACTAACCTATCATAAAATATGAAAAAACAATTACTACAATTATTTCTGTTAATCACTGCTTTAGGATTTTCCCAGTCTGATAGCTTGAAAATTCAAAATTACATTAATCAAAATAAGGAAAAATTAGGACTATCTACTTCTGAAACCAATCAATGGATTATTCAAAGTGAAACCAGTTCAGAAACCACCGGAATTGTTAACTATTTAGTTATGCAATCCTATAACAATATTAAAATTGATAATTCTTACATCTATTTTTGGATTAAAAAAGGTGAAATTATCAATGAACCAGAAGGATTTATAAACAATGTTTCTTCAAAAGTTAATACAGTTAATCCTGCTTTTGGAGTTGTTGAATCTTTTAATAAAGTTTTAAATAAACTGGGTGAAAACACGTTTTCAACAACAGTTCTTTCTTCTTCAAATAACAAATTTAAATTATCAAACGGAGAATTAGATCAGGATCCAATTAGAGCTGAATTGGTTTATTTTCCTAACCAAAATGGTGATTTAAGATTGTCATGGAGTTACGAATTTTATTCACAAAATGCGCAACATTTGTGGAAAATTAAAATTGATGCTACTTCGGGTGAAATCCTTGAAAAATATGATTTAGTACATAATTGTACTTTTGGTCCAAAAGGGATGAAGCACAATTGTTCTTCAAATGAAAATGTGGTAAACTTTTCAAAAGAAATGTTTAAATCAAGTTCTTTAGAGATGTTAACGCCAGGAACAACTAATTACCGAGTAATCCCTTTCAATTATGAAAGTCCAAATCACTCACCAAGAGTACTTATTGTTAACCCTGAAGCTGCAACAGCTTTAGCACCTTCAACAAATGCTGCATCTCCAAACGGATGGCACAATGCAAACGCTGCAATTGGAGGATCAACTCCAACGTATAATTTCACGAGAGGAAACAATGTATTTGCTTATGCAGATTTTAACAATGCAAATCCATCTTCTGCGGCGGCTATTGCTGGAATAACAACTTATGCACCGGCTTCTTCAGGAACTTATCCTAATTTAATTTTTGATCATGCTTATGGCGGAACAGGAGTAACAGCTTCTTCTTATATTAATGCGGCGACTACAAATTTATTCTACATGAATAATGTAATGCACGATTTATGGTACCAGTATGGATTTACAGAGACGAATAGAAACTTTCAATCTTCAAATTATGGAAGAGGTGGCTCTCAAGGAGATTATGTTTTAGCAGAATCTCAAGATGGATCTCAAGCTACTACTCCGAGTTTTAATAATGCAAATTTTGCTACACCATCAGATGGAAGTAGACCAAGAATGCAAATGTATTTATGGGATGTTGGTCCAACGCCTAAATTTTTAACGATTAATTCACCTGCTTCTATAGCTGGAGAATATAATGCAGCGAATAATGTTTTTTCACCTGGAAACGTGGCGTTAGTGCCTTCTCCTGGTGTTACACAAGATTTGGTATTGTATGATGATGGTACTCCTGAAAATGCTGATGCCTGTACTCCTGCGATAAATGCTGCAGCATTAAATGGTAAGATAGCTGTAATTAGAAGAGGGGTTTGTACGTTTGCTGAGAAAGTAAAATTTGCACAAAATGCAGGTGCTATTGCAGTAATAATAGTTAATAACGATACTGCTAATCCAGATCAACTTGTAAATATGTCTGGAGCTGATGCAACAATTACTATTCCAGCAATCTTTGTTTCTTACAATGTTGGAGAAGCAATTATTGCTGAAATGTTATTAGGAACAGTGAATGGTAAAATTAAAAATGATCCAACAGGATTTGTAAATTCTGATGGGGATTTTGATAATGGAATTATTGCACACGAATATACACACGGTATTTCTACAAGATTAGTTGGTGGTGGTGCTGGAATGGGAGGTTCTGCAGAACAACCAGGTGAAGGATGGTCTGATTGGGCATGGTTAATTATGCAAATTAAACCTGGAGATACAAGATTTGACGCTAGAGGTATTGCAACATTTGCTGTAAACCAGCCAGTTACTGGAAATGGTATTCGTGAATATAGATATTCAACGGATATGTCGGTAAACCCTCATACTTTTGGAGACACGAATACACAATGGTACACTGATGCAGCTACTAGTACAGATAGAGTAGATGTGCATGGATTAGGTTCTATTTGGTGTGTGATGTTATGGGATTTGACTTGGAATTATATTGATAAATATGGTTATGATCCAAATATTTATAATGGAACTGGTGGGAATAATAAAGTGATGCGATTAGTTTTAGATGCAATGAAATTAACACCTGCTAATCCTTCTTTAGTTCAATGTAGAAATGCCATAATCCAAGCTGACATAAATACAACTAATGGTGAAGATTACTGTATGATTTGGGAAACTTTTGCAAGAAGAGGTTTGGGAGTTAATGCTACTTCAGGAACTACTTTTGGTGTGGCTGGTGTTCAAGATCAGGTAGAAGATTTTACAACTCCAATACCAGGAAGTACTCCTGCAACCGGTTCAAATTGTACTTTATCAGCAAATAATTTTGAAACTTCTAATTGGATTAAAATTTACCCAAATCCAAATAATGGAATACTTAACGTTTCAATAAATAATTACTCAGGTAATTTGAATATTAATATTTATGATATTAATGGTCGAAATGTGTATACTAATTCTGAAGATTTTTCAGGAGATAAAATGATTAATCTTCAAGGACTTCAGTCTGGATTTTATATAGTTAAAATGGAAGCTGAAGGGTTATCTCACACAGAAAAAATAGTGCTACAATAAAAAAATAAAGTAAAAAAAGAGGCTCTGAAATTTCAGAGCCTCTTTTTTTAAAAATTATATTCAATTCCTACACCGAGTAATTGTTTGAGCTGAACTCTAGGTCCTTTAGTTACTTGAATACCCGCTTCTTCTTCTTTAAACTTAATGTCATCATCATAAAGCAAGTGAGTGCCAATATTAGCTTTTACATATTGATTTACTACCATCGCTAATTGCAATTGCCAGTCAACATCAATATTACCAAAATTGTTTATATAATCGGTATAAAGGCTAACTCTATGTTCTAAATTAATATTTTTATAAACTTCTTTTTTCCACTGATTCGTAATTAATATACCAACTTCTGTTCTGGTGTTTTTACCTTCTTTAATCAATACACCATTTATGTCGTAAATAGCTTTTTCCACACCAAATGCCCCTTGATTAGCCAAACGTTGGTCAAAAACAAGCGTTGTTTTATTGGTTAACGGAGATAAATAAAGGTTTAAATTCAAATCTTTTCTTGAATATTCAGACCCAATACCCAAGAATATGTATGCTGGAGCAAAAGGTTTTGAAATTGCTAAATCTGTATTTGGATATGCATAACCATTGGCAAACTGTGTATTGAAATTAAATTTTCCTGCATAATACCAATTTGAAATAGTGTCTTTTCGGTACCCAAAAGTAGAATTCAGTTGCAGCTGGTCATCCGTTTTTCTTACATCTTGTGATTCTTGTTTATTAATTCCATAACGTGCAATTAATTCGTTTTTCCAATTCAAATTTCCATTAGTGTAGGTTCTGATAAATTGTCCCTTTAAAAGACCAGAGACAGAATTGTTTCCTCCTGCGTTCCAGTTTACGAATGTAATTTGCGAAATGTCTAACCCAACTTTATTTTCTTTTGTCCAATTTGAAGTGGAGTCTGGTATCTCGGTTCTAATAATTTGAGAAAAGTTGTTTTGTGTGGTAAGGAGTAAAAACCCTATTAGGCAGGCTTTTTTAATCATGTGTAATAGTGTTAAATAATTGAATTAAGCTTTTAATGTCTATTTTGCAAAATTGTTGTTGCTCAAAAACCGTTCCATGTTCAATAAAAATATCTGGAATTCCCAAATTAATAATAGGTTTGTTTAAGTTGTTTGAAGCAATAATTGTATTAATTTGTACGCCAAAACCTCCCGTAATTACACCATCTTCTATTGTAATTATTTGGTCGTGAGTAGTTACAATTTTTTGAACAAAATCAATATCCAATGGTTTTATAAACGGAAAATGATAATGCGAAAATTGTTCTGAACGTTCAATTGTATTAAGTGCTTTTGTAACATTATTGCCAATAGTTCCTGTAGATAAAACAGCAACTTTACTTCCTTTTCTCAGTGTTGCTGCATTTCCAATTTCTATTTTTTCAAAAGGTTGTTGCCAATTTACGATTTCACCTCTTCCTCTTGGATAACGAATTGCTATAGGATGATTTAACCCTTCTGAAGCAGTAAACATGATATTTCGTAACTCTATTTCGTCTTTTGGAGCAGCAATAATTAGGTTTGGGATACAATTTAAATAAGCAATATCAAAAACGCCATGATGTGTTGCGCCATCTTCACCCACTAATCCAGCTCTGTCTAAACAAAAAATAACAGGTAAATTTTGCAAAGCTACATCATGAATTACTTGATCGTAAGCACGTTGTAAAAAAGTAGAGTAAATATTACAAAAAACCACCATGCCTTGCGTAGCCATCCCTGCAGCTAAAGTAACGGCATGTTGCTCTGCAATTCCTACATCAATTGCGCGTTTTGGGAAAGCTTCCATCATATATTTCATAGAACTTCCTGATGGCATTGCTGGCGTTATTCCAATAATTTTTTCGTTTTGTTTCGCTAATTCTACTAATGTGTGCCCGAAAACATCTTGAAATTTTGGGGGTAAATGCGATTCATCTTTCGGATGAATTTTACCTGTTTCGGCATCAAATTTTCCTGGCGCGTGATATTTCACTTGGTCTTCTTCTGCTAATTGTAATCCTTTGCCTTTGGTGGTAATGACGTGTAAGAATTTTGGACCTTTAACCGATTTCAATCGTTCTAATTCTAAAATCAATTTTGGTAAATCATGTCCATCAATCGGGCCCGAATAATCAAAATTCAATGATTTGATGATGTTATTTTGTTTTGGATTCTTACCTTCTTTTACAGCGGTCAAATAATTTTTCAAAGCGCCAATACTTGGGTCAATACCAATGGCATTATCATTTAAAATTACTAATAAATTGGCATCAGTAACTCCTGCATGATTTAAGCCTTCAAATGCCATTCCGCTTGCAATTGAAGCGTCACCGATAACCGCAATGTGTTGTTTGTTAAATTCGCCTTTTAAATTCGAAGCCACCGCCATTCCTAAAGCGGCCGAAATAGAAGTTGAAGAATGTCCCACTCCAAATGTGTCATAAATACTTTCGCTTCGCTTCGGGAACCCTGAAATTCCGTTTGATTCTCTATTTGTATGAAAAATAGCGCGCCTATCTGTTAAAATTTTATGTCCGTAAGCTTGATGACCGACGTCCCAAACCAACAAATCTTCCGGTGTGTTGAAAACATAATGCAGTGCAATCGTTAATTCTACAACACCTAAGCTTGCACCCAAATGCCCTTCTTTCTTCGAAACAATATCAATGATAAAGTCTCTCAATTCTTTGGCTAATTGAGGGAGTTGATTTTCAGGAAGTTTCCTTAAATCGATAGGGTTGTTAATTTTTGAAAGTAAATTTTTCATGACAGCACAAAAGTAAGAATTGGTTATCGTATTTTTGTACTTATGGAGAATATTTTTACCGATGAATATTTTATGAAGAAAGCCTTGCAAGAAGCCGAAGTAGCTTTTGAAAAAGGCGAAATACCAGTTGGAGCTGTTATTGTGATTGATAATAAAGTAATTGCTCGAACCCATAACTTAACCGAGTTATTACATGATGTTACTGCTCATGCAGAAATGCAAGCTATAACTAGCGCTGCGAATTTCATAGGCGGAAAATATTTGAAAGATTGTACTTTATATGTTACATTAGAACCTTGTCAAATGTGTGCAGGTGCTTTGTATTGGTCACAAATTTCTAAAATTGTTTTTGGTGCTTCCGATGAAAACAGAGGTTTTCAAAAAATGAGAACGCAACTGCATCCAAAAACCCAAGTAGTTTCGGGAGTTTTGGAAAAAGAATGTGCTGATTTGATGATTGCTTTTTTTAAAAGCAGAAGATAGTTTTTAAAGTGACTTAAAATTTCGTAACTTGGTATACCTTTTGATGTTGCATTAGAAAACAAACTAATCTTTTAAAAAGTATGGAAAGTAGATTAAAATCGACCTTAATTATTGGAATTTCAATAATTATTACAGCATTTATTTTAGGTTCGGCATTTAAAAATCGTAATGAAAACTTAGACACTATTTCCGTAATTGGATTAGGAACAAAAGATTTCGTTTCAGATGAAATTTTATGGTCGGGCAGTTTTACAACCAAGAGTTTTGATATTAAAGAAGCGTATAACAAGATGATTTCTGATCAAAAAATTGTTTCTGATTTCTTTTTGAACAAAGGTTTTAAGAAAGAAGAATTTACTTTTGGAGCGGTACAATTCAACAAACGTTTTAGAGAAGTCAGAACCGAAAACACGGAAGTAGCTTATCAAACCAAATACGAGCAAGTTTTTGATGGTTATGAAGCCACACAAACGATTTCTTTTTCAGCTAAAAAGAATCCAAGTTTAATGAAACGAATTGAAGAAGTATCCAGCAAAACATCTGAATTAATTAATTCGGGAATTGAATTGTCTTCTAATTCTATTCAATACACCTATTCTGATTTACCAAGTTTAAAGCATAGTTTGATTCAAAACGCGTCAAAAGATGCTAGTGAGCGTGCTCAAAAAATTGTAAAAGCGGCCGATGGAAGTTTAGGAAAATTAAAATCGGCAAGTATGGGTGTTTTCCAAATTACAGGCCAAGGTTCTACCGAAGAAGATAGCTACGGCGGAAACAACGATACATATAGCAAAAATAAAACTGCAAGAATTACTGTTCGATTGGAATATGAGTTGGATTAAGAAATCAATAAAGAATAAATTTATGAAAAGCATAATTCTTCTAATTGGAATTGTGCTTTTTTATAATTGCTCAGCTAGAAAAAAAGATAGTAAAGGAGATAATCCAAGTGAATCTATTGAAGAAATTATTCTTGAACCAAATTTATTTCATGAAAAGCTAAACGTTGACAGTCTGTTAAATTCACACAATGATGAAATTTTACAATTAAAAGAAAATGAATTTATCTATCCATTAGATTCAATAATAGATTCTGATTCTTCAAGAGTTATAGTTATTGGGAAATTTATAAATAAAAGTGATGTATTCGCTTTTGATATTTATGGAAATTGGCAAACACAAAATATTTATTTTTATAAATATGATGATAAATGGAAAAGAATAGAATCAGACGATTACAACTGGGATGTTTTGAGTTTTAATTTTCAAAATTTCAACTTTGATGAGGATAATGAGATTTTAATTAAAGGACATTATAACATGAATGGTAACCAGCAAAATACAATTTACAAATTTGATACAAAGACAAACAAATTTATAAAATCTTGTAGTTTATTTGCGACTGAATTATCCTATGATAATAATAAAAATTTGGTTTATTATAAGTACTTTGGTAGTTGGTATATGGAAAATATTCAGACCATTTATAAATGGAAAAACAACAAGTTAATATCTGAAAAAAGTGTTGTGAAACAATACAAAAACACTTCAGAATTGAATAATGGAAAAGAATGGATTCAATATTACGAAAATCCAACTCAAGATAAAGATACTTTAGTCTTAAAATTCAAAAAAACTTACAAAGAGAAAAACAAAAAATTGTATGATTTATGGGAGAATTTTTTTGAACAATAAAAAACAAAAAAACCGCTAATCTTTCGAGTAGCGGTTTTTGTTTTTACAGGATACATCCCATATTATTTTACTATAATTTCATTGCCTTCTTTGTCGAAGAAATGAAACTCTAGATACGTGTAAGCGTCACGAGGTATAATTTTCACCCATTTTTTATGTTCAAAAAACCATTTTGAACGTAATGATGGAAAACCTTTTGTAAGGTATGCTGCCACAAACGGATGTACGTTAAGTACAACTTTTTTATGGTCTTTTATAATGCGTTCAAGGTCAGTTGCAATTTTGTCAACGATTAAAATTGGAGCTTCAATTTCCCCATGTTCATTGTTTGGGTCTTCTTCTCTTGTTTTAATGTTTACTTCTGGTCTGACTCTTTGTCTAGTAATTTGAATTAATCCAAATTTGCTAGGAGGCAAGATTTTGTGCTTGGCCTTATCGTCACTCATTTCTTCTCTTAAGAAATCATATAAAACTTTGCGGTTTTCTGGATTTTGCATGTCAATGAAATCCACCACAATAATTCCGCCCATGTCTCTAAGTCTCAATTGTCGAGCAATTTCAGCTGCGGCAATCATGTTAACTTCAAGTGCAGTATCTTCTTGGCTTAGTGCTTTGCTTGAACGGTTTCCGCTGTTTACATCAATAACGTGTAACGCTTCTGTGTGTTCAATAATTAAATACGCACCTTTGCTCATGGAAACTGTTTTTCCAAAGACGTTTTTATTTGTCGTTCAATATGATATTTCTCAAAAAGAGGCGTGTCTTTTGACTGATAGTGTTTTACGATAGACACTTTATCCGGAGCTATTTCTTGCAAATACTCCTTCGTTTCTAAATACAAATCTTCGTCGTCTACATGTATACAAGAAAATGTATCGTTAAATACATCTCTCAATATAGAAGAAGCTTTGTTTAACTCTCCCAAAACTTTTGATGGGTGATTTGCAGTTTGTAATCGTCTGCTCATCGACATCCATCGTTCTAGAAGTGTTTGTAGATCTTTATCAAGTTCGGCTACTTTTTTGCCTTCGGCTACTGTTCGCACAATAACACCGAATCCTTTTGGTTTAATGGATTGAACCAGTCTTTTTAATCTGTCTTTTTCTTCTTTAGATTCTATTTTTTGAGAAACAGAAACTCGGTCTGAAAAAGGAACTAAAACCACGTATCTTCCTGCTAAAGAAATCTCAGAACTAATTCTGGGACCTTTTGTAGAAATAGGCTCTTTAACCACTTGAACTAAAATCGACTGATTTGGACTTAAAATATCCATAATTGATCCGTCTTTGTTGATTTCAGCTTCAAAAGGAAAATTTTTGAGTGAATAATCTTTTAATTTACCTGCGCTTACAAGTTTAATAAATTTCATCAAAGAAGGAAGATTTGGACCTAAGTCATGATAATGCAAAAAAGCATCTTTTTCATAACCTAAGTTTACAAAAGCGGCATTTAAGCCGGCAACGGGTTTTCGTATTTTGGCAATAAAAATATCACCAACCGCAAAATCGCTTTGTTTCTCTTCTTCTTTGTGTAATTCAATTAGTTTTCCATCTTTTAATAAGGCAAAATCTACAGCGTCTGAACCTGATCGAATAATTAATTCTTTGTTCATGCGGTACATTTTTATCTGTTTGTGCTGGGTGTTTGATGTTTTGATGCTGGCTGATTTGTTTCATCCCTCATCTAACATCGCTCATCTAACATTTTCACAGATGGATTAAATAATAATTTTACAGGATTTTTCCCGATAATCAATGTTGAATTGATTAATTTCAATGAACTTTTTTTCTAAAAAAGAAAAAGTAGTTTTAAACTACTTTTTCTTTTTATGACGGTTTGCTCTCGCTCTTTTCTTACGTTTGTGCGTTGCTACCTTATGTCTTTTTCTTTTTTTACCACTTGGCATAACATGTTGGTGTTTAGATTAATAATTTATTTTTATACTGTAACTTCTGTTTTTTCTTTAACGCTTTCTACAAACACTTTTGCAGGTTTAAATGCTGGAATGTTGTGTGCAGGAATTTTAATTGTAGTGTTTTTAGAAATGTTTCTTCCTGTTTTTTCAGCTCTTGTTTTGATAATAAAACTACCAAAACCTCTTAAATAAACATTATCACCAGTTTCTAATGAGTTTTTTACTTCTTCCATAAAAGTCTCAACAGTTGCTTGAACATCTCCTTTTTCAAGACCTAATTTTTCTGAAATTTTCGCTACGATATCTGCTTTCGTCATTTTCTTTCGTATTTAATATATTGTGTATTTTTTTGAGTTTGCAAATATAAGAATTAAAAAAACAATAAATCAATCATAATTGATTAAATTTTAATTACTAAAGATTTATTTTTGTTGTCCAATAAAAAAATATGGAATTTTCTAACTCTTTAATTCATTGGTATTTACAAAACAAGCGCGATTTGCCTTGGCGTAACACTACAAATCCGTACCTAATTTGGCTATCTGAAATTATGCTACAACAAACTCGAGTAGCACAAGGTTTGCCTTATTTTTTAGCTTTTACAGAAGCTTTTCCTACTGTTTTTGATTTAGCAAAAGCTGATGAAGAACAAGTTTTGAAATTATGGCAAGGACTAGGTTATTATTCCAGAGCTAGAAATTTACATGCCACGGCAAAATATATTGCTGTGGAATTGAATGGAAATTTTCCAGAGAATTATAAAAATTTATTACAGTTAAAAGGTGTAGGCGAGTACACTGCCGCCGCAATTGCTTCATTTTCTTATAATGAACCTGTTGCAGTTGTTGATGGAAATGTTTTTAGAGTATTGAGCCGATATTTTAATATTGATAGTGATATTTCGGATGGGAAAACGAAAAAGGAATTTCAAAATTTAGCACAAGAAGTTTTACCGTTAGATAATCCAGCACTTTTTAACCAGGCAATTATGGAGTTTGGTGCTTTACAATGTGTTCCAAAGAATCCAAATTGTGAGGATTGTATTTTTTCATCTTCATGTGGAGCTTTACAGCAAAAAAGGGTAGCGAAGTTACCTGTAAAGTCTAAAAAAACAAAAGTCAGTAATAAGTTTTTTAATTATTTAGTTTTAAAAGATGTTACAGGGAATTTTGTGGTTAAAAAGCGTGAAGGAAAAGGGATTTGGGAAAATTTATATGAATTTCCGTTGATTGAAACGGAGGAATTAGTTTCGGAACTTGATTTTATGAATCAGTTGGCTGAAATGGATTTTTTTGATCAAAAGCCGAATGAAATTTTTGTGTTACATCCGCAAATAATTCAGCATAAATTATCACACCAAAATTTATATATACGGTTTTTTCAACTAAATTTTGATGTAAAATTGCCTGATTCAAAATCACTTACAGAAATACAAAAGCTGCCTTTCCCAATTGTAATTCACAATTTTATGGCTTCAAATTATTTTAATTCGTTATAAATTATTACTTTTGATTAACCCTTTAAATTCTAAGCCATGAACGGTACATTAAACAAAGTCATTTTGATAGGACATCTTGGAGATGAAATTAAAATGCATTATTTCGAAGGAGGTAACTGCATTGGAAGATTTCCTCTAGCTACTAACGAAGTGTATATTAATAAAACAACAGGTGAAAAAATCACCTCTACGGAATGGCATAATATTGTAGTTCGTAATAAAGCAGCCGAAATCTGTGAAAAATATCTTTCAAAAGGAGATAAGATTTATATTGAAGGACGAATTAAATCGCGTCAATGGCAAGCAGAAGATGGTGCTACAAAGTATACAACAGAAATTCAAGTTACTGAATTTACTTTTTTAACTACCAAAAAAGAAACTGACTTGAGTAAATCATCCCTTCCTACTGGTAGTGCACCAGATGATTCTTCATATTAAAGATTTATTTGACTTTAATAAAATAAATTCTTGTAAGACTCGTTTGATTATTATGAAAGAAAAATTAACAAAGTATGTTGCGCTGATTCTTGTGTTTGCATTGTTTTCTTGTGGAGATGAATCTGTCCCAAAGCCAAAAGGACATTTGAGATTAGAATATCCAAATGCAACGTATGAAACTTTTAAAACAAATTGTGCTTATCAGTTTGATGTTAACAAATCTGGGCAAATTAAAGATAAAAATTGTTCGTTTGAAATCAATTATCCAAAGATGAAAGCAACCATTTATTTAACACATAAATCGGTTGATAATAATATTAATGATTTGCTTAGAGATGCGCAAAAGCTCACTTATGAACACGTTATCAAAGCAGATGATATTTTAGAACAGCCTTTTATTAATACCAACAAAAAGGTTTATGGAATGTTTTATCAAGTTGGTGGAAATGCAGCAACGAATGCACAGTTTTATGTAACAGATAGTACCAAGAATTTTGTCACTGGAAGTGTATATTTTTATGCAAAACCAAATTTTGATTCGATATTACCTGCAGCAAAATATCTTCAGGATGATATGCGACGAATTATGGAAACACTAGAATGGAAATAGAAAAACCCGCAAAATTTTTGCGGGTTTTTTACTGAATATTGTTGACAATTAAACTTTGTCTGTGCTTTTTTCAGCTTTTGTAACTTTATACAAATCTCCACCACCCACTTTTTCAACGGTTTTAGTTAGTGTTTCGACGCTTTGTTTTGTTTTGTCGAATTTTACTGTGGCAATTTTTGTTTCAAAATCTACCGTAGCTTCACTTACGCCATCAGTTCCAGTTAGTTTACTTTCGATTGTTTTTGCACAACCAACTTCGCAGGTCATACCTTCAATTGTAAAACTTGCTGTTTCTAAATTTTCTGCAGCAATTTCTGTTTTTGCTGTTGCAACTTCTTTAGTTTCTGAAGTTGTTTCTTTTTTACAACTTACTGCAAAAAGTGTAATTGCTATTGCAAAAGCTATGTTTTTGATATTTTTCATGGAAATAAAATTTATAAAATAACTCGTTTTTAAGTTGTTACAAATTTACAAAAATTCATAGTGCTATTTTAAAAATAAAGCCTGAATTTTGAAGCAGAAAATTATGCTATGGAAAATAATTCAACAAAGTGGTATTTATTGGGCTTTTTAGGCTGTGTTTGGGGGAGTTCTTTCATATTGATGCAATTGGGTTTGCAAGGTGTAAATTCAATTCAATTAGGAAGTTTACGTATATTATTTGCTGCTTTGTTTTTAATGATTGTAGGTTTCAAGCAAATTGCAAAAATTCCGTTATATAAATGGAAATATATTGCTTTGACTTCTGTTTTTGGAACTTTTGTGCCAGCTTATTTGTTTGCTATTGCTTTATCCAAAATTGATGGTTCTGTGAGTGCTATACTGAATTCGCTCACGCCATTGAATACGTTGCTTGTGGGTTTATTCTTTTTTGGATTAGACGTTCAACGAAGACAAATTTTTGGAGTAATCATTGGTTTTATTGGTTGTGTGTTGTTGGTTTTATTTGGTGACGGAGAAAATACTACTGAAAATTATTATTATGCAATTTTGATTGTTATTGCGTCAATCTTTTATGGAATTAACGTTAATCTAATTAAAAAATATTTATCTGATTTAAAACCTTTAGCTATCAGTACTGGGAATTTTGTAGTGATGTTTGTTCCTGCTTTGTTAGTGCTTTATTTTTCAGATTTTTTTGATATTGTACATCAAGAAAAAGTACAAACATCACTTGGCTTTATTGTTGTTTTAGGAATTGTTGGTACTGGATTTTCTAATATTTTATTTTTTAAATTAATCCAACTTTCATCGCCTGTTTTTGCTTCTTCTGTTACTTACATAATTCCTGTGGTTGCAATTATGTTGGGTTATTTATTTATGAATGAGACTTTATCAATTGTTCAGGTAATTGGTGCTTTGGTAGTTTTAGTGGGGGTTTATTTTTCGAGTAGAAAATAAAAAAAGCACCCAATTTCTTGAGTGCTTTTTAAAAATTAGTATCTGATATTATTTAAAATCTGCATCAGTAACACCTTCGTTAATTTTAACTTCAGATGTTGTTAGTTCGATTTCAATACCAACATTCATAATAGTTTTGTATGGGAATTTTAATCCTTTTACATCTTTATAATCTTGGTAGTAAGTTGTTTGTGTCATTTTTTGGCCACCTTGTTCAACATCTTTAGCTTCAGCAACTTTAAATCCTGTTTTTACATCATAATATAATGTTGATTTTCCGTTTTTGATAGCATAAGCATCTGCGCCATTAATGTTTTCAATTCCTGTTAATATTACCTCTTTATTGTTTAGTAAAGCTAATTCTTTAAAAGTTGTAGCTTCAGCTTGCATGTCTTTTAAGTCATCTCCAGTAATATCTTTTCTTTGACCTTGTTGTACCATGTAAGCTTCTTTTTCGTTTACTACTTGCTTCATCATAGTAGAACCCATGGCTTTCATCTCAACACCTAATTTATTAGGCGCTGTTTTTACAACTAATTCTAAAGGCATTCCTTGAACAGTTCCTGATGAAAATGTAGCTAATGTTTTTACACTTTTAGCTGCTTTTTCGCCACCAATAGCATTTAGATAGTTGGTTAAAACCGTTTGAGTTGTTACACCTGCTGGAATAGGTTTCTTAACTTCAGGTTTTTCAGTAGGATTACCATATTTATCAAAATAAAAAATCGGTAATTTTTCTGTTTTACTCATTTTTTCTAGTCCTGGTAAAACATCGCCAGCTTTTCCAACAATTACAACTCTAGTTTTGTCAGCTAAGAAATATTTATTAGCTGCGTTTTTAATATCTTCAGCGGTAACTGCATTAATATTTTTGATGTAATTTTCGTAAAAATCTTCTGGTAACCCTTGTGTTTCTTTATTTAAAGCATAACCAGCAATTGTAGAAGGTTTTTCAATTTGCATTACAAAGTTTCCAATGTATTTAGCTTTTGCATTTCTTAAATCTTCTTCAGAAACTAATTCTGTTCTAATTCTTTTCAATTCGTTAAATACCTCTACAACAGCACTATCTGTTACTGCATTTCTTACAGAAGAACTTGAACGAAATTTGTTGATATATTTTCCAGATCCTATTGACGAATAAGCTCCATAAGTCCAACCATGTTTTTCACGTAAGTTTAGAAATAATCTTCCTTCACCACCACCACCAAGTACTTGATTGGCTAATAAAACAGCGAAGTATTCTTTATCTGTCATTTTAAGATTTGACAAATTTACTAACGCGATTTCAGATTGAACCGCATTTGGTGCATCAATAAAGTTGATTTGACTATATTGAACATCTTTTGGGTCAGAGTAAGTTAATTGAGGAGCAGTTGCTTTTTTCCAGTTTCCAAAAAGTTTTTCAACTTCTTTTTTAACTTCTTTAAATTTAACATCTCCAACAATTACTAGATAAGCATTTCCGGGTACAAAGTAGGTGTTGTAGTTTAGTATAACGTCATTTAAAGTAACATTGTTTAATGTTTCTTCACTAGTAAATTCACCTTTATAATGCTCTTTGCCATAGGTTAAAACGTTTTCAACTCTTCTTGCAATTGCAGAAACGCTTTTTTCGTCAGATTTTAAACCTTCTATTAGTTTTGCTTTTTCTTTTTCAAACTCTTCTTGAACAAATAAAGGATTTAATGTTCCATCTGCCATTAATTCTAATATTCTTTTAGAATATCTTGATAATCCATTTGCTGAAGCTCCAGAAGCATAAAAATTTATGTTTGCTCCTAAAAAATCAATTTCTTCATTAAAAGCGTCTTTAGTCATTGTTTCAGTTCCATTACCAATCATCGAACTTAAGATGTCAGAAACTCCTTTTTTAGTTCCTTCTGCATAAGGCGGATTGTCTAGCGTAAGATTGAAAGAAACACGAGGTAATTTGTGGTTTTCTACAACCAAAACTTTCAAACCATTTTTAAGCACAAAACTTTGTGGCTTATTAATGTTTATTGTTGGTGCTGGTCCAGCTTTTGGTTGAGGTCTGTCTTGTGCTTGCATAGTTATTGTTAAAAATAAACTGGCTGCGATGTATATAAATTTTTTCATATGTTTTCGATCTTAGTTTTGAGCTTTGTCTTTAGCAGGAACATAGTCTAAAATCATTCTTTGGTTTGAATTTAGGTATTTTTTTGCTGTTTCTCTGATTTCTTCTCTTGTAATAGAACGATAAATATCAATTTCAGTATTAATCAAGTTGATATCGCCATACAACATATAGTAAGTTGCTAAATTATCTGCAATTCCTTCTACAGAAGCATTGTTACTTACATAATTACTCTCAAATTTGTTTTGAAGTTTTTGGAAATCGTTTTCAGAAATTAATTCGGTTTGCATTTTTGCAATTTCTTCGTCAATTTCTTTTAAGATTGATGCTGTAGTATTATCACCCATTGGTAAACCATAAATCAAATACATGCCATAATCTTCTTGACTGTAGTTGAAAGCTCCAATTTGTAAAGCCATTTTTTTGTCGTCTACAATTTTCTTGTAAAGTTTTGAACTTTTTCCATCTGATAAATAGGTAGAAATCATATCCAAAATTCGAGCATCACGAGATTTCATAGAAGGTGTTCTGTATGAAGCTACAAGCATTGGGATTTGAATATTTGGATCTTCCCAAGATGCTCTAAATTCTTGTGTAATTGGCGCTTCTTCTATTTTTTGACGTGTTACAGGAGCTCCTTTTGGTATTGGACTAAAGTATTTAGCAATCCATTCCTTGGCTTGTGCTTTGTCAAACTGACCAGCAATTACTAAAACTGCGTTATTTGGCACATAGAATTTTTTATTAAATGCTAAAAATTCTTCTAATGTTGCAGCGTCTAAATGTTCCATTTCACCAATAGTAGTCCATTTGTATGGATGTACTTTGAACATATTTTGTTTAACCGCTTTAATCAAATTACCATAAGGTTGATTGTCAACGCGAAGTCTTTTTTCTTCTTTAACTACTTCGTTTTGTGTATCTACACCTTTTTGGTCAATTACCGGATGCATTAATCTTTCCGATTCCATCCAAATAGCTAATTCTAAATTATTTGATGGAAAAACTTCATAGTAATAAGTTCTGTCATCCGTAGTATTAGCATTGTTGTTTCCTCCGTTTGCCGTAACTAATTTAAACCAGTCGCCTTTGCCAATGTTTTTTGTTCCTTCGAATAAAAGATGTTCAAAAAAGTGTGCAAAACCAGTACGGTTTGGTTGTTCGTCTTTTGCTCCTACGTGATACATAACCGATGTGATTACAACTGGAGCCGAATTGTCTTGATGAAGTACAACGTGAAGACCGTTGTCTAAATCAAACTCTTCGAATGTTACTTTTTGAGCTGAAGCAGTTCCGCCAAGCATTAGTGCAGTTCCTAAAGCCATTAAAGATTTTTTCATACGTTATTAATTTGTTTGATATAATTTTTATAAGTCGTAATTATATTATTATGTTACAAAAATCGGTATTTTTTTATGAAAAAATGTTCTGAAATATTTTTTTTACTGTTTTATTGCAATCATTAGTTGTTTGATTTATAAATTATTGTATATTTGCAACCTTAAAATTTTTAACTAAACTCATTGTTATGTACGCAATCGTAGAGATAGCAGGGCAACAATTCAAAGTAAGCAAAGACCAAAAGGTTTATGTTCACCGTTTAGCTTCAGAAGAAGGTTCGAAAGTTTCTTTCGATAAAGTTCTTTTGTTAGATGACAACGGAAACGTGACTTTAGGCGCCCCAGCTGTAGAAGGAGCTTCAGTAGAAGCCAAAGTGTTACAACACTTAAAAGGTGATAAAGTAATTGTCTTCAAAAAGAAAAGAAGAAAAGGTTACAAAAAGAAAAACGGTCACAGACAATCATTTACTCAAATTTTAATTGAGGGAATTTTGGCAAGTGGTTCAACTAAAAAAGCCGCAGCTCCTAAAAAAGAAGCAGCACCAAAAGCTGAAAAATTAGTTGAAGCTGTTGAAGAAAAAGCTCCAAAAGCAAAAGCTTCAAAAAAAGGTGATGATTTAGCTATTGTAGAAGGTATTGGACCAAAAGCTGCTGAAGCATTAGTTGCTGCAGGAATTGATACATTTGCAAAATTAGCTGCTGCATCTGCTGAAGAAGTAAAAGCAATTTTAGATGCATCTGCTTCTAAAGTACAACATTTAGATCCAACTACTTGGGCTCAACAAGCGCAATTAGCTGCTGATGGTAAAATGGACGAATTAAAAAAATTACAAGATGAGTTAAACGGTGGTAAAGCTGTTTAATTTTAGTATTAACTTATAAAACCAAAACATCATGGCTCACAAAAAAGGTGTCGGTAGTTCGAAGAATGGTAGAGAATCAGAATCGAAACGTTTAGGCGTTAAGATTTACGGTGGTCAAGCTGCTATTGCTGGAAACATCATTGTTAGACAAAGAGGTTCTAAGCACAACCCAGGTGAAAATGTTTACATGGGAAAAGATCATACTTTACATGCTAAAGTTGATGGAGTTGTAAAATTCCAGAAAAAAGCGGAAAACAAATCGTATGTATCTGTAGTTCCGTTTGAAGCTTAATAATTTTATTTTGCAACATATAAAAAAAGCCTTTCAATTTGAAAGGCTTTTTTTGTTTTACTACTTGTGTGTTTTACCTGATTGTTTTAAATAAGTAAAAATATATTTATTTAGGAGCATTTGATTCTTTTGTTGCAGATAAAAGAGCTAGTTATGTGATGTTTTAAGCAACTTTATTTATTATTGAAAGTGTTGAGTTGGTAGTTAAAAATTAGGGCAAGAAATCAAATGATTTGTGTTTATTAATTTATTCTTTTATAGGTGTAAATTTAGTTTTAATAAGGAGAATTAAAAAAGGGATTAACACTTTGTGTTAATCCCTTTTCGTTATATGATTTTTTTGTTTTAGAAATTTCCTCTATTGTCTTTAATTTCAGCTTTATCTTTTAAAGCAGTATATGCTTTTGAAACTGAATACGACTGATTTTGAGTTCTATCTTGATTAATATATGTTGTGTAAGCTGGTAAATCAGTTGCTTTTACTACAGATTTTGCTTTAATCATATACATACCCGAGTTTCCTTCAATTATTTCAGAAGTTTTTCCAGAAGCTAAATTAAATGCTTTTCCAACTACTTTTGGTTCGTTGCCAATATTTGGAATTACAGGCGTTTTTAAAGAAACTCCTATTGCAGGAAGAACAGATGCTCCAGACGATTTTGCAACCGCTTCTAAAGTGTTTCCACTCATTTTCTTTTTGATTAATTCTGCTTTCTTTTGGTTTTTTAATAATGGCTCAACAGATTGTTTTGCTAATTCTATAGGTAATAAGCCCGTTTCGTTTTTAGCTTTTAATTTTGCAATTACAAACCCTTGAGTTGTTTCAAAACGTTTAATACTATTGATATCAGTATCATCACTAAATGACCATCTTACGATATCTCTTTGAGAACCTAAACCTTGAATATATTCGTCAAATGCTTTGATGTTGTTTGCATTTATTACTTCAATTCCTGATTTTTTTGCTAAAGCTGCAAAATCTTTATTTTCTAATGCATCCGATTCAAACTGACTTGCTTTGCTGTAGATGGCATCAATTGTAGCGTCAGATGGTTGAATTTTTTGCGCTACAGTTCCCATTAACACCGCATCATATTTTGCAGAAACTTTGATTACATGGAACCCAAAGTCTGTTTCAACTAAACCAATTGAACCAACAGGGTTGTTAAATACGAAATCATTGAACGTTGGAACCATTTGACCTGGTGTAATGTTGTCATATTCTCCACCATTATTTTTTGATCCTGGGTCATCAGAATTAGTCATTGCTAACATTGCAAAACCTTCAGGGTTTGCTTTTGCTTGGGCTAATAATGTATTTGCTAAAGCTTGAGCTTCTTCTTTAGTTCTTGTAGCTGCTGATTGAGGAGCACCTTTATAAGCTAATAAAATATGACTAGCTTTCGCGCTTGCATTACCTTTTTTACCGATCATTCTTGACAAACATTGGTGTCCGTTATGAACATATGGACCAAAAACACTACCTGTAGGAAGGTTAAATAATTGTTCTTGATAATCTAATGGAAGGTCTTTTTTTGCTAAATAAGTAGAATCAAATTTGATGTCTGAATTTTCATTCACAAATTTACCTACATTAGCTACTGAATCAAATTTTGTTTTTAATTCATTGATTTTTGTAGACATTGCTAATTCATCTTCTTTTGAAGGTTTGTTTTCAAATAAAACAAAATCAACAGATGTAGTATTGTCTGATTTATATTTTTTTGGACTTTTTTTCATAAAGTCGATGATTTCTGCATCAGTTACCTTTACTTGATCATCGTTAATAGATGTAAAAGGAACCATTACATAATCAAAATCAACTTTGTCTGCTTCTAATTTATAGGCTAATTTACCTTCAGATTTAGTTGTATAAACACCAGATTTAATCATTGTGTTATACATTTGTTCAATGGTGTACTTTTCAATGTTTTTTTCAAATGCTTTCCATTGAGACCATCTTTGTTGGTCGCCAGAATTTTTTAAAGATTTGATGAATTCTTTAAGTTTGTTTTCGTCAAATAAACCAGCAGCATTTAGAAACTGTGGGTCTTGAGCCAAACTAGGGTTTTGTTTGATGATATTTATCAATTGTTCGTCACCAATTTTTAAGCCTAATTTTTCAAATTCTTCTGTTAGGATAATGTTTCTAACTTCTTGTTCCCAAGTACTATTTAGCGCTTGAGTATTGCTTATGCCTTGTCCTTGTTTCTCTGCTAATGCAACTTTTTGTAAGAAGTCTTGCGTTTGAATATCAGTTCCGTTTACAGAGCCAATTTCATTTGCATCAGAACCAAATGATCCACTTTGAAAAGCATCACCAACTAAGAATGCTAATAAACAAAACCCGATAACAATTATAAGTAATCCAGTGCGTTGTCTAATTTTAGATAAAACTGCCATTTTATTTGTGTTTAATTTTTTATTCAGAGGGCGAAAATACAATTATCTATTTAATAATAAAATAGTAACGCTATATTTTTAGCCTAATTTTTAAAGAAATTTTGGTTTTTGTGTTAATTGCTATAAATTATGGGTAATCTGTCTTTTTATTAAGCTATAAAAAGGTTGATTAATTTCTAATTTTGTAGTAAAATAAATCTACTAGAACTTAAAGAAGACTATTTTTTATTTTGGTATTTATTGTAAAAATGTCTTCTAAAGTAGAACATTCCCACTGCAACTAGAGCAATAATTAAGCTCAAACCGTAAGATTCGTTATTTTTAAATTTTGTTGCCGCATCATAAAAGAAGAATGCAGCAAATATTAAATAAATGTATTGTATGAATTTTAAATAAGACATAATTAATTAAGTTTTTATCAAAAGTAATAATTTTAAAAGTAAATGATGCAATTATTTTTCAATTGAATTTATTTGGCCACTACTTTTTTGCATATTAAAAATCTTGAAATCTTTACTAAAATCTACTCCTGGGCCTTGAAGATAACCTCCATTTGCATCAGTGAATTTAAAATGTTTTTCTGTAAAAAACCATTCGTTTTTTTGGTCAAAGTAAAGTTGAGATGTTTCTAATTTTTTTCCATCGTGTGAGGTGATGGTTACATTTCCTTGTAAATCGATTATGTCGGTTTTTTTATATGAAATGGCATAGTCTGAAACAATAGTTGTTGTTTTTCCATTGTTGTCAAATAAGGTAACATTGACTCCTTTTGGAAATTCTGTGAAAGGATTTTGAATGTTGCTATAATCAAGCATTTTTTGACTTAGAAGTATGGATTTGATTTTTCCTGAGTCTGTGTATTTTAAATTCAATGAATCAGCTTCTCCTGTTGGAATAAAAGAAGTTTCATTTAATTTTTTAACTTTTTGAATGTCGCTTTCGCATGAAAAAAACATAGTCACGATACAAATCGTGACCATGTTAATTATATTATTTTTTATGAATTTCTTCATTTTATAAATTTGGTACAGCTATACTTTCTCCTACCCAACAGTTAAAAGCAATTCTTTGTCCAGCTTTTCCTGATTGGAAAATTTCAGTTTTAGAAGGAGCAGCAGCTCTGTAACTTGCAGCAGTTTTGCTTGCTAATCCTTTTATTGATGAATCAGCTGCGCCAGCTTTATCACAATATTGAGCGGCTAACCAATACATGGCTCTTTTTTCAAATTGATCATTTCCACAATCGTTAATGCTACTTCCATACAGTTGAGCAATTAATAAATATGCTTTTCCATAAGATGGTTTAACGGCTAAAGCTTTTCTTGCATAGTTACGAGCTTGTACTTTGTTGCTTTTGCTGTAAATACTTGCCATTTTGTAATATACATTCGCCTTTTTAGAGTTGTCTTTATATAAATCAGCTGCTTGGTTAAAATAATCCATTGCTTTGCTGATGTTTTTTCTTTGGTATTCTACTACTCCTAATTTTTCAGCTGCTTCTGCACTTGGATTTAATTTGTAAAGTGCTTCAGAAATTTTAGAGAATAATGGATCAGAATCACAACCTTTAGCTTCTAAACGATTTGCGGCTCTTTTTAACCACTCTTCGTTTCCTTTATTAGTTTCAAATCCTTTTTGATAGAACGGAATTAACTTGTCGCAAGTAGAAAGTTCTAAGATGATGTTATCCATATCATTTTTAACACCTGCAAAAATTTCTAAATTACTTTCTATTTTTTCTTTTCTCTTAATCTCTTTGTCTAAAAGAGTTTCTCCTGCTTCTTCTTTGCTTAAATAACCGTCTTTTTCATTTGTAAGCTCGTCTTCTTCTTCAACTAATTTTTGAGATAAGTCATCATATTTGTCAAAAATTTGTTGTAGTTCAACACCTTTGTTCCCTGCTTTAAAATCTTTAACTAGTATCTCAAAATAAACATACATTGCTTTTGCATATTTAAAGTTTGCATAATCAGTTTTAAAAGCATTGTCTAATAAGTCGTATATTTCTTTATCAGTTCCTAAATTGTTGTCAAACAGAACCAATCCTTTTTTCATTTTATTTCCTGCACCATTGTTTGGAAAATTTTGGTCGTGTTCATCATAAAATTTCATCAAATCACGTGCATACTTTTCTTTGTCTGCTGGAGTTGTTGCTTTTTCAATTCTTAACTTGATAGCAGCTTCGCCATATGAATAAATACTTTTGTGAAAAGAAGGACAATCTTTTCTCAATAAAGTTAAATAGTCATAAGCATCAATATTTTTAGATTTCACTGATGTTGCCATAAGACTCAAATTTTCAGTACATGCCTCAGTGTCTTGGGCTTGAACAAATAAACCAGCTACAGCTACAAATAATAAAGATAATTTCGTTTTCATTTTTCTTTTACTATAATTATTAATCAATTTTTCTCTTTTTAAACCAGATATCACTTAATGATAATCCCACGCTTAAGTTGAAATAATTTTCTTCTATTAAACCATTAGAGGTTGTGCCTTTTTTACCAAATTCAAAACCTAAGTTGATGCTAGAATTTCCAACTGGTAAACCTAATCCAAAATTCATGCCATAGTCATTAATGCTTTCGTTGTTTATTACTAAACCAGTGTTTTCATATCTAAAACCAGCTCGGTAAACGACTCTGCTTAAGTAGCTTGAGAACGAATCATACTTTGGAATAAAAAATCCACCGACAGAAATTTTTGTAGCATTTTCAAAGCTTACATCATAGATATCATCAAATCGATTAGTTAGTTTGCTGTTTTCGGCAAAAGAAACTTCTGCTCCAATTAACCATTTTTTTGAATTTCCAATACCAGCGCCAAAGCTTACTTTAGTTGGAATTATAAGTTTTGTGTCGTTTACAGGAATATCTTGTTCATCAGCTACTAGTTCTGAACCGTTTATGTTGTATATAATGGTAGCAATATTTCTATTGTTGTCAGAATTTAGTTCAGCTTCAGGGCTGTAGGTTAAGCTTGAATAAAATTCTGTTTTTGCATTCAATGGCGTATTGTAAAGTAATCCTATGTTTGCAGCTATTCCTTTTATGTTTGATGTGTTTCTTTCTCTTGATCCTAATTGAACCGATGGGTCTGTTATAAATTCAACAGCCTGACTATTTATTTTTCCAAAATTATACGAAAAATCTACTCCAAAACTGAAAGATTTTGTAAAACTATACGAACCACCTACAAAGACTCTATTGATGTTTCCATCTCCAGAAAATAGGCGAGTTCTCTCCATACCGTCAATTACAGAAACATCTTGATTTTTGTAACCCACCGCAGAAAATGGTGTTAAGCCAAATGAAAAACCAAATTTACCTAAAGGCAATCCAACTGCAATGTAGTCAAGTGTTGTTCTTTGTGCTTTTTCATTTTCTGATTCAGTTTGTAATCTGTTGAAATTACTTGTGCCACCAATTCCAAAAGTAGTTAACCTTAATCTAGAATAAGAAGCGGGATTCATAAGATTCAAATGCAAGCTGTCTCCAACAATATTTAAACCACCCATAGCTCTAGAATCTTGCGTGCCTTTAAATTTGATCTCTCCTAAGCCATAATATGAATATGGTGAAGAAGAGTTGTCTTGAGCCCAAGAAAATGTAGTCATCAAAATTGCAACTACAACTATAATTTTTTTAATCATTTTCATTTAAATAAATTGATAAAGTTTTCAAACTTTCAAGTAAGAAATTTGAATTGGCAAATATGGTGCTTTTTAATCTTTTAGCCAAAAAATCTGCATCGCCTCCTGTTAAAATTATTGTTAAATCTTGATTTTTAAGAGAATATTGGGAAATAAAGCCGTCAATTTCATGGCAAATGCCATTGATTATTCCACTGTGAATTGAGTTTTCGGTTGAATTTCCAATATAATGTTCAATTTCTTTTTTTTCTAGTAACGGAAGATTTGCCGTGTAATCATTTAAACTTTTATAGCGTATTTTTATTCCTGGCGAAATAGCACCACCTAAATAATTGTCTTTTTCGTCAATAAAATCATAAGTAATACAAGTTCCGGCGTCTATTACTAACCTGTTTTGGTTGGGATATTTTAAAACGGCTCCTGCAGCAACAACCATTCGATCGATTCCTAATGTTTTTGGCGTAGCATATAAATTGTTGAAAGGAAATTTTGTTTCGTGATTTATTACTTGAAGTCTTGTGTGTGTTTGAAGATAATTTAAAACTGTTGCATTGAGTTTTCCAACGCTCGAAATCACAGAATGGGTTGTACTCGGATATTTTTTTAAAATATTTTCAATTTTTTTTTGCGCATCTTTTGGTTCAAATGCAAACAACTCGATTTGTGTATTTTGTTCAAATACAGCGACTTTAATTCTTGAATTCCCAACATCGATAGTAATAAGCATGCTTTTATTTTAGATGGGACAAATATACAAATTGATTTTTTTTATTATTTGTTTTGGAAAATATAAAAATCGTTCTATATTTGCACCCGCAATCAACAAGCAGTAATGCTCTAAATTGTAAAGGTACCTTAGCTCAGATGGTAGAGCAATGGACTGAAAATCCATGTGTCCCTGGTTCGATCCCTGGAGGTACCACTTAAATCCCGACATTGTCGGGATTTTTTGTTTTTATTAGTTTTTAAAGACTATAAAACCATTTCTTCATAGGATAAAATAGTAGAATATCCTTTTTCAATAAAATAGTTTCTCGGATTTTCTTTTGAGAGCACCATTACAAAATCGCCTCCCCAGGCGCCTAAACTTTTCACAACACCTTTAAAATCAGAAAATAAATTTTCTTGAACTGTTTTTGTTTCTAAAACATCGCTCATGATAATTTCGTGGTGTTCCATTAATTTGGCAAATTCTTTTCCTTCTTTGCAGTCAATGGCTTCACACGTAATTGTATTAATTTTTGAAATTACCTTGTTGGTTTTATGTCGTTGTGTTAAATAGTTAGAAATTGCCGACTTACTACTTTGTTTCTGATTCAGATAAACAAAGTGAATGTTTTCTTTAAATTTTGGATTAAAATGGACTGTTTTAAAATGCGGAATTTCATTTTCTAATTGATAGATAATGGGTAAATTGGTTTGCGCACATGCCACATCATAACCACTACCACCAAAACTTTTATTTAATAATTCAAATGCATCAATTTGTAACCATTGTCCAATGTTGTTAATCAGGGTGGAGGAAGTTCCTAAACCCCAAATTCGAGGAAACGTTAAATGCGTTTCGATTTCGTAACCTTCTTTGTTTAAAAAATCGGAATTTTGGATGAATGCTTGGTGTAAAATTTCGATTAAAGTATTTTTTACGGAATGGTTATTTTCTGCAAGGTGTTTGCTCTTTATATCTGAAAACGTAATAATGTCTTGAAACCAAATGCTTTCATCGAAATCAAAGCTAATCCACTTGATTTGTTGATTGTTTCCTTTTTTTACAATGAGGTTTTGTCCAAAACGTGTTGGAACAGCCAAAGCTTTTGCTCCATCGAGCACAACATATTCTCCTGTGAGTAATAGTTTTCCGTTGCTGTAAAACGTTTGAGTTTCCATTAACTTCTTATTTTTTCTAAATAGTCAATTACTAAACTGTGTGAAACCGTAGTGTCTTTGAAATAGTCTAAAACTTTAACTTTTTCTTCTTTTGTTGCCTGATGTTGGTTTAAAATATTCATCAAGTGCATTTTCATGTGTCCTTGCTGAATTCCAGTTGTGGTAAGCGAACGTAAAGCTGCGAAATTTTGTGCTAAACCTGCAGCAGCTACTATTTGCATTAATTCTTCGGCTGATGGTTTTTGTAATAATTCCATAGAAAATTTCACTAATGGATGTAACGAAGTTAAGCCTCCAACAGTTCCAAGAGCCAGAGGAACATCTAACCAAAAAGTGAAAATTCCGTTTTCGATTTTAACGTGTGATAAACTTGAATATTGTCCAGATTTACTAGCATAAGCATGAATTCCTGCTTCAACAGCTCTGAAATCATTTCCAGTAGCTAATACTACAGCATCTATACCGTTCATAATTCCTTTGTTGTGTGTAACAGCCCGGTAGGGTTCGATTTCTGCAATTTTTACTGCCGTTGCAAATTTTTGAGCAAATTCGTTTGAATCAATATTTGCTGATTCTGAAAGTTGCTCAATTGGGCAAGAAACTTCGGCTCTAACCACACAGTTTGGCACATAATTGCTCAAAATACTCATAATGATTTGTACGTTTTTTTCTTCAGGAGAAAATCCGTCAAAGTCATTGGCTTGTGCTTCTAATGTTTTTGCAAATTGTTCTAAACAAGTGTTGATGAAATTTGCGCCCATGCTGTCTTTGGTATTAAAAGTGGCATGTAGCTGAAAATAATTTGCGATTTCCGAAGTTTTATCTCGTAATTGAATATCTAAAATTCCGCCACCACGCTTTTGCATGTTTTTGGTAATTTCATTAGTATCTGAAAAAAAGTGTGATTTTATTTGGTTGAAAAAAGAAGTTAATTTTTCGGCATCACCTTTAAAAAGAAAATGCACTTGTCCAATTTTTTCGGTATTAATAATAGTAGTTTTAAATCCACCGCGTTCACCCCAAAATTTTGCTGCTTTTGAAGCTGCGGCAACTACAGAACTTTCCTCAATTGCCATTGGAATTGTGTAGCTTTTTCCATTGATGATGAAATTAGGTGCTACGCCATAAGGTAAATAAAAATTAGTAAGCGTGTTTTCAATGAATTCGTCGTGTAATTTTTGCAAATTTTCATCAGAATTCCAATATTTTGTTAGGCTTTCTTTTGCTTCAAGAGGATTAATGAAATAGTTATTAGTAATCCAATTGATTTTTTCTTCTTTAGAAAGTTTTGAAAAACCTTTTACGTTTTGATTCATAGCAATAGTAATGTTCAAATGAGCAGCAAAGATACTAATTGGATTAATTATGTTCGCTGTTTACCCATTTTATTATAGTTTCTTCAAAAATATTTTTTTCTATTGGTTTTACAATAAAATCATTCATTCCAATATCAATACATTTTTCTTTTTCACCGGTTATGATTCCTGCAGTAAGTGCGATAATTATGGTTTTTGGTAATATTTTTTTTATTTCAACAGTTGCTTCATAACCATTCATTATTGGCATTTGGATGTCCATAAAAATTACATCAGGTCGCTCAATTTTTGCAATTTCCAAAGCTTCAAGTCCATTTGTAGCTTCAAGAACGTGACTGTTTGGTAATTGGTTTTGAACCAACGTTTTAGTTAGTAGCATATTGATTTTATTGTCATCTACCACTAAAATTTTTACTTCATCTCTTTGTTTGGCTTGTTTAGGTTTAGTTTTTTGAGTTTGTTTTTTGGACTCCATTTTTTTGTTTAAAAAATTTTGAAGAACATTTTGTTTCAACGGTTTTATGATATTTTGAACGTTTTTATAATAATTAATATCTGGAAAATCTGAAGTAGAACTTTGCATGACTAAAACCGAAATTTTCTTATACTCTTTGAGTTGTTTAATTATTTTTAGAACTACCGGTTTTGTAAGGTATTCCAAATCTAAGAGCAGTAAATCGAATTTTTTTTCTTGAGCTTCTTTTTCAAAATCAATTTCTTCGGGTTGAATAATTTGCGATTCTATTTTGAATGATTCTAACATTTTTTGAATAATTGAACCTACAAGCGCATTATCTTCAATAATAAATGCTTTTTTAAATGCATTTGATTTAAGCGCCAAATGATTTTCGCAAGGTGCTGTTTTTAAAATTAATTCAAAGCTAAAAATAGAACCATTATTGGGTTGACTTTCAATAGTTAATTTACTATTCATTAACTTTAATAAACTGTTTGTGATAGTCAATCCAAGTCCAGTACCACCAAAGTTTCTTGTAGTTGAATTGTCTTCTTGGGTAAATGCTTCCAGTATTTTTTGTTTGTTTTCTTCTTTAATTCCAATTCCAGTGTCTTTAACAGCAAATTTCATTACTGATTTTTCAAAATGTAATCCTTTAGAAGTAACTTCTATTTCGATTTGGCCTTCATGAGTAAATTTAATGGCATTGCTCAATAAATTTTGAAGAATTTGTTTGAGTCTAATTTCGTCTGTCCAAATAGCACATTCTACATCTTCATGAATGTTTACAATTAATTCCAGATTTTTTTGATGCGCCATAAATTTCATCATATCGACTGAATTATTAACAATTGTATGAAGACTTATTTTTTCTTCTTCAATTACTAGTTTTCCTGCTTCAATTTTTGAAATATCTAAAATATCATTTACAACATCTAATAATGTTTCTGCTGATTGATTTACTGTAGCCAAATATTGCTTTTGAATTTCTGTTAATTCTGAATTTTGCAGTAATTTGCTAAAGCCTATGATTCCGTTTAAAGGCGTTCTGATTTCATGACTCATATTGGCCAAAAATTCTGATTTTGCTCTGTTGGAAGATTCAGCAAATTCTTTAGCAATAACGGCTGCTTCGGCAATTTTTCTTTCAGTAATGTCAATTAATACACCTTCTATATAGGTTGTTTTACCATTGATAACTACACCTTCGCCATATTCTTCAATCCATACAAAAGAGCCATCTTTTTTGATAAGTCTACAAGTTATTTGATATGGTTTTTTGTTTTGTAAAGCCTCATTAATAAGGTCTCTAATTCGTTCTTTGTCTTCAGGATGATATAAATCGAGTAACGAAATTTTATTAAACATAAATTCGTCTCTGTGGTAACCTGTTAATTTTTCTATTTCATGGTTTAGGTAAACTTTAGTTCGTTCATCGTTATATTTAACTAAAAATACGGATGCTGGAATATTGTTTGCTAAAAGTCTAAATTTTTCTTCACTTTCGGCAATAGCTTTCTCATTGTTTATCCTGATTATTGTTGCCGAAATATTATTGGCAAGTGTTTGTAAAATACTGATTTCTTCTTCAGACCAAATCCGTTCATTTTTACAATCATCAAATCCTATGAACCCTAAAAAAATTTCTTGATCAAATAGCGGAATTACAAGAATAGAAACAATATTTTGCGCTTTAAGAATTTTTTTCAGATTATAGTCCGCTACATTTTTAATTAAACTAATGTAAGGTTTTTTACTAAGAATAAGTTTCATGAAATCGGCAAATTCTTCTTGAGGAATATTTTGAAGTTCAGGATTGTCAATTTCTGCTAAATCAGTAGCTGAAGTCCATTCGAAACGTTGACTTACCAAGTTTGTTTTAATGTCGTTTTCGAAATAATACAAGCGGTCTACTTTTAAAACTTTTCCAATTTGCTCAATTGAAGCATCAAAAATTTGGTTTTTATCTTTATGGATTAATAAGTTACTGGTTACGTTTGCAATTGCGGTTAAAATTTCATTTTTATAAACAATTTGGCTTTCTGCTTTGCGTCTTTTTGTTGTTTCAATGGTTAATGCTACAATGTCACCTATAGTTTTTGCAAAGTTGATGTCTTCAGTAGTCCAATATTTAATTTCATTCGTGGCTTCTAAACAAAGGATGGCTTTTAGTTTTCCAGAAATATAAATTGGAATATCTAAAAGAGATTTAATATTGTAGGCAGGAAAATACTCATGTGTAAACTCAATCAAAGCATTGTTTTGATAGACATCAGAAGCAATAATAAGCGGACTATTTGCTATGGAATCGATGTAGTTTTTGAAATCTTTTTTGTGAAGAGTTAAGTCTGCATAATGTTTGTCTTCATGTAGTACATAGATGTTTTCAAGCGTAATTTTTTCTTCTAAATTTTCCCAAATAGCCACACGATCGATGTTTAAACCAATTGCAGTTTCTTTACAAATATGTTCAAACAATGATTTTAAATTATCAAAATGTAAAAAGTTTAAAGTTGATAATCGATTCGAAACAGCATTTAGTCTAGTGATTTCAATTCTTCTTTTTTGTTCTTCAATTTCTATGGATTTTGAAAGTGTGATATCTCTCATAATGCAAGAATAACCTATGATTTGATCGTTTTGGTCTCTTTTAATAGATACTTTTTGTGAAACCCAAATCTCATCTCCATTCTTTTTAATAATTGGAAATTCAAACAAATCATATTCGTCATTTTCAAATTCGTTCTGTGTGTAAAAGTTGATTACAGATTCTTTGAAGTCTTCTCTTACAAAGCAGCTAAAATTTTTACCAATAATTTCCTCTAAATTATAGCCTAAAATTTTAAGTGTAAATTTATTGACATACGTTATCATTCCATAGCTGTCGCTTTCATAGATGATGTCTTTGGCATTTTGAATTAGATTAGCATATTTCCGTTCTAAATTTATTTTTGACGTTACATCTTGACCTGTTGCGACAAATAAGTTGTTAGTGTGCTTAAAATCGGTCCACTGAATGTATTTGAATTCTCCGTTTTTACATTTTAATTTTCTAAAATAAACAGCATTTGGAATAAATTTATGATTGTAATCTGAGTTCGTAAAGTCTTTATCTTCTGTTAGTTCCCAAAAAGCTTTACCCAATACATCTTCGGACGAATAGCCTAATATTTTTGTAATTGAATCATTGCAATATTTTACATTTCCGTTTTCATCAGTTGCAATAATTATAGAATTGGTATTGTTAATAATGTCTTGAGTAAAAAGTAAATTCTTGTGGTTTTGAGTGTATCGTATGAATTGTGATAAATGAATTAAAAGCGTTATAAATACACAGTTTATGAGTGTAATTATTGTGTTTTTGTCATTTACTTTGAACGAAAGTAGAAAAAAAAGAACTATAAAATTTAGTCCTATAAAAGCGATGTAGTACTTGAATTTTTTTATAAAAAATGTTGAAAAAAATAAGATTAAAATGTATTTTGAAAAAAGAACAAAATGAATAGGAACCACAATTAAATTATAGACAACTAAACTCCAAAATACTGCAAAACTGAAAATTAAAAGTGGATTGGTAAACTTGATACTTTTTTTGAAACTTGTCAAGGCATACAAGCATATGCAATAAAATGCCACAAAATTTCCAGAATAAAATTTAAGCGTTACATTTAAATCGAAATAAGTATAAATAAATTCTGTTATAAAAAAGATTAAGGCTAAATACAAGAAATATTTTCTGTTTTCTGCTGCGGTTTGCAAAGAAATTTTTTTGTTAAATAAGCTTAATTCGTAGTTAGAGACTTTGAGTTGATGGTATAATAAAAAGGTGAAAGCAAAAATGGAAGCCAAGATTATTAGCAACAAAACTGTATCCGGAAGATCTGGTTTTAAAGAAAATAAGAAGTTTTGTAAGGGGTAGAATAGCTTCATACAGAATTTTAAATTTCCATTATAAATGTAGCGAAATATTTTTTATAAATCAAAAACTTGATTAATTGAAGTTAAAATTATGGTTATTTGATAAATTTTCACTAAAATTGGGGTCTTTAAAAGCGAATATGTTATGAAAAAAATCAGTTTATTACTATTATTTGTTCTAGCAACCTCATTATCAGTTGTTGGGCAACAAAAAATTACTTTAGAAGAAATTTGGGGTGGAGCCTTTAGAACTAAAGGAATGGATGCTCTAAGTGCCATGAAAAACACCAATCAATATACAGTGTTAAATTTTGACAGAGCTACTAAAAGTTTCCAAATCGATTTGTATGATTTTGCAACTTTAGAAAAAGTAAGTACTTTATTTGATACAAAAAACCACTCAGAAGTAACTTCAATTGATAGTTATTCATTTGACCAAAATGAGAAAAAAATCTTGATTGCAACCAATTCAAATCCTATTTTTCGCCATTCATTTACCGCAGATTATTTTGTGTATGATATTGCTTCAAAAAAAGTAAGTAAATTCACAAGCAATCAAGTTCAAGAGCCTACTTTTTCTGCTGATGGAACTAAAATTGGATATGCTTTTGAAAATAACCTATATGTTTATGATTTAATTTCAGGTGCTTCAATTCAGATTACGCAAGACGGAAAGAAAAATCATATCATTAATGGTATTACTGATTGGGTTTATGAAGAAGAATTTGCTTTTGTAAAAGCCTACGATTGGAATGCTTCTGGAAACAAAATTGCGTACATCAAATTTGATGAAACCGAAGTTCCAGAATTCTCAATGGATATGTATGATCAAGGTTTGTATCCAACACAAACGGTTTTTAAATATCCAAAAGCAGGTGAAAAAAATGCAATTGTTTCCTTACATATTTTTGATTTAAAAACGGGAACTACAAAAAAAATCAACTTAGGAGATTACAAAGATTTTTACATTCCAAGAATCAAATGGACTAGCGATGCAAATACGTTAAGTGTTCAAGTTATGAATCGCCACCAAAATAATTTAGACTTACATTTTGTTGATGGAACTACGGGTGTTACTAAAATTGTTTTAAACGAAAAAGATAACGCTTATGTTGATGTGACTGATAACTTAACTTTCTTGAAAGACAATAGCTTCATTTGGACGTCAGAAAAAGACGGATTCAATCATATTTACCACTACGATAAAACAGGAAAGCTAAAAAAGCAAATTACTTCTGGAAAATGGGAAGTAACAAACTATTATGGTTTTGATGAAAAATCAGGAATGATTTACTATCAATCAGTAGAAAATGGTTCAATCAACAGAGATGTTTACGCTATCAAAATTGATGGAAAATCTAAAGTGAGATTGTCATCAAAAACGGGAACAAATTCGGCAACTTTTAGTCCAAATTTTCAATATTTCATCAATACGTATTCAAGTGCAACATCAGCACCAATGTACACTTTAAACGATTCTAAAACGGGAGCAGTTGTGAAAACAATTGTTTCTAATGAAGCTGTTGAAGCTAAGTTAGCAAAATATGATGTGGCACCGAAAGAGTTTTTCGAACTTACTACCGAAAAAGGACACAAACTAAACGCTTGGATGATTAAACCGAAAAACTTTGATACTACTAAGAAATATCCAGTTTTCATGTATCAATATTCTGGCCCAGGATCGCAACAAGTAGATAATGCTTGGAATAGTACAGATGATTATTGGTTTATGATGTTAGCCCAACAAGGTTACATTGTCGCTTGTGTTGATGGAAGAGGAACAGGTTTCAAAGGAGCTGCTTTCAAAAAATGTACGCAAAAAGAATTAGGAAAATATGAAGTTGAAGATCAAATTGATGCTGCTAAGGTAATTGGAAAATATAACTATGTAGACGCTTCAAGAATTGGAATTTTTGGATGGAGTTATGGTGGATTCATGTCGTCAAACTGTTTGTTCCAAGGAGCTGACGTATTCAAAATGGCAATTGCAGTGGCTCCAGTAACTTCTTGGAGATATTATGATAGTATTTACACTGAGCGTTACATGCAAACTCCGCAAGAAAATGCAAGTGGTTATGATAACAACTCGCCAATTAATCATGTGAGTAAATTAAAAGGGAACTTTTTATTAGTTCACGGAACAGCTGACGATAACGTGCATGTGCAAAATACAATGAAAATGGTTGAAGCGTTAGTCCAAGCCAACAAACAATTCGATTGGGCAATTTATCCAGATAAAAATCACGGAATTTACGGTGGTAAAACACGTTTACAATTGTATACTAAAATGACTAATTTTATTAAAGAAAAATTATAAACTATGACAACACTAAAAACTTCAGGGGAAACTTTTTTTGGACATCCAAAAGGTTTATTTATTCTGTTTTTCACTGAAATGTGGGAACGGTTTTCATTTTATGGAATGAAAGCTTTATTAATTTTTTATTTAACAAAATATCATTTATTTTCAGACGATTCTGGAAACTTGTTAATCGGAAGTTACGCAGCTTTAGTATATGCAGTTCCTGTTATTGGAGGCTTTATCGCTGATAAATATTTAGGGTTCAGAAAAGCTATCATATTTGGAGGTGTAATGTTGGTTTTAGGACATTTAGGAATGGCCTATGAAGGCAACGCGGCAACACAATCGATGACTGGTGAAATAGTCAGAGATAATGCTGCTTTACAGGTTTTTTATTTTTCATTATCACTTATAATTGTTGGTGTTGGATTTTTAAAAGCAAATATTTCGTCTTTAGTTGGTGAGTTATATGTTGCTGGAGACAAACGAAGAGATTCAGGCTTTACCATTTTTTACATGGGAATTAACTTAGGTTCTTTTTTGGCGACAATTGTTTGTGCATGGTTAGGTGAAAATTATGGTTGGAGTTATGGTTTTGGAGCGGCAGGAATTGGAATGTTCTTTGGATTAATAACATTTATTTCTGGTAAAAGATTTTTAGAAGGAAAAGGTGAATCAAAAGTCCCTGAATTTTTATCTAAAAATTCATTTGGTGTTAAAAATGAATGGTTAATTTATATTGCAAGTGCTTTGTCGGCGTTGTTTTTTTGGCAAATGGTACAAAGTCATGATGCTGTTTCATGGATTTTAAAAATTGCAGGTGGTTTATCATTTCTATATATAGTTTATTATGCAGTAACTCAATTAAGTGGAAAAGAAAGAGATCAATTAATAGCTTTGACTATTTTGATTGTGTTTACAATTGTTTTTTGGGCTTTGTTTGAACAAGCTTATACTTCTTTAAATTTATTTGCAGATAGAATTTTGGATAGAAACGTATTAGGTTTTGAATTAACAGCTGGTCAGTTTTTAAGTTTTAATGCATTATTTATTATTTTATTAGCTCCAGTTTTTGCTTGGATGTGGGTCAAATTAGGAAAATATAATCCTAATACTGCCGTAAAATTTTCTCTTGCTTTAATTTTAGTTGGATTAGGTTTTGGTTCTTTAGTTTTAGGAATTAATATTTCTGAAACAGGAAAAGTAGCCGCTTTTTGGTTGATTTTAACGTATTTACTACATACTTGTGGAGAATTGAGTCTATCACCAGTAGGATTGTCTGCTGTAACTAAACTTTCACCCGTAAAAATTGTTGGATTTATGATGGGTGTTTGGTTTTTAGCAACTGCAAGTTCAGAATTTATTGCTTCTGTTTTAGCTAATATTGCTTCTATTGACACTTCAACCGGAACTGCACCAGATTTAAACTTAGCAAAACAAAGTTATTTGAAATTATTTGAATACTTATTTTACACTGGAATAGGATTCGGAATATTATTATTAATTTTATCGCCTATCATTAAAAAATTAATGCATGGTGTCGACAAAGAACTAAACAACTAATTACATATGAATACAGAAAACTCAACTGATCAATTTTTTAAAAGTACCGTTTTAGGTCACCCAAGTGGTTTATTCGTTCTGTTTTTTACCGAAATGTGGGAACGATTCTCGTTTTACGGAATGCGAGCTCTTTTGGTAATGTTCTTCACTTCAACTGCACTAAATGGTGGATGGGATTGGACTCGTGAACAAGCAATGGCTCTTTTTGGCTCTTATGTGGGACTTGTTTACCTTTCAACTATGATGGGTGGTTATTTTGCCGATAAAAAAATTGGGTATAGATGGGCTGTTGTAATTGGAGCTTTATTAATGACTCTTGGACATGGTTCTATGGCATTAGAAACTCCTTTTTTCATATATACAGGATTAATATTGTTAGTTTTTGGAAATGGATTTTTTAAACCAAATATGACTTCAATTGTATCTGAAATGTATAAGGACAGACCAGAGAAGAAAGATGGAGCATATACTATCTTTTACATGGGAGTAAACTCTGGAGCGTTCTTCGGAATTGTTCTTTGTGGTTATTTAGGAGAGCAAGTAGGTTGGAATTGGGGATTCGGTTTAGCAGGTATTTTTATGCTTTTCGGATTAATTCAATTTTGGTTATCCCAAAATATTTTTGGTGACATTGGTTTAAAACCAGTTAAAAAAGAAGTTGCATTAACAGATGAAAACAACGATAAATTAAATCCATTCCCTGTTTGGCAATTGGCTTTAATCGGTTTAATGACTATTTTAGGATTAGTTTGGATTATTTTTGAACCTGCTAAAATCATTACAAATGGGGCATTAGATGTATTTAATTTTGATGTGATGGGATTATCGGGTAATAATTTTACTATTTTAATTGCAATTTTATTATTCCTTTTTCTTTTAGTATATAGATTAATGAATTATTCTCAAATCACTAAAGAAAAAATGATTGCGGTTTCATTTTTTGCTTTCTTAACTATTTTCTTCTGGGCAATTTTTGAACAATCACCAGGGACTTTAACCATTTTTGCAAACGATTATACTAACAGAATTTTAGATGGAAATGCTGGTATGATTTTTAAAATTGTTAATGCTGCAATAGTAGTCGTTCCATTAGGAATTATTACATGGGTTTTATTATTGCTTTTCAAACAAACCTTTTCAAAATATGCTGTCGCTAATTTAGTATTAGCTTCTAGTTTTGTTATTATTTGGGGAATAGCAATTTGGATGTTAAAAAATCAATTTTCAGAAGATTCTTTAGAAGTTCCTGCCTCTTGGTTTTCATCTTTAAATTCCCTATATATTATTGCATTAGCCCCTTTGTTTTCTAAATGGTGGGAAAGTAAATACAATCCTTCAGCAAATATGAAATATGCTTTAGGAATGGTATTTTTAGCTATTGGAATGATTACTGTTGCCATTGGAGCTGATGGAATCGAACCAGGTGCAAAAACAGCTTCTGTAAGTATGATTTATTTAATTTTAGTATATCTTTTTGTAACTATGGCAGAACTTTGTATTTCTCCTGTTGGATTATCTTATGTAAGTAAATTGGTGCCAGCTAGAATGATTGCAATGATGTTTGGTATTTGGTATTTAGCTGTTGCAATTGGTATGAAAGGTGCTGCTAAATTTGGAGAAAATATAGATAAAATAGCCGATGAAAAGGGATTGAGTTATTTTTTCTGGATGTTAGCAATTGTTTCATTGGTGGTTGCAACACTTTCATTTGTTATGACACCAATTATTAAAAAATTGATGCACGGTGTAAGATAAAAAATAAAGTTGGCATCCATTTTGCTTAATTTTGTTTTATAAAATTATAAATATGAAGAAGATTTTAGTTATCGCGTTTTTAACCTTGACAAGTGTATCAATACAAGCGCAAGAAGAATTAACTTGGCATACAGATATGTCAAAAGCAACAGATATTTCGATTAAAGAAAATAAACCTTTGTTCTTGTTTTTTACTGGTTCAGACTGGTGCGGTTGGTGTATTCGTTTGCAAAAGGAAGTTTTTAAAACACCAGAATTTATTAAATGGGCAAAAGAAAGTGTTGTTTTAGTTGAGTTAGATTTTCCAAGAAGAACGCCACAAGATGAAGCGGTTAAATTGCAAAATGCACAATTACAGCAACAACTTCAAGTGAGAGGTTATCCTACAGTTTGGTTTGTAAGTGCAGCAAAAACTACCGATTCAAAAGTAAATTTAACTGCTTTAGGAAGTACGGGCTATGTTGCTGGTGGCCCTCAAGTTTGGCTAGACGGAGCCAATCAAATTATTAAGAAAAAATAATTTTATTTTATAGTATAGAATCCCTTTTCGGCAATTGCATGAAAAGGGATTTTTTCTTTTCTGCAAGTGGCTTCCCAAAGCTTACAATTATTTTTGTAATTGCTTTTATCCGCAATAATAAGTTTAGGCTTGAGTTCACCTAGTAATCGACTAAGATTGATTCTTGGATTTTGAATTAATACAATGATTTCTGGGCGAACTGAAGTTTTGTAAATTCCCAAACTATCAATAACTAAAATTCTTTTATCTTGAAAAGAAATCACATTTTGCATTGGAAAAATTCGTAGCGAATCAGAAAATGTACCTCGTGCATAATGATTTAAAGTTGTAGCATGCAGTTCAGGGGCGTCACTAAAAGCAATCACATTATTATGATTTTTGATTCCAATTAAAGTTGATTTTTCGTTGAAAATAACTAATTCGTTACTGTAATTTTCGTTCCATTTTATACTAATATAGCTCCATTGAAAAATCAAAATAGTCACTAAAATATAAGATACATTTTTAATTGTACGGTGATATAACCAATATATAAATGTAATTATAATCAAATATAATGTAAACGTGAGCCATCCTGAAAATGAAATATTTGTAATAATTCCGCTTTTAAATTGAGCAATCCAATGAATATATTTATTCATAAATTCTATTATTAAAGCTAATATTTTCCCTAAGAAAATGGCAAAATCCGGAATAACAAAATTGAAAAATAGTATGCTAATTCCACCAATTAAAACAACTGTTGAAAGCGGAATGATAAGCAAATTGGCCAATAAAAAAAGCAAAGGCAATTGATTAAAATAATACAAACTTAAAGGCAAAACGCCAATTTGGGCTGCAAAAGAAACCAAAACGGTATCTATAAAGTAAACCCCTATTTTGTGTTTTGTAAAGTAAAATTTTTTGTAGAAAGGTTGAAATAAAACAATCGATAAAACTGCACCATAACTCAACTGAAAACCAATATCGAAAATGGAATTTGGCTTTACCAATAAAATTAGAAAAGCCGATATAGCTAATGCGTTGTAAATAGCTTTTGGTTGGTTAAAATACTTTCCAATACTAATAAAACTAAATAAAGTCACTGCTCTTGTAACTGAAGCAGGTAAACCCGTAAGCAACGCAAAAAGCCATAAAATTCCTAATATAATTAGTAATTGGATTTCGCCTCCAAATCGAATTCTTTTTAGCGGCTTCAATAGGAACAGGATAAAGAAATAAATAATAGAAATATGTAATCCAGAAATCGCTAAAATATGAATGACTCCTGCATTAGAATAATCAGTAATTGTTTCTTTGTCTAATTCTAATCGCTGACCTAAAATTAAAGCGTCAATGATGGCTTTGGTTCTGGGTTCAAAATGATGTATTTCGTAACTTTTACTTAACTGATTTCTTATTTTTTCAATATAAAAGTCCAAAGTTTTATGTGTTTGAATAATTTTAACTTCATTCTCACGGCTGTATATTTGATGATAAACGTGCTGCTTTTCTAAATAGTTTGAATAATCAAATTGATAGGGATTAAACGCTTTTGGAATAGCATAAACAGTAGTGTGAAGCCAAACTTCATCACCAGAATGTAACGGTAGGCTATTGTTTTTTGGGACATAAAGTAAAATTTTCCCAGAAGAAATGGCATTATTGAAACTTAAAACGCTTATGAAGTATTTATTATATTTCAAATTTGGTTTTAGAGTGGTAGTAACGATAGCACGAATACTATTTGTTTCTTCAATTGCTTTTTTAGTATAGTGCTGAGCCGAATTAACATCAGAATGTACATAATGGCTTAGCATTCCTAGGTTAAAAACAAGTAGGTAAGTGCTAATTCCAAAATATACGTTTTGAAATAAAACTTTTTTGCTTTTCCAATACAAATAGCCAAAAAAGCAAGAATTTAAAAGTAACATCAATGCAATTTTGAGGAAAGAAAATGGCATAAGATATGACACAATAATGCCTATCGTGAAACTAATTGTGAGGGTAAGTAGGGGAAATTTTAATACTTTCAAACAAAACTGTTTTTAAAGTATTTTAAGTTTTGTAGTTGGGGACTATCTCAAATCAAAAGTATAAAAAAGGTTTGTTAATTCGTTTAAAATGAATAATATTTTTATTTTTTCATTGAATTCACAATCAATTCTGCTGTTTTTCGGCTCGCACCTTCACCACCCAAATTTTGTTTTAATTCGGCATAATTTTTAAGTAAAACGGTTCTGTTTTCTGGATTTAGAATTTTTTTCAATTCAATTTTTAAATTTTTCGTATTCAATTCTTCTTGAATGAGCTCTTTAACCACTTCTTTATCCATGATTAAATTCACCAATGAAATGTATTTCAGCGTGATAATTCGTTTCGCAATTTGATACGAAATATAACTTCCTTTATAACAAACCACTTCGGGAACATTAAATAAGGCAGTTTCTAAAGTTGCAGTTCCAGAAGTTACTAATGCGGCCTGCGAATGGCTCAACAAATCATAGGTTTTATTCGAAATAAATTTCACATTATCGCTGGTTAAAAACGGTTTATAAAATTCATATTCCTGACTTGGAGCGCCTGCAATCACAAACTGATATTCTGGAAAATCTTTCACAACAGAAAGCATGATGGAAAGCATTTTTGAAATTTCTTGCTTTCTACTTCCAGGCAAAAGTGCAATTATTGGTTTGTTAGATAAATTATTTTCGGTTCTAAAAAGGGCATCTGATATTTCAGTTCGATTCGCAATGGCATCTATTAATGGATGTCCAACAAAATGAACCGGAAAATGATGTTTTTTCTCGTAAAAATCCTTCTCAAACGGAAGAATTACATACATAAAATCCACATCGCGTTTAATAGCTTTGATACGATTTTCTTTCCAAGCCCAAATTTGAGGTGAAATATAATAATGTGTTGGAATATTTCGTTCTTTTGCCCAAGTAGCAATGCGCATATTAAAACCAGGGTAATCAATGAAAATAATTGCATCTGGTTGAAACGCCTCAATGTCTTTTTTACAAATTTTGATGTTGTTCAAAATCGTCTTTAGGTTCATGATGACTTCGATAAAACCCATAAATGCTAATTCGCGATAGTGTTTTACTAAAGTTCCGCCTACATTTTGCATTAAATCGCCACCCCAAAAACGAATTTCGGCTGTTGAATCTTTTTCATACAACGCTTTCATTAAGTTAGAGCCGTGTAAATCGCCCGAAGCTTCTCCTGCTATGATATAATATTTCATATGTTTAAATCATATTTTTTTATTGGTAACATATGTTATCACCTTTCAATTATGGTTTTTTGCTTACGCAAAATAGTTATTAAGTGGTGATTTCATATATTTTCTTTATAAATCCCACGCATTCAATTGCTGAATGGCATGATGTGCTGTTAAATCAAACTGAACGGGAACAATTGAAATATAACCATTTTCTAAAGCCCATTCGTCTGTATCAGTTCCTTTGTCTTGATTGACAAATTTACCAGTTAACCAATAATATTCTTTTCCTTGTGGATTCGTTCTTTTGTCAAATTCTTCTTGCCACATGGCTTTTGCTTGGCGACAAATTTTTATTCCTTTGATGTTTTCTTTACTTAATTTCGGAAAATTTACGTTTAAAATAACACCTTCGGGCAATCCTTTTTCTAAAACGCCCAAAGCAATTTGCTTGACATGGCTTTTTATCGGTTCAAAATCGGCATCCCAACTATAATCTAATAACGAAAATCCGATAGCAGGAATTCCTTCAATTCCGGCTTCCACAGCAGCACTCATCGTGCCAGAATAAATCACATTAATTGAAGAATTCGATCCGTGATTGATTCCAGAAACACATAAATCGGGTTTTCTTTTCAAGATTTCATTTACAGCAATTTTTACACAATCAACAGGTGTTCCGCTACAACTGTATTCTTGAGAAAGGTCTTTGTCCAAATGTACTTTTTCGAGTTTTAGAGTGTTGTTTATGGTAATTGCGTGTCCCATGGCGCTTTGTGGGCTGTCTGGAGCAACCACTACAACGTCGCCAATTTCTTTCATTACTTCAATCAAAGCTCTAATTCCAGGTGCAACAATGCTGTCGTCGTTTGTAACAAGTATGAGTGGTTTTGACATTTTAAACATTTTTTGCTAAATTAATTAATTTAAACCGAAACCCTTTTTCTGTTTTGTTATTTTTATAGATTTAACAAAAATTTATAGCAATTTGCTAACTTGTGGCATGATTTTTTGTGTAATTTAGTTGAAAATTTTTTAATGAAAAGAATTGTGGAATTTATGAAAAGAAATTATAAGGTTATTTTGCTAATAACTGCATTATCTGCAGTGTTATGGAGTTTTATTCCGAATGAAAAAAAGGAAGATCCTGAAAAAGATAAGTTGCTTTTAGAGTTGTTAACCTTCGTCTTAGAAAAGGGCCATTATAGTCCGGTGGAAATTAATGATGATTTTTCTAAGAAAGTTTATGCAAAATATTTAGATGGAATTGATCCTACTAAACGTTTCTTTTTGCAAAGCGATATTGATGAATTCAGCAAATATGAAACTCAAATAGATGATATGATTAAGAATAAAGACTTGACGTTCTTTAATATTACCAATTCACGTTTGTTACAAAGAATGGAGGAATCACGCACTATTTACAAGGATATTTTAGAAGAACCTTTTGATTTTAATGCGAATGAAAGTATTAATGTTGATTATGAAAAGCTTCCGTATGTTAAAAGCAAAAGAGAGTTGACAGATCGATGGAGAAAACAATTAAAACTACAAGCACTTTCTTCAATTACTGATAAACAAACGTTAGAAGAAGACAAGAAAGCTAAAGATGTAGCTTATCAAGTGAAATCATTTGATGAAATTGAGAAAGAAGTACGTGAAAATTCTTTGAAATCTTTAAATGAATATTTTGATTTTATTCAAGATGAATTGGATAGAAATGATTGGTTTTCAATCTTTTTAAACTCTATTGTGGAGCGATTTGATCCACATACATTCTATTTTTCACCAGAGGATAAAGAAAAATTTGATGTAAGCATGAGCGGAACATTCCAAGGAATTGGCGCTCGTTTACAAAAGAAAAATGATGCGGTTGAAGTTTCAGAACTAATTTCGGGAGGTCCAGCTTGGAGAGGAAAAGAATTAGAAGCTGGTGATTTAATTTTGAAAGTTGGACAAGGAAAAGAAGAACCAATTGATGTAGCAGGAATGCGTTTAGATGATGTAGTTAAGAAAATTAAAGGGCCAAAAGGAACCGAAGTTAGATTAACAGTAAAAAAAGTTGATGGTTCTTTAAAAGTAATTTCAATTATTAGAGATGAGGTTGAAACTGAAGAAACATTTGCAAAATCATCAGTAGTTGAAAAAGACGGAAAAAAATTCGGAATTATATATTTACCAAAATTCTATATTAGTTTTGAAAATAAACAAAATAGAGACGCATTTAAAGATGTAGCCATTGAAATTGAGCGTTTAAAAGAACAAAATGTAGACGGAATTGTAATGGATTTGCGCGATAACGGTGGAGGTTCATTAGAAACTGTGGTTAAAATGGTTGGATTATTTATTCCAGAAGGACCTGTGGTTCAAGTAAAAGCACCAGGAAGAAGTCCTGAAATTTTACCTGATCCAGATAAAAAAGTACAATATGACGGACCGCTTGTAGTAATGATTAATAATTTTTCAGCTTCGGCTTCAGAAATTTTTGCAGCTGCAATTCAGGATTATAAAAGAGGAATTGTTGTAGGAAGTAAGCATTCATATGGTAAAGGAACTGTCCAAAATGTAATTGATTTGAATCAGTTTGTGAGAGGAAGTTCGTATGGTGATTTAGGTGCTTTAAAAACTACCATCCAAAAATTTTACAGAATTAATGGTGGTTCTACACAGCGCGAAGGTGTTCAGAGTGACATTGTGTTTCCAGATCGTTTTGCATATTTAGATATGGGTGAGCGTGATGAAGAAAGTGCTTTGCCTTGGGACAAAATTGAACCAGCAAAATACAGTCCAATGAATGTTAACTACGAAAATATTATTGCAAATTCTAAACGAAGAATTGAATCAAATCCAAATTTCAAGTTAATTGACGAAAATGCGAAATGGATTTTTGAACGTAAAGATGAAAATGTATTCAGCTTGAATTTGAATGAGTTTAAAAAACAAATGAATATTGCAGATACAAAAATTAAAAAATTCAAAGCGATTTCAGATTACAACAATAAATTGAAATTTCAGTCGTTGCCAAACGAAGTAATGCTATTTGAAAAAGATACTTTGTTGAAACAAAAACGTGAGCGTTGGCATGAAGATTTGCAAAAAGATGTTTATGTGGATGAGACTTTAAATATCATCACGGAGATGAAATTAGCTTCAAAAGGTAAAGCGTTACCACAAAAAATAAGCATGAATTAATTCTTGTTCAACATAAAAAAATCCCGATTGTTTTCAATCGGGATTTTTTTTAATCTAATTCTCTTAATTTGTCTTCTGATTTTTTTAGGTCTTTTTGTAAATCTAACGTTTTATTTTGTTTCTTCAGAATTTTCTCTCTCCATTTTAATTCGTCTTCAGAAGATAGTTTTCCTTTTCTTTTCAGCTTTTCAAATTTGTCTTCATCTTTTTCTATATCTTTTTTGTTTCGCTCAATTTTATTTTTGGCTTTGTCTACATTTTTTTTGGCCTTATCTCTTTTAGCAACAGCCTTCTCAGCTTTTTTTACTTCTTTTTCTGCTTTTCTCTGTGCTCTTTCTGCGTCTTTTTGAGCTTTTTCTGCTTTTTTTAGTTCTTTTTGACGTTCTTTTTCTATTTTTTGAGCCTCTTTAATTTGTTTTTGCTCAGCTTTCATTCTTTCTTTTTCTGCTTTTTGTTGTTCAAACACTAATTTTTCTTGTTGAACTTTAACACTATCAACTACAGGTTCTTGGGCTATAGCGGCTTGCAAACTAAATAAACCTACTAAAATTAAAAATTTTATTTTCATGATTTTGGATTTTAAAATTACCTTTACAAAGGTAACAAAAACTAAGCCAAATGATAAAAATTGTAAGTTTTCTATTATTTATTGTTTTGATTTTATCATGTAAAGATGTTTCTCGTGATTTTGAAAATATCCAAATAAGGGATAAAAGCAGTAATTCTTCTGTAACAATTCCTGAAGATTTTGACTTTTATCCAACATCTACCACCAATGCTGTTTATTCAAGAGATGCATATGCTTTTTCTTACTCTGAAGCACATGAACAAAGCGAATGGGTTGCCTATGATTTAGATGCTTTTGATTTAGGAAATGCAAATTATGAACGACCTTTTTTTGTTGAAGATCCATTAGTGGAAACTGAATCTGCCGATTGGAGAAATTATAAAAAATCAGGTTATGATAAAGGTCATTTGTGCCCCGCTGGGGATAGAAAATCGAGCTATTATGCTTATAAAGAAACTTTTTTTACTTCTAATATTTCACCTCAAGATCACGATTTTAACTCGGGTGTTTGGAATCGTTTGGAAGAAAAGACAAGATATTGGGCAGAAAAATATGATGGGATTTATGTGATAACTGGAGGTATTTTAACTGACGATTTAAAAACTATTGGTAAAGAAGATGTTTCAGTCCCAAATTACTTTTATAAAATTTTATTGACTAAAGATGGTTCAAGAATGATTGCATTTTTAGTACCCCATAAAAATTCTAATACACCTTTATATGAATTTGTTACCTCTGTTGATTCAATTGAAAAAATGACAGGAATTGACTTTTTTCCAAAACTAGAAGATTCAATTGAAATCAAATTTGAAATGAATAGTAATTATAAAGATTGGAGTTTTTAAACTACCATTCATTTACTTTATTTGCATCAAGTTTTATAAAAATAAACAGTAAAATTGTAAAGGACCATAAACTTGAGCCTCCATAAGAGAAAAAGGGTAGTGGTACTCCAATGGTTGGGAACAATTTTATCAACATAGCAATATTTACAAAAAAGTGAGTAAATAAATAAGTTGCAACACAATAGCCATAAACTCTACTAAATTTCGTTTTTTGATTTTCGGCTAAATATATAATTCTTAGGAATAGGGCAACGAATAAAGCAATTACAGTAAAACTTCCTATAAAACCCCATTCTTCACCAACGGTTGTAAAAATATAATCGGTGTGTTGTTCTGGTACAAAGCCTCCTTTTGTTTGGGTACCTTCTAAATAACCTTTCCCTGTTAATCCACCAGATCCAATTGCAATCATCGATTGGTCTAAATTATAACCTTCCCGTTTCATATCTACATTATCGCCAATGAGAACATTAATACGATCCTTTTGATGGGGTTCTAAGACCGAATCGTATACATAACTCACCGAATACGTGAAAGCAGTCATAACAAGAAATAATAAACCGTAGACAATTGGGTTTCGAGTGATTTTTCTATTAAATATGTAATGAATTATCATAAAAATTGCTAATGCTATAACTACATATAAAGGTTGAATTACTAAAGAAGCAAAGAAAAGAACAATCGCTACAATACCTGAAATAAAATACCAACTTGGTAAACCTTCTCTGTTAAGCACAAAGATTAGCGAAATAAAAATCATGGCACTTCCAGCATCGGGTTGTAATAAGATTAGAAATACAGGAAGTCCCACTATAGCTAATCCTATGATTTGATGTTTTGTGAATTTGAAATTTATTTGTGAATAACTAATGTATTTTGCGAGTAATAAGCCGGTTGCAATTTTAACAAATTCTGATGGCTGAAAGCCAAACCCTCCAAATTGATACCAATTGGTTTGCCCTTTTTTAGTAACTCCAAACACAAAAAGGCCTAACAATAAAATAATACCAACGCCATAAAAAACAAAGGAAAGACGTTCGTAAATTTTTGCATCCGTAAATAAAACAATGAAAATTAATGGAATTGCTAATCCAATAAATAACATTTGACGACCATAGGTTTGGGATAAATCAAAAATTGAAGTTTCTTCTATGGGTAACGAAGCAGAATAAATAGTCATCCATCCCATTATCACTAATGCAATGTATATGAAAATCGAAATCCAATCGATACTATTTCCTATGCTTTGATTTTTCATTTTAATTTGATTCTTCTTCTTTTCTGGCTTCGCCTATTGCTGTTTCTGTCTTTTTTAATGAGTCTGTTTCTTTCTTTTGCTCAGGAAAACGTTGAAAAATAATATTTTCTATTTTTTCATATTCTGGAAGTAAGCTTCCGTTAAGCATTCGTTCTTCTAAATCTTTTCTTGTTATTTGCCCATTAACATATTTTTCAACCATTAAGGTTGCAATTGGTCCTGCCCAACGACTTCCCCAATATCCGTTTTCAATAAACACAGCAATTGCAATTGTTGGGTTTTCTTGTGGCGCAAAGGCTACAAAAATAGAGTGATCCTTTAATTGATAAGTTTTTCCGGCTACTCTAATTTTGTTTTCTGCTGTTCCCGTTTTGCCACAGATATTTAGCCCTTCAACTCTCAATCCAGCTGCGGTTCCAATTGGGTTGTTATAAACATCTGCCAATCCTTGTATCATTGGCGGAAAATATTGTTTGTCAATAGTAGAATAGTGTTTTGTGGTGAATTTTTTATCTAAAGGTTGCCCTTTTATTTTTTTTACGATGTGAGGCGTGTAGTAATATCCTTGATTTGCAACAACGGCCATCATATTTGCTAACTGAATAGGTGAGGTTAAAACTTCTCCTTGTCCAATTGAATTTGAAATAATGTATGAACTTCTGATAGGAGCACCATTGTACATTTTTTTGTACATTTTGGATGTTGGTACTAGCCCTTTACTACCGATAGGCATATCAGTACCTAAAAACTGACCCAAGCCAAAACTTTTTACATGGTTTGCCCAATTGTCTACACTGTAATACGAATTTTTATATTTTTCAATGGTTCTTTTATACGTGTTTCCAAAATAACTGTTACACGATTTATAGGTTCCATTGTTCAATTGTAAAGTGTGTAAACCACAGTGACATTTCATGAAACGACCAAAGTTTGCTCCACCATTACAATAAAAAGTACTTTGTTCGTCAATAACTTCTTCATGTAATCCAATTAAACCGGTTATAATTTTAAATGGAGAACCAGGAGGATATGTAGCTTGAAGACTTCTATCATACAATGGTTTTGAAATTGAATCGTTGTATAAAGCAGTGAAGTTTTTTGAACGTTGTCTGCCTACTAAAAGTGCAGGATCGTATGTTGGAGCAGAAACTAAAGCTAAAATTTCGCCTGATTTAGGTTCAATAGCTACAATTCCACCTCTTTTGTTAATCATTAATTCGGTACCATATTTTTGCAATTCATGGTCAATGGTTAATGTTAAGTCTTTACCCTGTTGGGCAATGGTGTCAAATGCACTATTTTTATAAGGGCCAATAATTTTATTGTGTTTGTCTCTAAGCAGGTATTTTACACCTTTAACACCACGAAGAATTTCTTCATATTCTTGCTCAACTCCTTGCTTTCCTATTAAATCTCCTGGATTGTAATACGGATTTTTATCAATGATGGCTTCATTAACTTGTGTTATAAATCCGAAAATGTTTGCGCATTCTTTCACCTGATAATCTCTTAAAGCTCTTTTTTGGGTATAAAAACCTTCAAATTTTCGTTCTTTTTCCTGAAATGCAGCATATTCCGCTTTGTTTAATTGGGATAAAAAAACAGAAGGGAGTCGGGGGCTATAAACGTTCGCTTTTTCAATTTTTTTAATAAAATATTCCTTAGAAATGTTTAATAAGTTACAAAATTCTGTGGTGTCAATATCTTTAATTTCTCTAGGAACGACCATAATATCATACGATGGCTGATTGGCAACTAATAGTTTTCCGTTTCTATCATAAATATAACCTCGCTCTGGAAAATCAAATACTTTTTTAATAGCATTGTTTTCGGCTTTAAGTTTTAAAGTTTCATCAATTACTTGTAAATAGAAAATTTTGGTAAGTAGGATAATTGAACTTACAATAATAACTGCGGGTAAAACAATTTTTCTCATCGTTTATTTGGTTTGATTAAATAGATGATAAGTAATGAAATTGTAAAAGTGAATAAAGTACTTAAGAGTGTTCTAAAAAGTACAGTTAATATCAAATCAATTCTAAAAAATTCGAAAAAGAATAAAATAAAATGATGTATAAATATCGCTAACAGTAGCAATGTTATTCGTTCGGGTGTAATCTTATCTGCAATTTTTACAGTTTGGTATTCATAACTTAGACCAAATGCAAATTTGAACAATGAGGGTCTAATGTAGGCTAAAAGTAAGGCTGCAGTTGCATGAACACCACCTGAATTTGCAAACATGTCGATTAAAATACCTAAAGTAAAACTGCTTAACAATAAAAGCGATTTATTGCTATTAACAGGATATAAAAGAATAAACAATACATAAGGATATGGATTTAGATATCCAAACAAATTGATGTTGTTGAAAATCAAAAGTTGTAGTGCTAAAAACACTAAAAACCGAATGCTATTTAAAATATTATTGTTCACTTATTTTTTTGGTGCTGCTGTTTCTACCTCTAATTGCTGTTTCTCTTTTCTCATTTTATTTTCAATAACATACACATAGCCAATAGATGTCATGTCGTTAAACAATCGAACATTAATAGTATAATAATTGGTCTTTTTATCTATAAAAATTTTATCAATTTTTCCAATTGGAATATTCTCTGGAAAAATATCAGAATTTCCACCAGTAACAATGGAATCACCTTTTCGCAATGAAGCCAAACGTGGCACATCGATTAATTGCGCAAATCCTACATTTTTTCCATCCCAAACCAATGATCCAAAATGATCAGAATTTTTGATTTTTGCATTGATTTTTGATTTGGTATTCAAAATACTCTGGATGGTAGAATAGTTTGGAGAAGTTTTTTCAATCAATCCCACAATTCCTTTGTCGTTCACTACGCCCATGTCTGTTTTAATTCCAGCAAGACTTCCTGCATTTATTGTGATATAATTTTCTCTTTTGTTGAAAGAATTTTTTACTGCTTTTGCTACAACCACATTAAAATTATTCAAGTCGTTTCTAAAAACAGTTTTAGAAGTAAGTAATGTGTCTTTTTTATTGAAAAGTAATTCTTTCAACAACGCATTTTCTGAGGCCAATTCTTTGTTTTTTTCTTTTAAACTCAAATATTCATTAGCTTCATTCATTTTCTCATACACAGTTCCTGTAACTGCATTTGCAGAATTTACATATTCACTTCTATGATACGAATGCGATTTTATGGTAAGCGATAAGGATATACCCAAAAGCAGCAAAAACAGCAATCGATAGCTGTTTTTTATGATAAAGTTAATTATTTGCTGCATGGACTATTTTTTATTTAATCAGTATTCCTTTGTATTTGTTGATGTTCTTTAAAGCCATTCCTGTTCCGCGTACAACGGCTCTTAATGGGTCTTCTGCAATGTAAACAGGTAAGTCTGTTTTTAAGGATATTCGTTTATCTAATCCTCTTAGCATCGAACCTCCACCGGCAAGATAAATCCCTGTGTTGTAAATGTCAGCAGCTAATTCTGGTGGTGTTTGCGATAAAGTTTCCATTACAGCATCTTCAATACGCTGGATTGATTTGTCTAAAGCTTTTGCAATTTCTCTGTAAGAAACGTCTACTTGTTTCGGTTTACCCGTAAGTAAATCTCTTCCTTGAACTGACATATCTTCTGGGGCATTGTCTAAATCTTCCGTTGCCGCTCCAATTTGAATTTTTATTTTTTCTGCGGTAGTTTCTCCAACAAATAAATTGTGTTGGGTTCTCATGTAATAAATAATATCATTCGTAAAAACGTCTCCTGCAATTTTAACCGATTTATCACAAACAATTCCACCAAGCGCAATCACTGCAATTTCTGTAGTTCCACCACCTATGTCTACAATCATATTTCCTTTTGGTTGCATAATATCTAAACCAATACCAATTGCAGCTGCCATAGGTTCATGAATTAAATATACTTCTTTTCCGTTTACACGTTCAGCAGATTCTTTTACTGCACGCATTTCCACTTCGGTAATCCCCGAAGGAATACAAATTACCATACGAAGCGCAGGTGTAAATAATTTTTTCTTTAACGCTGGAATACTTTTTATAAACAATTTAATCATCTGTTCCGAAGCATCGAAATCAGCAATAACACCATCTTTTAATGGACGAATGGTTTTAATGTTTTCATGTGTTTTACCTTGCATCATGTTGGCCTCTTTACCTACAGCAATAATTTTGCCAGTAATTCGGTCTCTTGCCACAATAGATGGACTATCAATTACAACTTTATCGTTGTGAATAATTAAGGTGTTTGCGGTGCCAAGGTCAATTGCGATATCCTCAGTCATGAAATCAAAAAATCCCATAAGTATGTAAAGGGTTTGGTGTTTGGTGTAAAATTGTTTTAGACATACAAAAGTATGAAAATATTCTGGAATAAATCGAAAATAAAAAGCGCATTAAAAAATATTATTTTAATGCGCTTTTTTAAGAGTTATTTTAACTTTAATTAGTGTTTGAAATGACGGATTCCTGTAAAAACCATTGCCATAGCATTGTCATTGCAATAGGTAATACTTAATTCGTCTTTTATTGAACCACCTGGTTGAATAACGGCAGTAATTCCCGCTTTATTTGCAATTTCAACACAGTCAGGAAAAGGGAAAAAAGCATCACTTGCCATAACAGCACCCGTTAAATCAAATTCAAACGATGTTGCTTTTTCAATTGCATGGCGCAATGCATCTACTCTTGACGTTTGTCCTGTTCCAGAAGCACATAATTGTTTGTTTTTTGCAAACACAATTGTGTTAGATTTGGTGTGCTTACAAATTTTTGAAGCAAACAATAAATCTTCAATTTCTTCTGCTGTTGGCGCTACATTTGTAACTGTTTTTAAATGTGCTTTTGTGTCGGTAACATTGTCTTTATCTTGCACTAAAACGCCATTTAAACATGTACGTACCGTGGTTTGTGGTAATTCAACTTCGTTTTGGATTAAGATGATTCTGTTTTTCTTTTCTTCTAAAATATCAATTGCTTCTTGGTCATAAGCTGGAGCAATGACTACTTCACAGAACAATTGATTGATTTCATTTGCTGTAGCTACATCAATTTTACCATTTGCAATTAAAACACCACCAAAAGCTGAAGTTGGGTCACCCGCTAAAGCATCTAAATACGCATCTTTCATGGTATTTCTAGTTGCTAATCCACATGCATTGTTGTGTTTTAAAATGGCGAAAGTTGGATTGTCACCTTTGAATTCGTTCATTAAATTCACAGCAGCATCAACGTCTAATAAATTGTTGTAAGACAATTCTTTTCCGTGCACTTTGGTAAACATTTTGTCAAAATCGCCATAGAAAAATCCTTTTTGATGTGGATTTTCGCCATAACGCAGAACGTTTCCGTTTTGCTCACTAATTTTTAAAACAGGTTCTTCAAAAACTTGATTGAAATAGTTAAATATAGCTGCATCATAATGTGAAGAAACATTAAAAGCTCTTGAAGCTAATAATTTTCTGTTTTCTAAAGTAGTTGCACCGTTATTTTCGGTATAAAAATTTAAAAATGCAGCATATTGTTCAACAGAAGGAACAATTACCGTGTCTTTGAAATTTTTTGCAGCAGCTCTAATTAATGAAATTCCACCGATGTCAATTTTTTCTATAATATCAGCTTCACTCGCTCCTGAAGCTACTGTTTTTTCAAACGGATATAAATCCACAATTACTAAATCAATTTGCGGAATATTAAATTCTTGCATTTGTTGCACATCACCCGCATGGTCTTGACGGTTTAAAATACCACCGAAGATTTTTGGATGTAAGGTTTTTACTCTTCCCCCTAAAATTTCAGGAAAAGACGTAATATCTTCTACAGCGACAACTGGAATACCTAAATCTTTAATAAAAGTTTCAGTTCCACCGGTAGAATAAATAGTTACATTGTTTTGGTGAAGGGCTTTAACAATTGGTTCTAAACCTGTTTTGTCAAATACAGAAATTAATGCCGAAGCAATTTTTTTTGTTGTGTTCATTATGTTGTGTTGTTTGAGTTGCAAAAGTAGGTATACTTCTTAAAATAGTCAAACTTAATTGGAAGGGATTTTATAAATTTTTATTCTAGAAGAATCCATTCGTTGTGCCAAAAATAATTCCATTCGGCTTTTGCAAAATCTTGTTTAGGATCAATTAGTGTTTTGAATTCGCCGTTATTGATATTGTTTTTGCAGTCGATAAAAATACTAATGTTTTTACCGTGATATTCTTGCTTGATTTTTTGACAATATTGCCAAATAAAATCGGGTTTAGTTGCTAAAGTTCGGGCTTGTTTAGGCGAAAGGTTTTTATGATAATCGTATGAAGTCATTTCGCCTGTATTGTTGTTTTTGATTTTAAAATTTATGAATCCGTCTCTTTTTCGCAACATCATTCGCCAGCTTAGGCGATGTCCTTCTTCTGTCCACAATACATCGCCTTCAATTAAATGATGTCGTAAAGGTAAAAGCAATTGGATGAATAAAAATGGAAGTAAAAAAAACAAGAAAATTGGTTTTCCAACGTGGTTTTCAGCTACAGATTCGTTGAAAACAGGTTTGTTCTTTAAAAATAATTTTCTAATTTTTTCAGGCGGATAAAAGAATAAACTAAAAGTCAATGCAAAAAAAGGAAAAATTCCGATTTGTAAAAAAATTGCATTAAAAAGATGAAACGATAAGGAAGCAACTAATGCTATTGTTCTTGTTTTTTTGAATAATAACAACGGAACAATTAGTAAATCAAATAAAATTCCGGCATAAGCTATAAAAAGATAAAAATACTTGTTTGAAAATAGGGTTAGAAAAAACTCGTTAGACGTTGTTCCTGCGAGAAGAATTCGGGTGAAAGTTCCGTTTAACCAATCGGGGTAAAACTTGGCAATAGCAGCATAAAAATACACTATCGCAACTTGAATAATGAAAAGTAAACTTACCCAATATGGCATTGCTTTTTGCTCCAGAGTCCTTTGCTGTTTAACATCTAGCGAAGCATATTGATTTGCGGGTAAAAAAATCATATAAAAACTAATAATCAATAATAAATAATAGTGATTGTTATAAGATGTTTTTTGCATAAAATATACACCAGCCCACAAAATTGTATAAGATATAATTGCAACTCTGTATCGATAGCCTAGCATAATAGCGATGCCAAACAATCCCATGATAATGAAATAAAAATACATTCCAAAGCCTGGTAAAGGTTGCAGCCAATCGAGCCCAATAAATGAAAATGTGAATTTAGGCGCAATTAAAACTTTGTTTACCCAACCAGTAAGGATAGCCCCAAAACTTTCGCATGCAATTAAAAACCCGAAAAAAATTCGAAAGACTATTAAAGGTGAATTGTCTATATTTTTAAAAAAAAGTTGATTCATGCTCAGCTAAATATTTTATCGAAAAATCTTTGTCTTTGTCAAGTTGCTCTTTTAAAGCTTCTAAAGATTCAAATTTTTGTTCTTTTCGGATGTATTCTAGTACCGAAATTTTTATTTTTTGAGCATAAATATCGGAATTAAATTTAAAAAAATGAATTTCTATGGTTTGTTCGTTTTCTCCAAGCGTTGGATTTGTTCCAATATTCATCATTCCATAAAAAAGAGTTCCTTTGATTTCACTAGAAACAATATACACGCCATTCTTAGGAATTAGTTTGTAGTTTTCTTCAACTTGGATGTTTGCTGTAGGATAGCCAATTATTCTTCCATTTTTTTTACCTTCAACTACTTTTCCAGAAAAGCAATAATTATAACTCAAATAATCGTTTGCCATTTTTACATTGCCTTCTAAAAGTGCTTTTCTGATTTTTGTTGAACTTACTGAAATATCGTCTATTTCTTTGGCGGAAATTTGTTCTACTTCAAAATTATAGTGTAGTCCAAATTTTACTAAATCGTCGATATTTGCACTCCTATTAATACCAAAACGATGGTCATAGCCGATGATAATTTTTTGAATATTGAGTTGGTCAACCAAAATGGTTTTAACAAAATCTTCAGCAGTTAATTTAGAAAATGTTGCGTCAAATGGATGAATGATTAACGTGTCAATTCCAAAATTATTTAGCAAAGCGGTTTTCTCTTCAATAGTATTCAGTAATTTGATGCTATTATCTTGATTTAAAACCATTCTTGGGTGAGGAAAAAAGGTAAGAACAACAGATTCATACAAACCATGTTGTGTTGCTTTTTTTAGTTTACTTAGAATAGATTGGTGTCCTAAGTGAACACCGTCAAATGTTCCTAAGGTCAAAATGGTTTTCTTTTTTGAAGAAAAATTAAAAATTGAATTGTAAGTTTTCAAATTTCTGTTTTTGCAAAGATAATTTCTTAAAGTTTATTAGGGTAGAAAAAAACTTTAAAATATTTAACATTAAGGTATTATAGTTTTCACTATTTTTGCCTATTAAACCAAATTTTATAAATAATGAAAAAAACTTTACTACTAGGGGTTTTTTCTGTTTTATCGATTAGTTTCGGTTATTCACAAACAGAGAAAGCTTGGAAATCATTTGATGGTAAAGAAGTTAAAATTGCAAAAACGGCTGAGAGAGGAACATTTCCAGCTTCGTATAAATTGATGCAATTAGAATTAGCTTCTTTAAAAAACACACTTGTTACTGCTCCAAATCGATTTGGATCAGATGTTTCTAATGTTATTATTTCGATTCCAAACGTTGATGGAAAATTAGAGCGTTTTCAAATGTATGAAGCTTCAAATTTTGATGCAGAACTTCAAGCAATGTATCCAGAAATTCGTTCCTATGTTGGAATTGGATTAGATGATAAATATGCGCAACTTAGATTAAGTTTGGATCCTAGAGGTATTCAAACGATGGTTTTTAGAGTAGGTAAATCTAATGAGTTTATGGAACCTTATTCTCAAGATGGAAAAGTGTATGCTGTTTATGCTTCTAAATCGGATAGAAAAGGTAAACTTCCATTTACTTGTTCTACAGATGATCAAGAATTAATTAGTTCTATAGAGTCAAAAACTAATTTTACTTCTCGTTCTAGTACAACTTCATTATTAAACTTTAGATTGGCAATTTCTTGTACAGGTGAATACTCAAATTATTTTGGTGCAACAAGTGCTGCGCAATCAGGATTAGTATTAGCTGCCTATAATGCAACAATGACAAGAGTTAATGGTGTTTATGAGAAAGATTTTGCTATTCATATGAATATTGTTGCTCAAACAACAAATGTAATTTATTACAATCCTGCAACTGATCCTTATTCTGATGCTGCTACAGGTGCAACAGGAGCTTGGAATGCAGAAGTTCAAAATGCATTAAGTTCTAGTCTTACAGGCCCTTCTACATCTTTAGCCGCTAATAATGCTGCTTATGATATTGGGCATTTATTTGGAGGCTCTGGAGGAGGAGGTAATGCTGGTTGTATTGGTTGTGTTTGTGTAAACGATACAGCAAGTACATCTGACAAAAATAAAGGTAGTGCATTTACATCTCCTGGAGATGGTGTTCCTGCTGGTGATACATTTGATATTGATTATGTAGCTCATGAAATGGGACACCAGTTTGGAGGAAATCACACATTTACACATACTACAGAAAATAATTCTGTTAATTATGAGCCAGGTTCTGGTTCTACCATAATGGCATATGCTGGGATTACAAATTTTGATGTTCAGCCAAATTCTGACGACTATTTTCATGCTGGAAGTATAGCTCAGGTTCAAGCTAACATGGCAACAAAAACATGTCAAACTACTGTAGCTATAACACATGGTGCGCCAGTTGTTAATGCTGGTTCAGATTGGATAATTCCAATAAGCACGCCATTTATGTTAACAGGTTCTGCAACAGATGCTGGCGGTACTTCGTCAATGTCTTATTGCTGGGAGCAATATAATGATGCTGCAACGGGTGCTGAATTGTGTAGCGTTACTGTAGCAAATCCTGCTGGAGATACTGATTGTACTCCATCTGCAACAAAAACGCTTGGAGCTAATTTTAGATCATATGACCCTACAGTTTCTCCTTCACGTCGTTTTCCAAAAATTGAATCTACATTAGCGAATTCATTATTTACACAAGGAGCTGAAATTCCTGTTGAGTTTTTGAGTTCAGTTGCTAGAACATTAAACTTCAGACTTACTGCAAGAGACAATGTTGCTGCTGGAGGTCAAACAAATTTTGATGATATGATAGTAACTGTTAGTGCAGCAGCGGGACCTTTTGATGTTACGTCACAAAACACTGACGGAATAGTTTGGACGCCAGGAAACACAGAAACTATAACATGGTCTGTAAACAATACAACTGCACTTGTAGGTTCTGCAAATGTAGATATCTTACTTTCTACAGATGGCGGATTTACTTATCCAACTGTTTTGTTGGCAAATACGCCAAATGATGGTACTCAAGTAATAACTGTTCCAAGTGTTACTGCAGCAAATTGTAGAGTAATGGTTAAGCCAACAGGTAATATTTATTATGATATTAATACAAAAAATATCGCAATTGGAAATTATACTTATCAAGCTCAAAATGTTTGTTCAGATTATGTAATTAATTTTGGTGGTTTAGCAATTCCTGAGAACTCAGGCTCATTCGTTGGTTATGGTGTAGCTGTTCCAGAGTCATTTACATTGACAGATTCTAATTATAAAGTTGAGCTTACTCATGGAGATATTGGTTCAGTGTTCTTAGCCGTGAGACCAGCACATATTGCAACAGGAGTTACTCAGTTTTTTAACGGTTCTTGTGATGGTACTGCAAATATGAATTTAAACTTTGATACTTCTGGAACAGCATTAAACTGTGCAGCTTCTACTAGTGGCGCTAACACTATTCCACCAGTTGCAGCTTCTGTGGGAGCAATTAATGCATACAATGGAAATTCAGCTACAGGTACTTGGTATTTGTTTTTTACAGATATTGCTGTAGGTGATGGAATAACTGGTACAATTGAAAAGGTTACTTTCAATCTTTGTAGAGCAGAATTGGTTCCAGTACTTTCTTCTGAGAGCTTTGGAATTAATGATTTAGTTTTATATCCAAATCCTAATAATGGAAACTTTAACATTCAATTTACTTCTACAACTGGTAATGAAATTAAAGTTAATGTTCATGATTTAAGAGGTAGAGCTATATTTAATAAATCGTATACAAATAATGGACTTTTTAATGAGTCTCTTGAATTAAGCAATGTTCAATCTGGAATTTATATGGTTACAATTGAAGATGGTGCTAATAAAGAAGTTAAAAAGATAATTATTGAGTAATCATAAATTATTATATAAAAAGGGTAAAGATTTAATCTTTACCCTTTTTTTGTGCCCTGTATTGACTTTTTTTCTTTTCGGACATAGATGTTTCCTCATATTATGATATAAATTTTACTTTTGATATATTGAAACTTAATAGTTATAACTCACTATTGATACAAGTTTTGTGATGATTTAATGAAAGGTTTGAAAAGATGTAAACTTTTGTTGTAAACCAATGTTTTACTTGTTCTAATTTCAAAAAGAGGGATTATCGGAGCCAAATTTTTGAACTAATTATACTTTTCAATATTCCAAAAGAATTGAATTTAACTTAATTTAATTACTCGTGTTTAATACTGTTGTTAACCACAAATTTACTTAAATATTGTTTTTGCCTTGTTTCTGGTGTTAGATGAAGCTATTTTATTTAAATTTTATATAGTTGTGACTGCGTAGAAGATAAAGCAAAAAAAAAGAGAACCAATTTCTTGATTCTCTTTTTTTCTATTATAAAAGTTAGATTAGTTTTTTACAAATCTTAATGTTTTTAAACCAGCTTCTGTTTGTAGTTTAATGAAATAAACTCCTGAAGACATGCTTGAAGTATTTATCGAAAATTCAGAATTTGTCGACTTAGATTTTTCAATGGTTTGTCCAATATTATTGAATATTTCATAGTTAATGTTTGTGCCGAATTCAGAAGGTACAGATACATTTAAAATACCATTTGTAGGGTTTGGATACAATGAAATAGCATCTAAATTAAAGCTATCTGAACTTAAAGATGCATTTGTAAATGATGTAGATTGAACATTTGTAAACGTTCCACCAGTACCAACTGTAGTAGCTCCTGCATTTGTTTTAACTGTCCAGCTTCCGCTTCCATATGTACAACAAATCCCGTCTCCATATGCATCAAATATAGTAAATGTGTAACATCCTCCTGCTGGTAAGGTCATGGCTAAATTGGTAACCAATGGTTGAGTCGTATTGGAACCAAGATCACTATAAGGACCACCATTATATAATACTGTTCCAGCTTGGTTAGTAACTTGCCATGTGGTTTCAGAACCATATCTGTCTCCAACTATGTCCAATGTAAAAGTTGTATATGGATAATCAGTTGGAGGTGTAGATGGAGGAAAAGAGAATGTTCTACTTGCAGTATTGTTTGTAGCTCTTTGATCAGTTCCACCATTTACACTTGCTACTGATGCATTAAATGTTCCTGAAGTAGCAACAGTAGTAATTGTTATGATTTCATATTTATTAGGAGCTAAATTACCTGTCCAATTGTAAGTTGTGTTTGTACCACCATTTACATTGTAATTAATTGCAGCTGAAGTTAAATTAGAAGTTCCTCTGTTGTATAAAATAATTTTATGTGAATTTCCTACGCAAGGATTGCCTCCTGTAGTACAATAAGTTTCAATTTTTACTTCTGCATCATTTGCAAATAAAGGAATAGCGATATCTTTTACAGAAGTTTTTAAACTAGCTCTTCTTGCAGCGTTATTCATGATAACAACCATTCTGTCTTTTTGATTCTGAGTGAAAATATTCATACATGAATCATCGGTATAATCCATATAGTTTTCAATCATATCATTTCCTGGTGCTGAACAAGAATTTGTTCCTGCAGGACAACCGAAGTTTGCAGCAGCAGCAGCAGGTGTATCAGCACAAAAATCATCAACAGCACATCCGCCGTCTCCCCAAATATGTCTTAATCCTATCCAGTGACCAACTTCGTGTGTCATTGTTCTTCCTTTATCGTATGGTGCTTGGAAACTACCTGATGCTAAATCTGAACTACCAAAAAATCTATAGCCAGCAACAACACCATCTGTATTTGCAGCGCCACCTGATGGGTTTAAACCACCTAAGCCAGAGCCATCAGGAAATTGTGCATAACCAAGTAAACTTCCATCTGTAAAATTAACAGACCACATGTTCATGTATTGTGTTGCATCCCAAATAGTTGCTGGTTTAACAATTCCGTTAATATCTCCTGTTGACCATGAAGCTTCACAAAGATTTACTCTGTTGATACCATCAGTTGGATTTCCATTTGGATCAACTTTAGCTAGTGCAAATTGTACTTGTGTGTCTACTCCAGCACCAAAACCAGGTGTTCCCATCATTTTTCTAAAATCCTGATTCATAACCGTGATTTGAGACGCTACTTGTTCATCAGTTATGTTCTCGTTTACCCCATATGCATCTCCATTATGAATTACGTGAACTACAACAGGAATAGTAATAATTCCACCACTTTGAGATGCTAAAGTGTTATTTTTATATTCAGCCATTAATGGTGCTAACCACGCTTCAAATTCGGCTTCTGATTTTCTTTTTGGGTCAATTGATTGTAGATATGCTTCATATTCGTCAGTAGCACATCTAATATGTCCGTCAGGGGAGATTTTGTCTTTAGAAATTGTTTTACCAAATACTTTCGGTGTTTTTTTATCTTCTTGAGCGGATAAAATGGAAACACTTAAAAGCAGTAAAACTGTTAAAGTAATTTTTTTCATTTTATTGATTTTTAAGGTTAATTGGCTAAATTAATAAATATTTTTTAATTTTTAGCAAAAAGTATGGTTGTCCATTCAATTTATTTGTTATTTTTTAAAAAAATTATTTTCCGTTGTAAGTGTTCATGGTGTGGTTTAATCCGGCTAAAGCAAACGATTTTATTATTTCAGAACTTATTTCAAGTCGCTCTTTAAGTTTTTCTTTTTCTTCTGCGTCCCATTCGCCTAAAACATAATTAACTTGTTGTCCTTTTTTAAAAGCGTCGCTAATACCAAATCTAAAACGTGGGTATTCTGTTGAGTTTAATACTAATTGGATGTTTTTAAGTCCGTTGTGTCCACCATCACTTCCTTTGGTTTTAATTCGAATAGTTCCAAATGCTAAATTCAAATCATCTGTGATTACCAACATATTGTCTTTTTCAATGTTTTCTTTTTCTAGCCAATATTTTACCGCTTTACCGCTTAAGTTCATGTAGGTGTTTGGTTTTAATAAAAGCAGGGTTCTTCCTTTGATTTTTAGCTCGGCAATTTCGCCAAGTTTTACCGTTTGAAACGAAATACTTTCTTTATTAGCGAGGTAATCTAAGATTTTAAAACCGATATTATGTCTTGTATTTGCGTATTCTGAGCCAATGTTTCCAAGCCCAACAATTAAGAATTTCTTCATTGGATTAGTGTCTTCTTGTTTGTTTTTCTTAAATAGAGTTAAAAGCCAATTCATTGTGTAAAAGTAGTGCAAAGTTTAGAAAGTTGAAAGCATAAAAAAAGCACCAGTAAATACTGATGCTCCTTTTGTATAGTTTGTAAAGAAATTATTTTTTCTTTTTTCCACCTTTTTCTGCTTTTGCAGCTTCTTGAGCAGCTTTCATTGCAGCACGAGAAATTCTTACTTGACAAACAACAGTGTTGTCTGGGTGCATTAATTTAAAATTGTTTGTTTCTAATTTAGTTACATACAATTTGTTACCCATTTGTAATTCAGAAATACTTGCTTCAACAAAATCAGGTAAGTTTTTTGGTAATGCTTTTACTTTTAAACGACGTTGGTTTAAACGTAAAACACCTCCTAATAATACTCCTGGAGAAGTTCCTGTAATTTTAACTGGTACTTCCATAACGATTTCTTTATCGTCACTTAATTGGAAGAAGTCAATGTGTAAAATTTTGTCAGAAACTGGGTGAAACTGAATGTCTTGCATAATTACATTGTAAGACGCTCCGTTTAACTCAATTACAACTGTGTGTGCGTTTGGAGTGTAAACTAAATCTTTAAATGCTCTTTCGTCTGCAACAAAATGAACTGGCTGATTTCCTCCGTAGATAACGCAAGGAACCATTCCAGCATCACGTACGGCTTTAGTTGCCTTTTTACCTACGTTTTCTCTTTCTGATCCTTTAATCGTAATTGATTTCATTGTAAAATATATATAATTAATAAATACTTATTAAGGTGGTTCCTTTTGATTACATCAAAAATTTACCACTTATTGAGTTGTTATTTTGTACCATGTGCATTACTTCTGCAAATAATGGAGCACAACTCACAACTTTTATTTTGTTTGATTCTTTTCTTAACGGAATTGAATCGGTAACAATTAACTCTAATAATTGAGAGTTTTCAATTTTTTCATATGCCTCGCCAGATAAAATAGGGTGTGTACATATAGCTCTAACGCTCAAAGCACCTTTTTCCATCATTACATCGGCAGCTTTTGCTAATGTTCCTCCAGTGTCAATCATATCATCAACTAAGATGACATTTCTACCTTTTACGTCTCCAATTAATTCCATCGTGTCAATTACATTCGCTTTTTTTCTTTGTTTGTAACAAACTACAACATCAGATTCTAAAAATTTAGAATAAGCGTATGCTCTTTTTGAACCTCCCATATCTGGAGATGCAATAGTCAAATTTTCTAAATTTAAACTTCTCACATAAGGTAAAAAGATAGTTGAAGCAAACAAATGATCTACTGGTTTTTCAAAGAAACCTTGAATTTGATCGGCATGTAAATCCATGGTCATAATTCGGGTTGCTCCAGCAGTTTCTAAAAGTTTTGCAACTAATTTAGCTCCAATTGGCACTCTTGGCTTGTCTTTTCTGTCTTGTCTTGCCCAACCAAAATAAGGGATAACTGCGGTAATATGTCTGGCAGATGCTCTTTTTGCCGCATCTATCATCAATAATAATTCCATTAAATTGTCTGCACTTGGAAATGTAGAACAAACTAGGAATACGCGCAATCCTCTTATTGATTCTTCAAAAGAAGGCTGAAATTCGCCATCACTATATTTAGAGAACGTAATCTTACCTAGCGGAACACCATACTTTTCAGCAATTTGTTCGGCTAAATACACACTCTGAGAACATGCAAAAATTTTTGCTTCCGGTTCTTGATACAGCATGTTAATTTATTGTTTAGTAGTTAGTTAGTGTTGTGTCGTGTTAACGAGGTGCAAATTTAGAAATAAAATCGAACTCTGAAAGGATATTTTTAACTATTTTTTTATGAATTGCAGAAATATTTTTTACATTTGCACCCACTTAATGATTTAACCATCATTTTTCCATTGCCCGGATGGCGGAATTGGTAGACGCGCACGACTCAAACTCGTGTACTTAGGTGTGTGGGTTCGATTCCCACTCCGGGTACTAAATGAGACTTATCAGGATTTTCTTGGTAAGTTTTTTTTATGCCAAATTTTTAATCAATTCTTCCATTTCACGTTTCTGTTCTTCATATTTTAATCGCAACGGATTGGCTTCTTTTTCAGAACGGTCGTAATATACCATCGCTTTTTCAGCAAAAAACTTTTGATGATACACAGAAGCTTTCGGAATCAAAGGAAACTCTTTGTGAAATAACATTTCATAATACGCTTGCCATTCGCGCTCGTTTTTGTCTTGCATAGCAATTTCTGGCGCTTTTTGTTTTACGTGCATCATTTCGTGTGCCAATAAATTCAACATCAAAACCAACGGAAATTCAAACGTGTTTTCTGGAATGCGTATAATTTGCGAACCGCCAATTTCACCTTCGGCTGTCATTAGAATAAAATCGGGTTTTGCGGCTTCTCTAAATTCAAAACCTGCAAAATTAGGATGTTCTAATTCATATACTTTTAAAAGCCATAGCGCTGCTTCTTTCGTTAAGTTATGCTTATGAAAGGTTTTTACAGTGAGTTCTATGTTTTCGAATAGCATCATTTTCAAGGTCAAAAATCAAATTCAAGAGCAAGAAGAATTTGAAAATTGAACTTGCTCTTGTCCTTAAACTTTTAAAGTGTTTCTTTTAACCAACCAAAAAATTCTTTTTGCCAAACTAAGGCGTTTTGTGGTTTTAATACCCAATGGTTTTCATCTGGAAATAACAGAAATTTACTTTTAATTCCTTTTAATTGTGCGGCTTGAAACGCTTCTTGTCCCTGTCCAATTGGTACGCGATAATCTTTGCCACCTTGGATGATTAAAATAGGAGTATTCCAATTATTGACTAACTTAATTGGGTTGAATTCGTTATAGGTTTTTTGCGCTGTTGCATTGTCTTTTTCCCAATATGCGCCACCTGAATCCCAATTCGTAAAGAACACTTCTTCTGTAGTTCCATACATACTTTCTGTATTGAAAATACCACAATGAGAAATAAACGTTTTGAAACGATTTTTGTGAATTCCAGCCAATTGAAATACAGAATAACCTCCGTAACTGGCACCCACAGCGCCTAAACGCGTTTTGTCTATATACGATTCTTTCGCAATATCGTCAATCGCACTTAAATAATCATCCATAACTTGTCCACCCCAATCTCCTGAAATTTGTTCGTTCCAAGCCGTTCCGTGTCCTGGCATTCCTCTACGATTTGGTGCCACAATTACATAACCTTGCGAAGCCATCAATTGGAAATTCCAACGGAAAGAATACGATTGTGTCAACGCACTTTGTGGACCGCCTTGGCAATATAAAAGTGCTGGATATTTTTTAGTTTTATCGAAATTTGGTGGTAAAATTACCCAAACCAACATCTTTTTACCATCGGTAGTCGTAACCCAACGTTTTTCTGTTTTACAAGAACTGATTTTAGCATAAGCTTCATCATTAACTTTAGTAATTTGTTTCCAAGTTTTCTTAGCCAAATCATACGAATAAACTTCTGGTGCGTGATTCATATCGTTTCTTGTTACTAAAACAGAAGCTCCTGAAAAACCTACAATTCCGTTCACATCAAAATCACCATCAGTTAATTGCGTTACACGAACTGCAATTTTTGTTAACCCTGGAAAATTGACTTCAAAAAGTTGTTTCGTTCCTTTGATTGGTGCAATGAAGTATACTTTTTTTCCGTCGTTACTCCAAGTAAAACTATCTACGGTTCCGTCCCAACCAGCAGTTAAATTGATATCTAATCCTTTATGGCGCACAATGATATCGTTTTTATCGGCTTCAAACCCATCTCGTTTCATTTGCAACCAAGACAAATCGCCTTTTGGAGAAAAAGTTGGATGTGTATCGTAACCCAAATTACTTTCAGTAAGGTTTTTTGTGGTTTTTGTGGCTAAATCGTATTCGTATAAATCAGTGTTCGTGCTAGTTGCATAAGCTGTTCCTGCTTTCTTTTTACAAACGTAGATGATTTTAGTTCCATCAGGCGACCAAATGTAATCTTCATCACCACCAAAAGGTTTTTGAGGCGCATCAAAAGGTTCGTTTGGCATAATGTCAATTCCAATTGCATCTTTTTTATTTTCAGAATAAAAAACGTGGTTGTGTGTTCCATCATTCCAAGTATCCCAATGGCGGTAATCTAAACCCGTGTATACTTGAGCCGTGGTTTTTGATAATTCTGGATAAAGGTCTTTCCCTAATAACTTTTCTGTTTTTACTTCTTTCGAAAATAAAAGGTTTTTTCCATCAGGAGAAATATTTTTATCCGTTAAAAGTGATTTGTAATCCTCCACTAAACTAGCATTTCCACCTTGAACGGGAATAGTATAATATTTTGAGTTGATTTTGTTTTCTTCCACAGAAGGCGTTCCCACTTTATAAACTAAAAGTTTTCCGTCTTTTGAAATTCCTAAAGAAGTTATTCTTCCTAACTGCCATAATGTTTCTGGAGTTAGGTTTTGCTGTGCTAATGTACTCATACTTATCATGCTGAAAATGAGAAAAATGTAATTTTTCATGTCTGTTATTTTTAAAACGAAGCTAAATGTAGCAATTTTTTCAAAAAATATACCTATTTTCACAATCTTAAAAAGCAAACTTAATAATGAAAAAATTAGCACTACACTGGCAAATATTACTTGGAATGGTTTTTGGAGTTTTATTTGCTTTTATATTGATTCAATTTACTTGGGGAAAAGATATTATTGTGGATTGGGTAAAACCTTTTGGAACTATCTTTATTAATTTACTAAAATTGATAGCCGTTCCTTTAATTTTAGCTTCATTAATTAAAGGAATTTCTGACTTAAAAGATATTTCGAAATTATCTAAAATGGGCGGTCGAACCATAGGTTTATATGTTTTAACAACCGTTTTGGCGGTTTCAATTGGTTTGGTAATTGTGAATATTATTAAACCTGGAAGCTATATTTCGGAACAAACAAGAACAGAATTAGTTTCCAGTTACACGGCTGATGCCAATTCAAAAATTGAAGCAGCAAACAAGCAAAGTGAAGTTGGACCATTACAATCATTAATTGACATCGTTCCTGACAACATTATTAAAGCTTCTGCTGATAACGGAAATATGTTGCAGGTGATTTTCTTCGCAGTGATTTTTGGTATTGCAATGATTTTACTTCCTGAAGATAAATCAAAACCAGTTAAAGATTTTTTTGATAGTTTCAATGAAATTATCTTAAAAATGATTGACTTAATTATGCTTTTTTCTCCAATTGGAGTTTTTGCTTTACTAGCAGCCATTGTTGCCGAATCCCCAAGTTTAGATTTATTCAAAGCACTTGGAATGTATGGTTTAACTGTTATTATAGGTCTAATTTTAGTAATGTGTGTTTATTTGGTTTTAGTCAAAGTATTTGCTAAAAAAAGTCCAAGATTCTTTATCAACGGAATTTCGCCAGCACAATTATTAGCTTTTTCTACTAGTTCAAGTGCAGCTACTTTACCCGTTACGATGGAAAGAACAGTTGATAATTTAGGTGTTGATGATGAAGTTGCTAGTTTTGTTTTGCCAATTGGTGCTACAATTAATATGGATGGAACCAGTTTGTATCAAGCTGTTGCAGCCGTTTTTATTGCGCAATCGTTTGGTATGGATTTGTCTTTAGCCACACAATTAGGAATTATTGTTACAGCAACTTTAGCTTCTATTGGAAGTGCCGCTGTTCCTGGTGCCGGAATGGTAATGTTGGTTATTGTATTGGCACAAGCTGGAATTCCTGAAGCAGGTTTGGCCTTAATTTTTGCCATCGATCGACCTTTAGATATGTGTAGAACTACTGTAAATGTTACAGGTGATGCGGCGGTTTCTATGATTGTAGCAAAATCTGTAAATAAATTGGCATAGCTATGAACGATTTTCATTGGACCAAACTTTTTAATCCCGAATTCTATATCACAATGGAAGTCGGTGGAATTCCTATTGGAATTTACATGGTTTTATTTATCGTTTTTGCTGAAACGGGCTTATTTGCTGGGTTTTTTCTTCCTGGTGATAGTCTTTTGTTTTTGTCTGGAATTTATAGTCGCGAGTTAGTTGAAACATTTTTCATGATTCCAAGTGATTTATCGAATGTTACCATTTTGGCTTTATTGATTGCTACTGCGGCAACTTTAGGGAATATTTTTGGTTATTGGTTTGGTTCAAAAAGTGGTCAGTTTTTATACAATAAAGAAGATAGTTTCTTTTTCAAAAAGAAGTATTTATATGAATCACAAGCATTTTTTGAAAAGCATGGTGGAAAAGCCATTATTTTTGCTCGTTTTTTACCTATTGTCAGAACATTTGTACCTATTATAGCCGGAATTGTGCACATGCAAAAAAGTAAATTTATGTTTTACAATGTATTGAGTTCACTTTTATGGTCGTTCCTTTTGGTTTTTGCAGGACATTATTTATACGGATTCTTTAACGAAGAATTTGGGATTGATTTAAAGAAACACATTGAAAAAATCATTTTAATTTTAATCGCCGTAACAACATTTCCTTTGATTATGAAAGCGATTAAAGCAAGAAAAAATACTGAAAACCTAGAGGAATAATGCAACTCAGTTATTGGGAAATAAAAAATTGGTTTACAAACGTAGATTTTACTATCGTAGGTAGTGGAATTGTAGGTTTGCATACTGCATTAGCTTTGCGCGAAAGATTTCCTTCTGCTAAAATTTTAGTTCTCGAAAAAGGCATCTTACCACAAGGCGCTAGTACAAAAAATGCTGGTTTTGCTTGTTTTGGGAGTATTTCTGAAATCATAGACGATTTAAAAACGCATACAGAAGAAGAAGTTATTCAACTGATTCAAAAACGATACACGGGGTTACAATTGCTTCGAAAAAATCTCGGCGATTCCGCAATTGATTTAAAACCTTTTGGAGGTTACGAATTATTTTTAAAAGAAGACGAGTCATTTTATAACGAATGCATTCAAAAAATCCCATTCATTAATGATATTATCAAGCCTCTTTTTAAAACGAATGTTTTTTCGAAAGAAATAGATCGATTTAATTTTGGAGGTGTTTTTGAATATTTAATTTTCAATCCGTTTGAAGCACAAATTGATACTGGAAATATGATGCAAGCTTTACTAAAAAAAGCACATCAAAACGACATTTTAATTTTAAATAGTCAAACGGTAACAAGTTTTCAAGAACTAAACGATGCTGTTGAGGTTGTTGCAAACGGAATTACGTTTAAAACCAATAAATTACTATTTACCACTAATGGATTTGCATCGCAATTGACAAATAATCAAGTGCAACCAGCCAGAGCGCAAGTTTTGATTACAAAACCAATTCCGAATTTAGATATCAAAGGTACTTTTCATTTAGATAAAGGGTATTTTTATTTTCGAAATATAAACGACAGAATTCTTTTTGGTGGTGGAAGAAATTTAGATTTTGCAGGTGAAACCACAACTTCACATGATACCACAGAATTGATTCAAAATAAGTTAGAAGAATTATTAAAAACAGTAATTTTACCACATCAAGAGTTCGAAATTGAACACCGATGGAGTGGCACTATGGGCGTAGGAACACATAAAAAACCAATTGTAGAGCAGCTTTCAAATCACGTGTATTGCGGTGTTCGAATGGGAGGAATGGGTATTGCCATAGGCAGTTTAATCGGACAAGAATTAGCAGATTTAGTTTAAAATATGGCAAAAAAAACTACTCCAAGTAAAAAGACTTCAGTAAAAAAACCTGTTAAAAAAAGGACTACAGGTCAAAAGATATTTCGTTTCTTTTGGTTAATGTTTCTTTGGTTTAATATCATCAGTTTTTCGGTTGTTTTGTTGTTTAAATTTATTCCAGTTCCGTTTACTCCTTTAATGGGAATTCGTGCCATGGAACATAAAAAAGACAATAAAGAAATGACTTGTAGCCACGAATGGGTACCCATTGAAGAAATTTCGTTAAATCTTCAAAAAGCAGTTATTGCCAGCGAAGATGGTCGTTTTTTAGAGCATTGGGGTTTCGATTTTGAGGCAATGCAAAAAGCGTATAAAAATAATTCAAAGGGTAAAAAACTCAAAGGTGGAAGTACAATTTCGCAACAAACTGCAAAAAATGTTTTTTTGTGGCAAGGACGAAGTTATGTTCGTAAAGCTCTTGAAGCATATTATACTGTTTTAATTGAAGTAATTTGGGGAAAAAAGCGCATCATGGAAGTTTATTTAAATAGCATAGAAATGGGTGATGGTGTTTATGGTGCTGAAGCAGCCGCAAAACATTGGTATCGAAAAGATGCAGCTAGTTTAACACGATATGAAGCAGCTGGAATTGCTGCAATTTTACCAAGTCCTAGAAAATATAAAGCATCTAATTCATCATCTTATATTAACCGAAGAAAAGCTAGAATTAGCAAAGAAATTGGTTACGTAAAGTTGGATTACTAAAAACAAAATTTTGAAAAAAACAGTATTAATCACTGGAGCTGCAGGTGGAATTGGAAAACAAACGGCACTGTTTTTTGCAGATAAAGGTTGGAATGTTATAGCAACCATGTTACACCTTTTGGAAGCAGAGGAATTAAATAATAATCCATCCATAAGATGTTATGAACTTGATGTAACTTGTTCTGAAAGCATTGAAACTGCAAAGCAGAAAATCATTTTAGATAATCCAAAAATTGATGTGATTATTAATAACGCAGGTGTGGGTTACAGAAGTTTTGTTGAACTTTCTGAAGATAAAAAAATTGACACTATTGTTGATATTAATTGGTTAGGAGTGGTCAAAGTTTGTAGAGCTTTTATTCCAGTTTTTAGAACACAAAAAAATGGACTTTTTATTAATATATCGTCAATCGCTGGTTTGGTAAATTTGCCTTTAGGGAGTTTTTACCATTCGACAAAGCAAGCGGTTGAAAGTTTTTCAGAATGTATGGCATATGAATTATACGATTTAAATATTAAAGTTTGTACAGTTCAGTTTGGAAACGCGCCAACTTCTTTTCAAAAAAATGTTACCAAATGTCCTGCGACTTCAGTAAAATCGTATAATGATTTGATGAAAAAAGTAACCGATTTACTTCAGAAAAAATCAAATAAAAACACAAACCTAACGCCATTAATCACTGAAAAATTATACGAAATAGCAGAAAATCCCAACAAAAAATTCAGAAGATACACCATTGGTTTTGATGCGAATTTGATGAAATTTCTCAGAAGAGGATTAGGCTACCGACTCTTTAATAGTCTAATTAGAAAATACACACTTAAATAATTTTCGATTTTTAGTAACTTTTGTTTTTTGTGAGCGACATATTTATGTCTTATTAAAGATATGAAATAGCCTCCAATACGGATTTTGTTTAAGGCAATAACCAATGATGATAGGCGAAAACATATTTGAATACTAATAAAATAAAATTTACCATTATGAAAGCACACGAAATAGATTACCATATTTATGGTGAAGAAATGCAATATGTTGAAATTGAATTAGATCCTCAAGAAGTTGTGGTTGCCGAAGCAGGAAGTTTTATGATGATGGAAAACGGCATCAAAATGGAAACTATTTTTGGAGACGGAAGCCAAGAACAACAACAAGGAATTTTCGGAAAACTGTTATCTGCAGGAAAGCGAGTTTTAACGGGTGAAAGTTTGTTTATGACGGCTTACCAAAATCAAGATATGGGAAAACGCAAGGTTTCGTTCGCTTCTCCTTATCCTGGAAAAATTGTTCCGATAGATTTACAACTATTTGGTGGGAAATTCATTTGTCAAAAAGACTCTTTTTTATGCGCAGCAAAAGGGGTTTCTGTTGGTATTGAATTTACTAAAAAATTAGGAACAGGTTTATTTGGTGGAGAAGGTTTCATCATGCAAAAGATTGAAGGAGATGGTATGGCTTTTGTACATTCTGGAGGAACTTTAGCTAAAAAAGAATTACAATCTGGAGAATTACTTCGTGTTGATACAGGTTGTTTAGTTGGGTTTACCAAAGATGTAGATTATGATATTGAATTTGTAGGTGGCATCAAAAATACCATTTTTGGAGGTGAGGGCGTTTTCTTTGCAACACTTCGTGGACCAGGAACAGTTTACATTCAATCGTTACCATTTACACGTTTAGCAGACAGAATTATTGCGTCGGCACCAAAAGCAGGAGGTAGCAGCAGAGAAGAAGGAAGCTTGCTTGGAGGGTTAGGAAGAATGCTGGATGGTGATAATCGTTTTTAATTTAACGTATTTTTATATATTGATTTTCAGTGATTTAGATTAAAAATAGTACTTTTAACAATCTAAACACTGAAAATCATGAAAAATAGAACAGTATTAAAAAATGGATTTCTAATCTTTTTAGGAATCGGATTGTTTTTCCTATTAATGGATTTTTTAGGATTATCAAGTAAAAATTATTTACGTTCACTAAATGCTTTTATAGTTTTATATGGAATACATAAAACCATAAAACACAATTATAAAAATGGTAAAATAGGTTATTTGGAAAATTTATTTTCTGGATTTCTTACAGGAATATTGGGTGTTTTTCTTGGAATAGTTGGTTTAATCGGTTTTATTTATTTAAAAGGAGGAGAAAAGTATCTTAACACGCTTTCAGATACATTCTTTTTTGTTGGAAAAACAAGTATTATACAATATTGTGGTGTATTATTTTTTGAAGGTGTCGCTTCAAGTTTGATAGGTGCTTTTGTATTGATGCAATTTTATAATGATAAACCAGTTATCGATAAATATTAAATTGGCCTAAGTGTATTGCTGTAAGTGATTATAAATTGAAATTTTCCTTTATTCACTTTTTTCATTACGTAAATGTATTTGTGTTTACTCGATTGTTTTGAAGGAATTAAGATTTCCTTTTTAGAATTATTATCTTTAAGAAGTAAATCTTGTTGATTGTTAAAACTCAAATAAGTTGCAATTCTATTGTTTAAATTAGTAATTGGATATTCTGAGTAAATTGTTTTCCCATTTTGTGAAATGATGATTTTTTCACCTTTATAGATTTGTGTTAAAAATAAAATACTTTTGTTGCTGTTTTTTGCATTTACCTCTTTGTGAATTTTTTCAATTTCAGCTTTTGAAGCACTTCTAAAGTCATCACGGTACACACTTTTTACAGTTGAATTACAACTTTGTAATCCAATTGAAAGCGTAATTAGTAGTATGGGGATTAGCTTTTTCATACTTTATTTAACTACTATTTCAATGTTTTATTGCATAAAAAAAGAGCCCTAAGGCTCTTTTTATTAATACTTTAACTTTTTATTTTAATTCTTTAACACCCATATTGTAAAGCGTAAAGACTTGCATATCCACGTTTTCTTGAATCGTAGCTGCTACAGATTTCCCTGCTCCATGTCCTGCATTTACATCAATACGAATTAAAACTGGATTGTCTCCTGCTTGTTTATCCTGTAATTCTGCAGCAAATTTAAAACTGTGTGCAGGAACAACTCGATCATCATGATCGCCTGTAGTTACCATTGTCGCTGGATATTTTGTACCAGCTTTTACATTATGAACTGGTGAATATCCTTTGATGTATTCAAACATTTCCTTGCTTTGTTCAGAAGTTCCATAATCGTAAGCCCAACCTGCTCCGGCGGTAAATGTATGATAACGTAACATATCTAAAACACCAACTGCTGGTAAAGCAACTTTTACTAAATCAGGACGTTGTGTCATAACTGCTCCAACTAATAATCCTCCATTTGAGCCACCTTTTATTGCTAAATAATCTGAAGAAGTGTATTTTTCTTTAATTAAATATTCAGCTGCAGCAATAAAATCATCAAAAACGTTTTGCTTTTTTAATTGTGTTCCAGCATCATGCCATTTTTTACCGTATTCTCCACCACCGCGTAAATTCGCAACAGCATAAACTCCTCCGTTTTCTAACCAAACGGCATTTGCAATACTAAAACTTGGAGTTAAACTAACATTAAATCCACCATAACCATATAGAATAGTTGGATTTTGTCCGTTTAATTTTGTGCCTTTTTTATACGTAATAATCATAGGAACTTTCGTGCCGTCTTTTGAAGTATAAAACACTTGTTTTGATTCGTAATCTGCGGAATTAAAATCAACTTTTGGTTTTTGATAGATTGCTGATTTTCCTGTTTTTGGATCAAAAGTGTAGATGGTTCCTGGTGTTACATAATTGGTAAACGAAAAATACAAGGTAGTTTCTTTTTCTTTTCCGCCAAAACCACCAGCAGTTCCAACGCCTGGCAATTGAATATCACGCACTAATTTTCCGTTGTAATCATATTGTTTGATGAACGAAACTGCATCTTTCATATAACTTGCGAAAATATAACCGCTCCCTGTGTTTGGCGACAATACATTTTCGGTTTCTGCAATGCAATCTTTCCAGTTTTCTTTGGATGGATTTGATAAGTTAAAAGTCACCACGCGTTTGTTTGGCGCTTTGTAATTCGTTACCAAATAAATTTTAGATCCTTTGTTGTCTAAAACATCATTGTCATTTTCATAATTGTCAATCAACGTTACAATTTTACTGTCTGGTTTGGATAAATCTAAATAATATAATTCGTTTCCAGAAGTTGAATTCGCAGCAGAAATAAACAGATAGTTCTCATCTTCCGAAACGCCACCACCAACATATCTTCTTTTTATATCGCCACCAAAAACCAATTTATCATTTTTTTGCGAAGTGTTTAATTTGTGATAATACAATTTGTGTTGGTCTGTTTTTGCAGATAATTCGCTACCAACAGGTTTATCGTAGCTTGAATAATAAAAACCTTCGTTTTTGTACCAAGAAACACCACTAAATTTTACATCAACTATTGTGTCGCCAATAATTTTTTTGGTTTTTGCTTCCATCACAATTACTTTTCTCCAATCACTTCCGCCTTCTGAAATAGAATAGGCTACTAAACTTCCATCTTTGCTGAAATTTAATCCGCCTAACGAAGTGGTTCCGTCTTTTGAAAATGTATTTGGATCTAAGAAGATTTCTTCTTTACCCGCTTTATCTTTTCGATACAAAACCGATTGATTTTGAAGACCGTTATTTTTGTAGTAATAGGTATAATCGCCTTCTTTGAATGGAGCCGAAATTTTCTCGTAATTCCACAATTGTTCCATTCTAGTTTTTAGCTGATTTCTGTATGGAATTTGCTCTAAATAACCATATGTTACCACATTTTGAGCTTTTACCCAAGCTTCAGTTTCAGCGCTTCGGTCGTCTTCTAACCAACGATAAGGATCGTTTAATTTTTCACCAAAATAGGTGTCAACGTGGTCGGTTTTTTTTGTTACAGGATAATTGATTTTTGTTTGTGCGTTCATAAAAAGTGTACAAACAATAGCCGATATTGTTATTGTTTTTTTCATAAAAAGTTTATTGTTGAATAACAAAGATATTCAAATGAATTCTAAAGATTTGTTAATTATAAATCAAAATTTAAACTCACGATTATATTTCGCCCCATATTATTAATTCCGTCTGATTTTAAACGCGATAAATGGTTGACATAGTTTTTGTCTAAAAGATTATTCGCATTTACATTCCATCGGAATTCCTTTTTAGCCATTTTGATAGTACTACCAATCGCAAAATTCACTAATAAATAATCATTGGTTTTGGTTTCAAATTCACCTAAATTATTTTGTGCGAAAGTATAATTTAAAAACAAAGAAGTAAATCCTTTTTTCAACCAATTATGGTATTCAAATTCTGCTCTAATGTTGTTTTTCCATTGATTTGCAGGAATTAATGGCAGGAAATTATTACTTTGCTTACCCGTTACGCTTTCAAAACTACTGGTAAAATGCAACCAATCATATGGATGAGGATGAAAGTGAATTCCAGCTTCTCCACCAAATAAAAACGCATTGTTTTGCACATAATTGTAAACATCATTTCCGTCAATTTCTGCACCAGTTGGCGTAATATAAATATAATTGTTTACGAGATTGTAAAATCCGTTGATGAACCATTCAAAGTGTTCGCTTCTGTATTCCAAATTCAAATCGACTTGAAAATTTTGTTCGTTTTCTAAATCATTGTTCCCAATTTCATAACGATTACTTCCTTCGTGAACACCGTTTGAAGTTAATTCGGATAAATTAGGGGCTCTAAATCCAGAAGCAATATTAATTCTGGTTGAAATATAATTAGATAAATCGGTTTTGTAACCTAACGACGCATTGAAACTATTAAAGTGTTTATCGATAGCTTCAAAATAACCTTCTTCACCTTCAATTCCATGAGTTAAAGTGTTGATTTTTCTGTTATCGTAACGAATTCCCGCTTGTAAAATATTGGAGTTCCAACTGTAATTTGTAGTTGCAAAAGCTCCAAAATCTTTTACATTCGCATCAGGAATCAATAATTCTTCGCCAAAATTAGTATTGGTTTGGTCCATTCCTTGCATTCCAATGATACTTTCCCATCGATTCATTTTTGGAAAAAAGTATTTTACGTTGTAACTCGTTGTTTTCAATTTCATGGATAACGCAATTTCGTCTGGTGCTTCTAATTCTTTTCTGTTGTTTAATGAATAACCAAAATCACCTTCAATTTTAGAGTTTTTAAAATACACTTTTTGGTTCAAACTCAACACATGATTAGCCACTTCTTGTTTCGGAAAAAGTGGCTTTCTAAATCCTGAATTTTCTAAATCTTCTTCGGGTAAACCCAAATTTAAGTTGTTGTAATTGTATCTAAAATCGGTTGATACTTTAGAATTAGAATATCCAATTCCCGATTTAAAATCTTTCTCGATGAAACGCGTATTGATAATTCTATTGCCATTCGGAACTTCATAATCGGCATGCGACGTGTAATTTCCTCTAACCAAAAACTTAAAATTCGATGGAGAAGCTTTAAATCCGAAAGTAGTGGAAGTTCCTTGTGTATTAGTGAAATATTGTTGTTCGAAATCGGCTGATTTTTCTTGAAAAGGCGCGTATTTTTCTGGATTAAAATAGATAACACCTCCTAAAGCATCGGAACCATACAATAACGAAGCTGGTCCTTTGATGACTTCCACACTTTCAATTCCAGAAGCGTTTAAACCTAAGCCGTGTTCTTCACCAAATTGCTGGTTTTCCATGCGAATACCTTGTGAATACACCAAAACTCGATTGCTGCTCAAACCACGAATAACAGGTTTTCCAATAGAATTTCCTGTTGAAATTTGAGAAACTCCAGGAAACGTTGCAATTCCATCAATAAGTGAAGTAGCTCCATTTTCTTTTAAAGTGTTTACCGAAGCGTGTTCTACTTTCATCACATTTTGCGATTGCATTTTGTTGTATAAAGTAGAAACAATAACTTCATCTAAATGTAGTTCTTTTTCCGTTAGAATTACGTTCAACTTGATTTCGGTTCCATTACTAGTTACGATTTCTGTTTTGGTTTCGTAGCCTGATAAATGAAAAATGATTTTGTTAGTTCCTTTCGGAAACGATAAAAATTGATAAAAACCGTTTTCATCGGTTGTGGTTTCAGAATTATTTTCTTCGACATGAACAACAACGCCTGATAATTTCTGATTGTTAGCATCGGTAACGTAACCACTAATTTTAAATTGAGAAAAGCTCGCTATTGAAGATAATAGCAGTAGTATATTGAAAAGATATTTCATTTTTAACTTGTTTTTATTTGATAAATAATACAGTAAAGTGTTGTACATCATTTTGATATACAAAATCATAGCCTTGTTTAGAAAACAAAGCGAAATTATTTAAGCTATAAAAACTGGTGGACCGCGAAGATAGAATGAATTTCCTTCAAACGTAATACAAGATTCATTACTGTTAAATTGATAGGGAATTTCGTAAAATGAAGGAATAAAGTCAAAATGTAAAACTTCTGGTGAAAGAAAAGCCACGAATTTGAAATCACAAATAGGACAATCCTCACTTTCGGTAAACGTTTTTTCAGGAGTTTTTAAAGTCAAATGTTGCGAATCATCACAACACTCAGTTTTAAGATGGTGTTCGTGCGAAAAAGTATGCACAGATTGATAGCAAACAGCAAACAGTACTGCGAGCATCAAGCCAATGTTTATATAGAGTAACTTCTTTTTCACAATCACAAAGATAGTTTTTTTGAAAGAAACGAAAAAAAGAAACCACGAATTAACGATTTTTTAAGTTTTGATAACTTATTCGCTAGTTCGTGGTTATTTGTTTTGCCAAGGATTAAAGGATTCAAAAGGATTAAATCCGTGCTAATCTGTGAAATCTGTGGATAAAATTATACAAGATTATTCGCAACCAAATATTCCGCAATTTGAATTGTATTCGTTGCTGCTCCTTTTCTTAAGTTATCGGAAACAATCCACATATTAATGGTGTTCGGTTGGCTTTCATCTCTTCGGATTCTACCTACGAAAACATCGTCTTTTCCTTGGGCGTAAATTGGCATTGGATAGGTAAACGTGTCTAAATTATCTTGAACCGTTACGCCAGGTGTGTTGTGTAAAATTTGACGTACTTCGTTTACATCAAAATCGTTTTCAAACTGAATGTTTACCGCTTCACTATGTCCACCAACAACAGGAATACGAATTGCAGTTGCAGTAACAGCAATGGTTTTGTCGTTTAAGATTTTTTGCGTTTCGCGAACCAATTTCATTTCTTCTTTGGTGTATCCGTTTTCTTCAAAACTATCACATTGTGGAATTGCATTTCGGTGAATTGGGTATTTATACGCCATTTCATCTTGAATTCCTGCATATTCGTTTTCTAACTGACGCACGGCTTTTACACCAGTTCCAGTAATAGATTGATAAGTAGAAACAACAATACGTTTGATGTCATATTTTGCATGTAAAGGCGCTAAAGCCATTACCATTTGAATCGTAGAACAGTTAGGATTAGCAATAATTTTATCTTCCTTAGTTAAAATTGAAGCATTGATTTCTGGAACGACTAATTTTTTACTCTCGTCCATTCTCCAAGCAGAAGAATTGTCGATTACGGTTGTTCCTGCAGCGGCAAATTTTGGAGCCCATTCTAAAGAAGTTTCTCCACCTGCCGAAAACAAAGCAATCTCAGGTTTCATATCTACAGCGGTTTGTAAACCTACAACTTTATAGGTTTTACCTTTCCATTCGATTTCTTTTCCAACTGATTTTTCAGAAGCAACTGGGATTAACTCCGTTACAAGAAAATTACGTTCTGCTAATACTTGAAGCATTATTTCGCCTACCATTCCGGTAGCGCCAACTACGGCTACTCTCATTTTGATGTGTGTTATTTAATTATGCAAAAATATAGAATATTCAAATGATTTCGCAAATATTGGTAGAATTATAACAAAAGTTTTGATTTGTAACAATTATTTGAAAATGTTTACATGTTGAGGTAAAATGTAAAAATACAAAGTAACATGAACAATAAAGCAATAAAATATTTATGAAACCAAGATAACCATATTGCTATTAGAACAAGAACAAATCCTTCAAAATAATATTCACTAATTGAGTTTCTTACAACTACTGAGAATATAAAATTAAAGGTTATTAATAGTCTAACAACCCATTTGGTCATGTTTGAATTATTGATTTTTTGATACATATCGAATTATTTATTCAAAACAAATCTAATCAATTTCTATCAAAAAAATACCCCGACGAATCGGGGTTTAGCATATATAATGTAGCGGTATCGACTATTTTTTCAATAAATCTCTAATTTGTGTAAGCAATTCTTCTTGAGATGGTCCTGCTGGTGCCGCTGGAGCCGCTTCTTCTTTTTTCTTCATGCTATTGATTCCTTTTACCATTAAAAAGATAACAAAAGCAATTACTAAGAAACTGATAACAGCTGCTAAAAATTTACCGTATAAAATTCCTCCATCGGTTTTTAAGTCAGCTAAATTTTCAACTTGAGCTGCTTTTAAAGCCGGGTTTAATAAAGCTGGAGTTATTACATCTGATACTAAAGAGTTTACGATTGCTCCAAAAGAAGCTCCAATAATTACTCCAACAGCCAAGTCCATTGCGTTACCTTTTGCAATAAAATCTTTAAATTCTGAAATCATTCCCATAGTTCTTAATTTTTTAGGGTTAGTTTTTGTTTTTATACTAACGAAAATACAAAAATTTTAACACAATGTTAATTTTTGTAAAAAATTCTTTTAACACGTTGTGAAATCCCAGTTAGAATCTCGTAAGGTATTGTGCCAATTGCACTTGCCATTTCGATTACTTTCGGATTTTTACCAAAAACAATCACTTCATCACCTGCTTTGCATGACATATTAGATACATCTACCATCATCATATCCATACAAATCGAACCTAAAATAGTGGCTTTTTGATTATTGATGGTTACAAAACCTTTTTCATTGCCCCAAGCTCTACGAATACCGTCGGCGTAACCAATAGGTATGGTTGCAACTTTCATTTTTTGAGTCACTCGAAATTTTCGGCTGTAACCAATACTTTCTTCTGCGGATACTTCTCTAATTTGCGAAATTATCGTTTTTAAAGTACTCACATTTTCTAAACTTTGTAATTCTTGTTCCGAATTTCCAATACCATACAAACCAATGCCTAAACGCACCATTTCCATTTGCTTTTCAGCATAATTGAAAATCCCAGAAGTATTTAAAATATGGCGAATCGGTTTAGAAGGCAACACTTTTTCCATTTCGGAATACATGGCATCAAAACGTTGAAATTGTAATTTCGTGAAATCATCAAATTCCAAATCATCACTAGTGGATAGGTGTGAAAAAACGCTTTTCACTTTAACAAAATTGTTGTTTTTTAGCAATGAGCATAACTCAGAAATCAAATGCGGTTCAAATCCTAATCGATGCATTCCAGTATCCAACTTAATATGAATCGGATAATGGGAAATATTTTGGTGTTGTGCAATTTTCAAAAAGGCTTGTAAACCCGTAATCGAATAAATTTCGGGTTCTAAATTATAGGCAATCATAGCTCTAAAACTACTGTTTTCGGGATTTAAAACCATAATTGGAGTCGTAATTCCAGCTTTTCGCAATTCGATGCCTTCATCGGCAAAAGCTACGCCTAAATAATCGACTTTATGATGTTCGAGCAATTTTGCAATTTCGTAACCGCCATTTCCATAACCAAATGCTTTCACCATCACCATAATTTTAGTTTCTGGTTTTAGTTTGGATTTGTAGAAATTTAAGTTGTGACTGATTGCATCGAGATTAATTTCTAAAATGGTTTCGTGATTTTTCTCTTCCAATACAACCACAATTTCATGAAAGTTAAAACCACGCGCGCCTTTTACTAAGATGGTTTCGTTTTGAAACGATTGCGTGTTGAATTGCTGTAAAAATTCTTGCGTTGTGGCAAACGAAATCACATTCGGTAAATCGTTTAATTGTTTTCCGATGGTTTCGCCAATGGTAATAATACGCTCGATTTTATTTTTCGAAAGCAATTGTTTTACCTGATTGTAAAGTGTTTCAATAGCAATACCGCTTGTAAAAATATCAGATAAAATAATCGTTTTTTTATCGTGTAATTTTTGTTGTTCTAAGAAATCTAACGCAATTTTCAACGATTGATAATCAACCGAATAACTATCGTCGATTACCAAACAATTATGAATCCCTTTTTTGGCTTGAAGTCTTAATTCTACTGGGTATAATTCGGCAACCCGGTTTTGTATAAAAGCAATTTCTTCGTCCAAAAACAGCATGAAATTCACGCAAGTAATTACATTTTCAATCGAATTTTCATCAGAAAATGGAATTGTTATACTAAAAGTTTTGGTTGCGTTTTTAAAACTTAATTCAGTTTTTCCATTCTCATTTTTCTTCGAAACAAAAAGATTGGCGTTTTCATCGCTAAAACTCCAAGTATGTTTTTGACTGTTTTCTGGAAGTAAAGCTTCAATTTCAGCATTCTTTTCTAGGAAAATATCCGAACAATTTTCAAAAAGTTGCACTTTCTCTTTGATTTTGGCTTCTCGATTCGCAAAACCTTCATCATGAACCGAACCAATATTCGTAAGAATTCCATATTTCGGTTGAATGATGTGTTCTAAATTTGACATTTCATTGGGTAACGAAATTCCGGCTTCAAAAATTCCGAAATCGTAATTACCTTCAATCGCTAAAATCGATAAAGGAACGCCGACTTGCGAATTATAACTTTTTGGATTTCGAACTATCAAATGATTCGGACTCAACAAGAAATTCAACCATTCTTTTACGATGGTTTTTCCGTTACTTCCTGTAATTCCAATGAATGGAAAATCAAATTGTTTTCGGTAACCAATCGCAGTTTGTTGTAACGCTTTTAACGAATTTTCAACGATAATGAAATTCGCTTTTTCGTATAAATGCTCAGGAATATATTCGACTACAAAATAGCGAACACCTTTTGCAATTAACTCTTCCAAATACAAATGCGCATCGTGATTTTGTCCTTTGATGGCAAAAAACAAGGTATTACTACCATTTTGCAACGAACGGCTGTCAATCGAAATATGACTTGCGGTAAACTCAGTCGAATTTCCGTGAAAAACGCCTTTACAAAACGAAATAATATGGGTGCTATTGAGATTCAATTTATTGATTATCGTCTTTTTGCTTGTTTACAATTTCAACATCTTTCACTTCCATGTTTTCTCGCATGGCTTTAAAATAGGCGGCACGACTTAACGGTTCATATTCTTCGGTTTCACCAAGCATAACCAATCTTTTATCATCCGATTTTCTAAAACTATAATGAGCTAAATTTCCAGTACGAGTACAAACCGCGTGAACTTTAGTTACATATTCGGCTGTAGCCATAAGCGCTGGCATGGGTCCGAACGGATTTCCTTTAAAATCCATATCCAATCCAGCAACGATAACACGAATTCCTGAATTAGCTAAATCATTACAAACGGCAACAATTTCTTCGTCGAAAAATTGGGCTTCGTCAATACCCACCACATCGCAACCTTGTGCTAAAATTCGAATATTTTGAGCAATTGGAACAGGCGTAGAACGAATTTCATTGGCATCGTGCGAAACCACCATTTCGTCATGGTATCTAGTATCAACAGCCGGTTTAAAAATTTCCACTTTTTGTTTGGCAAACTGAGCGCGTTTTAATCGGCGAATCAATTCTTCGGTTTTACCCGAAAACATTGAGCCACAAATTACTTCAATCCAGCCAAATTGTTCTTGTTGATTTACGGTATTTTCGAGAAACATTTTGTATCTTTCGTACGTTAAAAATTATTTTCTGCTACATTTGTAAGCAAAACAAAATTATTAAAAAACTATCGATATATTCAATTCCATCTAATAAAGTTATGAAGAAAAGAGTAACCGCTGAATTAATCAGTATTGCACACCGAATTTTAAAGTTAAAAAACCATTCTGAAACGGTTCAATTACAACAAGAAGCTAAAAACTTGTATGATCAATTAACGATTTTACGTTTTTATGAAGAGAATTTTGAATTGGTAAAAAATGAAATTTCGGAAGAAGTTTTAGCCGAAAAATTAGAAGCTAAACCAACCGAAGTTTTCGATGCACCTATTCAGGATAAATTCGTTGAAACTCCAGCAGAAGTTACAATTGAAACTTCTCCAGAAATGGAAGAAACGAAATCTGAACCCATAGCAGAAGAAAAAGTAGTGATTGCAGAATTAATTGTGGAAGATGATGATGAGGACGAAGAAGTATTGATGACTTCAGTTGAAGAAGAGTCAATTGAGGAAGAAATAATCGAAGAAGAACCAGTTGCAGATTCCGAAGCTTTGGAACCAAAAACGGAAGAACCAGTAGCGAAACAAATTTCGTTTGAAGATTTATTGGTACACGATTATAAAGAATTAGATTTTGTAAAAGTAGAAGATGTTCCTGCCGAAGTTGAAAAAGCAAATGAAACTATTTTTGAAGCCATAATTCCAGTTGAAGAAGTTAAGGAAGAAATCCAACCAGAACCTGTTGCCGAAACTCCAAAAGTATTGGAAGAAGTAAAAGCTACGATTGAAAAAACAAGTCAAGAACCAAAAATAAGTTCGTTAAACGATAGATTAAACAAAACGATTTCTTTTGGTTTGAACGATAGAATCGGATTTGAGAAGAAATTATTTGGCGGAAGTTCGGATGATTTTAACCGTGTAATTTCGCAATTGAATACGTTTGATAGTTTTGAAGAAGCTAGAGAATTTGTTTTAGATTTCGTAAAACCTGATTACAATAATTGGGAAGGCAACGAAGAATTTGAAGCACGTTTCATGGAAATTGTGGAGAAAAAGTTTTCATAAATGGGTAAGTTATTCATAGTTCCAACGCCTATAGGCAATTTAGAAGACATGACTTTTCGTGCCATTAGAGTACTGAAAGAAGTCGATTTAATTTTAGCAGAAGACACGCGTACCAGCGGAAAATTGTTAAAACACTTCGAAATTAATACGCACATGCACAGCCACCACATGCACAACGAACACAAAACCGTTGAAAATCTAGTCAAGCGATTGCAAGCGGGCGAAACCATTGCTTTAATTAGTGATGCAGGAACTCCAGCCATTTCCGACCCAGGTTTTTTACTCACACGCGCTTGTGTAGAAAACGGAATTGATGTGGAATGTTTGCCAGGTGCAACTGCTTTTGTGCCGGCTTTGGTGAATAGCGGTTTGCCGAATGATAAATTCGTTTTCGAAGGATTCTTACCCGATAAAAAAGGAAGACAAACCCGATTTTTAGCCTTACAAGAAGAATATCGCACCATGATTTTCTATGTATCGCCACACAAATTAAATAAAACCTTAGCCGAATTTACACAATATTTCGGAGCTGATAGACCTGTTTCTGTTTCTCGAGAATTATCCAAATTACACGAAGAAACCGTCAGAGGAACCGCAGAAGAAGTCTTAAAACATTTTGAAGCGAAACCCGCTAAAGGAGAGATTGTGGTTTGTGTTGGTGGGAAAAGTTTGAAGTAAATAATTTAAAACAATGTGCAATGGATTTTCAATTAAGTAATTTATCAGTTTTATTCTTTTGGCAACTTTTTTTATTTTTTGTTCTGTTTTTTTGGATATTTTGTATTATTGATGTTATAAGAAATTCATTTAATGGTAACGACAAGATAGTTTGGATTTTAGTCTTGCTGTTTGTTCCAATATTGGGACCTTTTTTGTATTTCTTTATCGGAAGAAAAAAAAGAATAATTAGTAATTAACTATGGAAACACACCACATAACCACTACCTGGAAAGGGAATATGCAATTTGAGTCTACTAACCCAAGTGGCGATATTATTTCAATAGATGCTGGTCCTGAAAATGGAGGAGAAGGTAAAGGCTTGCGTCCAAAAGCATTGATGTTATCAGCTTTGGCTGGTTGCACAGGTTTAGACGTAGCTTCGTTAATGGAAAAAATGAAGTTAGAAGTAGCCGATTTCAAAATTGAAACTTCAGGAGAACTAACTGAAGGACATCCAAAAACGTATCACACAGTAAAAGTAGATTACCATTTTTACGGAGATAATTTAGACGAGAAAAAACTAGAAAAAGCCGTGAATTTATCCGTAGAAAAATATTGTGGCGTGATGGAAATGTTTCGCCAATTTGCAAAAGTTGAGGTGGCAATTTTTTATCATAAATCATAAATAGTTGGTCATTTCGACGCAAGGAGAAATGACAACAAGAAAATTCAAAAATATTTATACCTTTGTCATTCAAGTATATAAGCCAAAATAAAATAATTCATAATTTTTAATTCGTAATTAAACTATGCGTTGGAATCCAAAATCTAAGCCAAATCCAGAAAAAGTACAAGCCATTCAGAGCGCCCTTCAAGTCGATGAAATCATCGCAAAATTATTAGTTCAACGAGGAATTGAAACCTTCGAACAAGCCAAAACATTTTTCCGTCCCACTTTAGCCGATTTGCATAATCCGTATCTGATGAAAGATATGGACAAAGCCGTGGCGCGAATTGAAAAAGCGATAGCTAACAACGAAAATATCTTAGTTTTTGGTGATTACGATGTCGATGGAACAACCGCTGTTTCCTTAGTTTCGAGTTATTTACGAAGTTTTTATCCGAATGTTGCGACCTATATTCCCGATAGATATGGAGAAGGTTACGGCATTTCTTATATGGGAATTGATTATGCGGAAGACAACGATATTTCCTTAATTATCGCATTGGATTGTGGGATCAAATCGATAGATCATGTGAATTATGCCAAAGCAAAAAATATTGATTTCATTATTTGCGACCATCATAGGCCAGGCGATATCTTGCCCGATGCGATTGCGGTTTTAGACCCTAAACGCGAAGATTGTTCGTATCCGTATGATGAATTATGCGGTTGCGGTGTCGGATTTAAATTGATTCAGGCTTTAGCCGAAAACAGAAACCAAACCATTGATGATTTAATATTGTATTTAGATTTAGTAGCAACAGCAATTGCAGCAGATATTGTTCCGATTACGGGTGAAAATCGGGTATTGGCAAAATTTGGTTTGGAAGTCATTAATTCCAATCCGCGACCAGGAATTAAGGCTTTGATTCAAAATGTAAAGAAGAAAGTCTTGACAATTACTGATGTTGTTTTTATCGTAGCACCAAGAATCAATGCTGCAGGAAGAATCAAACACGGAAACGAAGCCGTTGCTTTATTAACCGAATATGATTTGGAACAAGCGGAGCAATTTGCCTCCGAAATTGAGCAACATAATTCCGATAGAAAAGAATTAGACAAACAAATTACCAAAGAAGCTTTACTCCAAATTGAAGAAAATAACGAACAAAACCGATTTTCAACGGTTGTATATCAAGAAAATTGGCACAAAGGGGTTATCGGAATTGTGGCTTCACGATTGGTTGAAAATTATTATCGTCCAACCATTGTTTTTACAAAAAGTGGAGAAAAATTAGCGGCTTCAGCCCGTTCAGTGAAAGATTTCGACGTATATAATGCCTTGGAAGCTTGTGCGGAACATTTGGAACAATTCGGTGGCCACATGTATGCGGCTGGAATGACACTTTTGGAAGAAAACTACGAAAATTTCAAAAATGCCTTCGAAAAAATAGTCCAAGAAACCATTCATCCCGATTTATTAATTCCTGAAATTTCATACGATGCCGAAATCGAATTATCAGAACTTAACCCAAAGTTAATGCGTCTTTTGAAGCAATTTGAACCTTTCGGACCTCAAAACATGACACCGCTATTTCTTGCAAAAGAACTTACGGATTCCGGTTATGCTAAAACGTTAGGTGCAGATAACGAACATTTAAAAGCATTTGTAAAACAAGGTAATTCAGAAAATTTTGGAGCAATTGGTTTTGGATTGGGAAATAAATTAGATGTAGTTTCTCATAAAAATAAATTTGATGCTATTTTTTCATTGGAAGAAAATGAATGGAAAGATACAGTAACTTTGCAACTGCAATTACGCGATATCAATTCTTCAAATGGCTAAAAAAGATCCTTACGCAGCACTTCGTTTCAAAGAATTTCGTTTTTTTCTAGGGATGCGTTTTGCATTGGTATTTGCTTGGTCAATGCAATTTGTAATTATAGAATGGGAAGTATATAGTTTAACTAAAAATCCACTTTCGTTAGGAATCATTGGTTTAATGGAAATTATTCCGGCCGTTTCTATGGCTTTATTTGCGGGTCATATTGTAGATCAAAACGAAAAGAAAAGTCTTTTGATAAAATGCCTTGTTGGTTTTTCGGTAATTAGTTTAGGGTTATTTTTAGTTACAATTCCAAGTGTTGTTTCTGCGCTTTCAAAATCAACCATTTTGTGGATTATTTATGCCCTGGTTTTCCTTGGCGGAATAGTTCGTGCGTTTATTGGACCAACCGTTTTTTCATTGTTATCATTAATTGTCCCTAAGAAAAATTATCCAAACGCTGCAACTTGGAGCAGTTCTACTTGGCAAATGGGCGCAATGTTTGGGCCTGCATTGGCTGGAATTTCTATTGGAATAATTGGTGTGCATTGGTCGATGTGCTTGGTATTTGCTTGTACATTATTTGCGTTACTATGGTTGACCCAAATTTCGAAAAAGCCAATTTTGAATCCAAAAATAGGGGAGCCAATTTTTCAAAGTTTAAAAGAAGGTGTAAAATTCGTATTTACCAATAAGACCATTTTAGGTGCTATTTCATTGGATATGTTTGCTGTTTTATTTGGTGGAGCAGTGGCTTTATTACCCATTTTTGCACAAGATATTTTAAAAGTAGGTTCAGAAGGCTTTGGTGTTTTGCGTGCAGCTCCAGCCGTTGGTTCAGTTTTAACGATGTTGATTGCGGCTTATTTTTCGCTGAATAAAAACGCAGGAGTGAAGTTGTTATCCGCCATTTTCATATTTGGAGTATGTATTATTGTGTTTGGATTATCCGAAATATTTTGGATTTCGGTATTGGCTTTATTTTTAAGTGGTGTTGCTGATGGAGTATCGGTAGTGATTAGAAATACGATCTTACAATTACATACGCCTGATAATATGCGTGGAAGAGTTTCTTCTGTGAATTCAATTTTTGTAGGTTCTTCAAATGAATTAGGTGCTTTTGAAAGTGGTGTAACAGCTAAATTATTTGGAGTAGTTCGGGCGGTGGTTTTTGGTGGTTGTATGACTATTGGAACCGTTGTTGTAACCGCTTTGATTTCGCCTTCTTTTAGAAAATTGGATTTAGAAAAAGAAGTTGAAGCATTGGAAAAAAATATAGAAAATTAATTTTTGAATTCTTTCAGTTCCATTTTTTCGCCATCAAAAACGCCATAGGTAAAATAGCCAATCCAATCGCCTAAATTGATGTATTTTGAATCTGATGTCAATTCGATTTCTAAAGGTAAATGGCGGTGACCAAAAACAAAGAAATTATAGTGTTTGGTTTCTAATTTACGTTTGCAATATTGAACTAACCATTCGTTTTCTTCACCTAAATATTTTACATCTTCAACACCCGAAATGAGTTTGTTTTTAACAGACAGATATTGGGCTAATTTTACACCAATGTCTGGATGTAACCAACGAAATAACCATTTTGAAAACGGATAGGTAAATACCTTTTTCATTCGTTTGTAGCCCATGTCGCCAGGACCTTTTCCATCACCATGGCCAATTAAGAATGTTTTTCCATTGAAGGTAAATTCTTGGTTATCATGATAAACGGGAATATTTAACTCCTTTTGAAAATAATCATTCATCCATAAATCATGATTTCCAACAAAGAAATATATTGGAATTCCTTGGTCTTTTAATTCGGCTAATTTACCTAAAACTCTAATAAAACCTTTTGGAACAACAGTTTTGTATTCGAACCAAAAATCAAATAAATCACCAAGTAAAAAGATTGCCTCGGCATCTTTCTTGATTTCGTCTAACCAAGCTACAAATTTTTGTTCTCTTGGAAAACTTAAGTCAGGTGTTGGAGCTCCAAAATGTTGGTCTGAAGCAAAATAAATTTTTGAATTTGATTTCAAATTGTCGAATATTATATTATTTCTACAAAAATACATAAAATATACTGTGTTAAAAAACACATTTTATCGGATATATGTTACATTTCATCGATAGATGTATTCCAAACAATTTTAATTGTTAACTTTGGGAAATTAATCAAACCATAACAAAATATTAACATAATGAAAAAACTATTACTTTTTTTCATGTCGATTTTTTCCGTTTTAAGTTACGGTCAGTTCCCTGAAGGATTTGAAGGGCCTACGTTTCCGCCAACTGGATGGATTAGATTTGACAATGGAATTGGATTAGCTCAACAATGGAATGAGACGACAAATGCCTCGTTGGTTCATTCTGGGGCAAAAGCAGCATTTTTGAATAGAGAAAATGTAACTGATGGAACAACTGCATTAGATTGGCTAGTTGCACCGCAGGTTCTTGTTCCTGCAAATGGACAACTTCGCTTTTACACTAGAAAAACGCAAAATGGAAATTTCGGTAGTATTTATACTATTAGGGTTTCAACTGCTTCTCAGAATATTAGTACAGATTTCGTAACTGTTCAAACATGGACAGAGGCTGATTTAGTTACTACTTACAATGTTTATGAGCAAAAATTTGTTAATTTAAGTGCCTATGCCGGTCAGAATATTCACATTGCATTTGTAATGGAAAATGATAACGGGGATAGATGGTTAGTTGATGATGTGAAGGTAGATCCAGCTTGTCAAATTAATACAGCGCCTACTGCTGTGGCTTTGTCTACTTCTGCAACTTTGTCATGGACAAGTCCTAACCCAACCGGGCCATGGGAAATTGAATATGGACCTGTTGGTTTTGTTCAAGGAACAGGAACAACAATTTCTGTTACTACAAATCCATATGTTTTAACGGGTTTATCTCCGCTAACAAGTTATTGTTATTATGTAAGATCATTATGTGATGTTGATAATCCAAGTCCATGGACAGCTACATGTACTAATTTTCAAACTACTGCTTTGCCGCCCGTTTGTGGAGGTAATTTCGTTGATTCAGGAGGAGTAGCAGGAAATTATGCAAATAATGAAAATATTACTACTACAATAACACCTGTTACCGCAGGTGATGTAGTTACTGTGTTTTTTACGTCATTTAATACAGAAGCCAATTGGGATGCATTATATGTTTATGATGGGCCTTCAACGGCTTCTCCTTTAATTGCAAGTGCTAATGGTGCAGGAAATGTACCTGGCGGATTAGCTGGAGGATACTGGGGAACTACCATTCCTGGTCCATTTACTTCAACACACCCAACGGGTGCTTTAACTTTTGTTTTTAGAAGTGATTCTTCAGGGGTTAGAGCTGGTTGGACATCAAATGTAACATGTGCACCGCCACCACCTTGTGTTCAACCTACAGGTTTAACAGTAACAAATGTTACTCCAGATAGTGCCACATTATCGTGGACTGACAATAATACAACTCCACCAGTTGGAGGATGGCAAATTGTAATACAGCCAGCAGGAACAGGATATCCTACCGCAGGTTCAACAATTATAAACGCGCCTACAAATCCTTTTACGGCTACTAATTTACCACCAAATACACCTTTAGAATATTATGTATTGGCTAATTGTGGAGCTACTGATGGGGTAAGTTTTTGGGCTGGGCCAAGATCATTTACAACATTGTTCCCAGGCTGTGGTAGCTCTACACCTGCGAGTGATATATGTACAACTGCACCGCCTGTTTGTGATTTAGATGGTTACTGTGGTAACACTTCTGGTACCTATACAGATGCTTCTTGGGGAGCACTTGATACAGCTTTTTGTGGTTCTATTGAAAACAACTCGTTTTTAACGTTCCAAGCGGCATCAACTTCAATTTCTATGAACGTAGATGTGGGTAACTGTACAAATGGTAGTGGAATTCAATTTATGATTTTTACAACTACAGCTTGTGGTTCAGGAGCGGTTACTGATTTAGGATGTTACTTCAATATGGCGCCAGGCTTAAATGCTTTGACATTTACAGGACTTGTTCCGGGTCAAAATTATTACTTAATGATTGATGGTTTTGCAGGGGCGGTTTGTGATTATGCAGTTACCGTTACTACAGGAGGTTCAACTATTACCGATGTACAAATAGCTCCAGTTAATCCAACTATATGTTTAGGAGAAACTATTGCATTAACTGCTTCAGGTGGTAATGGCGTTTATAACTGGACAGGTACTGGTTTGAGTGCTACTACTGGAACAACAGTAAACTTTGTAGCTACAACTCCAGGAACTTATACAATTGTTACAGAGTCAACAGATACAAATCCAATTTGTTCTACACAAAACTCAATTGAAATTACAGTTTTAGATGTTTTACAACCAACATTTAGTAATCCTGGTCAAATTTGTGTTGGATCTCCAAATATTCCACTTTCAAATACAGATAGTAATGGGGTAACAGGAGTATGGTCAGTAGGTGGAAATCCAGTTACTGAAATTGATGCATCTGTAGGAGGAATTTTTACATATACCTTTACACCAGATCTACCGGCATTCCAATGTTCTCCAATTTTTACAATGGACATTGAAATTATTACATCTTGTACATTTAATGCTTTTGCAACAGCTGTCTATATTGATAATTGTGAAACGACAGATCCAGGTGAATTTTTTAATATTACTGGTTCTGGTGCAGATTTAATTGCTCCTGCAACGAATGTATATACTAATAATGATTTTGGAACGTATGTTCAAAATTCAGGTAATCTTATTTTGAAAGGTGCTGAATTGAAATCTTTTAAAACGGCTACATCAAATGTTTGTGGGGCTAATATGTTTTATAGAGTTTATTTGGCGTCAGCTACTCCAGGAGCATTTAATACTTTAGCTTTACCTTTCTATGATGATTGTGTTGGAGCAACTTTCCCTACGGGTGGACCTTGTGATTTAGGTGATCAAAAATGGCGTAACATTGCACAAGCAATCGATTTGACTCAGAATGCACCTGGTGATTATATTGTTGAGGTTTATTTCGATATCTTAGGAGATAATGATAGTCCTTCGCAATGTGATGATACAATTTTAGTAAATAATGCTGGAAATAATTTTATTGCTAATTTTTCAATTCAAAGTGCAATTACATTTACTTCTCAAAATGAAGAATGTGGAAGTTCAAATGCATTTATTACAGTTTCAGGATTTAATCCAGGAGATATTTACAGTGTAACATATAATGATGATACTGTAGCAGTTGGGCCAGCTAATTTCCAAGCTAACTTGACTGGAAATATCATTATCAATGGATTGAATGCAGGTACTTACGATAACTTTAATTTTGTGATTAACGGTTGTTCAATTTTTGAAGCAACACCAATTGTAATTACGAATTTTTCTCCATCGATTACACAAGTTACAAACAACTCTCCAATATGTTTTGGAAATAATGCTACATTCACAATTGAAGGTACACCAAACTTTGATGTTGATTATACAATTAATGGAGGCGCTATCCAAACAGCTTCTATTGATGCTACTGGTTTTGCAACAGTAACAGTTACTTTACCTGCAGTTGGAAATGTTGATTTAGCATTATTAAATATCCACAATTCGGTTTGTAATATTGTAGTTACAAATACATCAACGGTAATTGTGAATCCACTTCCTACTGCCACTTTATCGGCGCCAAGTCCATTTGCTTGTATTGGAAGTGATGCTGTGTTTACAGTGACTGGAACACCTAATGCAACTGTGACTTATACTATAAATGGTGGTTTAGCACAATCTGTATTATTAGATGGAACTGGAAATGCTACATTAAATATTCCTTCAACTGTTAATGTTGAAATTATATTATTAGACGTTACTGATGGAACTACGGCATGTGCTAATACTATATCAGGACAAATTTCTAACGTTGCTGTGGTTACAGTGCCAGTGCCAACGGCAAATTTAACACAACCTACTTGTGCTGTTCAAACTGGTGTTGTAGAGGTGACATCTCCTTTAATTTCTCAGTTGAACTATCCAGGAAATTTATTTATCTCGGAAGTTACAGATGCTCAGCCAGGGTCTTTAACATATGTAGAGATATATAATGGAACGGGAGCTAGTATTGATTTAAGTGGATATAGATTAAAAGTATATACCAATGGAAATACGAACCCTGCTGCAGGATGTAATTTAAATTTATCAGGTATTTTAGCTAATGATGATGTTGTAGTTATTAAACTTAGTAACAGTGCTAATGAAGGAGGAGTTACTCCAGATTTAACTTTTACAACTTGTGGTGCAGTTAATAATAATGATAAAATAGCTTTAACAACCAATACAGATGTGGAAATTGATGTATGGGGAACTTCAGATGGTACACCATTTACACCTTCTAATGGAGTTGGTTATAACTATCAAAGAGTTGCTATTGGAACCACACTTCCTTCAATCAACTGGGATCCTGCTGATTGGGTAGCAACAGACTGGGGTAGTCCAACTTCTACTCAAGGAGATTATTCAAATGTTGGTATTTATACTTTATTTGTAGCAAGTTATGAGTATATCTTAAGTGATGGAACTACTTCAACTACTCAGCCTACGACAACTTTTTCAGGTGTTATGCCAGGAAATTATACATTAGTTGTTCATGATACTATAACAAACTGTGATTCTCAACCATATAGTTTTACAATAGTAGCGCCAATATTTAATAATCCTGTAACAACGATAAGTTATTCAACACCAGTATGTAATGATAATGCTAATTTATTGCCAGATACTTCTGCAAGTGGCTTTACAAGTGGTGGAACGTATAGCTCTACCGCTGGATTAACAATTGATCCAGTAACTGGAGAAATTGATGTAATGGGAAGTACTCCTAATACTTATGCAGTAACTTACAGTGTTGCTTTAGATGCAGCTAATTGTTTAAATGCAGGAAGTTTTACCTTCAATGTAACAATCACGCCATCAACAACTAGTACATTTAACGCTATTACACTTTGTGAAGGAGATGTAAATAATGTATTGCCTACTTCTTCAGTTGAAGGATTTACAGGTACTTGGGAATTGGGAGGTTTGCCAGTTTCAACAATTGATACCTCGGTAGCAGGTAACTATACTTATGATTTTATTCCTACATCAGGTCAATGTGCATCTGCTGGTACTTTGTCAGTTATTATTGATGCAAAAATCGTAGTTACTTTTAGCAGTGTTGAAGGCTGTATAGGTTCTCAAATTGATTTCCCAACAATGTCTGTTGAAGGTTATGAATTACAAGGAACTTGGACTCCGGCGGTTATCAACAATACTGTCGCTGGTGCAACTACTTATACTTTTGTTCCTAACGATATTTGTTATGATCAAGGACAATTCTTAGTTACATTAAATGCTTGTACAATACCTAAAGGATTTTCTCCTAATGGTGATGGTAATAATGATACTTGGAACTTATCTGCTTTTGATATCAAAAAAGTTGAAGTTTTTAACAGATATGGACTTAAAGTTTACTCAAAAACTAGTTATACTGACGAATGGGGTGGTAAAGCTGATAATGGTAACGAATTGCCAACAGGTACATACTACTTTATGATTGAATTTAATGACAGACCTAGTGAAACAGGTTGGGTATATATCAATAGAGGTGAATAATAATTATATGCAGCTTTCACTTTAAAGTGAAGGCTGCTTAACTTCAAAATATTAATAATGAAAAAACTATTATTAGTTGCATTAGTTGCATTAGGTTTTACTGTTGAAACATTTGCTCAGCAAGACCCACATTACACGCAATATATGTATAATATGAGTGTGATGAATCCTGCTTACGCAGGTTCAAAGGAAAATCTTTCGATGGGATTGTTATATAGAAAGCAATGGATTGAAATTGAAGATGCTCCAACTACAGCGACCTTTTTTGGTCATACACCTGTTGGGAAAAATGTTGGTTTAGGTCTGTCAGTGGTTTCTGATAAGCTTGGTCCTGTAGAAGAGAACAATGTTTATGGAGATTTTTCGTATACTTTAAAAGTAGGGGAAAATCATAAACTTGCTTTTGGTATTAAAGCAGGATTAACAATGCAAAAAATTGGATTGTTGAGCGATGTAGATCCTTCTTTACAAGATAATTTTATAATTGATCCAGCATTTGGGTCAAATGTAGATAATACTTATTTTAATATTGGGTCTGGGGTATTTTTCTATTCTGATAAATATTATGTAGGATTTTCGGTGCCTAACTTTCTTAAAAGAACCCATTTAACAGTAAATAGTGGTGGAGATCAATATGAATTTGGACCAGAAACAGCTCATTATTTTTTAACAGGAGGTTATGTGTTTGATGTTTCAGAAAACATTAAATTCAAACCATTCTTTATGTTAAAATCTGCATTTGAGGCTCCTGCGTCATTAGATTTATCTACTAACTTCTTATTTAATCAAAAATTTGAAGCAGGTATTACTTATCGATTAGATGATAGTTTTGGTGCTATGGTTAACTACGCAGTTTCTCCTAATGTAAAAATTGGTTATGCATATGATCATATCGTATCTGATTTAAATGTAACAACACCTTCTTCTCACGAGATTATTTTGTTGTTTGATTTGAACTTCCCGAAAAAAGTATCAAGTTCTCCAAGATTTTTCTAACCTAAAAGCGATAACGACATGAAAAAAATATATTTAACATTGAGTTTTGTAATCGCAAGTGGTTTACTTAGTGCACAAAACAAAGACACCAAGGCAGCTGATAAATTATTCGATAGATATGAATATGTTGATGCTGCTAATGAATATTTAAAATTAACAGAAAAAGGTAAAGCAGATAGTTATGTCTATAAGCAACTTGCTGATAGTTATTATAACGTTTTTAATACCAAAGAAGCTGTAAAATGGTTTGCAAAAGCAATTGAAGAAAAGCAGGATGCAGAAACGTATTACAAATATGCTCAAATGTTAAAAGCTGAGGGTAATTATACTGAAGCCGATAAACAGATGAAACAATTTGCAGCTCTTGCTCCAAACGATCAAAGAGCAAAAGCATTCAATTCTAATCCGCAATATTTATCAACGCTTAAAAATCAGTCAAAATTATATGACGTTGTTAAATCTGATATTAGTAGTGATAATACTGATTTTGGTGCTGTTTTAACAAACGATAATAACATTTATTTTACTAGTTCTAGAAATACTTCAAAAAGAAATAGTAATTGGAATGAAGAACCATACTTAGATTTATATAAGGCAACTTATAACGAAAATAAAACGATTAGTGAAGCTACTGCTGTTGATAATTTGAATACGAGATGGCATGATGGTCCAGCTTCTGTTAGTTCAGACGGTAGTGCTATTTTTTATGGTAGTGAAAGCTTTAATGAACAAGAGTTTACTAAAGACAAAGAGAAAAAATCAAAATTCGGTAAAATTTATCTTTATAAAGCAACTAATACTGGTGGTTCATGGTCAAACAGTAAACCATTACCTTTTAACAATCCAGCATATGATGTAAGAAATCCTAGCATCAGTAAAGATGGAAAAACTTTATATTTTTCTTCAAACATGCCAGGTGGTTTTGGTGGAGATGATATTTGGAAAGTTTCTGTTAATGGTGACGAATATGGAACTCCTGAAAATTTAGGTGCTAAAGTTAATACCGAAGCAAACGAAAGTTTTCCTTTTATTACAGATGATAATGTATTGTTCTTTTCTTCAAATGGAAAACAAGGTTTCGGTGGTTTAGATGTTTTTAAAATGGATCTAAGTAAAGGTACTGATGCTGTAAATGTTGGAGCTCCTGTAAATACTGAAAAAGATGATTTTGCATTTACATATAATACTGCTAAAAAGATTGGTTTCTTTTCGAGTAATAGAGGAGGAAATGATGACATTTATATTGCTGACCCAGTTTGTGGTGTTCAAGCAATTGCACTTGTAAAAGATGCTAAAACTGGCTATGTAATTGAAAGTGCAAATGTTGTTTTAGTTGACCAAAAAGAAAAAGTTGTTGCTAATCAAACAACAATGGCTAATGGTAAATCTTCTTTTGGAGTAAACTGTAATATGCCTTATAATTTCCAAGTTTCTAAACAAGGTTATGAAAGTGCCGTTGGATCAGTAGCAAAAACAGATGGAGGTGAAGTTGTAGTTGAGATTTTAATGCAACCAATTTTACCAATAATTACAGAAAAAGAAGTTATTTTACAACCAATTTTCTTCGAGTTTAATAAAAGTAATATTACACAGCAAGGTGCTGCCGAACTTGATAAGTTAGTTCAAGTTATGGTTGAACACCCTACTATGGTTATTTTTGCAAAATCGCATACAGATAGTAGAGGTAGTGATAAATACAATTTGAATTTATCTGATAGAAGAGCAAAAGCTACTGTACAATATCTTGTTTCTAAAGGTGTTGCTAAGGATAGAATTTCTGGACAAGGTTTTGGTGAAAGCGAACCAAAAGTTGTTTGTGAAAATTGTACTGAAGAAGAACACGCTCAAAACAGAAGAAGTGAATTCTTGATTGTTAAGAAATAATAATTAATAGTATATAATAAAAAAGGCAACTGAAAAGTTGCCTTTTTTTATGTTTAAATACCTTTGTTAGCTGTTCCAGAGGCTATCCAAGAGGATATAATTCCCAAAACAGATATTGTTGTTAGAACTGTAAAAATATTACGCCAATCAAATACAACAGGATAAGGCATTGTAGGTGTAATCATTATTAGCGAAAATTGTTGTTGTAATAGCACAATTCCAATCGCTAAGATTAATCCAATCATTAGTCCAAAAAATGTAATGATAATTCCTTGAGTAAAAAAAATAGTTCTAATAGATTTTTTTGTTACTCCTAAATTGTATAATGTTTTTAAATTTTCTTTTTTATCAATAATTATCATAACAATTGCTCCTGCCAAGCAAAACAATGTTAAGATGACTACTAGTGTGCTAAAAAGATAAATAAATAAATTTTCAGATTGTAGCATTTTGTAGAGCGAATCATTTAATTGTGCTCTGTTTTTAATCTTGATGTTTTTACCAAAAATAGTTGCTAGTTCACTTCTAATTTCATCTTCATTGCTGTTTCGTTTCGTTTTGATTTCAATATTTGTAAATTGATTAGGTTTCAATCCTAATAAGTTTTGCGCTAACACAACATCACAAAAAACGTATTTTCCGTCCAATTCTTCGTTAATTGAATATATTCCAGAAGGAAAGAGAAATGATTTGTTAAATGCTTCTTCAGGATTTTCAATATTGCCCTTGCCTGGTTTCGGAGCATAAACTTCTAATGGATTATTGAAATCAAACAATCCTAACGCTAATTTTCTACTAATTTCTGCACCAACAACAACGTCTTCAGAATTAGATTCAATCCATTCGCCCGCATACATGTGATTTTTAAAGTCATTTACTTTAATGTAATTGTTGTCAACACCCTTTATGTGCGCTACAATTTCTTTTTCTTTGAATAAAAAATACACACGTTCTTCGGCTATTTTACTAAAGGTTACAATGTTTTTATTTGCTTTTAATTGTTGTTCTTGTTTAGATGAAATAGTAAAAAATTTTCCCGCAGAAGTTTCTATTCTTAAGTCAGGATCGGTTGCATTTGCAAAGTTTAAAGTAAATTCTTTTAAACCACTAAAAACAGATAAAAAAATAAATAGTGCCATAGTACTTGCTATGATTCCAACAGAAGCAATGCCAGTAATTATATTTATGGCTTTGTTTTTGCTAAAACTTATAGCATAACGCTTGGCGATATAGAATGAAATTTTCAAATTACGATTTCTTTCTTTTTTCTAATAAATCTGGATTTTCAATTGGGTTTTCCTCTCCAGTTAATGCTTTGTCAATTTTTTCGATGTAGTCTAAACTGTCATCAATGTAAAAAATCAAGTTAGGAACCTTGCGTAATTGATTTTTTACACGTTGTGCTAAGTCATGTTTAATTAATGGAGCATTACTTTTTACAGCAGCTAAAATTTCTCCTGCCTTTTCAGTAGGAAAAACACTTAAATGTACTTTTGCAATTGATAAATCGGAAGTTACATTCACTTTAGAAACCGAAATCACTAAATTGTTTATGTTATTTTTACGGATTTCACCTTGTAAAATTGATACTAAATCATTTTGTAGTAGTGCTCCTATTTTTTTTTGTCTATTTGTTTCCATTTGGCAAAAATACGATTTTTTTTTAAGCTAAAAGTAAATGTATTTTCTTCTGGTAAAGTGTTGTTGTCTTTTAAAATTGTTAATTTTGTCTTGTAATATCACATTTAGTAGAGCATGAGAAAAATTGAACATATTGGTATCGCTGTAAAAAGTTTAGAAGCATCAAATATACTTTTCGAAAAGTTATTTGGACTACCGCCTTATAAAGAGGAAGAAGTAGTTAGTGAAGGAGTAAAAACCTCGTTTTTCATGAATGGACCTAACAAAATAGAATTATTAGAAGCAACAAATCCTGATAGTCCAATTGCAAAGTTTATCGAAAAAAAAGGAGAAGGAATCCATCACATAGCTTTTGACGTATATGATATAGAAGAAGAAATTAAAAGGTTAACGGAAGAAGGCTTTGTCGTTTTGAATGAAGTTCCAAAAAAAGGCGCTGATAATAAGCTTGTTGCTTTTCTACATCCTAAAGGAACAAATGGTGTTTTGATAGAGCTATGTCAAGAAATAAAATAATCTTTTGAAAAAAGATTTGCGTGCATTAAAAAATAGTAGTAATATTGCATCCTCAAACTGGTCCTATAGCTCAGTTGGTTAGAGCACCTGACTCATAATCAGGTGGTCCCTGGTTCGAGCCCAGGTGGGACCACTTTAGTTTGAAAATTTGACAGAAAAATGCTATAAAATTTAAAATTTAAGTTTTTTTTAAGTTTTTTTGTTAAAATAAGTTGTTAAGTTCAAAAATATTTATATTTTCGTATTAATTAATTCGTTAAACAATTGTAAATATTAACTTATTATTAAATATTTTTTATTCTGATTGCAAAATCAATTTAATTAATATTTTTACCCCCTATAAATCTATGATATGAATAAAATTTTAACTTTGTTAATGTTGCTTTTTTGCGTGCAGTTAACAACAGCGGCTGGTACTAATCCACCACCTCCAACACCACCACCTCCAGTTGGTCTGCCTATTGATAGCGGTATAGTTGTGTTGTTTTTCATAGCATTAGTGATGGGTAGTTATTTGTCAAAAAAATATATATTTATAAAAAAAGGCTCTTTTTAAGAGCCTTTTTTGTGTTTTATTTTCTCAATTCGTTCAAACGACTTACATATTTGCCAATTACATCAAATTCTAAGTTTACTTTTGTGTTAATTTTAAAAGTATTAAAATTAGTATGTTCGTAGGTATAGGGAATTATTGCAACACTAAAAGTATTTAATCCAGAATTTACTACAGTTAGACTTGTTCCGTTTACAGTAATAGAACCTTTTTCAATTGTTATGTTGTTTAAAGAGGCGTCGTATTCAAATGTAAAAACCCAACTTCCATTTGCTTCTTTGATATTTGTACAAGTTCCGGTCTGATCTACATGTCCTTGAACAATGTGTCCGTCTAGTCTGTCGCCAAGTTTCATTGCGCGTTCTAAATTTATAACATCTCCAACCTTCCATGTTCCAATTGAAGTTTTGTCAATTGTTTCTTTGATGGCGGTTACAGTGTAATTTTTATTGTCAATTTTCACAACGGTTAAACAAATACCATTATGTGCAACACTTTGGTCTATTTTTAATTCGTGTGTAATTTCAGATTCTACCGTTAAGTGCAGGTTTTCCTGTTCTTTTTCGATTTCTTTTATAATTCCGAGCGTTTCTATAATTCCGGTAAACATAACTGATTTAATTTTACTAAATTTGCACATCAAAAGTAAGCAATAAATCACATTTGTTATGGTTAAAAAAGCAGAAAATATAATTGTAGGAATTTCGATTGGAGATTTAAATGGTATTGGAAGCGAGGTCGTTTTAAAAACATTTGAAGATACTCGAATGTTAGAATTATGTACGCCAGTAATTTTTGCCAATGTAAAAATTGTGTCTTTTTTAAAAAAAGAATTGAAATTAGATGTCGCTATTCATGGTATAGATAAAATTGAGCAACTTGTTGTAGGTAAAGTCAATGTGTTAAATGTTTGGCGCGAAGGTGTAAATTTAGAATTCGGTAAAAATGACGATGTTGTAGGAGGTTATGCTATAAAATCATTTGTTGCGGCAACTAAAGCTTTAAAAGAAGGTTTTGTGGATGTTTTAGTAACTGCTCCTATAAATAAATATAATATTCAATCTGAAGAATTTAAATTTCCGGGTCACACCGATTATTTAGATAAAGAATTAGAAGGTGATGCTTTAATGTTAATGGTTCATGATGATTTACGTGTTGGTTTGCTTACAGATCATGTTCCCGTAAACGAAGTGGCAAAACATTTGACCGAAAAATTGATTTTAAACAAAATAAAAACCATTATTGAAACTCTAAAACAAGATTTTGAAATTGAAAAACCAAAAGTTGCCGTTTTAGGATTAAATCCACATTCTGGAGATAATGGTGTAATTGGTCAAGAAGAAGAAAAAATTATTAAGCCTACATTAAAAAAATTATTTGAAGCGGGAAATATGGTTTTCGGACCTTTTCCAGCGGATGGATTTTTTGGTTCGGCACAATATGAAAAATACGATGCAGTAATTGCAACATATCATGACCAAGGTTTAATTCCATTTAAAACGTTGTCGTTTGGTAACGGAGTAAACTATACGGCAGGATTAAATAAAGTTAGAACTTCTCCTGATCATGGAACGGCATATGAAATTGCAGGAAAAGGAATAGCGAATCACGAGTCATTTAAAGAGGCGGTTTATTTAGCAATTGATATTTATAATAAAAGAAATGACTATCAAGAACTAATTAAAAATCCTTTAAAAACAAAAGAAAAGCAGTTATAAACAAAAAAATGTTTACAACTGGTTTGAATTTATAAATATTTTATATCTTTGCACACCTTTTAAAAAGGTAAAACTGTTGTTATGAATGATTTAAAAGAATTTTTGGTTCCATTTGCGGGATTGAAGTTGGGGAAGCATCAGTTTGATTATCAATTAGATAATACGTTCTTTAAGCACTTTGATTATGATGAATTTAACGATGCATCAATTAAAGTTGACATTGTTTTAGAGAAGAAAAGCACTATGCTTGAGCTCGATTTTAAGCACAAAGGAACTGTAAATGTACCTTGTGATGTTTCGGGAGAAGAGTTTGATTTGCCAATTAAAGGAAAATTTAAGCTTTTGGTCAAGTTTGGTGATGTATTTAACGATGAAAATGAAGAATTACTGATATTGCCCCATGGAGAATTTCAGTTTAGTGTTGCACAATATGTATATGAAACGATTGTATTGTCAGTTCCATTGAGAAGAGTGCATCCAGGAATAAAGGACGGTTCACTAAAAGAAGTAATTGAAAAATTAGAATCACTTGCTCCAAAAGAAGGAAAAACAGAAGAGCAAAAAGATGACATAGACCCTAGATGGGAAAATTTAAAAAAACTATTAACGGATAAATAAAGTAGAAAAATGGCACATCCTAAGAGAAGACAGTCGTCGACAAGAAGAGATAAAAGAAGAACACATTACAAAGCGACAGTTGCACAAATTGCTACTTGTCCTATAACTGGCGAAGCACACTTATACCACAGAGCTTATTGGCACGAGGGTAAAATGTACTACAGAGGTCAAGTTGTAATTGATAAGGCAGAAGCTGTAGCTTAATTGCATTAAAAAAATAGAGAAAACTCTCACATTGTGAGGGTTTTTTTGTTAACTACCAGTTTGTTACATATTTATAGTAACGAATAGGATGGTTTTGAATTTTTTTTTGTAATTTCCACCACTTTTCGAATCAAAAAATTCGAGAAGAAAAAATAACCTTTATGACTAAAATAACAGCAGCAATTACCGCTATTGGTTCGTATGTTCCAGACTACGTTTTATCAAATCAAGTTTTGGAAACATTGGTAGATACCAATGACGAATGGATTACCACTCGTACAGGAATTAAAGAAAGAAGATTATTAAAAGAAGAAGGCAAAGGAACATCTTACCTTGCTATTAAAGCAGCTCAAAACTTATTAGAGAAAGCCAACTTAGATCCTAAAGAAATTGATTTAGTGATTATGGCAACTGCAACTCCAGACATGCCTGTAGCTTCAACAGGTGTTTATGTAGCCACAGAAATTGGCGCAACAAATGCTTTTGCTTATGATTTGCAAGCGGCTTGTTCAAGTTTCCTTTACGGAATGTCTACCGCATCAGCTTATATAGCATCAGGAAAATATAAAAAAGTATTGTTAATTGGTGCTGATAAAATGTCATCAATTATCGATTATACTGATAGAGCTACTTGTATCATCTTTGGAGATGGCGCAGGAGCTGTTTTATTCGAGCCAAACTACGAAGGCTTAGGATTACAAGATGAAATCTTAAAAAGCGACGGAATTGGTAGAGAATTCTTAAAAATTGAAGCCGGAGGTTCTATTTTACCTCCTTCAGAAGAAACAATTAAAAACAAACAACATTTTGTTTTTCAAGATGGAAAAACGGTTTTTAAATATGCAGTTTCTGGTATGGCTGATGTGAGTGAAAAAATCATGCAACGTAACAATTTATCTCATGACGATGTAAACTGGCTGGTAGCACATCAAGCAAACAGAAGAATTATCGACGCCACTGCAAATAGAATGGAATTAGACGAATCTAAAGTGTTAATTAATATTCAAAAATACGGTAATACAACATCAGCAACCCTACCCTTATTATTATCTGATTTTGAAAATCAACTTAAAAAAGGAGATAATATCATTTTTGCTGCTTTTGGTGGTGGATTTACATGGGGTGCTATCTATTTAAAATGGGCTTACACGAAATAAAAATAAACTAAACTAAATCAAATATTATGGATATTAGAGAGATTCAAAACCTAATCAAATTTGTAGCAAAATCAGGAGCTACAGAAGTAAAATTAGAAATGGACGATTTTAAAATCACCATAAAAACTACCACGGAGGGTACTGAAAGTACAACAACTTATGTGCAACAAATGCCAATGCAAGCTGCACCTCAAATGATTGCTCCTCAAGCGGTTTCTCCAGCTGTTTCAGATACAGTTTCTGCACCAGCTTCTGATGATAATGCTAAATATATTACTGTAAAATCACCAATTATTGGTACTTTCTATAGAAAACCTGCACCAGACAAACCAATGTTTGTAGAAGTAGGAACAACTATTGGAAAAGGAGATGTATTGTGTGTAATTGAAGCTATGAAATTATTCAACGAAATTGAATCAGAAGTTTCAGGTAAAATTGTAAAAGTTTTAGTTGACGATTCTTCTCCAGTTGAATTTGATCAACCATTATTCTTAGTAGATCCATCATAATTTAGATTATTAGATATTATTAGATTGCTAGATTATTAGATTATTAGATTTTTTAAATTTCTAATAATCCATCAAATGAACGTCGATTAGTTGGCGAAGCAATCTAAAAGTCTAAAAATCCAATTGTCTAACAATATAATCTAAAAAGATGTTTAAAAAAATATTAATTGCCAATAGAGGTGAAATTGCACTACGTGTAATTAGAACTTGTAGAGAAATGGGCATCAAGACCGTAGCGGTTTATTCAACGGCAGATGCAGATAGTTTACACGTAAAATTTGCTGACGAGGCGGTTTGTATTGGTCCTCCTCCAAGTAATTTGTCGTATTTAAAAATGTCTAATATTATAGCCGCTGCTGAAATTACAAATGCAGACGCTATCCATCCAGGTTACGGATTTTTATCCGAAAACGCTAAATTTTCTAAAATTTGTCAAGAACACGGCATCAAATTCATTGGTGCTTCTCCTGAAATGATTGACCGTATGGGAGATAAAGCATCAGCAAAATCAACAATGATTGAAGCTGGTGTTCCATGTGTTCCAGGTTCAGTAGGAATCTTAGAATCATATGAAGAAGCTGAAAAATTGGCAAATGAATTTGGTTATCCAGTAATGTTAAAAGCAACTGCTGGTGGTGGTGGAAAAGGGATGCGTGCCGTTTGGAAAAAAGAAGATTTACTTAAGGCTTGGGAAGGTGCTCGTCAAGAATCGGCAGCAGCATTTGGTAATGATGGGATGTACTTAGAGAAATTAATCGAAGAACCTCGTCATATTGAAATCCAAGTAGTTGGAGATTCTTATGGAAAAGCATGTCACCTTTCAGAAAGAGATTGTTCTGTACAACGTCGTCATCAAAAATTAACAGAAGAAACACCTTCTCCTTTCATGACGGATGAATTGCGTGAAAAAATGGGAACTGCAGCGGTTAAAGCAGCAGAATATATTAAATATGAAGGAGCTGGAACGGTTGAATTTTTGGTTGACAAACACAGAAATTTCTACTTCATGGAAATGAATACACGTATCCAAGTAGAACACCCAATTACAGAACAAGTTGTTGATTATGATTTAATTCGTGAACAAATTATGGTGGCTGCCGGAATTCCAATTTCTGGAAAAAACTATTATCCACAATTGCATTCAATAGAATGCCGTATCAATGCTGAAGATCCGTATAATGATTTCCGCCCTTCACCAGGTAAAATTACGGTTTTACATGCACCAGGAGGACACGGAGTACGTTTAGATACGCATGTTTACGCAGGATATACAATTCCGCCAAATTATGACTCAATGATTGCTAAGTTGATTACAACTGCTCAAACAAGAGAAGAGGCGATAAATAAAATGAAACGTGCGTTAGATGAATTCGTAATTGAAGGAATTAAAACTACAATACCTTTTCACAGACAGTTAATGGATGAACCAGATTATGTTGCTGGAAATTATACAACAAAATTCATGGAATCTTTTGTAATGAAAGAACAAGAATAAAACAAAAAAGCGATTTCAATTGAAATCGCTTTTTTTTATTTAATTATCTTCCGCATACCATTCGGCAAACGAAGTTTCTGTTTCTTGTAGTTTTAAAGAATGTAATTTAATGTTTTCGGGCAATAAATTTTTAATTTTATTAGAAAAATCAATTACCATGTTTTCGCTTGTTGGTTGATAATCTACTAAAATTACATCGTGACCTCTTTTTTGAAGTTCATTAGCTAATTCAATATGGGGTGTATTCTTATTGAAAACAGTTGCATGGTCAAAAACATCAACAATTTGTTCTTTTACAATTTTTTTCAAATCACCAAAGTCGATTACCATTCCATATTTAACATTTGTTGTATCCGTAATTGGTCTGCCAATAACTGTTACAGAAAGTTTATAACTATGGCCATGTACATTTTTACATTTGCCATCATAGCCATATAGCGCATGACCCGTTTCAAAGTTGAATTGTTTAGTAATTCTAATTTTTGACATAATTTTATATTTATTATTGGTCAAGTTTTTTTTCGTTTTTCTTAGCTCTATGATATAAAAAATAGGCTAAGCCAGCTAAAACGGCAACAGGAACAAATGAACCAATTAAAACACCAATTTGATAGGTTCCATCTGGATCATTTTTAATTTTTTCTTCGATATTTACTTGCTGTAAAGCGATAATTAAACTTTTCATTTCTTAAATTTTTCTAATGCTTGTTTGGTAAAATTTGATAAAACCAATCGTCCTGAAATCGAGGCTCTTTCATATAATAAGTTTTCCCAATGATTAGTTCCTTCCCAAAATACTTTTTTCATTTCAACTAAAGCTTCTGGATTGTAGGTTGAAAGTTCATGGGTGAAGTTTTTTAAATGCTCGTCTAACGATTCTATTGTTTCAAAAACTTCGGTGTACAATCCTTTTTCTTTTGCCCATTGAGCTGTTTTCCATAAAGTAGGAGTAAGGGTCATTTCCGTAAAAGCGGTTTTTCCGATTTTTCTACTTACGGCAGGTTCAATTACAAAAGGTCCAATTCCAATGGCTATTTCGGATAATTTTATTGCGCTATTATTGGTTGCAAAAGTATAATCACACGCAGCAGCTAATCCAACTCCACCGCCAACGGCTTTGCCATGGATTCTTCCAATGATTGGTTTCGAGCATTTTCGTATGGCATTAATTACATTAGCAAATCCTGAAAAAAATAGATTTCCATCTTGTTCAGTTGAAATTGAAAGTAATTCATCAAAAGAAGCTCCTGCACAAAAGACTCCTGTTCCCTCACTTTTTAAAACAACCACCGAAACAGTATCTAAACTACTTAGCTGGTTAATTTCAGAAGTTAATTTCTGTAACAAATCACTTGGGAATGAGTTGCTTGCAGGGTGAGAAAAGCTAACTGTAGCAATTTTATTTTCATCAATTATAGTTGAAAGATTTCCTAATTCCATTATTATCTTTTTAAACTAAAGTGCGATTTAAACTCTTTCTTTTTATTGTTTTCAATGTATTCCACTTTAAACCAATAATCGGTTGAAGGTAATTGATTGCCATTATAGGTTCCGTCCCATCCTTGACCTTGGGTATTTATTTGTTTCAATAATTTCCCATATCTATCAAATATTGATATTAAACCTTGATATTCACTTGGCAATTGGATACTCCAAAAATCATTGTATCCATCTCCATTTGGAGTAAAATAATTTGGATAAGTAATGGTCTGTAATTCTTCAGAAAATAAAATTCCACATCCTTGAATGTCTCTAACATAAATAATATAACTACCATTTTCTAGTCCTGAAAAAATTGGGCTTGATTGCCAGTCAATTGCATTTAAACTGTATTCGTAGGTTCCAAAACCTCCAGTTGCTATTGCTTCAATTGATGCTAAACCACTTGAAAATGCAGGTGTAATTATGTTAGCTTCAAATGTTTCAGGTTCTGATGAAAAAGTTGTAGTTATGGTGTCAGAATTTACACAATTTGTATCGGTATTAGTGACTATTACAGAGAATGTACCACCAGTTGTAATAGTGTATAAATGTGAATTGCCATTCGGATTTGCTGGTGTCCATTGGTAAGAATAGTTTCCAGGAGTGCTAGGTGTTGCATTAACAATTTGTGAACCTAAACCAGTTATGGGATCTATACACAAAACAAAATCTGGTCCTAAATCGACTTCAGGTAGAGGGTTCACAATTAGTTCTATAAATGGACCAATACCAAAGCATTCATTATTTAATTCACTATCTATTCTAGCCCAAATTATTTGCGAATTGGGAGTAATATTTCTATAATTTGTAATATTAGTGATGGCGTTTATCTCAGCTAAAGCATCATTTTCGTTTTCATAAAATGTAACATTCAACGGTTGACTGCTGGAGAAAAAAGACAATAAATTTGCAATAGCGTTTTCGCTGGATGTAGGGCTATCTAAATTGAAATAGTCAAACCCGTCACTATCTGTATCTGTTGCATTAATGTAGTCATCACATTCATAAATTTCAAACACATAATTCGATGGAATTGTCGTTGTAGAAACAACAAGGTTAACTAAAGTAGTTCTTTCGCAACCCTCTGCATTAACTATTCTTGCCCAAACTTGGCTTCCATTAGGGGCATTAAAACTCATTTCGTTTCCAACTAAATCTGTATTGTTTTGAGCACCTAATAGCGTATTATGATAAGTAAAAGTATTAGAAACTTCGCTTGAAATTATGCTATTTGCTTCCGTTAAATTAAAATCAGTAACTGCATCATTATCAGTGTCACATTGTTTAAGTGTCACTACTGCATTAGCGGTTGGCTTTGGTAAAACAACTAAATTAAATGAAGTTACATTAAAACAACCTGTTGTACTATTTCTAAGCCTTACATATATAGTAGTATTTCCACTATTTATTGTGGTTATTGGATTTGTACCTAATTCAGCTTCGATTGGTAATACGTGATAGGTTACATCAATACCTGTTTGAGTTCCTAAAGCCTCAGTATTTTTTGTTGTTAAATCGAAAAATGAAATACCATCAGTATCAGTGCCTAAAACAGTATCATCACAAAGTCTGTAGTCAATAATTGGAACAATTGAAGGTTGTGTATTGTTAGTAACATCAATTGTTGCTGAGATTGCATTACAAACTCCACTTGCGGGTATAGTATATGAATAAGTTCCTGTTAAATCAGTAGATGGATTATACATTCCAGTGCCAGATGCTAAAGCAGGAGACCAAACTCCGCCGGGTTGAGCCGAAGGTCCAAGAAGATTGAATAAATCAAACGGGTTATCATTTGAACAAACTACAATCGCATTATCAGTTCCTGCATCAGGTGCGGTTTGTATGGATACATCAATATCTACATCAATAATTGCACACGTACCAATATAGCTATAATTGTATATTCCAGCTACATCAACCGCTGGGTCAAAAATATCTGTTCCACTTGATAGAGCAGGAGTCCATGTTCCTCCCGTTTCTGGATTACCATCAATTTCGTCCAGTAAGTTGACTGTATATCCTGAACAAACCGTTACTTCGGTATCTCTTGGTTCGCTTCCAAAACCTGAATAATAACCTCCATAACCAGCAAATCCACTAAATCCAAATACACCAACAGCTAATGGTCCTGTAGATTCAATTACCACATTTCCATTTACATTCGGAATTCTATAAGTTACCCAGTCAGTTGTTCCTAGTACTTGTTCAGGTAAAGATGATGTAGTAACACCATTTATTGAAACGGTAGCTGTGGAATAAGTTACTGCTATGACTGCAGCACTAAACTGTGTTCCTCCTATAAAGTTAATGTTAGGAATTAAATCAACACTTTTTTGAAAAAAACAGCTCAAAGGTGGAATAAAGTTTAATCCCGAGGTTGCATCACTAACGTCACCAGCAATAATTTGATATACATAAATAGGTTTATCACTTGTAATATAGACGTTGTTATTATTAACTCCTTGATAAAAAGAAGTTGGAACTAAAAAATAATCTCCCGCATTAATAGTTGTTACAGGAATAGGATTTCCGTTTATAAAAATAGTAGTATTGTCTTCTGTTCCTATTAATAAAGGTAACTCTGTATTTGCACTACCATTTCCTTTCACTAAAATATATTCTGTTCCAACTTCTTCGAGTGAAACTATTTGGTCTAAATTGAAATCTTGTCCATCACCTTGTGTTCCCATACCAGCTAGTGCATTTCCTGTATTAACAACTATAGGTTTGTCAGACGTTATTAATGCACCCACAAAACCAGTAAGGTTTGCAGGAATGTTACAATAACCAGATAGAATTACACTTTCGCCTTCATTCAATGTAAAAGTTTGTGAATTTGCAGTAATATTACCCGAGTTCGAAACAAATTCTACGTCAACATCATAATCTGAAACAAGAACCGAGGTATTATCTTCGGTAGCCATGAAACTTGTTACGAAATTTCTAGTACCACCATCAAAATTTTGAGGTAAACTCCCAACTCTAAAATTTGTTCCAGCACCAGAACGTCCCTTAGAAACAAGAGTTTCAGCATGGTTTGCAGAACGCACTCTAAAACTGGCATAAAAATCACCACTACCTTCAAGAATTAATCCTAAGTTTGAATTGACGATATTAACATCTGCTAGAGGTCTAAACATTTTTGAATTTTGGCTATTTCCTATAAATATTTCTTCAGGATTTCCTTGAGAAATTGTAAATGGAGAGCCAGCAATAGGAACTCCAGCCCCATCAGTAACTGTTACTTGGAATGGAATTAGTTCAGGTGTCGATAAATATAGGTAATGTTGAGCAACAACACTAGCATCTCTTGCGTGTAACGGAGGGAGCCAATGCTTATTACTTAATTGAGAATAAGAAACATTAGAAATTAGAATCAATAAAAGTAAAATTCTTTTAAACATAGGGTATTTGAATTATATAAGCTTGTAAAATTAAGTAGAAATGTAGAATTAATCTAAATATTAACTAAAAAAACGCTCTCAATTGTATATTTCCAGTATGAATGGTTTTACTAGTTTCACTATTTCTGCCTTGATAGTTGATATTTACGTCTAAATATTGGGTTAAGTTTTTCTGTAAAAGTAAGCGCCAAGTTTGATTTTTGCCAGGTTGTAAGCCTTCTAACATTTGAAAACCCACTGCCGATAACACATTTCCAGCATATGAATTATTATACATCGAAAATTCGCCATTCATACTAAATCCTTTTTCACTATTGAAGGTAAATGAAGTCCCTAATCTGTTTTGTGTTAAAGTCTCAAATGCACCAATTTGATTTTCTTTTTGTTGAAATTCGTAAAAAATATCCCAACTTGCATTTTTGGAAAACAAATACCCAATTTTCGGTTCAATTTGATAACTTTTAATTTCAAAATTTCTAGTTGGGTAATTTTCTGAAAAAGATGTACTAGTTGAAGTGCTTCCCAAAAGATTAAATAACCAACTTTTTTGAACCAAATGTTGATATTGCAATTGATGCGACTGATTTTTAGCCGAAAGACTTCCCACAGAAAGTAAATTTTGACTTTCGTTTAGCAAGAATGAATAAGTGGTTGAATGATGTTGTTTGCCACGATTAAAAAACAAACTATTTCTAAAATTTGTATTCAATCCAATCAATTCATCTTTATCTTTTGAAAACGGATTCAAATCAAAATTAGCACCATTCCTCTTTATTTTTCGATCAATTAAAAACGAAGTCTGATTATAAAAGTGCGATGCGAATTTCTTAAAACCACTTTCATTTTGCCATTGGTTAAAATTGAAATTCAACGCTTGGGAAAATTTATTTTGATGGGTTCTTACAAATACCTGATTCGGTAAAAATACACGTACATAAATTGCTAAATCTGGATAAGGAGCAATTTCAAACTCTTGCAATTCCTGAATTCCATTGCTATTATAATCGTTCCACATATAAACACCTTGTCCTGGTTCTACTTGTAAATAGGTGAATTCTTGCTGGGGAATTGTTCCTGAACTGGTTTCATAAGCGGTTGTAGTTTGAATCAATTGTCCAAAAAATCGATCCGAATATAAAATTCGTGAATTCAACGATGGCTCGTCTTTTAAATTGGAATCTTCATATTTCAATGCACGATAATTCAAAAATACACTCAAATTGCTTTTTTCGGTTTTAATCAATTGCGATTTTAAATAATACGAGTTTGAATGATTTACACGCTCAATTCGATTGTTTTGTAAACTATCATTTTGACGTTGCAAAAAACCCAATTCTACATAAACCTTAGTCGAATCACCTCTTCCTACAAAAGCGCCATATTCTAAAAAACGTTGGCTCAAGGCCGAAAAGGTATTAGTCGCTTTCAGTTGTTCAGCATTGTCTTCTAAATTTACTGTCGCACCAACCCAATTTTTACCTAATTTATACGACGTACGATTTTCACTTCGAGAAAATGACGAATTTGAAAGTTCGGAATCGCTTTTCATTACGCTCGAATTACTCCAAACCATCCAATTTTTGGTAGCATATCTTCCGGATAAGGTGTGTTTATTTCCTGTAAAAGCATTACTAAAAGATAAGTTTTCAAACTGATAAAGCGCTTTTCCTTTGTTATTGAAATTAAAATCCAATCCTGAAGTCAAAAAACTTTGATTGCCTAATAAAGTCGAAGTAATGTTCCAATCACGATTAAATTCGATGTTATATAAACGTTCAATGGTTTTGAAATTTTCTTGCACTAATTGATAATTTGCAAAGGCATTAATTTTGGTTTTACCGTTAAAAAGACGTTGCTTTCCATTGAATTTTCCGGCAAAACCTTTGTTGTTATTGTCGTCTAAATTTGAATATAAATTTTGGTCGCTGTTACTTAACGCCAATTCAAAATCTAAAAGTGTTTTTTCGCTTGGATTGTATTTTCCTAAAATGGTTGCCATTTGAATTTTTGTAGGCGCAATCAAACGAACAATGGGCTCATAATTTCCTTGTAGAATTCCTGCAATTGGCGCTACATATTCATAAATTTTCCCAACAGCTTGATTGTTGACCAAAACATAATTCCCTTGATTATTTCCTACCAATGAAAATCGTACATTATACAAATCGTCATCGGGGTTGTTAGAATATTCAAACACTTCATCAGCACCAATAATCACTTTTTTGTACAAAATTTTATTTTCAGAATAGGAATCTAAGTAGGCTGAAGGACCATTCATTTGGGAAATATCATCACCCGCGTTTTGTAAAATATCAATTTGTTCCGAAGATAAATTTTGTTGCAACGGCTGATTTTTCACATCACTTTCCGAATACACATAACCGCCAATTTGCCAGTTTTCTCGTTCGTGCGAAATTCCTCCATACGTGATGAATCGGGTGAAATTCCTATCGGTATACTGATATTCGATGTTGATTCGCATTTCGGAAGTAATTGGAAATAAAGAGGTGAAAATGATTTCTCCAGCGTTGTAATCGATAATGTAATCGTTATTTTCTCCACGTGTTTTCAAAATCCCATTCACATAAACCCGTTCCGAACCTGAAATGACTAAAACGTACAATTCGTTGTTGTTACCACGCAATTTATATGGACCTTGATTGCCCTCTTGACCTACAAAGCTACTTCGTGCATATTGTCCACGAACCAAGGCTCCAGAAGCAACCACTTCAGTTTTTTTATCGGGTGTTCCAAAAGTAAATCGAGTGGCTAAACCTTGTACTTTTTTATTGAAATTAAGGAAGGCTGATTTTCTATTTTCCAAGAATAAATCACCGGCTCGGATGTTCCATGTATCCGAAAATAATTCAATGAAAATTTGGTCAAATTCGTCTAATTTTTGCGAATAACCGCCTTCTTGCAACGGAATATTACTGTCTTGAATGGAAGCGCGTAAACTGACTTTGTCCGAAATCTTTCCAGTGATTTGTAAATCTAAATTGGAATTCACCACGGTGTTTTGATTGTTCCCAACGGTTACGCCACGTGTAATACTTCCTGAAGTATTCAATCCGTCGAAAGGTTTGAATTTGGTGTTTTTGTCCTTCTTGAAAACGACTAATTTACCTGCTTCGTTTGAAACCACTTTATCGTCATCATAAATGGAATACGTTTTGGTTAAAAATTCAGGAAATTTAGAATAGCGAACTACTAACGAATCAGAAGTGTTGATTTCTTTTGTAAAAACTAAGGTTCCTTTTTGGAAATTTACTTTGTAAAAACTGGTATCAATGAGTGTTCCGCTTTTGTCTTTAATTTCAAAAAAAGAATTGTTTAAGCTGAATTTTTCTATTGAAATCGTATCTTTTGAAAACGCAATTTTTTTAGTTGGATAGTATTGTAACGTCTCTTGAGCAAAACCGCCCAAAAAACTCAACAGAAATCCCGCTAAAAAAACAATTTTTTGCATAAATACTATAACTCCGAATCTTCAAAAGTAGTATTTATTGTTGGAAAGTTTATTATTTCAATCTTTTTGACCAATCAATTGGGGAACGAGAAGTATGAAAAACTCCTATTACTATGATTTTATCCAAATTTATCAAATAATGAACTCCATATGGAAACCGCTTAATAAATCTGACTTTTACGTTTTTATATCTAATTTGAAAAAGTTCGGGATTTCTAAAAATTTGGCTAACGCTTTCTTCTAAACAAAGTTCAAAATCATAAGATAAACCTTCTCTTTGTTCTTCATACCAAATAGCGATTTGTTCAATATCGAGAAGCGCTTCTTTTGAAAATACAAGTTTATGCATTTCTGTTTTTTTTCAACGTGTTTTTAACGTCTTCCCAAGTGTAAAAATCGGTTTTATCTTCTTCAATTAATGAAATCCTTCGATCTAATTCTTGTTTCACAGCATCAGATAACTCTAATTTTTCTTTAGAAACACTTTCCCAAAGTTCTTCAGCTAAAAGAATTTTTTCGGCATTGGTGTATTTATCTAAATCTTTGATTTTCATTACTAAACTTTTTTATAAAGTTAGGAAAAATATTTTATTAATTGATACATAAAACTACTCCTTAGTAATCACCTGCATTGTTTCTCTAGAAATTTGGCGTAACAATATCGTTTTGTTCGTTTCTACCACTTTTGAAGCATTTTCGTCAAAATGTCTAATGGTGTACAACGACACATTTTCGTTATAAGAAACTTTGAATTTTTTAGCTAATACTTTTCGTAACTCTTCAAAGTTGTTGTATTTGTCTTCAATACAAACTGAAAAACTAATTGCCGTGTTTTGGATTAAATTCACTTTTACTTTAAATTTCGCAAACAAAGCAAAGATTTCACTGATATGATTTTCCATGATGAAATCAAAATCAATAGACGATAACGATAACAATAATTGATTTTTCTTTACAATAAAACAAGGTGTGTGTGGTTCTAAATCGGCACCTTTTGAAACGCTAGTTCCCGGTAATGTTGGATTGATAAATGATTTCACAAACAACGGAATTTCCTTTTTTTGTAAAGGTTGTAACGTTTTTGGATGAATTACGGAAGCGCCGTAAAAAGCCAATTCAATAGCTTCTCTGTATGAAATTTGATTTAATAAAACAGCATTTTCAAAATATCTTGGATCTGCATTTAAAACACCAGGAACGTCTTTCCAAATGGTAACGCTTTCTGCACTTAAACAATATGCAAAAATCGCTGCTGTATAATCAGATCCTTCTCTACCTAAAGTGGTTGTAAAGTTGTTTTCATCTGAACCTAAAAATCCTTGTGTGATATTTAACGTTTTCTTTTTAACACCTTTTGAAATCAATTTTTGAGTGGTTTCCCAATCTACTTGAGCATCGCGGTAATTATTGTCGGTCTTAATTAATGGGCGCACATCAATCCAATTATTTTTTAATCCGCTATAATTGAAATAATGACTTACAATTGTAGTGGAAACTAATTCACCTATACTCACTACTTGATCGTAAACAAAACTATAATTTGGAGATTTATTACTACGAATAAAATATTCTAGATCGTCAAAATGTGCATTTACATCAAAAAACACTTCGTGATCTTCGTCTTCAAATAAGTCTAATAAAATTTGGTTGTGGTATTTGCGAACTTCTTGAAGCGATGCATGTAATTCCTTCGATTTATCGAAGTAATTCTTGATCACTACCTCTAAAGCATTCGTGGTTTTTCCCATTGCAGAAATTACCAATAAAACATCCTCGTGTCCTACTGTTTTTAAAACATGTAATACATTTTTTACGCCTTCGGCATCTTTAACCGATGCACCTCCAAATTTGAATATTTTCATTCTTAAAAGTATTAAGATTTTTGTATTAATTAGTAAGACTTAAAAAATTTACAATTCCAGGTTCATCCATATGAACTACTCGCCAATCTTCTAAAATTTTTGCACCTGATTTCTTATAGAAATCTATGGCTGCTGTATTCCAGTCTAAAACATTCCATTCAATTCTGCGAACATTTTCAGCTTTTCCTTGTTTGATGATTTCTTTGTAAAGTGCAAAGCCAGCTCCAGTTCCACGTTTGCTTTCTTTTACAATTAAATCTTCTAAATGAATCGTTTTGCCTTTCCATGTCGAATAGCGATAATAAAACAAAGCCATTCCTGTAATGTTGTTTTCTTCTTCGGCAACAAAACATTGAAAAAGCGGGTTTTCTGAAAAACCATCACGAACTAAATCGTCAACAGTTACTAAAACAGCATCAGGTTCTTTTTCAAAAATAGCTAATTCTTGTATCAATTCTAATACAGATTGCATATCTTTTTTTGTAGCTTTTCGGATAATCATTTTTTTAATTTTTTACAAAAGTAAAATTAACTTAAACATCTTTTCAAATTAATGCACTCTTTTAACAAAATTCACGATATTTGTGCCTTTAACACAACTACAACGATTTCGTAATGGAAGAAAGAAACACAACTTTAGGCGAATTTATCATTGAACATCAAAATTCGTTTCAGTATTCAACAGGAGAATTATCTAGAATTATTAATTCAATTCGATTGGCTGCTAAAGTAGTTAATTATAAAGTGAATAAAGCTGGTTTAGTGGATATAGTTGGTGCTGCTGGAGAGCAAAATATTCAAGGCGAAGACCAACAAAAATTAGATGTTTATGCAAATGAAGTTTTTATTCAGACGTTAATTAATCGTGAAATTGTATGTGGAATTGGTTCTGAAGAAAATGATGATTTTATTACAGTAGCTGGTTCAGATAATTCACATAATAACAAATATGTTGTTTTAATGGATCCTTTAGATGGTTCTTCAAACATCGATGTGAATGTTTCAGTTGGAACTATTTTTTCGGTTTTTAGAAGAATTACGCCAGTAGGAACTCCTGTAACAATAGAAGATTTTTTGCAGCCTGGAATCAATCAAGTGGCAGCAGGTTATGTTATCTATGGTACGTCAACCATGTTGGTATACACAACAGGTCATGGTGTTAACGGATTTACTTTAAATCCTGCAATTGGAACTTTTTATTTATCACATCCTAATATGAAATTTCCTGAAAAAGGAAATATTTATTCAATTAACGAAGGAAATTACGTTCATTTTCCACAAGGTGTAAAAGATTACATCAAATATTGTCAGTTAGAAGAAGGCGACAGACCTTATACTTCACGCTATATAGGAAGTTTAGTTTCCGATTTTCATAGAAATATGATTAAAGGCGGAATTTATTTATATCCAACCACTTCAAAAACGCCAAATGGAAAATTGCGTTTGTTGTATGAATGTAATCCAATGGCTTTTATTGCTGAACAAGCAGGAGGTAAAGCTTCGGACGGTTTTGGAAGAATTATGGAAATTCAACCTACCGAATTACATCAGAGGGTTCCGTTTTTTTGCGGGAATAAGGAAATGGTAGAAAAAGCAGAGGATTTTATGGAAAAGGCTAAGTAATGAATGTTTATTGCAAATTATATTCCTTCAATTTGTAACATTTTTAGTCATTGCTCTACTTATCTAGTATAGATTAGTATTATGCTTTTATATTTACGATTACTTTCAGAAAGTTTTAGCTTTGCAATAAATGCGTTACGCAACAATAAATTGCGTACACTTTTATCGTTGTTAGGTGTTACCATTGGTATCTTTTCAATTATTGCGGTTTTGGCGGCAGTAGACTCAATGGATAAAAAAATCAAGGAAGATTTGAGTGATATGGACATGAATACAGTGTATTTAATGCGTTTTTCGTTTGGACCTTCTGAAGTTCCTCGTTGGAAGCGAGAGCAATTTCCTGATGTTTCATATGAAGAATTTGAATATATTAAACGAAGTGTAAACGGAATCGATAAGATTTCTTTTAATTTATTTACCCGAAACGAGAATATTAAATACGAATCAAAAACTGTAAATTCTATTCGTGTTAAACCTTCTACTGAAGATTTTTTTGATATAGAACCTTTAAAAATTGACAAAGGAAGGCTGTTTAATGCAGCAGAGTCAAATTCTGGGAGTCCTGTAATTGTAATTGGAAGCGAAGTAGCAACTGGTTTGTTTGAAGATAGTGACCCTATTGGAAAAAAAGTGCGTTTGTACGGACAAAGATTCACCGTTATTGGTGTTTTAAAAAAACAGGGACAAGGCATGTTTGGTGATAGTGGTGATGTGGCGGTTTTTTTTCCTGTGAATTTTTTAAGAAGAATGTATGGTGATAACAATAAAACCTTAACTCCAGCAATTTTAATAAAACCTGAAAAAGGTATTGATGTAGAGGAGTTTAAAGCTGAATTGGCTCAAAAATTGAGAACATTTAGAGGGGTTAAAACAGGGGATATTGATAATTTTTTTATGAATGTTTTATCGGGTTTTACGGATTTTATTGATAACATCGTAGGACAAATGAACATGATTGGTTGGATTATTAGTGCGTTTTCACTTTTGGTGGGCGGATTTGGTATTGCAAATATTATGTTTGTGTCGGTAAAAGAGCGAACCAATTTAATTGGAATTCAAAAAGCACTTGGTGCTAAAAATAAATTCATATTGTTTCAATTCTTGTTTGAAGCTGTTATTTTGTCTCTTATTGGAGGTATTGTAGGTATGTTTTTAGTCTGGATTATTGCTTTAATTCTTTCTTCGGCATTAGATTTTGAATTTGTTTTGAGCGCAGCAAATATGTTGTTAGGTTCTGGATTGGCCGCTTTAATAGGTTTGATTTCTGGAATTATTCCAGCTATTTCAGCATCCAAGTTAGATCCAGTTGAAGCCATCAGAAGTGGCATGTAATTTGTGGCTATTACTGAAAATCATTTTGTAAATTTGTATTTTCAGATAAAAACCACAATATATAATGTTCAATAAGATACTACTACTTTTTTTTTTAGGATTATCAAGCTTTACTTTTTCACAAAACATCATAGTTAAAGATAAAGAATCGAATGAGCCATTAGAAGCCGTTACTTTAACTTCTGAAAATGGTAAAATTTATTCCATTACCAATACGAAAGGACAAGCTGATATTTCTGATTTTGTTGGAAAAAACACAATCATTATTCAATCTTTAGGGTATGAAACGGTAGTTATGAGCTATAATCAGCTTGAACTTGCTTCATTTCAATTGAGTTTGTCTCCTTCTTTATTAAAAATGGATGAAATTGTTGTTTCTGCTAATCGATTTAAACAGCATTCGGTTGATATTCCAGCAAAAATTACACCTATTTCAAAAAAAGAAATTGCCTTACAAAATCCACAAACTGCTGCCGATTTGTTAACAATTTCAGGAAAAGTGTTTATGCAAAAAAGTCAGCAAGGCGGCGGAAGCCCAATGATTCGTGGTTTTGCAACCAATAGATTATTATATGCCATAGACGGAATTAGAATGAATACGGCCATTTTTAGAGGTGGAAATATCCAAAATGTAATTTCATTAGATGCATTTGCAACTGAAAAAGTTGAGGTTTTATTTGGACCAAGTTCGGTTATGTATGGTAGTGATGCAATTGGTGGTGTAATGAGCTTTCAAACTTTAACACCTCATTTTTCTTTAGATGAAAAAACAGTAGTTTCTGGAAGTGCTGTAACGCGATATTCTTCTGCTAATAATGAAAAAACAGGTCATTTTGATGTAAATGTAGGCTGGAAAAAATGGGCTTCAGTTACAAGCATCAGTTCAAATGATTTTGGTGATTTACGGATGGGTTCGCACGGTCCAAAAGAATATTTAAGACCATTTTACGTTCAACAACAAAATGGAGTAGACGTGGTAGTTACTAATGATAATCCATTAGTGCAAAAACCAACGGCTTACTCGCAAATTAATTTGATGCAAAAAGTGCGTTATCAACTCAATGAAAAATGGGATTTTCACTATGGATTTCATTTTTCAGAAACCTCGAGTTATTCCCGCTATGATAGACATATTCGTTATACTAATGCAGGTTTACCTCGCTATGGCGAATTTTATTATGGTCCGCAAAAATGGATTATGAATAATTTGAATATCACACATCAATCAAAATCTAAGTTATTTGATGAAATGTCTTTGCGTTTAGCGCATCAGTTTTTTGAAGAAAGTCGTGTGAGTAGAAACATTAATAATCCAAATAGAGAAATTAGAACCGAAAAAGTAAATGCTTATTCGTTGAATGCCGACTTTACGAAAGCAACAAACGCAAAAAATAAAATTTTCTACGGATTTGAATACGTTTTAAACGATGTCAATTCAACTGGAATTAATGAAAATATTGTAGCAGAAACAAGCGTAGTTGGGCCAGCAAGATATCCACAAGCAACTTGGCAATCGATTGGCTTTTATTTGAATGACCAATATAAAATTTCTGAAAAAACGTTGCTTCAAGCAGGTTTGCGATACAATCAGTTTATTTTAAAAGCCGATTTTGATACTACTTTTTATCCATTTCCTTTTACGGGAGCTAACTTAAATGATGGTTCATTAACTGGAAGTGCGGGAATTGTTTTTCGTCCAACAGAAAAATGGGTGATAAGTTCTAATGTTGCAACAGCTTTCCGTTCACCAAATGTTGATGATGTTGGAAAAGTGTTTGATTCTGAACCAGGTTCTGTGGTAATTCCAAATCCTAATTTAGAGGCAGAATATGCTTATAATGTAGATTTGAATGTGGCTAAATTGTTTGGAAAAAATGTAAAAGTTGATGTTTCTACCTATTATACACTATTGGATAATGCTTTGGTGCGTAGAGATTTTACACTAAATGGCGCTTCAGAAATTGTATATGATGGCGAGTTGAGTCAAGTGCAAGCTATTCAAAATGCGGCAAGCGCAAATGTGTATGGAATTCAAGCTGGAGTTGAGGTAAAAATGCCTTCTGGATTTCGATTTTCAACCGATTTGAATTTCCAAAAGGGTGAAGAGGAATTGGATAATGGCGATAAAAGTCCTTCACGTCATGCAGCACCATTTTTTGGTGTTTCTAGAGTGGGTTATGCTAATTCGAAGTTAGATTTGGAAGTAAATCTTCAATTTAGTGATGAAGTTGTTTATGAAGATTTAGCTGAAGAAGAAAAAGGTAAAACCGAAATTTATGCTATTGATAGTAATGGAAATCCTTATTCGCCAAGTTGGTATACATTGAATTTAAAATCCATGTATAAGTTAAATGAAAATTTCACGCTTACGGCTGGTTTAGAAAACATAACCGATCAACGTTATCGACCATATAGTTCAGGAATTGTAGCGCCAGGAAAGAATTTTATTTTAGCATTGAGAGCAAAGTTTTAAACATAAAAAATCCCGATAATTTCTATCGGGATTTTTGTTTTTATCTTACGGGTTGATTTTGAATCAAATCTAAAAACAAGTTAATTTTATCTTTCAACTCTTTTCTTGGAGCGATGAAATCTAAAAATCCATGTTCTAATAAAAATTCTGAAGTTTGAAAGCCTTCAGGTAAATCTTTACCTGTTGTGTCTCTTACAATACGAGGACCTGCGAAGCCAATTAAAGCGCCTGGTTCACCGATATTGATATCTCCCAACATTGCATATGAAGCAGTAGTTCCTCCTGTTGTAGGGTCAGTACATAATGAAATGTATGGAATTTGTTCTTCGGCTAATTGTGCTAATTTTGCTGAGGTTTTTGCCAATTGCATTAATGAATAAGCAGCTTCCATCATACGAGCTCCACCAGATTTTGAAATCAATACAAACGGTATTCTGTGTTTGATAGAATAGTCAATTGCTCTTGAAATTTTTTCTCCAACAACGGCTCCCATTGAACCACCAATAAAAGCAAAATCCATACAAGAAACGACTAAGTCTTTTCCTTTTGATTTTCCAACACCAGTTCTAATAGCGTCTTTTAATTTGGTTTTGTCCATTACATCTTTTAAACGATCACTATATTTTTTAGTGTCTTCAAATTTTAATGGATCTTTTGATGTTAATTTTGCATCAAGTTCAGTGAATTCGTTATTGTCGAATAAAATTTCGAAATATTCTTTACTACCAATTCGTACATGATAATCGTCTTCTGGGCTTACCCATAGGTTTCGTGCCAATTCATCTTGGTCAATGATCTTTCCCGTTGGTGATTTATACCATAAACCTTTTGGAACATCTTTTTTATCCTCAGTTGCGGTGGTAATTCCTTTTTCTTTTCTTTTAAACCAAGCCATAATTTTACAGTTATGAGTTAAAAGTTATAAGTTATGAATTAAAAGCATGATACTTTTAATTCATAATTCATAACTCATAATTAAAGTGTGTTTACATTATTTAAATCGGCAAAAGCTTGTTCTAGTCTTGTGTTGAACGTAACTTCTCCTTCGCGAACCCATTTTCTTGGATCGTAGTGTTTTTTATTTGGGCTATCTGCTCCATCAGGACTTCCAATTTGTGTTCTTAAGTAATCAACTTTGTTTACCATATAATCACGAATTCCTTCTGTGAAAGCAAATTGTAAATCGGTATCGATATTCATTTTAATGACACCATAACCGATAGCTTCTCTAATTTCTTCTAAAGTTGAGCCCGAACCTCCGTGGAAAACAAAATCAACTGGATTATTTCCTGTGTTGAATTTATTTTGAACGTATTCTTGCGAATTTTTAAGGATTTTTGGGGTTAATTTCACATTTCCAGGTTTGTAAACGCCATGTACATTTCCGAAAGATGCTGCGATTGTAAATCTTGGGCTAACTTTCATTAATTCTTCATAAGCATATGCTACTTCTTCTGGTTGCGTATATAATTTTGAACTGTCAACATCAGAATTGTCTACACCATCTTCTTCACCACCTGTGATTCCTAATTCGATTTCTAGTGTCATACCCATTTTACTCATTCTTTCTAAATATTTTTTAGAAATTTCAAGGTTTTCTTCAATTGGTTCTTCTGACAAATCAATCATATGTGAGCTGAAAAGTGATTTACCAGTTTCAGCAAAATGTTTTTCAGAGGCATCTAGTAAACCATCAATCCATGGCAATAGATTTTTTGCACAATGGTCTGTATGTAAAATAACAGTTGCTCCATATGCTTCTGCTAAAGTGTGTATGTGTTTTGCACCAGCTACTGCTCCTAAAATAGCTGATTTTTGATTTTCGTTTGAAAGTCCTTTCCCAGCATTAAATTGCGCACCGCCATTAGAAAATTGAATGATAACTGGAGCATTTAATTTTGCAGCTGTTTCTAAAACACCATTTATAGTGCTAGATCCTACAACGTTTACAGCTGGTAAAGCAAAGCCTTTTTGTTTTGCATAGTTGAAAATTTCTTGTACTTGATCTCCAGTTGCAACACCAGGTTTAATATTGTGACTCATAGTTGTATGTTTTTATAATAAGAAAGCAAAAATAAGAATTTATAAAATTAGAATGGATAATTAATACCAAAATTTAGCACAGTTTTTCCAAAGTTGATTCCTCTAAACCATCTTTCACTTGTTTCTCTAGCCGGATCATACGTTTTGTAACCTAAATCGATTCTGAAAACGAAAAAGTCAAAATCATAGCGTAAACCAATTCCTGAACCCACTGCTAAATCTTGTAATGATTTGATTCCAGTGAAAGTATAACGTTCATCTTCCACATTATCTAGAAAATTCCAAATGTTACCCACATCAACAAACACGGCACTATGAAAATTTCCACCTACTCTAAAACGATATTCTGTACTGAAGGATAATTTTAGGTTGGCTTCATTAAAATCATTCACACCGCCACTTCGGCCTGGACCTAAGCTGTATGCTTGCCAACCTCTGTTGTCGTTTGAACCACCCGCAAAATAACTTCTTGAAAACGGAATTGACTTAGCATTTCCGTATGGAATTGCAATTCCGGCAAAGGTGCGCATGGCTAATGAGTTCTTTTTCCCAAAATCCCATTGTTTTACAAAATCTACTTCTGTTTTAATGTATTGTGCATATTCAATACCAAAAAGTTTTGTGTTTCCTGCAGCACTTTCTTCTTTGGTTAAATTTAATCCGTTGCCTAAAAGTGATAAAAAGTTTCCGGCTGATTCAATTCTTGCTTTAAAATTGTAGTAACTTTTATCGTTAATATTACTTTTTGTACTTCTATTGAATGCAAAACTGGATGAAACAATTAGGTTGTCTTCTACTAAACGAATATATCTTTCAGAAATACTCAAAATGGTTTTATAATCTTGATCGTTTGCGGTTAATGAAGTTGCTCCACTTAGAACATCTAACATAAAACCTAATGTTCCTGTTTGGATCAATAAATCATTAGTATCTGGGTCAATATTACTTGCATTAAGATTGTAAATTGCTGCTAATTCATTTAATCGGTTATATGAAGTTTTATATACATTGAAATAGTTTGCAGCATTTAGATTTCTAACATAGTTGATGTTTAATAAATCAAACTTAAAGTTGTTTCTACCATTGGTGGTAGACCAGTTATAATTGATCCCACCAGAAAGACTTTGCTTGTCTAATCCGATATTTTTTTGATTGGTTAAACCCGCGCTGATTTGGGTGGAAGGAAACATTTCTTTCTTGATGATTTTCTTAGTATTTAAAGGAAAGAAAATTCTTGGAATGTTCAATTTGGCATCAACTCCATATTCGAAAATATTAAAGAAAACATTATTTGGATTGGCAAAATCTTTAGATGAACCAATATTTCCTCGGGTAGAAATTTCTAAATTTTCGGCTCTTCTAAATACATTTCGCCATGTAAAAGACATACGTCCGCTTATTCCAAATTGCTGAATATCGGATGTGGTGAGGTCTATTGATGGTCTCCAAGCAAATTTTTTCTTATTAACTAAATAAATATTAGTAATTAATGAAGTTTTAGTAGAATCATTAGGGTCTTCAATGTATTCTATGTTAGGGTAATTAAAAACATTTAAATTGTTTAGTGATTTTGAAGTTAGTGCTCTATCAGTATCACTAAATAAAGCTCCTTTTTCAATAAAAACTGAATTTAATATTGCTTTCGGTTTGTATTGTAATTTTCCTGTACTAAAAAAATTATAGTTTTTGAAAATCACACTATCTTTAACTTGATTGTTTTCTTTTCTAGAAGTATTGTTGGTAAAAATATTGACTTGACTAATTTTATAAATCGTAAAAGGTTTTTTAACCAAAGTGTCTCCCATTTTTACACTTCGGTCTTCTATTTTGAGAATAATTGCTAATTTTTGTACCGAATCGTTTTGAATGGCTTCGTATTTTACATGATTTTCTTGAAAATGATATACACCACTGTTTCTAAAATGTTTTGTAATACGTTTTCTTTCGTTATCAAAATTAGAGTATAAATATTGGTCGCCAGGTTTTATAAACGATTTTTTCTCTTCAGTTTGATACAAGCTGTCAATTTCAGGGGTTTCAATTTCTCGAGATAAAGAGTCGATTTTATATGGATTTCCTGTTGTTACAGTGTAAGTAACTTTCCCTCTTTTGTTTCCAACAGAATCAATTTTAAACGAAACCGTATTTTTTAAATAACCGTTGTCATAATAATAACCATATAAACGTTCTTTGGATTTCTCGGCTTTCTTTTTGTCAATGATTACAGGAGGTTCCCCTGTTTTTTTTAGAAAATTACTAAAGCCAGCAACTACAAACGATTTTCCTAAACGTCCAATTTGCTTGTCTGAAAGCAGTTTTTTTAAATTTTGTCTACGATTTGGTTTTTTGTCCAACCAAGCGTTATAAGAGGAATCCGGATTTTTCTTAGCCATGTTGTACAAACTCAATCGCAAAGGATATTTGAAAAAAGTATTGTTTGGCTGTTGCGTCAATATATTGTTGATTCGTTCTTCTTTTATAAGTTTTTCGTTAGCATAAATTTCATTTTTAACGAGTAGCTGTTTGTTTTCAGGTACGCGTTTAACTAACGAACACGAATAAATTATTGTTCCGATTACAAATAATAATGTTATTTTTGGTAAAATATTTCTCAAAGTCCTTTTTAAAAAGTTAGTCAAAAATACAATTTTTATGGTTAGTAAAAACCAAATTAAACTAATAACGAGTTTACAGCAAAAAAAATATAGAAAACAAGAGCAACTTTTTTTTGTTGAAGGTGTAAAAGGTGTTCAAGAATTGCTCGATTCTAATTTTGAATTGCATGAATTATTTACCACAAAATCTGATTTCATGGCAATTGATACAAGCAAAGTTCATACCATTACGGAATCCGAATTGAGAAAAATAAGTGTTTTAACCACACCCAATTCTTGTTTAGCAGTTTTTAGAATTCCAAAAGCTATTTCATATGAACAAAAAGGATTAATTATTGCATTAGACGATGTGCGTGATCCAGGAAATTTAGGAACAATTATCCGTTTGTGTGATTGGTTTGGAGTTAAAACTTTATTTTGTTCTGAAGAATCGGTTGATGTATATAATCCAAAAGTTGTACAAGCGACTATGGGTTCAATAAGTAGGGTAAATGTAGTGTATGGAAATTTAGAGCAATTTTTAACCGATGCGAAGTTGCCTATTTTTGGCACTTTTATGGATGGAGCAAGTATTTACAAAGAAAAACTACCTACAGAAGGAATTATTGTCATGGGCAACGAAGCTAATGGAATTTCGAAACCTATTGAGAATTTAGTTTCAAAACGCATTGCCATACCAAGATTTGGCGATTTGCAAGCCACCGAAAGTTTAAATGTAGCTACAGCAACAGCAATAATTTTGAGCGAGTTTAAGCGGTGATTTTAATGAAACGCAAAATTAATGAAGAATCCTCTGGTTTTCATGGCTTGTATGTCACCGGTCCATGGACTTCCAGGAGTGTTATCGCGAATTAATTCATCATCTATACCAAAAACCCCACGGATAGAGGGAGAAAATATAAAATATTCGGTATAAATGTCGATTCCAAAGCCTACTTCATAAAAATTTGTCCATTTGGTAGTTCTAAAACGGTCGTTGTAATTGTCATCTGGCGCTTCAGAATTACTGCCTAAATTTAATGCTGTAGAAAGACCACCTACTAAAAAAGGTCTAACATTTCCAGTTCGTAAAGCAGAATATTTTAATAACAATGGGAAAAAAATGTAGGTTGATTTAACTTCTCTTAAGCGATCACCCGAATCTAGAATGTTTGGATAGGTTAAATTTCGTTGTGTAATATATAATCCTGGCTCAAATCGTAAATCAAAATATTCAGTAAGTCTCAAATTACCAATTAATCCCACATTAAATCCTGTTGTGGTTCCCACTTGTATATCATCGGTTACAGATAGGTAATCAAATTTAAAATCTAAATTATTAAATCCAAGAAAATATCCCCAATGAACGCGCTGTTTATTCCAATTTTCTTGATTGATAATTGGGTCTTTGCCAAACATGCCACCTTGAGCAAATACGATTTGGGTAAAAAGTAAGAGAGCAAATAATTTTTTCATATTATTTTTTAGATGCGTGATAAATAGTTGCCACTCCAAAAGTTTGTGGCAAATGATTTACTTCTATAAACCCAATTTTTCTCAAAATATTGTTCAATGCTTCTCCAAAAGGAAATTCATTTGCTGAATCAGATAAATATTTATATGCGGATTGATCTTTTGAAAACAGTTTTCCTATTAAAGGAAGAATTACTTTTGAATGAAAAGCATAACCTTGCTTAAAAGGAAATTTTGTTGGAACAGAAGTTTCTAAAATAATAAATTGTCCGTCTGGTTTAAGTGTTCTTAATATTTCGAACAGGCCTTTTTCAAGATTTTCAAAATTACGAACGCCATAAGCAACTGTAATTACATCAAAATAATTATCAGGATATGGAATGTTTTCACCGTCGCCTAAAACCATTTGAATTTTTGAGGCTAATTTTTGATCTTCAATTTTTTTCTTTCCGATATCTAACATGCCTTGTGAAATATCTAGACCAATAATTTCTGTTGCAGAAGTAGTTGCAAATAAAATAGCTAAATCACCTGTGCCCGTTGCGATATCTAAAATGGATTTAGGTTGTTTTTCCGAAACCATTTTTAAGATTTTCTTTTTCCATTTTGCATCGGTACCAAAAGAGATTACTTTATTAAGACCGTCATAATTACTCGAAATGTTATCAAACATTTGGGCAACTTGTTCTTTTTTGCCTAAGTCTGAATCTTTGTATGGTTTTATATTTTTGGACATTATCTTAATTTTGGATAACAAAAGTACAATTAATAATCAAGAACTTAAAAAAATTACCTTTTAACATAAGTTAAAAAAGTATAGTCATAATTATGTTTTTCGTCTTTTGTATGAAACTCTTCAAAAACAAGTTGCCATTTTTCTAAATCAATTTCTGGGAAAAAAGTATCTGCTTCAACTTTTGTGTGCACTCTTGTTAAATCTATTTTATCAGCTAAATCGATAGATTGTTTGTAGATTTCACCACCACCTATAATAAAAACTTCTTCGTCTTTTGGACATAAAGCAATGGCTTTTGAGAGACTTGTAGCAACTAAGCAGCCCTCGGGAGCATTATAGTCTTTTTGACGAGTGATGATAATGTGTGTGCGATTTGGTAATGGTTTTGGAAAACTTTCAAAAGTTTTTCTTCCCATCACAATAAAATGGCCAGAAGTCAAACTTTTAAATCGTTTAAAATCATCTGGTAAATGCCAAACCAATTGGTTGTCTTTTCCTAAAGCGTTGTTTTCTGAAGCGGCTGCGATTATGGTGAGCATGTTATTTTAGTTTGAAATTGATAGGTACAACATAATTTACTCCTATAGGTTTTCCTTTATATAATGCAGGTTTCATCAGTGGTAAAAGTTTTATTATTCTTAAAGCTTCGGTTTGCAAGATAGGATCTCCAATCCGAGTTTTAATATTTGTTACTTTTCCTTCATAATTTATTGTGAATTGTACTATGACCTTTCCTTCGATTTTTTGTAAAGTAGCTTTTGGAGGATACTTAAAGTTTTTAGCAATATGTTCTGATAGTTTATTTTGAAAACAATTTATACTTTCTTTTTTTTCAATTTCTTCACATCCTGGGAATACTGGAATATCTTCTACAATTGCAATAGAAACTGTTTCATCCTTTGTGTCATTTGAAACTACAGTAGTGTCTTGTGCCCAAACAGTATTTGTTAGTATGAATACTATAAGTGAGAAGCATTTTTTTTTCATTGTTAACGTAGTCTAAAGGTTATTGGAACTTGGTAATTTGTTGCAACGGGTTTTCCGTCTTTAATGCCAGGATTAAATTTAGGAAAATTTTCAATAATTGAAACCGCCTCGTTTTGAAGTACAGGATGCGAAAGGTAACTAACTATAGTTCGTATTTCTCCATTGGTGTTAATGATGAAATTAGTTTCTGTTTTTCCTTGAATATTTCTATCTAAAGCATAATCAGGGTATTTGAAATTTTTTATTATAAAACCTCTGATGGTTTTATCCATGTTTTCATAGGATTTCTCTTTGGTTGTAAATTTTTGAGGTTTTTTACCATATGAAGGATAAATGTCTAATTCATTTATTTTTTTGTTATTATTTTCATCTTTTTGAAATGCAATAATTTCATCAAATTTTAATCCTTCATAGTCTCTTTTTTTTAAATCAAATTTTGTGGTAATGAAAATGATTTCAGCTCCTTTTTTTAAATCTTCTAAAGGTAATGGAGGCGCTTTTTTAAACCACTGATTTAAAGATTCTGAAATGTCTGTATTTATGTCGTTTATTTTAAAAATACTTAGTTTATTTTCACTATCAATTTTTAAAGTAGTTAATACAACTCTTTCTTCAACTAATAAGGAGTCGTTAATTTGATTGTATTCATAATTTAACATTTTAATTATTCTGTACACGTGATTGCTAATCTCAGTTTTGGCAACACTATCCATGTCAGAAAAAAGTTCATTGTATTCTTGAGAATAGGCTCTAGAATTTAAACTTAATATAATCAGCAGAAAAGATATAATGTGCTTCATTCTTTAAATAATTTTAAGTAATTTATTATGTTTTAATGAAGTCTAAAAGTTATTGGGGTAACATGCTTGACTCTAACTGGAATGCCATTTTGAATTCCAGGTTTCATTTTTGGCAAAATACTTATAATTCTAATTGCTTCATTTTGTAAATTTAAATCAGCCCCTTTAGCACTAACATTTACTATTTTTCCATCAACATCTATTATATAAGAAACAATTACTCTTCCTTGAATATTTTTGTTTATTGCTTCTTCAGGGTATCTTAAGTTTCTTTTTATGTGTTCCATCATTTTGATATGATAACAGTCGAACATTTTCCCCTCTTCAACTATTTCACAACCTGGAAATAGAGGTGGACTATCTAAAACATTCCAAAATAAAACACCTTCTTTGGGATCATTATCATTCTTATTTTCATCTGCTACTTTAACAGTTTCGTATTCTTTTTTCTCATCGGTTTGGGATGTAGCCCAAAATGGGATTATTAAAAAAAGGTAAATTATTTTCTTCATAATTAAAATTTAAACCGCAACAATTCCTTTGATGTGTGGATGCGGATCATACCCTTCTAATGTAAAATCCTCAAATGTGAAATCGAAAATATTTTTAATTTCTGGGTTTAGTTTCATTTTTGGTAGTGGACGACAATCACGAGATAATTGTAATTCTAATTGTTCAATGTGATTATTATAAATATGTGCATCGCCAAATGTGTGGATAAATTCGCCAACTTCTAATTCACACACTTGTGCAATCATCATTGTAAATAAAGCATAAGAGGCAATATTAAATGGAACACCTAAAAAAATATCAGCGCTTCGTTGATACAATTGACAACTTAATTTTCCATCCGCAACATAAAACTGAAAAAATGCGTGACATGGCGGTAAAGCTGCTTTTCCATTTGCTACATTTTCTGCAAACGAAACAGAAGTGTCAGGTAAAACACTAGGATTCCAAGCCGAAACCAACATTCTTCTGCTGTTTGGGTTGGTTTTTAGGGTTTCGATTAATTCGGTAATTTGGTCAATTTCTTCGCTGTTCCAATTGCGCCATTGGTGTCCGTAAACTGGACCCAAATCGCCATTTTCATCAGCCCATTCGTCCCAAATTTTAACGCCGTTTTCTTGTAAGTATTTAATATTGGTATCACCTTTTAAAAACCACAATAATTCGTAAACAATCGATTTTAAGTGTAATTTTTTTGTGGTTACCATTGGAAAACCTTCTTTCAAATCAAAACGCATTTGGTAGCCAAAAACACTTATAGTTCCAGTTCCAGTACGGTCGCCTTTTTGGTTGCCGTTTGCTATTACGTGTTTTACTAAATCGTGGTATTGTTTCATTTTTAAGTTTAAAAGGTTTAAGGTTATGGTTTAAAAGTTTAGTTTTCTTTTCGTGCTGAATTTATTTTTAGCATCTATATATTACAAAAAAAGTTCGAAACAACAAAAGTTAGATTATCCAATAATCATCCCTGCAATAGTGGCTGATAAAAGTGATGCTAAACTTCCTCCTAAAACTGCTTTTAAACCAAGTTCAGACAATGTTTTTCTTTGATTTGGTGCTAGCGAACCAATACCTCCAATTTGAATTCCAATAGAAGCAAAGTTGGCAAAACCACATAACATATAGGTCGCCATAATTACCGATTTGTTAAAGGAAAAATGTACTTCATTAGCAACATTTTTCAATTCTGCTAATTGGATATAACCAACAAATTCAGATGCAGCTAATTTAATTCCTAATAATTGCCCCATAAGCATCATGTCTTCTTTTGCAATTCCAATTACCCACATTAAAGGGGAGAAAATAATTCCTAAAATAGTTTCTAATGAAAATGTTTTATAAGGGGTGTATGTAGCAATAACATCATTAAGTCCAGTCCAAAGGCCAATTTTTCCAAATGTAAAATTAATCATGGCAATAAAGGCGATGAAAACCAAAAGCATAGCCGCTACATTTGCTGCTAATTTTAATCCTTCAGTAGTTCCAGTTGCAATTGCGTCTAATATATTTGAGCCAATTTTTTCTTTTGTAACTTCTATTTCAGCATTAATTGTTTCAGTTTGTGGGCAAAGTATTTTTGAAATTATTATGGCTCCTGGTGCTGCCATTACTGATGCTGCTAATAAGTGTTTTGCAAATTCTAAACGTAAAGCTTGGTCATCCCCTCCTAAAAAGCTAATGTAAGCTGCTAAAACGCCTCCAGCAACAGTTGCCATTCCGCCTACCATTACTAAGAAAATTTCGCTACGATTCATTTTGTCTAAATAAGCCTTAATCATCAAAGGAGCTTCTGTTTGTCCTAAGAAAATATTTCCTGCAGTAGATAAACCTTCTGCTCCAGAAATATTCATTAATTTAGTTAAAACAGTAGCCATTCCTTTTACAACAATTTGTATAATTCCTAGATAAAACAATAGCGAAGTTAGCGCGGAAAAGAAAATAATTGTTGGTAAAACTTGGAATAAAAATATGAATCCAAAATTATCTACATTCATCATTCCGCCTAATAAAAATTCACTACCTGCTCTTGTGAAATCTAATACTTTTACAAATAATCCGCCTACAAATTCAAATCCGGTTTTTATAAATTCTACTTTTAGTACACCTATTGCAAGTATTAATTGAATTGCCAATCCAATAAAAACAGTTTTCCAATTGATTCCTTTTTTATTGGAGCTAAATAAATAAGCAATTGCTAATAACGCAACCATTCCAAGAATTCCTCTTAGCATACTATTTATTGAAAAACCTTCGTTTGGTTTAATTTCACCATTAACAACGACGGCTTTAGTAGCTTTGTTTGAGGCAAAAAAAGAATAGGCTTTTCCTTTATTCTTTAATGTTAGTGTTGAATCGGTTTTAGTTTCAATTACAAATCGTTTTGTTGGAGAATCGGAACCGTTTTCAAAGAGAAAAATAAAATTATCTTGTACTAAATAATCTCCTTTTTGATTTAAACTATCTGTTGAAATGTTTAATTCGTAAGCACCCCCTTTTAATTCTAAATAGTCTTTTTGCGAGCTTGAAAGTTGCCATTTTTTTTCAATTTCTTGAGCTCCAACCGAAATACTAAAAAGTAGTGCGATTATATAGATGATATTTTTATACATTAGTTATTTTGATTTTGTTAAGATTCTTTTTTTGAGATTTCATCTCTAATTTTTGCTGCTTTTTCGTAGTCTTCATTTTGTACTGCTTCCTCTAATTTACTGTATAATTCCTTTAAAGTAAAGCCAGTATAATTATCAGCAGGTACAACGACATCATCTTCCTCTCCAAAATTTTCTGGTGTTGAAAGAACATCATCGTTTTCTTCATTTATCTTTTCATTATCATTGGGGTTAATGCTAAGATAAATTCCTGCTTTGTCTAAAATGTTTTTATAAGTAAAAATTGGAGCACTAAAACGTAATGCTAACGCAATAGCATCTGATGTGCGGGCATCGATTATTTCTTCTATTTTGTCTCTTTCGCAAATAATGCTTGAATAAAAAACACCATCTACTAATTTATGGATAATAACTTGTTTGACAACAATATCAAAACGGTCAGCAAAGTTTTTGAATAAATCATGTGTGAGTGGGCGAGGAGGTTTAATTTCCTTCTCTAGTGCAATCGCTATAGATTGTGCTTCAAAGGCGCCTATAACAATTGGGAGTTTTCTGTCGCCATCCACTTCATTTAAAATCAAGGCATATGCTCCATTTTGCGTTTGGCTGTATGAAATTCCCTTTATGTTTAGTTTTACGAGACTCATTTTAAATTATTAATTATCAATTCGTTTGAAATTATTACTTTTTTCAATACTACAAAGTTTATAAAAAAAGTTACAAAAGGCTTACAGAAAAAATAGCTTAGCTATAGGCTCCAAAAATAAAAAAAAGAGCTATCTAAACAAAGATAACTCTAATTTTAATTTAATATATTTTTGAACAACTTTTTTATTAAGAGTTGCTTGCTTTAAAAGCTTTTAATTTTTCAATTAATTGAGGTACTACTGTGAATGCATCACCAACAACTCCATAATCAGCAACTTTAAAGAACGGTGCTTCTGGATCTGTGTTGATAACTACTTTTACTTTTGAGGAGTTAATACCTGCAATATGTTGAATTGCTCCAGAAATACCAACTGCAATATACAAGTTAGAAGCTACTGGTTTTCCAGTTTGTCCCACGTGTTCGCTGTGTGGTCTCCATCCAATATCAGAAACGGGTTTAGAACATGCTGTTGCAGCACCTAAAACAGAGGCTAATTCCTCAATCATTCCCCAATTTTCCGGCCCTTTCATTCCACGACCAGCAGAAACTACGATTTCAGCATCAGCTATAGTTACTTTTCCAGAAACTTTTTCTACGTTTTCTACTTTTATTCCAAAATCAGCATCGTTTAAAGAGGGTGCGAAATTTTCTTCAGTTAATGAAGTTGCGCTTTCTACCAATCCAAAAGAATTTTTAGCAATTCCTAACACTTTTACTGGAGTTGAAATTTCGGTAATATTGAATGCTTTGTTTGAAAAAGCAGTTCTTTTAACTTGGAAAGGAGATGTGCTTTCAGGTAAAGCAACTACGTTTGAAGCATAACCAGCTTCTAGAGCTACAGCTACTAGCGGAGCTAAATATAGACTATCTGTTGATGAAGAAACTAATATAAGTTGAGCTCCTTCTTTTTTAGCTGCTTGTACAATAACATCTGCATAAGCCTTTGCACTAAAGTTATTTAACTTTTCGTTTGAAACGTTTAAAACTTTGTCTACTCCGTAAGCTGCTAATGCATTATTATCTGCATTGTTTATTGTTACAGCAGTAACGCTTGTTCCCATTGAAGAAGCTACTTTTTTTGCGTAAGAAGCTAATTCGAATGCTACTTTTTTAATTTTTCCTTCTGCTGATTCAGCATATATTAATATTGACATGATTTTTAATTTAAAGATTGAAAAATTTAATGATTTAAAGATTTCTTAATTCGTAATTATTAATTCTTAATTAAATAACTTTAGCTTCGTTGTGTAACAAACTAATTAATTCGTCTAAATTATCTGCACTTACTAATTTAACCGCTGATTTTGCAGCTGGTTTTTCAAATTTAATTGCTTTTGTAGCTGATACATCCCCTGTTGGTTCAACTAAAGTTAACGCTTTAGTTCTTGCCATCATGATGCCTCTCATGTTTGGAATACGTAAATCTTTTTCTTCAACTAAACCTTTTTGTCCGCCAATAATTAAAGGCAAACTTGCAGCAACAGTTTCTTTACCACCATCAATTTCTCTTGTTACTTTAGCTTCGTTTCCGTTTACATCAATTCCAACACAAGCGTTTACAAAATTGTAACCTAATAATCCAGCAACCATTCCTGGAACCATTCCGCCATTATAATCTAATGATTCTTTGCCAGCAATTACTAAATCATAACCTCCGTTTTTGATTACTTCAGCTAATTGTTTAGCAACAAACATTCCGTCTGTTGGGTTTGCGTTTATGCGAATTGCTTCGTCAGCTCCAATTGCTAATGCTTTTCTTAATGTTGCTTCAGCGTCTGCTCCTCCCACATTTACAACAGTAACATTTGCGCCTTGTTGTTCTTTAAACCATATAGCTCTTGTTAAACCAAATTCGTCATTTGGATTAATTACAAATTGTACTCCATTGGTGTCAAACTCACTGTCACCATTAGTAAAATTAATCTTTGAAGTAGTATCAGGTACGTGACTGATGCAAACTAATATTTTCATTTTGTAAGTATTTAATGTTGTATTTTACAGCTACGAAAATACAAAATAAAATGGAATAAAAAACTATGCACGCATAATAAATACGAATTTCATATAAAAAACTCAATTTTTATGTATAAAATGTAATTTGGGTATTTAAAATTGTATTTTTTTTAAACATTTGTATTACTAAAAGGTTTTAGTAGAATAAAATAGGTTTTTTTTGGATTACACGAAAGTATAATTTTATTTTTCCTATTTTTGCCAATCATAATACAAATAAATTAATTGCATGAGAACGATACAATTTAGAGAAGCAATTTGTGAAGCGATGAGCGAAGAAATGCGTCGCGATGAATCAATATATTTAATGGGTGAAGAAGTAGCAGAATATAATGGAGCTTATAAGGCTTCAAAAGGAATGCTGGATGAGTTTGGACCAAAACGTGTAATTGATACCCCTATTGCTGAGTTAGGATTTGCAGGAATTGCTGTAGGTTCAGCTATGAATGGAAATCGACCAATTGTAGAATTTATGACATTCAACTTCTCATTGGTAGGAATTGATCAAATTATCAATAATGCAGCAAAAATGCGTCAAATGTCTGCTGGACAATTTCCAATGCCTATGGTGTTTAGAGGTCCAACAGCTTCTGCAGGTCAGTTAGGTGCTACGCATTCACAAGCTTTTGAAAATTGGTTTGCAAATACACCTGGTTTAAAAGTAGTAGTTCCTTCAACAGTTTATGATGCAAAAGGATTGTTAAAAGCAGCTATTCGTGACAATGACCCAGTTATTTTCATGGAGTCTGAACAAATGTATGGCGATAAAGGTGAAGTTCCAGAAGGTGAATATACAATTCCATTAGGAGTTGCAGATATAAAACGTGAAGGAACAGATGTTACTATCGTTTCTTTTGGTAAAATTATTAAAGAAGCACATTTAGCTGCGGATGAATTAGCTAAAGAAGGGATTTCTTGTGAAATTATCGATTTAAGAACGGTTCGTCCTATGGATTACGATGCCATCTTAACTTCTGTTAAAAAAACAAATAGATTAGTAGTGTTAGAAGAAGCTTGGCCTTTTGCTTCAGTTGCTTCTGAAATTACATATATGGTTCAAGAAAAAGCATTTGATTATTTAGATGCTCCTATACAAAGAATTACAACTGCTGATACTCCAGCGCCATATTCGCCAACTTTATTAAAAGAATGGTTGCCAAATGCACAGGATGTAATCAAAGCGGTAAAAAAAGTTTTATATAAATAAGAAATAACTTATTATATTTGAAACTTCATCAGTAATTTCCTGATGAAGTTTTTTTTTCTATTATGAAGACAAAAATTATTGTATTCTTTTTATTTTTTTCAGCAACTATTTTAGGACAAACTAAAGTAGGAGGTAAGGTTGTTGATGATTTTGGTGATCCAATTGCATTTGCTAATGTGGTTTTTAAAAATTCAAAAGAAGGAGTTATAACTGATGATAATGGAAATTTCTATTTTGAATCTAAAGAAAATTATACTACACTTTTAGTATCGTTTGTGGGGTATCAAACCAAAGAAATAAAATTAAAACCAGGTTTAAATAAAGATCTAAAAATAGAATTAATTTCTGGAACAGAACTTAAAGAAGTTATTGTTTACACCGGTAAAACTTCTAAAAAAAACAATCCTGCACTTGATATCCTTAGAAAAATTTGGGAACGTCGTAGAAAAAACGGCCTCAAAATGTTCAAACAATATGAATATGAAAAATATGAAAAAGTTGAGTTCGATTTAAATACAATCGATTCGGCCTTCATGAATAGTAAAGTTTTTAAAGGAATGGAATTTGTATTTGATCAAATTGACACTTCTCATATTTCAGGAAAAACGTTTTTACCAATTTTTATCAACGAAACATTAAGCGATGTTTATGGCGATAATGAAACTAAAAAAACAAAAGAAATTACTAAGGCAAATAAAAATTCAGGCTTAGGTTCAGGCGACGGAGTAAATACATTTATTAAAGATTTATATGCCGAATTTGATATTTATGACAATTATTTAAAATTCTTCGATAAAGATTTTGTGAGCCCTCTATCAAGAACGGGTATTAACGTTTATAATTATGTTTTAAATGATAGTATGTTTATTGATAACAAATGGTGTTACAATATTGTTTATTATCCTCGACGAAAAAACGAACTTACTTTTAAAGGTGATTTTTGGGTAAATGATACAACTTTCGCAATTAAAAAAATTAATTTAGAGGCTAGTAAAAGCGCAAATATTAACTGGGTCAAAGAAATTTATATTGAGCAAGAATATGAAGTACTAAATGATTCGGTATTTCTATTAAAACGCGATTATATGATGTCTGATTTTAGTTTTTCTAAAAAAGAAGAATCAAAAGGTGTCTATGGTAAAAGAACAACTCTTGCTAAAAATCATAAATTTGATGTAAAAAAAGAAGATAAGTTTTATAAACAAGAGGTCAATTTTTATAATAACGAAGTTTTTAATCGTCCCGATGAATATTGGGAAGCCAATCGATTTGAAGCGCTCAATAAAAATGAAGCAGGAATTTATAAAATGCTCGACACTTTAAAAGAAGTGCCTCGTTTTAAACGAATCTACAATCTGGCTTCAATTTTAGGAAGTGGTTATATTGAAATTCCAAAATGGAAAATGGATCTCGGGCCTATATTTTCAACATTTGGTTATAATGATGTTGAAGGGCAGCGTATTCGTTTTGGTGGAAGAACCTATTTTGGTTCTAATGATACTTGGAGAATTCAAGGTTACACCGCTTACGGCTTTAATGATAATCAATTCAAATACGGAATTTCTGGAAGATGGATGGTGAACCCAAATAAAAGGGTTATTTTGTCTATAGGAAATCGTCGCGATGTAGAACAAATGGGTGTGAGTTTAACTACTTCTAACGATGTTTTGGGCAGAAGTTTTGCTTCATCAGCATTATTTGCAAGTGGCGTTAATAATCAATTAACATCGGTTAATCTTACTACTTTAGGGTTTGAAATCGAGCCTTTAAAGAATTTTACTTTTCAAACTAATTTTACTTACAGAACTTTAAAATCAGCATCAAGCGAATTTAGTTTGGACTACTATACCGATTTAACACAAACCGAAATTAAAAGTCAAGTTAAACAATCAGAAATAAACTTAGTTGCTGAATATACACCAAAACGAAAAACGGTAGGTTATGGTGTGGATCGTTTAGATGTGGATTTTAATTACGCTCGTTTTTTTGTCAGTTATAGTAATGGAATTAAAGGTGTTTTGGATAGTGATTTTAATTATCAAAAATTACAACTTTATTATCGTCAACCTGCATTAATTGGAGGATTTGGTAGATTGTTTACCACTTTCGAAACAGGAAAAATATTTGGAGAAGTACCCTTAGGATTAATGGGAGTAATTCCAGGAAATCAATCGTGGTTTGTAATTGAAAATACTTATAATTTACTAGATTATTATGATTTTGTAGCAGATGAATATGCTTCATTGCATTTTGAACACCATTTTAACGGAAGATTATTTTCAAGAATTCCATTTGTAAGAAAATTAAATTTGCGTGAAATTATTGGTATCAAAGGTGTTTATGGAAGGGTTTCAGAAAACAACAAAACGCTTAATGCTTCCGGATTAAATTATGTTGCTCCAGAGGATGTTTATTGGGAATACCACGCAGGTGTTGGAAATATTTTCAAAGTGCTACGAATCGATTGCGCTTGGAGAGGAAGCTATTTGGAAATGCCTAATGCAAGAAAATTTGCAGTAAGAGCTTCATTCGGGTTTTATTTTTAAAATGGAAGAGGCCATTACATATTTGCTTGAAAAAGAGGCTATTTTTACACAAATAAGTCAGCAGTATGGAGTTCCAGTTCAACCTAAAAGACCTTAAGGCTTTGAAACGTTAGTGCTTTTAATTTTAGAACAACAAGTTTCAATAGATTCGGCAAAAGCTACTTTTAACAAATTAAAAAATGCAATTCCCGTTTTTTCAATAGATAATGTATATGCATTTTCTGAAGAAAATTTTCGATTATGTGGGGTTAGTCGTCAAAAAACGAAATACATTAAAGCGCTTTCAGAAGCTATTTTAAATGGGCAAATCAACATTGACAGTTTAGCACATAAAAATCCTGAATTAGTTAGAGAAGAACTTATAAAAATAAAAGGTATTGGCAATTGGACGATTGACATTTATTTGATGTTTTGCTTGAATTCATTAGATATAATTCCTCTGGGAGATATTGCAGTTGTCAACACCATGAAAGAACTATTCGATATTCATACCAAAGAAGAAATGGAAATTTATGCTCAAAAGTGGAAGCCATATCGTTCTGTGGCGACTTATTTTTTATGGCATTATTATTTGCAAAAAAGAGGTCGAAAAATCACATATTAAATCTTTGTAAAATCTATACTTTTTTTGCAAAACTCTTTTGTTTCTCATGTTTTATAGTGGTAACTTTGCACCCGTTTTAAAACATAAGATAAAATGACAGCAGATAAAGTTACTACATTTGATGTATTGATTGAGATTCCAAGAGGAAGTAGAAACAAATACGAATACGATTTTGAGTTAAAAAGAATGCGTTTTGACAGAATGTTATTTTCGTCAATGATGTATCCAGCAGATTACGGATTTATTCCAGAAACTTTAGCACTTGATGGCGACCCATTAGATGTTTTGGTTTTAATTAACGAGCCGACTTTCCCAGGTTGTGTTATGGAAGTAAAACCAATTGGTGTTTTCCATATGGCAGATGATAAAGGTCCAGATGAAAAAGTAATTTGTGTGCCAGTTTCTGATCCAATTTGGAATAAATTAAACGATTTAAGTGATGTGAATCCACACTTAATTAAAGAAATTGAGCATTTTTTCCAAGTGTACAAAGATTTAGAAAACAAAAAAGTAGATGTTGAAGGTTGGGGTGATGTAAATGAAGCAAAAGAAATTTTGATGAAATGCACCAATCGTTTTAACGAAATAGAAAACAAACCAGAAGGGTTATTTAGTATTAAATAAATTTCTGATTATCAATTAAAAAAGGCAATATTTTTTATGAATATTGCCTTTTTTGTTTATTTTTGTTAAAATTAGAATAAATTTAACAAACAAAACCAAATAAACTTTTTATGGAATCAATGATGATTTATGTGCCAATAGTTATGGCAGTTATTGGCTTATTATTTATGTGGGCCAAAAGAGCATGGGTATTAAAACAAGACGCCGGAGACGGTAAAATGAAAGAAATTTCAGATTATATCTACGAAGGTGCATTAGCTTTCTTAAAAGCAGAATATAAATTATTAACGTTTTTCGTTATTGGAGCAAGTATTGTTTTAGCAGTAATTTCTCAATTTGTCGAAACAACAAGTATTTTAATTGTAGTTGCATTTATTTTTGGGGCTATTTTTTCAGCTCTAGCTGGAAACATGGGAATGAAAATCGCAACCAAAACAAATGTTAGAACTGCTCAAGCTGCGCGAACAAGTTTACCACAAGCATTAAAAGTATCTTTTGGTGGTGGAACAGTAATGGGATTAGGTGTTGCTGGTTTAGCAGTTCTTGGTTTAACCGCTTTCTTTATTTTCTTCTTCCATTATTTTATGGGTGGTGTATGGACATCAACTGAACAAATGACAATTGTTTTAGAAACATTGGCTGGTTTTTCGTTAGGTGCTGAATCTATCGCTTTATTTGCTCGTGTAGGTGGAGGTATTTATACTAAAGCTGCTGACGTTGGTGCTGATTTAGTAGGAAAAGTTGAAGCTGGAATTCCAGAAGACGATCCACGAAATCCTGCTACAATTGCCGATAACGTTGGTGATAACGTTGGTGATGTTGCTGGTATGGGTGCTGATTTATTCGGTTCATATGTAGCAACTGTTTTAGCGGCAATGGTTTTAGGAAATTATGTAATTAAAGATATGGGTGGTAAAATCGATGATGCTTTTGGCGGAATTGGACCAATTTTATTACCAATGGCCATCGCTGGTTTCGGAATTTTATTCTCTATTATTGGAACAATGTTAGTTAAAATTTCAAGTGACGATGCCAAAGAAGCACAAGTACAGGCCGCTTTAAACAAAGGAAACTGGGTTTCTATTGTTTTAACAGCAATTTCTTGTTTTTTCTTAGTACAATTTATGTTGCCAGAAGTTATGACAATGGAATTTTATGGTGAAGGCGCTAAAGAAATTTCTTCAATGCGTGTTTTCTATGCAACAATTGTAGGATTAGTAGTGGGTGCCGTTATTTCATCTGTGACGGAATATTATACAGGATTAGGTACAAAACCAGTTATGGCAATTGTACAGAAGTCTTCTACTGGAGCAGGAACTAACGTAATTGCAGGTTTGGCAACGGGTATGATTTCTACTTTCCCAACGGTATTATTATTTGCCGCAGCAATTTGGGCTTCTTATGCTTTTGCAGGATTTTATGGTGTAGCTTTAGCAGCTTCTGCAATGATGGCTACAACTGCTATGCAATTAGCAATTGATGCTTTCGGACCAATTTCAGATAACGCTGGAGGAATCGCTGAAATGAGTGAATTGCCAAAAGAAGTGCGTACTCGTACAGATATTTTGGATTCAGTTGGTAACACAACTGCAGCTACAGGAAAAGGATTCGCAATCGCTTCTGCTGCATTGACTTCATTAGCTTTATTTGCTGCGTATGTAACTTTTACAGGAATTGATGGTATTAATATCTTCAAAGCTCCAGTATTAGCAATGTTATTTGTTGGAGGTATGATTCCTGTAGTTTTCTCTGCTTTAGCAATGAACTCTGTAGGAAAAGCAGCAATGGATATGGTATACGAAGTGCGTCGTCAGTTCAAAGAAATTCCTGGAATTATGGAAGGAACGGGTAAACCAGAATACGGAAAATGTGTTGAAATTTCTACAAAAGCCGCTTTGCGCGAAATGATGTTGCCAGGAATTTTAACGATTGGTTTCCCAATTGCAATTGTTTTATTAGGTAAATTAGTTTATGCAGATAACAACCAATTAATTGCTGAAATGTTAGGTGGTTATATGGCTGGAGTTACGGTTTCTGGTGTGCTTTGGGCTGTGTTCCAAAACAATGCTGGTGGTGCTTGGGATAACGCTAAAAAATCTTTCGAAGCTGGAGTTATGATTAATGGAGAAATGACATACAAAGGTTCTGATGCACACAAAGCAGCTGTAACTGGAGATACTGTTGGGGATCCATTTAAAGATACTTCAGGACCATCAATGAACATCTTAATCAAATTAACATGTTTGATTGGTTTAGTAATCGCTCCAATTTTAGGAGGACACGGTGCTACAACTGAAAAAGGGGCTTGTTGTTCTGGAGACAAAAAAGAAATGGTTTGTACGGAAGGAAAATGCGATTTATCTAAATGTGCTACAATGACAAAAGATGAATGTGCAAAAATGTGTGAAGCAAACGGATGTTCAGATGCATGTAAAGAAAAATGCATGGCTCAATACGATGAAAACGGAAAATACATCGGAGATGCAGTTCATGTTCACGGACCAAATTGCAATCATGACAAAGCTGAAATCAAAGACATTAAAGTTACTAAAGTAAAAGATGCTAACGGAAAAGTAAAAGCAACGGTTATTTTAACTACAATGGTTGATGGTAAAGAAACTACCGAAGAAAAAGTTTTTGAAGGAGACGATTTAGAAGTGGATGCAAAAATTACTGAACTAGGAAAATAATCTTTTTCTATACAAATAATGAAAACCGCACAGCAATGTGCGGTTTTTTTATTTAATTTTAGCGAAACAAACACAACTCCAATGAAATATAAAATACTGACTTTGTTGTTGCTCTTTTCTGTAATTTGCATTGCACAACAAACTCTTAACTTAATTCCGAAGCCACAAAACATTGAACATTATTCCGGTTCTTTTGTTTTGAACTCGAAAACGGTGATTCAAGCCGATAAAAATTCTTTCGAAGCTGAATATTTGCAACAAATCATAAAGCAACAATTAGGATTAAATTTAGAAATTACAACTTCGTCTAAAGCAAAGTCTAAAATTATTTTTGTAACTAAAATTATCGAAGAAAAAAAGACTTTCAAAGAATGGTATAATTTATCAATTTCAAACAATGAAATAGTTATAAAAGCAACTGAAAATCAAGGAATTTTCTACGGTATTCAAACATTAATTCAATTACTTCCATTAGAGAAATCATTCGAAATAAAAATACCTTGTTCGAATATAACTGATGAACCCAAATTCCAATGGCGCGGTATGCATTTAGATGTTTCTCGTCATTTCTTTCCAAAAGATTTTATCAAAAAATATATTGATTATTTAGCGTTATATAAAATGAATACCTTTCATTGGCATTTAACCGATGATCAAGGTTGGCGCATCGAAATTAAAAAATATCCAAAATTAACCGATGTTGGTGCCTGGCGAAACGGTTCTATGATTGGACATTACACCGACCAAACTTTCGATGATATTCGTTATGGCGGATTTTATACGCAAGAAGAAATCAAAGAGATTGTAGCTTACGCCAAAGAACGCCACATCACCATTGTTCCTGAAATCGAAATGCCTGGTCATGCTTTAGCAGCCTTAGCTTCTTATCCTGAATTTTCTTGCACTGGCGGACCTTTTGAAGTGGGAAAAACTTGGGGTGTTTTAGAAGATGTTTTTTGCCCTAAAGATGAAACTTTTACGTTTTTAGAAAATGTTTTAACAGAAGTAATTGATTTATTCCCTTCCGAATATATTCACATTGGTGGTGATGAATCTCCAAAAGTCCGTTGGAAAAGTTGTCCGCATTGTCAAAAAAGAATCAAAGAGGAACATCTAAAAGACGAACACGAATTGCAAAGTTATTTCATCCAAAGAATCGAAAAATTTGTCAACAGTAAAGGTCGAAAAATAATCGGTTGGGATGAAATTTTAGAAGGCGGATTAGCACCAAACGCAGCCGTAATGAGTTGGCGCGGCACCGAAGGCGGAATTGCAGCAGCAAAGCAAAAACATTTCGTAGTGATGTCACCAGGTTCACATTGTTATTTTGATCATTATCAAGGTGAGCCCAAAAACGAACCGATTGCTTTTGGAGGTTATACAAATGTGGAAAAAGTGTATTCATTCAATCCAATTCCAAAAGAACTTTCAGCAGAAGAATCGAAATATATTCTTGGTGCTCAAGCCAATCTTTGGACAGAATATATCAATACGCCAGAACACGTTGAATATATGGTTTTTCCAAGAATAGCAGCACTTTCTGAAGTGCTATGGGGAACTTCTGATCCAAATAATTACAAAGAATTTGAAAAAAGATTGATTCAACATTTTGAAATGTATGAGAAAAAAGAAATCAATTACAGCAAAGCCATTTTTGAAGTAACTTCAAAAGTAAATCCAGCTGAAAACGGAATAGCATTCGAATTAAAATCTGTCAATCCAAACGGAATCAAATATACAACTGATGGCTCGGAACCGAATGTAAATTCTATTTCTTACGAAGCACCAATTCTAGTTACAAAAAATAAAACCATTAAGGCAGCATATTTCGAAAATGGAAAAGCCAAAAGCGCCACTATCGAACAACCGTTTTTCATCACAAAATCAACAGGCAAAAAGATAGAATTGGTGCATCAACCGCATGAAAATTACGGAATTGGTGGTTCTTTTACTTTGGTAGATGGAATGAAAGGAAATACTTCAAAATTTGGGAGAGATTGGTTAGGCTTCTGGGGAAAAAATATGAATGCCACAATCGATTTAGGGAAATCAGAAACGATTTCAAAAATCAGTATCAACACACTTTCATCAGAAGGAAGTTGGATTTATTTTCCAAAAAGCATCGAAATTTTAGTTTCAAAAGAGGGTAAAAATTACATTCCAATTACAATAGTTACTTCTAAAGAAATTTATGAAAATAAAGGAAAAATCGTAGTTGAATTTGACAAACAAAATGTTCAATTTATAAAAATTATTGCAGAAAACAACGGAATCATAGCAGATGGAAAACCAGGTGCAGGTTCTAACAGTTGGTTATTTGTAGACGAAATAAGTGTAGAATAATGACAAACAGAAGAAATTTTTTAAAAACAACCGCATTAGCAACAGCTGGCGTAGCATTTCAGGCTTTCAATGGAAAATCTGATGAAACTGAAATGGATATTAATTTAGGAAAAGTAAATAAACCAATTGTGCTTTCTACATGGAATTTCGGTTTGCAAGCCAATGAAGCCGCTTGGGAAATTCTAAAAAATAAAGGTCGCGCTTTGGATGCTGTAGAAGCTGGTGTGAAAATTCCAGAAGGCGATGTAAATGAAAGAAGTGTGGGTTACGGCGGTCGTCCAGATAGAGATGGTCACGTAACATTAGACGCTTGTATTATGGATGAATTTTCGAATATTGGTTCGGTAGCTTGTTTGGAACACATTAAACATCCTATTTCTGTAGCAAGAATGGTCATGGAAAAAACGCCTCATGTGATGTTGGTAGGTGAAGGCGCTTTGCAGTTTGCAATTGCACAAGGATTCAAAAAAGAAAATTTGTTAGTTGAAGCTTCCGAAAAAGAATGGAAGGAATGGCTAAAAACCAGTGAATATTTACCAAAAGCAAACATCGAAAATCACGACACTATAGGAATGATTGCTTTGGATACACACGGCAATTTATCGGGTGCGTGTACTACAAGCGGTATGGCGTTTAAAATGCATGGTAGAGTTGGCGATTCCCCAATTATCGGTGCAGGTTTGTATGTGGATAATGAAATTGGAGCAGCAACCGCAACAGGCCACGGAGAAGAAGTAATCCGAATAACGGGTTGTCATTTAGTAGTAGAATTAATGCGTCAAGGGAAATCGCCACAAAAGGCTTGTGAAGAAGCGGTGATGCGAATTGTAAAACTGACTCAAAATCGAGGAAAAAACCTAAAAGACATTCAAGTTGGATTCATCGCTTTGAATAAAAAAGGTGAATATGGTTCGTATTGTGTGCAAGGTGGCTTCAATTATGCCGTTCACGATGCAACCGGAAATAAATTAATCGATGCGAATTACTTTTTGAAATAATGAAAAAAATAGAAATCGCTTGTTTTAACATTGAATCTGCTTTAATCGCTCAAAAAGCTGGAGCCGATAGAGTGGAATTATGTGCTGATATGTCGGTTGGTGGTACAACTCCAACAATAGAAATAATCCAACAAGTTCGCGAGCATTTGACCATCGATTTATATGTAATGATTCGCCCAAGAGGAGGAAATTTTGTTTACTCAGAAGCAGAATTTGAACAGATGAAATCAGAAATTGAGACCATCAAAAAACTTGGAGTTAACGGATTTGTTTTTGGAATTTTGAATGAAGATAAAACAATTAATATCGAACAAAATAAAGCTTTAGTAGAATTTGCAAAACCATTTCCTTGTACGTTTCATCGTGCTTTTGATGCCGTTTTAAATGTTGAAAAAGCATTGGAAGATGTTATTTCGTGTGGATTTTCAACGATTCTAACTTCTGGTACTTTTCCAAATGTCATAGAAGGAAAAGAAGTGTTGAAACAATTGGTCAATCAAGCAAATAATCGCATCAAAATTATGCCTGGTGGTGGATTACGTTCAATTAATATTTCTGAATTAAATGAAACGGTAAAAGCCAATTGGTATCATTCATCTGCAATTACAGATGGAAGTGAAATTGCTAATCCGGAAGAAATCATCCAACTAAAGAATAAACTTCAATCTTAAATGAACTTCTTTAATTTTACGATTTCACTCTCAAAATTTATATGACTTTTATGTTTAAAAAAATATTCTTGTTTTTGATTCTAATTTGCTGTTCGGTTTCAGCACAGACTTCTTATCGTAATTTGTCAAATGAAAAATGGACTTTCAATAAGCAAAATGAATCTAAAAAACACAAGGCATCTATACCTGGAACCGTTCATACCGATTTGTTTCAAAACCAATTAATTCCTGATCCTTTTTTTGGAACTAATGAAAAAGAATTGCAATGGATTGAAAATGAGAATTGGGAATACGAAACACATTTTACACTATCAGAATCGGAACTAAAAAATCAAAATATCGATTTGGAATTTGAGGGTTTGGACACGTATGCAACCGTTTTGTTGAACGGAAAAGTAGTTTTAGAAGCCAATAATATGTTCCGAAAATGGACCATTTCAGCCAAATCAAATTTAAAAATTGGATCCAATCATTTAAAAGTTGTTTTTCATTCGACAGTTCAAAAAGGGAAAGAAGCAGCAGCAAAATTATCTTATACGTTACCCGAAAAAGAACGTGTTTTTGTACGAAAAGCGCAATATCAATTCGGTTGGGATTGGGGACCACGATTTGTAACGGCAGGAATTTGGAAAAAAGTCCAATTGAAATTTTGGAATTCGGCTAAAATCGAAAACATAAAATTCAGTCAAGTTGAATTGAATGACAAAAAAGCGATTTTAGAATTCACAACCGAAATTTACGTTTCCAAAGCAAAAACGATTCAGCTAAAAATCAATGATAAATCGGAAACCTTCAATCTTAAAAAAGGAAAGAACAAAATCATAATGTTCTATGAAATTGCGAATCCAAAATTGTGGTGGTGTAATGGTTTAGGTGAAGCAAATTTATATCCTTTTACTATCGAAGTCCAACAGAAAAAGCAATTTTTGGATGCAAAAAAAATAAATATTGGTTTACGAACTATCGAATTAATTCAGGAAAATGACCAACATGGTAAAAGTTTTTATTTCAAATTAAACGGGAAATCGGTTTTCATGAAAGGTGCTAATGTGGTTCCGCCAGATAGTTTTTTACCACGCGTTTCTGATTCCACATATTTTTCTTTAGTTAAAAATGCCAAAAAAGCGAACATGAACATGCTTCGTGTTTGGGGTGGCGGCGTTTATTTTGATGATGCGTTTTATGAAGCTTGTGATGCCAACGGAATTTTAGTGTGGCAAGATTTTATGTTTGCTTGTTCGATGTATCCAGGCGATGAAAAATTTGTGCAAAACGTAAAACAGGAAGTAATTGATAACGTGAATCGGTTACAAAATCATCCAAGTATTGCCATTTGGTGTGGCAATAATGAAAACGACGAAGGTTGGCACAATTGGGGTTGGCAAAAACAATTTAACTATTCAAAAGCCGATTCGACTCAAATTTGGAACGATTACAAAAAAGTATTTCATGAAATGATTCCGCAGACTTTAGATAGTTTACTTCCGAAAGAAAAAAATATTTATTGGTCTTCATCACCATCCATTGGTTGGGGAAGAAAAGAAAGTTTGTTGCAAGGCGATTCGCACTATTGGGGCGTTTGGTGGGGAAAAGAACCATTTGAAATTTATGAGAAAAAAGTAGGGCGTTTTATGAGCGAATATGGTTTTCAAGGTATGCCCAATTTGGAAACGTTGCGAAAAGTAATGCGAAAAGAAGATTTAAATTTTACTTCCGAAGCTTTCAAAAATCATCAAAAACACCCAACAGGTTATGAAACTATAAACGAATATATGGAGCGCGATTATGTGGTGCCAAAAGATTTTGAAAATTATCTTTATGTTTCGCAACTGTTGCAAGCTCGTGGAATGAAAATCGCCATTGAAGCCCACCGAAGAGCCAAACCCTATTGCATGGGAACACTATATTGGCAATTCAATGATTGTTGGCCTGTAACGTCTTGGAGTTCGTTAGATTATTATGGAAATTGGAAAGCGTTTCATTATCAGGCGAAGCGAAGTTTTGAAAACATACTTTTATCTTTTGAAATGACTGTTAATAAAAGTAATAAATATTTTGTTATTAATGATGGTTTACAAAATTATGCAGGAGAATTAAAAGCGGAAGTTAGAAATTTTAAGGGTCAACTTTTATGGAATGATGTAACGTATTGTAAAGCTGATTCCAAATCAATAAACATTGCAATAACTTATCCATTTATTCCTTTAGATAAAATAGATAAACAAAATTCATATTTAAAATTAGAATTTATTTCAGATGATAATCATTTTGAAAGTATTTTCTTTTTTGAAAAACCTAAAGATTTAAAATTATCAAAGCCAAATATTCAAATCAAAACTATTGATGAAGTAACCATTGAAATTTTTTCTGATGTTTTAGCTAAGGATGTTTTTTTGTCTTCTGAAAATGAAGTGTTTTTTGATGACAATTATTTTGATTTATTACCAAATGAAAAACGAGTTATCAAATTGTCAAAGCCAGTTCAAAATATAAAAGTGAAATCGTTGTTTGATACAATAAATTAAAAAATTAGTTCTGTCAAGTTGAACTTATTTCAGCTTCTAAAGTTGCGTTTTGAGATTCTGAAATAAGTTCAGAATGACAAATTTATAATAAAAAAAACGCCTCAATTGAGGCGTTTGATATTTCTAAAATAATCCGTTTAATTCGGCATCAATTCGGTTGATGATGTTTCCTAAATCTTCTGGATTGTTAACAAAATCAATATTGTCCACATCAATAATTACTAATTTACCTTTGTCGTAGGTTTGAATCCAAGCTTCGTATCTTTCGTTCAAACGACTTAAATAATCAATTGAAATCGAGTTTTCATAATCTCTTCCTCTTTTGTGAATTTGACTTACTAAATTCGGAATTGAACTTCTTAAATAAATCAACAAATCTGGGGCACCTACTAAGCCTTCCATCAGTTCAAAAAGTGATGTATAATTATTGTAATCTCTATTTGCCATTAATCCCATAGCATGAAGATTGGGTGCAAAAATATGAGCATCTTCATAAATTGTACGGTCTTGAATAATGTTTTTACCACTTTCGCGAATTTGCAACACTTGACGAAAACGACTGTTCAAAAAGTAAATTTGAAGATTAAAACTCCAACGTTCCATTTGGTGGTAAAAATCATCTAAATACGGATTGTCAACTACATCTTCAAAGTGCGGTTCCCATTTAAAATGTTTGGCTAATAGTTTCGTTAATGTTGTTTTTCCTGCTCCGATGTTTCCTGCGACTGCTATGTGCATTATGGTAAAATTATTTTATAATTAGTAATTTCATTTTGCGTAAAAATAGCTAAAATTCCATCCGCAAAGAAAAAATTAGTAACGAAATTTTCAGCAATTTTAATTTTTGTACTTCTGTTATTGGCGATTTCATAATATAGCAATTGATTGTCATTTGTATACAAGGCAATTTCATTGTTAATTAATTGAATGGTATCAAATTCTGGAAAACGATCAAATGTTTCAATAGTGCCATAAATAGATATGGAATGAAATTTGTTTTTATCATTCAGCCAGTAAAAATGGGTGTAATTCGAATGGTAATGTTTTATCGGATGTTCTAATGTAGTTGAAATCCATTTAAAGCTATCGTTAGTTAAATTATACAATCCAATTTTTGACGAAATAGCATCAAAAAACCACAACTGGTTTTGCGAAGATAAAGCGATTGCATCAATATTTACAGCTTCTGAAAGTAAATTAAAATCAATTTTTTTGGTTTCGTTTAATTGATTGTCTAGTAAAATTGCAGTATTGAAATCGTTATAAAAAACTACAATTTGCAACGGATTTTGAAAATCTACACGAGTAATTTTACCTAAACTCACATTTTTATATTGATAATTGATAAGTTCGTGCTGTTTAGATAACACATTGTCTTTTATTGAATACAGATTTTGTTGGTTATCAAATCCTAAAAAAGTTTCTGTTAACAATGTCGTATTGTCTATTTTTTCAGCATATACGCTTTCTTGCGAAAAAGTAATTTCACACATCAAGAAAAATAAAAAAAACAGAAAACATTTTTTTTGAAACATTCTTTAAACTTATTTGAATTTTAAAGGTCTAATATACTACTTTAACAGAATATTAGTAGATAAATTGTGTAACAAATTGCACTTTTGAAAGTCTAAACAATATCTAATCTATTCAAAAACAATGAAAAAAATAATTATTGCTTCAATATTAATGATAGCTGGGTTTGTACAAGCTCAGAATTTTCAAGGAATGGCAGTTTATGAATCTAAAACAAGTACAGCTGAATTTGCAAAAGGAATTAGTGGGAATAAAGAAATTACACCCGAAATGCAAAAGCAAATTGAAGAGCGAATGAAAAAAATGTTTGAAAAAACTTTTATTTTAAATTTTGATAAATCAGCTTCTATTTATAAAGAAGAAGAAAAATTAGATGCACCAGGAGAACAAGGCGGAAGAAGAATGATGGCCTCGATGATGGGCGGTGGTGGAACACATTATAAAAATGTAAAAGACAAACAATTTATTGTAGATAGAGAATTTTTTGGAAAAGAATTTTTAATTAAAGATTCGTTGCCAAAATACGATTGGAAAATGGAAGGGGAATCAAAGCAAATTGGGAATTATACTTGTTTTAAAGCTACTGCAGTTGTAAAAGTAAATGAATCAGATTTTAGAAATTTTAGATTTAGAAATCGCGATAAAAAAGAAACTGAAGCTAAAACAGAAACCGTAAAAGATACTACCAAAGCAAATAAAACCAATTTTACCGAAGACTGGGAAATGCCAAAAGAAAATACCATTACTGCATGGTATTGTCCAGAAATCCCTGTAAATCAAGGGCCGGAAAATTATTGGGGTTTACCTGGGTTAATTTTAGAAGTTAATGATGGAAAAACGGTTATGTTGTGTACAAAAATTGTTATGAATACTAAAGATAAAGTTGAAATTAAACCCGTAACTAAAGGAAAAGAAGTTACTCAAACAGAATACAACGATATTGTAAAGAAAAAAATGGAGGAAATGCAAGAGATGAATTCTGGGCCCGGAGGTCAACAACGTGGTGGATTTAGAATGAGTAGATAATCTTTACAATACAATATGAAAAAAATAATATTATTACTTTTAATGGCACTTTCTACAAGTGCCTTTTCTCAAAATATCCGTTTTGAAGGTACTGTTAAAGATACTACAGGTGTTGGTTTAGATATGGCTAATATTATGGCGATAAATCAGCAAACAAAAGCAATGGATGCTTATGCAATCACCAACGAAGCTGGAAAATTTATATTGAATTTAAAAGCGAATACGGCATATACCATTAAAGCAAGTTATATTGGTTTCCAATCTTTTGAAAAAACAGTAAATACGACAGCTTCAAATATGAATTTCCCGATTACTTTAAAAGAAGGGACAGTGTTAAATGATGTCGAAGTAGTACATGAAATGCCTGTAACCATTTCGGGCGATACCATAATTTATAATTCAGATTCATTTACGAATGGAACCGAACGAAAATTAGAAGATGTACTAAAAAAATTGCCTGGTGTTGAAGTAAATAAAGATGGTGAAATTGAAATTGAAGGGAAAAAAGTGCAAAAAGTAATGGTCGAAGGAAAAGATTTTTTTGATGGCGACACCAAATTAGCTACTAAAAATATTCCAGCGGATGCATTAGATAAAATCCAAGTTTTACGAAATTACAACGAAGTTTCTAATCTTAAAGGATTGGAAAACAACGAAGAAAGTATTGCTTTGAATATTAAATTAAAAGAAGGTAAAAAGAATTTTTGGTTTGGAGACATGACCGCAGGAATTGGTGTTGGACATGAAGAAGAACGCTATATCATCAATCCAAAATTGTTTTATTACAATCCAAAATACAGTTTAAACATTATTGGAAATAAAAACAATATTGGCGAGTTACCATTAACAGCACAAGATTATTTTAAGTTCACGGGCGGATTTAAAAACATGATGCGCAAAGGTGGTTCTTCGTTTAATGTAACTTCAAATGATTTGGGTATATTAGGACTTCGTAATAATCAAGCCGCAAATATTGAGTCTACTTTTGGAGCTGCAAATTTTAGTTTTAATCCTACTAAAGCATGGACATTAAGTGGTTTTGGAATTTTATTGGGAAACAAAACGGAGATTGAAACTACAAACATTTCTAATCGTATCGACAATTTGCCAGATGGCACTTCGCAAACGATCACAGAAACACGTCAAGATTTTACCCGTCAGGACAGTAAGCAAGCGTTGTTGAAATTAAGTTCAAGTTATGTACCTTCCGAAAAAATGCATTTTGATTATGATGCTTTGGTAAAATTTTCTGACCAAAAAGAGAATTCAAGTGTGTTTTCTAATTTGCTTTCGGATATTTATACGAATAAAAAACAAAATCCTTTTTCGTTAAACCAAAACTTGAATTACTATTATACATTAAATGACAAACATGTTTTTGCGGCAGAATTTCAACATTTATTTCAAGAAGAAGACCCTTTTTATAATGCCAATTTAGAAACGCAACCTTTTGTTTTGTCTGGATATAATGGAACGCAGTTAAGAGATGATGTTAACCAAAGTCGTTTTGTGAAAACCAATAAATTAGACTCAAAATTTGATTATTATTATATGGTTACACCAAAAAGTAACATTAACTTGACTTTAGGAAACACCTATTCATATCAAAATTTCAATTCTTCGATTTTTCAAATATTAGATGATGGTTCGCAAAATAATTTGTCAGCTGTAGAAAATTCAAACGATGTAAATTATTCGTTTAATGATGTTTTTCTTGGGGTTCATTATAAGTTTTTGTTAGGAAAATTCACTTTCAACCCTGGATTCAGTGTGCATCAATACAATATGAATGACGAGCAATTAGGAACTTCAAACAAGCAATCGTTTAATAGGATTTTACCAGATGTTTATGCGCTTTGGCAAATTAAAAAATCGGAAACATTAACCTATAATTATTCATTATCAAATAATTTTACTGATATAAATAGATTAGCTCAAGGCTATGTGTTTTCTAATTATAACAGTTTATTTAGTGGTAATAGATTCTTAGAAAATTCTACTTCGCAAGTGCATTCTTTGCGTTATTTTAAGTATAACATGTTTAATTTTGAGAATATTTTTGCAAACATTTCATATTCCAAACAAGTGGATGCAATTAAGAATAAATCATTATTGACAGGAGTTAACCAAGTTTCTTCTGCAGTTAATATTAATTCTTCTTTTGCAGATGAATCGTTGTCAGGTAGTGGAAATTATGGTCGTTCATTCGCAAAATATTACAAAGCAAATATAAGAGCAAGTTTGAATTGGAATAAGTTTAACAACATTCGTGTTTATCCAGATTCTGATACGGATCCAAATAATAATCCAACAGAAATTCAAACTACAGAATCGTTTAATCAAAGTTATACTATTGGTTTTTCGACGAATTATAAAACAATTCCAAATCTGGGTTTATCCTATAATTATTCTATTAGCGACAATTTTTCTGATGTAATTTATACAGATAGTCCTTCGTTAACCTTAGAGTATTATTTCTTAGATGCTTTTTCGTTTACTTCTGAGTATAATTTTTATCACAATTACAACAAATCTAAAACCATTGATAGTGAGTATGATTTCTTAACGGCAAGTTTAATTTATCAGAAAAAAGACAGTAAATGGGAATGGAAATTATCAGGAACAAATTTATTAGATACAAAATCGTTAGATACTAATAGTTTTAGTCAATTGGGAGGAACTAGTAATTTTTCAAGTTATCGAGTGCAACCTAGATTTTTAATTTTAAGTTTGAAGTATAATTTATAGAGACTTGATTTGTAATAAAAAAGCCTGACTGTTTAAGTCAGGCTTTTTTGTTTTATAATGTAATGATAATTAAATCTTAAAAGCAGCTTTTACTTTGTCAACAAAATCTAATTTTTCCCAAGTAAACAATTCAACAGAAACAGTTTTTGTTAAACCACCTGGAGCAGAAAATGTTTTGGTTACGGTTTCTGGAGTTCTTCCCATGTGTCCGTATGCTGCAGTTTCGCTGTAGATTGGATTTCTAAGCTTTAAACGTTGTTCAATAAAGTACGGACGCATATCAAAAATGCTTTCTACTACTTTACTGATTTCTCCGTCGGTTAAGTTCACTTTTGCAGTTCCATAAGTGTTTACGTTGATTGATGTTGGCTCAGCAACTCCAATTGCATAAGAAACTTGTACTAAAATTTCGTCAGCTACACCAGCAGCAACTAAGTTTTTAGCAATATGACGTGTAGCATATGCAGCTGAGCGGTCTACTTTAGATGGATCTTTTCCTGAGAATGCACCACCACCATGCGCTCCTTTTCCTCCATAAGTATCTACAATAATTTTTCTTCCTGTTAAACCAGTATCGCCGTGAGGTCCTCCAATAACGAATTTTCCTGTTGGGTTAATGTGGTATTTAATGGCATCGTTAAATAAATGAGCATATTGCGGATTTTTAGCAATCACTCTCGGAATCAAAATTTCGATAATATCTTTTTTAATTTTTGCTAACATTGTTGGTTCGTCAGCAAAATCATCATGTTGTGTAGAAACCACAATAGCATCAATACGAACCGGTTTGTTGTCATCAGAATATTCTAAAGTAACTTGTGATTTTGCGTCTGGACGTAAGTAGGTGATTTCGTTGTTTTCTCTTCTTAAATCAGCTAAATCTTGTAATAATTGATGAGATAATTTTAATGCTAACGGCATGAATTCAGCAGTTTCATTTGTAGCGTAGCCAAACATCATTCCTTGGTCACCAGCACCTTGCTCTTCTTTACTTGCTCTGTCAACTCCTTGATTGATGTCAGCAGATTGCTCATGAATAGCTGATAAAACACCACATGAATTTGCTTCAAACATATATTCGCTTTTTGTGTAACCAATCTTTTTGATTACATCTCTTGCAATTGTTTGTACATCTAAATAAGTATTAGATTTTACTTCTCCAGCTAAAATCACCTGTCCTGTTGTAACTAATGTTTCACAAGCTACTTTTGACTCAGGGTCAAATGCTAAAAAGTTATCAATTAATGCGTCTGAAATTTGATCTGCAACTTTGTCAGGATGTCCTTCACTCACTGATTCTGACGTAAATAAATAAGCCATAATTAAAATTATTATAAATTAAGCGAGAAAAAAAAGATTGCAATTACGTAAAGGAGTAGGGAATACTGCTTTAGCATTTTTTTAATGAGGTTGCAATCAGTTCAAATTTTTCCTCTTTGTTTTCGTTTGCAAATGTATGAAATGAAATTGAATTCCAAATAGTTGTTCGCTTTTTTTTTAATATTGTGCTTTCGTCGGAATTATTGTATGTTTTATCGGGAATTTGTTTTTTAATTGTTTGTTATTCATAAATTTAAGGTTAAACTAAAAAAAACATAGATATGATTAAAAAATTACTTTCTTTAAGCTTTTTGTTAGTGTCACTAACATTTCAAGCACAAAATTTAATTAGTGAAGGTTTTGATACGTTTGCTAATTTAGCAGGATTAGGTTGGACAACTACTAATCAAAGTCTTCCATTAGGAGCTTCAACTTGGGCACAAGGTGGGGGAACTGCATTTACTACAGGGGGCCAAGCAGGAGGTACTACTTCATTTACATTGTGTAATTTTAATAGCACAACAGGGGCTGGAACAATTAGTAATTGGTTAATTACACCTACAATTAGCCTTCAAAATGGGGATGTAATTACTTTTTATTCTCGTGCAGGAGGAACAGGTACAGGAACAATTTATCCTGATAGATTAGAGATGAGATTAAATTCTACTGATGTTGCAGCGTCTGGAAATCCAGTAGGTGATGCTAGCGTTGGGGCTTTTACGACATTGGCGGTTTCTATAAACCCAACTTTAACTACTTCAGGTTATCCATTTACTTGGACACAATATTCTTACACTGTTAGTGGTTTAACAGGGGTTGTGCCTTGTAAAGTTGGATTCAGATATTTTGTTACAAATGGAGGACCAAGTGGTGCTAATTCGAATATTATAGGACTGGATACTTTTTCAGTTGATAGACCTTTAAGTTCTGATTCTTTTTTCAAAAATAATTTTTCATTTTATCCTAATCCAGTAAATAATGTATTAAATATTTCTGTTAAAAACGAAATGACTATCAATAATTTATCGATTACGGATTTAAACGGAAGAGTAGTCTCTTCAAGTTCTACAGCAATTAATTCTATTGATGTTTCAGATTTATCTTCTGGAGTTTATTTCATTTCGATTGAAACAAATGAAGGAAAAGGTACGGCTAAATTTGTGAAAAATTAGACTTATTTAACATAACTTATTATAGAAAAAGAGGCTTTTGCCTCTTTTTTTATTTATAATAGATTTTATTTTTGTAATATGTTATTTTTTTAGAATAAAAATCTATTTTAATTATTTAAAATAGCAAAATTTAGAAAAATAATCTATTTATTTTTTTATTGTAGAAAATAAATCTAATTTTGTCCCATCAAACTAAAAGAAATAGAAAATGAACTTTACAATGTGCAATATATGTATGATGATGTGGAACAATCCGCAGAGGAAGACTATTGCATAATTTTAAAAGTAAATTAATTCAATATAACCTCTGTCGAAAAGCAGAGGTTTTTTTATTTCTAAAAATCAACAAAATAATGAAAATAGCCATTTATAATCCAAGACGATGTTGTCGAATGTGTAACTGAATCAAACTCAGTAAAGACATTAAAAAATACAATAACATCAAAAAATAAAATATCATGAGTACACATAAATTTGCAACAAACGCACTACACGCAGGACACGACGTAACTAAAAATGGTGGAACAAGGGCAGTTCCAATTTACCAAACTACTTCCTACGTTTTCAAAAATTCAGATCATGCAGCCAATCTTTTCGGTTTAGCTGAAGCGGGTTTTATTTACACACGATTAAATAATCCAACAAACGATATCTTAGAACAACGTTTAGCCAAATTAGAAGGCGGAATTGGAGCTGTCGTAACCGCTTCAGGAACCGCAGCAATCTCTACTGCTTTGTTAACTTTATTAAAAGCAGGCGATCACATTGTAGCTTCTAACAGTTTATATGGCGGAACTTACAATTTATTAAACGTGACTTTGCCAAGATTAGGCATCACCACAACATTTGTAGATCCATCAAATCCAGAAAATTTCTTAAATGCAGCTCAAGAAAATACCCGAGTGTTCTTCGCCGAAAGTTTAGGAAATCCAAAATTAGATGTACTCGATTTAAAAGCCATTTCAAAAGCCGCACAAACCTACAAAGTGCCTTTTATTGTGGATAACACAGTGGTAACACCCTTTTTGCTGAACCCAATCGAACACGGAGCAAACATCGTTATTCACTCGTTAACCAAATACATCGGTGGAAACGGAACTTCTCTTGGAGGTGTTATCATCGATGCAGGAAATTTCGATTGGAGCAACGGAAAATTCCCAGAATTCACAGAACCTTCAGCAGGTTATCACGGATTGAAATATTATGAAGTTTTAGGTGCAGCTTCATTTATTGCAAAAGTTAGAATCGAAGGCTTACGCGATTTAGGAGCTGCTTTAAGTCCGTTCAATGCATTTCAAATTATTCAAGGTTTGGAAACTTTAGCAATTCGAATCAAAAAACACAGTGAGAATGCTTTAGAATTAGCGAAATGGTTACAAAAACGTTCTGAAGTGGCTTGGGTAAATTATCCTGGATTGATTTCCTCAAAATATTACAATTTAGCCCAGCAATACTTACCAGAAGGACAAAGTGGTATCGTAACTTTTGGATTAAAAGGCGGTTATGAAGCCGCTAAAAAAGTAGCTGATGACACTCAATTTTTCTCTTTATTGGCAAATATTGGCGATACAAAATCATTGATTATTCATCCTGCAAGTACAACGCACCAACAATTGTCAGAAGAACAACAAATTGCAACCGGAGTAACGAAAGATTTAATTCGTTTATCAGTTGGATTAGAAGATATTGAAGATTTGAAAGCCGATTTACAAAGTGTTTTCGAAAAATTGCCAGTTCAAAATTTAGTTTAGGTTTTTGTTTGTTTGAAGGCTGCCGATAGACCTACCTAAAGGCAGTCTTTTTTTTAAAAGAAAGATGAGTAAAATTCAAAAAATAGTGTTTCAAAATGTTCCATTGCAAAATGGAGTTGTGCAAGCAAAAGTGATTTTGTCCTATCAACTGTTCGGGCAACCTGTAGGTTCTGCACCTTTGGTGGTAGTGAATCATGCTTTAACTGGAAATTCGCAAGTTATTGGTGAAAACGGTTGGTGGCAATCGTTAATTGGCGATGATAAAATTATCGATACTAAAAAATATGCAGTTTTAGCTTTCAATATTCCCGGAAACGGCTATCAAGACAAAGAAAATTTGATTGAAAATTATCAAGATTTTACAAACCACGATATTGCTAATTTATTCTGGAAAGGAATCGATTCGTTTAAAGTGACTCAAATTTTTGCTGTTATTGGAGGAAGTTTAGGCGGTGCAATTGCTTGGGAAATGACGGTTATTCGACCAAAAGCAATTGCAAATCTGATTCCGGTAGCAACAAGTTGGAAAGCTTCTGATTGGTTGATTGGAAATGTATTAATTCAAGATTTGATTTTGAATAATTCCAAAAATCCAATTCACGATGCCAGAATTCACGCCATGTTATTGTATCGAACACCCGAATCTTTACAAGAAAAATTCCATGCTCAATTGCAAAATTTAGAAGGATTGTTTCAAGTGGAAAGTTGGTTGTTGCATCACGGAGAAAAATTGCAAAACCGTTTTCAACTTTCGGCTTACAAACTCATGAATCATTTATTGAAAACTACAGATATTTTTAAAAACAGAAATCAAGCAGAAGTCATAAAAAACATCACTTCTAACATTTATCTAATTAGTATGGATTCCGATTATTTTTTTACGGCAAACGAAATCAAAACCGCATTTTTGGAAATCAAAAACTACAAAAACAACGCATATTATCACGAAATCAAATCCATTCACGGACACGATGCTTTCTTGATAGAATTTGAACAACTAAACAACATACTTAAACCTATATTTAATTAAAAACACAATGAAATCGCTCACAAAGCTATTTGCGGAAGCAAAATCAAATAAAAAGCGATACCATTTGTTACCACTAAAAAATAAAATCTAAACAAATGAAAATATTAAAATTTGGAGGAAAATCATTAGCAAACGGAGAAGGATTGCAAAAAGTAATTCAAACGATTGCTCAAAAATATTTCAATAACGAACCTATAGCAGTGGTCGTTTCGGCAAGAGGAAACGCAACTGACGAATTAGTAATTTTACTAAAAAAAGCACAAGCCAACATCAGTTTTCAAGCAGATTTTGAACAATTCAAAAAATATCAATTAGAAAGCTTGACAGAAAATATCTTTGAAGAAGAATTTACCGTTTTGCAGAAATTATTAGAAGGTGTTTCGCTTTTAGGAGATTATAGCGAAAAAATCAAAGACCAAGTCATTGCGTATGGCGAAATTCTAGCTGCAAAATACGTGGCATATGTCTTGAACGAAAACAGCATCAAAGCACAATTTACAGATGCACGCCAATTGATAAAAACGGATATAAATTTTGGAAATGCACAGCCAATTGAAGCTGTTTCAAAGCGAAATGTCTTGGATTATTTCGAAAAAAACACAGATAAAGTTAATATTGTAACGGGATTTATTGGTTCGACATTACACAACGAAACCACAACTTTAGGAAGAAACGGTAGTAATTACACAGCTTCATTATTAGCAAATTATCTAAATGCCGAAGAATTTCAAAATTATACCCACGTTGATGGAATTTTTACTGCTAATCCAGATTTAGTTGCTGATGCAAAAAAAATCGAGCGTTTGTCATTTAACGAAGCGAATGAGTTGGCAAATTTTGGAGCACAAATTTTACATGCTAAAACTATCATTCCTTTGGTGGAAAAAAATATTCCGTTACGTATTTTAAATACCTTCAATCCCGAAAATGAAGGAACGTTAATCACTTCTGAACAAACCAATGAAGGGATCAAATCGCTTTCGGTTTTAACGAATGTTTCGCTGATTAATTTAGAAGGAAGAGGTTTGTTAGGAAAAACAGGTGTGGATGCACGAATTTTCCATGTGATGGCTGAAAACGACATCAGTGTAAGTATTATTTCGCAAGGTTCTTCAGAAAGAGGAATTGGTTTGGTCGTGAGTTCTGATAAGGCTTCCAAAGCGTTAGTTGGTTTAGAAAAAGAATTTGAAACCGATTTTTATACGAAAGATGTCAATAAAATTTCGGTAAACGATAACATTGCAGTGATTTCGATTATTGGTCAAGATTTAACCAATTTTCACAAATCATACACGGCATTAATTCGAAATAAAATCACGCCAATTTTGTTGAACAATACGGTTACCGGAAGAAATATCAGTTTGGTGATTAGTCAAGATGAATTCAAACGCGCTTTAAATGTTATTCACGGCGAAATTTTTGGTGTAGCCAAAAAAATCAACATCGCCATTTTTGGTCACGGAACGGTTGGAGGAACTTTGATTTCTCAAATTCTAGAATCGGCAAAAAACATTGAAAAGCGAAAAGGAATCAAGTTAAATGTATTTGCTATTGCAAATTCAAAGAAGGTGTTGTTGAATAAATTCGGAATTAGCGAAAACTGGAAAGCTACGTTAGAAGATAAAGGCCAAGATTATAAAGTTGAAGATATTATTGCTTACGCGAAAGAACATCATTTAGAAAACTTAATTGCAATAGATAATACGGCAAGTTCGACTTTCATTGAAAATTACATTTCGTTAGCCGAAAACAGTTTTGATTTGATTTCGTCAAACAAAGTGGCGAATACCGTGAGTATTGATTTCTATAAAAAACTACGAAAAGTGTTAAAAGAAAACCAAAAAGAATATTTGTACGAAACTAATGTTGGCGCTGGATTACCATTGATTGATACGATTAAATTACTGCATTTATCAGGTGAAAATATCACTAAGATTAAAGGTGTTTTCTCGGGAACATTGAGTTATTTATTCAATAATTTTTCGATAGATAACAAGAAATTCAGCGAAGTATTGCAAGAAGCCATCGATAAGGGTTTTACCGAACCTGATCCAAGAGAAGATTTAAACGGAAACGATGTTGGGCGAAAATTATTAATCTTAGCACGCGAATTAGATTTACAAAACGAATTTGAAGAAATCCAAATTAAAAACTTAATACCAGAAGCGTTGCGCGAAGGAAGTGCATCAGATTTCTTAAAACGTTTGTCAGAATTAGACGGAATTTATCAAAATATCAAAGACGCTCAAGGTCCAAATGAAGTTTTGCGTTATATCGGTGAATTATCAGGCGATTTGCAACAAGACAAGGGAAAATTGGAAGTGAAATTAATCTCTGTTCCAGCCAATTCTGCTTTAGGGTCATTAAAAGGTTCGGATTCTATTTTCGAAATTTATACAGAATCTTATGGAGAGCAACCTATCGTAATTCAGGGAGCTGGAGCTGGAGCTTCGGTAACCGCAAGAGGTGTTTTTGGCGATATTTTACGTTTATCCGAAAAAAAATTATAACCATCCAAACTCCAAAACCTGCAAGATGTAAAAGTCTTGTGGGTTTTACACTTAAATGAACTTAAACTATTCTATGTAAGTCAAGTTAAACTTATATGTTAAAAACAAACAAACAATGAGCAACCAAAAATTAGGATTAGAAACCCAAGCCATCAGAATCCAATTAGAACGTACACAATATTTAGAACACTCCGTTCCACTATATTTAACCTCTAGTTTTATTTTTGAAGATGCGGAAGATATGCGCGCTTCATTTGCGGAGGAAAAGGAAAGAAATATTTATAGCCGATTTTCCAATCCCAATACATCAGAATTTGTTGAAAAAATTTGTCAAATGGAAGGTGCAGAAGACGGTTACGCTTTTGCAACAGGAATGGCAGCGGTGTATTCTACTTTTGCGGCTTTATTAAATTCGGGTGATCATATCGTTTCAGCAAGTAGTGTTTTTGGTTCAACACACACGTTGTTTACCAAATATTTTCCAAAATGGAACATCACAACTTCCTATTTCGATGTCAATCAACCTGAAACGATTGAAAATTTTATCCAACCGAATACCAAAATCCTTTACGCAGAATCGCCAACCAATCCAGCGGTTGATATTTTAGATTTAGAATTGTTAGGGCAACTTGCTAAAAAACACAATTTGATTTTAATTATCGATAATTGTTTTGCCACGCCCTACATTCAAAATCCTATTCAATTTGGAGCGGATTTAGTAATTCATTCTGCAACCAAATTAATCGATGGTCAAGGTCGTGTTTTAGGTGGAGTAACCGTTGGTCGCTCTGATTTAATTCGTGAAATTTATTTGTTTTCTCGCAATACCGGACCTGCTTTGTCGCCTTTTAATGCTTGGGTGTTGTCAAAAAGTTTAGAAACGTTGCCAGTTCGTATCGAAAAACATTGCGAAAACGCTTTAAAAGTTGCCGAATTTTTAGAAAACCATCCAAATGTAGCTTCGGTGAAATATCCATTTTTGAAATCGCATCCACAATATGAAGTCGCTAAAAAGCAAATGAAATTAGGCGGAAATATTGTAGCGTTTGAAATTAAAGGAGGAATTGAATCAGGTAGAAAATTCTTAGATAAAATCAAATTATGTTCCTTGTCTGCAAATTTAGGTGACACGCGTTCGATTGTGACACATCCAGCTTCTACAACTCATAGTAAGCTAACTGAAGAAGAACGATTAGCAGTAAGTATAACCGACGGCTTGGTTCGTGTTTCTGTTGGTTTGGAAACGGTTCAAGATGTAATTAATGATTTGAAACAGGCGTTAGAATAAAGCTTTTTGAAAAATTATTTAGATTTTTATTCTTAATTTATATTTTAAAATAGATTATAAATCTACAAAATATGTATAATTAATGAATTTATAGAAAATATTTCTTAATTTCAATTTTGTTACTACATTTGCAGTGTTCATAAATATACTGTTTGTTATCACGAAAGCTGGAGGGAATAGACCCATTGAAAGCTTAGCAACCCTACTCTTGTAGAAGGTGCTACATTCTATTTCGATTTTATCGGAAAAAGATAACTCAAAGAAATCTCTCCACTTTTCTGCGATAACATAACATAGAATTAAATCAAAACCTACAAAGGTTACTAAGTTATGTCAAAAATTCAAGAAGAAATCAAAAAACGAATTCTCGTGCTCGATGGAGCCATGGGAACGATGTTACAACGTTATAAATTTGAAGAAGAAGATTTTAGAGGCGAACGCTTTAAAGATTTTCCGCATCCATTAAAAGGAAACAACGATTTGCTTTCCATTACCCAACCAGAAGCTGTAAAATCAGTACATCGCGCTTATTTTGAAGCGGGTGCTGATATTGTAGAAACCAATACTTTTTCGGGAACGACTATCGGAATGGCGGATTATTATTTGGAAGATTTAGTCTACGAATTGAATTTTCAATCGGCTAAAATTGCTCGTGAAGTGGCGGATGAATTTACAGCCAAAAACACTGAACGCCCAAGATTTGTGGCAGGTTCCATCGGACCAACAAACAGAACAGCATCTATGTCACCTGATGTTAACGACCCAGGATTTCGCGCTGTAAATTTTGACGATTTAAAAATTGCCTATAAACAACAAGTCGAAGCTTTAATTGATGGCGGTTGCGATTTGCTTTTGGTAGAAACGATTTTCGATACGTTAAATGCGAAAGCCGCTTTGTTTGCAATTGAAGAAGTGAAAGATGAGCGAAACATTGATATTCCTATAATGGTTTCCGGAACTATTACGGATGCTTCGGGAAGAACATTATCGGGACAAACTGTTGAAGCTTTTTTAATTTCGATTTCACATATTCCATTGTTGAGTATTGGATTTAATTGCGCTTTAGGAGCTGATCAATTGAAACCATATTTGAAACGACTAGGAAATAATACATCTTTAAATATTTCAGCCCATCCAAATGCTGGTTTACCCAATGCTTTCGGGCAATACGACCAAACGCCTGAGGAAATGCAACAATTAATTCGTGAATATTTACAGGAAAATTTAGTAAATATTATTGGCGGATGTTGCGGAACAACCCCAGAACATATCAAATTAATAGCGGAAGTAGCAAAAGAATTCAAACCAAGAGAAAGCGTTTTGGTTTAAGTAAAGAAATAATGAAAAATAGAATAATAAAAATAAATTTTGAAGGATTTCTACAATCACAACGATGTTGGGTTTGCCAATATGTTAGTGATAGTAAAACCTTTTGGAAGGATGTTGCAAAACACTATAAAAGAATAAGTAATGAGTTATAATTCCGATAAGTATTTAAAATTATCAGGTTTAGAACCTTTGATTGTAACGCCAGAAACCAATTTTGTAAATGTTGGAGAACGAACAAATGTTACGGGATCTCGTAAATTTCTTCGTTTAATTAAAGAAGAAAAGTACAACGAAGCGCTTTCGGTTGCGCGTGAACAAGTGGAAGGAGGAGCGCAAATCATCGACGTCAATATGGATGAAGGGATGTTAGATGGCGTTTATGCGATGACCAAATTTCTTAATCTAATCGCCGCGGAACCAGATATTGCAAGAGTTCCTGTAATGATTGATAGTTCCAAATGGGAAATTATTGAAGCGGGTTTGAAAGTCATTCAAGGAAAAGGTGTAGTGAATTCGATTTCTCTAAAAGAAGGAGAAGCTACTTTTATTCATCATGCTAAATTAATTAAACGATACGGAGCAGCTGTAATTGTTATGGCTTTTGATGAAAAGGGTCAAGCAGATACCTATGAAAGACGCATTGAAATTTGTAAAAGAAGTTACGATATTTTAGTTAGCCAAGTTGGTTTCCCTGCCGAGGATATCATTTTTGATCCCAATATTTTTCCAGTAGCAACGGGAATGGAAGAGCATAAATTAAATGCCTTAGATTTCTTTCGAGCATCCAAATGGATTCGCGAAAATCTTCCGTATGCGAATATTTCTGGTGGTGTGAGTAACGTGTCTTTTTCTTTCCGTGGAAACGATAAAGTGCGTGAGGCGATGCATTCGGCGTTCTTGTATCATGCCATTCAAAACGGAATGACAATGGGAATTGTGAATCCTGAAATGTTGGAAATTTATGATGAAATAGATCCCATTTTATTAGAACACGTTGAAGACGTTTTATTAAATAGACGTGAAGATGCTACCGAACGTTTATTGGATTTAGCCGAAAGTTTCAAAGGCGATATAAAATCGAATGAAAAAGCTATTGCCGAATGGCGAAATGGCTCGGTTCAAGAGCGATTAACACATTCATTAGTAAAAGGAATCGACGAATTTATCGAAATTGATATTGAAGAAGCGCGTCAGTTGGCCAAAAAACCAATCGAAGTGATTGAAATCAATCTGATGGCTGGAATGAATGTGGTGGGTGATTTGTTCGGAAGCGGAAAAATGTTCTTGCCGCAAGTAGTAAAATCGGCACGTGTGATGAAAAAAGCGGTGGCTTATTTGCTTCCTTATATTGAAGCTTTAAAAGATGGTTCAACTTCGTCAAGTGCTGGTAAAGTATTAATGGCAACTGTAAAAGGCGATGTGCATGATATAGGAAAAAACATTGTTTCAGTAGTTTTAGCGTGTAATAATTTCGAAATTATCGATTTAGGTGTAATGGTTCCGCCAGAAAAAATCATTGAAATTGCGGTTAAAGAAAATGTAGATATTATCGGTTTGAGCGGTTTGATTACACCTTCTCTTGACGAAATGGTGTATTTGGCCAAAGAAATGGATAAGTTGAATATCAAAATTCCTGTAATGATTGGTGGTGCTACAACTTCACGAGCACATACTGCTGTAAAAATCGCACCAGAATATAAGGAAACGGTGGTTCATGTGAATGATGCTTCGCGAGCGGTAACAGTTGCAACCAATTTATTGCAACCTGAGACTAAAATTACTTATGCTAAATCACTTCGAGAAGAATATGATACGCTTAGAGAAGGGTATTTGAATAGAAGTCGTGAGAAAAATTTCTTATCGATTGAAGAAGCGCGTAAAAATAAATTCAAAATCGATTGGAATACGTTCGAACCGGTAAAACCAAATTTCATCGGCACAAAAACCATTGAAGTCGAACTTTCAGAATTAGTAGATTTCATCGATTGGACCCCATTTTTTCAGTCTTGGGAATTGTATGGAAAATTTCCAGCGATTTTAACGGATGAAATTGTAGGTGAACAAGCGACGAATTTGTTTGAAGATGCACAAAAAATGCTTGCTCAAATTGTTTCGGAAAAATGGTTCACTGCAAAAGGAATTTTAGGAATTTTTCCAGCCAATACTATCAATGATGACGATATCGAAGTAAATCTTCCAGCTTCCAGCTTCCAACTTCTAACTTTAAGACAACAATCCCAAAAAACGGTTGGAGCTCCAAACATAGCTTTGGCGGATTTTATTGCACCAAAAGAAATTGGAAAACAAGATTACATTGGGTGTTTCTGTGTGTCAACTGGTTTTGGAGTGGATGAAAAAGCTTCGGAGTTTGAAAAGCAATTAGACGATTATAATTCGATTTTGACAAAAGCGTTAGGCGATAGATTAGCAGAAGCTTTCGCAGAATATTTGCACCTAAAAGTGCGTAAAGAAATTTGGGGTTACGCTTTAGATGAGGTGTTGTCAAATGAGGAATTAATTAAAGAAAAATACAAAGGAATTCGTCCAGCACCTGGTTATCCAGCTTGTCCTGACCATTTGGAAAAACCAACGATTTGGAAATTACTAAATGTAGAACAAGAAATAGGCGTGAAGTTAACTGAAAGTATGGCAATGTGGCCAGCAGCTTCTGTTTCTGGATATTATTTTGCGAGCCCAGAAAGTAAATATTTTGGTTTAGGAAAAATTAAAAAAGACCAATTAGAAGATTACGCCAAAAGAAGAAATATTAGTATTGAACAAGCCGAAAAATGGCTCTCACCCAATTTAGCAGATTAAAATGAAAGTAACTGAACATATACAAAACGCCAACGGAAAACCTTTGTTCTCCTTCGAAATTTTACCGCCGTTAAAAGGACAAAACATCCAATCCATTTTTGATAGTATTGATCCGTTGATGGAATTCAATCCGCCATTTATTGATGTTACGTATCATCGTGAGGAATATGAATTCAAAGAGTTAGAAAATGGTTTACTGCAGAAAAAAGTAGTTAAAAAACGACCGGGAACGGTTGGGATTTGTGCTGGAATTCAGAATAAATATCAAGTAGATGCTATTCCGCATATTTTGTGTGGTGGTTTTACGAAAGAAGATACTGAAAATCTGTTGATTGATTTAGATTTCTTAGGAATTGATAATGTCGTAGCACTTCGTGGTGATGCAGTTAAAAGCGAAATTTACTTCAAACCTGAAAAAGAAGGTCACGCTTATGCATCAGAATTAGTGACCCAAATTAGTAATTTGAACAAAGGAATTTATTTAGATGAAGATTTACAAAATTCAACGAAAACCGATTTTTGTATTGGAGTTGCAGGATATCCAGAAAAACATATGGAAGCTCCAAGTTTAGATAGTGATATTCATTTCGTAAAGCAAAAAATCAAAAATGGAGCAGATTATATCATCACCCAAATGTTTTTTGATAATAAAAAATTCTTCGATTTTGTTACAAAATGCAGAGCTGCAGGAATTACTGTTCCAATTATTCCGGGATTGAAACCTATTGCTACTAAAAAACAGTTAAACTTAATTCCGCATCGTTTTAGTGTTGAATTGCCCGATGATTTAATTATGGAAGTTGTTAAAGCAAAAGATAATGATGCCGTAAGACAGATTGGAATTGAATGGTGTACACAACAAAGCAAAGAATTAGTCGCAGCAGGAATTCCGGTGTTGCATTACTATTCTATGGGAAAAGCCGAAAATGTAAAAGCAATAGCAAAAGAAATTTTTTAAAACTCTTTTTAATAATTTGAATCTCCTAAGTATTTTATATTTAGGAGATTTTTTTTTAAAACCAAGCCACAATTTTTTTCGTAAATGAAGTTAACGTAGAAGAAACTATTGATTAATAAATTGTAACCAACAGGATTTCAGTTTAATAAATTGTTATTTCAGATGTAATTATTTTTTCAAATCAAATAAAATTATAATTTTACCGATGAAAAGCATATAAATTCGATTAAAAACAAAATTTTTTAAAAAAAGTGCATTTTTTCGAATATTTCTGTATTTCGTCGATTTTCAGGTTTTTAATTTCATTTCTTCTGATATTAAATGATAAAAATTAAATATAATTCATTAAAAATGTTAAATATATACATTGTATTCTGGTTAAAATAAGTGTGATTGCTAAATATATATTTTTTTATTCAAAAAAGATTCGTAAATTTATAGTAACAAAAAATAATACCTCATGAAAAAAATTATCTACACTTTCGTGATTTTGTTCATTTCTCAGTTAAACTTTGCAAATGAATTAGATTCTATCCTTTTAAAAGCAAGAGATTTTGAGAAGAAGAAAAATTACACAGAAGCTATCAAGGCATATGAATCATATATTAAAAATGCAGGAGATGAAAATTTAAAAGAAGTTTTTGTTGAAGTTGCAAACTGTTACTTTTTAGATGGAAAAAAAGACGTTGCTGTCAAGTACATCAAAAAAGCAATTACAAAATATGGTTTTACTGAAGATGAATTTATATACAGTACAACCTTAAATCAAGAGTTATCTTCTTATGCTTTATCTAAAGTTTATGATGATTACTTTGCATTAAGAAAGCAGTATTTAGCTACCTTGAACTAAGGATTTAAGAATGAAAAAAAAAATCTCCTTACATTTTTGTAAGGAGATTTTTTTATTGTTTTTTTGCTGTTTTCTCTCTGAAAATTTGTTCTAAGTTTTTGCTCTTCAATACAATTTGTAAGGTTCTTAAATTATTGGCTTGTGCAAAATCAAATAAAGCAGGTCGCATGTCAGTTGCCGTAGTAAAAGTAAGTTCCCAAACTAAATCATGCGTGTTTTTTGCAGATTTTAAATCTGGTAAAGCTATAAAATCAGATTCGGAAACCTTTTTGTCAAATTCAACTTCAATAATTTGTTCGGTTTGTTCAGCAACTAAATTGTTTAGCTTTTTATCAGTTACAATTTTTCCTTTGTTGATAATTATAATTCTATCGCAAATAGCCTCAACTTCTTGCATTATGTGTGTCGACAAAAAAACCGTTTTGTCTTTTCCAATATTTTTAATCAAATCACGAATTTCAACCAACTGATTTGGATCTAAACCAGTTGTTGGTTCGTCTAAAATCATTACGTCTGGATTGTGTAATAATGCAGTTGCTAATCCTACACGTTGACGATATCCTTTAGAAAGTTCACCAATTTTCTTATGACTTTCAGGAGTCAATCCTGTCAAAGCAATTACTTCATCTATTCTCGATTTGGCAACCTTATGTAAATCGGCATTAAAAGCCAAATATTCTCTCACGTATAGATCCAAATACAACGGATTGTGTTCTGGTAAATATCCAACCGATTTTTGCACTTCTTTTTGTGCTAAAGTTACATCGTGTTCGTTCACCATAGCGGTTCCGCTATCGGCTGTTAAATAAGTAGTCAAAATTTTCATCAAGGTTGATTTTCCGGCACCATTGGGACCTAAAAAACCTACGATTTCTCCTTTTTTTACAGAAAAACTGATGTTGTCTAACGCTTTTTGGTCTCCGTAATTTTTTGAAATATTTTGAACTTCTATCGACATATGATGTAAATTTTAGCAAAAGTAACTTTTTTTAAAAGAACTCAAATTTATTTAAAAAAGTATTTCGTTTTCATTTTTTTATTACTTTAGCCAAATATAACAACAAAGTCACAATGCTTACAAATAGCACATTTTTTTATAACAATTCATTTTATTTCTTCTGGAGACAGATGAGGGATTGTTGTGCTATTATATAAATCAAAGAAATTTATTTTATAAACATACAATCCCGATTTGCATCGGGATTTTTTTTGCTCATAATTATGGATATTAAAGTTGCAATTCAGGGAATTCAAGGGTCGTTTCATCATCAAGTTGCTCATCATTATTTTGGTGAAGCAGTTGATTTGGAGGAATGTGGTTCATTTAGAGATGTGGTCACCAGTTTAAAAACCAATCAATCGGACAAAGCAATAATGGCGTTAGAAAACTCTATCGCAGGTTCAATCTTGCCAAATTATGCATTAATTGATTCAAATGATTTGCATATTATTGGCGAATATTTTTTAGATATTCATATGAATTTGATGGTGTTTCCAGGTCAAAAAATTGAAGATATTAAAGAAGTTCATTCACATCCCATTGCCTTGTTGCAATGTGCGAATTTCTTTGGTCAATATCCACATATTAAATTGGTAGAAAGTTCCGATACTGCAATTACAGCAAAACGAATTCAGGAAAATCAATTAAGAGGAATTGGTGCTTTGGCAGGACCAGTTGCGGCTAATATTTATGATTTGGAAATTATTGCTGACGGAATTCACACTGTAAAAAGTAATAAAACACGATTCGTGGTTTTAAAAGCGTCCAACAAAGAAATTCCGAAAGAACTCATTAATAAAGCATCGATAAAATTTGAATTAGATGATACACCGGGTTCATTGGCAACGGTTCTAAATGTGTTGAATAATTGCAAATTAAATTTAACAAAAATTCAATCGTTACCTATTATCGAAACACCTTTTACCTATGCTTTTTTTGTAGATGTGGTTTTTGAAAAATATAAACATTTTGAAAAAGCGAAAAAAGTAATGGAAATTATGACAACACATTTCAAGGTTTTGGGTGAATATGAAAGAAGTAAGCAATAATAATTTAAGAATAAATAGTAATTTTACAGTGAAATAATGGTTATGGAAAATAAAAAAGAATTACGCACTTGGTTAGATGATTTTCAATTGAATCATCCATTAGTTATTGCAGGGCCATGCAGTGCAGAAACCGAAGAACAAGTTTTGAAAATAGCACACGAATTGAAAAATTCGGACGTTTCTATTTTTCGTGCTGGAATTTGGAAACCTCGCACGCGTCCAGGTGGATTTGAAGGTGTGGGAGAAATTGGGTTGAAATGGTTACAAAAAGCTAAAGTAGAAACAGGTTTGTTAATGGCAACCGAAGTAGCAACGGCGGCTCACGTAAAATTAGCATTGGAAAACGATATTGATGTATTATGGATTGGTGCAAGAACCACCGTAAATCCATTTGCAGTTCAAGAAATTGCCGATGCTTTGCAAGGAACCGATAAAATCGTTTTATTAAAAAATCCAGTAAATCCCGATTTATCTTTATGGATTGGTGGTTTAGAGCGTTTATACAATGCAAACATCAAAAAGTTAGGAGTAATTCACAGAGGATTTTCAACTTACGAAAAAACAAAATACCGCAATAATCCTGAGTGGCAAATAGCAATCGATTTACAAAATCGTTTTCCCGATTTACCCTTGATTTGCGACCCTTCGCACATTACAGGAAAGCGCGATATGATTCAAGAAGTATCACAACAAGCTTTAGATTTGAATTATGATGGCTTAATTATTGAAACCCATATTGATCCAGACAATGCTTGGAGCGATGCGGCACAACAGGTAACGCCGGCAACATTGAAACAAATGTTTGTTAATTTACGCGTTAGAAAAGTGACGGATGATGAAAGCGAATACAACCAAAAAATGGCAAAACTCCGCTTGCAAATTGATGAATTTGATGGAAAACTATTAGAAATTTTAGGCAACCGAATGAAAGTTGCCGACAAAATAGGACTGTTAAAGAAAGAAAAAAATGTAGCCATATTACAAAATCAACGTTGGAATGAAATTTTAGGCAAAATGATTTTGGAAGGCGAAGAAAAAGGATTGAGTAATGAATTTGTAATGCATTTGTTTAAAGCAATTCATCAAGAAAGTATTACACATCAAGAAAAAGTGATAAATAAGTAAGAAATTTTAACATTTAAGGACAATCATTTGGTTGTCCTTTTTTTTATAAATAAATATTTTTAACAAATAAATTGTTATGAATTTAAGTTGTATAATTGCATAAAATTTTAAAAAACATAACACTCTTATTTAATGAAAAAACTATTATTTGTAGCTATTATTTCAGTATTAGCGGGGATTAATTCAACGTATGCACAATACAACATTGAAAATTTGAAACTTACTTACGGAGAAGAAATTACCGACGAGAAAGGTAAAATTGTAAAAATAATCGGAGAGTCTAATGATAAAATTTATGCATTAGGTTTAAAAGGTAAAAATTATTTCTTAAAAATATTTACTTCGAAAGACATGAAATTGGTAAGTAATAAGCCAATTTTACTTCCTGAAGTAAAAGATAAAGATATCGATTTTGAAGAAATTATTATGTTGGATGGAAAAGTATTTGTTATTGGTAGTGTATACCAAAATAAAGAAAAAATCTTCAAATTGGTTGGAATTGAATTTTCAGAAGATGGAAAATTAAGCAACAATATGATTCCTTTGTTTGAAGCTGAAGTTGAAAAAAAATCAAGAAGAGGAGATTTCTATTTCAAAACTTCTGCTGATGAAACAAAATTATTGGCAATGCACGCATCATTATTTAGTAAAGAAGATGCCATGAAATATGATTTAAAATTATTTGATTCAAATTTAAAGAATATATTTTCGAATTCTGAAAAAGTATCTTTTGATGATAATAAAAAAGATTTTGAATTCACGATTTCCGACTTTGATGTTAATTATAGAAATGATGCTTTTTTAGTAATTAATGAAAGTTACAGAGATAGTAAAAAGAAAGAAAAAGTTGAAAAATTCCAAGTTTTTGCATTCAAACAAAGTAATGGGTACAAAAAAGAAATAATTGATATTAATTTTAAAGGAAAAGAAATTATCAATTGTTCAATGATGTCAACAAGCAATGATAAAGTTCAATTGGTAGGGTTTTATTCATCTGTTAGAGAAAATGGAAAAGCAAATAGAGAGTTAAAAGGTGTTTTTAATGCAACTATTGACATCAATACTAATATTAATGACAACTTAAAATTCAATGAGTTTGATTATGCAACTAAAGTAAAATTACTTGGTGAGAGAAAAGCAAAAAAAGGAAAAGATGTAAAACCATATTATAAAATTCATACCATTATTGAAAAAAATGATGGGGGATTAATTGTTTTGTCTGAAGAACGATTTATTTATGTTGGTCAAACACAAGGAATAGGTCCTCTAGGATTAACTCCAATTACTTATTACACCAACGAAATGATTGTTACTTCTCTTAAACCAGATGGTTCATTAGAATGGAGTAATGTGGTTGCAAAAGATCAAAATGCAACAGCTACTGTAGCTTCATTAGGAATGTTTGGTACTGGAGGAAGTGGAGGTTTTAATGTGGCTATTGGAGTATCGTTTCAATTAGGAGTTATGGGTAAAGGACCAGAATATTTGAGTGCTATACCAATTTATGCTGATGGTCAGTTGAATATTCTTTTTAACGATAATAAAAAGAACAAAGGAATTACAGATATGGACGAAATAAAATCTTTAGGAAATTATAATAATGCAGTTCCAACTTTATTTCAATTTGACAATCAAGGAAATATTACACGTAAAGATCCTGAAGAAGTTATAAAAAATGAATTGGTAATTAGACCCGGTGTTTATTACCGTAAAAACAATAAAGAATTTATTATTTATGCCTCAAGAAAATCGCAAGATAAACTCGGCAGAATGACGTTGTAAAAACTTTAAAAAACCAAGAAATTATCTTCTTGGTTTTTTTATGCCTTTTTCATATGAAATAGTATCTTTGTTACAATTAAATCAAGTAAAATTAGAAATTTCTAATTTCTAATTTCTAATTTCTAACTTTTCATGACAGGAATCGTATATAAATCTACCGGAAGTTGGTACACCATTAAAACTGAAAATGGTGATTTTTTAGAGTGCCGTATAAAAGGTAAATTTAGAATGCAAGGAATCAAAAGCACCAATCCTATTGCAGTGGGCGATGTGGTAGATTATGATATCGAAAATACAACCGATGAAACTACGGGAGTTATCATAAATATTCACGAACGTAAAAATTATATTGTTAGAAAATCAGTCAATTTATCACATCATATGCATATTATTGCAGCTAATATTGATGTTGTTTTTTTATTAGTAACCATTAACAATCCTCCAACAACAACAAGTTTTATTGATCGATTTTTGGTTACAGCCGAAGCTTATGGAATTGAAGCAATTATAGTATTTAATAAAATAGACACGTTTGATGACCCCACATTAGACGAACAATTATATTTACAACACGTTTACACCGAGATTGGCTATAAATGTTTGCGCGTTTCTGCAAAAGAGGGAAAAGGAATTGACGAATTAAAAGCGTTAATGAAAGATAGAGTTTCTATGTTTTCTGGACATTCAGGTGTTGGAAAGTCTACTCTGGTTAACACTTTGGAACCTTCGTTAAATTTGAAAACCAAACAAATTTCTGAATCGCATGCACAAGGAAAACACACTACAACCTTTGCCGAAATGTTTGATTTGTCTTTTGGAGCACAAATTATTGATACACCCGGAATTCGTGGTTTTGGAATTGTAGATATGGAGAAACAAGAAATAGGCGATTATTTTCCTGAATTTTTTGCTTTAAAAGATCAATGTAAATTTAATAATTGTTTACATAAAGACGAACCCCATTGTGCTATAAAAACAGCATTGGAAAATGATGAAATTTCGTGGTCGCGTTATAAAAGTTACACGCAAATCTTGGAAGGAGATGATGAGCAATACCGTGCAGACATCTATGATGCCGAACGAAGAGCGAGCGACGAAACAAGAAAATCGTAGAGATGCGATTTATCGCGTCTTTAAATATAAAATTGTAAAGTTCAAATGCGATTTATCGCGTCTTTAAATATAAAATTGTAAAGTTCAAATGCGATTTATCGCGTCTTTAAATATAAAATTGTAAAGTTCAAATGCGATTTATTACGTCTTTAAATATAGAATTATAAAATTCAAATGCGATTTATTACGTCTTTAAATTATTAAGTCCAAATCTGATTTAAAAATCCAATTTCAATTTTTATTAAATAATAAGGTAAATACGGATTTCCGTAAATTATATCTGGAATTTTTTTATATTTTTGATGTTTATACATTAAAATGAAAGCAGTAATTCAACGAGTTTCTCAATCTTCTGTAACAATAAATGCTGAAATAGTAGCACAAATTCAACAAGGACTATTAGTTTTAGTTGGAATTGAAGATGCCGATAATCAAGAAGATATCAATTGGTTAACTTCCAAAATAGCCAATCTTAGAATTTTTGCAGATCAAAATGAAGTAATGAATTTGTCATTAAAAGATATTGAAGGTGAAATGATTATTGTAAGTCAGTTCACATTACAAGCATTAACCAAAAAAGGAAATCGTCCAAGTTATATAAAAGCTTCAAAACCCGAAATTGCAATTCCGCTTTACGAATTTTTTGTTCAACAAATGGAAATAGAATTAGGTAAAAAAGTACAAACCGGACAATTTGGAGCCGATATGAAAGTGAGTTTAGTTAATGACGGTCCTGTAACAATTATAATTGATACAAAAAATAAAGAGTAGCACATATGAATCGTATTCTCACCGTCATTTTAATTTTATTTTCTAGTACTGTTTTTTCTCAAGAAAATTTAATCGCAATTTTTCCTGATAGCATAAGAGAAAATGCAAATGCTATTATAAAAAATGATAAAACTGAAATTATTTTTTCAAGTTATAATTCCATGGTTGTTAAAAAATATCGAGTAATAACAATCTTAAATGAATTAGGTTTAAAAAATATAGATGCTTTTGAGTATATGGACAATTCAACTTCTATTAGAAATATTGAAGCAATAGTTTATAATGCATTTGGTGAAGAAATAAAAAAAATAAAACGAAAAGATTTTAAAGAAAATTCTGTTAGTGAAGGTTCTATAATTACAGATAATCGAGTGATTTATTTAGATTACACTCCTGTACAATACCCTTTTACTATGGTTTATCAAAGCGAAATATCAACTTCTAATACCGCTTTTGTTCCAAGTTGGAATCCTATTGAAGATTTTTTTGTTAGTATATTAAATTCTTCCGTTACGATAAAGTATACTCCAGAAGTTAAATTTAAGTATAAAGAATTCAATTTCGGCGACAAAGTATTAAAAACTGAGTCTCTAGGAAATCTTTCTTATGCAATAGAAAACTTCAAAGCATTACGAAAAGAAGAATTAGCACCCTCTTTGAGTAAGTTCACTCCTTATGTAATTTTTGGGTTAGCTAAATTTCAAATCGAAGGTGTAGAAGGAAGTGCTGAGAATTGGTCAACTTTTGGGAAATGGATGAATGATGAATTATTGAGTGATACAGAAGAAATTCCAGAAGAAACAAAAATAAAAGTGGCCAAATTAATTGGCAATGAGACAGATAATTTAAAAAAAGCAAAAATTATATATGAATTTGTACAGAGTAAAACTCGATACGTAAGTATTCAATTGGGAATAGGTGGTTGGAAACCAATGTTGGCAAAAAATGTTGATCGATTAGGCTATGGGGATTGTAAAGCATTAACTAATTATACACGATCCCTTTTAAAAGCATTCAATATTCCTTCATATTACACAGTGGTTTATGGTGATGATCAAAAAAGAGATATTGTTGAAGACTTTGTTTCTATGCAAGGAAACCATGTAATTTTAGGTGTTCAAGGTAACAATGAAGAGATAACTTGGTTAGAATGTACAAGTCAGACATTGCCTTTTGGATTTCAAGGAGATTTCACAGACGACAGAAAGGTTTTAGTAGTTTCGGATGAGGTATGTAAAATTGTTAAAACAAAATCCTTTATTAACGAACAAAATTATCAAAAAACAGATTCTAAAGTTATTTTAAATGATGACAACAGCGTTAAATGTACTGTTATAATAAATTCTAAAGGAATTATTTATGATAATAAATCTCCTTTAAAAAATGCAAATGATGATGAGGTGAAAAAATATTACAATGATTATTTTAATATAATTAACAACAAAAAAATATCAAAAACAGAAATTGTAGAAGATAAAAAAAGTTTAGAATTAAATGAAAATATCGAATTTGAAGCCAACGATTTTATGAAACCCAATCAAGGTAAAATAATTGTTCCACTAAATTGCATCAATCAATTTTCATTTGTTCCAAAGAAGTATAAAGATAGAAAAATTCCGTTTGAAATAGACAGAGGGTTTTGTTATGAAGACGAGTCAATTATATCAATCCCGTCTAACTTTAAAGTTGAAGCGCTGCCAAGTGAACAAAACTTAAAGAATGAATTTGGAAGCTATGAATATAAAATTGAACTAAAAAATAACGAATTGGTTTATAAACGCAAATTTTTAATTAAAAAAGGATATTATACACCAGATCAATATGAAGCTTACCGAAAATTTAGAGAACAAGTAGCTAGAAGTGAAAATAGCAAAGTATTATTAATTTCAAAATAAAGAAAAGTGAAAAAAATTTCTATTATTATCCTATTCGTGTTTTTTCAATTAGGATTTACACAAAAATTAAAATTAGGAGAAGTTACAATCGACGAATTAAAGGAAAATGTGCATTCAATTGATTCCTCATCTGCTGCAGCTTATCTTTTTAAAATTGGTAAAACAAATTTTGATTTAACTAGAGATGGTTTTTGGGAAATAACAACAGAAGTTGACGTAAAAATTAAAATATATAAAAAAGAAGGTTTCAAATTTGCAGATCAAGAAATAGCATATTTTGTAGGAGGAAATGGAAAAGAAAAAGTTTATATCTCAGATGCATATACCTATAATTTAGTAGGAGGTAAAGTTGAAAAAACTAGATTAAAATCAGAAAGTGAGTTCAAAGAAGAAGTAAATGAAAAATGGAATTTAAAGAAAATTACTTTTCCAGGCGTGAAAGAAGGTTCAATTATTGAATTTAGTTACAAAATCGTTTCACCTTACATTTCAAATTTTAACGATTGGTATTTTCAGCACGAAATCCCTGTAAATACCGTAAAATATGAAGTGTATATTCCACAATATTTTAGATATAGAACTGTTATCACTGGATTTGAAGCAATTTCAACAGAAGAAAAAATAATTACATCATTAGATTTTAATAGTACAAAATATACATACACCGCTCAAAATATTTTACCCATAAAAGATGAAGAGTTTGTACGAAATATTAATAATTATACCTCAGTTTTAAAATATGAATTGGCATCAATTCAATATCCTAATAAGCCAATTGAAAGTGTAGCGCTCGATTGGAATGATGTTTCTAAATCTATCTATGATAATGATAATTTTGGTAGAGAATTAAACTTTAAATCATATTTTGAAGATGAAATAGAAACTTTAATAAAAGATACATCGTCTGAAAATGAAAAGTTGGAAAAAATATTTCAATATGTTCAAAATAGCATGGTATGGAATGAAAACAATAGTTATAATTGTGAAAAAGGAGTAAAAAAAGCCTTCAAAGAAAAAGTAGGTAATAGTGCAGATATTAATTTGATGTTGGTTGCAATGTTGAGACATGCTGGATTAGACGCAAATCCTATAATTGTTAGTACAAGGTCTAACGGGATTGCTATTTTTCCAAGTAGATTTGCTTTCAATTATGTTATTGTAGGCGTAAAATTAAGTAACGATGAAAATATTGTACTTTTAGATGCAACAAATAAAAACACATTACCGAATATACTTCCTTTAAAAGTGTTAAATTGGTCTGGAAGAATGCTAATGCCAAATGGAACCTCTAAAGAAATTTTTTTAGAACCCAAAAAACAGTCTAGTAAAAGTATTACAATTTTATCGGAAATTGTTGATGAAACTAGTATCAAAGGAAAAGTTCGTGAAATTTCTAACGATTATGTAGCATTACTTTATAGAGAGAAAAAAGGTAATTTAACAAATGAATCACTAATTGAAAAATTAGAAAAAGACTATGAAGGAACAGAAATTGATGAACTAACAGTAAAAAACGAGAAATCAAAACCTATTAATCTTACTTACTCTTTTGTAAGTGATAACTTAGTTGAAATTATCGGTGATAAACTATATCTATCTCCATTTTTGTTCATGGAATTGAATGAAAATCCTTTTAAGTCTGAAAAAAGAAATTACCCAATTGAATTTGATTTTCCGCAAAAGATAAATTTTAATATTTCTATAAAGTTGCCCGAAAATTATGAAGTAGAAAGTTTTCCAGAATCTATAAATTATAAAACGTCAAGCGGCGCTTTAGCATTTAATTTTAATGGAAGTGTTTCTAATGGAATGATTCAAATTGTTTCGAGTTTTGAAATTAATAGTTTGTTATTACCCGCTAATGATTATGAAATGGTAAAATCTTTTTTTAAAGAAATGATAAACAAACAAACCGAAAAAATAGTATTGAAAAAGAAATAACTATGAATTTAAAAAACGCACAACAAGAGGTTGATAATTGGATTAATGAACACGGTGTTCGCTATTTCAATGAATTAACAAATATGGCTCAACTTACGGAAGAAGTAGGTGAAGTAGCCCGCATTATTGCCCGCCGTTATGGTGAACAATCAGAAAAAGAAAGCGATAAAAACAAAGACTTAGGCGAAGAACTAGCCGATGTTGTTTTTGTAGTTTTATGTCTTGCCAATCAAACAGGAGTAGATTTGCAAGCGGCTTTCGATAAAAAAATGGACGTTAAAACCAAACGCGATCACGATCGCCATCATAATAACGAAAAACTTAAATAATTGTGAGTTCTAAATGATAAATTCACGACTCATAATTCACCATAAAACACATGAACTGGATTTTACTAATAATTGCAGGCTTATTTGAAGTAGGCTTTGCCACTTGCTTGGGGAAAGCAAAAGAATCAACTGGAAATACTTCTTTACTTTGGTATGGAGGCTTTTTAGTATGCCTTTCAATTAGTATGATACTATTAGTAAAAGCTACCAAAGAATTACCTATTGGAACGGCATATGCAGTTTGGACTGGAATTGGTGCTGTAGGAAGTGTTTTGGTCGGTATTATTATATTTAAAGAGCCGGCTACTTTTTGGCGTGTTTTTTTTATTACAACATTAATTTTGTCCATTGTTGGATTAAAAATCGTTACTAAATAATGGATTTACACATACAAAAGTCAAAAGTCAAAAGTCAAAAGTCAAAAATTAAAATTACTGGTTCCAAGTCAGAAACCAATAGATTGTTGCTTTTACAAGCACTTTATCCAAATCTAATTTTAGAAAATACTTCCAATTCAGATGATTCAGAAGTGATGTCTAGAGCACTAAATTTAGAACTCACAACTCACAATTCACAATTGATAGACGTTCATCATGCGGGAACAGCTATGCGTTTTTTAACAGCATATTTTTCAATTCAAGAAGGAAAAGAGATTGTGATTACAGGTTCCTCTCGGATGAAAGAAAGACCAATTAAAATTTTGGTAGACGCTTTAAATCGGTTAGGTGCAACTATAGAATACGAAGAAAATGAAGGTTTTCCACCACTTCGAATTAAAGGTAAAAAATTCACACAAAACAAGGTGTCACTTCCTGCTAATGTTAGTAGTCAGTACATTTCTGCTTTATTGTTGATTGCGCCCAAATTAGAAAATGGCTTAGAAATAACGCTTGAAGGTTCAATCACATCTGTTCCATATATTAAAATGACATTGGCTTTATTGAGTGAAATAGGAGTGGAGACCACTTTTGTTGGAAACAAAATTACGGTTAGTCATGCTGAACTCGTTTCAGCATCTCAATTCACCATTGAGTCCGATTGGAGTTCAGCATCATATTGGTATGCCATTATAGCTTTATCTGAAATCGGAACACAAGTTACACTTTCGAGTTATAAAGAAAATAGCTTGCAAGGTGACAGTGCTTTGGCTGAAATTTATAAAGATTTTGGAGTGGAAACAATTTTCAAAGATAATAGCATAACAATACATAAATTAAATGATTGTCAATTGCCAAGTGTTAATTATAAATTGAATAACTGTCCTGATATTGCACAAACTATTGCGGTAACTTGTTTTGGTTTAGGAATTGCTTGTCATTTAACAGGTTTGCATACATTAAAAATTAAAGAGACTGATCGGCTTGAAGCCTTAAAAACCGAATTGTCAAAATTAGGGGCAATAATTGTTGTTTCTGAAAATAGTTTGACGTTAAATCAATCAAATAGAATTCTTTCAGATATTAAAATTTCAACTTATCAAGATCACAGAATGGCGATGGCTTTTGCTCCATTGGCATTAAAAGTTCCATTAATAATTGAAGATGCAGAAGTAGTTTCTAAATCCTATCCAACTTTTTGGGAAAATTTGAAAATGATTGGGTTTAAAATTAATTAGAATCAATATAGTTGAAAGCAACCTTTTGCTATAAACTGTATCTTAATAGAAATGATTCGATAAAAATTATTAAATTGCATGAATCTAATGTTTTTTATATGCCAAAAAAGCTAATATTTTTTATATCTTTTTTTCTGTTAGTTCAGCAAGGATATAGTCAATTATCAAATTTTTCATTGGTTTTAACACCTACTTCTGAAACATGTTCTGGTAATGGTAGTATTCAGTTTGGAATTTCAGGAACTCAACCTACAGCTACTATTGTGTATGAAGTTTTTTTATTGCCAAATCTTACTACTCCAATTGCGGTTACTACTACAAATTTTATTAACGGTTTAGTTGCCGGAAATTATAGCGTTATTGCAACACAAACTTTAGGCGGTAACTCAGGATTTCAACAACAAGATGTTACAGTTCTTAATGCTATAACACCTTTGACATATCAATTAACTGGGGAAAATCAATATTGTATTAATGATGGTTCAATCACAGTAAATGTAACTTCTGGCAATGCTTCAAGTTATGAAATTTTTGCAGGACCAATGATACGTCCTTTACAAACGTCTAACTTTTTTGACCAATTAACAGCTGGTCAATACAGTGTTCGTGTGTTTGATATTTGTGGTGAAGGTGTTGTTCAAACATTTACAATTGTAGATGTGTCAACAGATTTTTCATTATCAGGATTTGATAATCAAATAGCAAGTTGTACTACTTCCAATTTTTCTTTCAATGTAAAAAAAGTAGGAAATAGTGTTATTAAATATCCTTTAAATGTTGCAATTACTATAACTCCATCCGGTCAAAGTCCAATTCAATTTACACAAACGATAACATCTGGAAGTACATCGGTAATTTCTATTTCTCAATTAATTTCTGTTCCAGCAAATACCAATTTTAATTATACGGTTTCGGTTACAAATGGATGTAATGAAACTCAAACTGTTTCTGGACTTTTACCTTTTAGTACTTATACGGGATCGTTTAACTATTTTCCTACATCATGTGGTTTATATCAGATTGATTGGATAAATGTTCAAAGCGTAACATTAACTAATGCAAGTGTAGCTACTGGATTATCTTTACCTTATCAAGTACCATTCGATAGTCAAACAGGATTTTTTTCCTTGTTTGATATGCCTGTTGGGCAATATTCTTTCACAGTGGTAGATTTATGTAATAACCCACGAAATTTCTTTTTTACTTTACCAGAAATTGATTTAGGTTCAGGTTTATCCTATGAATTTTTTAACTGTTTCGACTTTGAAATATATGTTATAAATGCTTCCTCAGCAGTTCTGACAAGTACATCTGTTACTAATTTCCCGCTTCCACTTCCATATACTTTACCAATTCATCCTGATTATGGTATTCCATATCTTCCAAGTAATCAACAAGGTATTTATAATTTTTTAGTAACAAATACTTGTACCTCAGAGGAAGAAACGGTTTCGATTAATGTAGTTTCAGGTGATTTTGATTTGGAGCAAAATACGAACTGTCCTAACACTATTATAGGAGAAAGTGATTTGCAACAGGTTTTTTTAGTAAGTGCCCCAGCAAGTTATCCTAACAATTTACCATTTGATTATTCAAATATGATTGATAGTAATGGTGTTTTTATTATTTCAGGATTAGCTCCTGGAACTTACACCTTCAATTTGATTGATAATTGTAATAATAACGCCACAAAATCAATTACACTAGTTTCTGAAATAAATAATTTAACAGAAATAATCCAAAATTGTGGTTCGTTTGATATTGATTTAAATTATGAAACAATCCCAGTTTCATATTACAATTATTTTTTACAGAAGTTTGATACAGCTACAAACCAATGGGTGCATCCAATAACTGGAATTAGTAATCCAACAATTGGAACTATAAATGCAATTTTACTTCAAAATTTTAGTACAAACTACAATTTTGCAGCTTATGGGCATTTTAGAATTGTAGCCACAAGTCCCAATTGTTTTATATTAGTCAAAGAATTTGATTTCTTAGAAGCGCCAGAAATTGAAAATGTATTTTCTATTGCTTGTGATGATAATACTTTTGATGTAATTGTAGAGGCAGTTGGTGTGCCACCATTACAATATAGAATAGTTGAAAAAGATGGCCTCCCATTTATGATTCAAAATGGCACCCAGTCTGTTTTCCTTGGGTTAGATGAAGCCCAATATAAATTTCAAGTAGAAGATGCTTGTGGGAATATTTTGAACAGAGAGTTTTATATTCCAAACCCATTTTCATTTGGATTAACCGCTTCTACTTTTTGTCAAGATGAAGATGCTTTTCTTAGCGTTCCATTTGTAGAGGTTTTTACATATAAATGGTGGAAAAATAATGATGAATCAACAGTATTAAGTACTTCAAACATACTTAATTTTACATCATTTAATGATGTTGCTGATGCAGGTGTTTATCATATTAATGTTAAATATGATCATCCAGATAGCTGTATTGATTTTACACTTGAATATCAAATATTATCGAGTTCAAATTCGCCAAATGCTGGTATAGATACAACGGTTTCAGTATGTAGCACACAAGGTGTTGTAGATTTATTTCAACTACTTCAAGGAACATATACGCTAGGTGGAATCTGGGAAGACCTTTCAAATACAAATGCTTTAATTGGTAATTTTTGGAATTCCAGTCAAGTTAATACGGGCACTTATAATTTTAAGTATAGAGTCAATGGAAATTGCAACTCTTTTGATGAAAGTTATTTGATAATTCAAATCAATGAAACACCAGAAGCGCCACAAATTACAGTCGATAATCAGGTTTGTGAAGGAGAAAACATACAGTTTTTTGCATCAGCAATACCTAATGTAACTTATGAATGGACAGGACCTTCAAATTTTTATTCTACAGATCAAAATCCAATAGTTAATGCTGTTTCTAACGCTAATTCAGGTGTTTATTTTTTGAAAACTATTGGTGCTAATTGTGAGTCTGAATTAGTTGAAACTACTTTAAATGTTGCAATTATACCTCAATTTGAAATAGTAAGAGCTTGTATTAATGATGTTGCAACATTAACTGCAGTGCCATTAAATAATTCATTTAATATTGATGAGGTAACTTATAATTGGAGTAATGCAAATGGTTCAATGGGAACAAGTAATTCTATAACAATAGCAAATGAGCCTATAGGAACTTATTTCCTTACAGTAACTAATGCGTTTAATTGTGAATCTTCAAAAGAAATTTATGTACCAAGCACAACATGTTCAATTCCAAAAGGGATTTCAGCAAATGGAGATGATGTAAATGATTCGTTTGATTTATCTGGATTAAATGTTGAAAATTTAAAAATATTTAGTCGATACGGAAGAGAAGTTTATTCCAAAGAAAAATATAAAAAAGAATGGCATGGTCAAGATTATAATGGAAAAATGTTACCAGCTGCAACCTATTACTATTATATAAGATTGGCAGATGGTGTTGAAAAAACAGGTTGGGTGTATCTTATTACAGACTAATTAAGTTATAGTTGTAAAATAAACCGCTTTTTACTTGACAACGCCTATTTCATAATCGTATATTTGCAACCTATTAGTTTTTAGAGCACTATTTTTCTAATTTCTAATTTCTAAATTCTAAATTCTATTTATGAAATTATCTCATTTTCAATTCAATCTTCCTGAAGAATTATTAGCTGAGTTTCCTACAGAAAATCGTGACGAATCTCGATTAATGGTAGTTAACAGAAAAACAGGTACAATCGAGCACAAATTATTTAAAGATATTATAGACTATTTCGACGATGGTGATGTAATGGTGTTAAATAATACAAAAGTTTTTCCAGCACGTTTATACGGAAATAAAGAAAAAACAGGAGCTCGAATCGAAGTTTTCTTGTTAAGAGAATTAAATGCAGAACAACGTTTGTGGGATGTTTTAGTAGATCCAGCGCGTAAAATTCGTATCGGAAATAAATTATATTTTGGAGACGACGATTCGTTAGTAGCTGAAGTAATTGATAATACAACTTCTCGTGGTAGAACATTACGTTTCTTATACGATGGTTCGTATGAAGAGTTCAGAGAAAAATTAGTAGAACTTGGTGAAACGCCAATTCCAAAATACATCAATCGTGAAGTAACTCCAGAAGATGCTGAGCGTTACCAAACTATTTATGCGAAAGAAGAAGGAGCTGTAGCAGCACCAACAGCAGGTTTACACTTTTCAAAACACTTATTAAAACGTTTAGAAATTAAAGGTATTGACTTTGCTGAAGTTACACTGCACGTAGGTTTAGGAACTTTCAATCCAGTTGAAGTAGAAGATTTATCAAAACACAAAATGGATTCGGAAGAAATGATTATTTCTCAAAAAGCATGTGATATTATCAACAATGCAAAAGTGAAAAAGAAAAGAGTTTGTTGTATTGGAACTACTGCAATGCGCGCTATGGAAAGTTCAGTTTCATCTCAAAGAACTTTAAATCCATTTACGGGTTGGACAAATAAATTTATATATCCACCATACGATTTTAGCTTGGCAGATGCGATGGTAACCAATTTCCATACACCAAAATCTACTTTACTAATGATGATTTCTGCTTTTTGTGGACATGATTTAATGATGAAGGCCTACAAAGAAGCAATCCAAGAAAAATATCGTTTTTATTCTTACGGAGATGCAATGTTGATTATCTAATCAGCTCATATTATATAAACTAAATCTCATCAGTAATGATGAGATTTTTTTATTTAAATCAACCGCTTTGACACTTTATAACTTTTCCATACTTTTACAAAATAAACAACCATTACACCAATGATTTTTGAAAATACACGCGAATTCGCACAAAGTTTAGATGCTCAAGATGGCTTAAATAAGTATCGTGAAGAATTTATTTTTCCGCATGTAAACGGAAAACAAGTAATCTATTTTACTGGAAATTCTTTAGGATTACAACCAAAAAGAACAAAGTCGTATGTAGATGAAGTAATGGCCGATTGGGCAAATTTAGCGGTAGAAGGACATTTTTATGCAGATAAACCTTGGTGGGATTACCACGAACGTTTTGCTGTGCCACTTAGCGAAATTGTTGGTGCAAAACCAACAGAGGTTACCGTAATGAACACATTAACAGTAAATCTTCATTTATTGATGGTTTCCTTTTATCGTCCTACTATTAAAAAATACAAAATCATTTGCGAAGAGAAAGCATTTCCAAGTGATCAATATATGTTTCAAAGTCAAGTGGACTTTCATTCAAAAACAGTTGGGTTTGACCCAAAAGGAGCTTTAGTTGAAATTAAACGCAGAGAAGGAGAACACAACATTCGTTTAGAAGATATACTTGCAAAAATTGAAGAGATTGGCGAGGAATTAGCATTGGTTTTAATAGGAGGCGTAAATTATTATACCGGTCAAGTGTTTGACATGAAAACCATCACAGAAGCAGGACATAAACAAGGCGCTTATGTAGGTTGGGATTTAGCACATGCTGCAGGAAATATAAAATTAAAATTAAACGATTGGAAAGTAGACTTTGCAGCTTGGTGTAGTTACAAATACATGAATTCTGGACCTGGAAATGCTTCAGGTTGTTTTGTTCACGAAATGCATCATAACGACTCCGATTTACCCAGATTTGCAGGTTGGTGGGGACATAATAAAGAGCGTCGTTTTAAAATGGAACCCAAATTTGAGCCGGTTCGTGGCGCAGATGGTTGGCAGATTAGTAATTTACCAATTTTGTCTCTGGCACCCTATTTAGCTTCTGTTGAATTATTTGCTGAAGTAGGAATGGATAAATTAATCGCTAAAAGAGATGTGTTAACTTCGTATTTAGAATTTATCCTTCACGAAATAGACAAAGAATTAGAGAGTGCTGAGTTTGAAATCATCACACCTTTAAATCCTGAAGAAAGAGCTTGTCAATTATCGGTTTATTTACATGGACAAGGAAGAGAATTGTTTGAATATTTAATGAAAAACGGAGTAATCACAGATTGGAGAGAACCAAACGTTATTCGACTAGCACCAGCACCATTCTACTGTTCGTTTGAGGATATGTATGAGTTTGGACAAATATTGAAACAAGGAATTTTAAGTAAATAGATTTTCAGAACATCAAATTTTCGGATTTTCAAACATCAGAAAATGCATAAAATTAAAAAAATGACTAAAGAACAAATTTTAGAAAACTTTGACCCATCACAACCGGGATTAGCCGATGCAACTATTTTTGGATTGCCATTTTCAGCAGCACAAAGTGAAATTATTATTGTTCCTGTGCCTTGGGAAGTAACAGTAAGTTATGGAGCAGGAGCTTCTGAAGGACCAGATGCTATTATGGACGCTTCGTTTCAAGTAGATTTAAATCATCAAGAATTTCCAGAATTATGGAAATTAGGAATTTATATGGATGATGCACCAGAACATTGGGCAAAAAATTCTGAAAAATATAAAGGAATGGCACAACCAATTATAGAAGCTTTAGAAAGTGGAGAAGATGTGTCAATGTTTCCAGCGTTACAATCCGATTTAGATAAAATTAATAAAGCTTGTAAAGATTTAAATGAAGAAGTTAAAAATCGTGTTTTAGATTGGATGAACAAAGGAAAAAAAGTAGCTTTATTAGGTGGTGATCATTCAACACCATTAGGGTATTATCAAGCTTTGGCAACTAAATATGATAATTTTGGAATTTTACATTTAGATGCGCATATGGATTTACGTATTGCTTATGAAGGTTTTACATATTCACACGCATCAATCATGTATAATGCATTGCAAATTCCTCAAATTTCTAAAATTGTACAAGTAGGAATTCGCGATTTTTGTGAGCAAGAAGTAGAAGTTGCACTAAAAGATAGAGTTTTAGTTCACACCGATATGGATTTAAAACAAGAAACATTTGAAGGCAAAACTTGGGAACAACAATGCGATCATATTATTGCTTCATTACCAGAAAAAGTAGCTATTTCATTTGATATTGATGGGATGTATCCTTGGTATTGTCCAAATACTGGAACTCCAGTTCCAGGCGGTTTTTCATATGAACAAGCTGCCTATTTATTGAGCAAATTAGCCAATACAAACAAAGAAATAATTGGGTTTGATTTGGTAGAAGTTGCACCAGGAGATGACGATTGGGACGGAAACGTAGGCGCAAGAATGTTGTTTCACATGTGCGGCGTTTTTGCAAAATCACAAAAGATGAATGTTGGAAACAAAATTAAATTTAATAGATAATTTGTATATTGCATAAAATCAGACGATAAGTCTTAAAATAATACGCCCCTTAATTTATTTAAAGACAAAAAAATGAATCACTTTGTAATTGAGCAATGGAAAGAATATCCAATCCAAGTACCAGGAAAGGTTAGGTATGCAGTGTCAAATTACGGCAGACTTAAAAGTTTTACAGATTCTATTGAAAACGGTAGGATATTGAAAGGAGCTTTGACAGAAGGTTTTCTTTTTTTAAGGTATATAAGAATGAACAATGGAAAAAGAAAATCATATTTTCATTCGGTTCATAAAATGGTTGCAGAACTTTTTATTCCAAAAGATACTGAAAATCAAGAGTATGTTTTACATTTAGATTATGATAAGTTAAATAATCAATTGTATAATTTAAAATGGGCTACTTATGATGAAATGCGAGCTCACGCTTTCAAAAGCCCACTTACACAAGCTGCTTTTAAAAAATTTCAAGAAAACAACATCAAGCGCGATGGTCGTAAATTAACATCAACACAAGTTATTCGTATTAAACTGAAAATGAAGCGTCAAGGTGAAAAATTCAGTGTTAGAAAAGCGGCAAAAGAGTTTGGAGTTTCTGAAATGCAAATTTATCGCATCAAATGGGGTGAAAATTGGGGACACATCCAAGTTTAATAGTGTTCTTGTCAAAATGAACTTGTTTCAGTTTCTATCTTTAATTTGATGTTTTAGATTTTGAAACAAGTTCAAAATGGTAAGAAGATTATAAGGTTTCTATTTTTTCTAAAATCGAAATTGCTTTTTCTTTGGTGGCTGCTAATTCTTCAGGTTTCATTTTTTTAAGAAGCGCTAACATCATACTCATTCGTTGATTATTGGCAAAAATATGTTTTTTTTCATCTAAAAAATGCCAATATAAACTGTTAAACGGACACGCTTTTTCGCCTAATTTCTCTTTTACATTATAATGGCAGTTGCCGCAATAATTACTCATTTTATTAATGTAACTTCCTGAAGAAACATAAGGTTTTGTAGCTACAATTCCGCCATCAGCATATTGGCTCATGCCTCTCGTATTTGGCATTTCAACCCATTCAATCGCATCAATATAAACACCTAAATACCAAGCATCTACTTCGTTAGGATGCAATTGTGCTAATAAAGAAAAGTTGCCAATCACCATCAAACGTTGAATATGATGCGCATAAGCTTCCGATAAACTTTGAGTAATGGAATGTTGTAGGCATTTCATCTTGGTTTTTCCTGTCCAAAAGAATTCTGGAAGTTTATTGTAGTTTTCTAATGCGTTCATTTTTCCATAATTGGGCATTTCTTTCCAATATATTCCTCTTATATATTCACGCCAACCTATAATTTGTCTTACAAAACCTTCTACTTGTGCCAATTCAATAGTTTCTTGATGTTGGTAATAATAGGAAATCACGGCATCAACCACTTCTTTTGGACTAATCATTTTAGAATTCATTGCAAAAGATAATCTGGAATGAAACAAGAATTTATGTCCAGAAAATAAAGCATCTTGATACGTTCCAAAATGCACTAATAAATTAGCACAGAAATAATCAATCAGTTGTAAGCTTTCAGTTCTTGAAGTAGGCCAATTGAAATTTTCTGCATCAATACTTCCAAAAGTGGTGATATTTTGCGCTTCAATTTCAGCGATAATTTCACTTACATTTTTATGAAAATCTAAAGGAAAAGGAATTGGAACTTCATTTTTATATTTGTTTCTGTTATTGTGATCAAAATTCCACTTTCCATCCAACGGTTGATCACCAATTACTAAAACATGGTGTTTTTTGCGCATCATTCGGTAGAAACTTTCCATTAAAAGTTGCTTTTTCCCTTTAAAAAAATCAGCTAATTCATTTCTGGAAGCATAAAAATGTTCCGAATCAATTGCTTTTGTTGGAATAGAAAGTTTCTCGCAAATGGCTTTCAATTGTTCATCCAATCGATATTCATCAGGAAATTGGTATTCAAAACATTCAATATTTTCTTTTGCTACTATTTCCAAAATCAATTTTTCCAAATCCTGTGGAGTATTCGAATCAGAAATTTTGTAATAGTTAACTTGATGTCCTTTTTCCATTAATTCATCTGAAAAAGTGCGCATTGCCAGAAAAAACGCGACTACTTTTTGAACGTGATGTTTTACATAATCGGTTTCTTGACGCATTTCTGCCATTAAATAAATCATATTAGGATTGACTTCATCAAACCAAGAATGCTGTAAATTAAGTTGGTCGCCTAAAAGTAATCGAAGTGTTTTCATTTAAAATAATTCAGGAATTAACCACATTTTTTGGAATTTGCCATCGGCATCATATAGTTCTGCTTGACGTTTTATGTTGAATTTTCTATCTCTTGGGTCATTGCCAACACCAGCATTGTACATCCAATTTCCGTAATTGCTGTGCACATCGTAATCAATCAGCAAGCTTTCAAAATAGGCAGCGCCGATACGCCAATCTTGTTCCCATTCTTTTGCCCAATAACTTGCCACATTTTGACGTCCACGATTGCTCATCCAACCTGTTTTTTGTATTTCAATCATATTGGCATTTACAAAATGTTCAGGTGTATTGCCGTTTATCCATTGATTAAGAGCTTTTGGGTTTTGATTCCATTTATATTCTTTTTCTAAAATGCCACTTAATTTAAAGAGTTTATTTCCATGTTTTAATGAAATATATTTAAAATAATCGCGCCAAATTAATTCAAAAATTAACCAATAGGTATCTTCATTTTTTACGATTTTTTTTTCATATTGTTGTACTTCCCAATAAATTGTTCGTGCCGAAATACTTCCATTGGCTAGCCATGCTGATAATTTAGAGCTATAATTTTTCCCAACTAGACCATTTCTCGTTTTTTTGTAAACCGATAATTTATTGCTGTCCCAAAAATACTCTTTGATTCTTTTTTTTGCTTGAATTTCTCCGCCTTTAAATGGGAATGCTGTTTTTTCGGGTTGCTTAAAGTTTTCTATTCCTAAATCTTCTAAACCCGGAATGGGTGTAGTTTCTTCAATTAAATTACTTTGTGGTTTGGCTGAAATAGATACCGTTGGTCGCACACGAATTTTCTTTTCCAATTGCTTTCTGAAATCGGTAAAAACTTCTGGAATTTTTCCCCAATCGTCAAATGGAACATCATCAGGATGAAATAAAAATTGGTCGTAATAGGTTTTCCAATTCACAGTTATCAAATTACGAATTTCTTGTTCTACCAAAATTTCTTCTCTTGTCCATTCGTTTTGGGAGTAGATGGTATCAATTTGGTATTTTGCAGAAATTTCTGGAATTAATTGTTCTGGATAACCATAATAAATTAGTAGTCTTATGTTTTTTTCTAGTAAATTTTGCTGTAATTCATGTAAAGTTTGTAGTAAAAATTTAGTTCTAAACTTTTCTGTTTTTTTAAACCCAAAAGGTGTGGTTTCATAATGTCTTGGATCTAAGCAATATACTCCAATTACTTTTTCGCTTTCTCTACAAGCATTGTACAACGAATGATTGTCAATCGTGCGCAAATCGTTTCTAAACCATATTATTCCGTTCATGTTATTTATTTTTATTCATTCTGCATTTATCACTACAATACTGAACTTCGTCCCAGTTTTTCTCCCATTTTTTGCGCCACGAAAAAGGGAATTGACAGGTTTTACATATTTTTTCTGGAAGATTTACTTTTTTATGCGCCATTATAGCATCGAAGTTGATGGTTTATCTGGTCGCGCATAATGAAAACGGTCAACAATTTTTGGAACAGCATAACCATCTAAGCCATTTATTGCTACAACATTTCCTCGATCAAGTTGCATCCAATTGTCATCATGAAAGAGTTTTTCAGCCACATAAATCGTTTCAATCGAAGCAATGATATGAATACAATCGTTTTCTTCAATTTTGTATTCGTTCACATATTTGCATAATAATTGTACCGGACTTCCTTTTACAAAAGGCACTTTGTGATTATCGATAAATTCAGGCTCTAAATTGGTTTTATCAAATTCTGAAATATGTTCTTCATAACTAGATGAAGTGTGATGTGCATCAGCGATCATTTCTTCTGTAATGTGATTTACTGTAAAGTATCCAGTTTCTTTGATGTTGTTATATGTGTCTCTAGGAACTGTCGTAGGTCTCAAAATAAAACCTAACAAAGGTGGTTCGCTTCCTAAATGAGTAACACTACTAAATATAGCAACATTCAAATTACCTTCTACAGAAACACTTCCAATTAAGTTAGCCGATTTATAACCTGTAACACAATTTACCAAGTTCAATCGAGGAACTTTAGACATATAAAATAATTCATCTTTCGTAATCTTTCGCATAGCAATTTTTATTCAAAGATACATTTTGTTTAACATATAATAAAAATAATTAAACAAAATTTGATTTCGAAACGAAAAATCTGATAAAAGTCAGGTATTAAAATTTATTATTCCGTATTTTTGTAGTCCAAATTTTTACAAAAACTTCATGCAAACGCCACAAAAAATTGCTGTCGTAGGTTCTGGATTAGTAGGAACTTTATTAGCAGTCTATTTAAAAAGAGCCGGACATACAGTACATGTTTATGACAGAAGTCCCGATATTAGAACAGTTGAGTTTTCGGGGCGTTCCATTAATTTGGTAATGTCAAATCGTGGTTGGAAAGCCTTGGAAGATGTTGGTTTAGATGAAGAAATTAGAAAAATTGGAATTCCAGTAGATAAAAGAGCTATTCATTTACAAGATGGCAAGCTAAATTATCAATATTATGGTAAAGAAGGAGAAGCTATTTTTTCATTATCTCGAGGTGTTTTGAACCGAAAAATGGTTGATTTAGCTGAAACTGAAGGAGTGGAATTTTTCTTTGAACGTAAAATTTGGGATGTAACATTAGCTACAGCAACTTTATGGGAAGGAGAAACGGAACAAGGTGATTGGACCGAATTAAAATACGATAAAGTTTTTGGAGCCGATGGTGCTTTTTCAAGAATTAGACACAGAATGCAACGCCAATCGATGTTTGATTATTCGCAAGAATTCATGAAAATTGGTTACAAAGAATTGCATATTCCTGCTAATGCAGATGGTTCTCCAAAAATTGATATTCATTCGTTACACATTTGGCCAAGAGGCAATTTCATGTTGATGGGATTGGCTAACTTAGACAACTCGTTTACCTGTACTTTATTTATGCCGATTGAAGGCGAAAATTCGTTTGAATCCTTAACAAATGAAGAAAAATTAGTATCGTTTTTCGCGACTTATTTTCCAGATACAAAAGATGTGATTCCAGATTTAGTGCGTGATTTTTTCAGAAATCCGAACAGTTATTTGGCGGTTATGAAATGTTTTCCTTGGACATTTAATGATAAAATTGCTTTAATTGGTGATTCAGCGCATGCAATTGTACCTTTCTACGGTCACGGAATGAATGCAGGATTTGAAGATATTACGATTCTGAATGAATTGATGCAAAAATATGGCGATGATTGGGATCGAATTTTTAAAGCATATGAAACTTCAAGAAAGCCAAACGCTGATGCCATTGCAGAACTTTCCAGAAGAAATTTTGAAGAAATGAGTGCTAAAACAGCTGATGCTAATTTTTTATTGCAAAAGAAAATCGAAAAATGGTTCTCTGAAAAACATCCCGAAAAATGGATGCCATTGTATAGTCGGGTAACTTTTAGTCTACAACCTTATTCAGAAGCTATGGCAATTGGCGATTTTCAAAATGAAATCATGCAAGAAGTTTTAAAAATGGATAATATTCAAGAAAATTGGAATTCAGAAGAAGTTGAAAATAAGATTTTAGAATTATTAAAATAAAAAAGAGGCAATTGCCTCTTTTTTATTCTTCTCTATTAACAGAATCCATACTAAAAGCTGGCGTACAAATCGCTAAATATTCACACGGTTCTTCAAACGGATTTGAATATTGAACACGATTGTTTTTCTCAATTTTTATCGATTGACCTGCTTCTAAAATCACCACTTCATCTTCAATAATGAATTGCTTTTTTCCTTTAATGATATACGTGTATTCTTCAAATTCTGGAGTTTGAAAAGGTTCACTCCAGCCTGGTGGTGCTATCATGTGAGCAATTGAAATTGCGGAATTGTTTGTGGTTGCCAATCCATGGTGTTCTTCAATCAATTTTCCATCAGTAGTTGGAACTATAAATGGTGCTTTTTGAATAAAATATTTTTTCATTTTAACATCGAGTCTTTGAGTTTTTACCTTTTAAACATCTTCATTAATAAACCAAATGCACCGCGAATAAAACTCGCACTTGTAACCACTTTAGTAACAGATTTTCCAATTACTTCAGCTGTACTTGGTTCTTCTTTTGTTTTACGGGTTGGTTTTTCAGCTTCTTGTTCGGCTGCGACTTCTTGAGCTTCGGCAATTTTTTTGTTTAATAATTCGTAAGCACTATCTCTGTCAACTATTTCGTTATATTTTTTTGCTAATTTCGATTTTGCAATACTATCTTCAATTTCATCATCAGTTAAAACATCCATTCTACTCATTGGCGCTCGCATCATTGTAGCCACTAATGGCGTTGGTGTTCCTTTTTCGCTTAAAGCTGTTACAAACGCTTCTCCAATTCCCAACGAAGTAAGTACTTCATCGGTTTCATAAAAATCAGTATCTGGATAATTTTCTGCTGTCATTTTAATCGCTTTTCTATCATTTGCCGTAAAAGCTCTTAACGCATGCTGAATTTTTAAACCTAATTGTGCCAAAACTCCAGTTGGAACATCCATCGGATTTTGCGTAATAAAATAAACCCCAATTCCTTTAGAACGAATCAATTTCACAATCGTTTCAATTTGATTTAATAACGCCTTGCTGGCTTCGTCAAAAATCAAATGGGCTTCATCAATAAAGATGACTAATTCTGGTTGTCCTGCGTCACCTTGTTCTGGCATAGTATTGTAGATTTCGGCTAACAAACTCAACATAAATGTCGAAAATAATTTTGGTTTGTCTTGAATATCGGTCAAACGCATGATGTTGATATAACCATTTCCGTTTTCGTCAACCCGCATTAAATCTTGAATATCGAATGACTTTTCACCAAAGAATAATTCGGCACCTTGTTGTTCTAATTCGATGATTTTTCTCAAAATCGAACCTGTTGAACTAGTTGAAATTCTTCCGTATTCGGCTTCAAATTCTTCTTTGCCATCTTCCGTTGCGTATTGTAGTACTTTTTTAAAGTCTTTTAAATCCAATAATGGCAAACTGTTGTCATCACAATATTTAAAAATGATAGAAACTACGCCAGATTGTGTGTCGTTCAAATCTAAAATTCGAGAAAATAAAACAGGTCCAAATTCAGAAACTGTTGCTCTTAATCGAACACCATTTTGTTCAGAAATCGTCATTAATTCCACCGGAAATCCTTTAGTTTCATATGGAAGAGTAATTTTTTCATGACGTTCTGTAATGAATGATTTTTCTTCACCTGGCATGGCAATTCCTGAAAAATCTCCTTTAATATCCATCATCAAAACAGGAATTCCATTTAGCGATAATTGTTCCGATAGTACTTGAATGGTTTTTGTTTTTCCAGTTCCAGTTGCACCAGCGATTAATCCATGACGGTTTAATGTTTTTAAAGGGATTTTCACATGTGTGTTTGGAACCGCTTCACCATCTAAAATTCCGCCACCTAATGTGATAAATTCGCCTTTGCAAGTATATCCATCGTTTATATGTTTGCTAAAATCTTCTGTTTTGCTCATTTTTCTATGTTTTGAATTTCAAATGTAAGGAAAATGATGTTTAATTTCAAGGATAAATAATGATACAAATTATCTCGCAAAACATTTTCTGACTTCTAACTTATAGATTCTAACTTCCAAGTCGTATCTTTGCCCACTATTTTAGTTTTAAGATGTTACAAAAAGAAACACAGTTGGCGGTTGAAAAAGGCGAAATGTTGCCTTTAATGGAGGAGTTTTACACGATTCAAGGTGAAGGATATCATACTGGAACGGCTGCTTATTTTATTAGAATTGGCGGTTGTGATGTTGGTTGTCATTGGTGTGATGTGAAAGAAAGTTGGAATGCGGAATTGCATCCGCCAACGAATACTGATATTATTGTTGCTAATGCCAAAAAATACGCTGATACGGTTGTAGTTACAGGCGGAGAACCTTTGACTTGGGATATGACGCTGTTGACTTCCAAACTGAAAGCTCAAAATTTAAAAGTACATATTGAAACTTCGGGAGCGTATGAAGTTTCGGGAACTTGGGATTGGTTTTGTTTGTCACCAAAGAAAAATAAATTACCTGTTCAAAGTGCTTATGATATTGCTAACGAATTAAAAGTAATCATCTACAACAAGCACGATTTTACTTTTGCTGAAGAACAAGCAGCAAGAGTAAATCCGAATGCTATTTTATTTTTACAACCTGAATGGAGCAAAAAAGAAGAAATGACACCGTTAATCGTAGATTATGTAATGAATAACCCGAAATGGAGAGTTTCGTTACAAACCCATAAATACTTGAATATTCCTTAAATTGCATGAAGAAGTTTTTATTATTAGCTGTATTTGTTTTGTTTTCTAATCTAAGTTTTTCTCAATTAGGAGGAGAAGATGAAGTGTATTTAGGTGGAGATTTTATCGAAGCCAAATTTCAAAATGGTGGAATTGATGCGTTTTATGATTATATCATTCAAAATTTTGATACAGGTACAATTGAAAAAAAAGGTCAAATTGTATTTGAATTTACGGTTAACGATAAAGGAGAAGTAAAAAATATTAAGATTATTAGACAATTAGGCGATAATTCGTCAATGGAATTAATACGTGTTTTGAGAAAAGCACCAAAATGGCAGCCAGCTTCTAGAGGAGGGAAAGCCGTTAGTTTTAACCTAAAAATGCCATTGACTTTTAAATAGACAAAAAATCCCAAATCATAAATTTTGGGATTTTTTGTTTTATAAGGTTAGCCTCGCCAAATAATCAAAATGCTCGCCTTCTAATATCAATTCGCATTGTAAACCATTGGCAACAGCCGCATTTTGTAACGTATTATAATCAATATACATCCAATCAAAAGAAGCTTCTTTTTCACCTTTGTATTCAATATCAAAAATAACTTCTCCATAATAATCAACATCGGTTGGAATCCATTTTCCACCATCTTCATCTTCGTCAAACATATAAATAATATCAGAACTGTCTACTAAAATTTGACCATTATCTGTTACTAATGATTTCAGTTTTTGAAGGAAATTCGGAATATTTTTTAATTTACCACACATGCCAGCGCCATTCATTAATAGCAAGATTGTGTCATATTTTTCTCCATCAAGTTGCATTATGTCTTGCACTTTTGCTTTTTTCAAGCCACGAAGTTCACAAGCTTTTATCGCATTTGCAGAAATATCAATTGCTGTAACATCCAAATTCAATTCGTTTTGTAGGTATAACGAATGACTTCCAGCGCCACAACCTACATCTAAAACTTTTCCTTTAGCCAATTGTAATGCTTTTTGCTCCAGTTTTGGCATTTCGGCATAGGAACGAAACAAATAGGCAACGCTCATTTCATCGGCTTCCGAAATAGAAGTTTCTGTGATTAAATCTTCGGGAGAATTATTCGTTTGGTAATCTAAAATGGCTTTTCCGAAAAGATCTTTCATAAAAAAGTTTATAAATTTAGAGGTTTATGCGTTTAAAAGTTTGTTTAACTTTGCAATAGAAATTAATAAAATGCTAAAGCCAAATTTAAACGAACTCGGAAAACTTGCCAAAGATACGCATATCGAAACCAAAAAGTATTTTGACAAGCTAAAAAAGAAAACTCCCAAGAATTTGGATTATGTAATGCAAGATTTACACGATGCCGAATTCAAAAAAACGGATTGTTTGGAGTGTGCCAATTGTTGCAAAACAACTGGACCGTTGTTTACGGCGGCCGATATTGAACGAATTTCGAAAAGTTTTCGTCAAAAACCACAGCAGTTTATTGACCAATATCTTCGCATTGATGAAGATAAAGATTATGTCTTGAAAAGTGTTCCGTGTACGTTTTTAGATAGCGACAACAAATGCTTTATCTACGATGTCCGCCCAAAAGCCTGCCGAGAATTCCCTCACACCGATAGAAAAAAATTCAATCAAATCACAGATTTGACGTTGTTAAATGTAGCTATATGTCCAGCGGCGTTTAATATTGTGGAGAAAATGAAAGCCAAAATGCCTTTATAACATGAAAATTTATAAATCAAAAGTCGATTGGTGGTTGATTATTCTTATAGGATGTGTTTTTGGTTATCCAATTATAGATGGAATTTGGACAAACGAGTATTTTTTATCTGCAATATCTGCATTTGTGCTAGTTTTATTTTTCTTGCTTGCAAAGACAATTAAATATAGGATAGAAGGTGAAAATTTAATGATTTGGAACACAAAAATTGAGATTAAATCAATCCGTAAAATATATAGAACAAATAATCCGTTAAGTTCACCCGCTCTTTCATTAGATAGACTTGCAATTGTTTACAATAAATTTGATGAAATTCTTATTTCACCCAAAGAAAGAAATGAATTTATAGATGAGTTGTTAAAAATAAATCCAAGTATTGAAATCCAAGACTAAAAATAAATCAAATACTTCGCTCTAACTTTATTAAATCGCTCCAAACCTTCTTGCCAAGTTTTTCTAATTTCTTTTTCGGTCATTCCGGCTTCAATTTGTTCACGGAGTTTTTTGGTTCCAGCTAATTTGGTGAAGAAATCGTTGAAGAAAACGGTTTTGTCTGTGGTATTTTCGTAAGCTTTCAATAGCCATTTTAATTCTAATCGATGCACTTTTCTAATTTCGGTTAAATCTTCGCCAAAGCATAATTTTCCATTATGAACTGGGTCTTTTGCTCCAAAATTAGGTTGCGGAGTAAAACTAAAATCAAATTCACTTTCAGGTAAAAAGGGCGAACCATAAATTTGGAATTGCTTTTCGGTGCCACGACCTACACTCACATTTGTTCCTTCAAAAAAGCACAAACTTGCATATAAATTAATGGATTGATCGTTTGGTAAGTTTGGCGAAGGCTTCACAGGTAAACTATATTTCATTTCATGCGAATAGTTCAAACAAGGTGCCACTTTTAAATCACATTGTAAACTATCTTTTAACCAATTTTCGCCATTAATCATTTTGGCATATTCACCAATTGTCATGCCATGCAAAACAGGAATTTCGTGCATTCCCACAAAACTTGTGTGTTCCTTTTCTAAAATTGGACCATCAATAATGCTTCCATTCGGATTTGGTCGATCTAAAACTAAAAGCGGAATATTATTTTCTGCACAAGCTTCCATCACATAATGCAACGAAGATATATAAGTGTAAAATCGTGCACCTACATCCTGCAAATCAAAAACCAAGATGTCAATTCCTTCTAATTGCTCTGGTTTTGGCTTTTTATTGTTTCCGTAAAGGGAGATAATCGGTAAATTTGTTTTGGTGTCTTTTCCGTCAACGATTAATTCGCCAGCATCAGCTGTTCCTCTAAAACCGTGTTCGGGAGCATAAATTTTCTGAAGATAGATGTTTTGTTCGATTAAAAAATCAACCAAATGTTTCTCTTTCGAAAGAATTCCTGTTTGATTTGTGACAATTCCAACGCGTTTATCTTTCAACAAATGCAAATAGCTTTCAATGTTTTCGGCACCGGTTTTAAAAGCAACATCTGTTGAAGTGGAAGTCAAAGTTGCATTATCAGTACTCGATTTTTTCTGTGGAATAGCCTTTTTACTACTTCCACACGAAACGATTAGTAAAGAAAAAAATAATAATGTACTTTTGAAAAATAATTTAGATGTCATAAAAACCTTGAATTTAGAATATTTCATAGCCAAAAGACTAATTGCTGCTAAAAGTTATAAAAGTAGTATTTCTTCGCCAATTATAAAAATTGCGATTACGGCAATTGCCATCGGAATTATTATGATGATTATGGCTGTGGCTACAGGTGTTGGGCTTCAAGATAAAATTCGCGAGAAAGTTTCAGCGTTCAACGGACATATTATTATTTCTAATTTTGATGACAATCAATCTCAGGTGACTACTGAACCGATTTCTATCAAGCAAAGCTTTTATCCTAAATTCAAAAATGTAGAAGGCATTAGTCACGTGCAAGCCGTAGCAAGCAAAGCCGGAATTATTCGTACAGAAAAAGCATTCGAAGGTATCATATATAAAGGTGTTGGTAAAGATTATAACTTTACCAATTTAGAAGAATATTTGGTCGATGGTAACATCCCCAATCTAAAATCCGAATTAAATACCGAAGTTTTAATTTCGGAATATTTAGCTAAGCGACTGCAATTAAAGGTAGGCGATAAGTTTCTAACCTTTTTCATGAAAGAAAACGGAAAACTTCCTAATAAAAGAAACTTCCTAATTACTGGAATTTTCAACTCAGGTTTTCAGGAATTCGATGCTACTTATATAATAGGTGATATTCGCCATGTGCAACTCATCAATAAATGGCAACCAACAGAAGTGGGGGCATTTGAAGTTTTTGTAGAGGATTTTTCAAAAATAAAAGAAAAAGGGGAGGAAGTGTATAAAGAAATTCCGCCTACTTATAATAGTATTACCATCGAAGAAAAATATTACAGCATTTTCGAGTGGCTAAAATTGTTTGATTTTAACATCCTGGTTATTCTAATTGTAATGATTGTTGTGGCAACTATTAATATGGTAGTAGCTTTATTAGTACTCATTTTAGAGCGCACACAAATGATTGGAATTCTAAAAGCTATGGGCGCTAACAATTGGAATGTCCGAAAAATATTCCTGTACAACGCTTTTTATTTAATTGCTAGAGGTTTGTTTTGGGGAAATTTAATTGCCATCTCCTTATTGTTAATTCAAAAGCTTTTCGGAGTAGTTCAACTCAATCCTGAAAACTACTATGTAAACCAAGCGCCGGTAAGTATTGATTTATTTCATATTTTACTTTTAAATACCGGAACTATTGTCGTTTGTTTGTTGGTTTTACTAATACCATCCTATATTATTACTAAAATATCTCCAGTAAAAGCAATTCGCTTCGACTAATTTTTTAGCAGCAGCCGTTTAGTATTTCATAAAAACTATTGGTCCCGCTGTTCGTTATATCCACGCTAAGGCGTGGGATGCCACTCCCATCGGGGCTATTCAAGACGTTTTGCATTCCATATAACTATTCCACTGGCTCGCAAAGCGAGCACTAATTCCTCACATAGCGAGTTGTCATTCCGCAGTATAGGAATCTCCTGCGCAGCAGGCTACTGCTTAACGCTGTTAAGCCACACCTCTTCGAACCACTTTTATGAACTTTGCCTACACTATATATAAGCAACAAAACACTACTATGCCTTATATGTTTAAAAATGGCCATAGTGGTACTTAGTGTCTTCCTCGTTGCCTTAGTGGTTAAGCCCAAAAAAACTTTCACATATTAAATCCTTGTTATCAGAGAGTTAAGATAAATCTTCAAAAAAAGAGAAAAAAAAGAGTTTAAAAGCCTTGTGAGAACAAAAAAGATTTCTACTTTTGCACCCGCATTAAGGAAGAAGTTCACACACAAACTGAGGATTAAACAAATCAAAAAACTTTTAAAAAAGTTGAAAAAAGATTTGGATAATAAAAAGTAAAGGTAGTATCTTTGCCGACCCGAAACGAAAGAATTGGGGGGTACAAGTTCTTAAAAATAGTGGGTAAGTGTTCAGGAAAAAATAATCAAAAAATTTTTTCAAAAAAGCTTGCCAGATTAAAAAAGAGTTGTACTTTTGCACCCGCTTTGAAACACAAGCGAAGTTAAAAAGAGAATGACACGTTCATAGACATATTGAATTGACAGCACAAATTTGTAGCAATACAGGTTTGAAAAAAAAGAGAGAGTAAGATTTTTCGATTATTATTGAAAAGACTAGCGACTTGAATCGAAACATAAGTTAGAGTTTACTCTAACAAACAATATACGATGAAGAGTTTGATCCTGGCTCAGGATGAACGCTAGCGGCAGGCCTAACACATGCAAGTCGAGGGGTAGAGTTCTTCGGGACTTGAGACCGGCGCACGGGTGCGTAACGCGTATGCAATCTACCTTATACAGGGGAATAGCCCAGAGAAATTTGGATTAATGCCCCATAGTGTTATAGAATCGCATGGTTTTATAACTAAAGTTCCAACGGTATAAGATGAGCATGCGTCCCATTAGTTAGTTGGTAAGGTAACGGCTTACCAAGACAATGATGGGTAGGGGTCCTGAGAGGGAGATCCCCCACACTGGTACTGAGACACGGACCAGACTCCTACGGGAGGCAGCAGTGAGGAATATTGGTCAATGGGCGCAAGCCTGAACCAGCCATGCCGCGTGCAGGAAGACGGTCCTATGGATTGTAAACTGCTTTTATACAGGAAGAAACCTCCCTACGTGTAGGGACTTGACGGTACTGTAGGAATAAGGATCGGCTAACTCCGTGCCAGCAGCCGCGGTAATACGGAGGATCCAAGCGTTATCCGGAATCATTGGGTTTAAAGGGTCCGTAGGCGGCCTTATAAGTCAGTGGTGAAATCTCCTAGCTCAACTAGGAAACTGCCATTGATACTGTAGGGCTTGAATTTTTGTGAAGTAACTAGAATATGTAGTGTAGCGGTGAAATGCTTAGATATTACATGGAATACCAATTGCGAAGGCAGGTTACTAACAAACGATTGACGCTGATGGACGAAAGCGTGGGGAGCGAACAGGATTAGATACCCTGGTAGTCCACGCCGTAAACGATGGATACTAGCTGTTCGGAGCAATCTGAGTGGCTAAGCGAAAGTGATAAGTATCCCACCTGGGGAGTACGCACGCAAGTGTGAAACTCAAAGGAATTGACGGGGGCCCGCACAAGCGGTGGAGCATGTGGTTTAATTCGATGATACGCGAGGAACCTTACCAAGGCTTAAATGTAGATTGACAGGACTGGAAACAGTTTTTTCTTCGGACAATTTACAAGGTGCTGCATGGTTGTCGTCAGCTCGTGCCGTGAGGTGTCAGGTTAAGTCCTATAACGAGCGCAACCCCTGTTGTTAGTTGCCAGCGAGTCATGTCGGGAACTCTAACAAGACTGCCAGTGTAAACTGTGAGGAAGGTGGGGATGACGTCAAATCATCACGGCCCTTACGCCTTGGGCCACACACGTGCTACAATGGACGGTACAGAGAGCAGCCACTGGGTGACCAGGAGCGAATCTACAAAACCGTTCTCAGTTCGGATCGGAGTCTGCAACTCGACTCCGTGAAGCTGGAATCGCTAGTAATCGGATATCAGCCATGATCCGGTGAATACGTTCCCGGGCCTTGTACACACCGCCCGTCAAGCCATGGAAGCTGGGGGTGCCTGAAGTCGGTGACCGCAAGGAGCTGCCTAGGGTAAAACTGGTAACTAGGGCTAAGTCGTAACAAGGTAGCCGTACCGGAAGGTGCGGCTGGAACACCTCCTTTCTAGAGAAGAGACGAGGCGCTAACTTAACGATACGCAAAATATTACTCTCGCTGTTAATTCAAATAATACAAATAAGTAAAAACAGAGTCTCGTAGCTCAGCTGGTTAGAGTACTACACTGATAATGTAGGGGTCCCCAGTTCGAGTCTGGGCGGGACTACTACTTTTAATTACGAATTAAGAATTACGAATTAAAAAGTAGTAAAGTTTTATTTATTAGAGGAAATTTTAGAAGTTGAGAGATTAGGAATTATAAAATTCGTAATTCATAATTCATAATTTTTAATTAAAAATTGGGGGATTAGCTCAGCTGGCTAGAGCGCCTGCCTTGCACGCAGGAGGTCATCGGTTCGACTCCGATATTCTCCACAATCCGTTAAGCGGAAAAAGTTCATTGACATATTGAGATAAAAATATTTAAAAAGTAGAAAGTACAGTAGATATGCGATTTATCGCGTATTTATTAAAAAAAGTCCTAGTTTTATTATATAGAATTAGGCGGCACATAAGCAAAATAAGGGCGTATGGGGGATGCCTAGGCTCTCAGAGGCGATGAAAGGCGTGATAAGCTGCGAAAAGCTACGGGGATTGGCACACACGAATTGATCCGTAGATACCTGAATGGGGCAACCCGGCATGTTGAAGACATGTCACTCCGATAGGAGAGCAAACCCGCTGAACTGAAACATCTAAGTAGGCGGAGGAGAAGAAAACAAAAGTGATTCCGTAAGTAGTGGCGAGCGAACGCGGATTAGCCCAAACCAATGTTGTTACGGCAATGTTGGGGTTGTAGGACCACGACATTCTATGCGGATTGAACCGGAATTACCTGGAAAGGTAAACCAAAGAGGGTGATAGTCCTGTATGGGTAAGAGAAGATATAGATAGTGGTATCCTGAGTAGCGCGGGGCACGTGAAACCCTGTGTGAATTTGGCGGGACCATCCGCTAAGGCTAAATACTCCTGAGAGACCGATAGTGAACCAGTACCGTGAGGGAAAGGTGAAAAGAACCGTGAATAACGGAGTGAAATAGATCCTGAAACCATACGCTTACAAGCGGTCGGAGCCCTTTCGTGGGGTGACGGCGTGCCTTTTGCATAATGAGCCTACGAGTTACCGTTGCTGGCAAGGATAAGTACTTATGGTATGGATCCGTAGCGAAAGCGAGTCTGAATAGGGCGCTTTAGTCAGTAATGGTAGACGCGAAACCGTGTGATCTACCCATGGGCAGGATGAAGCTGTGGTAACACATAGTGGAGGTCCGAACCGGTTGACGTTGAAAAGTCTTCGGATGACCTGTGGGTAGGGGTGAAAGGCCAATCAAACTCGGAAATAGCTCGTACTCCCCGAAATGCATTTAGGTGCAGCGCTGGGTATAAGTTATATAGAGGTAGAGCTACTGATTGGATGCGGGGGCTTCACCGCCTACCAATTCCTGACAAACTCCGAATGCTATATAATGTTTACCAGCAGTGAGGGCATGGGTGCTAAGGTCCATGTCCGAGAGGGAAAGAACCCAGACCATCAGCTAAGGTCCCCAAATATATGCTAAGTTGAAATAACGAGGTTTGTCTGCCCAGACAGCTAGGATGTTGGCTTGGAAGCAGCCATTCATTTAAAGAGTGCGTAACAGCTCACTAGTCGAGCGGACGAGCATGGATAATAATCGGGCATAAGCATATTACCGAAGCTATGGATTTACGTTTTACGTAAGTGGTAGGGGAGCATTCTAAACTGGGTCGAAGGTGTGATGTGAGTCATGCTGGACTGTTTAGAAAAGAAAATGTAGGCATAAGTAACGATAATGCGGGCGAGAAACCCGCACACCGAAAAACTAAGGTTTCCGCAGCTATGCTAATCAGCTGCGGGTTAGTCGGGTCCTAAGGCGAACCCGAAAGGGACAGTCGATGGCCAACGGGTTAATATTCCCGTACTACTTATAATTGTGATGGAGAGACGCAGTGGTGAAAGTACCGCGAACTGACGGAATAGTTCGTTAAAGCACTTAGCTATAGGCCCGGTAGGCAAATCCGCTGGGACTGGTGAAATGCGATAGTACACGGAGTCTTCGGACAAAGTGATAGTGTACCTAAAGGCTGCCAAGAAAATCTTCTAAACTTAGATTATAAGTACCCGTACCGTAAACCGACACAGGTAGTTGAGGAGAGAATCCTAAGGTGCTCGAGAGATTCATGGCTAAGGAATTAGGCAAAATAGACCTGTAACTTCGGGAGAAAGGTCGCCACGCTCAGGCGTGGCCGCAGTGAAAAGATCCAGGCGACTGTTTATCAAAAACACAGGGCTCTGCAAAATCGTAAGATGAAGTATAGGGCCTGACACCTGCCCGGTGCTGGAAGGTTAAGAGGAGATGTTATCTTCGGAGAAGCATTGAATTGAAGCCCCAGTAAACGGCGGCCGTAACTATAACGGTCCTAAGGTAGCGAAATTCCTTGTCGGGTAAGTTCCGACCTGCACGAATGGTGTAACGATCTGGATACTGTCTCAGCCATGAGCTCGGTGAAATTGTAGTAGCGGTGAAGATGCCGCTTACCCGCAGTGGGACGAAAAGACCCTGTGCACCTTTACTATAGCTTAATATTGACCTTGGACACGTGATGTGTAGGATAGGTGGGAGACTGTGAAGTGGCGTCGCTAGGCGTTGTGGAGTCATTGTTGAAATACCACCCTTTGCTTGTCTGAGGCCTAACCCCGCTATGCGGGGGACATTGTTTGGTGGGTAGTTTGACTGGGGTGGTCGCCTCCAAAAGAGTAACGGAGGCTTCTAAAGGTTCCCTCAGCACGCTTGGTAACCGTGCGTAGAGTGCAATGGCATAAGGGAGCTTGACTGAGAGACATACAGGTCGATCAGGTACGAAAGTAGAGCATAGTGATCCGGTGGTTCCGCATGGAAGGGCCATCGCTCAAAGGATAAAAGGTACGCCGGGGATAACAGGCTGATCTCCCCCAAGAGCTCATATCGACGGGGGGGTTTGGCACCTCGATGTCGGCTCGTCACATCCTGGGGCTGGAGAAGGTCCCAAGGGTTGGGCTGTTCGCCCATTAAAGTGGCACGCGAGCTGGGTTCAGAACGTCGTGAGACAGTTCGGTCTCTATCTACTGTGGGCGTTAGAAATTTGAGTGGATCTGATTCTAGTACGAGAGGACCGAATTGGACTAACCGCTGGTGTATCTGTTGTTCCGCCAGGAGCACTGCAGAGTAGCTACGTTGGGAAGGGATAAGCGCTGAAAGCATATAAGCGCGAAACCCACCACAAGATGAGATTTCTTTTAAGGGTCCTAGAAGATGACTAGGTCGATAGGCTATAGATGTAAAGGCAGTAATGTCATAGTCGAGTAGTACTAATAACCCGTAAGCTTATGTACAATTCCTCCGCTTCGGCGGAGGAAGAAACTTTCTTTAAATTTATTTATCTCAGTATGTTAAGATATTATTGCAATTACGAATTTAAAATTATGAATTACGAATTGTAAATGTTGTCCAAAGCAACATAACCTCTTAAGGTGGTTATTGCGTCGGGGCTCACCTCTTCCCATTCCGAACAGAGAAGTTAAGCCCGATTGCGCAGATGGTACTGCAGTAATGTGGGAGAGTATGTCGCCGCCTTTCTTTTGAAAACCCTTCATCTATCGATGAGGGGTTTTTTGTTTTTAATAATGTTCATAAAATTTAATTAGCACTCTGAACAGTGTAGTTGATCCCAAAAAAACGGCATTATTGTAAAGTAATTTGGGAGAATTAGCTGTCTTTGAACATGCTTAGTTTTGCTAAAGATTCAAGTATTTTTTAAAGCCTTAGGTAGGGTTTTATAAAAAATAGGTTAATTACTAAATTTTAAAACTGATTACTTATTTTGTAGTAAAACATTAATTTGTTCACTTAACCAGTTTATATGGGCTTTCTCTTGTTCCATTTCTCTTCTAATAATTAGTTTTAAATTATAAAGACTTATAAGTTAAAAAATTATGTTGAAAGTGTTGTTGTAGATGGCTTAGATAATTGATTTTTTTAAATTTGATGTTCTTATAAAAGTATTAAAACTGCATAAAAAACACTTTCTTTAATTTGTAGACTAAATTTTTTAAAAATTATAGTATTTCTAAAGTTCTTTCTAATGCCATTCCACGAGAACCTTTAATTAATATTAGAGTCTCCTCAGTTGGTTTGTTTTCTTTTAAGTATTCAGAAAAAGAATTATAATCCTTAAAGAAGATTGTATTTTGATTTTTTATTTTGTTAGCATAAAAATATTTGCCAATAAAATAAGTTTTAATTCTTGATTCATTTTCTATTAAATTAATGATTTTTTTATGTTCGCTAAGACTTTCACTGCCTAATTCAAACATATCGCCAAGAATAGCAATTTTATTGGTTTTATCAAGTTGAATAAAGTTTGTTATTGCCGCGTGCATACTACTTGGATTTGCGTTGTAAGCATCTAAAATTATTTCATTACTATTTTTTTTGATTAATTGTGATCTATTATTTTCAGGTATATAGTTTTCTATTGCATCTTTAATTAATACATCAGGTATTTTAAAATATTTTCCAATTGTAATAGCAGCATTGATATTGTTTGCGTTGTATATTCCAATTAGATTTGATTTTATTCTTAAAGAATTGTATTTTATTTCTACCATTGGATTAGCTTCAATTTTATTTATATGAACGTCAACGTTAATTTCGTTGGCAGAAAATGTATATCTTATTTGATTTTTTGTTTTGTCATTTTGTATTGGATCATCATAATTCACAAATATTAATTTATTGTTTCTGATTAGATGTTCATACATCTCACTTTTGCCTTTGATTACACCTTCAACTCCTCCAAAACCCTCTAAATGGGCTTTTCCAAAGTTTGTTATATAGCCATAATCTGGCTTAGCTATTTCGCACAAAAATTCTATTTCTTTTTGATGATTTGCTCCCATTTCAACAATACCGATTTCGGTATCTTTTGTAAATCGCAACAATGTTAGAGGGACACCAATATGGTTGTTTAAATTACCTATTGTTGCTATTGTTTTGTATTGTTTTGAGAGGATAGCAAGAATTAGTTCTTTTGTGGTTGTTTTGCCATTGCTTCCTGTTAATGCTATAATTGGTAGATTAAGGTATTTTCTATGAAATTTTGAAAGCTCTTGTAAAGTTTTAAGAGTATTGTCTACGAGTATAGTTCTTTCGTTAATATAAAAATTCTTATTATCAATGATTACATATTTAGCACCCTTGTTTAAAGCTTCTTGAGCGAAAGTATTTGCGTCAAAATTGTCTCCTTTTAATGCTATGAATAAGCAGTCTTTTTGGATTTTTCTAGTATCTATTGAAACTTCTGTGCATTCTAAAAATAAGGAGTGAATTGAATTTATTGTCATTTGAAATGAATTTATAAATAACGAAGATAAAAAAAAGCCCTTTTGCAAAAAAGGGCTTTTTAAAGTATTTTGTAGAAAATTAATTTTTAGGATTTCCTCTTGGAGTCTTTTTATTAGATTTTGGTCCAACTTTAGACATTGCACATCTGAAACCTATGTAGTCAGTTGCCATATCTTGAGGGAAAAATCTTCTTGAAGCTGGGTCTAACCAATAAGCTCTATCTCTCCATGATCCACCTTTGTAAACTCTTACATTATCGTCAATAAGTGTAGTTCTTTTATCAGATTTGTCATATTGTTTCACCATTTTCTTTTCTGTACCAGTAGAGTCTACTGAAGTTGAAATCTTATGTTTTGGTGATTCATACATTCTGAATTTTTCTTCTTCACCTTCTCCACCTTCTTCGTCAGATGAACCAAACTTAAAGAAACGTGTAGATTGTCTATCACCATCTCTATAATTTCTATTATCAGAGGTTGAGAATTGTGTTCTTAAATATGTTTCGTTTTCATCAACTGGTACTTGTGCAATTTGACCAGGGAAATTTCTTGCCATGATTCTACCATTACTCAATGTATCATAAGTGATGTTATCAGATGTTACTAATTCAACAGTTCCATCTTCTCCGATTTTATTTTTAGTATAAACGTTACCTCTGAAGTAGTTAAAGTCATTAGCTTCGTCGTCAACCATTGGTCTATAAACGTCTTGTACCCATTCAGCAACGTTTCCAGCCATATCATATAATCCAAAGTCATTTGGACTGTAACTTTTTACTTTATTAGTGATATCAGCACCATCATCAGACCATCCAGCAATTCCTCCGTAGTCACCTTTACCTTGTTTAAAGTTTGCAAGTTGATCTCCACGGTATTGTCTTTTTCCTGAACGAGTATATTGACCACTCCAAGGATATTTCTTTTGTCCTTTGTAGATATTATATTCTCTATTGCCTACTAATGCAAGCGCAGCATATTCCCATTCAGCTTCTGTTGGAAGTCTATATTCTGGCAAAATTAAACCAGAACTTCTTTGTGCATATACGTTTTTAGCAGTATCAGCGGCTGGTCTTCTCCCTCCACCCATTTCTTTTTTAAGAACTACTTCTTCATTACTTCCAAAAGAAGTAGAAGGAGTGTTGATATATGCTTCAGTATTGAATGATTTTTCTGCAGTAACTTCAGTACCAAGCATAATTTTGTTGTCTTTTTTCAAATAGCCTTCGCGTTCTAAAATGTTTTCATTTACACGGTCAGTTCTCCATTTGCTAAACTCTGTTGCTTGGATCCAATTTACACCAACTACTGGATAATCTGCATAGGCAGGATGTCTTAGGTAGTTGTTAGTCATTGTTTCATTGTAACCTAAACGATTTCTCCAAACTAAAGTATCTGGAATTGCACCGTTATAGATGTTTTTGTAGTTTTCTTCTGTTGGAGGAAAAACTGTCTTTACCCAATACAAGTATTCAGAATACATTTTATTGGTAACTTCAGTTTCATCCATGTAAAAAGATTGAACGTGTTGTTGATTTGGAGAATTATTCCAATCATGCATTACATCATCTTGAACTTTACCCATTGTAAACGTTCCGCCTTCAACAGGAACCATTCCTGGAGGAGTTTCTTGTTTTTTGAACTTGTCGTTAAACTGAAATCCACCTTTTTTATCGTTGATTTTCCAGCCAGTTGCTGAAGAACCACCTTTAGTGCTTCCTTTTTTTGTACAACCAGTAAAACCTATTGTTAGAGCTACTACAACTAACAATTTTAAAGCCATAATTTTCTTAATTTTCATACTTTAGTAGGTAATAAATTTAGTGTCGCAAGATAATAATTATGTATTAATATGCAACACGTTTTTAAAATTTTGTAAAAAAAAATTAATCTTGCGTTAAATTCCTTTTTATTACAACGTATTTGCATATATTTTATTGTAAAAATTAGATTAAAATAAAATAATTTTTTCTCTTTGTAATATATTTTCCAAATATACGTTTTAAAACAGATGAAAAAGATACTCCTATATATATATGTTTTGTTTATTAGCAATGTTGTTGCTCAACAAACAGAAACAATTACACTAAATTGGAATTCTAAGCTTGAATATGACTTGGGTGATTTTACCGTAAAAATCCCTCAATTTCAAAATGAGCATTTTGTATATAATGTGATAAGCAAAACCATTGGTTTTAGAAAGGTTATTGATGTTTCAAATGTATTAGATAATAATGCATTGCAAATTACTAATGTTGTTTATGAAAATCTCAATGCAAATGATTTGTATGATTTAGATAAATCACAAATTACAACTTCTATAAATGCAAGGTTTGAAACGGCTAATGCACGTGGAATTTTTAAAGGTTTTTTGTCTTTTAATCCAATAATAAAAGAGGGGTCTGGATTTAAGAAAGTAATTTCTTTTACTTATTCATTAAATAATAATTCAGTTTCTAATAAAGTTGATAATCGGAATGCATTTTCTATTTCAGCAGTTACGAATTCGGTTTTAGCTTCTGGAAATTGGTATAAATTTTACATAGAAAAGTCTGGTGTATATAAAGTTTCAAAATCTTTTTTACAAAGTTTGGGTTTAAATGTTAATGTGGATCCCCGTACAATTAAAATTTATGGTAATGGAGGAAGGATGTTGCCCTTATTAAACGATACTTCTTATCCATTAGATTTAGAGGAGAATGCAATTCAATTTATAGGAGAAGAAGATGGTGTTTTTGATGCATCAGATTATATTTTGTTTTATGCAGAAGGAGTTGATACTTGGAATTCTGAAAGTTTGACTAGTGTTAATCTATTTTCAGATAAAGCGTATTACTATGTTACAACTACTGGTGGTTCAGGCAAACGCATTTTAAATGCAATCGAACCTACAGCTGTATCAAATTTGCAATTTACTCAGTTTGATGATGTTCTTTATTATGAAAAAGATTTGGTTAATGGTGGAAAAGTAGGCAGAAGATGGTTTGGAGAGCAATTTAATATTGATGATAGTCAAACGTTTGATTTTTCTATTCCAAATCTTGATACTTCTGTTCCTGTTGAATTAAAAATAAATACGGCTTCAAAATCATTTGGAAATTCTTCTTTTAATTTCAATGTAAATGGCGCCAATATAGGCACAGTGAGTTTTCCTCAATTGGTTCCTTTTAGCGGTACTGAAGGATTTGAATCTGCCTTGAATACAACCTTTACGGCTACTTCTTCTACTATTTCAATTCGTTTGAACTATGATAATGGTGGTGTTCCTAGTTCTAACGGATATTTAGATTTTATTCGTTTAAAAACTAAAAGAAATTTAACAGGTTTTGGAAAACAATTTATGTTTTTTAACGATGATCAACAAAATAATATCGGTGTTGCTCAGTATAATTTAACAGGTGCAAATGCAATTTCTCAGGTTTGGGATGTAACGGATATTTACAATGTTTCAAAATATGTTAATACTTCGGGAGCAAATTTTTCTTTTAAAGTAAATTTAGGAACTGCTCGAAAATATATTGCGGTAGATTTAAGCGATGTATACGCTCCTTCAAAAGAAACTACATCAACAGTTGCAAATCAAAATATTAAAGGGACAATTTTTAAAGATGTTTCTGGAAATTTTGAAGATATAGATTATTTAATTTTTACGCCACAGTTCTTAGTAAATCAAGCTGAAGCACTTGCTAATTTTCACAGAACTAATTCTGGAATGAGTGTTCGTGTAGTTGCTTTAGAAAATTTGTATCATGAATTTTCATCAGGAAAGCAAGATATTGCGGCTATTCGAAATTTAATAAAGTATGTATATTGGAATGCTTCTTCTCCCGATAAAAGAGTAAAATATGTGAATCTTTTTGGGGATGCTTCTTATGATTACAAAGATAGGGTACCTAATAATAACAATATTGTTCCTGTTTTTCATGGGTTTAATCCTCAAGCATCTGAAACCAATAATGCTTCAAATTTTTCATTGTTTTCTTCATTTATGTCTGATGATTTTTTCGGAATGATGGATAATGGTGAAGGCACTATGACTACTGGATTTGACGGAATTGATATTGCAGTTGGAAGAATGTTGGTTTCAAGTACTTCTCAAGCACAAGAAATGGTGAATAAAGTAATTGAATATCATGATGAAAAATCCTATGGACGTTGGCGTAATAATTTTGTGATATATTCTGATGATGCTGATAATTCTACAGATGCTACATTGCAATTTGGTTTAAATAATTTAGCCGATGTTTTAACTTCTCAAAAGCCTTTTGTAAATGTAAAAAAAATTCATACCGATGCTTATGTACAACAAGTGGCTGCAGGTGGTGAACGATATCCAGAAGCTAAAGCTGATTTTTTAGACGCTATAGAATTAGGAGCTCTTGTTTTTAATTATTTTGGACATGGAAATGAGGAGGCATTAGCCAGAGAGCGATTGTTTGAAAAATTAGATGCGCAAAATTTAACCAACCGATACAGATATCCTTTGTTTGTTACAATAACTTGTGAGTTTACACGCTTTGATGACCCAAACAGGTTAACAGGAGGAGAGTTTATGTTTTGGAATAAGTCGGGAGGTGCAATAGGATTAATTGCGACAACAAGACAAATAGGTGTTTCAACAGGGTTTACGATGAATAATTTGTTGAGTGAGGATTTATATGCCTTTGGTTCTAATGATTATCCAACTATTGCAGAAGCCTTGCGGATGACAAAATTGTCTACAGGTTCAGATAATAGAAGGGTTGTGTTTTACATTGGAGATCCTGCAATGAAGCTAGCAATTCCAAAGCCAAAAGTTGTTTTAACTAAGGTAAATGATGTTCCTGTAAATCAACCTTTACCAGTGCTTCAGGCGTTGAGTTTGGTGAAGATTTCAGGCGAAGTTAGAGATGAAAATGAGGTTCTGATTTCAAATTACAACGGTGATTTAGCGGTTCAAATTTTCGATAAAGATATCAATAGAACTACTTTAGGTAATAATGGAATAACAGATTCAGGAGGTTTAATTACAATGGATTTTACAACGTTAGGGGAAACTGTCTTTAGAGGAAATGCTTCAGTGGTTAATGGACAATTTGAATTTAGTTTTGTCGTGCCTCAAGATATTCGTATTCCTGTTGGAAATGGAAAAATTAGTTTTTATGCAAAAAGAGCTATTCCAAATTTAGATAATCAAACAGGTTTTGATAAAACAATCCAAATTGGTGGCGTTAACGTAAATGCAGTAAGTGATACAAATCCGCCTAAAGTTCGATTGCATATGAATGATGAAGGTTTTGTTTCGGGTGGAATTACAAATTGCTCTCCTATTTTATTAGCTTTCTTGGAGGATGAAAACGGAATCAATACAGCAAGTGGAATTGGACACGATATTGTTGCAATTTTAGATGGAGATGAAACCAATCCATACATTTTGAACGAATATTATGAAACAGAAAATGACGATTATACAAAAGGTTTTGTACGTTTTCCATTCAGAGATTTGACTCCTGGTTTACATACTGTTTTGTTTAAGGCTTGGGATGTTTATAACAATTTGGTTACAGCTGAAATCCAATTCAATGCTATTTGTTCAGATGAAGGATTGCGAATTGAGAAAGTGTTAAACTATCCAAATCCATTTGTAAGTTACACCGAGTTTTGGTTCAACCATAATATGCCATTTGAGCCGTTAGATGTTCAGGTTCAAATTTTAACTATTTCCGGAAAATTGGTAAAAACTATAAATCAACAAGTAGTAACAGAAGGGTTTTTATGTAGAGAAATTACTTGGGATGGTCGAGACGATTTTGGTGATAGAATTGGGAAAGGAGTTTATGTTTATAAATTAACGGTAAAGTCAGTTACAACTGGAAAATCAGCAGAAAAATACGAGAAACTTGTAATACTATAATAAAATACTATATTTGTCAAATTAATTACTATGAATACAATGAAAAAAATCGCTATATTATTAACCTTTTTAGTAGTTGGTCAGTTTGCAAAAGCACAAGAAGATAATAATCGAGTTATAACAACAGGAGTACCATTCTTACTTATAGCAGCTGATGCACGTTCTGCAGGTATGGCAGATATGGGTGTGGCAACATCTGCAGATGCTTTTTCACAACAATATAATCCTTCAAAATACGCTTTTTCATTACAAAAGCAAGGTTTTTCTGTAAGTTATACCCCATATTTAACTAGTATTGCTAATGATATTTCTTTGGGGCAAATTACATATTACAATAGAATTAATGAAAAAAGTGCCTTTGCTGGTTCATTGCGCTATTTTGGATTAGGTGACATTCAATTGACAGATGAAATAGGAACCCCATTAACAACTGTTAGTCCTAACGAATTTGCTTTAGACGGTTCTTATTCTTTGAAATTAAGTGAGCGTTTTGCAATGGGAATTGGTGCAAGATATATTCGATCTAATTTAAAAATTGCAACAGATAATGGCGATGCTACGGCTGCATCTTCTTTTGCCGTTGATGTTTCAGGGTTTTACCAATCGGAAGAAGTTGCTTATGAAGATTTTAATGGGAGATGGAGAGCGGGTTTTAATTTTCAGAATTTAGGGCCAAAAATAAATTACGATAATGATAATTTAGATAGTAGCTCAAATTTTTTACCTGCAAATATGCGTTTAGGTGGAGGGTTTGACTTTATTTTTGACGAATATAATAAGATTGGTGTTACAGCGGAAGTTACAAAACTTTTAGTGCCAACTCCACCATCTAGAATTCAATATTATGATATTGATGGAGACGGAACAATTTCTGGAACAGAGGAAGATGAAGTGGATGATATGAACAGTCTTGCCGTTTCAGAATATAGAAAAATTGGATGGGTAGATGGAATTGCTAAGTCATTTAATGATGCGCCAGACGGGTTTTCTGAAGAATTAAAAGAATTTACTTGGGCTTTAGGAGCAGAGTATTCATACCAAGAATCATTTGCCTTACGTTTAGGTTATTTTAACGAAAATGAATTGAAAGGTGCGAGAAAATTCTTTTCATTAGGTGCTGGTTTTAAGTATAATGTTGTTAAAGTAGATGTTTCTTATTTGTTCTCAGCATCCAAAGTGAGAAATCCACTTGAAAACACCTTGCGTTTTTCGCTAACATTTAATTTTGGCGATGAATACGATGAATATTAAATAAAAAAACAAATTATTAAATCATCCAAATTCTTATATTAGAATTTGGATTTTTTTTCCTCACATATGAAGCAAATTAGTATAAATACGACCATCTCAGTTCTTTCAAAGGAAGAATTGTCAGTACAGGAAACCGAATTGATGAATCAAGCTTTTGTAGCAAGAAGCAAGGCATATGCTCCTTATTCAAAATTTACAGTAGGTGCTGCAATTTTATTGGATAACGGAATTGTTGTTCAAGGTTCAAATCAAGAAAACGCCGCTTATCCTTCGGGTTTGTGTGCTGAGCGCGTGGCTATATATTACGCAGGCGCTAACTATCCTAATGCAAATATTGTAAAAATGTTTATTACAGCATCGCCTCAAGATAGAGATTTAGCAGAGCCAATTCCACCATGTGGAAGTTGTCGTCAAGCGATAGCCGAGTACGAATTTAAACAAGATGTTCCAATTGAAATATTTTTCATGGGAGTTAAAGGGCCAATTTACAAATCCGATTCATTGAAAAATATTTTACCTTTAGTTTTCGATAAAAATCATCTATAACGATTTCGTAGATTTTTTTAACGATTTAATACAAAAAAACACAAAAATCATAGAATTTAATTTTTTCAGTAAGGTTCTATGTAGTATTTTTGCTTTTCGTAAAATTGCAAACAATCATTTAACCTGTTTTGCAATAAAATTGAATTAAAAAACAAACATGATGAAGCCAATAACCAAAGAAGTTTACCTTAAATGGTATGAAGACATGCAGTTTTGGAGAAAATTTGAAGACAAATTAGCTGCGGTTTATATCCAACAAAAAGTTAGAGGATTTTTACATTTATATAACGGTCAAGAAGCAGTATTAGCTGGAGCTTTACACGCTATGGATTTGTCAAAAGACAAAATGATTACAGCTTACCGTAACCACGTTCAACCAATCGGAATGGGTGTGGATCCAAGAAAAGTAATGGCAGAATTGTATGGAAAAGTTACTGGTACTTCAAAAGGTATGGGTGGTTCAATGCATATTTTCTCTAAAGAACACGGATTTTATGGAGGTCATGGTATCGTTGGAGCGCAAATTCCAGTTGGAGCAGGTATGGCTTTTGCAGATAAATATTTTGAAACTGGAGGTGTTACTTTAACCTATTTTGGTGATGGTGCTGCACGTCAAGGTTCTTTACACGAAGCTTTTAATATGGCAATGCTATGGAAATTACCAGTTGTTTTTATCGTTGAAAATAACGGATACGCAATGGGAACTTCTGTTGAAAGAACAGCGAACCATACTGATATTTGGAAATTAGGTTTGGGTTATGAAATGCCATGTGGACCAGTGGATGGAATGAATCCAGTGAAAGTAGCGGAAGCTATGCATGAAGCAATGGAAAGAGCGCGTCGTGGAGACGGACCAACTTTCTTAGAAATGAAAACATACCGTTATAGAGGACACTCAATGTCCGATGCGCAATTGTATAGAACTAAAGACGAGGTTGAAGAATACAAAAAAATCGACCCTATTACTCAAGTTTTAGATATTATCAAAGAAAATAACTACGCTACAGAAGCTGAAATCGAAACAATTGATAAAAGAGTTGCTGATTTAGTGGCTGAATGTGAGAAATTTGCTGAAGATTCTCCATTTCCAGAAGTTAATCAGTTATATGATGTAGTATACGAACAAGAAAATTATCCTTTCATTCCACATAAATTATAAGAACTATGGCACAAATTATAACAATGCCCCGTTTGAGTGATACGATGACAGAAGGAGTTGTAGCAACTTGGTTGAAAAAAGTGGGTGATACTATTAAAACAGGAGATATTCTTGCCGAAATTGAAACCGATAAAGCTACAATGGAATTTGAATCATTCCATGATGGTGTTTTATTACACATCGGAATTCAAGAAGGACAATCTGCTCCAGTTGATTCATTATTAGCCATCATCGGTACTGCAGGTGAAGATATTTCAACATTATTAAATGGTGGAAGTACTCCTGAAGTGAAAGATGATAAAGCCGAAATTAAAGAAGAAACTACGCCAGCTACATTGAGCACCGTTGAAATACCAGCAGGAGTAAAAGTAGTAACTATGCCTCGTTTGTCTGACACGATGACAACAGGAACAGTAGCAACTTGGTTGAAAAAAGTAGGTGATGCTGTAAAAGAAGGTGACATTTTAGCTGAAATCGAAACCGATAAAGCTACAATGGAATTCGAGTCATTCAATGCAGGAACTTTATTATATATCGGAGTGCAAGAAGGCGATTCTGCACCAGTAGATACAATCTTAGCTATTTTAGGGCCAGCAGGAACTGATGTTTCAGGAATTGCGGCAAATTATAAAGTAGGTGCTGTTGCTAATTCCGAAACTTCAGAACCAAAAGTTGAATCTTCAAATACTTCAACACCATCTGAGGTAACAGAAAACAAACAACAATCAACAGATAACTCAAGAATATTCGCTTCGCCATTAGCAAAAAAAATTGCTCAAGATAAAGGAATCAACTTGTCTCAAGTAAAAGGTTCAGGTGAAAATGGAAGAATTGTGAAATCTGATGTGGAGAATTTCGCTCCATCAGCAGTAGCAACTCCATCTCAAGCAGTAGCAGAAGCAACAAATGCAGTTGCAACTGTTAAACCATTTGTTCCTGCTGGAGAAGTATTCCAAGAAGAAATTAAAAATTCGCAAATGCGTAAAACCATTGCGAGAAGATTATCAGAATCTAAATTTACAGCACCGCATTATTATTTAACTATCGAGTTAGATATGGACAATGCAATTGCTTCAAGAAATATGATTAACGGATTACCAGAAACGAAAGTTTCTTTCAACGATATGGTAATCAAAGCGAGTGCGATGGCATTGAAAAAACATCCACAAGTGAATTCACAATGGAGAGAAGATGCTATGGTTATCAATCACCATGTGAATATAGGAGTAGCAGTAGCAGTTGAAGACGGATTAATGGTTCCAGTATTGAAATTTACAGACCAAATGAGTTTGACTCAAATAGGTTCAAACGTAAAAGACTTAGCTGGAAAAGCAAAATCTAAAAAAATTCAACCTGCTGAAATGGAAGGAAGTACGTTTACCATTTCTAACTTGGGAATGTTCGGAATTCAATCGTTTACATCGATTATCAATCAACCAAATTCTGCTATTTTATCTGTTGGTGCAATTGTTGAAAAACCAGTTGTAAAAAACGGACAAATTGTTGTAGGAAATACAATGGTTGTTACTTTAGCTTGTGACCACAGAACAGTTGATGGAGCAACAGGAGCACAATTCTTACAAACGTTTAAAGCGTTTATGGAAAATCCAGTTACAATGTTAGCTTAATTGTAAAACATATTTATATTAAAATCCTGATTATTAATCGGGATTTTTTTATTTTTACTAAAAACTAAATTTATGCGCTATTACATCTTTTTATTGGTATTCGTATTGTTTTCATGTGCCTCTAAACCACAGCCTGAAAAAACGAATCAAGCCAGTCTTATTAAATATAAAGTTTCAGAAGAAAATGTTATAAAAACCCTTTCGTATTTGACTTCTGATGAACTTGAAGGAAGAGATTCTGGAAGTGAAGGAATTGAAAAAGCTTCGATTTATCTTGAAAATCTATTGAAAGAAAACGGAATCCAGCCTTATTTTAAAACGTATCGCGATACGTTGTCAAATTTTGAAAAAACGTCTTACAATGTGGTAGGGTATATAGAAGGTACAGATTCAAAATTAAAAAATGAATTTGTAATTATTGGTGCGCATTATGATCATATTGGAAAAATTGCAGCTGTAAATGGTGATGATATTGGTAACGGAGCAAACGACAACGCTTCTGGAACAACTGCCGTAACCGAAGTAGCAAAATATTTTGCAAAGTATAAAAATAACAAACGCAGTATTCTTTTTGTATTCTTTTCGGCAGAAGAAAAAGGGCTTTTAGGTTCAAAACATTTGGCACTAAAATTAAAAGAGCAAAAAATGAATTTGTATTTCATGTTCAATTTTGAAATGATTGGTGTTCCAATGAAAGATAAAGGCATGGATTTTTATTTAACAGGTTTTGGTAGAAGTAATATGGCTTCAAAAATGAATGAATATGCAGGAGAAAAATTAGTAGGTTATTTGCCAATTGAAACCAAATATATGTTGTTTAGAGCTTCTGATAATTATCCTTTTTTTACAGAATTTGAAGTGCCTGCACAAACCGTTTCGACATTTGATTTTGAAAATTTTCAATTTTATCACCAGCCTGATGATGAATTTGAAATGATGGATACAAAACACATGACCAATGTAATCTCAAAAACAATTCCGGTTTTAGAACAAATGATTAATGCTCCAAAAAAAGAAATCAAGTTAAATGAAAAATAAAAATATAATTATTACCGGAACTTCTCGCGGAATTGGTTATGAATTAGCGTTGCAATTTGCAAATGAAGGACATCAAGTTTTAGCCATTTCACGTAAAACGCCAAAAGAGCTAATCGAACACCAAAACATTACGTGTTTATCAATTGATATTTCAAATCCAGCAGAATTGCTTCAAGTGGAAAAATTTATTTCACAAACTTGGAAAAAAGTCGATATTTTAATTCATAATGCTGGAAGCTTATTGCATAAAACGTTCACGCAAATTTCTGCTGAGGAATTTCAAAACATATATAAAGTCAATGTTTTTGCGGTCGCCGAATTGACAAAAATCTGTATTCCTTTCATGGAAAAAGGAAGTCATGTAGTAACAATTAGTTCGATGGGAGGAATTCAAGGCAGTATGAAATTCTCTGGATTAGCCGCTTATTCATCAAGTAAAGGCGCAGTAATTACGTTATCAGAATTGTTAGCAGAAGAATACAAAGAACAAGGAATTGCCTTCAATGTTTTGGCACTTGGAGCGGTTAATACCGAAATGTTACAAGAAGCATTTCCGGGTTACGAAGCACCGCTTTCAGCAAAAGAAATGGCAGATTACATCTTCAATTTTGCATTAACCGGAAACAAATATTTCAACGGAAAAGTATTGCAAGTTTCATCGTCAACGCCTTAAATAATGATGAGTTTTTAATTATAAATTATGAGTGAAAGTATTGTAAAAAGGAAAAGTTTTGAGTTATCTATTTTAGGAGTTAATTTTTATAAGAGTTTAGTCACTGAGAAAAAAGAATTTATAATGAGTAAACAATTTCTTCGCTCAATTACTTCAGTTGGAGCTAATGTTCGTGAAGCAGTTAATGCTCAAAGTAAAGCTGATTTTATTCATAAACTTTCTATTTCTCAAAAAGAGTGTGACGAATCTATGTATTGGTTAGAACTTCTGAAGGAAACGAATTTTATATCTAAAGAAGAATTTGATTCTATTCATCCAAATTGTCATGAAGTTTTGAAAATAATTAGAAGTATAATTATAACCTCAAAGAAAAATAACTAATAACTCATAACTCATTAATTGATAACTATTTTACAAAAATACCTTCCAGAACACGCTGTTCATCATTGTTTTGAGTTAATCAAAGCCAATCACGTGCATCTTAAAATTGTCAACGAACGTCAAACACGTCATGGCGATTATCGAAAAGATGCGCAAGGGTATCATTTAATTACCGTAAATGCAAGTTTAAATAAATACCGATTCTTAATCACACTAATTCATGAAATTGCACATTTAGTTGCCTTTGAAAAATATGGTCGAAACATAAAACCACACGGTGAAGAATGGAAACTCACTTTTCAACGCATGATGGTGCCGTTTATTCGTCCAGAAATTTTCCCAAATCAATTGTTGCCCTTGCTGGCAAAACATTTTAGAAATCCTAAAGCGAGTAGCGATACCGATGCGAAATTAGCTTTAGCATTAAAACAGTTCGACCAAAAAGAAACCGATAAAAATTATATCTTTGAAATTCCTTTTGGAAGCCATTTTAGAATTCACAACGGAAAAATTTTTAAAAAAATAGCTTTACGCGTAAAACGATACGAATGTATGGAAGTGAGTTCTGGACGAATGTATTTGTTTCAACCTAATGCTGAAGTGGAATTGTTACCGAATTAAATTGAGATTATTATGCTTAATGCCTTTTGGCTTTTGACTTATAAATTATGAATAAAAATTATTACGCAATATTGATGGCTGGTGGAGTTGGTTCACGTTTTTGGCCAGTAAGTACTACCGAATTCCCTAAGCAATTTCACGATATGTTAGGAACTGGTGAAACGTTAATTCAAAAAACATTTACCAGACTTTCTCAAATTATTCCTAAAGAAAATATCCTAATTCTTACCAATGAAGATTACAATAGCATCGTTTTAGAACAATTGCCAATGGTACAACAAGAGCAAATTATTTTAGAACCTGTAATGCGAAATACTGCGCCATGTATTTTGTATGCTTCTTTAAAAATTAAAAAGCAAAATCCTGATGCAGTAATGGTTGTAGCACCTTCTGACCATTGGATTGAAGATGAAGTGCAGTTTTGTTCTAATTTGCAACACGCCTTTGATTTCTGTGAGCGCGATGAAAATTTAATGACATTAGGAATTTTACCAACATTTGCTAACACAGGTTATGGTTACATCGAGTTTGATAAATTAGACTCAAGACCTGTTAAAAAAGTAAAACAATTTCGTGAAAAACCAGATTATGCAACCGCAAGAAAGTTTATCCAAAGTCGTAATTTTCTTTGGAATGCTGGAATTTTCGTTTGGAGTGCGAAAACCGTTTTAAAAGCCTATGAAGAGTTTCAGCCTGTAATGTTTGCCCATTTTATGAATGGCTACGAAGTTTTGAATACACCTAAAGAAGTTAATTTTATTAAAGATAATTATCCTTTAGCTCAAAACATTTCAGTCGATTATGCGATTTTAGAAAAAGCGCAAAACGTTTACGTGTTACCCGCAACTTTTGATTGGAACGATTTAGGGACTTGGGGTTCTTTATATGATAAATTACCAAAAGACGAACAAGAAAATGCAGTTGTTAATGCATCGGTTTATTTGGAAAATGCAACAAATAACATCATTAGAACCGAAGGAAAAAAATTAGTAGTAATTGATGGCTTAACCGATTATATCATCGTTGATAAAGATGATGTGTTGTTAATTTATCCAAAAAATAAAGAACAAGACATAAAGAAAATTGTTTCAAAATTAAAGGATTAATTTATGGGTTTCATGATACTTGCAATTGATTTTTCATTACCACTCAAAAATCCAGTGTTGCTTTTTTCACTTATTTTGTTCATCATTTTATTTGCTCCTATTGTTCTTAATAAACTAAGAATTCCACATTTGATAGGGTTGATTATAGCTGGAACTATAATTGGTCCAAATGGGCTAAATCTGATTGCGAGAGACATGAGTATCATTTTGTTTGGAACGGTTGGTCTTCAGTATATAATGTTTTTGGCTGGGTTAGAAATTGACTTAGCTGATTTTAAAAAAAATAGTGGTAAAAGTTTAGTTTTTGGATTATTGACTTTTTTAATTCCGATGGCATTAGGAACTTTTGCAGGCTTGTATATTCTTCATTTTTCATGGGCGACTTCAATACTTTTGGCCAGTATGTTTGCTTCTCATACTTTAATTGCTTATCCGATAATTAGTAAATTAGGAGTTTCAAAAAATAGAGCGGTTAATATAACTGTTGGAGGAACTATGATAACAGACACTCTTGCTTTATTGGTTTTAGCTGTAATAGCGGGTATGCAAACAGGAGAAATTAATCAAGAATTTTGGATTAGACTTGGGGTTTCAGTTATAGTCTTTGGTTTAGTAGTTATGTTATTATTTCCAATTATTGGAAGATGGTTTTTTAAACGATTTGATGATAATATTTCCCAATATATTTTTGTACTTGCAATGGTTTTTTTAGGCTGTACTTTGGCAGAATTAGCAGGTATTGAAGCAATTATTGGTGCTTTCTTAGCTGGATTATCATTAAATAGATTGATTCCTCATACTTCTCCTTTAATGAATCGAATTGAGTTTGTTGGCAATGCTTTATTTATTCCATTTTTCTTAATTGGTGTAGGAATGTTAGTAGATTATAAAGCATTTATTAAAGATTGGAAGACTATAGAGGTTGCGGGAATTATGACTTTTGTAGCTATTCTTGGAAAGTATTTGCCTGCATTAATAACTCAAAAGATTTTTGGCTTTTCAAAAGATGAACGAAGGTTGATTTTTGGATTAAGTAATGCTCAAGCAGCCGCTACATTAGCCGCTGTTTTAGTAGGATTTAATATTATTGTTGATTATAATAAAGTCAATACTTATTCAGAAATACATCTGAAAAATAAAAAATTAGTTACCGAAAATAATTTAGAAATCATCTTTCCTGGATTAGAGAAGGGAAAATTTCCTTCAATAGGTAGCTTTGCGTATATAAATGAAAAAGTTGCCAAAGGAAAATTTAAATTGATTGATAAGTCAGAAATGGAATTTAAAAATGGCGTTTTGTCTGAAATTAAAATACCAAATCGATTGCTGAATGAAAATGTATTGAATGGTACAATTTTAATGATTTTGATTACATGTACGCTTGCTTCCTTTGTGGCTCAAAAAGGGGCATACAATATTGCACTTTCTGAACAAGACGATGATGAAGACCAAATCAATGATGAAGACATAGAAGAACGAATTCTAATTCCAATGAAAAGCATCGAAAAAGTCGATGAACTTATCAATTTAGCCGTTACGATTAAATCTAAACGGAATAAAAATGGATTATACGCATTAAGCGTCATTAATTCTGATAATAATTCTAATGGACAATTAAATAAAGCAAAAAAAATAGTGGATCGAGCAGCTGTTGTAGCTTCATCTACAGATAATCAATTGAATATGCTTACACGTTTCGATTTAAATGTAATCAATGGAATTCAAGGTGTGGCAAAAGAACACAAAATAACCGATATTATTTTAGGTCAAACAGAAGAATTAGGTACTTCCGATAGCTTGTATGGGCCTTTAACAGACGGTATTTTGTCAAAATGCAATGCAACAACATATATTTTTAAATCTCATCATCCTTTAGCAACAACTAAACGTTTTGTTGTAGTGATTCCTGAGAAAGCTGAACGTGAAATTGGGTTCCCATTTTGGTTGATAAAAATATGGAATTTAGGAAAAAATACCAGTACTAAGATTGTGTTTTATGGTTCAGAAACTACCATTAATTTAATCAAAGATATTCATTCTAATCATCCTGTAGAAGCCGAGTTTAATGAGTTTTCTAATTGGGAAGATTTTCTTATTTTATCTAGAAGTATAAGTAAAGATGATGGTTTGGTCGTTGTTATGAGTAGAAAGTCTAATCTTTCTTATAATGCAACAATGCCTATTATTCCTCATTATATGAATAAATATTTTGACAAAAATAATGTCTTAATTGTTTATCCAATTCAAATGGGAATGAACACGTCTAAAATGGATTTAAAAAATCCAGCAGCTTTGGAAACGTTTACTGAAAATATAGAGTTCTTAGATGACGTTCGAAAAATGATAATTAAAACGTTTAAGAAAAAATAAATTATTTATCGTCTTCCAAATACATTTTCCGAACTCGTTTGAATAATTCAGAAGAATATACAAAGTCGGTAACAGCAGCATTATCAGTTTTAAAGATTTCTTTATTAGAACCTTCCCATTCCAATAAACCATTTTTAAGAAATACAATTTTTTCTCCAATTTCCATCACCGAGTTCATATCGTGTGTATTGATTACCGTAGTGATATTGTATTCTTGCGTAATTTCCTGAATCAAATTGTCAATTACAATAGCAGTTTTTGGGTCTAAACCCGAATTTGGTTCATCACAAAAAAGATATTTTGGATTATTTACGATAGCACGAGCAATGGCAACACGCTTCTGCATTCCGCCCGAAATTTCAGAAGGTCTTTTATGGTGTGCATTGACCAAATGTACTCTGTCAATCACAAAATCAACACGTTCTTTAATTTCTTTTAAAGATTTGTTGGTAAACATTTTTAATGGAAAACCAATATTTTCTTCAACTGTCATTCCGTCAAACAATGCACTTCCTTGAAAAACCATTCCGATTTCTGTTCGTAAAGCTCTTTTTTCGTCGTTTGAAAGTTCGGAATAAATTCTACCATCAAATGAAATGGTTCCACTATCTGGCGTGTGAATCCCTAGTAAGGATTTTAAAAAAACCGTTTTCCCTGAACCGCTTTGGCCAATAATTAAATTAGTCATTCCAGCCTCAAAACGAGTAGAAACGCCTTTCAAAACTGTTTGTTCTCCAAACATTTTCACGATGTTTTTTACTTCAATCATTAGCTTAAAAGGAGTTGAGTTAATATAAAATTCATTAAAATAATAACAACTGATGTCCAAACAAAGGAAACTGTACTGGCTTTTCCAACTTCAAGCGCTCCACCTTTCATATAAAATCCATGAAATGACGGAATTGTTGCCAAAAGTAAAGCAAAAGTAAATGTTTTTATAAATGCGTAGGCAATGTGAAATGGAATAAAGTCGGTTTGTAAACCTGTGATAAATTCTTCACTACTGGTAAAACCTCCATAAACCGCGGCCATCCAACCACCAAAAACCCCTAAAAACATACTCAACCCAATTATGAAAGGATATAAAAGTAGTGCTATGATTTTTGGAAAAACCAAGTAGTTTAAAGAGTTTACACCCATAACTTCTAGGGCGTCAATTTGTTCAGTAACTCGCATTGTTCCTATACTTGATGTGATGAAAGAACCCATTTTTCCAGCCATAATAATTGAAATGAAAGTAGGAGCAAATTCTAACACAACTGATTGACGTGTAGCAAATCCTATCAAATATTTTGGAATTAACGGATTTGTTAGGTTTAAGGCTGTTTGAATAGCCACAACACCTCCTACGAAAAATGAAATAAATGCCACAATGCCTAGTGAACCAATGATTAAATCATCAACTTCTTTAAGAATTAATGGTTTCATTACCGACCATTTAGTAGGCTTGTTGAAAATTTCTTTCAACATGATAAAATATTTTCCTATTTGTGATAAGTAGCGAATGAGCATCATTTTATGTTCAGTTTCAAGTGTGCAGTAAAAATACTATATTTTATTGTAAAAGATTAAAACAATTTTGCTCTCATTTTTTTCCAGCGGTAGTTTCTGAAAAATTTAGCTTGCTCTGGGGTTACAAATAATGGTTTTCCAGATGATTTTGCTTTCCAAAAACCCATTAAATAATCGATGAATAAAAGTGGTTTGCCTTTTTTTATTGCTAATTTTAACGATGAAATGGCTGTTATGATAAATCCATAGCCTAAACTGTAAAATGCTTCTCCTTGTTTGTAGCGAGCAGCTTTATTATAGCTTGCACCAGTAGGTTTTAGGTGTTTTACGTGTAAACTTTCATCTGTTACTACTTTCCAGTTGTAGAATTTACACAACAATTCATCTACGGTATCCCAACCCATAGCAGGTTTTAATCCTCCAATTTGTTTGTAGGTTGCTTTTCGATAGGCTTTTAAGGCACCTCTAATGTGGTCTTTGTCGGTTAGGTTTTCTAAAACCCAATCGTCATTTTTTTTAACGTAACAAAATCCGCCCACCATACCAATTTTTTCATCTTTTTTAAAATGTTGAATGATGGTTTCAAAATAGTTTTTTGGAAAAATCAAATCTGCATCAACTTTTACGATTATATCATATGCTTCGTCGATGTGTTTTTCTCCTTCATGAAACGCTTGAATAACTTTACTTCCAGGCAGATGAATAGTGTCTGATTTTTTATTAACTAATGAAATAAAAGAGTGCTTTTCGGCGTAAGCCAAAACAATTTCAGGGGTTTTGTCGGTGGAATTATCATTAACCACTACAATTTTTGTTGGTAAAACCGTTTGTTCTACCAAAGATTGCAAAGTTAGACTCATAAAAGCTTCTTCGTTATAAGCTGGAATGATAATATAATATTTCATAAGATAAAATCTATTTTCTATGTTCTTTTATCTTTTCTCTCTTTCCGCGTAAACCAAATAATATCTTGGAGTGAACCATCTCAATAATGGTCTAAAACCTATTTTTTTAACAGGATGTGTGAATTTTACTCTATCTAAAATTTTGAATCCTGCTTTTTCCAAAAGCCAATCCAATTGCCAATCTTCAAATTCGTGATAATGACGATCCCACATATCTGTTTTACTTCTATAAGCAGGCGAAAACCACAAACGTAAAGGAATTGAAATTAAAATTTTATCCGCTTTTACGTTTTGTAAAATGGTGTAAGGATTTAGCAAATGTTCAAAAATTTCAAATGCTGTAAACACCTCATAATTCTCATTTTGTAGCGTTGATTGATCAATATCAATGTCTTCACCTTTTGTATTGATGACTTGATAACCATTAGATGTCATGATTTTCGAAAAAGGATTTGTAACGCCTAAATCTAAAATACTTTCATGAGTTGAAATATGTTTTTTTAGAAAATCTAAAGTGATGTTGAATCGTTTACTTGGATATGTTTTTTCGTACATTGAAATAGAAATTGGAGTACAAATTTACTTTTTTCTTCTAACTTCTTACTTCCAACTTCCAACTTTTTTACATTTGATATACAATTGCGTTAATATTCATGCCCGAACCTACAGAAGCAAACAAAATAACATCACCTTTTTCTAATTTTTGATTTTCAACTAATCCTTTTTGAATGGAATCAAATAAAGTTGGCACCGTTGCCACACTCGAATTTCCTAGTTTGTGAATACTCATAGGCATAATTCCTTCGGGTGGAGTTTGTTTGTATATGCGATAAAACCTTTGAATAATGGCTTCGTCCATTTTTTCATTGGCTTGATGAATCAATATTTTTTTAACTTGATTAATATTGACGCCACTTTTATCCAAACATTCAGCCATTGCTTTTGGAACTTGACTTAATGCAAATTCATAAATTTTTCTCCCGTGCATTTTAATATACCGTACATCTGGGTCGTGTTCCTTATTGAAAGAATTGCCAAAAAATAAATAATAGGCTTCATCATAAGTAAAGGTTGCTGTTTCATGCGCTAAAATTCCACCTTCATCTTCTGTTGCTTCAATAATTGTTGCGCCTGCACCATCAGAATAAATCATGGAATCTCTATCGTGCATATCAACAACTCTTGATAAAGTCTCGGCTCCAATTACCAAGCATTTTTTTGCCATTCCAGCTTTTATAAAAGCGGTGGCCTGAATTACACCTTCTACCCATCCTGGGCAACCAAAAAGAATGTCATAAGCAACACATTTTGGATTTTTTATACGTAAATGGTGTTTTACACGAGTTGCTAAACTTGGTAAAATATCGGATTGAATTGCTCCTTTTTTAACATCACCAAAATTATGTGCTAAAATGATATAATCTATGGTTTCTGGGTCAACATTTGCATCTTCAATAGCTTTTTTTGCTGCGATAAAAGCAATATCAGAGGTGCATAATTCGTCTGAAACATATTTTCGTTCACGAATCCCAGTGATTTCTAAAAATTTTTCGGCAACAACATCATTTGGATAAGGAAATGGCGTTCCGTCATCGTTTAGAAATGTATGTTTAGCAAAATCTATATTTGAAATTGTTTCTGTAGGAATATAGCTTCCAGAACCAGTTATTTTTATATTCATATGTTTGAATTTTATTTTTTAACGGTAACATATGGTATCGCATTCTTAATCATTGGTGTTTGCTTACGCAAACTTTTTGTTAATGGCGATTTCATAACATTTGTGTTAGTGTAACGAAATTATTAATTATTTCTTAACATAAGATAAAAACAACTGTTTTATTTGTTGTTATTATCGAATCATCAATTAAAACTTAAAAAAATACGAAATTAACTTTTTTAGAAGGGTTTTATGAAAATTTTATCTGCATAATTGTTGCCATACTTAATGCTTGTGTTTTCATTTGTTCGGCATATTTTCCTGTAAAATGTTCATCAATTGTTGAGTTGAAATGTTGCAACCAAGTGTCAAAATGTATTTTATTGAAAGCATGTTTTTCGTGTACTTCTTTATGAATCGAAAACATATTGTTGTAATAGCCTCCTTTTAAAAATAAAGATTGTTCCCAAAATGTAGCCAATATTTCAAAATGTGATTCTAGATGTTGGTCAACGGTAGTGACTTTTGTAAAGAAAAAATTAATGGAATCATCAGCTAAAAGTTTATCATAAAACGTTCTCATGATGCAAAGAATATCTTCTCGGGTTTCAATATCATTCATTTTTATAATGGGTTAAAAAAAGGACTCAAATTAAAAAACTTGAGCCCTTTTGATTTATTATTTTGTAATTCGTACTTTGAATTACATGTACGCTTCAATCGGTGCACAAGAGCATACTAAATTTCTATCACCATATGCTTCATCAACACGACGAACAGTTGGCCAAAATTTATTTTCAGCAATATAATCTAATGCAAACGCAGCTTGTTCTCTAGTGTAAGGAAAAACCCATTCGTTAGCAGTAACCATTGCTAAAGTATGAGGTGCATTTCTTAAAATATTATTTGCATCCTCTTTCGAAGAAGCTTCAATTTCTTTACGAATAGAAATCATTGCATCACAAAAACGATCTAATTCTGCTAAATCTTCTGATTCAGTTGGTTCAATCATTAAAGTTCCAGCCACAGGGAAAGAAACCGTTGGAGCATGGAATCCATAATCCATTAAACGTTTTGCAATATCGGTTACTTTGATTCCTTTTTCTTCGAAAGCTCTACAATCTAAAATCATTTCGTGAGCGGCTCTTCCCATTTCTCCAGAGTATAAAACTGGGTAATGTTCGTCTAAACGCGCTTTCATGTAATTTGCATTTAAGATAGCGTATTTAGTAGCATTGGTTAAACCTTCAGCGCCTAACATGGTGATGTAGCCGTAAGAAATCAAACAAACTAATGCTGAACCATATGGTGCAGAAGAAATAGCTGTAATGGCTTGGTTTCCTCCAGTTGGAATAACTGGATTGGTTGGTAAGAATGGAACTAATTTTTCATTTACGCAAATTGGTCCAACACCTGGTCCACCACCGCCGTGAGGAATAGCAAAAGTTTTGTGTAAGTTCAAGTGACAAACATCAGCGCCAATAGTTGCAGGATTTGTTAATCCAACTTGTGCATTCATGTTTGCACCGTCCATATATACTAGTCCACCATTATCGTGAATAATTTTAGTAATTTCTATAATAGCGCTTTCAAAAACACCATGTGTTGATGGGTAAGTTACCATCAAAGCTGATAAGTTGTCTTTGTGTAAGATTGCTTTTGCTCTCAAATCTTCTACATCGATATTTCCATTTTCCATGGTTTTGGTTACGATGATTTCCATTCCTGCCATAGCTGCAGAAGCTGGATTCGTTCCGTGAGCAGAAGCTGGAATCAAACACACATTTCTGTGGTTATCACCTCTTGATAAATGGTAAGCACGAATAGCCATTAAACCAGCATATTCACCTTGAGCACCCGAATTTGGTTGTAATGTTGTTCCTTGGAAACCCGTTACAACATTCAATTGTTGCTCTAATTTTTTCAACATGATTTGGTAACCTTCTGCTTGTTCAATTGGTGCAAAAGGGTGGATACTGTTCCAATTTGCCATCGATAAAGGCAACATTTCGGCAGCAGCATTTAATTTCATCGTACAAGAACCTAATGAAATCATCGAATGATTCAATGATAAATCTTTACGTTCTAATTTTTTGATATAACGCATCAATTGCGATTCTGAATGATGGTTGTTGAAAACATCATGTTGTAAGAAAGTTGATTTTCTCACTAAGTTTTCAGGAACCATTAACTCATTAGCTAATTGACTAATTGTGATTTTGTCTTTTCCAGTTGCTTCAGCAAAAATGGCAATGATTTGGTTGATGTCATTTACAGAAGTCGTTTCGTTAAATGAAATCGAAATCGTTTCAGTATCTGGATAGAAGAAATTTACTTCGTGTTTTTCAGCAATTGCTTTTACTTTATTCGCATCTGCTTTTACTAAGATAGTATCAAAAAAAGCGGAATTCGTTTGGTAAACACCTAATTTATTTAAAGCATCAGCAGTAGTAACCGCAGAAGCGTGTACTTTGTTAGCAATATATTGTAAACCTTTTGGTCCGTGATATACGGCATACATTCCAGCCATTACCGCTAATAAAACTTGAGCTGTACAAATGTTTGAAGTTGCTTTTTCACGTTTAATATGTTGTTCACGAGTACCTAAAGCCATACGTAATGCACGGTTTCCGTTTACATCGATAGAAACACCGATGATTCTTCCTGGCATCGAACGCTTGTATTCTTCTTTCGTTGCGAAATATCCTGCGTGTGGTCCACCGTAACCCATTGGAATACCAAAACGTTGTGTTGTACCCACAACTACTGCAGCTCCCATTTCACCTGGAGAAGTTAATTTTGCCAATGATAAAATATCAGCAGCTACGGCAACTTTGATTTCGTTTTCTGCTGCTTTTGCAATGAATCCTGCATAGTCATAAACTTGACCATATTTTCCAGGATATTGTAAAATAGCACCGAAGAAATCCGTTGAAAAATCAAAAGTTTCGTGATTTCCAACTACTAATTCAATGTTTAATGGAGTAGAACGTGTTTGTAAAACAGACAACGTTTGTGGTAAAATTTCTTCCGAAACGAAGAATTTTTTCACGTTATTTTTCTTTTGATCGCGAGTTCTTACATCGAAAAGCAACGCCATTGCTTCTGCAGCAGCTGTTCCTTCGTCAAGTAAAGAAGCATTTGCGATTTCCATTCCAGTTAATTCGATAACCGTAGTTTGGAAATTCAAAATCGCTTCTAAACGACCTTGTGCAATTTCAGCTTGATAAGGCGTGTAAGCTGTGTACCATCCTGGGTTTTCAAAAATATTTCTTTGAATAACCGCCGGAACGATAGCGGGATGATATCCTAAACCAATATATGATTTGAATACTTTATTTTTCTTTCCTAATTCTTGAATGTGAGTTAAATACTCATACTCGGTCATAGGAGCATCTAAATTTAAGTCGTTTTTTAAACGAATATCATCTGGAATGGTTTCGAAAATTAATTGGTCTAAAGATTCTACACCAACTGTTTTAAACATGTGATTTAAGTCACTTTCACGTGGCCCTAAATGTCTCAAAGCGAATGCATCTGTTCTCATTTATTAAAAATGTGTATGTGTGTTATTTTGTGTTGTTTTGGACAACAAAAGTAATTATTAATCTTGTAATAATTTGTTTTTAAAATGGGATTTTTTGTGATTTTATCAACTAAAATCGAGTCTTATTAACAGATTGATTATTTTTGTTGAATGGTTGTTTTAAAGAAAATTATCGATTTCTATATCAATAGTAGCTTACATGTGGCTTTTTCGGCTTTTGCTTTGGTATCTATGACGCACTATTTTTTCAATATTGACGGCGGTTTGTCGATTGTTTTCTTTGCTTTTTTTGGAACTGTTGTAGGCTATAATTTTGTAAAATACGATGCCTTAGCAAGATTAAACAAAAATCAAATCAAAAAAGAACTAAAAGGAATTGTTTTGTTGAGTTTTCTTTCTTCAATTGCTTGTTTTTATTTTTTTCTACAATTGTGTTGGGTGACTCAAATTAGCGCATTTGTTTTTTTAGGTTTAACTTTATTGTATACATTACCGTTTTTTCCAAACAAACAAAACGCTAGAAATTGGAAAGGGGTGAAAATTTACATTGTCGGAATTACTTGGGTAGGAGTAACAGTGATTTTGCCTTTGGTAGAAGCTGAAATTCCGTTTTCAATAGATGTTTCTTTGATGGCTGTTCAGCGGTTTTTGTTGGTTTTTTCGATTGTTTTGGTTTTTGATATTGTTGATGTAAAACGCGATGACTTGCATTTGCAAACCGTTCCGCAGAAAATAGGAGTGAAGTTGACCAAAAAACTCGGTTATCTATTATTGTTTTTATTGCTGATTTTAGAGTTTTTTTATACCAATAACCATCACTTTTTGCCTTTCTTTTTTAAACTTTTGGTTTGTGGAACTATTGCTATTTTTCTCTTTTTTGCTCATGAAAATCGTTCACGCTATTACGCTTCGTTTTGGTTAGAAAGTGTTCCGATTTTGTGGTGGTTATTACTAATCCTGACAGGTTTTTTAAACCTGTCAGGATTGTGAATTTACCCATTAATAACCATTCGTTGTTCAACTTGCGCTTGACTTGCTTTTCGTTTTCCTCTAAAGAAGAAATATAAGTTTAAGAATAGCATAAGTCCCAAATAAATTGAAAATCCGCCAATTTTATAACTCAGTTTTTCAATTAAAACTTGATAACTATTGTCATACATGTTCATTTCTAAAATCATAAGTGCAAAGCCTAAATTCAATAAATAAAATCCAGTTTCGAATAGTTTGTTGGTTGCGGTGGCGATTTCTTCTCGACCTTTAAAAATATCCAACATGTAAATTTTACTGTTTTTAAAAAGTGTTTTTGAAACATAGTAGGTTAAAAATAAGGCAATTGGAAGATAAATTGCATAACCGATTAAAATTTTTGTAGTTTCCATAATACGTGTGTTTAAATTAATTTTTTGATGTAATTCGTTAATAATATAATGTTGATGTAATGCATCAAGGCAATCGCAATAATAATGAAAGCCGATTTTGAGGTAATCACTTCAATGAGTTGTGTGATACTTTCAATTTGTTCCCAAGAAATTATCGTCATCGCACAATAACCAATATTTAAGAGATAATAACCCACCAAAAGCAATTGATTTATTTTATGACATAAGTCTTCGTGATTGGGAATCAATTGCGAAACGAAAATGTTTCCATTGTTGTAGCAAATTCGTCCAACTTTTACAATGATAATGCCTGTGATGCTGAAATAGATGAGATAGGCGATGATGTTGAGGTTCATGACAAGAGGTTTTTTAACGTTTTATCTAAATCAGCATATTCAAATTCAAATCCGTTTTCTGTCAATCTTTTTGGGATTACATTTCTGCTTTTTAAGACCAATTCGGCTTCTGTATTGATGATTCTTGCTCCAAATTCAAGTAACGTTTTTGAGATAGGCAAACCAAATGGAATGCCAATTGCTTTTTGAAGTTTTTTCATGAATGCTTCATTGTGAATGGGTTTTGGAGAAACTACGTTGACGCTTCCTGAAAGTTTCTTTTCAATTATAAACTCGACAGCTCTTTCAAAATCTTTTTCGTGAATCCAGCTGATGAATTGTCTTCCGTTGCCGCTTTTTCCTCCCAATCCAAATTGCGTTAATTTTTTTAAAGGAACAAAAGCACCACCATTTTTGCCAAGAACAATTGAAGTACGAATCGCAGTTTTTAATGTGTTTGGAGTTTCGACTTCATAGAATGTTTTTTCCCATGATTTGGCAACGTTCATAGAAAAATCATTACCAATTTCACCTAGATATTCATCCATTTCTTTGTCTTCTGAGTGGCGATAAATAGTCGCAGTTGAAGAGTTGATGAAATGTTTTGGTGGATTTTCACATTGTAAAATGGCTTCATTTAAAATTTTGGTACTATCAATTCTTGAGGCTAAAATTTCAGATTTGTTTTTTTTGGTATATCTGCAATCAACGGATTTTCCAGCTAAGTTAATTAAAACATTAGCATTTTCCAGTTCTTTCTCCCAGCCTGAAAATGTTTTTGCATTCCAATTCACGTATGTAATATTGTTCTTAATTTCAGATTTTTCTCTCGTAAGAATTATAATTTCTTCAAATTTATTTTTGAAATGATGTATTAAGACTTGTCCTAAAAATCCTGTTCCTGCGGCGATGATTAGTTTTTTCATTATTTTGTAATATTATATTTAGAATTTGAGAAACTACAATAGTTTATATATAAGTTATAAAGAGCTATAATTAGACACATGTAAAAGAATTGACCTAAAAAAAATTTAAAAAATAAGGTTACAATAAACCAATACAGTATGTAAAGAATAAGCAAGAGTCTGTTATATATTATTGCATAAAAAGTTAAAATAAAGGAGATAAAAACTTGATATAATCCTAGAATAACTAATAAGCCTATACTGCTATTTAATTTAAAGCCAATACTGTTCGCTATAATAGCACTAATTAAAGCTACTGAAGTTAGAATCAAGTTGAGTTGAAAACTAAAATATTTCATATTATCTATTATTTTAAACTTTCAGAAATAATTGAAAGTTTAGATTAAAAAAAGGGTTACTTCATAATTTTAACAACCAATTTTGCTAACCAATTGTCTTTGTATTCTGTGATTTTATCCAAAACGTTATCCGCTTTTAATACGAAGTCGTATAATTTTGTAGTTTGATCTACGAAATGTTTTTCTGCTTCTGTGTTGTCTGATTTTATAGAAGAAACTTCTTTTAAAACTTTCAATGCAGGTTTGATTTCGCGTTTGCTTCTCTCTCTTGAAATTTTTACGGCTAATTCATCTAAATCTTTTTCGGCTGTGAAAAATTCACGTCTTTCGCCCGCTTTGTATTCTTTATAAACGATTCCCCAATCCATTAAAGCTCTTAAATTCATCGAAGCATTACCGCGCGAAATTTGTAATTCTTCCATAATGTCTTCCATAGAAACAGGTTCGTGCGAAACCATCAACAACGCATGAATCTGTGCCATGGTTTTGTTAATGCCCCATTGAGAACCTAAGGCTCCCCATGTTTGTACGAATTTATTTTTTGCTTCTTTGAATTCCATTTTGATGGTTATTTCATTTTGATAGGACAAAGATATATAAAAGTTTTTAAAGTTTCAAAAAAAAATGAAAGTTTGTTTGAAAAAGAAGCCGAAGTTGTTTTCTTCGGTCTCTAAATATCTAAAATTCTAACAATCTAAATCAACCCAGCTCTCTTCAATAAAGCCTCCACTTTCGGCTCTTGGCCTCTGAATTTTTTATACAATTCCATTGGTAATTCGGTACCGCCTTTTGAAAGTACATTATCTTTGAATTTGGTTGCAACTTCTGTATTGAAAATTCCTTTTTCTTGGAAATATGCAAACGCATCGGCATCTAAAACTTCCGCCCATTTGTAACTGTAATAGCCTGAAGAATAACCGCCTTGGAAAATATGTGAGAACGATGTACTCATGCAATTTTCGGCTACGTCTGGATATAAACTTGTGCCTTCCATTGCTTGTTTTTCAAAAGCTTTTACATCAGCAATAGTTTGCGATTTTCCATGATACGTCATGTCTAAAATTCCGAAACTCAATTGACGTAACGTAGCCATTCCTTCTAAGAAACTCGCACTTTCTTTGATTTTTTCTACATAGTCTTGCGGAATAATTTCTCCCGTTTCGTAATGTTTGGCAAACAAAGCCAACGCTTCGGGTTCGTAACACCAGTTTTCCATCACTTGACTTGGTAATTCCACAAAATCCCAATAAACAGAAGTTCCCGATAAACTAGGATAAGTCGTATTGGCTAACATGCCGTGTAAAGCGTGTCCAAATTCGTGGAATAAAGTGGTTACTTCATTGAAGGTTAGGAGTGAAGGCTTAGTTTCTGTTGGCGGTGTGAAATTGCAAACTATAGAAACATGTGGTCGCTCGTTGATTCCGTCCTTAATATATTGTGGTTTGTAGGATGTCATCCAAGCGCCATTTCGTTTTCCTTTTCTTGGGAAGAAATCCGAATAGAAGATAGCCACTAATTGTCCTTCAAAGTCTAAAACTTCAAAAGTTTGCACATCTTCTTGGTATTTGTCAATATCAAAAACTTCTTTGAACGTGATTCCAAATAACTTTTCAGCAATGGTGAAAGCACCATTTAACACATTTTCCAATTTGAAATACGGTTTCAACAATTCATCATCCAAACTGAATAATTTTTGTTTCAATTTTTCTGAATAATAGGCGCCATCCCATTTTTCTAATTGGTCAATTCCGTCTAGTTCTTTTGCGAAAGTAGTTAGTTGAGCAAATTCTTTTTGAGCCGCAGGTTTTGCTTTTTCCAACAAATCATTCAAAAACGATTGTACGTTGTATGGATTTTGCGCCATTCGTTCTTCTAAAACAAAATGCGAATGTGATTGATAACCCAATAAATTAGCTCGCTTGTGACGTAATTCCACAATGCGTTTTACATTTTCTTTATTATCGAATTCATTATCTTGAAACGATTTTTTTCCAGCGGCAATAGCAATTTCTTTGCGTAATTCACGATTTTCAACATAAGTTACAAAAGGCAAATAACTTGGAAAATCTAAAGTAAAAACCCAACCTTCTAAATTTTTTGATTTTGCCAAACTTGCCGCCATTTCTTTAGCGCCATCTGGCAAACCTTTTAAATCTTCTTCGTTAGTAATATGTAACTGATAATTATTTGTTTCAGCTAAAACATTTTCTCCAAAAGTTAGTTTTATTTTGGCTAATTCGGTGTCAATTTCGCGTAATTTTAGTTTATCTTCTTCATTTAGTAATGCTCCATTTCGAGAAAAACCTTTGAATTTTTTATCTAATAAAGTTGCTTGTTCTGTAGTTAAACTTAAGGAGTCTTTTTGATCATAAACGGCTTTTACTCGTTTAAATAAATCTTCATTCAAATCAATATCGTTACTGAATGCTGTGATTAATGGAGAAACTTCTTGTGCAATTTTTTGCATTTCGTCACAAGTTTCAGCAGAATTCAAATTGAAGAATATTGATGATAAACGATCTAGTTGTTCTCCCGAAAAATCTAATGCTTCGATAGTGTTTTTAAAAGTAGGTGTTTCAGAGTTTTTTGTAATATTATCGATCTCAATTCGAGCTAGTGCAATTGTTTTTTCAAAAGCCTCTTTGTATTCTGAAAGATTAATCTTACTAAACGGAGCTGTATTGTGTTTTGATTCAAATTTTTTTAAAAAAAGTTCCATAAAATTTTTTTATTATCGATAAAGTGTATAATTTTGTCGACGAAATGATTTAATAAATCCTTTTTGTCCCCTAAAAAAAGAGAGAGTAGAATTTTTTTATAGTTGTCACTTAAATGTGAGTAGAAATCCCGAATTAGCAATAATACGGGATTTTCTATTTTATTTCAATCCTTCCGAAGCTTTTAAAACCGCTTGTTTTAATCCTTCTTTGTATGCGATAATTTTGTCTAGCACACATTTATCAGAACTTCCAATAATTTGTGCGGCTAAGATTCCAGCATTTTTAGCTCCGTTTAACGCAACTGTTGCTACAGGAACGCCACCAGGCATTTGTAAAATGGATAATACAGAATCCCATCCATCAATTGAATTACTCGATTTTACAGGAACTCCAATTACAGGAAGTGGCGACATAGAAGCAACCATTCCAGGTAAGTGAGCCGCACCGCCAGCACCCGCAATAATTACAGAAATTCCTCTTTCGTGTGCGTTTTTACTGAAATCAAATAATTTTTCAGGTGTTCTGTGTGCCGAAACAATATCTACTTCGGTTTCGATATCAAATCCTTTTAATATATCGATGGCTTCTTGCATAACCGGCATATCCGAAATGCTTCCCATTATTATTGCTACTTTGCTCATAAATCAGCCCCCTAACCCCCAAAGGGGGAATTCCTACTAGGGGTGAGTAGGGTTAAAATTGTTTTTTGTTTTTAATACTGAAAGAATTAAACAGATAATCATATTGTATAAAATGTTTATAAAATGAGTTCCGTGTAATAAAGTTCTCTCATCGCATTCTCCTCTAACTTCAAATTGATAATACATTTCAAAAGGAAATCCAATTGTGAAATTTGGAGATATATTGTTAAATCTTGAATAAATCATGGAATATGATAATGACAAAAATGAAAATACACAAAATAAAATTGTGGAATAAAAAATAATATGCAAAATCTTTTTTATCATTTTCTAATTTTCAAATTGACGCATTGCCTTATTGGCTAATTACTCTAATTGAATTCTTTACTTCCTCTGCAATTTTTCTTGCTTCTGTCATATTCTCATTTACGATGGTAACGTGTCCCATTTTTCGGAAAGGTCTTGTTTCTCTTTTTCCGTAAATGTGAGGTGTTACACCATCAATTGCCATAATTTTCTCAATATTTTCATAAATAACTTGACCAGAATAACCTTCTTCGCCTACCAAATTTACCATAATTCCGGCAACTTTGCTATCGGTATTTCCTAAAGGTAAGTTCAAAATCGCTCGTAAATGGTTTTCGAATTGAGAAGTGTAACTTGCTTCAATCGAATAATGTCCAGAGTTATGAGGTCTTGGAGCGACTTCGTTTACTAAAATTTCATCGTCTGCTGTTTGAAACATTTCAACAGCTAATAATCCAACATGATGGAATGCTTCTGAAACTTTTAAGGCAATTTCTGTTGCTTTTTGCGCTACTGTTTTATCAATCCGCGCCGGGCAAATTACGTATTCTACTTGATTGGCTTCGGGATGAAATTCCATTTCTACGACCGGATAGGTTTTTACTGCACCAGAAACAGAACGCGCAACAATTACCGCTAATTCATTCTTAAACGGAACCATTTCTTCAGCAATGCATTCTACATCGGGTAATTTTACCAAGTCTAATGCAGAACGACAAATTTTAACGCCATTTCCGTCGTAACCAAATTGCGCACATTTCCATACAAAAGGAAATTCTAATTCATCTTTTGCTAAAGCAGTTCTTAAATCATTCAAATCAACAAATCGTTGGTGTGGTGAAGTTGGAATATCGTTTGAAACGTAATAATCTTTTTGTTTTCCTTTATTTTGAATCAAACGCAAAGTTTTTGGCGAAGGATAAATAGGTAAGCCTTCTTCTTCCAATTGATCTAAAGCATCTAAATTTACATTTTCAATTTCAATAGTTAGCAAATTAACCATTTTTCCAAATTGGTAAACGGTATCAAAATCCATTAAGCTGCCTTTGTAAAATCCGTTGCAACTGTATCGTGCTGGAGCTTCTTCATTTGGTTCTAAAACTAAAGTTTGAATGTCAAATTTTCGTGTTTCAGTCAAAAGCATTTTGCCTAATTGACCACCACCTAAAATTCCTAATTTAAAATCAGAAGAAAAATAATTCATTTCGTCGTAGTTATTTGTTTTTATTTGTCTCATGCAGTCGCTTCGCTCGAGTCATTTCGTTGTAGTTGTTGTTTGCGCAAAGATACTCAGACAATTGATAATTAACAATTGATAATTAACATTTTGTTACTTGTTGAGTTTCTTTAATAAATTTCGTGTTGCTGCTTGGTAAGCTGCGGAATGATTCGAATAATCTTGCTCGATGATGGTTTTTAATTCTTCGTGAACCCAATCGTATTTCTTTCCCAAAACAAAAAGTGCTTTCATTGCATACACTTTTGATGCTACTTTTTCGTCTTGAATTAACCGGTCAATTAGCGCTTCTATTAAATTGTGTTCTTGTTCTTTTGTGAGTGAAATGCCGTTTTTTCGATGATTGCTTTTGCTGAGAAAAAAGGCAATTTTAGTCGCTGGTCTTAACACGGAATCCTCTTTTATTTTTGGAAGAACTTCACAAAAATCTTCTATGAAAGGAATAAATTGTTTTAATTTTTTTTCGCAAACCAAATCCAAGCTCCAAAACGCTTTCACATGTAATTCATGTTTTGTGTCAAAAGCGAGTTGTATCATTTCTTTTAAGCGATTTTCTTCTTTCATAGCAAAATTACTAACCATTTTTCTGCTGGCAACATGGCAAGTACTTTCTTCAATTTTCTGATACATTTGGCTTTTCATTTGGTAAATATACCAAATTTGCAAAAAAGTTAAAATACTTTATTTGAAATCCTTATGAGTTTAGTAAATTTGTTGTTTATTTCTAAAATCAATCCAAAGTGATACAACTACACGATAAAAAATTTGAAGTTTTTATTTCGGGAGAAGAAATTAACTTCGCTATTGAAAACATGGCCAAACAAATTGAAGATGATTTTTGTGACGATGTTCCAGTGTTTATTGGAGTTTTAAATGGTTCTTTTATGGTTGTGGCTGATTTGTTGAAAAAATACAATCACAATTGCGAAGTTTCATTCGTAAAAATGGCTTCATATGAAGGAATGCAAACTACAAATGAAGTTAAAGAATTGATAGGTCTAAATCAAAACTTGGAAGGCCGTTCAGTAATTATTGTAGAAGATATTGTAGATACTGGTAATACTATTGAGGAATTAAAAGCTATTTTAAAGGAACATAATGTAAAACATTTTAAAATAGCAACACTTTTTTTAAAACCCGAAGCGTACAAAAAAGACATTAAGTTGGATTATGTAGGCATTCGAATTCCTAATAAATTTATTGTAGGTTATGGATTAGACTACGATGGTTTGGGAAGAAATTTAAAAGATGTGTATCAATTATCAGAATAGAAAATAAATTAGAATATAGATTTCAATTTTAAACACAACAATAAAAATGATTAATATCGTATTATTTGGTAAGCCAGGAGCAGGAAAAGGAACTCAAGCCGAATTTTTAAAAGACAAATACAATTTAGTGCACTTATCTACAGGAGATATTTTTAGATTTAACATCAAAAATGATACTGAATTAGGAAGATTAGCAAAAACGTTTATGGATAAAGGCGATTTAGTGCCTGATGAAGTTACCATTAAAATGTTGCAAAGCGAAGTAGATAAAAACCCGCAAGCTGCTGGTTTTCTGTTCGATGGTTTTCCAAGAACAATTGCCCAAGCTGAAGCTCTAGATGCTTTTTTAGCAAGTAAAGAGGAAGAAATTACGGCCACAGTTGCTTTGGAAGCTAATGACGAAATTTTAGTACAACGTTTGTTAGAAAGAGGAAAAACATCAGGCAGACCAGACGATCAAGATGAAGATAAAATTAGAAATCGTTACCAAGAGTACAACGAAAAAACGGCACCATTGATGGATTATTATAAAGCACAAAACAAGTTTTATGCTGTTGATGGTATCGGATCTATTCAAGAAGTTACAGAAAGATTGAGTGTGGTTTTAGATGAATTATAGATTATAAATCAATACACTAAGATAAATTTCGAGCATTCAATTTTTTTTTAGATATTTGCACACAGAAAAGGAGCTATTTCCGAGATTTGGAATTCTAGCTCCTTTTTTATAATTTTAACTATGGAAATTTTAATAATACTTTTTTTAATTCTGTTAAATGGTATCTTCTCAATGTCTGAAATTGCATTGATTTCTGCCAGAAAAAATCGTTTAGAAACCGCTGCAAAAAAAGGGAATAAGAATGCAAAAGCGGCTTTAGATTTAGCCAATTCTCCAAATGAATTCTTGTCTACAGTTCAAATCGGAATTACGTTAATCGGAATTCTTACGGGTATATACTCTGGAGACAAAATCACTACAGATGTTCAAAATTTTGTAGCAACATTTGAAGCGTTAAATCCTTATGCTAATTCAATTGCAGTGGGAATTGTTGTAGTTGTTTTAACTTTTTTCTCATTGGTTTTAGGTGAATTATTACCAAAACGTATTGGTTTAAATTATCCAGAAGCAATTGCAAAAGCGGTAGCTTTACCTATGAAAATTGTCTCTACCGTTACTATGCCATTCATTTGGTTATTAACAACTTCTACAGATTTTTTATTGAAAATGTTGCAAATTAAACCAACAGCAGACGGTAAAGTAACTGAAGAAGAAATCAAAGCAATCATCAAAGAAGGAACAGAAGTAGGTGAAGTTCAAGAAATTGAACAAGATATAGTAGAACGCGTTTTTCACATTGGAGATCGAAAAGTTAATTCGTTAATGACACACCGAAGTGATATTGTTTATTTATCACTTGAAGATACAAAAGAAGAAATCAAAGCAAAAGTTATCAATGAACTACACTCTGTTTATCCAGTATGTGAAGATAATTTAGATAATGTAATTGGTTTAGTATTGCTGAAAGATTTATTTGTAAGTTTTGAATCGGGGACATTTGATTTAAAATCTATTACAAGAGATGCCGTTTATTTAATTGAACAAACTTCAGCTTATAAAGCATTAGAGAATTTTAAAACATCAAAAATGCATTATGCATTTGTGGTTGATGAACACGCTATTTTTCAAGGTGTAATTACACTTAATGACATTTTGGAAGCCTTAGTTGGTGATGCTTCAGATTTTGATGAAGACGAATACAAATTAGTAGCAAATGAAGATGGTACATGGTTAGTTGACGGACAATATTCATTACATGATTTTTTAACTTTTTTCGATTTAGACGAATTGATTAATGATTATGAAGTAACTACAGTAAGTGGATTTTTCATTACAGAACTTGGCAATATTCCTAATCAAGGAGATAAGATCATTTGGAATAAATTAGATTTAGAAGCCTTAGTAATGGACGGTGCCAAAATAGATAAGGTGCTTATCAAACAATATAAAGAATAAAAATAGTTTATAGTTAAAGCTTTAGTTTTAAATAACTGATGACCGAAAACTGAAAACTGAAAACTGAAAAAATGACAGAGGGAAATTTTGTAGACTACGTAAAAATATATGTTTCTTCCGGAAAAGGAGGAAAAGGCTCATCGCATTTACATAGAGAAAAATTTATTGAAAAAGGTGGTCCAGATGGTGGAGATGGTGGACGAGGAGGGCATGTTTATATTAAAGGAAATAAAAATCTTTGGACTTTATTTCATTTAAAATTTCTGAAACACATGCGTGCTGGTCACGGAGGTGATGGAGGAAGTTCAAGAAGTACAGGACATGATGGAGAAGATAAATATATTGAAGTGCCATTAGGAACGGTTGTAAAAGACCAAGAAACTGGCGATGTTTTGTTTGAAATTACTGAACACGATGAGGTAAGAATCTTAGCAGAAGGAGGAAAAGGAGGATTAGGAAACTGGAATTTTAGAAGTTCAACCAATCAAACACCTCGTTACGCACAACCTGGAATGCCTGTAAAAGAAGTAGACGTTACCTTAGAATTGAAAGTGTTAGCAGACGTAGGTTTAGTAGGTTTTCCAAATGCAGGAAAATCAACATTACTTTCTGTGTTAACTTCGGCTAAGCCAAAAATTGCCGATTATCCATTTACTACTTTAAAACCTAATTTAGGAATTGTTGCTTATAGAGATTTTCAATCATTTGTAATGGCTGATATTCCTGGGATTATTGAAGGAGCAGCAGAAGGAAAAGGGTTAGGGCATTACTTTTTGCGTCATATCGAGCGTAATTCAACTTTATTGTTTTTAGTTCCAGCTGATGCTGATGATATTAAAAAAGAATATGAAATTCTTTTGGATGAATTACGTCGTTACAATCCAGAAATGTTAGACAAAGATCGTTTGATTGTGATTTCAAAATGCGATATGTTAGACGATGAATTAAAGGCTGAATTGAAAAAACAACTGGACGCAGCATTTAAAGAAACACCTTATTTGTTTATATCTTCGGTGGCACAACAAGGTTTACAAGAGTTGAAAGACAAATTGTGGCAAATGTTAAACGTTGAAGAAAATAAAATAGTATAAAAAGTAAGAAAAAGCATCTTCAATTTGGAGATGCTTTTTTGTTTTTAATGCAGTTTATATAATAAAAAGTTAAAATTGGTTTAATCTAACTTGATTTTGAAGTGATAATTTTATCAAAATCGTATTTTTAAGTATATTCGCAACACAAATCAAAAGAACACAGATTTATTATGAAAAAATTATTATTATTTGTCGTTTCTGCTATAATGCTTGTACCAGCTTCGGTAAAAGCAGATGAAGGAATGTGGTTTTTAATGTTCATTGAGCGTTTAAATCACCGCGACATGCAAAAAATGGGCTTGCAATTAACAGCCGAAGAAATTTACAGTATCAATAATCACAGTTTAAAAGATGCCATCGTGCAATTTAACGGAGGATGTACTGCTGAAATGATTTCAAAAGACGGATTAGTTTTAACCAACCACCACTGCGGATATGATGCAATTGCAGAATTATCTTCAGCAGAGAAAAACTATTTAAAAGATGGTTATTGGGCAAAAACAAAAGCTGATGAATTAAAACCTTCAAGTTTATACGTGCGTTTCTTTGTTCGTATGGATGATTGTTCAAAAAGAATTTTATCAGTTGTAAATCCTACAATGAGCGAAGCAGATAGAGAAAAAGCTATCAATGCTGAAATCGCTAAGATTGAAAAAGAAAATAATGAAGGCGGAAAATATACGGTTTCTGTTCGTCCATTTTTCCAAGGAAATGAATATTACTATTTCGTTTACCAAGATTACAAAGACGTTCGTTTAGTTGGAACGCCACCAGAAAGTTTAGGGAAATTTGGTGGTGATACTGATAACTGGGAATGGCCGCGTCATACAGCAGATTTCTCTATGTTTAGAGTGTATGCTGATGCTAACGGAAATCCAGCAGAATATGCTACAAGCAATGTTCCTTTAAAACCAAAACACCATTTGCCAGTTAATTTAGGTGGAGTTAAAGAAAATGACTTCGCTATGATTTTAGGTTATCCAGGTAGAACAAATCGTTGGATGCCAGCAGGTGGAATTGAGCAAAACGTAAAATTTGCTTACCCAGCATGGGTGGAAGGATCAAAAACAGGAATGGACAATATGAAAAAATATATGGTTCAATCTGATGCTTTAAATCTGATTTATGCTTCAAAATTTGCAGGAGTTGCTAACTACTGGAAAAACCGTCAAGGAATGATTGATGCCTTATCAAAATTTGGTACTGCAAAAACAAAAGCGGCTCAAGAGGCTAAATTTCATAAATGGGCTAATCAACCAGCTAACAAAGCAAAATATGGTAATGTAGTTCCAACAATCAATAAGTTTTATGCGTTGACTAATGAAAAATCGCGTCATGATAACTATATGATGCAATTATTTAGAACTTCTGCATTTGGAACAGTAAGTAGAGGTTTAGGAAAACAATTAGAAAACTATGCTAAAGCAGATGCTACTAAGAGAGCACAAATGGCTCCAGGTATTTTAGAAATGGCTCAAGGAATGCATAGTGAATTACATATTCCTGCTGAAAAAGATATCATGGCAGCTCAATTGAACTTATATGCTAAAAAAGCTGGTTATACTTTAGCTCCAATGGTTGAAAAACTGGCTAAAGAAAACAATGGGGATTTTACAAAATATGTAAATGCAGCATTTGATTTAAGTATTTTTACTTCTGTAGATAGAGTACAAGCTTTCTTAGATTTACCATCTGAAGATTTACTTAAAAATGATCCACTTTTCGTTTTAACGAATGATTTATTAACACATTATAGCTTTAGAAGTGAAGAATTAATGAAATCTCAAAATGATTTTGGTGCTTCTTTCCGTTTATTAGTGGAAGGTTTAAGAGAATCTAAAATTGGAGAAATCAAATATCCAGATGCAAACTCTACTTTACGTTTAACGTATGGAAAAGTTCGTTCTTTACCTGCAGATAAGCGTAATGATGCAGCAATCAACAACTATACAACGTTAGCTGGACAAGTAAAAAAATACAAAAAAGGTGATTTAGAATTTGATTTACCTACAAGAGTATTAGAAATGAATGCGAATAAAGATTTTGGTCGTTATGCAGATAAAGACGGTTCTTTACATGTTAATTTCTTAACTGATAACGATATTACAGGTGGAAATTCAGGTTCGCCAGTATTAAACGGAAAAGGTGAGTTAATTGGTTTAGCATTTGACGGAAATATCGAGGCTATGGCAGGAGATGTTATTTTTGATAAAAAACTACAAAGAACAATTAACGTTGATATTCGTTATGTGTTATGGGTAATTGAGAATTTCTCAGGAGCTAAACATATAGTTGACGAAATGACTATTGTGAAGTAATTTTCAAATAAAATAAAAAAAAACGCCTTGAGTAATCAAGGCGTTTTTTTATTTACTAATCCTGAATTTTCAATTTTGTGCTTGTTGAATGTCCTGTAAACTCTGGTGCATACATACTTTGTAATGTTGCGATTCCATCATTAAAACTTCCCGAATTATTAATACGAACATCATATTCTAATACATAAGTTCCGGTTTTAATTGTATCAAAAAAGAAATGAGTAGCAATGTCTTTTGTACTTTGGTAGTAGCCCAAGCCATTTTTCCATTTATATTCTGAAATTACATCTACAGGTTCAAAACACGATGCGCGTAAATCTTTTAAATGTACAAATTCTAAATCGTTTTCAGTTTTTATGATTAACTGAATGGTTACTAAATCGCCAGGTTTTAGATTTTCTTTTGATAATTCTACTAATTCATTTCCTGATGTAGTTTTGGTTTTTTTGTAAGCGTTTTTTGTAATTGACAACACTTTTGTACTATCAGATTTTACGTTTTCTAAATTCTCAAAATATTGCCAATAAACGCTACCATAACCTGGAACTTCGGTTTTGTTTTCAACTGAAATTGTTCCCATTTCTTTAGAAATTTCTGCTGCAGACCAATTCATTTTGACGTAACCTGTTGTTGCTTCTTTGTCTTTTTCAGAAAGTTTTTTTGTCAATACTTTTTCATTTCCAATTTTAAATTTGGTGTTGTCTTTTATACTTGTCCAGTCAGTTCCTTGTAATAATAAGGCATAAATTGCTTCTGAAGTTGCCTTTGTAGTTGACCATCGATTGACTTGTTTGTTCTTTAATAACCAAACTTTCATTTCATCAACATATTTTTTATCTTTTTCAATTTCGGCAAAAGCTTCTATTAATAATGCTTGCGTTTCAATTGGCGATTGATACCAATAATAGCCGTTTTTGTTTTCAATCCAATACATTCCATATTCATCATTTCGAGCGGCAGTTTCTTTTAAATTTGATATGATTTTTTGAGCAAATGCTGCATCGCCAAATCGATACATGGTTAATGCTAAAAGCCCTTTTTTGTATAACGAATAGTTTAACCAATTGGTTTTGTATTCCTTTTTTTGAATGTTTATAATTGAATCCATTTTTTTAGAAATAGGCATTTTATCCAAATGGAAACTTCTGGCATATAAAAAATGCAAATTAGAGTAATAAAAATAACTTAAACGTTCGTTTTTTGAAGTGTTTGTTTTTATAAAATTGGCATCTAAATACGGAATAGCCTTAGTAATAATTCCATCAAATTTTGAACTATCTTGAGGGAACATTTTTTCTAAATGCCCTAAACCAGCTACGATGTGTTGCGTGATGTAATTATTTTCGTTTCCTCCATCAAACCAAGCAAATCCACCAGAAGATTTCTGTTTTTCTTCTAATTTTTTTAGTGTTTTTTCTTGCGATTCTTTCATTGTGTTTAAATCCATCAGTAAAGCCAAGCGCTTGTTTTTTAGATCATCGTTTTCGGCATCAAGTAACCAAGGCGTTTCATTTAATACAATTGATTTTAGCTCATCATTTTGTGTGAGTTTTGAAACTGCTTTCGGATTATTTTTCCAAGAATCAAATAACGAAGCAACTTTTGGATTACTGTTGATTATTTCGGTGGCAATAAAATTGGCATAATATCTTGAAAAAGTTTGTTCCGCACACTCGTGTTCATATTCCATCAAATACGGAAGTGATTGCAACGCAAACCAAACCGGATTAGAGGTGTATTCTAACGTGAATAAATGATTTTTCAAGGTTTTAGAATTGTTATTTTTAAGATTTTCAAATGCATATTCTTTTTTAGAATTTCCTTTTACCCAAATCGGAATACTTTCTGTTATTAGAATTTTATTGCTCAAAACTGGCAGAATATTTTCTTCGCCATCACTAAAATTACCGGATTTAGCTACAATTTTATATTGCAATCCTTGTACACCCTCTGGAATTGTAATTTTCCAATTCACCGGAACACTTTCTTTTGGTTTACAGCTGAAATTTCTAGTGTTGTTAAAATTTAAAGCAATACTATCAATTATTTTCATTGTTGAAGCATCATAAAGCAGTAGCATAGCAATTCCAGATTTAGTTTCGTTGGTCATGTTTATCACTTTTGCCGAGATGTTTATGGTGTCGTTTTCTCTTACAAATCGTGGCATATTGGTTTGTATCATTACATCCTTTTGCGAAATAACACTCGATTCAAAGTAACCCGTTTCTGCTTTTTTGTTATGTGCATATAATCGCAATTTCCATTGTGTTAATGATTCTGGTGTTGTAAAATTAAAAGAAACTTTTCCATTATTATCTGTTTTTAAATTCGGATAAAAGAAAGCAGTTTCATTAAAATTGGTTCTGGTTTTTACTTGAGTTAGTTCTTTTAAAGCGTTCTTGGTAGTAACTATAATTACTCCGTTTCTACCTTGCTCTCCGTAAAGTGCAGCACCTTGCATACCTTTTAAAATTTGTACGTCTTGAATAAGTTCAGCTTGCATACTTTGAAGTATATTAGCGTTAGAAATTACGCCATCTATAACTACCAATGCTTCGTTTTTTTCAGAAATTGATCTATTTCCTCTAAGTACTATTCTAGTAGTAGAATTTACTCCATTGTTTGTTGTATTAATTTGTAAACCAGAAACTTTTCCCGCTAATGTCTGCAATACATTTTGATTTCCAGATTGTGTTAGCTCTGCATTATTAACAACTTGATTAGAGGAAGTTACTGCATCTACTTTTCTTCTTATTCCCAATACACCCATAACTGTAACTTCATGTATCTCAACTGCTTTTAGAGTAATTGTATAATCTTTTCTATTATCAACTAAAACCATTTCACTGCTTCCAGCGTAAGAAACTAACAGTGTTTCACCTTTAGCGGCTTCAATTTCAAATTCTCCATCAAAATTGGTAACCGTTCCTCTATCTGTTCCATGTACGCTAACATTTGCGCCAGCTATTGGTCCAAGATCATCACTAACAATTCCAATTATAAATTTTGCGTCTTTTGGAATGCGTGTTTTTGTTTTAATGTTATTGTAATAATTATTAATTACATATTCATTTTTAGGATTTGTAAAGTCAAACCCAAACCAATTTAAATCTGTATTCGTTCGGACATTAAAATAGCGTTTTTTTAAATCGATAAAGTTATTTAATTGTACAGATGTGTATGGATATTCATTTTCAGTAGTTGGTGTTATTGTATAATAATTTTTATCGTTAAAGAGAATATTTTTCCAACCATCTGTTACAAATTGATCTAATGATTGGTCATACATGCTTGCCAAAACTTCAGATTCTAATTTTTGATTTAAAATTTTAAACGACCAATTTTCAACACTTCCTGGTTCAATTTTATTGCGATAACTTTCAATTTCAATGTTTAGTTTGTTTTCTGTTGTTTCTTGTTTTATTGTATGATACTCTTGATGCATTAAATTTTCCCAAACGGATGTGAAGTAAAAAGTGAGTTTGTCTTTATAATCGTTTGTTTTAGGAAATTTAAAAATTGCTTTTCCATTGTTAAGTTGGGTGGTTTGAACGTTATTTGCTGATTTTCCGTCAATATAAAATCGCGAGGTAACATATAAATCGGGAATAATAGATTGAATTTCAATTGTATGGAAATTTGATTTTTCATCAGAAATATCTTTAAAAACAAAAAGTTTTTCATTTAAAAATGGTTCTTTTTTTGATTTTACATTAAGCTCATTCTCAATTTTAATTAAATTATTTTTTGCATCATAAGCTTCAGTTATTATTTTAAATTTTGAGGTTTTATAATTTCTTAAAAAATCTAAGTTAATTTCTTTGCTGTTTTTTGTGTCAAATGAAATTGTTTTTATCAAAACATCTTTAGTTTCATAATCTGATTCATCGTAGGCTTCGTGCGGAAATAAACGTTCAAATTCTTCACGAGTAAACGCTCGGATTTCAGGATAATAAAACAATCTGTTTTTTAAATATTTTTTCTGTTGAATTTCATAGACTTTCAAAGTTCCTTTAGTATCAATTGGATAATTATTTAGCGTTGTGGCATTAATTTTTAAAATGTTATTTTCTTCAACAACTAAGTAATTTTTAAATTTTAAATTTAGTTCTAACATTTCTTTCCCAACAATGACTTCCTGATAAGCAGTGCGAGTTTCTCCATTTGTATCTGTAACAGTAGCTTCAATACTAAAATTTAAAGCATTTATTTCTTCGTTTGATAAGATAGAATCAGTTGCAGTAAATTGTATTAAAAAATTGCCATTTTCATCGGTTGTAATTTCTTTATTGATATAATTTTTTTGATAGGGTACATATTTATTGGATGAAATATGTTTTGTAATAGAGTAAGCTACTTTAGCGTTGCTAAGATTGTTTCCGGCCAATGCTTTAGCATTTCCTTTAATTTTTAATGTATCGCCAATGGTGTAATTTTCTTTTATTTCATCAAATTTCACTTCAAATGTTGGACGTTTATATTCCTCAACTTTAAAACGAAAACTTTCATAAGAGTTAAAATCTACATTATCCCAAAATTTATGTTCGTCTTCATCTTTGTCATAATATTTTTTATCTATTTCATAATTTTCAGCTTCATCAATCTCAATGCTAAACTCGCCTGTCAATACATTTTTTGGAATATCAAATTCACCCGAAAAACTTCCAAATTCATTTGTTTGTACATCAAATTCTTTTAAAACAGAATTGTTTTCATCTTCTATTGTTACATGAACACTTACAAACGGAACAACACTTTTTTCATCATTCAAATTTTGAATAATGATACCTTTGTAATACATTTTTTGCCCAGGACGATAAATAGCTCGGTCAAAATAAACCATAGCTTTTGCTTCAAAATTTTCATCTTCATCGTCTTCAAAATCATTACTATAAATGAAATTTCTGTTATAGGTTTTTAAAATAGTGTCTTTTTGATGCGTTATCTCAACATTATGGCTATACGTTACATCTTTTTCATATTTTGTTGGATTTAAAGACGCTTTTCCATTTGAGTTGCTAATTGAACTTTCAACTTCATTTTTGAATTTTATATTTTCAATTGGTTTACCTGTTTTTCTGTTGTAAGTATAAAAGACATCTTTGTTTTTTTCATCGTCTTCAAAAACAAATAGATCAGTTACTTGTAATCTTTGATAAGCAAATGCGTTTTTATCTAAATTACTTTGATTTGATGTTTCAACATATACCAAATAATTTCCAACCTCTAATTTATCTAATAAAAATTCAGTTGAAGTTTCATAATAGTCATTTTTATTAGGCAGTTTAACGATTTGTTTTTTTATAACTTTATTTTTACTAACCAAATCTTTTACAATAGAATCTTTATAGAATATGTTATTTCTATAATAATTTTCTTCAAAAAGATGGTTTAATTTATGAGGTAATGGATAATAAGAAATGGTGATTGTATCAATGTTTTTAAATCTCACGTAAGCTCTATTGTTCTGATTTGAATAAGTTATTTTTGGCAATTGTAAATAAATCGATTTCTTATGAATTTCAATTTTAATATTTTCGGCAGTTGCCAAAGCATCTAAGTTTACTTTAGTTTCAAGAATTGTATCAATTAATTTTAGTGCTTTTTCGTTTAAATTTTTATCATCATTTTTAAAAGAACGACTTTGATAGTGTTTTACTCGATCGAGTCTTAGATATTGTTTTAAAAACAAGTTGTTTGTCTTTTTTTCTAATGCATTTATTTTGCTCAAAAAAAGAGTATAATCTATAAAAATTCCATTGAAAATTTTTAAACGTTCATAATATTTTTCGTCAATTTTGTCCTGGTTTGCAGAATAATACTTTTCATTTTTTTGTAAAATTTTTACCAAGTTTTTTAATTCTTTTTCATTTATTGTATCGAAATTTTGAAATAAGAAAACTTCTGTTTCTTCATAAAAAGGTGTTATGTCTTTTGGATAATCCAGTGCTTTATTCGAATACTTATTGTTTAATTTTGTTTTATTATATGCAATACATTTTTGAGAAATAAAATCATAGATACTAAAATTTTTAGCATCAACGGCATGACTAATTTCAAAGATATCCTTATAAGAATTTAGAAAAGTATTTCTTAATATTTCTTCATCTTTTAAACACAAAGCATACGTTTTTTCAATTTCTTTTTCAAAATCAGAAGATGACCAAATTAAGAAATCTTTACTTTTTTGATTTTTTACAGGAGTTAGTTTGCTAATTTGATACGAAAATCTTTGATAATATTTTTCTAGAACAGTTGCATAAATATAGTTCAGCAACGCTTTTGAAACGGGTTGAACAGTTCTAATTTCATCTTGAAGATTTACAATAATTGTGGTTTGCGCTTTTTCATTGAAAATTTGTTCAAATTTTGATAAATAAAAAAAACATTTTACAATTTGAACTTCGTCTTTCTTACGTTTGGCCTTTTTGTATATTTCCTGCACTTTTTCTTCTGCAGATTTAATTTTCCCATCTAATTCATAATTATAAACTTCTTTCCATTTGTCATCGTATTGGCTAAACGAACTGAAAGAACTAACAAATAACAATAAGAATAATATTTTACGCATAATAGTCTGTTTCTTTTTAATGAGTATAAAAAATATAAAAAGGTTGGAAAGATTGAAATTAAATTATTTGTAAGTAAAGTTAACTAAAATCATTTCACTATTTTTGGAGAATGAAAATTATTCAATTGTTTTTAATTTTACTTTCTTTTTCAGCTTTTTCTCAATCAAATTTTGAAAAAGCGGAAAAACTTTATGCGCAAAAAAAATATTACGATGCTGAAAAAGTTTTTAAAGAACATTTAAAAACCCAACCCAATCATGCTAAAACACTTGAATATCTTGGAGATATTGCCGGTCATCAAAAGAAATGGGATGAAGCGATTATTCATTATAAAAAGTTGAAAAATAGTTTTCCAAAAGCAGCGAACTATTGGTATAAATATGGTGGTGCTCTTGGTATGAAAGCCAAAGAATCTAATAAATTCAAGGCTTTAGGAATGATTGATGAAGTTGAAGAATCATTTTTAACTGCCGCTAAATTAGATGCAAAGCATGTCGAAACACGTTGGGCGTTAGTAATGTTATACATTGAGTTACCCGCAATTATTGGTGGTAGTGAAAAGAAAGCACAAAAATATGCCACTGAGTTAATGACACTTTCAAAAGTCGATGGGTACTTAGCAAAAGGGTATATTGATGTATATTTTAGCCGCTATACAAATGCAGAAGTCAACTACAAAAAAGCACACGAAATTGGCAATTCAAAAACCACCTTCGAAAAATTATATGACTTATATTTGAACAAGTTGAAAGACAAATCAAAAGCAAATAAGTTAAAACTAGAATTTGAAAATAAATAGTGTAATTGTTGAAATGTTTAATCGTTTAATCGATTTGACAAATTAACAAATTAACAATTCAACATAAAAAATGAGAACACATTTTATAGCCATTGGCGGGGCAGCCATGCACAATTTAGCATTAGCATTACACAATAAAGGATATCATGTAACGGGTAGTGATGACGCCATTTTCGAACCTTCAAAATCGCGTTTAGAGAAAAAAGGATTGTTGCCGGTGCAAGAAGGTTGGTTTCCAGAAAAAATAACAAGCAATATTGAAGCTATTATTTTAGGAATGCACGCTAAAGCTGATAATCCAGAATTATTAAAAGCACAAGAACTAGGTTTGAAAATTTATTCGTATCCTGAATTTTTATACGAACAATCGAAAAATAAAACCCGAGTAGTTATTGGTGGTTCGCATGGAAAAACTACAATTACTTCGATGATTTTACACGTAATGCATTATCACAATATCGAAGTAGATTATATGGTAGGAGCACAGTTGGAAGGTTTCGATACGATGGTACATTTAACCGAAAACAACGATTTTATCGTATTAGAAGGCGATGAATATTTAACTTCACCCATCGATTTGCGACCAAAATTCCACTTGTACCAACCGAATATTGCTTTGTTATCAGGAATTGCTTGGGATCATATTAATGTGTTTCCAACGTTTGATAATTATGTTGAACAATTCAGAATTTTTGCCAATCAAATCACGCGTGGCGGAATTTTAGTTTACAATGAAGAAGACGAAGCAGTAAAATCAGTAGCAGAAGAAACTGAAAATCAAATTCGAAAAATTGCCTACCAAACACCAAGTTACACCGTTGAAAACGGAACAACTTTATTAGATACACCAGAAGGACCAATGCCAATTGAAGTTTTTGGGGCACACAATCTAAGCAATTTAGCCGGCGCCAAATGGATTTGCCAATGCATGGGTGTTGACGAAGCCGAATTTTACGAAGCCATTGCCAGTTTCAAAGGTGCTTCAAAACGATTAGAAAAAATAGCCGAGAGTGCTAATAAAGTCGCGTATAAAGATTTTGCGCATTCGCCAAGTAAAGTTTCAGCCACTACAAAGGCCGTAAAAGCACAATATCCAGATAGAAAATTAATAGCTTGTTTAGAATTGCACACGTATAGCAGTTTAAATGCCGAATTCTTAAAAGAATACCAAGGAGCATTAGACGCAGCGGATGTTGCCGTAGTTTTCTATTCGCCCGATGCCGTAAAAATCAAACGTTTGGATGAAGTAACGTATGACCAAATCGCACAATCATTCCAAAGGGAAGATTTAATTATTTTCACCAATCCAACCGAATTCAAAGATTTTTTATTCAGCAAAAATTTAGATAATTCCGCTTTATTATTAATGAGTTCAGGAAATTACGGAGGATTGAATTTTGATGAGGTGAAAGGGTTAATCAATTAGTCAATCTGCCAATTTTCTTCGAGATTTAATTGGCACATTGAAATTGTCTAATTGCTGTATTTATAATGCCCCACAATTTTCCAACTCAACAAACAGTCTTCTAAAACTTGTCCACTTCCCACGTTATGCACAATCATTGGGTTGCCATTGTTTGATTTTATGTGCGTTACAATACCAACATGAGGAATAGCATCACCAGCTAAAAGCCAGGTAACTATATCGCCTGTTTTGTAATCGCTTGTATTTTTTGTAATGGATAAAGTTTTTCCTTTTCGAGCAAAGAAAACTTCTAAATTAGGCACTCTTCTGTGGTCGATATTTTTATCAGTAGTTTTTAAACCCCAAGTTTTAGGGTATTTTGAAAAATTTGTTTTCATGTCTTCGTGAACTTTTTTTTGCAAATCAATCCCTAATTTTCGATACGCACGAATCACAACATCGTTACAAACACCTGTTTTTGCAGGAACATCCCCATTTGGATATTTTATACTAACATAAGAAGGCGTATAAACTACATCAGGATTAATTATCGAAATCGCTGCATTGGATAGTTTTTCATAAAAATCGATTGGGTTTTCTATGAGTTGAGTTGTTGGTTTTGATTCAGATATATTTTCTGTAATTTTTTCAGATTTCTTGCATCCAAAAGAAAAACAGATTAATAGTAATGGAAGAATTAGTTTCATGGTTTATATTTTTGTTAGACTGAGCGAAGTCGTAGTCAATACTTTTTAAAAATTCTCGACTGCGTTTGAAATGACAAATTATAAATTCAAACGCAATTTTTAAGCTATTTATTTTGAGGAGTTTAAAAAATTAAGTTACTTTGTTTCTATAAACGCCAAAATAAAATTTTATGTACACGCCAATCAATCAATGGGCCGAAGACGATCGCCCACGTGAAAAATTTCTTCTTAAAGGTAAATCTACCTTATCCGATTCCGAATTATTAGCTATTTTAATTGGTTCTGGTTCTCGAAATGAGAGTGCCGTGCAATTGTGCCAACATATTTTAGCTTCCGCCGAAAACAATCTGAATACTTTAGGGAAAATTTCGGTTGCCCAACTCATGAAATTTAAAGGAATTGGAGAAGCAAAAGCCATTTCCATCGCCGCAGCATTAGAATTAGGAAGAAGACGCAGAGCAGAAGACGCTATCGATCTCAAAAAGATTACCTCTAGCAAAGCAGTTTTTAATATTATGCAACCTATAATTGGTGAATTGCCTCACGAAGAATTTTGGGTATTGTATCTTAATAATTCCAATAAAGTTATTTATAAAGCCCAGCTTTCAAAAGGAGGAATCACAGGAACTGTTGTGGATATTCGCTTGGTTTTTAAAATTGCTTTTGAACAAAATGCAACGGGATTAATTCTTTCGCACAATCACCCTTCAGGAAAATTAATAGCTAGTGAAGCCGATTTAAAAATCACCAAACGAATCAAAGAAGCTGGGCAAACATTAGAAATTCAGGTTTTAGACCATATTATTATTACCGAAAACGGCTATTTGAGTTTTCAGGATGAAGGAATTTTTTAAAACACATAGTCTGATAGTTTTTAGTGAATTTTTCCATTGCGAACTTTGCGAAAAATCTCAGTGCTCTTTGCGTTTAAACCAACAATTATGGAAATTTTAAGATTTGGTAGTTTTTTATCTAATTGATAAGCCGTAATTTTATCAAAAATTAATATACTATGAAAAATATAAAACTTCTAGTTGCAACACTTTTAGTAACAGTAACAGCGTCTGCTCAATTTACGCAAAAAGCATTACCATATGCCTATAATGCATTAGAGCCTTTTGTTGATGCACAAACAATGGAAATACATTACAGCAAACACCACGCAGCTTATGTTAAAAATTTAAACACAGCTTTAGCCGGAACTGTAGATGAAAAATCAAGCTTAAACGAAATTTTTGCAAAAATTTCTACAATGACACCTGCTGTTAGAAATAATGCAGGAGGACATTATAATCATGAATTGTTTTGGTCGGTTCTGACACCAGAGAAAAATACCAAAATGTCGGCTGAATTAGAAAAAGCGATTAATGAAACTTTTGGAAATTTAGACGGTTTGAAAGAAAAATTAAACGCTGCTGGAGCAAGTCGTTTTGGCTCAGGTTGGGCTTGGTTAGTAGTAACTAAAGAAGGGAAATTGGTAGTAAGTTCTACACCAAATCAAGATAATCCGTTAATGGATGTTGTAGAAGTAAAAGGAACCCCAATTTTCGGAATTGATGTTTGGGAACACGCTTATTATCTTAAATATCAAAATAAAAGAGCCGATTATTTATCCGCTTTATGGAATGTGGTAAACTGGACAGAAGTAAGCAAAAGATACAAAGCAGCAATGCCAAAACCAGATACATTTGCTTCTTGGCCAGAAATCAAAACCTTTCACAAAGTGATGTCGCAAACGTTCCATCCAAGTGAAGAAGGAAACTTACAACCTATAAAAGAAAGAAGTGCTGAAATGGTCGAAAAAGCTAATGCTTTAAAATCAGCTAAAATTCCAGCACAATTCAATAAAAAAGAAATTGTGGCGGCAGTTAATAAATTAGCTAAGGATAGTAAAGCATTGGATAAATTAGTAAAATCTAAAGCTTCTGATGCAAAAATTACTGAGGCTTTAAATGGTTTACACGATACTTTTCATACGATTGTAGGATTGTGTACACATGACGAAGAATAAAGGTTATAAATCAATAGAGAAACCTTGTGCCTACATTATGCGCAAGGTTTTTTATTAGAATTTATTTAAGAAATTTTTCTAACGAATTTAGTATCTTGCAACACTAAATTAATGCTGAAACACTAATGATAAGCACTAAAAACATTCGATTTTCTTACAGTAAAGAACAGGAATTTATTTTTCCAGATTTGTATTGCGAAGCTGGAAGTACATTATTAATTACTGGCGATTCGGGTAAAGGAAAAACAACCTATCTACATATTTTAGCGGGATTGTTCAAACCAGCTAAAGGCGAAATCGAAATTGATAAGAAGGATATCGTTTCGCTTTCTGAAAAAGCTACGGATAAGTTCAGAGGGAAACATATTGGAGTCGTTTTTCAAAAGTCGCATTTTATAGCAGCTTTGACGGTTTTGGAAAATTTAGAAATGGCAAGTTGGTTGGCAACAGGAAAAAAGCACACCAAACGCGCAAAAAGATTATTAGAACAATTAGGAATCGAAAATCAAGCATCTAAATTGCCATCACAATTGAGTATTGGCCAACAACAACGCGTTTCAATTGCTCGTGCTTTAATAAACGAACCAAAAGTGCTTTTGGCAGATGAACCAACTTCGAGTTTAGATGATAAAAATGCTGAAAAAGTAATCGAATTACTGACTTCTTTATCTAAAGAATATAAAGCTGCTTTATTAATTGTAACGCACGATAGCCGAATTAAAGAAAAATTCATCAATAAAATTACTTTGGTATGATTACAAAATTAGCATGGAAAAATATATGGTTCAAACCATTAAATACTATTTTGAGTGTTATTTTGTTAACCTCAAGTGTGGCAATTATCACCACATTAATTTTGGTAGAAAAGCAATTTGAAGAAAAATTTGCTAGCAATATAGAAGATGTAGATTTGGTTTTAGGCGCGCAAGGAAGTCCGTTGCAATTGATTTTGTCTTCGGTTTACCAAGTAGATGCTCCAACTGGAAATATAAATTACGATTCGGCAAAAGTATGGATGGAACATCCGTTTGTCGAAAAAGCAATTCCGTTAGCATTCGGTGATAACTACAGAGGTTATAAAATTTTAGGAACAACGCACGATTATTTAACAAAGTATAAAGCAAAATTAGCAGAAGGTAAACTATTTGAAAAGAATTTTGAAGTAGTAGTGGGAAGCGAAATTGCTCAAAAATTAAGTTTAAAAGTTGGTGATGAATTCTTCGGTTCTCATGGTGATGCTGCCGAAGGCGAAGTGCATGACCAATATGCTTATAAAATAGTTGGAATTGCAAATCCTACAGGAAAAGTAGTTGATAATTTAATTTTGTGCACCATTCCAAGTGTTTGGCAAATGCATCATCAACACGATGAAAATCCTGCACATGGCGAAGAAGGTCATATACACGAAGAAGGAGAAGAACACGAAAAATCCGATTTAACTTTAGATGAGCCCAATATGGAAATCACGGCAGTTTTGCTAAAAATCCGTAATCAAATGGCAAAATTAACTTGGCAACGTGTCATTCCTCAAAACACAAAAATGCAAGCTGTTTCTCCTGCTTTTGAAGTCAATCGTTTGTTTGGTTTATTTGGAATTGGAGTAACTGCCTTGCAATATTTGGCTTATGGAATTATGTTAATTTCTGGAATTTCAATTTTTATTGCGTTATTCAACACACTAAAAGAACGAAAATCTGAATTTGCATTAATGCGCGTTAATGGGGCTGGCAGAATTCAATTGTTAAAAGTAGTAATGATAGAAAGTTTACTACTTTGTGTAGTTGGATTTATATTTGGTACGATTTTGGGAAGGATTGCATTGAGTTTATTGTCCAATTCATCTGAAGAAGATTTTAAGATGAGTTTTAATCCATATGAGTTTCTTTGGCAAAAAGAAGGAACTTTATTTTTAGTAACTATATTTGTGGGCTTTATTGCGGCTTTGATTCCAGCAATAAAAGCATATAATTTAAACATATCAAAAACATTAGCAAATGCGTAATTTTATCAAAATAGCTTTAGCGTTACTAGTCTTTATTTCATTAATGAGTTTTGAAAAAAATGCTAAAACTGAACACCAAACCTATACTAAAACAACAGTTGCACACGACACTTTAACATGGAAATTGTTAGGGGACATTAAATATATTCGTAAAAAACATGCATCTTATGGCGAAGTAGAATTCCCTCAAGTAAATTTAAAATTAAAATCGTATCACAATAAAACCGTATATTTAACTGGGTTTATTGTGCCTATTGATAGTAAAAATTATGCTTTGAGTAAAAATGTATTTGCCGCTTGTTTTTTCTGCGGAAAATCGGGTCCAGAAACAATTGCTGGATTGAAATTTAAAGGCGCTTTTCCTAAGTTAAAAACAGATACTTATTTAACCATCAAAGGAACGTTCAAAGTTAATGAAACCGATGTGGATAATTGGATTTATAATATTGAAAATGCAGAGATAGTTTCAAAAAAATAAAATAAAATTGCAACATTTTAAATATAAAAAACATCTTTTTTTTGATTTAGATCACACGCTTTGGGATTTCGATAAAAATTCGGCCTTTGCTTTTGATACTATTTTTAAAGAACAAGGATTTGAAATATCGTTACCTGATTTTTTAAATATTTATATTCCGCGCAATCAGCATTACTGGAAATTGTACCAAGTGAATAAAATCTCACATGAGGATTTACGTTATTATCGTTTGAAAGACGTTTTCGATGCATTGCATTTTGAGGTGTCGGATGAAGTTATAAACCAATTATCTGAAGAATACATTAAATATTTACCCGAATACAATCATTTGTTTGACGGTGCAATTGAATTATTGGATTATTTAAAACCAAAATATCAATTGCATATTATTACCAATGGATTTGCCTCTGTACAAACCAAGAAAATCAAGAATTCCAACATTGGTCATTATTTTGAAACTATAACTAATTCAGAAATGGCAGGAGTAAAAAAACCACATCGCAACATATTTGATTTTGCATTATCTTTGGCAAACGCGTCGAAAGAAGAGAGTTTAATGATAGGTGATAGTTACGAAGCGGATATCATTGGAGCACAGGAAGCAGGAATTGAAGCTGTGTTTTTCAATGAACAAAATTTTGAAGTTGAAAATCAAGTTGTTCAAATTAAACATTTATTGGAATTAAAAAATATATTATAAATCATGAAGAAAATAGCATTATTATTACTTTTAGTAAGTTATACATTTTCATTTGCACAAGAAAAGTACAAGTACGTCATTGTTCCTAAGAAATTTGAATTTTTTAAAGAAGAGAACAAATATAATACTAGTTTTATTGCAAAATCATTTTTTGAAAAGGAAGGATTTCAAGTGTTTTATGATACAGATAATTTTCCGGATGAGTTAGCTAAAAATCGTTGTCTTGCCTTATTTGCTGATGCAACTGAAAGTAATACAATGTTTTCTACAAAAATTAATATTGAGATTAAAGATTGTTACAATAAAGTTGTTTATACAAGTGATCAAGGTTCAACAAGAGAAAAACAACTTGAAAAGGCTTATCCTATTGCTTTTAGATCTGCGCTTAATAGTTTAAAGGGAGTAATGAATTTTAAAAGTACCATGGCTAATTCTTCAGATATAGCTGACAAAATAGTTGAAGAAAAGCCAATACTTAAATCTAATTCTATAATTAACAATAGCGAACTTCGTGCAATTCCTACAGAATCTGGTTATACTTTAGTAAATTATTCAGATAATGTAGTTATGGTGCTTTATAGTACATCATTAGATACTGTTTTTCTTGCAGGAAAAGAAAGTTTTAAAGGAGTTCTTTTAAAGAAAAATAGCGGTTGGTTTTTCGAATATGATTTCGATGGAAAAGTGTATTCTGAAAAAGTAGAAGTTAAGTTTTAATTTTGAACGCTGAACGCTGAACGCTGAATCAATACCCATACTTATCTTTCCATCTATTTTTTAAAAACTGACGTAATTCTTTTTCACGAGCATTTTCACCTGGTTCAAAAAATTTAGTTTCAGAAATTTCAGTGGGTAAAAATTCCTGTTCTGCAAAATTATTCGGAAAATCATGTGAATATTTATATTCATCCCCGTAACCTAATTCTTTCATTAATTTGGTTGGTGCATTTCGTAAATGTATGGGAACAGGTAAATCGCCAGTTTGTTTTACCATTTGTTGTGCTTTGCCAATTGCCATATAACTTGCGTTACTTTTTGCAGATGTGGCTAAATAAATTGCACACTGACTCAAAATTATTCGACTTTCAGGGTAGCCAATAGTTGCCACAGCTTGAAAAGCATTATTGGCCATGATAAAAGCTGTTGGGTTGGCATTTCCTATATCTTCACTTGCTAAAATCAGCATTCTTCGGGCGATAAACTTCACATCTTCACCACCTTCAATCATTCGAGCTAACCAATAAACAGCACCATTTGGGTCGCTTCCACGTATTGATTTGATAAAAGCCGATACAATATCATAATGTTGTTCACCTGTTTTGTCATACAACACTGTGTTCTTTTGTACCAATTGCATTACTTTTTCATTCGTAATTTCAATGGTATCACTTTCTGTAGCATTAATTACCAATTCGAAAATATTCAATAATTTTCGTCCATCGCCACCCGAAAGTCTCAACAATGCCTCGGTTTCTATTAATTGAATGTCTTTGTTTTGAAGCTGAGCATCGGTTTTCATGGCACGGTATAGTAGCGCTTCCAAATCTTCTTTAGTAAACGCATTCAATACATATACCTGACATCTTGACAATAAAGCGGGAATGACCTCAAAACTAGGATTTTCAGTTGTTGCACCAATCAAAGTTATCCAACCTTTTTCAACTGCAGCCAATAAAGAATCTTGTTGTGATTTGCTAAAACGATGAATTTCATCAATAAATAAAATCGGATTTTTTGCCGTGAATAAACCGCTGCTTTGTTTCGCTTTTTCAATAACTTCACGTATATCTTTCACGCCAGAATGTATCGCACTCAGTTGGTAAAACGGACGTTTACTTTCTTGTGCCATAATTTGCGCCAAGGTAGTTTTTCCAGTTCCAGGTGGTCCCCATAAAATCAAACTCGGAATTAATCCTTTGGCAATTTGTTGTGTTAACGAACCCTCAGGTCCAACTAAATGCAATTGGCTGATGTAATCCGATAATTGTTGTGGGCGAATGCGTTCGGCTAATGGTTGATTCATGATGTAAAATTACAATTTTATGACAAATGTGCATAGAAATATTTTTGGCTTTATCTTTGAGTTCGATTCAGTATGGAAAAACATCACGATAATCCTTTTCAGTTTACAAAAGCGGTCATTTATTTGCCGTTATTTTTTGTGTTGACTTTATGGTCGGTTTTTTGGTACGAATTGCATTTTCATCATAGTTTGTCGCATTTTGGTGTTTATCCAAGGGAAGTTTTCGGTTTAAAAGGAATTCTTTTTAGTCCTTTTTTGCATGGCGATATTGAACATTTGGCGAATAATTCCATTGCGTTATTGGTCTTGTTGCCTATTTTGAGATATTTTTATAAAGAACAGTCGTTTGTGGTTTTGTTTTTAGGAATTCTCTTTTCAGGATTAGGAACGTGGTTGTTAGGAAGACCGAGTTATCATATTGGCGCTAGCGGATTAATTTATGCTTTGGTAAGTTTTATCTTCTTCAAAGGTATTTTTACCAAATATTACCGATTAGTAGCTTTATCTTTCACCATCGTAATTTTGTATGGTGGAAGTGTTTGGTATATGTTCCCAAATGTGAAAGAAGGTGTTTCGTGGGAAGGACATTTAGCAGGATTTCTCGTTGGATTGGCTTTAGCATTGGTTTTGAAAACGCCACAATTTGGAAAAACAATTTTCTATGAATGGCAAAAACCCGATTTCAATCCAGAACTCGATCCCTTTATGAAAAACTTCGACGAAAAAGGAAATTTCAATCCACCACCAAAACCAGAAGAAGTGATTCGGGAATATTTTAATTCTTCTATGAAAGTGATTTATGAGTTTTTGGGAGGGAAGAAGTAGTTTTTATTGAATTGATTTGTAAAGTTTAATTCTTTTACTACTTCTGTTTTTTGATAAATATTTAAAAATGATTTTCTTATCAGAAATCTTGATGATTTTTAAAATAGTAGTTTCGTTTTTTTCATCATCATAATTTAATGTGATTAAATTATCTGAAAAAAGATATTTGCCAGTCAAAATTATAGAAACATCCAGTTTGATTTCTTCAACAAAACTTCCATCCTCATTAAAAGTATAGCATCTTTGTTGAATATTTGGAATATTATTTTGTTCACTTAGATTAGAACAAAATTTTCCAATCAAAGCATCTTGGCTATATGATAAAATTGAAAAAAGAAAAATTAAGCTAAAGAATGTTGCTCTCATAACGATTAATTTTGAACACTGAACACTGAACACTGAACTACATTCTCTGTCTCAAAGCTTCATACAAAAAAGCACCACAAGCCACCGAAACATTTAATGATTCAATTGTGCCAAACATAGGTAATTTTGCTTTTTCATCTACAATTTTTAATACCGAAGGATTTACTCCTCGGTCTTCGCTACCCATAATAATTGCTACACCTTCGTTGAAGTTGATGTCATAAATGTGTTGCTCTGTTTTTTCAGTTGCCGCAACGGTTTTAATTCCGCTTCCTTGCAAATAGAAAATGGCATCTTTAATGTGATCTACTTTACAAATAGGCACATTAAAAACAGCTCCAGCCGAAGTTTTAACCGTATCTCCATTCACAGGAGCCGAACCTTGTTTTTGGATAATAATTCCGTCAACACCCGTACATTCTGCAGTTCTGATGATCGCACCAAAGTTACGCGCATCAGACAATTGATCTAAAATTAGGAATAAAGGTTTTTTACCACTTTCGATAACACCTTCTACTAAAGTTTCTAATGAAACAAAAGAAATAGGAGCAATAGTTGCCACAGCACCTTGGTGATTATTTGGAGTTAATCGGTTTAGTTTTTCAACAGGAACGTATGAAAAGTTGATGTTGTTTCTTTTCATTGTTTTCATCAAATCTTGCATTAAGTCGCCTTGCGCATCTTTTTGAACGAATACTTTATCAATTTCCTTTTTAGCGTTAATTGCTTCAATTATTGCTCTAATACCGAATATTTGGTTGTCTTTTTCCATGGCGCAAAGATAGGATTTTAGTTTGATTTTTTGATGGTTTCAAAATGTCCAAATTAAAAATTCGTTTTAAAACTAATATGCACAATCGAATTAGAAAGTTTTATAGCTTGGTCGCTTGTGCTTCCGTTGGCATAAATCAAATTGAACAAGCCATTTTTGGTAAATAATCCAAATCCGAAACCTAAGCCTAAAAGTTTATCGTCAATTGATGCTGTCTTGTCTTGAAAATATCCATAATCGGTTATGGTGTGAATGTATAAATTTGGTGCTGCCAAATAACGATATTCTGCCATAATTCCGCTAAAAATATTCGCTTGTAAACTATTTTCGTTAAAACCTCTAATCGAGTTTATGCCGCCAAAGCGATACAATTCGTTAATTATATAATCATCACTTTGTAAGTAGTAGGATTGATTTTTTATGAGAATACTGTTTTTTTGATTCAATTCAAAATGATGACTAACTTCTAATTGTCCAAAAAACTGATTTGATTTTGTACTCGAAATGGTTCTGTTTCCAAGTCCGATTTTGGTAAAAACTTTTGTTCGTTCCGGAAAAATAAAATTGTCTTGAGAAAAAGTTACGTGTTCAAAACTTGTGGTCAAAAACGTATTGGTAAAATCGTTCAAGCTAAATGAGTTTGTATTTTGGATATCCACTGAATTTGTTTTTTGATACCCTAAATACGCTTTGGTGTTGTACGAAAAGTAGTAGCCCAAATTCAAATCAGTAATCGTATTTTGAAATGTGGAATCTTGCTTGAAAATTCTCAAATTTGCTTTAATTCCAATGGGAGTTTTAAACAAATAGGGCAATTCGGTTCCTAAATTAAAAGAGGTTTGTTTGTTGCCATCGTTTTTCCAATACAAATTGAATTTTTCACCCGAATTCAAAATGTTCTGCAATTGCAAATCTAAATATCCGTTAAAAGTCAATTTGCTTTTGTCATCGTTTGAAAAGCCGATAAAACCATCAAATTTATTAGGTTTCGATTTTTCTAAATACACAAAAATTTTCGTGGAATCGGTTGTAAATAAAATTTCAGGATATTTCAACTGGCTTACGAATTGTAGTTTGTCAAACTCATCGTTTATCTGTTTTAAATTATCTTGATTAAAAATCGCTTTTTTGGCTTTTTTCGTAATTGCTTTTTTAATTCCTGTTGGAAATTTATCGTAGCCTATAATAACGATATCGGTAATATTTCTTTTTGAATTGAGTTTTAGTTGTAATTCGGAAAAAACATTGTTGTCAACTTTTCGCTGATTTATCAACTGCAAATTTGCTAACGAATAACCTTTCTTTTCTAATAAAGTAATTTTTTCTTTCATGAAACTTTCAACTTTATTTATGGCGATTACTAAAGTGTTATTTTCTAATTGCAATAGGGATTTTTCTTCGGCAGAAAGTTTGTCTATATATACGATGTTGCTTTTTACTGAATTCCCCAAATTGTATTTAAAAACAAAACTACTATCGTTTACTTTTTTTTGTTCCAATAGTAACCAATCAAAAAAACCTTGATTCGTTAATTTGCTTTCAAAACGTTTTTGTTCTTCTAAAAGTAATGCTACTGTTGAATGTTTGGATTCATATTGTAAGCTATCAATGGTTTTTTTTTCGATTTCGGAAGTTCCTTCTATGGTTAAATAGAAATTTTGTCCCAATGAAAATTGGAAGCAAAAAAACAGTATAAAACCAAAAAGTAATTTCATAGCAGTAAAGAAACGAAAAAAAGTAAAATAAATTTTATATCCACTTTGTCATTCTGAACTGGTTTCAGAATCTAACACAACAATTCTTAGTAATTTTCGTCTTTCTTTTTTGAAACTCAATACCAATCAAAACACTACAAAAATACAATCGTATTGAAAATTAATAAATTATGATTTGGAAAGTAAAAAATAATTCTTACATTTGCAACCCCGTAAAAAGCGGGAATTTTAAACAGTAAAATTTTTTAGTATTTAATTATGCCAACAATTCAACAATTAGTAAGAACAGGGAGAACCCAAATAACTAAGAAGAGTAAATCGGCTGCTTTAGATTCTTGTCCTCAAAGAAGAGGTGTGTGTACTCGTGTTTATACAACAACTCCTAAAAAACCAAACTCAGCAATGAGAAAGGTAGCTAGGGTTCGTTTAACAAACGGTAACGAGGTGAATGCATACATTCCTGGAGAAGGTCACAATCTACAAGAGCACTCGATAGTATTAGTTAGAGGTGGAAGAGTAAAAGATTTACCAGGTGTACGTTACCACATCGTACGTGGAGCATTAGATACAGCGGGTGTTGCAGGAAGAACACAACGTAGATCTAAGTATGGAGCAAAACGTCCAAAACCAGGACAAGCACCTGCACCAACTGGAAAGAAAAAGTAATTTAAAATCTTTTAAAGAAAAGACATGAGAAAAAGAGCGGCCAAAAAAAGACCACTTTTACCAGATCCAAAATTTAACGATCAGTTAGTAACACGTTTTGTAAACAACTTAATGTGGGATGGTAAAAAATCAACAGCTTTTAAAGTTTTCTATGATGCATTAGAAATCGTTGAAACTAAAAAGCAAGATGCAGAAAAATCTGCTTTAGAAGTATGGAAAGATGCATTAACAAATGTTATGCCTCACGTAGAAGTTCGTTCACGTAGAGTGGGTGGAGCTACATTCCAAATTCCAATGCAAATTCGTCCAGATAGAAAGATTTCTTATGCTATCAAATGGATGATTCTTTATGCAAGAAGAAGAAACGAAAAATCAATGGCAGGTAAATTAGCTTCTGAAATTTTAGCTGCGGCTAAAGAAGAAGGTGCTGCTGTTAAGAAAAGAATGGATACTCACAAAATGGCAGATGCTAATAAAGCATTCTCTCACTTTAGATTTTAATTCGTACAGAAATGGCTAGAGATTTAAAATATACAAGAAATATTGGAATTGCTGCTCACATTGATGCTGGTAAAACAACAACAACTGAGCGTATCTTATTCTATACAGGAAAATCACACAAAATTGGTGAAGTACATGATGGTGCTGCAACAATGGACTGGATGGCACAAGAGCAAGAAAGAGGTATTACAATTACTTCAGCTGCTACAACTTGTGAATGGAATTTCCCAACAGAGCAAGGAAAAGTATTGCCAGAAACATTACCATACCACTTTAATATTATCGATACACCGGGACACGTTGACTTTACAGTTGAGGTAAACCGTTCGTTACGTGTATTAGATGGTTTAGTGTTCTTATTTAGTGCGGTTGATGGTGTTGAGCCTCAGTCTGAAACTAACTGGAGATTAGCTGACCAATATAGAGTTCCACGTATGGGATTCGTAAACAAAATGGACCGTCAAGGTTCTAACTTCTTAAATGTTTGTCAACAAGTTAGAGATATGTTAAAATCTAACGCTGTTGCAATTACTTTACCAATTGGTGAGGAAAATGACTTTAGAGGAGTTGTTGACTTAGTAAAAAACCAAGCTATTATTTGGCATGACGAAACGCAAGGGGCAACTTTTGATATCGTGCCTATTCCAGCTGATATGATTGACGAAGTAAAAGAGTATCGTTCAATTTTAATTGAAGAGATTGCTACTTACGACGAAAACTTGTTGGAGAAATATATGGAGGATGAAAACTCTATTACTGAGGAAGAAATCAATACAGCTTTAAGAGCTGCTACAATTGACATGGCTATCATTCCTATGATTGCTGGTTCTTCTTTCAAAAATAAAGGTGTTCAGTTCATGTTAGATGCAGTATGTAAATACTTACCATCTCCAATGGATAAAGAAGGTATCGAAGGAATTCACCCTGATGATGCTGATTTATTAGAAGAAGATCAAAAGAAAATTTTACGTCGTCCTGATCCAAAAGAGCCGTTCGCAGCTTTAGCATTTAAAATTGCTACTGACCCTTATGTTGGTCGTTTAGCTTTCTTCCGTGCTTATTCAGGTCGTTTAGATGCAGGTTCTTATATCTTGAACACGCGTTCAGGAAATAAAGAGCGTATCTCTCGTATTTACCAAATGCATGCTAACAAACAAAATCCAATCGAATATATTGAGGCTGGAGATATTGGAGCTGCTGTAGGATTTAAAGATATCAAGACTGGAGATACAATGTGTGATGAAAAACACCCAATTATTCTTGAGTCAATGAAATTCCCTGATCCTGTAATTGGTATCGCAATTGAGCCAAAAACAAAAGCTGACGTAGATAAAATGGGTATGGCTTTAGCTAAATTAGCTGAAGAAGATCCAACGTTTACAGTTAGAACGGATGAGGCTTCAGGTCAAACGATTATTTCAGGTATGGGTGAGTTACACTTAGACATCCTTGTAGATCGTATGAAACGTGAGTTTAAAGTTGAGGTAAACCAAGGTGAGCCACAAGTAGAATATAAAGAAGCGTTCACAAAATCGGCACAACACAGAGAAACTTACAAAAAGCAATCTGGAGGTCGTGGTAAATTTGGTGATATCGTATTCCGTTTAGAACCAGCTGATTTAGTAGACGGTAAAGCTCCTATGGGATTACAGTTTGTTAATGAAGTTAAAGGTGGTAACGTACCAAAAGAATATATTCCAGCTGTTGAAAAAGGTTTCAGAGAAGCTATGAAAGCAGGTCCTTTAGCAGGATATGCGGTAGATAGTTTAAAAGTAACTTTATTAGACGGATCTTTCCACCCTGTGGATTCTGATGCTCTTTCTTTTGAATTAGCTGCGAAAATGGGATATAAAGAAGTAGGACGTGCTGCTGGAGCAGTTATTCTAGAGCCAATCATGAAAATCGAAGTTATTACTCCTGAAGAAAATATGGGTGATATCGTAGGTGACTTGAACCGTCGTAGAGGTCAAGTAAATGACATGGGTGATAGAAATGGTGCTAAAACTATCAAAGCAGATGTGCCTTTATCAGAAATGTTTGGTTATGTAACAACATTAAGAACATTATCATCAGGTAGAGCTACATCAACAATGGAGTTTTCACATTATGCAGAAACACCTTCTAATATTTCAGAAGCTGTAATTAAAAAAGCAAAAGGTAACGCTTAATTTTTAAGAAAATGAGTCAAAAAATCAGAATAAAATTAAAATCTTACGATCACATGTTGGTTGATAAATCAGCAGAGAAGATTGTAAAAACTGTAAAAAGTACAGGTGCAGTAGTAACGGGTCCAATTCCATTACCAACACACAAAAAGATTTTTACTGTATTACGTTCTCCACACGTTAACAAAAAATCAAGAGAGCAGTTCGAATTAAGTTCATACAAGAGATTGTTAGATATCTACAGTTCTTCTTCAAAAACTATCGATGCTTTAATGAAATTGGAATTACCAAGCGGAGTTGAAGTAGAAATCAAAGTATAATTGATTTAGATTTAAAAATCGCAATAAATAGAAAAACCGTTAATGTTTTTAAGCATTACGGTTTTTTTCTTATCATTTTTAGTGAGTAAAAAAGCTTTTTTATAAGGATTTTTTACTTAACTATTTATTTTTGCGATAATTAAAAAATAATTTATATATTTGCACCCTCAAAATGAGTAGTGTGCAAATACTATTTTATGTATAAATAAGAGTTTAATTAATAATTAGTTTAATATGTCTGGGTTAATCGGAAGAAAAATTGGCATGACTAGCATCTTTGATGAGAACGGGAAAAATATTCCTTGTACTGTAATTGAGTGTGGTCCATGCGTTGTTACCCAAGTCAGAACCAATGAAGTAGACGGATATTCTGCTATTCAGTTAGGTTTCGATGACAAAGCTGAAAAACGTTCTATTAAAGCTGAGTTAGGTCACTTTAAGAAAGCGGGAACAGCTGCAAAGAAAAAAGTCGTTGAATTCAAAGGTTTTGAACAGGAGTACAAATTAGGCGATGTAATCGCTGTTGACTTATTCGCTGAAGGTGAATTTGTTGATGTATTAGGAGTTTCTAAAGGAAAAGGATTCCAAGGGGTTGTTAAACGTCATGGTTTTGGCGGTGTTGGACAAGCAACACACGGTCAACACAACCGTTTAAGAGCGCCAGGATCTGTAGGAGCGTCATCTTATCCATCTAGAGTATTCAAAGGAATGCGTATGGCTGGAAGAATGGGAGGAGATAATGTAACAGTACAAAACCTTAGAGTTTTAAAAGTGGTAGGTGAGAAAAATCTTTTAGTAGTAAAAGGTTGTGTTCCAGGTCACAAAAGCTCTTATGTAATCATTCAGAAGTAATGGAAGTAAAAGTTTTAGATATCAACGGAAAAGAAACTGGAAGAAAAGTTCAACTTTCTGATTCAGTTTTCGCAATCGAGCCAAACAAACACGCTGTATATTTAGATGTAAAGCAATATTTGGCTAATCAAAGACAAGGAAACCACAAAGCTAAAGAAAGAGCTGAAGTTGCAGGAAGTACTCGTAAAATTAAAAAACAAAAAGGAACAGGAACTGCTCGTGCAGGTTCTGCAAAAAATCCTTTGTTTAAAGGTGGAGGTACCGTTTTTGGACCAAGACCAAGAAGCTATTCATTTAAATTGAACAAAAACTTAAAAAGATTAGCTCGTAAATCAGCTCTATCTTTAAAAGTAAATGAGTCAAATTTAGTGGTAGTTGAAGATTTTACATTTGAAACACCAAACACTAAAAATTTCATTAACGTATTGAAATCTTTAGGGTTAGATAATAAAAAATCTTTATTTGTGTTGGGTGATGCAAATAAAAATGTATATTTGTCGTCACGTAATTTAAAAACGTCTAGCGTTGTAACTACTTCAGAATTAAGCACTTATGCAATTTTAAATGCAAAAAGTTTAGTTCTTTTAGAAGGTGCTGTAGATGGAATTGAAGCTAATTTAAGTAAATAATAAGATTATGAGCATCATAATTAAGCCTATTATAACTGAGAAAATAACTAAAGATGGTGAAATTTTTAACCGTTTTGGTTTTGTAGTTGCTAAAACTGCTAACAAAATTCAGATCAAAAATGCTGTTGAGGCAGCTTTTGGTGTGAATGTAGTTGCAGTTAATACATTAAACTACAGAGCTGATAGAAGTGTTAAATATACCAAAAGTGGTTTAATCAGTGGGAAAACAAATGCTTACAAAAAAGCAATTGTACAAGTTCAAGAGGGAGAAACAATAGATTTTTATACTAATATCTAATAGAAAATGTCAGTTAGAAAATTAAAACCTATTACCCCAGGTCAGCGATTTAGAGTTGTTAATAGCTTTGACACTATTACAACTGATAAGCCGGAGCGTTCATTGATCGCACCGAAAAAAAACTCTGGAGGTAGAAATAGTCAAGGAAAGATGACCATGCGTTACACAGGCGGTGGTCACAAACAAAAGTATCGTATTATTGATTTTAAAAGAACTAAAGATGGAATTCCAGCTACAGTTAAAACAATAGAGTACGATCCAAATCGTTCAGCTTTTATTTCATTATTGTACTATGCTGATGGAGCTAAAACTTACATCATTGCACAAAATGGATTACAAGTTGGGCAAACTGTAGTTTCAGGTGTTGATGCGTCTCCAGAAATTGGAAATGCAATGCCTTTAAGTAAAATTCCTCTAGGAACTGTTATTTCGTGTATCGAATTAAGACCAGGTCAAGGAGCTGTAATCGCTCGTTCTGCAGGAACTTTCGCTCAATTAATGGCAAGAGATGGAAAATATGCAACAATTAAAATGCCTTCAGGTGAAACAAGATTAATCTTGTTGACTTGTTCAGCAACAATTGGAGCAGTTTCTAACTCAGACCACCAATTAATCGTATCAGGAAAAGCTGGTAGATCAAGATGGTTAGGTAGAAGACCAAGAACAAGACCAGTAGCAATGAACCCAGTTGATCACCCTATGGGAGGTGGTGAAGGACGTTCATCTGGAGGTCATCCACGTTCAAGAAAAGGTTTACCTGCTAAAGGTTATAGAACTCGTTCTAAAGTTAACCCGAGTAATAAGTATATTGTAGAACGTAGAAAGAAATAATTAGATAGACATGGCACGTTCATTAAAAAAAGGACCATTTGTTCACTATAAATTAGAGAAGAAAGTTCAAGAAAATATCGCTGGTGGCAATAAAGGTGTTGTTAAGACTTGGTCTAGAGCATCAATGATTACTCCAGATTTTGTTGGACAGACAATCGCAGTTCACAATGGTCGTCAGTTTGTACCAGTTTACGTTACAGAAAACATGGTAGGACACAAATTAGGAGAGTTTTCACCAACAAGATCTTTTAGAGGTCATGCTGGGGCTAAAAATAAAGGTAAAAAATAAGAAGCAATGGGAGTTCGTAAAAGAGAAACTGCAGACGCAAGAAAAGAGGCTAACAAGTCTATTGCATTTGCTAAATTAAATAACTGTCCAACTTCACCTAGAAAAATGCGATTAGTTGCAGATTTAGTAAGAGGTCAGAAAGTTGAACTAGCTCTTAATATTTTAAGATTTAGTCAAAAAGAAGCTTCAAGAAAATTAGAAAAATTGTTATTATCTGCCATAAACAATTATGTACAGAAAAACGAAGATGCTAATTTAGAAGAAGCAGGCTTATTTGTAAAAACGATTACAGTAGATGGTGGAATGATGTTAAAAAGACTTCGTCCAGCTCCGCAAGGTCGTGCACACAGAATTAGAAAACGTTCTAACCACGTTACAATCGTGTTAGGATCAAATAATAACACACAAAGCAATTAATAAACAGTATGGGACAAAAGACAAATCCAATAGGAAATAGACTTGGTATCATCAGAGGATGGGACTCAAACTGGTATGGAGGTAATGACTACGGTGATAAAATCGCTGAAGATTACAAAATCAGAAAGTATATCCATGCACGTTTATCTAAAGCTAGTGTATCAAAAATAATTATCGAGAGAACTTTAAAACTTGTAACCGTTACTATCACTACTGCTAGACCTGGTATTATTATCGGAAAAGGTGGTCAAGAGGTAGACAAGTTAAAAGAAGAACTTAAGAAAATTACTGACAAAGAAGTTCAAATCAACATCTTTGAAATTAAAAGACCTGAACTTGATGCTTACTTAGTAGGTACAAGTATTGCTCGTCAAATTGAAAGTAGAATTTCATACAGAAGAGCAATTAAAATGGCTATTGCTGCTGCAATGCGTATGAACGCAGAAGGTATCAAAGTACAAATTTCTGGTCGTTTGAATGGTGCTGAAATGGCACGTTCAGAAAACTTTAAAGAAGGTAGAATTCCTTTGTCAACTTTCAGAGCTGATATTGATTATTCATTAGCTGAAGCACATACTACTTATGGTAGAATGGGTATCAAAGTATGGATAATGAAAGGTGAGGTTTATGGAAAAAGAGATCTTTCTCCGTTAGTAGGAATGGACAAACAAAAGTCTAAACCTTCAGGATCTTCTGCTCCAAAAAGAGATGGAAATAAGCCAAACGCACGCAAAAGAAAGTAATTATTTAAACTAAAGAAAAATGTTACAGCCTAAAAGAACAAAATACCGTAAGGTACAGAAAGGTAGAATGAAAGGCGTTTCTCAAAGAGGACACGAACTTTCAAATGGAATGTTTGGTATCAAATCTTTAGATTCTTCATTTATTACTTCTCGTCAAATTGAAGCAGCTCGTATCGCAGCAACTCGTTTCATGAAAAGAGAAGGTCAATTATGGATCAAAATATTTCCAGATAAACCTATTACAAAGAAACCATTAGAAGTACGTATGGGTAAAGGTAAAGGTGCAGTTGAGTATTGGGCTGCAGTTGTTAAACCTGGTAAAATTATGTTTGAAGTTGGAGGAGTTCCTCTATCAGTTGCAAAAGAAGCTTTACGCTTAGCAGCTCAAAAACTTCCTGTTAAAACTAAGTTTATCGTTGCTAGAGATTTCGAAGCATAATCAAAATTTATTATGAAACAATCAGAAATTAAAAATCTATCTGCAGCTGAGTTACAAGAACAACTTAGTCAGTTAAAGAAAACGTATACCGACCTAAAAAATGCTCATGCAATTTCGCCAATCCAAAATCCTCTTCAATTAAGAGGTTTAAGAAGATCAGTTGCGAGATTACACACAGAGTTAACTAAAAGAGAGTTACAATAATTGTATTCTGCTGAAAGATGGAAAAAAGAAATTTAAGAAAAGAGAGAGTTGGGGTTGTTACTAGCAACAAAATGGAGAAATCTATTGTTGTTTCTGAAACAAGAAAAGTAAAACACCCATTATACGGTAAGTTCGTGTTAAAAACTAAAAAATACGTTGCACACGACGAAACAAACGATTGTAACATTGGAGATACAGTAAAGATCATGGAAACAAGACCTTTATCTAAATCAAAATGTTGGAGATTAGTTGAAATCATTGAAAGAGCTAAGTAATTATGGTACAACAAGAGTCAAGATTAAAAGTAGCAGATAATACGGGAGCTAAAGAAGTTTTAACTATCCGTGTTTTAGGAGGAACGAAACGTCGTTATGCCTCTGTTGGTGACAAAATTGTAGTTTCAATTAAAGATGCAACTCCAAACGGAAACGTTAAAAAAGGAGCGGTATCAACTGCAGTGGTTGTACGTACCAAAAAAGAAGTGAGAAGAGCTGATGGATCTTACATCCGTTTTGACGATAACGCATGTGTATTGTTAAACGCTGCAGGAGAAATGAGAGGAACTCGTGTTTTTGGTCCAGTTGCCAGAGAACTTCGTGAAAAACAATTCATGAAAATTGTATCATTAGCACCAGAAGTGCTTTAATTCTTATACAAATGATAAAGCTAAAAATAAAATCAGGAGATATCGTAAGAGTTATTGCTGGAGACCACAAAGGTTCTGAAGGTAAAATTGTACGTGTTCTTCGTGAGAAAAACAAAGCGATTGTTGAAGGAGTTAACATGGTTTCAAAACATACAAAACCAAGTGCAAAAAACCCTCAAGGAGGAATCGTTAAGAAAGAAGCTCCTATTCATGTGTCTAACTTGTCTTTAATTGACCCAAAGTCAAAAGAAACGACTAAAGTTGGTTTCAAACAAGAAGGAGACAAGAAAGTGAGATTTTCAAAAAAATCTAATCAAGTACTATAGTTATGGCATATATTCCTAGACTAAAAGAAGAATATAAGAGCAGAGTAATTGCTGCTCTTACAGAAGAATTCGGTTACAAAAACGTAATGCAAGTTCCAAAACTTGAAAAAATCGTTGTAAGCCGTGGAGTTGGTGCAGCTGTATCTGACAAAAAGTTAGTGGATTACGCTGTTGAAGAAATGACAAAAATTACTGGGCAAAAAGCAGTTGCTACAATCTCTAAAAAGGACGTTGCGTCTTTCAAATTGAGAAAAGGTATGCCAATTGGTGCTAAAGTAACTTTACGTGGAGAAAGAATGTATGAATTCTTAGATAGATTGATTACTTCATCTTTGCCACGTGTTAGAGATTTCAGCGGAATTAAATCTACAGGGTTTGACGGAAGAGGAAATTATAACTTAGGTGTTTTAGAACAAATCATTTTCCCAGAAATTGATATTGATAAAGTAAACAAAATATCTGGTTTTGATATCACTTTTGTAACGTCTGCTCAAACAGATAAAGAAGCAAAATCATTATTAGCGGAATTAGGATTACCTTTTAAAAAGAATTAAGATATGGCTAAAGAATCAATGAAAGCCCGTGAGGTAAAGAGACAAGCAGTTGTTGACAAATATGCAGAGAAAAGAAAAGCGCTTAAGGCTGCTGGAGATTTTGAAGCATTACAAAAATTACCTAAAAATGCATCACCAGTACGTTTACACAATCGTTGTAAATTAACAGGTAGACCAAGAGGGTATATGCGTCAATTCGGTCTTTCTCGTGTTACATTCCGTGAAATGGCTAACCAAGGATTAATTCCAGGTGTTAAAAAAGCATCTTGGTAATTTAAAAAAAAGTTATTACTTTTGCAATCCAAAAAATAATTTAACTGGTTAAAGGTTCAATCCGCTGAGGGCGGATTGAAAACCATAACCGCAAATATATACATATGTATACAGATCCAATTGCCGATTATCTTACGAGAGTTAGAAATGCAGTGAGAGCTAACCACAAAGTGGTAGAAATTCCTGCATCTAACATGAAAAAAGAAATCACAAAGATTTTATTCGATCAAGGATATATCTTAAGTTATAAATTTGATGATAACTCTGTACAGGGTACTATCAAAATTGCTCTTAAGTATGATAAAGACACGAAAGAGTCAGTTATCAAAGACATCCAAAGAATTAGTAAACCAGGTTTACGTAAATATGCTGGTTCATCAGACTTACCAAGAATCTTAAATGGTTTAGGTATTGCTATTGTTTCTACATCAAAAGGATTGATGACAGGAAAACAAGCTAAGCAATTAAATGTTGGTGGTGAAGTTGTTTGTTACGTATATTAATAATAAAGAGTAGACAATGTCAAGAATAGGTAAAAATCCAATTGCAATTCCAGCAGGAATAACTGTAGAAGTTAAAGATGCTGTAGTTACAGTAAAAGGGAAATTAGGCGAGCTTACTCAAGAATTTTCTGATGTAACAGTTAAAATCGAAGATAACCAAGTTATCGTTGAGCGTTCGTCAGATCATAAAGATGAGAGAGCGAAACACGGACTTTATCGTTCATTAATCAATAACATGATTATTGGTGTTTCTGAAGGTTTTACAAAAGAGTTAGAATTAGTTGGAGTAGGTTATAGAGCATCTAATCAAGGACAAAAACTTGATTTAGCTTTAGGATTTTCTCACAACATCGTTTTAGAAGTTGTAAAAGAAGTTACTGTTGAAACAGTATCAGAAAAAGGTAAAAATCCGATAGTAAAATTATCATCATTCGACAAACAATTATTAGGTCAAGTAGCTGCGAAGATCAGAGGTTTCCGCAAACCTGAACCATATAAAGGAAAAGGAGTTAAGTTTGTAGGAGAAGAACTAAGAAGAAAAGCAGGTAAATCAGCTTAAAAATTAAGACTATGTCATTAACGAAATCTGAAAGAAGACAAAGAATTAAGTTCAGAATCAGAAAGATTGTAAGCGGAACTGCTGCTCAACCAAGACTTTCTGTATTCAGAAGTAATAAAGAAATCTATGCGCAAATCATAGATGACGTAAACGGAACTACATTAGTAGCAGCTTCATCGAGAGATAAAGATGTTGCTCAAGGAACTTCTGTTGAAACTGCAAAAGCAGTTGGTAAATTAGTTGCTGAAAAAGCACTTAAAGCAGGTATTTCAACAATCTCTTTTGATAGAGGTGGGTATTTATACCATGGACGTGTGAAATCATTAGCTGAAGGAGCTAGAGAAGCTGGACTTAAATTCTAAGAAATTATGTATCATAATTATAAAAACGTAGAGATTGTAAAACCAGGAGGTCTTGAATTAAAAGACCGTTTGGTGAGTGTAAATCGTGTTACTAAAGTTACTAAAGGGGGTAGAGCATTTGGTTTCTCTGCTATCGTAGTAGTTGGTGATGAAAACGGTGTGGTAGGTCATGGGTTAGGAAAATCTAAAGATGTTTCTGAAGCTATTGCAAAAGCAGTAGAAGATGCTAAGAAAAATCTAGTTAGAATTCCTTTAAATGGTCAGTCTGTACCTCATGAACAAAAAGGTAAATTTGGTGGAGCAAGAGTGTTTTTAATGCCTGCTTCTCATGGTACTGGAGTAATTGCTGGTGGTGCGGTTCGTGCCGTATTAGAATCAGTAGGTATTCATGATGTATTATCTAAATCACAAGGTTCTTCTAACCCTCATAACGTAGTAAAAGCAACTTTTGATGCTTTATTACAAATGAGAAGCGCTTTAACGGTAGCTAAACAAAGAGGAGTATCTTTAGAAAAAGTATTCAAAGGTTAATCAACAGGAAATCATGGCAAAATTAAAAGTAAAACAAGTAAGAAGTAAAATCAATTGTCCTCTTGATCAAAAGAGAACTTTGGAAGCTTTAGGTCTTCGTAAAATGGGACAAGTTGTTGAGCATGATGCAAATCCTGCTATCCTTGGAATGGTAAATAAAGTTAAACACTTAGTTTCTGTTGAAGAAACTAAATAACACTATACAGTTATGAATTTAAGTAACTTACAACCAGCTGAAGGTTCAGTTCACAACCAAAATAAAAGAGTAGGTAGAGGAGAAGGTTCTGGTAAAGGTGGTACCGCTGCACGTGGACACAAAGGAGCTAAGTCTCGTTCTGGTTATTCTAAGAAAATTGGTTTTGAAGGTGGTCAAATGCCACTTCAAAGACGTGTGCCTAAGTTTGGTTTCAAGAACATTAATAGAGTAGAATATCAAGGTATTAACCTTGATTCGTTACAATTATTAGTAGATAACGGTGTAGTTACCGATACAGTAGATTTTACTGTATTTGTAGATACTCGTTTAGCTACAAAAAATAGCTTAGTAAAGATTTTAGGAAGAGGTGAGCTAACAACAAAACTTAAAGTAAGTGCTCACAAATTTACTGCATCTGCAAAAGCGGCTATCGAGGCTGCTGGTGGAGAAGCTGTAACTTTATAATCTTTTAGTAAAATGAAGAAATTTATAGATTCATTCATCAACGTTTGGAAAATCGAAGAGTTAAAAAATAGAATTTTGTTAACTCTTGGATTATTATTAGTGTACCGTTTTGGTGCTCAAGTAACCCTTCCGGGAATTGATGCTACTAAATTGACTAATCTTACAAATCAAACTGATGAAGGTATTGGATGGTTAATTAATGTATTTACAGGAGGCGCGTTTTCGCAGGCTTCTGTATTTGCATTAGGTATCATGCCTTATATATCAGCTTCTATCGTTGTTCAATTAATGGGCATCGCAGTACCATATTTACAAAAATTGCAAAAAGATGGTGAAAGTGGTAGAAAGAAAATTAACCAAATTACAAGATGGTTAACAATCTTAATTACCTTAGTTCAAGGTCCTGGTTATATCTATAACTTATATAAAACATTACCAAGTGATGCGTTTATGTTAGGAGCTGGTTCTTTCCCATTCTTATTTTCTTCTGTACTAATCTTAGTTACAGGGACAATTTTCGCAATGTGGTTAGGAGAAAAAATCACTGATAAAGGTATCGGTAACGGTATTTCATTATTGATTATGGTTGGTATTATTGCTAGAATGCCTCAAGCTTTTATTCAAGAATATTCATCAAGAACAGCCCAAGCAAACGGTGGTTTAATGATGATTGTTATCGAATTAATCTTATGGTTTTTAGTAATTATAGCATGTATTTTATTAGTAATGGCTGTAAGAAGAATTCCAGTACAATATGCTAGACGTACAGTTTCTGGAGATTTTGAACAAGACATGAATGGTGCAAACAGACAGTTTATACCATTGAAGTTAAATGCATCAGGTGTAATGCCGATCATTTTTGCTCAAGCAATTATGTTTATTCCAGCTGCAGTTTCAGGTTTATCTAAATCTGATAGCGCAGTATCATTAGCATCAATGTTTAATGATCCATTTGGATTGGTATATAATATAGTTTTTGCTTTGTTAATCGTAATTTTTACGTACTTTTACACCGCAATTACTGTACCAACTAATAAAATGGCCGATGATTTAAAAAGAAGTGGTGGTTTTATTCCAGGTATTAAGCCAGGAGTTGAAACAGGAGACTACCTAGATAAAATAATGTCATTAATAACTTTCCCAGGTTCGTTATTTCTTGCTTTAATCGCTGTGTTCCCAGCTATAGCAGTAAGTTTACTTGGTGTTCAGGGTGCGTGGGGTTATTTTTATGGAGGTACTTCTTTATTAATTATGGTTGGAGTTGCAATAGATACTATTCAACAAATAAATTCTTATTTATTGAATAAACACTATGATGGTTTGATGAAAAGTGGTAAAAATAGAAAAGCAGTAGCTTAATTTTTATGGCAAAACAATCAGCAATAGAACAAGACGGAACAATCATTGAAGCATTGTCAAATGCTATGTTTCGTGTGGAGTTAGAGAACGGACATATTGTAATCGCTCATATCTCTGGTAAAATGCGTATGCATTACATTAAATTGTTACCAGGAGACAAGGTAAAACTTGAAATGAGCCCTTATGATTTGTCTAAAGCAAGAATTACTTATAGATACTAAAGCTATTAAAATGAAAGTAAGAGCATCAGTTAAAAAAAGAAGTGCCGAGTGCATTATTGTACGTAGAAAAGGAAGATTATACGTTATTAACAAAAAGAATCCTAGATTTAAACAAAGACAAGGATAATTATGGCAAGAATTGCAGGGGTAGATATACCTAAACAAAAAAGAGGAATCATTGCTTTAACATACATATTTGGTATAGGTAGAAGCAGAGCTAAAGATATATTAGCTAAAGCTCAAGTGAGCGAAGACAAAAAAGTTCAAGATTGGAATGACGACGAAATCGGAGCAATCCGTGAAGCGGTGTCATACTTTAAAATTGAAGGAGAATTGCGTTCAGAAGTTCAATTAAACATCAAACGTTTAATGGACATCGGATGTCAAAGAGGTATTCGTCACAGAGCTGGACTTCCATTAAGAGGTCAAAGAACTAAAAACAATTCTAGAACTAGAAAAGGTAAGAGAAAAACTGTTGCTAACAAGAAAAAAGCAACTAAATAATAAGTAATAATATGGCTAAAGCAACTGCAAAAAAACGTAAAGTTATCGTTGAATCTTCGGGTGAAGCGCATATTAATGCTACTTTTAACAACATCATCATTTCTTTAACCAATAAGAAAGGTGAAGTAATTTCTTGGTCTTCAGCTGGTAAAATGGGCTTTAGAGGTTCTAAAAAGAATACTCCTTATGCAGCTCAAATGGCAGCAGAAGATTGTAGTAAAGTAGCTCTTGAAGCTGGACTAAAGAAAGTAAAAGTTTATGTGAAAGGACCAGGAAACGGAAGAGAATCTGCAATCAGATCTATTCACAATTCTGGAGTTGAAGTTACAGAAATCATTGATGTAACTCCAATGCCACATAACGGATGTCGTCCTCCGAAAAGAAGAAGAGTATAATTTAAGTATAACACAGGTAGGTTTAAAATTATCGAAGGATATAGACCTGAATTCATAATTCCTACCTTTTTTAATTTTTTAAAATGGCAAGATATACTGGTCCAAAAACTAAGATTGCTCGTAAATTTGGCGAAGCAATATTCGGAGAAGACAAAGCCTTCGAAAAAAGAAATTACCCTCCAGGGCAACATGGTTTAGCTAAAAAGAGAGGTAAAAAATCTGAATATGCAGTTCAGTTAATGGAAAAGCAAAAAGCGAAGTACACTTACGGAATTCTTGAAAAACAATTCAGAAATTTATTTAAAAAAGCATCTGCTGCTTCTGGAGTAACAGGTGAAATTTTACTTCAATTATGTGAAGCTCGTTTAGATAATGTTGTATACAGAATGGGTATTGCTCCTTCTCGTAGAGCAGCACGTCAAATCGTTGTTCACAGACACATTACTGTTAACGGTGAATTAGTGAACGTTCCTTCTTACCACTTAAAAGCTGGTGATAAAGTAGCTGTTCGTGAAAAATCTAAATCTCTTGAAGCTATCGACCGTTCTTTATCTAGTGCTTCTCAAGTTTATGAGTGGATTACTTGGAACAATGATACTAAAGAAGGTACTTTCGTTTCTGTACCTCAAAGACTTCAAATTCCAGAAAATATTAAAGAACAACTAATCGTTGAGTTGTATAACAAATAATAATTGACTTTAGTCGAAAGTATGGCAATATTTAATTTTCAAAAGCCCGATAAAGTTATCATGATCGATTCAACCGATTTTGAAGGTAAATTTGAATTTAGACCTTTAGAACCTGGTTATGGATTGACTGTTGGTAATGCACTTAGAAGAGTTTTGCTTTCTTCTCTTGAAGGATACGCAATTACATCAGTAAGAATTGAAGGTGTAGAACATGAGTTCTCTACAATTTCTGGTGTGGTTGAAGATGTTACAGAAATTATCTTAAATCTTAAACAAGTACGTTTCAAACGTCAAATTGAAGATATCGATAATGAATCTGTTTCTATCTCTCTTTCAGGAAAAGATAAGATTACTGCAGGTGATTTTCAAAAATTCATCTCTGGTTTTCAAGTTTTAAATCCAGATTTAGTTATCTGTAATTTAGATAGCAAAACAACTTTAAATATGGAACTTTCTATCGAAAAAGGTAGAGGTTATGTTCCTGCAGAAGAGAACAAAAAATCAAATGCTCCAATTGGTACTATTTACACAGATTCTATTTACACACCAGTAAAGAATGTGAAATATACTATTGAGAATTTCCGTGTGGAACAAAAAACGGATTACGAAAAATTAGTTTTTGAAATCATTACTGATGGTTCTATCCATCCTAAAGATGCATTAACTGAAGCAGCTAAAACGTTGATTCACCACTTTATGTTGTTTTCTGATGAAAGAATCACGCTTGAGGCAGATGAAATTGCTCAAACTGAGTCTTACGATGAAGAATCTCTTCATATGAGACAATTATTAAAAACTAAATTAGTAGATATGGACTTATCTGTTAGAGCATTAAATTGCTTAAAAGCAGCTGAAGTTGATACACTTGGTGATTTAGTTTCTTTCAACAAAAACGACTTAATGAAGTTCCGTAATTTTGGTAAAAAATCATTAACTGAATTAGATGAGTTAGTGGCAAATAAAAACCTAACTTTTGGAATGGATCTTACTAAATATAAATTAGATAAAGAGTAATTGCTTCATATTTTGCGCTCCATTTTATGGATTGATGCAAGATGAAGATAAATAAAAAACGTCATGAGACACGGAAAAAAATTCAATCATTTAAGTAGACAAAAAGGACATAGAAGAGCTATGTTAGCTAATATGGCTTGTTCTTTAATCGAACATAAAAGGATCAACACTACTGTTGCTAAAGCAAAAGCTTTAAAACAATTTGTTGAACCATTAGTTACAAAATCAAAAGAAGATACTACTCACAATCGTCGTACAGTTTTCGCTTATTTAAGAGATAAATATGCTGTTACTGAATTGTTCAGAGAAGTTGCTGCTAAAGTTGGTGACCGTCCAGGAGGATACACTCGTATCATCAAGTTAGGTAATCGTTTAGGAGATAACGCTGATATGGCAATGATTGAATTAGTAGATTTCAACACATTGTACAATGGTGGTAAAAAAGAAGTTAAGAAAACGACTCGTCGTGGAAAAGCTAAAAAAGCAGAAGGTACTCCTGAAGCTCCAGCAGCTGAAACTTCTTCAACTACTGAAGCTACAGAATAATCATGAATCCATTCATGTAAAAATAATAAGGATAGACTTTTTTAAGTTTATCCTTTTTTTTTGGTTTTACGAATCAAACAGTTGAAAAAAACAACTTTTATAACTAAATTTGCAACCACAACAACACAACACAATGAAATACAACAATCGTTCTAAGGCCGTTTTACTTCTTAAAGACGGTACTATTTTTCACGGAAAATCAATCGGAATTGAAGGTGTAACTTTTGGTGAAGTCGCCTTTAACACAGGAACAACAGGTTATCAAGAAATTTTTACAGATCCTTCTTATTTCGGGCAAATCATGGTTACAACCAATGCGCATATTGGTAATTATGGTGTTAATGAAAAAGAGGTTGAATCTGATTCGGTAAAAATTTCAGGATTGGTTTGTAAAAATTTTAGCTTTAATTATTCTCGCGAAGACGCTTCTGAAAGTTTATTTGATTATTTAAGTAAACAAAATCTTATCGTAATTTCTGATGTAGATACAAGAGCATTGGTAAGTTATATTAGAGATAACGGAGCAATGAATGCAGTTATTTGTACAGATGGAACTCCAATTGAAGTATTAAAAGAAAAATTGGCACAAGTTCCAGATATGAATGGTTTGGAATTAGCTTCGAAAGTTTCAACTACAGCACCTTATTTTTTTGGTGAAGAAACGGCTAAATATAAAATTTCAGCTTTAGATTTAGGAATTAAAACCAATATCCTTAGAAACTTAGCGAAGAGAGATTGCTATATCAAAGTTTTCCCATACAATGCTTCATTTGAAGACTTGAAATCATTTAGCCCTGACGGATATTTCTTATCTAATGGTCCTGGCGATCCAGAACCTTTAGAAAGCGCTCAAGAAGTTGCAAAACAAATTTTACATGAAAATAAACCATTATTCGGAATCTGTTTAGGTCACCAAATCATTGGTTTAGCGAATGGAATTTCAACTTATAAAATGTTCAACGGTCATCGTGGAATCAATCATCCAGTTAAAAATGTAATTACGGGTAAAGGTGAAATTACGTCTCAAAATCACGGTTTTGCTATCGTGAGAGAAGAATTAGATAAACATCCCGACTTTGAATTAACGCACGAACACTTGAATGATGGAACTGTTGCAGGAATGCGTATGAAATCTAAAAACTGTTTTTCAGTGCAATATCACCCAGAAGCTAGTCCTGGACCTCATGATTCAAGCTATTTGTTTGACCAATTTATCGATAATATTAAATCTTCAATCAACTAAAACGTTATCGTTTATAAGTTTTTTGAAATTCATAAAATAGTTCAATTTTAAGTTTTAAATTTGTTATTATTCGTAAAATACTAACTAAAAAAATATAAAATGAGTATAATCATAAAAGTACACGCAAGACAAATTTTAGACTCTCGTGGAAACCCAACAGTTGAAGTTGACGTAGTTACAGAAAACGGAATTTTAGGACGTGCAGCTGTTCCAAGCGGTGCTTCTACTGGTGAACATGAAGCAGTTGAACTTCGTGATGGTGGTAAAGCATACATGGGAAAAGGGGTTTTAAAGGCTGTTGAAAATGTAAATACAAAAATTGCAGAAGCGGTTGTGGGTATGTCTGTTTTTGAACAAAATTTAATCGATAAAATAATGATTGAATTAGATGGAACAGCGAACAAATCTAATTTAGGTGCAAATGCTATTTTAGGGGTTTCTTTAGCGGTTGCAAAAGCGGCTGCTAACGAATTAGGAATGCCTTTATATCGTTATGTTGGTGGTGTTTCTGCAAACACATTGCCACTTCCAATGATGAATATCATCAACGGTGGTTCGCATTCTGATGCTCCAATTGCGTTTCAAGAATTTATGATTATGCCTGTTAAAGCGAAAGATTTTACTCATGCTATGCAAATGGGAACTGAAATTTTTCACCACCTTAAAAAAGTATTACACGATAGAAATTTATCAACTGCTGTTGGTGACGAAGGTGGATTTGCTCCAAATTTATCCGGAGGAACTGAGGATGCATTAGATGCTGTAAAATTAGCAGTAACCAATGCGGGTTATGTTTTTGGCGAAGATGTAATGATTGCTTTAGATTGTGCTGCAGCAGAATTTTTTTTAAACGGAAAATATGATTACACTAAATTTGAAGGGGAAACTGGAAAAATTAGAACTTCTGAAGAACAAGCATCTTATTTAGCTGAATTAACAGAAAAATATCCAATTATTTCTATCGAAGACGGTATGGATGAAAACGATTGGGAAGGTTGGAAATTATTAACAGATAAAATTGGTGATAAAGTACAATTAGTTGGAGATGATTTATTCGTAACAAATGTTGAAAGATTATCTCGCGGAATTAGCCAAGGTATTGCAAACTCAATTTTAATTAAAGTAAACCAAATTGGAACTTTAACTGAAACGATTGCAGCTGTAAATATGGCACATAATGCAGGATACACTTCGGTTATGAGTCACCGCTCTGGAGAAACAGAAGATAATACGATTGCTGATTTAGCAGTTGCTTTAAACTGTGGACAAATTAAAACTGGTTCGGCTTCTCGTTCTGATCGTATGGCAAAATACAATCAATTATTAAGAATTGAAGAAGAATTAGCCGATGTAGCTTATTTTCCAGGAATAAATGCCTTTAAAGTGAAAAGATAATAATCTTATTGTTATACTGAACTCGTTTCAGTACCTAGTATGAAACCCTTTCAAAATGTAAATTTTGAAAGGGTTTTCTATTGTACGCAAATTCTCATTCAAAAGCGTCAAATTCTCATTCATTAACGATTTAATAAAACTAAAGCTTATTTTTGTTTATCAATTTACAAAGAATGAACAAAATAAGATTTCTTTATAGTATATTATTACTCTCTTTTTTAGGTTTTGCCCAACAAAAATCTGCTGACAGTTTGATGCAGATTTTGGGTAAGACCAAAAATGATATTGATAGAGCTAATGTATTAAATGCTATTTCAGATTGTTATAAAGTTGTAGATCCAAAAAAAATGGTTATGTATGGGAATCAAGCTTTGGATTTAGCTAAAAAAATTAACTACACAATTGCGCAAGGAAATGCGTATTTAAATCTTGGGAATTCAAAAATTATCGAAGGAGATTATAAAGTGGCTACCAATTATTTTCAGCAAGCTCAAGAAATTTTCGAAAATGAAAGCCCAACACCAAATACAAAAGACGAAATCGCATCAGGATTAGCAAAATCGTATGGAAGTATCGGAATAGTTTTATCGGAACAAAGTAATTATGCAAAAGCACTTCAATTTTATCTGAAATCGGTTAAAATATATGAAAAATTAGGTGACCAAGTCCGTTGTGCAAAATTGTACAACAATATTGGAGTTATATACAAATCTCAAAAATCAGACTTTAAAGCGTTAGAGTTTTTTGTAAAAGCTGAAAAAATTCAATCGAAACTAAAAGATGAAAATATTTCGATAACATTAACCAATATGGCAAATTGTTATTTGAATCAAAATAATCTTGAAAAAGCTAATTTTTATTATAACGAAGCAAAAAAAATATTAGATAAATATCCTAATCCAAGAGCTTTAGGTGAATGGTACAATAATATAGGTTTATTGAAAAAAGCCGAAAAAAGCAGCAAAGAAGCGACTGAAAATTGGCAAAATGCAATTACAACATTTCAAAGTATTGATGATAAATTTGGTTTGGCCGACACCTATTTATATTTAGGTCAATTGTATTTTGAACAGCAAAATTTTGATAAAGCACTTGAAAGCACAAATCAAGCATTGCTAATTGCAAAACAAATTGAAGTGGTTGAACAACAAATGTTATGCGAAAAATTAATTAGCGATATTTACAGTAAGAAAGGAAATGCATCACAAGCTTTGCTACACTTTCAGAATTATAGTGCATTAAAAGACCAATTGATTAACGAAGAAAACATCAGAAAATCAGTAGAATCTTCAATGAATTATGAATTTGAAAAGAAAGAATTACTTCAAAAAGAGGCGCAAGAAAAACGAGAATTTTTAATTCAAGAACAGGCAAAAAGTTTTAAATTAAAAATGCTTTTTGGAACTCTAATTGGTTTATTAGTTTTAGGAATTATTTTCTTGATTTATAATCGAAGTCAACTTAAAAAAACGCTCACACTTCAAAAAGAATTAGCAGAATATGAACAAAAAGCATTGCATTTACAAATGAACCCTCATTTTGTATTCAATTGTTTAGGTTCGATTTCAAGTTTCATTGTACAAAACGGAACCGATTCTGCAATTAAATATTTGGCAAAATTTTCAAAATTAATGCGTTTAACATTAGAATATTCAAAAGAATCGCTTATTCCAATTGATAAAGAGATAGAAAGTTTGCAAAACTATTTAGAATTAGAGCAATTGCGATTCAATAATAATTTTGATTTTACGATTACAAAAAGTACTGAAATTGAAGATGATGTTGCTTTGCCGCCACTTTTATTACAGCCATTTGTTGAGAATGCAATTATTCATGGAGTAATTCCTAAGAAGGCAAAAGGAAAAATTAAAGTGGATTTTCAAATTGATAAAGACAGTTTGGTTTGCACCATTGAAGACGATGGAGTGGGTTGTGAAACATCAAAAAAAGCGAAAGAAAATTCCGTTTCGGTTCACAAATCAATGGCAATTAACATTATTAAGAAGCGCTTGGAAATGATAGCTTCCTCAACGCATAAGAATGCAACCATTACAATTGAAGAAATGGATGCCAATGAAAATAATACAGGAACAAAAGTGGTTTTAAAATTACCAATTCAATATATACAATAATGATTTCTGCTATACTGATAGATGACGATATAAATTTAAGAAATGGCATGAAGGGTTTGCTTCAATTGTATGCGCCACAAATTAATATTATTGGAGAAGCTGACAGCGTAGTTTCTGGCGTTGAAGCAATAGAATCATTAAAACCGCAAGTTGTTTTTTTAGATATTCAATTGAATGACGGAACTGGATTTGATATTTTAGAAAAAATTACAGCTTTAAACGGAACTACAAAGGCGCACATTGTTTTCATTACGGCTCATGAGCAATATGCTATTAAAGCATTTCGATTTAGTGCTTTGGATTTTTTATTGAAGCCTGTTGACCCAGATGAATTGCAAAAAGTGATTCAGAAAATTAAAGCAGAGATTGAAAAAAACGATAGTTCTTCACACATTGATTTATTGTTAGAAAATATCAGAAAAAAGGTAGATAATTTTAAACGAATCGCATTATCAACTTCAGATGGAATTCATCTTTTTGATGTGAGTGATATCATTAGATGTGAAAGTGAAGATAATTATACCAAGTTTTTTATCAAAAACTCAAAACCGATTTTGATTTCTAAAACATTAAAGGAATACGAAGAATTATTAACCGAACATGGTTTTGAACGCATTCATCAATCGCATTTGATTAATTTGAATTATTTAAAATCCTATATAAAAAAAGATGGCGGTTATATTGTAATGGCTGATGACAGCCATTTGCCAATTTCACAGCGGAAAAAAGAAAGATTACAAGAAATATTAAAGAGTTTTTAGCAAATTCTAATTTAAAACATAGCTATACTCAATTACAAAAAAATTAAAATTAATAGTTTTTACTTTTATATTCTATTAAAAGAAAAACACAAACTAAACGATTATGAAAAAAATAGTACTATTCCTGTTTTTTATAACCACAATTGCTCATTCTCAAATTGTGAATATTCCTGATGCAAATTTCAAAGCAAAATTGTTACAGGCCGATGTTACAAATAATATTGCTTCAAATGTAAATCCAAACAACACATCAACTTGGAATATTTATACAAAAGTAGATACAAATCTCGATGGTGAAATTCAATATTCTGAAGCGCAGGCAATTGTGTATTTAAATATCGATGGAACTTCTTCAGTTAATGGCGGGATTCAAAGTTTACAAGGTTTAGAAGCTTTTGTGAATCTTAAGTGGTTGAGAAGTAGTTATAATCAAATAATTACTGTTGATTTGAGTGTGTGTCCTCAACTTGAGTATTTTTATGCTAGTAATAGTGGAATTGTAAATTTAGGTTTAACAAATTGTTCAAATTTACAAACATTAAACTGTGGATATAATTCAATTTCTTCTGTTGATTTTACACAATGTCCTAGTTTAAGAAATCTAGTTATTAGAAATAATTTACTAACAAGTTTAAACTTAGATACAAACCAACAAATAGAATCAATTGTTGCTTTCTATAATGCAATTACTAATTTTCAAATACAAGATAAAGATTTAAGAACATTGCATATTGGGTTTAATCAATTATCAAACTTACAACTAGTTAATTTGCCGTTTTTGTATAGAGTTCAGGCACAAAATAATAATTTAACCAGTGTAGATTTTTCTACAATAGCTTTTCAATATGAGCCTAATAATTTACCACAGGCTAATGTTTTAGATATTTCTGTAAATAATAATGTTAATTTAAATCACATTAATTTAAAAAACGGCTATCCTAATATAAATATTAGCTTGTCATCGGGAAATTTGAATAATACACAACAATATATATGTGTGGATGATAATGATACTTATGAATATTACTTTACAACACCAAATCCAATAGCAAATACTTATTGTTCGTTTACACCAGGGGGCAGTTTTAATACTGTGAGTGGAATTACTCAATTTGATTTTGATAATAACGGATGCGATAGTAATGATATTCCAGTTCCTTTTTTAGGATTTGAAGTTAATTTGAATGGAGTTACTACTAACTCATCAGTTTTTACAAATAATTTAGGCAATTATGCTTTGTTTACAAGTCAGCAAGGAGTATATGAATTGATTCCGAATCTTGAAAATCCATCTTATTTTACAATAAGCCCAAATCCTGCAGTTGTAAATATTCCAGTGATTGATGATAGCACAACAACACAAAATTTCTGTATAACTGCAAACGGAGTGCATCCAGATTTAGAAATCGTAATTGCTCCAATAATTCCAGCGCGACCAGGTTTTGAGGCAGAATATCAAATTGTGTACAAGAATAAGGGAAATCAAGTAATGTCTCAAGTATATGGAGTTAACTTCTTTTACAATCAAAATTTAATGTCTTTTGTTTCTGCTACACAAACACCAAGCAGTATTGTATCTGGTGGAATGTCTTGGGATTTTGCAAATTTGATGCCGCTAGAAAGTCGTTCAATAAATGTTGTAATGCTAATAAACGCTCCAACAGCAACCAATCCAGTTAATATTGGTGATGTTTTACAATTTACTTCTTCAATAATGCCAATGGCAGGAGACGAATTAACTACTGATAATTTATTTCAATTCAATCAAACGGTTGTTGGTTCATATGATCCTAATGATATTACTTGTATAGAAGGCGATGTAGTTGCACCAAGTTACATTGGCGAATACATGCATTATGTGATTAATTTTGAAAATACAGGAACAGCAGCAGCAGAAAATGTAGTTGTTAAAATAGAAGTAAATCCAAATGATTTTGATATTAACTCATTACGCATTTTAGAATCATCACATAATGCTACAATCAAAATTACAAATACTATTTTAGAAATTATTTTTCAAACCATCATGTTAGATACTGGTGGTCATGGGAATGTGCTTTTAAAAGTGAAGTCTAAAGAAAATTTGGTTACCAATGATATCGTTACAAAAAGCGCTAAAATATATTTTGACTATAATTTTCCAATTCTAACAAATGATGCCAATACAACGTTTCAAGTGTTAAGTAATTCGATTCCAACGAAAGATGTAGCAATTAGTTTGTATCCAAATCCTACTTCTTCCTTGGTTAATATTAAAGCGGAAAACACAATAAAATCTACAGAATTATATGATGTACAAGGAAGATTGATTCAAATTAATAAGGAAGACTCAAATGAAGTTGTTCTTGATATTTCTTCTTATAATTCGGGAATATACTTTATTAAAGTTACTACAGATGTTGGAAGCCAAATCAAAAAAATAGTTAAAGAGTAAGTTAAGTAATTATTTTTAAGCAGAGAAACTCAAAAAAGTAAAATTTTTTGAGTTTTTTTTATGTATACTATTTAACCATAAATTATAATAATTTTCTTTATTGTTCGAGGATTATTTGTTAAATTCGCAACATACATAAATTTTTATCAAAAAACACATTATAATAATATGTCAAAAACTGCAATATTAGAGCTTGATGGCAAGAAGTATGAGTTCCCAGTTATCGTAGGGACTGAAAATGAGGTTGCTATCGACATCGACAAGTTACGAAGTGCTTCTGGTGCTATTACAATTGATCCAGGGTATAAAAACTCAGGTTCATGTACAAGTGAAATAACTTTTTTAGATGGTGAGGAAGGAATTTTACGCTATAGAGGATATTCAATCGAAGATTTAGCAGATAAAGCAGATTTCTTAGAAGTCTCTTACTTGTTAATTTTTGGAGAACTTCCAACCGCAGCACAATTAGAAAAATTTGAAAACGATATTCGTAAGTATACTTTAGTTAATGAAGAAATGAAAAACATCATTGATGGTTTTCCAAAAACAGCTCATCCAATGGGTGTTTTAGCTTCATTAACAAGTGCATTAACTGCTTTCAATCCTAAGTCTGTGAATCCTCACAACGAAAAAGAAATGTATGATGCAGTTTGTAAAACTATGGGTAAATTTTTAGTAATTGCTACATGGACGTACAGAAAAACAATGGGTTATCCTTTAAATTATTACGATAATACTAAAGGATATGTTGAAAATTTTATGCGTTTGATGTTTGAATTGCCAACAGCTCCTTATAAAGCAGATAAAAAAGTTATTGATGCATTAGATAAATTATTTATTCTTCACGCAGACCATGAACAAAATTGTTCTACTTCTACAGTAAGAATCGTTGGTTCTTCACATGCCGGTTTATTTGCTTCAATTTCTGCTGGTGTATCTGCTCTTTGGGGACCACTTCATGGTGGAGCTAACCAAGCGGTTTTAGAAATGTTACAAGAAATCCATGATAATGGTGGTGATGTGGCTAAATTCGTTTTAAAAGCAAAAGATAAAGATGATCCATTCCGTTTAATGGGATTTGGACATAGAGTTTATAAGAACTTTGATCCAAGAGCAACAATCATTAAAAAAGCAGCTGATGATGTATTAACAGCATTAGGTGTTGATGATCCATTATTAGATATTGCAAAACAATTAGAAAAAGTAGCTTTAGAAGACGAGTATTTCAAAGCAAGAAATTTATATCCAAACGTAGATTTCTATTCAGGAATTATCTATCGTGCAATGGGAATTCCAGTTGAAATGTTTACTGTTTTATTTGCTATTGGCCGTTTACCAGGTTGGATTGCGCAATGGAAAGAAATGCGTATCAATAAAGAACCAATTGGTCGTCCAAGACAAGTATATACAGGTTATACTTTACGCGATTTTAAAGAAGTTAAAGATAGATAAGCATAAAAAAATCCCACTAAATTTAGTGGGATTTTTGTTTTTTTTTGCTTGTGGTTTATTCAGCAGGTTTTTCAGTAGCTTCGTCATTCGCTACATCTTCAACTTTATCTTCAGCTTTTTCAACTACATTTTCTACAGCTTCTTTAGCTTGATGCGCTTTTTCTTCGACCCATTCTGTTGCATCTGCTACTTTTTCTTTTGCAGTTTCAACAAAATCTGCTACTTTTTCAGAAACACCCATTTCATCTAATTTTTGAGAAGCCGTTTCTGCAACATTTTCTACAGTTTCTTTTACTTCAGCAGCAACTTCTGTTACTTTTTCCATTGCATTATCAGCAACTTCACTTAAATTTTCTTTTGCATTTTCAGCAGTTTGTTTGGCTTTTCCAAAAAGAGAGCTAAAAAAATTTGATAATCCCATGATATTTTGTTTTTAAGTTTTATCAAATGTAGTAAAATATTGTGAAATAGATAGTTAGATTTTATAAATTATACAAAGCCTAGCAATTACTATATCGTTTGCTTTTGTTATATTTGTAATTATACCATAAAAACCATAAACGGAAATAAAAACTAAAGTTATGTTGCAATTAAATGTAAAAAATGAAACATCGCGTTTGAGGGCAGTGGTGTTAGGAACTGCTATAAGCAATGGTCCAACACCTACGATAGAAGAAGCTTATGATCCTAAATCATTAGAGCACATTAAAGCGGGTACCTATCCAGTGGAAGCTGATATGGTAAAAGAAATGGAAGCCTTTAATGCCGTTTTTCAAAAATATGATGTCAAAGTTTTTAGACCAGAAATCATAGAAAACTACAACCAAATATTTGCAAGAGACATCGGATTTGTAATTGATGATATTTTTATCAAAGCTAATATTTTACCAGATAGAGAGCGCGAATTAGAAGCAATTCAGTATGTAATTGATCAAATTGATCCCAAAAAAGTTGTGCGCCCACCTGAAGAAGTGCATATTGAAGGTGGCGATGTAATGCCTTGGAACGATTATATTTTTATAGGAACATATAAAGGTTCAGATTATAAAGATTATATTACTGCAAGAACCAATTGGCAAGGTGTAGATTATATTAAAGCTTTGTTTCCAAATAAAATTGTGAAAGCATTTGACTTAGTTAAATCTAAAATTGAGCCTCGTGATAACGCTTTACATCTAGATTGCTGTTTTCAGCCTGTTGGAACCAACAAAGGAATAATTTATAAAAGTGGTTTCCGTGAAGAAGCAGATTATATGTTTTTAGTGAATTTATTTGGAAAAGAAAATCTATTCCACATCGAAAGAGAAGAAATGTATCACATGAATTCAAATGTTTTTTCGATTGCTCCCGATGTTGTAGTTTCGGAAAGAAATTTCACTAGATTAAATAATTGGCTTCGTGAAAACGGATTTACAGTGGAAGAGATTCCATATGCCGAAATTGCCAAACAAGAAGGTTTGTTGAGATGTTCAACTTTACCATTAATTAGAGATTAAAAACGTTGTTTCAAGATGTAAAACCTGAAACTTTAAACAAAAATAAACCATGAACCAAACAACCAATTCCATATTGATGATTCGTCCAGTAGCTTTCCGTATGAACGAACAAACGGCTGTAAATAATTATTACCAAAAAGTATTGGATAATTTAACACCAGAATCGGTAAATGCCAAAGCGCAAGAAGAGTTTGATACTTTTGTACAAAAACTTAAAATGATAGGATTAAACGTGGTAGTGGTTGAAGATACGATAAGTCCAGACACACCAGATAGTATTTTTCCTAACAACTGGATTTCATTTCACGAGAATGGCGATGTAGTTTTATATCCTATGTTTGCCGAAAATCGAAGATTAGAAAGAAGAGAAGATATTTTAGATACTTTAGAAGAAAAAGGATTTATGATCAACGAAATCATGGATTATACCTCGGCTGAAGAAGATGATGTTTTTTTAGAAGGAACTGGAAGTATTGTTTTAGACAGAGCCAATGGAAAAGCGTATTGTGCTTTATCACCAAGAGCAGACGAAGAATTATTTATCGAATTTTGTGAAGATTTTGAATTTACACCTGTAATTTTTGAAGCGTTTCAAACCGTAAACGGACAAAGAAAACACATTTATCATACCAATGTAATTATGTGTGTAGGGGAAACCTTTGCTGTAATTTGTGCAGATTGTATAGACGACAAAAAAGAACGCAAAATGGTATTGGATAGTTTAAAAGGCGATGAAAAAGAAGTTGTTTTAATCACAGAAGACCAAGTAAATAATTTTGCTGGAAATATGTTAGAGGTGAAAGGAACTGATGACAGAAGATATTTAATCATGAGCGCATCGGCACATCAAAGTTTGACTAAAAAGCAAATTGCACAATTAGAAGAACATGTAACCATTGTAAGTTCAAGTTTAGATACAATTGAAGCTTGTGGTGGTGGAAGTGCGCGCTGCATGATGGCTGAGATTTTCTTGCCTAAAGCATAATTATTACAATAATTGAATAAAAAGCCTGATTTAAAATTAAAATCAGGCTTTTTTATTTTGTAATATTTTTAATCATACCGCCAAAAATAAAAAAATGAAAAGGCACTAAACTGTACCAATACATTCTTCCTAAAATACCCTTTGGTCTAAAAGTTGCAATTTGATGGAGTTTATTCTCGTTATCAATTCTAAATTCGAGCCAAGCTTCACCGGGCAAACGCATTTCTGCATATAAAAGCAATCTTTTTTCTTCTTTATTGGCTACTAAAACACGCCAAAAATCAAGGGCATCTCCATTGTCTAAATGCGTTGGATGTGTTCTTCCTCTTCTTAAACCTACACCGCCAAAAAGTTTGTCTAGAAAACCTCTAATTTTCCACATCCAGTTTCCATAATACCACCCATTATCACCACCAATAGACCAAATATTATTAAGTGTTTTTTCAATATTAGTCACCGGTTTGATTTTGTGGTCTTTCAAACAACCGTAAGTGGGGATTTGTATAAATTCTGAAAAATTTTCTTTAAAACGACTGCTTACCAAACTATCTTTCCAGCTCGAAATAACTAAGTTTTGTTCCATTTTTAAGAAGGCTAATTTGATAGCATCTACATAAGTAATGGGTTTTATGTCTAATGCTTTTTGAAGATCATTATTTTGACAAACAACTTCCATTTTCATACTGTCTACCAAGTTTACTGCTAATTTATAGGAAGTAGAAGTTACAAAATACAACCAATAAGAAGAAAGCTTTGGCGACATTACAGGTAACGTAAAAATCCAAAGTTTTATTCCTCTTGTTTTGGAATACAAAAGCATCATTTCTTTGTAGGTAATTACATTTGGTCCGCCAATATCGTAAGATCTATTGTAATGTTCTTCTTGAAGCAAAACACCAGTTAAGTAATGAATTACATCTCGAATCGCTATGGGTTGGCATTTGGTTAGAACCCATTTTGGAGTTACCATAACAGGTAATTTTTCACACAAATCGCGAATGATTTCAAACGACGAACTTCCTGAACCCACAATAATTCCTGCACGAAGCACAGTGGTCTTAAAGTTGCCTTCAAATAGAATATCTTCTACATTTTTTCTAGATTGTAAATGTTTTGAAAGTTCTGAATTATTCACAATTCCACTCAAATACACAACTTGTGTAACACCAATTTCGTTCATGTACAAATTGAAATTCCGAGCTGATTTTCCTTCCATAACATCAAAGTCTGACGTAGAAGAAGTCATCGAATGTATTAAATAGTAAGCGACATCAATTTTTTTAGGAAGATTGTTCAAGTCTATTGGGTGTAAAAAATCAACTTCCCAAATTGTAATTTTTTCTAAAGTACTTTTGTCTAATCCAAGGCGATTTTTATCTCGGATACAACAAATTACTTCATGACCTTTAGATAGAAGTTCGGGTAACAATCTTCGTCCAACATAGCCGTTAGCTCCGGTTAATAAAATTCGCATTTTTTTTTAAAGGTACTAAAAAGAAATTTTTAAATACCTCGAACAATACTTAAAACTGCACTAATAATATATTGAATACCAATGGCAATAGTTAAAAATCCAATAATTCTTGAAATAGCAACAATTCCAGAAGCACCTAAAATATTAGCTAAATAATGTGCGCTTCTTAAAATTAAATAAATTGTTGCGGCCACAACTAAAATGGCTAATGAAGAAATGATGATTTCATTAGTACTATTATGGTCTTGATAAAAGGCTATCAATAATGAAATCGAACCTGGGCCGGCTAACATAGGCATAGCTAGAGGTGTCAATGCAATATCATGGCGGTTTTCAACATCTTTTTGAACTTTTTTGTTGATCCCTTTGTTTTTGCTAAAATTTCCATTCAATAATCCAAATCCAGAACTAGTAATTATGATTCCGCCTGCAATTCGTAGGGCGGTTATTGTAATTCCAAAAAACTGTAATACATATTGGCCAATAAAAAAAGAAATAATCAAAATAACAAATACATTGAAAGATGTTAGTAACGATACTTTTGAACGCTCTGCTTTTGTGTAACCTTGGGTTAATCCAACAAAAATTGGTACTGTTCCAATAGGATTTAGTACAGAAAATAAAGCTGCAAAAAGGTAAATAAATAGTTCCATGTTTTTTTACAAAGGTATTTGAGCTTTCTTGAAAGCGTATTAAAATAATGTAAACTCAAAGTTATACTTATTATTTTAATTTTTGATACCTGTGAAACTTTTATTTATGTACTAGGTTTCAAAAACACTATGCTCAATAAGCATCCAGTGGAGAATAGGGTGTGTTTTTTGTTTTTTCATGTTCAATTTTTTCTAAAAAATTGCAGGTATTTTTTCTGTTTTTTGAGCAATCGATACTTATGTAATGATGATCTATATGAAAAGTAACACTATTGCCGGGTTTAAACAGGACCAATTTGTAGTATGGAATGACTAATGCATAAACTTCTAATCGTGATTGAAAACCAATTATGATTCCGTTAGGTCGAAGTTCAATATTGCAAAATTTTACAGATTCATTTACATGCAATATATCATAAATTGCAGCACTACATCTTGTGATAAATAGTTTTGGCGAACCGATTCCTCCTTTTTTTAAATTTTCAATAAATGAGTAAGGCTTGCCTACCGATTCGTTAATTTGCTTCGTTATTTTGGGGTCGTTATAAGATATATTGTAAAGCATTTTTGTTTAAAATTACTTCAAAATTTCTGTTTCAATTCACACTTTAGCAAATTTTTATTATTTGTTTATTTATTCGTAACTTTATACTAAATAAATTTTACATACATGAAAACATTAGTCATAGGCGCATCAACAAATAAAGAACGCTATTCGTATAAAGCCATTCATAATTTAGTAGACAAAAGTCATCAAGTTGTAGCAATTGGTGCCAAAAAAGGAATGGCGTTTGATATTCCAATCGAAACTGAAAAAGCAGATTTTCATGGAGTTGATACGGTTACTTTGTATCTAAATCCTCAAGCGCAAGAAGACTATTACAATTATATTTTGTCGTTAAAACCAAGACGAGTAATTTTTAATCCTGGAACAGAAAATCCAGCATTCTATAAAATTTTGGAAGCGAACAACATTCAATATGAAGTGGCTTGTACGTTAGTTTTACTTGCGACGAATCAGTACTAAGCCAATAAACGTCAATAATCCGTTTACAATTAAAATTTCAAATCCAAAGGCGAAACCAAACCAGGCTTCGCTTTTTAGGTTTAAAATAATAGAGGTAATAACAGATAATATCGCTACAATTGGAGTGAATTTGTCTTTTATCTGCCATTTTGTAAACAATCCAAAACTATACAATCCTAATAATGGCCCATAAGTAAATCCTGCAAATTTTAATACTTTATCAATAATACTTGAATCGTTAAAGGCATATTTAAAAAATAAAATGACCAGTATCGAAACAAAAACAAAACTCAAATGAATCCGTTTTCGAACAGCAACTTGTTTGGCAACATCATATTTTTTTTCAATTTCTAAAATATCAATACTAAATGATGTGGTTAATGATGTCAAAGCACTATCAGCACTTGAATAAGCCGCAGCAATTAAGCCAAGAAGAAAACTGAATGCAACAAAAATCCCTAAATGTTCATTGGCTAAAATGGGAAATAATTTATCTTGATGTACATCGATATTGTGTTTCAAGGCATATTCTGTAAATAAAAGCCCAAGAACTAAAAACATGAAGTTTACAAAGGTTAATACAATGGTAAACCAAAACATGTTTTTTTGAGCGTCTTTTAAACTTCTACACGTTAGATTTTTTTGCATCATGTCTTGATCTAAACCAGTCATTACAATAGCAATGAATGCGCCTGAAATGAATTGTTTCCAAAAATAACTTGGTAAGCTTGGGTCTTCAAAAAAGAACGTTTTTGAAAAATCACTATCAGCAATAAAACCAGAAATAGTATTAATGTTTAAACCTAAATCTTGCGAAACAATTACAATACAAATACCAACCGATAAAAGCATGAAGAATGTTTGCAAGGTATCCGTCCAAATAATAGTTTTGATTCCCGACTTAAAAGTGTACACCCAAATGAGTAAAATAGTAACAGAAACAGTTATCCAATATGGAATATTTAATGCGTCAAAAACCAAAGTTTGTAGCACATCGGCAACCAAAAGTAAACGTAAATTTGAGCCAACTGTTCTTGAAAGAATAAAAAACCAGGCGCCTGTTTTATAGGAATAACGCCCAAATCGATCGCCTAGATAACTATAAATTGAAGTCAAATTCAGTTTGTAATACAAGGGCAACAGAACGGTTCCAATTACTAAATAGCCCACAATGTACCCTAAAACCAATTGAAAATAGACAAATTGTGAACCTTCCACTTTTCCAGGAACTGAAATAAATGTAACGCCAGATAACGACGCTCCAATCATTCCAAAAGCTACTAAATACCACGGAGCTTGTTTGTTTGCTTTGAAAAAAGATTCATTAGAGTTGTCATCTTTTCTTCCAATAAAATAAGAAAATAAAATAAGTACTGTGAAATAACCTAAAATGAGTAATAGTATGGCAGATGGTTGCATAAATATATTCTTTAAACGCAAAGATAAAAGAAATACTAAATGAATGTAGAATTACACTTTGTTTTGTAATTTTGTCAAATGGAATTGCCTTCAAAATTAGTAGAAAATGCCGTTAACGAAATGTCTCAATTGCCAGGAATTGGTAAGCGAACTGCATTGCGTTTGGTTTTACATTTGTTAAAACAACCCCTTGAACAAACAGAAGAATTGACTACAGCATTGGCTTCGATGCGAAAAGATATTCAGTTTTGTATTACTTGTCATACGATTTCTGATGCTGAAATTTGTACTATTTGTGCTAATGCTGCTAGAGATAAATCAATTATTTGTGTGGTGGAAGATGTGCGTGATGTAATGGCAATTGAAAATACCAATATGTTTAAAGGGGTGTACCATGTACTTGGTGGAAAAATTTCACCCATTGAAGGGATTGGGCCAAGTCAATTAAAAATTACATCATTAGTTGAAAAAGTAAAAGAAGGCACTGTTGCCGAAATTATTTTTGCATTAAGCTCCACTATGGAAGGTGATACGACTAATTTTTATATTTACAAACAAATTAAGGAGTTCCAAATTAAAACGTCAACAATTGCGCGTGGAATTGCTGTGGGAGACGAATTAGAATACGCTGATGAAGTTACTTTGGGAAGAAGTTTGCTAAATAGAATTCCGTTTGAGACTTCAATCAAGCAATAATTGATGAAATTTACATCAAATTAGCTGAATAACTTCATTTTTTTAATTGTAAAAACTATATTTGTTTCCTAAATTAGGTTAGTTTTTTGGTTGTTTAAATTTTACCAAACAGCAAGACTAACTTTAATGTTATTTATCTGATGAAAAAAATAGTTTTTATTGCACTACTTGCCACTTTATTTGTCTCTTGTATTCCAAATAAAGATTTAATTTATCTTCAAAATAAAGGTGGTAAAAGCAATTCAATTGAAGTTGCACAAGAAGCTTCAAAACCCTACAGAGTACAAACAAACGATATTATTTCAATTTCGATAAAATCGTTAGACCAAAAATTGGTAGAAATGTTTAGTCCTTCACAAACTGGAGCACAAGAAACATCACAAGAAGGACTTTATTTCACCGGATTTACCGTAAATGACCATGGAAATATTAGAGTACCTGTTTTAGGAGAGTTAAATGTGCTAGGATATACGTTAGACGAAATAAGACTTAAAGTCGAAAAACAACTTTTAGACGATTATTTTAAAGCTGAAGCGAATATTTTTGTAACCGTTAAATTAGCGGGTCTTCGCTACACAATTAATGGGGAAATTGGTTCTCCAGGAACAAATGTCTTGTTTCAAGATAAAGTTACCATTATGGAAGCTATTGCAAATTCTGGTGATATTACTATTACAGGAAATAGAAAAGACGTGCAGATCATTAGAAAATATCCGCATGGTTTTGAAACCTATTCTCTTGATTTAACAGATGCTAAGTCAATGAATTCGCCTTATTTTTACATCCAACCAAATGATTATATTGTGGTAAAACCACTAAAACAAAAATCTTGGGGAACTGGAACAACAGGTGTTCAAACCGTAGCAACTATTGTTTCAGCATTGTCACTAGTTACTACAGCTATTTTATTAAGCAAAAACCTATAAAACAATATGTTAGATACAAAAGATTTTAATTTTTTTGAGTCACAAAATAGTTTTGATTTTAAAGGATTTCTTTTAAAAATTGTGAGCTATTGGAAATGGTTTGTTTTGTCATTAGGGGTTACTTTTCTAATTGCTTACAATGTCAATATCAGAAAGGAAAAAATATATGGAATGGAATCTTTAATAGTAGTTGAAGATCAAAATAATCCATTGTTTACTTCAAATACAAGTTTGATTTTTAATTGGGGAGGAACTTCTGATAAAGTTCAAACCATAATTACAGCATTAAAATCTCGTTCTCACAATGAAATCGTAGTTGATAAATTACAATATTATATAAAATACCTAAAACAAGGGGAGTATTTTTTTCAAGATGCTTATGGTGAAACTCCATTTGTGGTAGAAATTGATAAGACGAAAGGGCAGTTATTTGGAAAATTAATTAAAATTAAATTTGTTAGTCCTACACAATATGAATTAAGCGTTGATTTTGAAGAGGCAAATAAAATGGCTTTGATGCATTATGCAGATTTATCCGTTTCTGAATATGATGTTAGAGAAAAAGAGTTTGTAAAGTCTTTTAAGATTAATGAAAATGTTGAGCTTCCATTTTTGAATTTAAAGCTAGTTTTAAAACCGGATGCCATTAATTATGTAAATTCAGAATATTTTATACGCTTTGATGATTTTAACCAAACAGTTGCTGCATACAAAGGAATTGATGTTTCGGCAGATGCTAAAGCCTTATCAGTGGTTAGATTGCAATTAGAGGGGTCTAATAAAAACAGATTGGTTGAATATTTAAACGTTACAGTAGACGTTTTGCGTAGAAATGAATTATCAAGTAAAAATCTTTTTGCCATTAATACTATTCGATTTATCGATAGTACATTGGTGCAAATGGAAGACCAAATTAAAGACGCTGAAGGCGAATTAAGAGAATTTAGAAAAGGTAAAAATATTTATGAGCTAGAAGAAGGTGGCGGCGGAATTCTAACAGAAAAATTATCGTCTTATGATATTGAAAAAGACGATATTTCAAGAAAATTAGCCTATTTGAATTTATTAAAATCGTATTTAGAAAAAAGTATAGATTACTCAAAACTTCCAGCACCAACCGTTGCCGGAATTCAAGACCCAAACATCATTTCAAATGTTTCAAAATTAATTGGTTTATCAGCAGAACGTTCAAGAATGGCTTACACGGTCAAAAATAAAGAAATGTTCTCGGATTTTGATAGAGAAATGGCTGCCGTAAAAAGTGTATTATTAGAAAATATTTCAAGCTCAAAATCGGCATTAAACATCGATCTTTCTATTGTAAATAAAAATATAGGAATTGCAGAAAGCCAAGCCAGTTTATTGCCCGAACAAAAACAAGAGCACTTAAAAATAACTAGAAAATACAATCTTAAAGATAAAATATACAGTACTTTTTTAGAAAAACGAAGTGAAGCCGAAATTGTAAAAGCCTCTAATATTTCAGATATCAACTTCTTGGATCGTGCCAAAGATGTTGGTGGAGGTTTAAGAGGTCCTAAAACAAGTGTTAACTACATATTGGCAGCTTTATTAGGCTTTTTATTTCCTTTAGTAATTGTATTTGTCATTACACTTTTAGATAATAACATCAACAATGTAGAAGATATTCAAAAGCAAACCAAAATTCCAGTAATAGGAGTAATTGGAAAAAAGAATACGGACAATAATTTATCTGTTTTTGAAAAACCAAAATCACCTCTAGCAGAATCGTTCAGAGCCATTCGTTCTTCGTTACAATTTTTATACAAAAAACAGCAAAAAGAAGGTGCAAAAATTCTGATGTTAACTTCTTCCGTGAGTGGTGAAGGGAAAACATTTTGTTCAATTAATTTAGCAACTGTTTTTGCGCTAAGTGAAAAGAAAACTGTAATTGTAGGTCTAGATTTGAGAAAACCAAGAATCTTTGGCGATTTCAATATTGACAATATTATCGGAGTTGTAAATTATCTCATCGGACAAAAAACAATTGATGAGGTGATTCAAAAAACACATATTCCTTTCTTAGACGTAATTCCTTCGGGGCCAATTCCGCCAAATCCAGCTGAATTATTAATGAGTGAGTCTATGGCAGAAATGATCGAGGAATTAAAGCAAAAATATGACTATATTATTTTAGATACACCACCGGTTGGATTGGTTTCAGACGCATTAGAATTAGCGCATTTTTGCGATGCAACTCTTTATGTAACAAGACAAGGGTTTACAAAAAGAGGAATGCTAAGTGTTGTTAATGAAAAACACAAAAGAGGGGAGCTTCATAATATTAGTATTTTATTTAATGATTTTCAGAATAAAGCAAAATATGGTTATGGCTATGGATATGGCTACGGCTATGGTTATGGAGCATATGGCGAAGGATATCATGATGATAAAGTAGAGCCTAAAGGGTGGAAGAAAATCTTAAATAGGTTAAAAAAATAATTTTATAATAAATAGTAATGTCAAAAATTGCGAAAAAAAAAATATTGATTACGGGTGGAGCAGGTTTTATCGGGTCTAATCTTTGTGGGTATTTTTTGGAAGATAATGAAGTGATTTGTTTGGATAATTTTTCTACGGGACATTATCATAACATTCAATCATTTCTATTGCATCCTAATTTTAAGTTGATAGAAGGTGATATTAGAGATTTTGAAACTTGTGAACGTGCGGTTTTAGGAGTGGATTTTGTTTTGCATGAAGCTGCTTTAGGAAGTGTGCCACGTTCTATAAATGACCCAATTACTACAAATGAAGTGAATGTTTCTGGTTTTTTAAATATGTTGACTGCAGCTAGAAATGCAGGTGTTAAACGATTTATTTATGCAGCAAGTTCTTCTACGTATGGCGATTCTGAAAAGTTGCCAAAAATCGAAGAAGTTATTGGGAAGCCACTTTCGCCTTATGCGGTTACTAAATATGTGAACGAATTGTATGCCGATGTGTTTAGCAAAACCTATAGTATTGCTACTATTGGATTGCGCTATTTTAATGTTTTTGGAAGAAATCAAGATCCTAATGGTGCGTATGCAGCAGTAATTCCTAAATTTGTAGCCCAATTTCTAAATCATGAAAGCCCTATTATTAATGGCGATGGAAATTTCTCTCGCGATTTTACTTATATCGATAACGTGATTCAAATGAATGAATTGGCTATGTTGTCTGATCATCCTGAAGCAATTAATACGGTTTATAATACGGCTTTTGGAGAACGAACCACTTTAAATGAGTTGGTGCATTCGTTGAAAGAGTTTTTAGCTGAATTTGATCCTGAAATTGCTACTGTTCCAATTGTGTATGGAGAAAATAGAGTAGGCGATATTCCACACTCTTTAGCGAGTATAGAAAAAGCGAAAAGGCTACTTAATTATGCGCCAAAATTTTCCATGCGAGAGGGGTTGAAAGAGACTGTTAAGTGGTATTGGGAGACCAGAAAATAAGCAATAGTAGAGAAATAGGAGAACGATTGAGAATAAAATTTTATAAAAAGTTACAAAAAAGACAACGGTTTTACGGTTGTTACTATAAATATAGTTTATGAATATCAAAAATATTTGTTGTATCGGTGCAGGATATGTTGGAGGACCAACCATGGCTGTTATTGCACAAAAATGTCCCCACATAAAAGTTACGGTAGTCGACTTGAATGAAAAAAGAATTGCCGCTTGGAATGATCCGGATGTGAATAATATTCCTATTTATGAACCTGGCTTAAGTGAGGTAGTGGCTGAAGCAAGAGGTAGAAATTTGTTTTTTTCAACAGAAGTGGATAAAGCAATTGATGCAGCTGAAATGATTTTTATTTCTGTAAATACACCTACTAAAACGTATGGCGTAGGAAAGGGAATGGCTGCCGATTTAAAATATATCGAATTGTGTGCACGACAAATTGCTCGTGTGGCAAAAAATGATAAAATTGTTGTTGAAAAATCTACGTTACCGGTTAGAACAGCAAGTGCTATTAAAGATATTTTAGATAATACGGGAAATGGCGTACAATTTCAAATTTTATCTAATCCAGAATTTTTAGCCGAAGGAACAGCTGTTGAAGATTTATTTGCACCCGATAGAGTTTTAATTGGTGGCGACACAACTACTGAGGGCCAAAAGGCTATTCAACAATTAGTTGAAATTTATGCCAATTGGGTTCCAAAAGATAAAATTTTAACCACAAATGTTTGGTCGTCTGAATTGTCTAAATTAACTGCTAATGCTTTTTTAGCACAACGTGTTTCTTCCATCAATGCTTTGAGTGAATTGTGTGAAAAAACAGGCGCTGATGTGAATGAAGTTGCAAAAGCAATTGGTTTAGATAGTCGCATTGGGCCTAAATTTTTAAAAGCATCTGTTGGTTTTGGTGGTTCTTGTTTTCAAAAAGACATATTGAATCTAGTATATATAGCTAAATCTTATGGTTTACACGAAGTTGCAGACTATTGGGAACAAGTTGTAATCATGAATGATCACCAAAAACGTCGTTTTGCAAAAAATATCATCAAAACATTATACAATACAGTTTCTGGTAAAAAAATTGCCTTTTTGGGTTGGGCTTTTAAAAAAGATACAAACGATACAAGAGAATCAGCTGCCATTTATGTGGCGGATGATTTATTAAGTGAGCAAGCAAATATTAGTGTTTTTGACCCTAAAGTTGGTTTAGAACAAATTCAGTTTGACTTGAATTATTTAGAAACACGTTCTACTAGTAAAAATCTGGAAGGCGTTCAAGTAGCGGCTAATCCATATGAGGCTTGTAATAATGCACATGCTATAGCTGTTTTAACAGAGTGGGATGAATTTAAAACGTATGATTGGCAAAAAATATATGACGGAATGTTGAAACCAGCATTTGTTTTTGATGGAAGAAATTTATTAGATAAAGCAGCATTAGAAAAAATCGGTTTTGTTTACCAAGCAATTGGTTCATAGTTAAAAAATAAGTAGGATTGGATTCTGATTTTGCTTGCGAACATAGTACTGAAGAGGAATACTAAAAAATTATAAAGAATACAATATGATGTTAGGAATGTTAGTTAAAAAGAGTGTTGAACCTGAAAAAAGGAACGTCTAATGTCTCAAAATCATCCCATCACACCATCACCTCGTTTGGCGATTATAGGACTTGGATATGTAGGATTGCCATTGGCGCGACTTTTTGCTACAAAATATCCTGTAATTGGTTTTGATATTAATGAACAACGTATTACAGAATTAAATCAAGGTATTGATTTGACTTTGGAAGTAGAAGAAGATTTGTTGAAATCAGTTTTGGTTGTTGAACCTTCAGATAAAATAGGTTTATATTGTTCGAATCAATTCGCGGATATAGCAGATTGTAATTATTATATTGTTACTGTACCTACACCTGTTGATAAACACAATAAGCCAGATTTGACGCCACTTTATAAAGCGAGTGAGACGGTTGCAAAGGTATTGAAAAAAGGAGATATTGTCATTTATGAATCTACTGTATACCCTGGTGTTACGGAAGAAGAATGTGTTCCAGTTTTAGAACGTTTATCAGGCTTAAAGTTTAATGAAGATTTCTTTGCAGGATATTCTCCTGAGCGAATTAATCCAGGAGATAAAGAACACACTGTTGAAAAAATATTAAAAGTTACTGCCGGCTCAACACCTGCAATTGGTAAAAAAGTGGATGCGCTATATAATAGTGTAATCACTGCAGGAACACATTTAGCACCAAATATTAAAGTAGCAGAAGCAGCGAAAGTAATTGAAAATTCTCAACGTGATATCAATATTGCTTTTGTTAATGAATTGGCTAAAATTTTCAATATATTAGAAATCGATACGCAAGCCGTTTTAGAAGCGGCTGGAACCAAATGGAATTTTCTTCCTTTTAAACCCGGTTTAGTAGGAGGTCATTGCATAGGAGTTGATCCCTATTATTTGGCTCAAAAAGCATTGGAAGCGGGGTATCATCCTGAAATTATTTTGGCGGGTCGTCGTATGAATGACAGTATGGGAGAATATGTAGCTTCGCAAGTTGTGAAGTTGATGATTAAAAAAGAAATCGTACTTCATGAAGCACAATTGTTGCTTTTGGGAGTCACTTTTAAAGAAAATTGTCCAGACGTTCGTAATACGAAAATTGTTGATATTGTGCATGCTTTAAAAGGATATGGTATTCATATCACTATTTATGATCCTTGGGCAAAACCAGCAGAAGTATTGCATGAATATGGTTTAACTTGTTACAATGAACTTGGATCGGTTCCTAAGTTTGATGCCGTTATTTTAGGAGTTGCGCATAACGAGTTTGCTACTTTGGATTTAAAAGCCTTAACGAAATCGTCTAATGTGATTTATGATGTCAAAGGGTTTCTACATGGCACAGTAGACGGTAGACTTTAGATTGTTATAATAAGAACGATTTACTTCTTTTACCATAAAAAAAGACCGACAGTATTCGCTGTCGGTCTTTTTTATGCTTATGTTTTACTTATTTGATCAATTCAAAAGAAACTCTTCTTGCTAATTGACGACCTGTTTTGCTTGAAGTATCCATGCTTGCATCTTCTCCTGATCCAAGTATTTCAATTCTATCTGCACTGATGCCCGATTTTACAATGAATTCTTTACTGTTCATAGCTCTTTTTTGGGCTAATTCTTCATTCTTTTTCTCATCACCAGTAGTGTCAGCAAATCCTCTTGCTCTTACTTTTGCTTCAGGATGTTTTTTCAAGAAGTTGATGATGTAGTATAAATTATTAGCAGATGCAGTATTTGGTGTGTCTTTATTGGTGTCAAAGAAAATATTCACAATGCCTTGATCTACCAAATAGTTAAATGAAGTAGCTTCATTTTCATCGTAAGTGTTTAATCCTCTTTTTCCGTCTCTTGGCTCTAATTCATCTGGGACACCATTTTTATTTACATCTATTGCTCTTCCTTTAGTATCAACTGCAACACCACCAATTGTATTTGGTTCGGCATCTAAATAGTCAACCACACCATCTCTATCTGTATCTTGCAACATCACTTCAATGTCTTCGATTTTGTTTTTTAGTTCGTTTTGTAAAGCGGCTGTTTTTAACTCGTTTTCGCTTTTTAAAACTTTCCAATCGCCATGAATTTTATCTTTTCCTAACGAATACGATATACCAAAAGAAAGATTAGTAGATTTTCCATATAAATCACCAGTATTTGCAACAGTTCCGTCCCAATTCATGTGTTGTCTATAGTTAAAATACATGCTAAGGTCTGCAAACAATGCTAATTTTGGGGTAATTCTATATTGTGGTGTAATACCCGCTACAAATCCACCGTGATATTCTGTGCTTTCATAATATGGGTTTGGAACTTCTTGAAACATTGCATCAAGAGTTGTTTCTGTTTTTGACGTTAGGCTAGCCACATGAATTCCTCCATGAACCAATAAACCTATTCTTGAATCAGATTTAAAATCTAAAACTCTAGCAGCATTGATGACTCCTTGAAACGCAAAAGTATATTGATTGGTTTCATAAGGCAAACTGCTGTTGTCGCTTTCAGTGTATTTAGCATACGCTAAGTTGGCTTTAAAACCAAATTTAGGCGTTACCATATATCTTAAACCTAGATCAAAACTATTTATTTTAAAGTGGCTGAGGACATGTTTTTTATCTCCAGGACCAAAACCAGTACCATAAGGGTAGTTTCCATCGCTAAAGCCTGTCATGGCTTCAATAGTCCAACGATTGTAAATGTTAGTAGTATCAGAAGTGTTTTCGTTGTCTTCTTGTGCATTTGCTTGAAATACAAAGAAGAAGCTAGTAATGAGTAGTATTTTTTTCATTTGAAGGGACTTTATAAATACAAATTTAAGCTATTTATATTTAACAAGCAGTTAGTTTTGGTAATTATATCGCATAAATTTAGTTTGAATTTATTGCACTGGATGCTTTTGGTAGTGTTTTGAGAACAATAGCGATGCTTTATTTTCAGTAGTTCTCGATACATTTTTCATAAGATAGCTTGTGCAATTTTATGAGAAACACTCGAATTGACGGTGGTGAGTTTGTTTTTTAAGGTCTTTAGTATAAGAATTATTTCTAAATTGTTAAATGTGTTGAATTTGCTGCTAATTTTTGTACAAGTTTTGTAAATAAAAATTAAAAAGTTTAATTTAGCCACGAAATATAATATTTACTTTTAATTATGAAAAAAATAGCATTTGTATTAGTTTGCTTACTTACTTTAAGTGTATCAGCACAAGAATCAAATAAATGGACGATTGGTGTTGGGGTTAATTTTATTGATAACACCAATTCTCAAGACGGTAATTATTTTGATGTATCTAATTGGAATTCGACGCTTTCTGTGTCTAAACTTACCGCTCAATATGAGTTTGCAACTAACTTTGCATTATCTTCTGAATTTACATTGAATAAATTAGATAGTGGTAAAACACAAAATGGAGGGGAAATAGCTTCTAATTTAGCTTACTTTGGTTGGGATTTAAATACACGATACAATACTGCTAGCTTGATGAAGTTGTCACCAAAATTTAGTATTGAGCCTGTAGCAGGTTTTGGACTTTCGTGGACAGATAGCACTCCTAATCAAAGTATTAATGCAGGTCTTTCATTAGGTTATTTTTTCAATGAGTATTATGGCGTTCGTTTTCAAACATTAGGTAAATTTGCTTTTGATCAAAATACGGTTGGAAATAATATGATTCAGCATTCATTAGAATTGGTTTTTAAATTATAATATCTTTAAGCTATAAATCAACAAGCACCTATTAAGGTGCTTTTTTTGTCTTTTTATGAATTGGTATGCCCTTTATACAAAACCACGTAACGAGCAAAAAGTGGCTCAAAAATTACAAGCATTAGGAATAATAGCTTATTGTCCATTGGTGCTCAGTATTAAGCAATGGTCGGATCGAAAAAAGAAAGTTTTAGTTCCTTTGCTTCCTTCATATGTATTTGTTCAAATTGAGGAACACAATCGAAAAGATGTTTTTCAGGTAGGTGGGGTTGTGCAGTATGTTTTTTGGTTAGGAAAACCGGCGATTATAAAACCGAATGAAATTGAAGCGCTAAAACAACAACTCGATTCCTCTGTTCCAGTTGTGCATTTTGAAATGACGACTTGGCGTTCGAATGAAACGATTCAAATTACCGAAGGAGTCTTTAAAGGACAGGATGCAATTGTAGATAAAATAACAACCAATAAAGTACGTTTGCTACTTAAGTCCTTAAACATGTATATTACTATTGAAAGATAATATATTTGGACTGATTTATAAAAATCAAATTAGATTACACTTTATAACTGCTTTTTTAAAGCGGTTTATTTATTCATACGGAACAAATCCAGGTACAATAAGTTGTAATTGTTCATTTACTTCTTTTCTGTTCAAATGATTTAACCGTTGTAAATAAACCATTACTTCATCCATCGTATCGACGCAAGGATTTTCCTCCTTAGCAATCACTATTTTTGGATGATAGGTTGGAAGTGTTTCTGCTGAAGCTGTTAATACTTCTTCAAACAATTTCTCACCTGGGCGCAATCCTGTAAAAACAATTTTAATGTCTTTGTTGGGGATTTTACCTGCCAATCGAATCATTTTTTCGGCCAAATCTACAATTTTGATGGATCTACCCATGTCAAATAAATACGTTTGACCACCTGATCCCATTGCTGCGGCTTCAATTACTAATTTACATGCTTCAGGAATGGTCATAAAAAAACGATTCACATCAGGATGGGTTACAGTAATTGGACCACCTGCTAGAATTTGTTCTTGGAATAAATTTACAACTGAACCATTTGACCCTAATACGTTTCCAAAACGTGTAGACATGATTTGCATTTTGTGTACGTTCTTTTTGCAGTTGTAGGCGGTTTGTCCTAGCATTTCTGCAAATCGCTTACTTGCACCCATTATGTTGGTTGGATTTACGGCTTTATCCGTAGATACATAAACAAATTTATTTACGCCATATTTCATTGCTAAATCCAAACAAATTTTTGTTCCAAAGATGTTGACTTTAATTGCTTGTTTGAAGTTTTTCTCTAATAAAGGAACATGTTTATAAGCAGCGGCATGAAAAATGATTTCCGGGCGGTATTTTTTAAAAACCGTTTCAAATTCTTCTAAATTAGTAACATCAACCAGTTCAAAATGGCAGTTGCACGACGGAATGTTCTTTTTAAAGTACATTTCAATTTCATACAAAGGCGTTTCAGCTTGATCAAGAATGATTAGTTCTTTTGGTTCAAAGCTGCCTAGTTGTTTAGCTAATTCTGAACCAATAGAACCTGCTCCACCTGTTACTAAAATGGTTTTATGTCTAAATTGTTCAATTACCCTAGCATTTTTGATTTCAATGGTTTCTCTAAACAATAGCTCTTCTAAGTTATATGTTTTTAAGGTCTCTTTGTTTTTGGTATTGTTATTTTCTAGTAATTCGGGTTTGTAAACAATGATTTCATTGTCTATACAGTCTTCAATCAATTTTTGCTCTACATCTTCTGGTAAATAGCCTTTTGTTAAAACAATGTTTTTAATTCCTTTCCATCTAAGATAGGCAACTATTGGTTTTTTATTGTAGGCTAATACACTAATTCCAGCTACTTTTTTGCCATTTAATGCCTTGTTTGTATCAATAAAACAGACTAAATTAAAATTGCTTTGTGATGAGGTGAGTGTTTCTACTAAACTAATATTATGAGGATTAACGCCTACAATAGCAATGCTTTCTTTGAATGAAACTTTATTGCCTTGGTTCAAGTTTTGAAATGCAATTTTTACCAGAATTCTAAATCCCATTAATGTGAAAAAGATAACAAAGGTGCTGTAAAACAATGTAAAAATTACAAAAATATGTGTTCCCTTGTATAAATAATAGGCAGTATCAATGATAAGTAATGTTGAAAAAGCAGAAAAAACAGCTTTAAAGAGTCTGCCAATGTCATTTAGTGTAGAATACCGAATGATTCCAGTGTAAGTTTTAAAGACTAGGAAAAAGAAAATGTAAACGATTAAAGCTATTGTTAAACGAATTTCTAATGGAAAATCTTTGTAGAATTTAATCCCAAGCTCTCTAAATAATAAGTAGCTGATAGTACTAGATGTTATTAATAAGATGATATCAATAAACAAAATTAGCCAAGAAGGTAAGATTCTTATTTTGGCTAGAATTTTAAAGATAAGGGACATTTTCTTCATGGTGCAAATTTATTTAAAAAACGAATTATAATTGCCTTGTTGGGTTATTATTTTTATGTTAAAAATGGTAATGTTTTTTATTCAGGCATTTAATGTGTTAAAAAGGGGGTTTTTGTAGTTTAAATTTTTTAAAAAAAATAAAAAAAGTATCTTTGTTGCATTAAAATACTTATTCCGTGAAAATACATTCCCTTGTTGCTATCGTTTCTTGCTATTTAGTAGTAACTGTGTTTACTTCCTGTGCTACCAAAAAAGAATTGATTTATCTTAACGGCACCACTAATACTGCAGATGCCGAATTCAAGTGGTCTGAAATGTACCTTCAGCCTAATGATATAGTGAGTGTAAAAGTTACTTCTGATGTACCAGAACTAGCCGCGGCTTACAATATATCGCCATTGCAACAAAATGCGTTACAAGGTGTTCAATTGCAATTGCAAGGGTATTTAGTTGCCAATGATGGGACTGTAAATATTCCTGTTTTAGGGGTGCAAAAAATAGGTGGATTGACTTTAGAACAAGCAGAAAAGCAAGTACAACAGGCGTTAATAGATAAAGGGTATTTAAAAAATCCAGTTGTGGTTTGTAGGTTGTTAAATGCTAAGTTTACTGTGTTAGGTGAAGTAAAAGTACCCGGGACGTACACATTTTATGAAAACAACCTGACGCTTTTGCAAGCTTTAGGTTTGGCAGGTGATTTAACAATTAATGGTGTTCGAAAAAAAATCACCATTATTCGTACCGAAAACGGAAAGCAAACGTATGGGACTATTGACTTGACAAAAAATGATTGGTTTAATACGCCATTTTATTTTGTAAAACCTAATGATGTGATTATTGTTGATCCAAATACTGCAAAAGTAAAATCTGCGGGTGTAATTGGCAATCCAGGCAATTTAATCTCTATTATTTCGGTCTTGTTATCCAGTATTATTATCATCAAAAACATATAACCCTACATGCAATCAACTGAATTTCAAGAAAACACATCAGCTTCCATCGATATTAAGGAATTGGTTTACAAATACCTGTCTTTCTTGCATTGGATTATTTTGGGAGCAGTTTTGGCACTTGCAGTAGCTTTTTTTTACTTACGTTATGCGCCAGAAACCTACCAAGCCTCTAATGTAATAAAAATATTAGACAACAATAATTCGGGCTTCAAAATGCCTACTGATGCTTTGTCTTTTTTTTCGAAAGGAAAAGTTAATTTAGAAAATGAAACGGAAGTATTGCAATCTTCCTTATTAATTGAACGGGTAGTAGATGAATTAGATCTTCAAAATTCATACTATTCGAAAGGAACAATTAAAGAAACAGAAATTGCCTCTAAAGCGCCGTTTTTTATTCAATGGAATGATGTGCCTGAGAAAGTAAATGAAATTGAAGCAATGCTCGAAATTGAAGTGACACCAAAGGGGTATTATTTGGATCAACAAAAAGATTTAAAAATATTTGGTAAGCCTTATGTTTTTAAGGGAAATAACTTTAGCATTTATTTAAAAGATACAAGCAAAACCAAAAAAAATCCAGGTACCTACCAAATTGTAAAGACCACAAAAGAACATACTATACAAGCTGTAAAAAAATCATTAGCCGTATCACCTGTTGGGAAGCAAAGTGAGCTATTGCGTTTAACAGTAACGGCAAATCATCCTGATAAAGCAGCAGCTATTGCCAACACGTTAGCCAATGTTTTTGATGCTGATGGTGTAAAGGATCGTCAGCTGGTGCATAAAAAAACCATTGATTTTGTTAACGAACGTTTTGGTTTTTTATTCAAAGAATTAGATTCGATAGAAAGCAATAAAGCCAACTATAAACAAGGGCAACAAATAGCCGATTTTCAGGCGGATGCCGGTGCTTTATTGGCTACCAAATCGGGTACGGATGTAGAGCTTAACCAAGCTAAAACTCAAGCGGTTTTGAGTGGAATTTTGATTGAAACCTTGAGTAAAACCAAATTAAATGAATTGCTACCTGCTAACATTGGCTTGGAACAAGTTGAAGTAGCAGCGCTTATTAATCAATACAATGACTTGGTATTGCAACAGCAAAAAATGTTGCAATCTGTTGGGGAAAATCATCCTAATTTAGTAGAACTACGTGCCACGCAAAACGAACTTAAAAATAATTTAAAAGCGTCTTTAGCGACCTATAAAAAAGTGTTGCAGTCCAAAATCAATTCCATTGGACAAATTAGTAGCGGACAGTCGCAGCAATATGCCGCTTTACCTTATCAAGAAAAAGCCATCCGTTCTATTGAGCGTCAGCAAGAAATTAAGGAAGCTCTTTATATTATTTTATTACAAAAACGTGAAGAAGCAGCCGTAAACTTGGCTATTATCAATCCTTCTATTAAAATGGTGGATTTGGCGAAAGCCTCTTCAATGCCTATTAGTCCTAAAAAGGCAATTATTTATTTAGCCGCATTATTGCTTGGTTTAGGTATTCCAATTGGTATTTTATACGTGTATTTTTTATTGGATACAAAAATACATTCTAAAAAAGACGTTCAAGCGATAGTAACCGAAATTCCGGTATTGGCCGAAATTCCGCATATTCCTGGTCAAGATAAGTTGGTTAAATATCTAGATCGTTCTGTGCTTTCTGAAGCTTTCAGAATGTTGCGAACGAATTTGAGCTTTTTGATTCAAGACGAACACAAACCACAGGTTCTTTTTACCACTTCTACTATAAAAGGAGAAGGGAAAACGTTTGTTTCGATGAACTTGGCGATTACTTTATCTACGTTAAATAAAAAAGTAATTTTAGTGGGTGCCGATTTGCGTAATCCTCAATTGCATAAAATGCTAAAAAGCACGCGCCATAAAAAAGGGGTAACCAATTATTTACATGATACTACTACTGCTTTAAATGATATCATTGAAACCGGGCAGGAATACAATTTAAAGTTTGATTTGATTTTTTCGGGAACCATTCCGCCCAATCCGGCCGAATTATTGTCTAATGGACGATTTGAAGTGTTGCTTGAAGAATTAAAAAAAGAATATGATTTTGTTATAGTCGATACCGCTCCGACTTTATTGGTTACCGATACTACTTTAATTGCCAATTTAGCAGATTTAATTGTTTTTGTTATCAGAGCCAATCATACCGATAAAAAATTATTGCATTTCATCAACGAACTAAAAGCCTTGAAAAAAATCAATAATGCAGGAATCGTTTTAAATAATGTGGGTGAGCAAAAAGGGTATGGTTATTCGTATAGTTATAAGTATAATTATGGCTACGGCTATGGCTACGAGGCAGATGAAGTAGGAAGTGGACGTAAGAGAAATTGGTTCGCAAAAGAATTAAAACGATTGAAGCTTTTATTCAAAAGGTAATCTGAATTTTTTTGTTCAAGAAGTATTTATTTAGTACTAAAAAATTGGTTTGCTTCAACTAGGGGCATGATTTTTTTTAGGTATTTTTCAGCAAACAAATGGTTTTTGGCAAATGCGATCTGTTCTAGTGTGTGGAAATCAGTGCCTAAAAAATCATAGTAATCATTTTCCAATAAATATTCCGCCATTTTTTTACAGGTAGGGCCATAATAGCCTACCACAGATAAGGCATTTAATTGAAAATCTAAATCAAATGATTTTAATTGTTCAAATATATTTAAGTTCTTTTCCCAATAACTATAACGTTCAGGGTGCGCTAGTACTAAGCGATATCCTTTAAGTTTCAATTCAAATAGCACGTCCATAATAGCATCTACTGGTTCGCTCATCATGGCAAATTCGATAAGCAAAAAGTCATCTTTTAAGGGAATCAATTGTTGTTTTTCTGCTCTTTCTAGTAAGTAGGCATCTGCAAGATACTCGCTACTACTTTTGGTGATAAAGGCGTGTGGTACCGTTTTGAAGGCAGCGCTTATGGTTTCTGAATTATTGTTCCAAAGTCCAGGATAGATGTGTGGTGTAGCTATCGCTTCTGTAATTCCTAATTCTTGCATGCCTTGAATCATTGCTTCAGTTTGTGCTACTGATTTGGAGCCGTCGTCAATTCCTGGCAGCAAATGATTGTGTATGTCTACAAACCCATTTTTCCATGCTTCACTTAACCCTACTGTTTTTTTTGAAATCCAAAACATACTATTACCCGTTTATTTGTTCATTAATTTCTTAAATAATTTAAATAAGGGGGGGCTTTAATTCAAGTTTTAAAAGTAAGCATAATTTTGAATAGTCTACTCATTTTATAATGGTATTTTATTTCATTTTTAAATTTAGCTGGTAGCATAAGTTAGAAATATACAAACGCAAATGTAGGTGATGGTGTTTTTTTTTGGAGATATATAGATTGAAGTAACGTTGGTGTTGTTTCGTTTCTAAAGTTCTCGATACAATTTTATAGTTCAAAAACTAAGGTTTTTAAACCATAAAATCACTCGAAGTGACGTTGGTGTTGTTTCGTTGTTATAGTTCTCGATACAATTTTACAAAGCAAAAATTAGCATTTTTCCTTTATAAAATCACTCGAAGAGACGGTAAATTTTACGTTGCTATAGTTCTTAAAACATTCAAATTCCACCATCGTCATTTCGAGTGTTTTTTATAAAATGGCCATAGCTATTTTGTGAAAAATGTACCGAGAACTACTGAAAATAGAACGTTAAAAATACACTTGAAAAACGTGAAAACTGCTATAAATTTTATATATTGCTCTTTAAAAATTAATTAGTACATTTTTGTAAACCTCCTCTACAGGCATAGTTTTAATTTGTTTCAATGCAAAAAGAAAACTTGTCTTGTGCAACTTTTAGACAAATTCTTAAAATTTGATAAAATTATGAGCGAGGGAATCCATAAAATTTTTGAATCTTATATTTCCAAAGACCAATGGCAATATATTTACAAAGTATCTGTGAAGTACAAAGAGTCTAAATGGTTAAGAAAGATAGACCTCTTTCATACAAAATGGTATCGGCGTTACTACTTAAAAGTAATTTATAAGGATGGCACTGTAAAGTACTTGCCAATTATAATGCGTGATAAAGAAACTTTAAAAGCCAATTTAATGTTTTTTAACTTCTATCTAAATTGCCAGTAAACGATAAATAGTACTGTTGGAAATTTGTCAACAACAAATTAATGAGTACTTTTGTTATTCAAAACAAAACAATGCTCGAAAGCTTAATTACATCAAAAACCCGAATTCGCTTATTGGTCAAATTTTTTGTCAATGCAGCCAATGCGGGCTATTTGCGTGGATTGGCTCAAGAAATGCAAGAAAACACAAATGCTATTCGCAAAGAACTGAATCATCTTAGCGAAGCGGGCTATATTTTGCGCGATGCAGCTGAAACAAAAGTCATGTATAGAGCAAATACAGAACATCCTTTGTTTTCTACCTTACAACAATTGGTTCGCAAACACATAGGAATTGACAAGATTGTCGCGCAAGTAGTGGAACGAATGGGTTCGGTTTCTAAAATATACATTATAGGGGATTATGCGAAAGGTATTGATTCAGGCGCTATAGAAATAGTGGTGGAAGGATCACAAGTAGACGCATCTTATATTCATCAATTAGCACCCAAGATTAAAAACGAAATTCAGAAAGAAGTCCATTTTACCATTACCTCACATTTTGAGGGACATGGTTTATTGATTTTTGAAAACACATAAAGGGGTTATTTCCCTAAATTACTGCTATGTGAGCGCTTAGATGTGACTCATGTGGCGAAGCCGTGGGGTATTTAGTCAATGTGTCAATTAGTCAATGTGTCGATGAGTCAATGTAAAAATGGAGTTTTGTACAACTTAATTCCACCATCGTCACTTCGGTGTTTTTTATAAAATTGCCGTAGCTATTTTGTAAAAAATGTATCGCGAACAGCTGAAAATAAAACGTTGTTATAGTTCTCGATATGATTTTTAGTAAGTAAAAAGTAAAATTATAAATATAGATTTTATGAAAATAAAAGATAAAGTTTTATTAATCACAGGCGGTACCGGTTCGTTCGGAACCGCTGTGCTTAATCGTTTTCTACACACGGACCATTTCAAAGAAATCCGTATTTTTTCACGTGATGAAAAAAAGCAGGATGACATGAGAAATTTATATAAAAACGATAAAATCAAATATTATATTGGTGATGTACGTGATTTTTCTAGTATAGAACGTGCTATGAGAGGTGTAGATTATGTATTTCATGCAGCAGCTTTAAAACAAGTCCCTTCATGTGAGTTTTTTCCATTGGAAGCTACCAAGACTAACGTATTTGGTACTCAAAATGTGATTGATGCCGCTGGTGTCAACAAAGTTAGCAAAGTCATTTGTTTGAGTACTGATAAAGCGGCTTATCCTATCAATGCCATGGGGATTTCGAAAGCGTTGATGGAAAAAGTTGCGGTGGCGGCATCACGTAATTTGACCGATACCACAGTTTGTTTGACGCGTTACGGAAATGTAATGGCGTCCCGAGGTTCCGTGATTCCATTATTTTTGAAACAAATAAAAAGCGGAGAAGCATTAACGATTACGGATTCCAACATGACTCGCTTCTTGATGTCACTGGATGAAGCGGTGGAGTTAGTGTTGTTTGCTTTCGAACACGGTAATCCAGGTGATTTATTTGTCAATAAAGCACCTGCAGCAACTATCGGTGATTTGGCTAAGGCCCTAAAGGAACTTTGTAATGCCGATAACGAGATTAAAATAATAGGAACACGTCACGGCGAAAAATTATACGAGACCTTGTGTACCCGTGAGGAAATGATTAAAGCAGAAGACATGGGTGATTTTTATCGCATCCCTTCTGACAACCGTGATTTAAATTATGCACAATATTTTTCGGAAGGGAAAGAGATTCAACCTGAAGTAGAAGACTACAATTCGCACAATACAAAGAGAGAAGATGTTGAAGGGGTAAAATTTTTATTAAAAAAACTAGATCTTTTTAAAAAGTAAATTAATGCTTAATAAAATAAGTGGAAATTTTTTTATAGATGAGAGAGGAAAAATATTGTTTAATAACGAACTTGATCTTTCCGAAATTAAACGAATGTATATTATTGAGAATAAAGATTTAGATATAATAAGAGCTTGGCAAGGTCATCAAATTGAAAAAAGGTGGTTTATTGCGATTAAAGGGAAATTTTTAATTAAATTAGTAAAAATTGATGATTTTCAAAATCCTTCAGATAGTGTAAATTATGTGACTTTTGAACTTGATTCTAATAACTTAGAAGCAATTCTTATTGAACCAGGTTATGCATCTTCAATTCAAGCATTAGATATCGATTCTAGATTGTTAGTTTTTTCCAATTACAAGATAGGAGAAGTTGAAGATAATTTTAAATTTAATCCGACACAATGGAAATAAAAACAAAAAAATTAAAAGTAGCAACGATTTTAGGTACTCGTCCTGAGATTATAAGGTTAGCAGAATGTATCAAAAAATGTGACATCTATTTTGATCATATTTTAATTCATACGGGTCAAAATTACGATTACGAATTAAATGAAATCTTTTTTGAAGATTTAGATTTAAGAAAACCAGATTATTTTTTGAATGTTGCGGGAAATCATTTAGGAGAAACAATTGGAAATGTAATTTCAAAATCGTTTGAGATTTTGTCACAAGAACTGCCTGATGCCTTATTGGTTTTAGGAGATACAAACAGTGTATTGAGTACCATTGCGGCGAAACGATTGAAAGTTCCTATTTTTCATATGGAAGCGGGTAACCGTTGTTTTGACCAAAATGTCCCTGAAGAAATTAATCGCAAGATTTCTGACCATATTAGCGATATTAATTTGACTTATACCGAGAATAGCCGTCGTTATTTATTGAGTGAAGGTTTCCGAAAAGACCATGTGTTTGTAACAGGATCTCCTTTGAAAGAGGTCTTGTTAAAATATACCAATCAAATTTTAAACAGTGACGTTGTGTCTCGATTAGATTTAAAAGTACAAAAGTATATAGTAGTCAGTGCGCATCGCGAAGAAAATATTGATTTGGAAAATCATTTTGAAATTTTAGTGCAATCTTTAAATCAAGTAGCAGAAAAATATAAAATGCCTATTATCTTTTCTACACATCCTCGAACAAAGAATCGAATAGAAAAAAATAAAATCAAATTTCATCCGCTAATTTCCAACGTGCCCCCTTTAGGTTTTTTTGATTATGTGCAGTTGCAAAAAAATGCCTTCATCGTACTTTCTGATAGTGGAACGATTAGTGAGGAATCTGCGATGATGGGATTCCCAGCTGTCAGCATACGCACAAGTACGGAAAGGCCTGAAGCAATAGACGCAGGTACAATAGTATTAGGAGGAATAACTACAGACCAAGTCATAAATGCAATTGAAATTGCTAGAGGCTTATTTGATGTAAATATCGAATTACCGAAAGAGTATGAAGTCAACAACACATCTGCTCGTGTTATTAAAGTAATTCAGGGTTATACTTCAATTATTAATAAAGTAATTTGGGATAAATAATTTACAAATGAAAAAAATATTGGTAATAGGGATTAAAGGAATGGCGGGCCATATGATTCACAATTATTTTAATGAAAATAAAGGGTATGATGTTTATGGTTTAGCCAGAAATATTGAGTCAACTCATAAAATATTTAATATTGATGTTTCGGAAACTGCAAAATTGCGTTCTCTTTTTGTGAAGTATCAATTTGATTATGTAGTCAATTGTATCGGAATTTTAAATAAAGATGCAGAAGATCATCCATCCAAAGCGATTTGGTTTAATAGTTATTTTCCTCATTATTTAGAAGAAATCACAAAAGAGATAAAGACAAAAATAGTTCACATCAGCACTGATTGCGTATTCTCGGGCAAAGAAGGCGGCTATACTGAAAATGATATAAAAAATGGCGTAGGTTTCTATGCTCAGTCTAAAGCTTTAGGAGAATTAATAAATGATAAAGATGTAACTATTCGTACCTCTATCATTGGGCCTGAATTAAATAAAGATGGGATTGGCTTATTTCATTGGTTTATGTCTCAATCAGAAGAGACACGATTAAAAGGTTTTACGAAAGCTTTTTGGTCGGGCTTAACTACTTTGGAGCTAGCAAAAGTTGTATTGGAAATTATTGAACAAAACATTAGTGGTTTGATACAAGTTGCACCCGCTGCTAAAATTGATAAATACAGCTTAATCTCTTTGTTTAATTCTATTTATAAAAATGGTAAAATGACAATTGAACCTAATGAAGATTACCAAATTGATAAAAGTTTAGTGAGCATCAGAACTGATTTTGATTATCAAGTTCCTGATTATCTATATATGCTCGAAATGCAAAAAGACTGGATCATAAAACATTCCAGTAATTATCCCCACTATTTATAAAAAATTATTAAGATTTCTATTCGTTAAATAATTTCTATGATTAATATTTTTTGCTTCAAATAATTTAGTGATTTATTTTTTTAAATCATTAAGATAAACTACAATTACGGTATCAATATGTTAAAATAAATATTCGTGACAAATAATAAATTAATCGCTAAAAATACCTTATTACTATATTTTAGAATGTTTTTTTCTATGATAGTATCTTTGTATACGTCACGATTGATATTAAGTGCACTTGGAATTACTGATTTTGGGATTTATAGTGTCGTGGGAGGTGTAGTAGCATTATTTAGTTTTTTAAATAGTGCAATGGCTGCATCAACACAACGTTTTTTGACTTTTGAAATTGGGAAGGGAGACAAAAATAGACTAAACAATATATTTAGTATTAGTGTTAATCTACATTTGTGTATTTCTTTAATTGTTCTTTTACTAGCAGAAACAATTGGAATTTGGTTTTTAAATAATAAATTGACAATACCATATGATAGAATTGTAGCAGCAAATTGGGTTTTTCAGTTTTCGGTTTTCACATTAATTTTAACGATATTGAGTGTCCCTTATAATGCTTTGATTATTGCAAGGGAAAAAATGAATGTATTTGCATACATAGGTATATTAGAAATTTTTCTTAAATTATTGATTGTATATCTATTATTTATATCAGATTTTGATAAACTTATTCTCTTTAGTGCACTAGTTTTTATTATATCTCTTGTAATAAGAATAATATATCAAGTATATTGTAGAAAAAATCATCCTGAATCACATTATAAATTTTACTGGGAGAAGAACTTATTTAAACAAATGGCGAGCTTTGCTGGGTGGAATTTAATTGGTGTTTTTGCTGGTTTAGCACAAGATCAAGGAATTAACATTATTTTAAATATTTTTTATGGACCTGTTATTAATGCAGCACGTGGTATAGGAGCTCAGGTAAATAATGCTGTAACAAATTTGGTTATTAATTTTCAAACAGCAATAAACCCTCAAATTACCAAAGCCTATGCTTCAGAAGGTGTGTTTAATCAAAATAAGCTTGTTTTTTTTTCTTCAAAACTATCATTTTTTCTGATTTTCCTTTTTTCATTACCGTTAATATTAAATGCTGATATTGTATTAGGGTTATGGTTGAAAAAAGTTCCTGAAAATACAATTTTGTTTGTAAATTTAGGATTAATAAATATAATGATTGGATCCATTTCAGGACCTCTTCAGATATTAGCACAAGCTACAGGTAGAATAAAATATTATCAAATAATAGTAAGTGGTATATTATTGTTAGATTTACCAATAGCTTATTTGATATTATCGTTTGGTTTAAACATACAAGCTGTTCTTTGGTCTACAATTCTTATTTCAGTTATTGCACTTGTTGCTAGATTGTATATTCTTAAATTTTTGGTTTCCTTTTCTATTTCAACATTTTTGAATGAAGTTATTAACCCTATTTTGAAAGTATTTTTCATGTCTTCAATTTTGCCAGTAATTTGTATGTTTTATATTGAATTAGTTTGGGTACGTTTTTTTCTTATAATAATGTCTGGCATAATATCAACAATATTTTTTGTGTGGGTTTTTGGAACAACCAAAAACGAAAGAGAAAGTATACTATTATTTGCGAATCAAATAATCAAAAGAAAAAAAAATGTTCCTTTCTGATAGATATAATTAAAATTTTAATATTCATTAGATTTATATAAACTTTAAAAAATAATTTATTAAAATATGAATAATTTTCCTTTGGTATCAATTGTTATTCCAGTTTATAATGGATCTAATTATCTTGCAGAAGCTATTGATTCAGCTTTGGCACAAACTTATTCAAATATTGAAATTATAGTTGTTAATGATGGTTCTAATGATTTTGGTGAAACAAAAAAGGTAGCATGTTCTTATGGAAATACGATTCGATATTTTGAAAAAGAGAATGGAGGGGTGTCTACTGCGTTAAACCTTGGTATACAAGAAATGAAAGGTGATTATTTTTCATGGTTAAGCCATGATGATAAATATTTTCCCGAAAAAATCGAAAGCCAAATAAATTTTCTAATAAAAAATAAGGCCAAAAATGTATTATTATACTCCGATATTGAATATATAGATAAAGATTCAAAGTTTATTTCGGTAAATAAATTTCCTCATTATACTCCTGAAGAATTCAGACCAGCATTTATAGTAAATGGTTTAGTTCATGGCTGCACCTTACTAATTCCTAGGATTTGTTTTGAAGAGTGTGGCGTATTCAATACTTCATTACGGACTACTCAAGATTATGAGCTTTGGTTTAGGTTTTCTGCAAAATTCCATTTCATTCATTTGCCATGTATATTAGTTTATTCTCGGATACATGATAATCAAGATACCATAAAACTGAGTGACATTGTTTTTGAAGAAAGAGATAATTTACATAATAATTTCATTTTAAACATTAGAGAAGAAGAAATCAAACTTTTTTCAAAAAACAATATATCAAAGTATTACATTGAATTTGCGGAAAAAATGAATGCCTTAAGGTGTGTTAATGCGAGACAATCTGCCATAAATCAAGCTTTTTCCCATCTACTAAAGAATAATTTGCTGAAAATGTTTCAAAATTTAATACAGCTTATTATTTTGATTTTAAAAATTAAAGGAAGGAAATTACTTTATTCTTAACTACAATATTGCATTAAAAAAAAATAATCCTAAAAACACAGTGTCAAATTAAAACATAATTAATGTTGATAATAATTTAAACTTAAATAATACTTGCTGTTTTTAGTATCTATTTAAATCCCCAAATTAATAATGATAAAAGTTTCAGTTATTATACCTGTATATAAAGTTGAGAAATACATAGATCGCACAATCAGTTCTTGCCAATCCCAAACTTTGATCGAAATTGAAATTATTGTTGTCAATGATGGTTCTCCCGATAATTCAAAAACTATTATTAACAAAAAAGCATTGGAAGATAATAGGATAATTGCTATTCACAAAGAAAATGGGGGTGTAACATCAGCCAGAAATACTGGGTTGGCAATAGCTAAAGGGAAATATGTTTTTTTTCTTGATGGAGATGATTATATTGAAGATGATGCTTTAGCAAAATTATTCAGCATAGCTGAACAAAACAAAGCAGATTATGTATTTGGAAATTTTATCATAGAGTATGAAAATTCTTTGCAGAATTACGAAATGGTATTTCCAAGTTTTACAGTAATAAATAATATCACATTTTTAAAATATTGCTTTGAAAACACTTTTTTTTATATAACGGGATGTTTAATAAATAAGGAAATTATGCAAAAATGCAAATTAGATATTCCTAATGATATTACATTTGGAGAAGATAATATTGCAATAACACAAATGGCGTGGAATATGCAATGTGCTGCCTATTACAATGGAATAGTACTTCATTATGTTCAGCGTAATGAATCGGTAACTAATAGTATTAACTTAAATAATGTAGCTCAACGTGCTAAAGCGTGTATGCTAACGGTTGATTATGCTGTAAAACAAAGATTTTATAATTCTATAAAGCCCGAAATTGATTATTTTATGTCTAAAGAGCAAGTCAGTTTCATTTTATATGGGTATTGGAGTGATGAACTCTCAAAATATTGTACACCATCGGTTTTATTACAACCAAAAATATGCCTAAAATTGGGAGCCAAAAGGGTTTTTATACTTTTAGGGATTTTCATATCCCCAACTTTTACATCAAAGGTTTATGATTTTTTAAGGATGATTAAGAGATTTAGACAATGAAAAAAATAACATATTTCTTTCGACCCCTAAGTCAGAATGTAAGTATTGAAAGAGTTTTTAACACAGTTTCTACAAATTTGCCTGAGGGATATTCATACGAATACGTAATTTTACCAAACTACTTAAGTGAAGTTAAAGGGTTTTTCAGTCTAATTAAGGCATTTTTTAAAGTTCGTGAATTTTGCAAAAAGAATGCAGGAGAAATAAATCATATTACGGGAGATATTCATTATTGTGCTATGTTTTTACCCTATTCTACAACAGTTTTAACTATTCATGATACCGTTTCACTTGAAAATCTTAAAGGTATAAAAAGAAGATTTATTTGGCTTTTTTGGTATTTTTTACCATTAATATCTGCCAAAAATATAACATGTATCTCTCCTTTTACAGCACGAAAACTAATTAAATTGTTTCCTTGGGCTAAGAGGAAAATTACTATTATTCCAAATCCTATTGGTTTAGAATTTAAATATAGCCCTAAATTATTCAATAAAAATAATCCAATTATTTTACACATTGGAACAAGAAGTAATAAAAATCTTGATCTTGTAATACAATCACTGAAAGGGCTTAAGTGTCATTTAAGAATAATAGGAAAGCTAACAAAATTACAATTAAATTTGTTGTTGAAAAATGATATAATTTATTCTAATGAGGAATTCATTTCAAATAATCAGGTAGTAAAGGAATATGAAAATTGTGACATTGTATCATTTCCTTCAATTTATGAAGGGTTTGGGCTACCTATTATAGAAGGACAAATGATAGGGAGAGTTGTTTTGACATCAAATATTTTTCCAATGGATGATGTGGCTGGCGAAGGAGCTTTTTTAGTGAATCCATCTAAATTAGAATCAATAAATGATGGATTTACAAGATTAATTTCTGATGATGTTTTAAGACAAATTATTTTGGAAAAAGCACAAAAAAATGTTGTCAAATATTTACCAGCAAAAGTAGTTAATCAATATTGTCAAATATATGATGCATTATAAAAACACTTTAATCTAAAAAAAATGGATTTTCACGTATTCACTACTTTTTCAATTATTATATTAGGGTTGTTTTTTTCAGTTCTTAAAAATGAAAACTCTCTACAAATAAGGAAGACCTATTTGTTAATTGTGTCTGTTATACTTATTCTAGAATCAGCTTTGAGAGGTATGTCCGTTGGAGATGATACATTGACGTATTTTGATTCATTCCAATCGGTAAAATATAGTTCGTGGGTTGAAGTTTTTCGTTATTTTACATTCTTTACCGATAATAGTTATGAAAATCGTAATCAGGGTTATGATTTATTTCAGAAGATATTTCAGCTTTTTTCCGACGATTTTAGAGTTTATCTTTTTTTTATCGCCATAGTTTTTTTTTCGTCTTTGTATTATTTTTTATTAAGAAACACTTTTAATTTGTACGAATTAATTCTAGCATTTTTAATTTATAGTGCCCTGTTTTATTATTTTTTTTCAATAACTGGGATCAAGCAGACTATTACAACATCAGTGGCTTTATTTAGCATTAGGTATATTAAAGAAAGGAAATTATTGCATTTTGTAATTCCTATAATCTTAGCATCTTTTATACATTTCTCTGTATTGGTGTTCTTGCCTTTTTACTTCTTTTCAGGGTTAAAAAAAATAAAATTGAATTTCCTGATAGCTTTATTATTATTCATGATTATTTTTATTTTTAAACAATATGTCGTGACATTTCTAATTACTGATACTGTTTATGAAATTTATTTATCAGATTTAGTAGGTCGTGGTACATTGGGTTTTACTTCATTTTTACTTTTGGTAGTTTTGCTTTCTTATTTTGTGGTTGATAAAATGGCTAAGGTTTATCCAAATTATATTCTTTATTATAATGGTGTTTTGATGGCATTGGTATTGGTGCCTTTAACATGGGTAAACTCTAATGCCATGAGAGTGGTTCAATATTATTCAATATTTTTAATTGTATTTGCACCAAAAATAATTGAGGTTGTATATCGTAAGAATATTCTTTTCAAAAGGATTGCCTATTTTATTTGTATTGTAATTTTACTTTCTTTTATTTTAAAAACACCAAGCTCATATAAGTTTTTTTGGGAAGAGAGTAGTATTTACAGAGATTTATAGTTTTGCTAAATCATACAGTACAAAATATTTAATTAATATAAATTTAATGAGAATACTTCAAATCAATGTTGTTTATAAAGTTGGTAGTACAGGTAAAATTGTTAACGAGATCCATAATCAATTACTAAAGTCAGGACAAGAATCATTCGTAATTTACGGTAGAGGGAAAACGACTTCAGAATCTAATGTTTATAAAACTTCTCCAAATTGGGAAGGCAAACTTCAAGCATTATATGGAAGGCTCACAGGAGATTTTTATGGAGGAGCATTCTATTCTACCTACAAATTAATAAACAAAATTAAAACTATAGCTCCTGAAGTTGTTCATTTACATCTTATGAATGGAAACTATATTAATAATTATAGATTACTTTCGTTTTTAGCCGAAAATAATTATAAGACTGTAATTACACTTCATGCCGAAATTACCTACACAGGTATTTGTGAACATGCTTTCGATTGTGAAAGGTGGAAAACAGGTTGCGGCAATTGCCCGCAAGTCCATAAAAAATACAAATCTTTATTTTTTGACAGGACAGCAATGGAATGGCAAAAAAAAGCAAAAGCTTTTGAAAGATTCAGTTCGTTAACAATAGTAAGTGTTTCAGCTTGGTTGGAAAACAGGGCAAAGCAATCTCCAATGTTTAAGAATCGTGATTTTTATGTGGTGGGAAATGGTGTTGATACGACCATATATAAACCCGTTAATACAGCTACTTTAAAGGAAAGACTTGGCCTAAAAAATGAAAAAGTAATATTACATGTAACCCCATCTTTTAAAAGCATTGTTAAAGGTGGAGAACATGTAGTTGAACTTGCCAAAAGATTTCAAAAAGAAAATGTAATAATTATTATTGTGGGGTATGATGGTTTTAAAGAAAAATTACCCTCAAATATTATACCCATTAGTCATACTACTTCGCAAGAAGAATTAGCTGAATTTTATTCTTTGGCAAATATTACTTTATTGACTAGTAAATTAGAAACTTTTTCAATGGTTTGTGCAGAATCACTTTCTTGTGGCACACCAGTAGTTGGTTTTAAAGCCGGTGCTCCAGAGCAAATTGCAATAGCAGCGTATAGTGAATTTGTAACTAACGGAAACATAGATGCTTTGGAACAATCTGTTAGGACTTGGCTGGCTAAAGATATTGATTGTTATGATGTAATTCAACGGGTTAATAATAAATATTCAATATTAAATATGATTAAAGGCTATAAAAAAATTTATGAAAAAATATGAATAATTTGTTTGAATCCTAATATATGAAAATGAATGCAGAAAATTTACCCAAATTATTAGTGATCACGGTAAATGCTTGGTCGGATAAAATAGCATCAGGAAATACAATTTCTAATCATCTTGGCGGTTGGGATAAGTCAAAATTGTCTAATCTTTATTTAAGAAATGAAAAAATAGATAACGATTGTTGTGATACCTATTTTAAGATAGATGAAAAGGATATTTTGACATCATTTTTCTTTAAAAAAGATTTGGGTGTTCAAATTGAAAAAAAAACAGAAGTTAAAGAACAATCAATTCAAAAAAAAATAAGAAAGTCAAAAATAAAGAATCACCTAATAAGGATTAGACCAACAATAATTTTGCTCTTAAGAGAAATATATTGGAAGATAGGCTTCCAAAAAAAAAGAAAATTGAATGATTTTTTAAGAACAAATGCCCCCGATTTAATTCATGTTCATTGTTCTAGTTTGCTTTATGCGCACAGAATATTGCATTATTGTCATAAGATCACAAATGCAAAAGTCGTCGTGTTCTATGGTGATGAGAACTATAGTTATAAAAGTTATTGGCCCTTAAGTCTTTTATATCAGTTTTTTTTAAGATATTGGATTAGAAAAACAATCTCAATTTCTAGTATTAATTATGCTGCTACTCCAGAATTAAGTGATTATTATTCAATAATTTCAGGTAAAAAATTCAAAGTATTACACAAAGGAATTTCTGTTTTAAATCCTGCTCCTAAAAAATATTTAAAACCAATAAAAATAGTATATGCAGGAAATTTACTTTACGGAAGGTGGAAAACTTTGTCTTTAATTTCAAAAGCAATTAGTGAAGTTTCTAAAAATGAAAATGAGTTTGAATTGGAAATCTATACAGGAACTCCGCTTTCAAAAAAAATGCGAAGTAATCTTAACACAAAAAACTCAGTCGTTTTTGATGCTGTCTCGTTCAATGAAGTTAAAAATATTTTAGGTACCGCTGATCTTGTTCTACATGTCGAAGCATTTGAAAAAAAAAATATTCAAACGACAAAGTATTCATTTTCAACAAAAATTACCGATTGTATTCAAAGTGGTAATTGTATTATGGCAGTTGGTCCAAGTGAACTAGCATCAATAAATTTTCTAAAAATATCAAAAGGGGCAATAGTCGCTAACAGTTATGAAGATATAGTAGGTCAATTAAAAAAAATTAGTTCAGATTATGAAATAATTAATGAATATAGAGTTAAAATGTTTGATCATTGTAAAGATATGTTTGATTTAGAATTAATTAGAAACAGATTTTATAATGATATTATTGAATTAAGTTAAACAATTAAAAGTTTTCAGATACATTCTATGCACCATAATACTCATTTGAAAAAGTTATTAAATAATCAGATTAGTTTTTGTTTTATCAATATGATTATATAAGTATTAAAACTTTGTTTCATAAATTGAAATTTTACTGAATGCAAAACAAACTCATCCGCATCACCACCGTCCCAATTTCGTTGGAAAAACTTTTGGAAAACCAATTGCGTTTTATGAAATCGCATTATGAAGTGACGGCTATTTCCTCAGACAAATCCTATTTAGAGCGAGTGGGACAACTGCAAGAGGTTCCAGTATTTCACGTTGAAATGACAAGACAAATTACGCCTATTAAAGATTTAATTTCAGTTTTAAAATTATATCGTTTTTTTAAAAAACAAAAGCCTTTTATAGTACACACTCATACACCAAAAGCAGGAACGGTTGGTATGATTGCAGCCAAGTTAGCAGGTGTTCCAAATAGATTGCATACTATTGCAGGATTACCACTATTAGAAACTACTGGAAACAAACGCAGATTATTAAATTTTGTAGAAAAAGTAACCTACAGTTGTGCTACTAAGATATACCCTAATTCTTTTGGTTTAAATGAGATTATTATCCGAGAAAAATTTTGCAATACTGAAAAACTAAAAGTTTTAGGAAATGGAAGTACCAATGGTATCGATACCTCTTTTTTTAGTGCCGAAATATATTCGCTAAGTGAACGTACCATATTGAAAGAAAAATTAGAGATTCTTCCAGAGCATTTTGTATTTATTTTTGTTGGGAGGCTAGTTTCAGACAAAGGTATAAATGAATTAATTACAGCATTTAAAAAATTTACTGCATTATTTGCTAATACAAAATTATTACTTGTAGGGCCTTTAGAAACTGAATTAGACCCATTAGCAACTCAAACGTTAGAAGAGATTGAACACAATAAATCAATTATAAGTGTTGGTTATCAAAATGACGTTCGCCCTTATTTCGCTATTAGTGATTGTTTGGTTTTTCCAAGTTATCGGGAAGGTTTTCCAAATGTGGTACTACAAGCTGGTGCTATGGAATTGCCTAGTATTGTTACAGATATTAATGGGTGTAATGAGATAATAATACAAAGTGAAAACGGCACCATTATCCCTGTGAAAAATGTTGAGGCAATTGTTGAGGCTATGAAAAAAATGTATACTGACCATGACTTTTATAAGCAACTAAAACAAAATGCTAGATCTATGATTCAATCTCGTTATGAGCAGTCTGTTGTGTGGCAGGCATTGTTAGCAGAATACAATTCTTTGATAACACAAAATAAAAAAACAAAAGGTTAAAAATACGATGTACAAAAATTATCTTAAACGCCTCTTCGATTTTATAGTAGCATTAGTAGGTTTGATGCTGCTAAGTCCGTTATTTATTCTAGTTATTGTAGGTTTATTTTTTGCCAATCAAGGAAAGCCTTTCTTTTTGCAACCAAGACCAGGTAAAAACGGTACCATCTTCACTATCATAAAGTTCAAAACCATGAACGATAAAAAAGATACCGCTGGTAATTTATTGTCGGATGCGGAGCGTTTAACTAAAATAGGGGCATTGGTGCGTAAAACTTCTTTAGATGAAATCCCGCAATTGTTTAATGTTTTGAAAGGGGATATGAGTATAATTGGCCCTAGGCCTTTGTTAGTGGAATATTTATCGTTATACAATGAAACCCAAAAAAGAAGACACCACGTAAAGCCAGGCATAACAGGTTGGGCACAGATAAATGGTAGAAATGCCATTTCTTGGGAAGATAAGTTTACATTAGATGTCTACTATGTGGAAAACCAAAGTTTCTTATTGGATTTAAAAATTATATTTTTAACGATTAAAAAAGTGTTTGTTTCAGAAGGAATCAGTCAAACTGGACAAGCAACAACCACAAAATTTGAAGGAAATTAAATGAGAAAGATTAATCTTTTTGGTGCAAGCGGACACGCTAAAGTCATCATCGATATCATTGAGTGCAATGGTTTTGAGGTGGGGTATATATTTGATGATAATACCAAAGTGGAAAATTTTATGGGTAGAAAAGTCCATTCGGTTTACAATCTTGAACTTTTAAATGCTAATCCCATCATCATAAGCATAGGCGACAATAAAGTAAGGAAAGCGATTCATGACAAGTTTAAATTGAATTTAGCGCCTCCCTTAGTGCATCCTAGTGCTATAATTTCTCCAAGTGCATCCATAGGTAATGGAACAGTTATTATGCCGAATGCAGTTGTAAACGCAGCGGTCAGTATTGGTAAAAACTGCATCATAAATACAGCTGCTGTTGTAGAACACGATTGTGTAGTACATGATTATGTGCATATTTCACCAAAAGCTTCTCTAGCAGGAGGCGTTGAAATTAAAGAAGGCACTCATGTAGGTATTAATGCTACTATTATACAGTCTGTTTGTATTGGTTTGTGGTCAACAATAGGAGCGGGTGCGGTAGTTACACAAGATATCCCAAATCATTGTACCGCTGTCGGTATTCCGGCTAAATCCATTAAATTTCATTAAACTTTTAATTCACATGATAAAATGTATCCGCCTTGTGCGGATTTTTTTTGTCATTCTTTTCGATGTAAAGTTTTTGAAATATAAAAATGTATCGAGAACTCTAGCAACGTTTTATTTTCAATAGTTCTCGATACATTTTTCACAAAATAGCTAAGGCAATTTTATAAAAAAACACTCGAAGTGACGGTGGTGGATTTTTACTTTGTACTTTTTACTTTGTACAACCCTATCGTCAATTCGAGTGATTTTATAAAGAAAAAATGCTAATTTTTGAACTATAAAATTGTATCGAGAACTCTAGCAACGTTTTATTTTCAATAGTTCTCGATACAATTTTCACAAAATAGCTAAGGCAATTTTATAAAAAATACTCGAAGTGACGATAGTGGAATTATATAGTTTTATACCACTTAATTTCCCATTGACTCATTGATTTATTGGCTCATTGACACATTAACTCAGTATTGGTAAAGGTTTTCAAAACTGCTATTCAAAAAAAGTCCGTACCTAACGATACGGACTTCTAAAACTAATCTGTTCTCTATTGGAGAGCCTTTAAGTGAAAAGTTTAAACCACCTCCATCAAATACAACACATTATGCGAGTTGTTTTTTAAGGGGTACTGCAATCCATTCATTTCTTGAAAAAACTCAATCAAGAAATAGAAAAAAGTACTGCCAGTGCCTCCAGGCATCCCCGTTGGAGTGAGTGTCAAATCTACAGAGCCATCTACTAAAGCAAAATTTTCTTTTGGACTGTAAGTAGTACCATAATTATCCAATTGGAAGTCCACATTGGAAACAGCAACACTTAAACTAGCATGAGTAGCGCCTTGAGGAATACTCAAATTAGTGGCGGGATTAAAACCTAAAATACTTACAACACCAGTAGCGGTATCTAATGTATATTGGGCTCTGAAAACAGAATTAAAAGGCGAATTCAAATTAAAATCAAAACCACGGAGCGATTGTTTCGCTTCAGGGTTAACAATTCCAATCCATACTTTGCGCGCTCCTCGTGGCGAGTCAAGATCTAAATTCTTAACTCTACTCATCGCTTGCGACATTCGACTACTTACGCGATAATCCTTAGCTAGTGACAATAAATTAGCGACCGATTTTCGAATCAATTGTCCCATTTTTGCATTGTGGGCAAATTCAGTACCATTCTCACGGGTACGTTGAAAAGCAGGGTCGTTTTTAATGCGACTTTTGTCAATACCACCCTTTTTTCGAATCATCATACCATCTTTCGATTTGTAAAATGACATGCCCTGTAAAGTTCCTTTAATCTCAAAAATTCCATCAAATTTTGCCATGACTACTTGTTTTTAGTTAAAATTAATACATTGAAGTTGTTACTTCTTTTTGATCCTCTTGCTGCGGAACGCGATTTCTGAAACCCCGTTTCCATTCTAAAATATAAGTTCATTATAAAAATTTTTTTGTGTCGAAATCAAAACCGTTGGCCATCCAATTTTGCCTTTCAACACCCCAAAACTAAAGCATAAAAAAGCACCTCAAAAAAAAGGGTATAAATAGTGTAAGGTATTGTATTGCAATACTTTAAAATAAAAAATAATGCTGTAGAACCAAGAAAAATAGAGTAGAGTGTAAAAATTACAGTAGAGTGTAGAAAATAGCACCTGAAAACCCAAAAAGCAATAGTTCTATAGCAGGATTGTCCCCTCGAACACTTGTTCCAACCCTTCGGAAGGACTTGAGGGGTGTAGCTAATTTCAACTGAAACATAAAACAACAAATACTTCAACCGCAGGATTGTCCCCTTGAGTGCCTGTTCCGACACTTCGGAAGGACTTGAGGGGTGTAGCTAATTTCAACTGAAACATAAAACAACAAATACTTCAATCGCAGGACTGTCCCCTTGAGTGCCTGTTCCGACACTTCGGAAGGACTTTAGAGGTGTAAAGAAGTCCAACTGGAAAACTTAAAAATATAAAATTCAATCGCAGGATTGTCCCCTTGAGGGGACTTTAGGGGTGTTAGGGAGTTTCTTGAATAAATATAATATATTTGTATAGCTACTTTTTAAAAATGAAAAACAAAATCATTCCCTATAATCCAAAACTAAAAGAATACGCTAGAGAACTTCGAAAAAACAGCACACTAAGCGAAGTCTTATTATGGAAAAACATTAAAAATAAAGCGCTAGGCGTTCAATTTCACAGGCAAGTACCAATGTTAGAGTACATCGTAGATTTTTATTGTCATGAATTAATGTTAGCCATTGAAATCGATGGGGACAGTCATTTATTCAAGTATGACTATGATAATAAGCGTCAAGGTGAATTAGAAGAAGAAGGTGTTGTTTTTTTACGATTTACAGATTTAGAAATAAAACACAATATGTTTTCGGTTGGTATGACATTAGAACAAGTTGTTCAAGAATTGATTGATAAATAAAAGAATCGGTAACACCCCTAAAGTCCCCTCAAGGGGACAATTCCTAGCTTCACCATTTATTTATTAGTAGTATAATCATAATTCGAAATTATCGTCTTTAAAATTATTAAAAGTCAATAGTCTTTATAACGATTGTCCCCTCAAGCGCCTGTTCCGACCCTTCGGAAGTATTTTAGGAGTGAAATTTATGCTCAACTGAAACTCATATAAATCAAAGTACCTTAGAAGTACTGTCCTCTTGAGTGCCTGTTCCGACACTTCGGAAGGACTTTAGAGGTGTAAAGAAGTCCAACTGGAAAACTTAAAAATATAAAATTCAATCGTAGGATTGTCCCCTTGAGGGGACTTTAGGGGTGTAAAATTCTTCAACTGAAATCTTAAAAAACAACAATTCTATAGCAGGATTGTCCCCTTGAGTGCCTGTTACTTCACTTCGGAAGGTCTTCAGGGGTGTAGCTAATTTCAACTGAAAACAATTAAACAAAGACTCCCCACACAGTTGGTCATACTGTCGCCTCTCTCGTACAAACGATGTTCTCATAATAAAAGATATTGTCAAACGAATAGAAACCCCTTCACAACATCTTTGAGGATACTTACGGGATACTTAGGGGATAAGTACGGGATAAGTACGGGATACTTATGGTATATCATAAATAAACTAGATAATAAAAACTAAATTTATTGATCAACAATTTTGTTGAAAACTTACTTTAATTTTAAACCAGTTATCTTTGTTTAGATAGCATTTTCAGATAATTTTGCGTCAAATAATTATATGTAAAACGATGATTACTAGTAAAAAAGAAAAAAGCTCCAATCCAAAAGATGAAATTCCATTTGATTTAATTTCAATTAGAATGTCTGATCTAATGAAATCTTTATCCAGTATTGTTCAAGAGGTTATAATTGCAGAAACTAAAAAAGTAAAAATAAAAACAGGTACAATAGGTATTGGTCATTTCACAGCTGAAATTCAAGAAATTCAAAATACCTGCAAAAACCATCTAAAAAAAGCACCATTAAATTTAGAATCATACCTAAGTTCTTTAAATACAAGAGCACAAGATTTGAATGACATGCTCTTTAAAATAAAGACCTATCCAATTAAAAGTATTACCAATCAACTAAAAAAAGAAGCAGAAGAACAAGGAATAGAAAACACTAAAATTAAAACGTTCGTAAATGAGTTAACTAGTTCATTAGTGAATCTTGTGTTACAATACACAATTGAATTTGAAGAATATGTAATAGATCAACTTTGTGAAAAAGAAATGAACAGAATAGGAATGGATTTTTTTACCGATAATATTGCACTTAAACTTATTAATCAGCATAAATACGAAAAATACATAACATTGTTGTATAAAGGAATCAAGGCTTTTTATTATGATTTTAAAGCATTTGCAAATACAGATTCACTTTATTTCCAATTAATTGAAACCTTCTTCAAGAAATTGATTCTTAAAATAGAAAAATTAGTATGCAGTAACGATTCTGAAATTACTACAATTACAAAACAAAAAACAAAAAATAATACGACCACTTTTCCAACGCACATATTTAAAGATTATAGTGCTTATGAGTTATTTCAAAAACTAGTATCACATGCAAAGAACCAAGAAGAAATTGGATTTTATTTCCGCCAAATGAGTGAAAAAGAAATCCCTAGATTAATTATTGCAAAAGAAACAACATTTAGAACTTGGTTTAATGAAGAATCAGGTAATAAAATAGAACTCAAGAATCCAATTAAAACATATGATAGAATTAAAGGACAAACTCAAAAGTATAATTTTTACAAATTAATAAAAGAAAAGAGTATCTAAAAAACTACAAATTTGTAGTGTAATAACTATAAAAAAGTAATGCATATTCATATAAGCCATAAATAATTTTGCTTCAAATAAAAGTATAAGAAATGAGACAAGTTATAAAAGCCATAGACATCCAAGTTTATTTTGGAAAAAAAGAAAGCATGAGCTTCAAAATGATAAGATCCATTAGAAAAGAATTAGGTAAAAAACACTACCAGCCGATAACAATTGAAGATTTTTGTGACTATTATGGTGTAAGCAAAGAATCTATTGTTTCCATTATTTTAGAAAATGAGACAAAAAAAAATAAAGACAAGAATGAACAATCAGATAAGTCTAAAGTTTTAGTTGTTTCAGATATGCAATGTAAAGAAAAACCCATCTCCTCAGGGTATTCTTTTAGCGCACCTACACATTAGAAATGAAATTTGCTATATTTGAAAATCTTTATTCTTTAAGTAAAATATGCTATTCAAACAAAACCGTATAGGTAGAAACGGTGAGCCCTTTGTAATTTACAAAACAAAAACAATCCCTATAAAACCTTAGTTTTTGAACTATAAAACTGTATCGAGAACTATAGCAACGATATATTTTCAGTAGTTCTCAATACATTTTTCACAAAATAGCTACTGCAACTTTATAAAAAATACAGAAGTGACGGTGTTGGAATTTTACTTTGCACAACCCTGTCGTCATTTCGAGTGATTTTATAAAGAAAAAATGCTAATTTTTGCTTTGTAAAATTGTATCGAGAACTATAGTAACGTTTTATTTTCAGTTGTTCTCAATACATTTTTCACAAAATAGCTACGGCCATTTTATAAAAAATACTCGAAGCGACGGTGTTGGAATTATGTTGTACTATGCCACTTAATATTCCATCGACTCATTGATGCATTAACTCAGCGACGGTTGAAGCACTAGAAACCACTATTGAAATGCAATCAATTAATTGCTATATTTGTTATTCAATTAGAACAGATGTTATTTACCCAAACGCGCATTGGTAAAAATGGGATTCCCTTTACGATTTATAAGCTTCGGAGTATTCCAAAGGGAGCTTCAACACCTAACGCATGGGGAAAATTCCTTCGCAACTCCAAGTTAGACGAAATCCCACAACTTTATAACATTCTCAAAGGCGAAATGGCGCTAGTAGGTCCCAGACCAGATGTCCCAGGATATGCAGACCAACTGGAAGGAGATGACCGCATTGTGCTGACGCTCAAACCAGGAATTACCGGTTTAGCTTCTTTAAAATACCGCAACGAAGAACAACTTTTAGCGCAACAACCCAATCCAAAACAATACAACGATGAGGTCATCTGGCCCGATAAGGTGCGTATCAATAAATGGTATGCGGCACATCGAACGCTGGCTATGGACTTTCTAATTCTGTGGTATACATTTGTGCCCGTACCGTTTGATGTAGAAGCTTATATGAAAAGCAAAAAGTAAAAAAACACTATTTTAACTATATTCTTTTTAGTGTTAGTTATAATAAAGTAATTTAATTTGAATAGGAGTTAAGTGTATTTCTAATTTTTGGAATGCTTGGATAGATACTATTCTTTAAGCATTCTACTTATTAACCATTTCATTTCCATTTGTTAACAAATAAAAAAAACATCCTATTAAAAAATTATATATTTTTGAGCTCTATTTTGTTTCACATTTTGCAGTGCATTTGTGAAATAAAACACATTGATTTACATTATGTCCCCAAACATAAAACCTACACCCCTATTTCTAAAACATGCGAAGTACGCAGGATCAAATTTAATTAGTATATAATGAAACAAATTTTACAAAAAATGAAGCAGTATGCCTTGGTGGTATTGCTAGTATTAATGAGTAATTATGGATGGGGGCAGATTTCTGAAAGTTTTGAAAGTGGATTACCTTCATCTTATAATGCATCACTGAGTAATGTAACCTTAAATTCTGGTACTTGGCAGGTTAAGGATGTTATTGCAGGAACAACAGGAGTTCAAACGGGTACAAAATCTGCTCAAATTAGAAGTGCAACAGCAGCACAAATTATTACTCCTACTATTTCTGGTGGCGTAGGAACAGTTTCTTTTTATGTTACAGCATCATCTACAAGTGGTGCTTACCAAGTTAATTTCTCAACAGATAATGGCATAAATTGGACTCCAGCAACAGGTTCACCATTTACTATTGGGACAACTAAGACATTAAGAACTATTACTATAAACAATTCAAATGTAAATAAAATCCAAATTTATAGAACAGTTGCAACTATTTATATTGATGATTTTGTAACAACTACTTTTGGTCCAACAAATATTGCACCAACCGCTTCATCAGTTACATTTTCTGGAACAACTATTGTTGGTCAAACTTTAACAGGAACCTACACCTACACAGATGCTGACAGCGATTTAGAAGGTACTTCTACTTTTCAATGGTACCGTGCAGATAATGCTTCTGGATTGAATAGTGCAGCCATTTCGGGAGCTACTGCTACTACCTATATGCTTCAAGCTGCTGATAATGGAAAATACATACGGTTTGGAGTGGTTCCTGTAGCTGCTTCTGGTACATCACCAGGTGTCGAGGCGTTTAGCAGTTGGCAAGGACCGGTTACAGATCCTACAGCGGTAACAGCAACTTTGACCCCTTCGGTTGCTTTAACCGAACAAAATTTGAATGTAGAAATTCTTACCCTAACACTAGAAAATACTATTTTTACAGATGCAACTTTAGATGCGGCCAATTTTACTTTAAATAATGCACCTGCCGGGGTTGTTATAGATGCTGTTGCATATGATACGCCTACAACGGCGTTGATTACTTTGTTGTATGATGATACCGATTTTGATGCTTCCATTGCAAATTTTTCAGTAACCATTGCGGCTAGTGAATTGAGTGCTGCTCAAAATCTTTCTTCTTCAACGGTGGCCATTACAGCAGTAGCGGAAACTTTGTCTGTTTCGACAATTACCTCTTTTGGTTCGCCTTGTTTAAATTCAGAAACCACACAAACTTTTACAGTTTCGGGTTCTAATCTTAAAGTTGGAAATGTTTCTTTAGCGGCTTTATCAGGCTTTACGTATTCGTTAGACAATACTAATTTTACACCAACGTTGACTATTGCTTCTGCAGGAGGCACGCTAGCAGCTACTACAATTCATGTTAAATTTGTACCAACTGCTGTTCAAACCTATGATGGAAATATAGTAGTTTCAGGTGTTGGAGCCGCTTCACTGAACCGTTCGGTTGTGGCAAATGGTGTCAATACTGTACCAACACTTACTACCCCAGCAAGTACTTCAATTACGGTATCTAGTGCTGTTTTAGGTGGAAATTTAACAGGGGTAGGTTGTACTTCGGTAACCACTAGAGGAATTGAATACAGCACAACTCCAGGCTTTTCAAACGGAAGTGGAACTGTTGTTTCTGAATCTGGTACTTTTTCTACGGGCACTTTTACGGTAAATGTGACGGGATTAACATCAGGAACTACCTATTATTACAAAGCGTTTGCTACATCGGCTAGTGGAACGAGTTATACTACTGAGGCTAGTTTTAGCACGCTTGCAATTGCAGCACCTTTAGCTTTGAATGCTACAGGAGTAGGCGCTACAAGTTTTACAGCGACTTGGGATGCAGTACTTGGGGCAACGAGTTATGAAATTGATGTGTATGAAGGTGGAGTTATAGCTAATCAAGATATTGCAGTTTGGACATTTCCAATAAGTGGAACTACCGTTACTCCAGATATTGCTTCTTCAAATAATACAACTAAAAATTTAACTACTAATGGAGGGACAATAACTTCTTTAGCAGGAGCAAGTACTCAATCAGCAAGTGCTAATTCTTGGTTGTCTGGTAGTGATTTAAAATTTTGGCAAATTGAATTAAATGCTACAGGTTTTTCAAATATAAAATTAAGTTCTAAACAACAATCATCAGGTACAGGGCCAAGAGATTTTAAAGTTCAATACAACATTGGATCAGGTTGGGTTGATGTTTCAGGTGGTGCTATAACTGTTGCAAATAATTTCACAACTGGGGTTGTTACAGATTTATCATTGCCTTCAGTTTGTAATAATCAGTCTAATTTATTGATTCGTTGGATAATGACTTCAAATACATCGGTAGGTAATGGAACTGTTTCAGGAGGTTCATCTCGTATTGACGACATTTATGTTGTTGGAGATTTATCTTCACTGGTTTTTGTTTCAGGATATAACGCATTAAACGTAGGCAACGTAACTTCTTATCCGATTACAGGTTTAGATCAAAATACGGCTTATTACTATGTGGTGCGTGCCTTAGATGCTACTTCGGAGTCTGTAAATTCTAATGAAATTACAACAACTACCGCATTAGTTTCTACTACTTGGAACGGTACCACTTGGTCAAACGGTGCGCCAACCAGCACTGTGGATGCCATTATTGATGGTGATTTTAGTTCAACAGGTACTCTTATCGCTAAAGATGTAACCATTAATGCGACTAGAACGTTAACCATTAATGCTGCAGATCAATTGAGCGTAATGGGTAATTTAGTCAATAATGGAGCGATTCTATTTAAAAGTGATGCCACTAGCACTGGTCGTTTTGATTCGTATACAGGAAGTGCGATTACAGGTTCAGGAACTGTGACTATGGAGCGTTATATTGATGGCAAACGAGCGTATCGATTGTTAGCACCTGGAGTAACTACTACTGGAACCATTGCAAACAACTGGCAACAACAAGTATTCATCACCGGATCTACAACAGGTGCCAATGGTTTTGATGCAACAACAACGGGTAATCCATCGATGTATACTTACGAAAATTCGGGTTGGGCTCCGATTAGCAATACCAATGTACTTACTTTGGATGCTACAAAAGGGTATCGAATGTTAATTCGTGGCGACAGAACACCTTCTTTACTAACCAATCCTTCTGAGGCAAACATGAATACGCCGGTTACATTAACAGCAACAGGATCACTAGTTACTGGAGATGTAACTTTTACAACCTTACCTAGCCAAGACTATACTTTAGTAGGTAACCCATATGTAAGTCCAATTGATTGGGCTACAGTAACTAAAAATGACATAGCGCCAACCTATTATGTTTGGGATCCAAATCTAGGAACAGTAGGTCAAAGAGGACGTTATGTTTCTTGTGATGAAGCAGGATTAACCAGTATCGTTTCGGGTAGTGGTGGTCCTAGTTCAGCAGTAAATGCTTTTATTCAGCCAGGGCAAGCCTTTTTTATTGAAAAAGCAATTTCAGGAGCGCCAGGAAGTATTACTGTGAAAGAAACGGATAAAGCAGCCACTTTTACAGATGTTTTTAGAACGAATTCAGCTCCAACTATCACTACTATTGAGGGTAAGTTAGGGATGAATTTGTATGAAAGTTTGGCTTATAGCTTAGGCGATTATCCAATTGACGGAGCGGTTGCCGTGAGCGGAACGGCTTTCAACACTGCTTCGGCAAATGATGATGCAAAAAAATTAATGAGTCATGGCGAACAAGTAGCTTTTGTTCGAGAAAATAAACAATTAGGCGTTGAAAAAGTGAGCCCACCACAACTTAATGACGTCTTAACGCTAGCGACGCTTAATTTAGTTCCTAATAAAAATTATGTTTGGAGTGTTGTACTTCAAGATAATTTTTCAAGTGAGAACAGTTATTTATATGATGCATTTACACAAACTTATCATTCGTTAACGGCATCAGGTACTACAGTTGTTTCTTTTGCAACTACAGCCGATGTTACTTCAACACAGGCGAATCGTTTTAAAATTGTATTCCAAACTTCGGTATTGAGTGCGCCAGATTTTACGAATGAAATCGTAGTGTATCCAAATCCGGCTAAAGCGCAAAATGCAGTATGTTATGTAAAAGGAATTTCTAATGCAACTGTTGCGTTACACAATGTATTAGGACAAAATATTCCAATTCAAACCACTACAGACGGAACTACACTTACCCTACGACCAACAGTTGCTTTGAACAAAGGGATTTATGTTGTACATATCGCTCAAGATAGCACTATCAAGCAAGTTAAATGGATTGTAGATTAATAAAAGAAGTACTCATGAAAAAATTAAATAGAACAACAATCAAATATCAACTAGTAGTAATCGTATTATTCTTAGCACAATTCGTACAAGCCCAACCAGGTTTTGATGATGGCGATGATGTAGTAGATGTGCCAGCAGCACCTATTGATGAATGGATTTTTCCAATGGTATTCCTAGGAATCGCAATGATGGTGTATTACACGAAGAAAAAACAATGTACTGAATCTTGAGAACGAAAGCACCCGAAAGGGTGCTTTTTTAGTAATCCGTTCTTTTTTGTAGCATGATTGTACCAAATAATTATATGTAAAATCAAATTTATCAAGGGATGCTGTGGAGTAACTTGTGTGAAAAATCCAATTTTATTACCTTTGAAAAAAAATTGCAATGCCTCAATCTAAAATATGGTTGTCTTCCCCACACATGGGTGGAACCGAACAAAAATACATTCAAGAAGCCTTTGATACCAACTGGGTAGCCCCTTTGGGTCCTAATGTAAATGGATTTGAACAAGATCTAGAAAACTATTTAGGAGGTCAAGTCTACGTAGGTGCTTTAAGTTCGGGTACGGCAGCTATTCATTTGGGGTTACTATTGCTAGGCGTTCAAGCAGGAGATGAAGTGCTTTGTCAAAGCATGACCTTTTCAGCATCTGCGAACCCAATTTTATATTTGGGTGCTACGCCAATTTTTATAGACAGTGAGGTTCAAACTTGGAACCTTTGTCCAGTAGCTTTAGAAGTAGCTATTCTGGATCGGATTAAAAAAGGCAAAAAACCAAAAGCTATTATTGCCGTTCATTTGTATGGTGTTCCTTATCAAATTGATGCGATAAGAACCATTGCGGATACCTATCAAATTCCAATTTTAGAGGATAGTGCTGAAGCTTTAGGAAGTACTTATAAAGGAATAAAATGCGGAACGTTTGGGGATATTAGTGTATTGTCTTTTAACGGGAATAAAATCATTACGACTTCTGGTGGAGGTGCCATTGTTACGCATTCGGCTGCATTAAAAGAAAAAGCAGTTTTTTATGCCACACAATCTAGAGACAATGCGCCCCATTATCAACACAGTCATATTGGATATAATTACCGCATGAGTAATATTTGTGCAGGTATTGGAAGAGGTCAGATGGAAGTACTAGATACTCATGTGGCTTCGAGAAGACTGATGCATGATTTTTATGTTTCTCTTTTTGCTTCAGTTGAAGGGATTGAAGTGTTTCGTGTGCCTAATTCAGATTATTTTGCAAATTATTGGTTGACCGCGATTACCGTAGACCCCATCAAAACGAAAGGATTAGATCGTGAAGCCTTACGCTTGGCATTGGAAAGTGCCAATATAGAGTCCCGTCCTTTGTGGAAACCGATGCATTTACAACCCATTTTTGAGTCGTATCCCTATTATGGCCACCAAGTTGCCGAATCCTTATTTGAACAAGGTTTATGTTTACCTTCAGGCTCAAATTTAACGCAAGCCGATAGAATAAGAATTAAGGACGCAATTTTAGCTATAATCAAGTAAAATATACGACAAAATATCCCGTATAAAGCGCTGAATTTTTTTATATTCGCGCTTTGTAAATTAAAAACAATTATGAAGTTATTCAAAACATCGCTTGTAGCCACTTTTTTATTCTTTTCGACGACACTTTTTGCTCAATTTGATTTAAATAATGTATCCGTAGAAGTAGGTTATGGTTACAACGGTGCCATAGGGCCTTACAATAAAGTTTTCAATTCGAACTTTTCAGGAATGAACCATTTTGATGTGGGGATTCGTTATATGTTTACCGAAAAATTAGGGGCTAAAGTATTTTATAAGTTAGATCATTTTGTTAACGATCCTGGGGGTGAACTTGGCGTAACGTATATGACCGTTGGTGCATCAGGTGTTTATAATGTAGGAAAAGAGCTTGGTCTTGGGTATTTAACAAGAGATAAATTAGGTTTAAATGCACATATTGATGGAGGAGTTGCTTTTGCACACTTGATCGGTCAAAATAAGTATGAAAAAGTCGGTATAATTGGTTTTGGTATAGCACCGATATATAAAATATCAAATAAGTTTGCTGTGCAGGCAGATTTCACGTATAACTATTCGTTAAAGCAACACTATGGCTTTGATGGGATCTTATTGAATGAAAATTATGACCCAGAACCGGGTAGTTTTTATAATTTTTCAGTAGGCTTGATTTATTACATTGGTGAAAACAAGTACCATTCTGATTGGTATTAATTGTTTTATGTTGTAAATCCTCTCGACTACGCTCGATTTGACAACGTGGTGGTTTTATATAAAAAAAGCGTTTTTTGCGATTGTCTTTTCTAAATTTCCATAGTTTTTAAGTACTACCTTATTTTGAAAAGCAGCTATGTGATTTTTATGGTGTATGTCGGAGCCTACAAAATCGTACAGATTTTCTTTAAGGAGGTAGTCTGCCGTTTCAGCTACATTTCTACCATAATAGCCCACAGCAGCGAGTAGATTCATTTGAAACAAGCAGCCTGCTTTTTTTAGTTTTTCATATTCTTTTTTATTGGCATGAAAAAAGGTGTAGCGTTCTGGGTGTGCTAAAACCAATTGGTATCCTTTCAACTGCAATTCAAACAGAAAATCATACAATTGAATAGGTGCATTCAAATACGACATTTCCACCAAAATGAAATTATCTTTCAAGGGTAATAATTGTTCTTGTTGGGCCAAATGCATTAAATTTTCATCTAAAAAATATTCCGAAGCACCTTGCAACGCAACCTGATTTGCTATATCGGGCAATTGGTTTTGTACTAAATGCAGTGCTTCCGTAATGGTTGTGCTGGTATTGTTCCATACATTTTGCATCGTATGGGGTGTCGTAATCACTTTTGAAAAACCATAGCCTATCATCGATTCTAACAAGAACTTGGTATCACTTATTTGTTGTGCACCATCATCAATTCCAGGTAATACATGTGAATGAATGTCCACATAATTGTTGGGAATAAGTTCAGAAAGTTTAGGTTTTGATTTAAAAAAGGATAACATGATTTGGAATTTGATGCAAAGATAGTTTTTTTTATACAGTTCAATATCTGAATAGAAAGTTATGTGATGGTGTTTTTATACCATTCATTTTATAACAATTATCAGTGCTATATTAGTGCTGTATAGTATATTATAGCAAACTTTAAAATAGCTGCATTTCACCTTGATACTTATTTTGCAAGCTTAATTTCACCTTTTTTGGATAGAACTTACGTTATTTCTTGAATTTATTTGTCTGCTGTTTAAAATAGTGTATTTTTGATATGGTAAAAATGAAACTCCCTGCATACATGAATAAAACTGAATTTTCAGACGAAGAAAATGCATTTACAAGCACCTTTTTTTCTTCCCAAAAACAAGCAGATGTTGGGCAATGGGATGCTGTTATTGAGTCAAAGCACTCGCTTTTGGATTTAAATTTAAAAGAACTTTGGCATTATCGTGACTTGTTGGTCTTGTTTGTAAGAAGAGACTTTGTAACCGTTTATAAGCAAACAATCTTAGGACCTCTTTGGTTTTTTATCCAACCCATTTTAACGACTATAACTTTTACTGTCATTTTTGGAAATGTAGCTCAATTGTCGACTGATGGAGCTCCAAAGTTGGTTTTTTATATGGCTGGGATTACACTATGGAATTATTTTTCAACTTGTTTGACCACCGTTTCCGGTGTATTTAATGCCAATGCATCTATTTTTGGGAAAGTATATTTTCCAAGATTAATTATGCCATTAACAATTGTGATTTCTAACTTAATCAAGTTTGGAGTGCAGTTTTTATTGTTCCTTTGTTTTGTTGGGTATTATTATTTTCAAGGCGAAATTGAACCCAATACAACTTACATTGCTGCAACGCCAATTGTAATTGTTTTAATGGCCTTAATTTCCATGGGAATAGGATTAATTTTGTCTTCCATGACTACAAAATATAAAGATTTAAATCAACTCATTAGTTTTGGAGTGCAACTATTTATGTATGCCACACCAGTAATTTATCCTAGTTCATCCGTTCCATCAGCTTATCAATGGGTGGTTGAACTAAATCCTTTAGTAGGGTTGTTTGATTATATGCGTTATGCTTATTTAGGGGTAGGCTCATTTTCTTTCTCCGATTTTGTTTATCCTTCAGTTTTTGCTGTAGTAATTTTATTTGTCGGAATTTTGGTGTTCAATAAAGTCCAGAAAACGTTTATGGATACGGTTTAGTGGTAAATATTTAGAGGAAAAATATAGTAAATAATAAAATAAATGATTGAGTGTGTTAAATGAATAATAGCAGTTGTATAGTCTATTTTCCATTTACAATTCATCAATCACTAAAATACAATGAGTAAAGTAGTAATAAAAGCAGAAAATATCTCCAAACAATATCGTCTCGGACTTGTAGGAACAGGTACGGTGAAAGATGATATGAAACGTTGGTGGCATAATTTGCGAGGTAAAGAAGATCCTTTTTTAAAAATTGGAGAAGCTAACGACAGAAGTAGCAAAGGTGAAAGCGATTATGTATGGAGTTTGCGTGACATTAATTTCGAAATCAATCAAGGTGATTCGGTGGGGATTATTGGTCGTAATGGTGCAGGAAAATCTACTTTATTAAAGATATTAAGTCAGGTAACCCAACCTACTACAGGTAGAATATATACTAAAGGAAGAATTGCTTCTTTGTTAGAGGTAGGAACAGGTTTTCATCCTGAAATGACGGGGAGAGAAAATATCTATTTGAACGGTGCTATTTTAGGCATGCGCAAGCACGAAATCACCCGTAAATTTGATGAAATTGTTGCCTTTTCTGGAGTAGAACGGTATATTGATACGCCTGTTAAGCGCTATTCTTCTGGAATGTATGTGCGTTTGGCGTTTGCCGTTGCGGCCCATTTGGAATCCGAGATTTTGATTGTAGATGAGGTATTAGCAGTTGGCGATGCTGAGTTTCAAAAGAAATGTTTGGGTAAAATGAGTGATGTCAGTAAGGGTGAAGGGAGAACGGTGTTATTTGTGAGCCATAATATGGCGGCGGTGAAGAGTTTGTGTAGTTCTGGGATTGTGTTGAAAAATGGAGAAATGTTTTTTCAGGGTGCTGTTGATATTGCTGTAGCTAATTATTTAGCGGGAGAGTCGGATAGTTTGAATCACAAGAAATTTGGTAGTGATTTTGATTTAGAACAGCTAAAATTAAATGAAATTAGCATTCATCCCAAAGGATTAACCTCTGATGAAATTTTAAATGAATTTCACGAATTAGAATTTTGCACCGATATAAACATTAAATATCAAGCAGAGCGTTTGCATTTGACTTATGTTTTGAAAGATAATAATGGAGAGGCTTTATTCACATTTTCAACTGCTGGAGTGGCATCACTTCATAACGGGTTGAATACATTAGTGTGTAGTTTTCCAAAAGGATTTTTAAATATTGGAAATTATTATTTAGATTTATATTTAATTGAAGATGCCAAAAAAGCTATTTTTCATGAACCCGATATAATGGCATTTACAATTCAAGAAGGACCAAGACCATTAGGAGGTTGGATGGGCAAAGAGCCTGGGTTTATCAAGCCTGTTTTTGAATGGGTTAACTTATAAAATGTTACAATTTTGAAAAAGATTATAAAAAAAATAGCAATCAAATTAATTCATCCTATTGCAACAAGATTAGGATACAATAGAGGACAAAAAGCTGTTCAAATTACTAATGCATTTGAAAAGAATTCGCTTTTAGCAGTTTTTTTTGAAAATATAAAGCAAATGGGATTTATACCCAAGCATATTGTTGATGTTGGTGCGAATCATGGTACTTGGACGCGTGAAACGTTGCGCTATTTTCCAGACGCAAATTACACGTTAATAGAACCACAAGAATGGTTAAAACCGTCTTTACAAGATATTTTAGACTCCAATTCAAAAGTTACATTTAATGCAGTTGGAGCAGGAGACAAATCAGGATCATTTATGTTTACTATTGTAAATAGAGATGATAGCTGTTCGTTCAGATATACAGAAGAAGAAGCAAAAGCTGGAGGGTTCAAACAAGTGGAAATCCCTATCGTTACATTAAACGAAATAGTGGCAAAAAATGCAACTTTACCTTTTCCTGATTTAGTTAAGATCGATGCAGAAGGTCTAGATATTAACGTGTTAGAGGGTGCTTCTGATTTGATGGGAAAAACAGAAATTTTTTTAGTAGAAGCCGCTCTTTTTTGTAAAGAGTTTGATAACAATTTGTTGAAAATGGTTGATTATATGGATAAAAAAGGATATTCTTTATTTGAAATCACTGATTTAAACCGTCCGTTTCAACCACAAGTTTTATGGCTTGTTGAATTAGCTTTTGTTAGAAAAGGCGGAATTATAGATAATTACAAAATTAATTTCGAAATATGATCAACGTAACTCAAACTTTTTTTCCACCTTTAGAAGAGTACCAACGTTACTTGCAACGTATTTGGACAAACCAATGGTTGACCAATCGTGGGGAGTTGGTATTGGAATTAGAAGAGAAGTTAAAAACATATTTATCGGTTGATCATATTTTAGTCACTAATAACGGGACGATTCCCCTTCAAATTGCCTTGAAATTATTAGGAAATGGAGGCGAAATTATTACGACGCCTTTTAGTTATGTTGCTACTTCAGCTGCCATTGTATGGGAACATTGTACGCCTGTTTTTGTAGATATTCATCCAGAGTACTTAACTATTGATGAAACTAAAATTGAAGCCGCAATAACTGATAAAACGACTTGTATTTTAGCTACACACGTTTTTGGCAATCCATGTCATATCGAAGCTATTGGAGCTATTGCTGAAAAACACCATTTAAAAGTAATTTATGATGCAGCCCATGCTTTTGGTGTCACTTATAAAGGAAAATCCATTTTTGAATATGGTGATGTGAGCACGTGTAGTTTTCATGCTACTAAGTTGTTTCACACGGGTGAAGGTGGTGCTTTATTTACAAAAGATGCAGAATTAGAGCATCAATTGTTTTATAGTCACAATTTCGGACACAATGGCCCTTTGGCATTTCATGGATTGGGTGTTAATGGAAAAATATCCGAATTACAAGCCGCCATGGGGTTAGCCGTTTTGCCCTATATGGAAACCATTATAGCCGAACGCAAAAGAGTAGTTGATTTTTACAATCAACATTTAAATTTAGATAAAATTCAAACCTTAAAAATAAGAGTAAATACCCAATGGAACTACAGCTATTATCCTGTAGTTTTTAAAGACGAAGTGACTTTATTACAAGTGCAAAAGACGTTAAATGCAGAACAGATTTTTCCAAGACGTTATTTTTATCCGTCTTTAAATACTGTAGACTATTTGAGTGGCCAAAAAATGTCTGTTTCTGAAAGTATCGCTGCAAGAGTGCTTTGTTTGCCTTTGTATGCGGAGTTAAAAAATATGGATTTAGAAAAAATTATTTGTATAATCAATACATTAAAATAATGAAGTTAGCCATTATGCAACCTTATTTTTTTCCATATATTGGTTATTTTCAATTAATCAACGCTGTTGATAAATTTATAGTTTATGATGATGTGAACTTTATTAAAGGGGGATGGATAAACAGAAATAATGTATTGGTAAGTAAAAAACCTTTTTTATTTACTGTTCCACTAGAAAATTCAAGCTCATTTATACAAATTGATCAAACCCGTTTACATTCAAAATTCTATGAGAATTGGAAAATTAAATTTCTAAAATCTCTTGAGCAATCCTATAAAAAAGCACCTTTTTATAATGAAGTTTTTTTTTTAATTGAGAAAATTTTAAATAAAGACAATGATTTTATTAGTACATTGGCAGTTGAAAGTATTAAGGAGGTATGTAATTACTTAGATGTTAAAACCCAAATAATTGAAACATCAAAACAATACAATAATAAATATTTAAATGGTCAAGACAGGATTATATCGATTTGTCAATTAGAGCAAGCAAAATATTACATCAATCCAATAGGAGGAATTGATTTATATTCAAAGGAAGATTTTAAGAAAAATGATATAATTCTTAACTTTATAAAAGCAAAACCGATTGAGTATAAACAATTTGATAATCGATTTGTTTCATGGTTATCTATAATTGATATTTTGATGTTTAATTCTAAAATTGAGGTAGTGAGAATGTTAAATGAATATGATTTGGTATGACAGCTATAGGTGGATATTTTGAATTAGAATTAAATTCATCTGGAGAATTTTATTCAGATGCTATAAAGTTGAATTCAGGGCGAAATGCATTCGAATATATTTTAAAGGTTAGAAATTATAACAAAGTGTATTTGCCTTTTTTTACGTGTGATGCAATTTTAGAGCCTATAGTTAAATTAGATATAGTATTTGAATTCTATAATATTGACACAAATTTTGAGCCTATTTTTGATTATTCTAAAATACAAGAAGATGAGTGTTTTTTATACACTAATTACTTTGGTTTAAAAGATGTTTTTATTAAACAAATGATACAAAAAACAAGACAACTTGTTATCGACAATGCCCAAGCCTTTTTTTCAAAGCCAATTAAAAATATAGATACATTTTATTCTCCAAGAAAATTTTTTGGAATAAGCGATGGGAGTTATTTATATTGTAATAAAGTATTAAATCAGGAATTTGAAACAGATTTGTCCTTTAATCGAATGTCTCATTTGTTAATTAGAAAAGATAAATCAGCAGAAGCTGGTTATAGTTTTTTTGTGGAAAATGATAAATTGTTATCCCAACAGCCAATAAAGTTTATGTCAAAGTTGACCATTTCAATATTAAAAAGTATTGATTATAAGTCTGTTTCAAAAGTCCGTAGAGAGAATTTTAATACACTGCATGAAACTTTAGGAAATGTTAATAAATTAAGTTTGCATTTTTTAACTACTGAAGTTCCGATGGTTTATCCGTTTTGGAGTGAAGATGTTAATTTAAGAAATAGACTTTTAGAAAATAAAATATATACCGCTTCGTATTGGCCAAATGTAAAGCAATGTTGTAAAGATGGAGATTTAGAATATCAATTTGTCAATGAAATCGTTTACTTACCTGTTGATCAAAGATATTCTAATTATGAAATGGAATTAATTATAAAAACGATACTTAATGTATAAAGTTTTAATTAGACCGTTAGAAATAGCTGATGCTGAAATTTCTTGGGAATGGAGAAATAATCCCAAAGTATGGGAATTAACAGAATCTAAACCATCTATTGAAATTACTTATGAAATCGAAAAAAAATGGATTGAGAAAGTTATTAATGATGAAAATTCTAAAAGATTTGCTATTTTAGTTGATGACATTTATGTAGGAAATATTCAATTGACCAATATTCAAATAGGAAAATCTGCAGAATATCATATTTTTATAGGTAATACTAATTATTGGGGTAAAGGGATTGCAAGATTGGCTTCACTACAATTGATTAGATATGCAAGAGTTTTATTAAAAATAAAAAAAATAGTTTTATTTGTAAACTCAAACCATAAAAGCGCAATTAGGCTTTATGAAAGCTGTAATTTTAGTGTAGTTTCGAATGATGATAAAATAAAAATGGAATTAGACCTTGAGAAATCACTAAAGCCTAAGGTCAGTATTTTCGTAATGATATTTAATCATGAAAATTTTATTTCTAGTTCTATTGATGGTTTTTTAAATCAGAAATGCAATTTTGATTATGATATTGTAATTGGTGAGGATTGTTCAAATGACAATTCAAGGAAAATTTTATTAGATTATCAAAATAGATTCCCAGGAAAATTTAAATTATTACTTCATAGCACAAATATAGGGGCTTGTAAGAATCAGATTGAAGTTCTAAATAATTGTTCAGGTGAGTATGTAGCCCTTTGTGAAGGTGACGACTATTGGACTGACCCTTTTAAGTTACAAAAACAAGTAGATTTTTTAGAAGCTCATCCAGATTATGTTTTATGTTTTCATAAAGTAAAAATTTTGAAACCCAATGGTGAATTAGTTGAAGATTTCATCACAAAAGTTCCTGAAAACTATGAAAATCAAGAAACTTTGGCGCGTTTAGGAAATTATATACACACGCCTTCAGTAGTTTTTAGAAATGTAATTAAAGAATTTCCACCAGAATTTTCATTATCTCCAATTGGTGACTTTTTTTTGTATATGTTGTTAGCTGAGCAAGGTAAACTAAAATATATAGATGAAGAAATGGCGGTATATCGATATGGAGTAGGTGTTCATTCTACACATACTCAAATAAAAATGGCAAAAGCTAACTTTAAACTATTCACTTTACTATTGTCTTATTTTAATAACCCTAAAATAAATCATATTCTTTTAGATCGACAACTGAATGCATTTGATAATTTTGAATACCTGGTAAGAAGCGAATATCAAGAAGCATTTATTTCGCACCATATCTTTTTTAAAGCATTACAATCGTTAAAGCATCCGAGTAAATTTTGGAGGAAAATTAAAAATAAATTCAACTAAATTGATGAAAAATAATTTTGATTTTCTTCGTTTAATTTTTGCTTTGTTTGTTGTAGTTGCACATAGTTATCCTTTGTCGGGAAATTCAGTTTCTGGACAATGGATTTATCAAGTTACCAATGGACAGATTGAGCTTTCTAATATTGGTTTAAATGGTTTTTTTATCATCAGTGGTTATTTAATTTTTAAAAGTTTAGAAAGAAGCAAAACAATTATTAATTATTTATGGAAACGTTTTTTACGATTATTTCCAGCTTTATTTGTAGTATTGTTGTTAACTATTTTTTTAGCGCCACTGGTTTATGAAAATGCAATACCTTATATTCAAAACAAGGATGTTTTTTCTTATTTACCAAGGAATATTTTATTATACGATTTGCAACACCACATTAAAGGTGTTTTTGAATATAATCCTTATCCTTCAGCAATTAATGGGTCGCTTTGGACCATTTGTTATGAGTTTTCAATGTATTTGTTATTGGGGATTTTATTTTTCATAAAGAATAAAAAAGTGCGATTAATACTTTTGTTAGTTACTTTTATTTTTATGTTATTTAGTTATAATTTTTTAATGGAAAAATATGGCGAAATTTATCGATTTGGGATGCAGATTTTGTCTTTTTTTAATTTAGGGACTTTCTTTGTGGCTGGCGCATTATTAGGAGTTGCTAAGATTGAAACTATAAAATATAAAGTAGAATTGTTGTTCTTAGTGTTTTTAGTAATATTAATTGCTTTGCACTTCCATTTTTATGATGCTATAAAACACATTTTATTAACATTATTTGTCGTTTTATTTGGATTAGTTGCCCTTTATCCTATTAGTAAAATTAATGTTATTGGAGATTTATCCTATGGAATTTATATTTATGGCTTTCCAATTCAACAAACCTTAATGTATTATTTTAAGCTAAATACAAATACCTTAATTTTGTTTTCTGTTTTGATAGCTATGCTATTTGGTTATCTTTCATGGCATCTAATAGAGAAGCGAATGTTGGTTTTTAAAAATAAATTTTAATTGTATAAATAAATGCTAGCTATCATCATTCCCTTTTATAAACTTACGTTCTTTCAGGCTACGTTACAATCGCTAGCCCATCAAACAGATAAGCGTTTTAAAGTGTATGTAGGTGACGATGCAAGCCCAGATGATTGTACTGCATTGTTGCAAAGCTTTGAGGGTCAATTTGATTTTGTTTACCACCGATTTGAAAGTAATTTAGGAAGTATTAGTTTAACACAGCAATGGGAGCGATGCATTGCACTTTCAAACGATGAAGAATGGTTGATGATTCTTGGAGATGATGATGTGTTAGGGGAAAATGTAGTGGAAGCGTTTTACAATAGTAAAAAAAATAATGTAAATGTTTTTAGGTTCTCAACCGTTGTAATTGATGAAAATAATAAGGTTATTTCAGATAAATTCACTCAACCTATTTTTGAAAAAGCAACCGATTCTTTCTTTAGAAAAATAAATAATGAAACTAGAAGTTCTCTTTCTGAATATGTTTTTAAAAGAGTATCATATCAGCAACATAAATTTAGTAATTTTCCTTTAGCATGGTATTCTGATGATTTAGCATGGATTAAATTTTCAGATTCAAGTTTAATCGCTTCAATAAATGATTCGGTCATTTATTTTCGGTTTTCAAACGATAACATTTCAGGAAAAACTAATAATCTATTATTAAAGGAAGAGGCAAAATTTTTATTTTTTCAAAAAATTGTAAAAGAAGAATTAGCTCGTTTTAATAAAAATCAAATATGTATATTATTAACTACATATGAAATATTACTCAGAAATCGAAACTTGTTGAGTTTTAAAAACAGTATTTTAATAGCATTAGAATATATTAAAATTAGAAGAATTAATCATTTATTAAAATTTATGAAAAGACAATTCATAAAAAAGATTAAAAGTAAATAATGATAAGCATTATAATCCCGGTTTTTAATAGAGCAACAACTTTAGAAGAAACTTTGAATTCTATTTTAAGTCAATCCTATATTAAATGGGAGTGTATTCTCGTAGATGATGGTTCTACTGACACTTCATTACTTTTAATAGATTCTTATTGTGAAAATGATAAACGTTTTAGGGTTTTTAAAAGACCTGAAAACAGGATTAAAGGTCCATCTACATGTAGAAACATTGGAATAGAAAATGCAAATGGTGACTATGTAATTTTTTTAGATTCAGATGATCTATTAGCTACTTTTTGTTTAGAACAACGCATAAGTGCTTTTCAAGAATATAAGGATGCCGATTTTTTAGTTTTTGACATGCTGATATTTTCTGACAAAGCACCATTAGTTTTACAACATGAGTTAATAACAAGAAAGGAAGAGGATTGGTTATCTAATTTTATTCAGTTAAGAGGTTCTTGGCAAACAACTGCACCTATATATAAAATAAATTTTGTAAAAAAAATTGATGGTTTTTCTGATCAGATAATGATCTTTGAAGATTTTGAAATAGCTATTAAAGCTTTACTTAATTCTTCAAACTATTTTGTTTTTAAAAATATCGATTATTATTATAGAAACGATGACGATTATTTTAAAAAACATATCGATTTAGCTTACGAAAAGAAAGTGGTGAATGCTTTTGTTTCCTTTTTATCAATAGTGCATGATAATATTGTGGCATCATCTAATAGTAATTTGCGAAAAAAACTCAAAAACAATATTAACCTTGCTTATGTTGCCATTTTTAATAGATACATAATTAAAAACGTTGAAGTCTTTAAAAATTCCAATGGAAAAATGATTACGTTTCTTTATAAGAATAACTATATTTCGATTTTTAAATTGGTAAAGTATTTATTTGTTCAACACTTTTTGTTTAAATTTTATAAAATTAAAGGGTTTGGATTGTATCGCTTTATGAGTTACTTAATAAAATAATAAAATTTTGAGAACAACTAAATTACTATTTTTCAAATTTGCAGCGGTTTTAAAATTGCTATATTTTATTTTGTTTGAAATGAAAAAAATAAAAAAAGCAAAAACGGTTTTCTTTTTTCCTTTTTATCATACTGGCGGGGCAGAGAAAGTACATTTGAATATTGTTAAAGCAACAAATAACAATAATAATTGTGTTTTTTTTACTCAGGAATCAAACTCAAATAATTACAAAAAACAATTCTTTTTAAATTCAAAATGCTTTGAGGTCTATGATTTACTACACAGAAATTATTTAATTCGAAATCTTTTTATTAAAAAACTAGCGAATGAACTTAATAAAAGCAAAGAATTGATTTCTGTATTTGGATCAAATGCTTTTTTCTTTTATGAACTATTACCTTTGTTAAATGACTCTGTAAAAAAAATAGATTTGATTCATGCTTTTTCTAAACCTGACTATGGTATTGAAATTGCATCTTTACCTTATGTGAAATATTTAGATCGAAGAGTTGTCATAAATGAAAAAACTTTATTAGATTTCAAAGGGCTTTATCATCAAAAAAAATTAGATAGTTTTTTTAGCAAGATATTAAAAATTGAAAATGGCATTGATATAAAAGATATAGTTTTAAATAAATCAAATAAATCAAAATTTAGAGTCCTTTTTGTTGGAAGATGGTCTAAAGAAAAGCGACCAAATTTATTTTTACAAATTGCAAAGCGTATAGCTTCAACACATTCTGATATTGAATTTATTATGGTTGGAAGTCAAATGGAACTTCATAAAAAAAATATCTTGAATGCAGGTGTTCTTTTTAAAGGTGAAATAAAAAATGAGAATGAGTTAAATAATATTTATAAAACCGCTAATTTACTTTTAATCACTTCTTACAGAGAAGGTTTTCCTGTAGTGGTTATGGAAGCTATGGCTAATGGTGTAGTTCCAATTGTTACTAACGTTGGTGGTTTAAAGGAACATATAACTAACGAAGTAAATGGGATTTTAATTGAAGATAAAAAAAATGAGATAGCTTTAATAGAAAAATTCTCAGATATAATTAGCAAACTGTATAATGATACTATGGAATTAGAAAAATTATCTGAGAATGCCTTTACTTATGCTCATTCACATTTTGATATCGAGACTTTTAAAACTAAATATAAAAACCTACTTTTAAAGAATTAATTAGATTAAAGTATGAAGGTAAATCCGAAAGTTAGTGTAGTTATACCTTGTTATAATGATAAAGAGTATATACAAGAAACAATTGATGCCGTTCTTGGTCAAACCTTTCAAGATTTTGAGGTTATTATTGTGGATGATGGATCTAATGCGGAAACAAAAAAGGTTTTAGCTGAAATAAAAAATGAAAAGGCAACAATAATTAACCAAGAAAATAAAGGATTAAGTGCGGCAAGAAATACAGGTTTTTCGGTTTCAAAAGCTAACTATATCTTAACTATTGATTCCGATGATACCTTAGATCCTTCCTTTTTAGAAAAAGCCATTACTGTTTTAGAAAAAGATAATACTGTTGCTGCAGTCTCAAGTCATTGTACTATTTTTGTTGGTAATCATAAAATTATTGGCTATCACAAACCAAAAGGTGGTGGTGTTTCAAATTTTTTATTTGATAATAACAGTGTTTCTTTTGCTTTAATTCGAAAGGGTGTTTGGCAATCAGTAGGTGGCTATGATGAAAACATGAAAAATGGTTTTGAAGATTGGGAGTTTTGGATAGCTGTAACAAAGAAAGGTTTTAAGGTGCATACTATAGCTGAATTTCTTTTTCATTACAGACAAAAAAATCTATCTATGTCTAAAGAGTCTAAGATGAATTTTAGAGAAAGTAATTTGAATTATATCTATAAAAAGCATAGCGATTTGTATGGTAATCATTTTGCGCAAGTTGTTGATTTTTTAACAGAACTTGCTCAACGAAATAAACGAAATGAAATTAAATATAAAAATTCTTTAGAGTTTAAGATTGGAAATAGTATTTTATCACCAGTTAGATGGTTAAAAAAGATTGTTTTAAAAAGCACAATGAAATGACAAATCCATTAGTTTCCGTAATTATTCCAACATATGATCGTACTCATTTTTTAAAATTAACTATTGATAGTATTTTAAATCAAACTTTTCAAGATTTTGAAATTATAGTAGTTGATGATGGAACACCAAATGAGAATAACTTAGTCATATGTAGTAAATATGATAATGTAAAATATATAAAAATTAAAAATAGTGGGGGTCCAGCAAAACCAAGGAATGTAGGTATTAAAGAATCCCAAGGTAAATATTTAGCCTTCGTTGACGATGATGATGTTTGGTTGCCTACAAAATTAGAGAAACAAGTCAAAATTTTAGAACAAAATCCAGATTTTGGATTAGTTCATAGTTGTTGTGAAGTAATTAATGAGGATGGAATTTCGCAAAATATTATAGTAGGTAGGCCCGGTAATCCTGATGTTAAGCATGGTGATGTGAAAATGCGTATGATGGGTAATTGGACAGTGATGATGCCTACACCTCTAATAAGAAAAAGTGTAATTGATGTTTTTGGCGGATTTAATGAGAATATACCTGGCACTTTTGCTGATGTTGAGTATTGGACAAGAGCATCTTTTTATACTAAGTTTTATTATCTTGATTTACCTTTAGTTCATTATAGAATTCATGCTAATAATATGTCTAGTGATAAATTAACAGATATTCAGTTACCAAACTGTTTAAAAGTTGTATTGAAAATGTTTTTAAATGAATATATAATTGATAAAGTAGAATATAAATATTTGTTAAATAATTTGATTAGGAGTCAAATAAAAATGTTTCATTTGAGTTTTTTTAAAAACATTCATTTTCTATTTAAATTAGATAGAATGTGGTTTTTAAGGTTTTCAAATGTTAAATTAATGATTTTTATTCTTTTTTTTAAAAAATAATTATGCGAATAGGTTTCAATCCTAATAAAGATAAAGTTCTTCCAAAATCTGATTACACGCATCAGGTGATTGTTCCTGTTTATATTCCGCATCAAAACGATTATTTTAAAGATAGCTTTCAGATTTTGCAGTTGTGTTTGGAGTCGCTTTTTAAGACATGTCATAACAAAACTTACATTACAATTGTAAACAATGGAAGTTGTATTGAAGTAGTAAACTATTTAAATAAATTACAACAAGAAGGAAAATTGCAAGAAGTTGTTCATACTATAGCAATTGGAAAATTAAACGCTATTTTAAAAGGATTGTCTGGACACCAATTTCCATTTATTACCATAACTGATGCCGATGTTTTGTTTTTAAACCAATGGCAAAAAGCTACCCATGAAGTGTTTGAGGCTTTTCCAAAAACCGGTGTAGTTAGCACAACGCCTTCTTCAAAAGTTTTAAAACAGTACACAAGTAATGTGTTGGTTTCAAATCTCTTATCGAAGAATTTAAAATTCACGAATGTTGTTAATACTCATGCCATGATAATGTTTGCTGAGAGTATTGGTAATAAAGATTTTTACAATGCGATTCATTTGAAAAAATATTTAACGATTACTAATAAAAATGTGAGTGCTGTAATTGGTGCAGGACATTTTGTTGCAACTTATAGAGGATCTGTTTTCGACAAGTTAAAAGACAGGTATAGTTCCTTTGCATTAGGTGGAACAAGTGAAGCTTTATTTTTAGATAAGCCAGTCAACGATTTAGGGTATTGGCGTTTATCTACTAATGATAATTATACATATCACATGGGTAATGTAAAGGAAAATTGGATGCAAACTATTTTTGAGAGTATAAATGATAATAATACATTTGAAAAAACTAAATTTAGCTCTGATTTAAAGCCTTCATATGTAGGAGTGTATTTCAAAAATATCTTATTTAAGTTTTTACTTTTTAAACCCTTTTGGAAATTATTTTTGCAATATAAAGGATTGACTAATGAAGAATCTAAAATGTATTAACATGCGAAAATTCATAAAAAAAATACTCTACTATTTCTTAAATACTATAGAAAAAACAGATCAGGTTACACTTTCAGGTTTTTCAAAAGGATTGGGCAATGTAACTTTTGAAGGCAAAAATGCAGTGCCAGAGGGATGTAATTTTTCGGGAAAAATAAAAATAGGGTATGCTACCACTTTGGGGTATAGAAATTTTTTGGGTGGCACTATTTCCATAGGGAAGTATTGTCAGTTAGGTGTTGATGTTGCGTTGCATGCTACAAATCATCCTATATCCTATATGACTACTTACATCAATCAGAATTTATTTCAAGGCGAATTAAAGCAGTTAAAAGAAGAAAATAATATTATAGTTGGCCATGATGTTTGGATAGGTCATGGTGTTATAGTTGTAGGAAATGTTACCATTGGCAACGGAGCAATTATTGCAGCAGGCAGTATAGTTACTAAAGATGTTGCACCTTATTCAATTGTGGCTGGTGTACCTGCTAAAGAAATTAGAAAACGTTTTTCAGAAACCATTATTCAAGAAATTGAGACTATTAAATGGTGGGATAAATCAACACAGGAATTGGAAAAAATAAAGCCATTGTTTTTCAAAGATTTCACAAATAGACACAGTATTTATGAGTAAAACAATAGCCATCATTCCTGCCCGGGGCGGATCTAAACGTTTGCAGGGTAAAAATATAAAATTATTAGGCGGTATTCCTTTACTGGCGCATAGCATTTTGTATGCACAACAACACAAATTTATAGACGCCGTTTATGTTTCTACAGATGATGACGCCATAAAAAAAGTAGCTTTAGAATATGGTGCTCTGGTAATCGATAGACCTCAAATGCTTTCTGGAGATTATGAACCTACTGTTTCCGCTCTAAAGCATGTTATAGAAACAATTACTTATGAAGTAGAAAATGTTGTACTACTGCAAGCTACTAATCCACTGCGTCCAGATAATTTATTACATGATGCCTTTCTTCTTTTTCAAGAAAAACAAGTGGACAGTTTGTTTACGGTTTCGCGTAGTCATCACAAATTAGGAAAAATTATAAATCATACATTTATTCCATATAATTATAAAGTTGGACAACGTAGTCAGGACTTAGAACCCTTATATTACGAAAATGGCCTGTTGTATATTACTAAAGCATCGGTTGTACTAAATAATGAAATCATTACAAAAGAGGCCTTTCCTTTAGTAGTTAATCATCTTTTTGCCACTATAGATATTGATACCCAAGAAGATTTTGATTACGCAGAATATTTATACAATAAATTTATAACTCATAACTCATAACTCATAACTCATAACTCATTTTATGAATCCCTATATAGAAATTGCAGGAAGAAAAATTGGTCAAGATTTTCCACCATTAGTCATTGCAGAAATCGGAATCAATCACGAAGGTTCTTTGCAAGTAGCCAAAGAAATGGTTGATGCAGCAAACAGAGCAGGCGTTGAGGTCGTCAAACACCAAACACATATTGTTGCTGACGAAATGAGTGGTGCAGCTAAAAAAGTAATTCCAGGCAATGCAAATGTGTCTATTTATGAAATTATGGAGCGTTGTGCTTTAAATGAAGAGGAAGAATTAGAATTAAAAAACTATGTAGAAAGTAAAGGTATGATTTTTATATCTACTCCATTTTCTCGTGCAGCTGCTGAACGCTTGAAAAAGTTTGATATACCCGCTTATAAAATTGGTTCGGGAGAATGTAATAATTATCCTTTATTAGAACATATTGCCTCTTTTGGAAAACCAGTTATTTTAAGCACAGGAATGAATACGATTGATAGTATCCAAAAAGCAGTGGCTATTTTTGATAAACATAAAGTTCCTGTGGCTTTATTACATACTACTAATTTATATCCAACACCAATTCATTTAGTTCGATTTGGCGCCATGATGGAAATGCATCAAGCTTTCCCAGATAAAGTTTTTGGATTATCAGACCATACCTTAAATAATAATGCGTGTTTAGGTGCAGTTGCATTAGGCGCATCCATTTTAGAGCGACACTTTACAGATCACATGAATCGTACAGGTCCAGATATTGTATGTAGTATGGATGAACAAGCCACAAAAGAATTAATCATCAATAGTACCGAAATGGCGCAAATGCGTGGTGGAACCAAAAAACCAGCTGATGAAGAGCAAGTAACGATTGATTTTGCTTTTGCAACGGTTTGTTCTATTGCCTCTATCCAAAAAGGAGAAGTGTTAACTAAAGATAATATATGGGTAAAACGTCCTGGAACGGGTAAAATTTTAGCAGAACATTTTGATTCGTTATTAGGAAAAAAAGCAACAAGAACAATTGCAAATGATGAGCAGTTAGATTTTGGGGATTTTGAGTAATAAACAAATATGATTATAAGACCTGATTGGTTTCAAAAAGCGGTTAGGTCTTTATGTAATCATTAACCAAAAATCCTATATTTGCAACGCTATACCCATTTATAAAATGTCTAAAAAAATCCTATTTCTTACGGGTACTCGAGCCGATTTTGGTAAAATAAAATCGTTGATTCAAGTTTTGGAAACACATCCAAAATTTGAACCTTATATTTTTGTAACGGGTATGCATTTACAAGAAGAGTATGGTTATACTGTATTGGAAGTTGAACGTTGCGGTTTTTCAAATATTCACACTTTTGAAAATCATACACACGAAACTACTATGGATTTAACTCTAGCCAAGACTATTGAAGGATTATCTATTTATGTGAAATCGTGTGCGCCTGATATGATTGTGATTCATGGTGATAGAGTAGAAGCATTAGCTGGTGCTATTGTTGGAAGTTTGAATAATATTTTAGTGTCACATATTGAAGGAGGTGAAGTTTCGGGAACTATTGATGAATTGATTCGTCATTCTACCAGTAAAATGAGTCATGTACACTTTGTTTCTAATAAGCAAGCAAAAAAGCGATTGCTGCAAATGGGTGAATTAGAAGCAGCTGTTTTTACGATTGGTTCACCTGACGTAGATATTATGTTTTCGAATAACTTGCCCGATTTAGCCACAGTAAAGCAATACTATGAAATTCAATTTGATACATATGCTGTTGCTATGTTTCATCCAGTAACTACTGAAGCAAAACACATGCAAGAATATGCAGTTAATTTTGTAGAAGCGTTACTAAATGACCATCATAATTATGTAGTGGTTTTCCCAAATAACGATTTAGGCAGTCAAGCCGTTTTAAAAGCGTACGAAAAACTAAAAGGAAATCCGCGTTTTCGCATTTTTCCTTCGTTACGTTTTGAATATTTTTTAACCTTATTGAAAAAAGCACAGTTTATAATTGGAAATAGTAGCGCAGGAATTCGTGAAGCACCTTATTATGGCTTACCAATTATCAATATAGGAACACGTCAGCAAAACAGAGCGTTGCATGCTGATATTATCAATGTAGATTATACCACTGAAAGTATTATAAATGCGCTAAACACCATTGATTTGCATGAAATAAAACCTTCAGAAAATGATTTTGGAAAAGGAAATAGTGCCGAATTATTTTTGAAATCGCTTTTAAATGAAGATATTTGGCAACTCAATCATCAAAAACAATTTAAAGATAATTAATGTTTTTCAATTCCTTTTCTTTCGCTATATTTTTACCCATCGTATTTTTACTGTATTGGTTGGTATTTGCTAAAAATAAAACCACTCAAAACGCTGTATTAATTGTTGCGAGCTATTATTTTTACTCTTGTTGGGATTGGCGTTTTTTGTTTCTATTGGTGTTTTCTACCTTGTTAGATTACTTCAGCGCCATCATGATGGAAAACAGTACTTCGAATAAAAAACGAAAGCTGTGGTTGTGGATTACTATAGGAATCAACTTAGGATTTTTGGGAATTTTCAAATATTACGATTTTTTTGCACAATCATTTGCTGATTTGTTACTGGGTTTTGGATTTCAAACGAATCCTGTTTTATTAAAATTAATTCTTCCCGTTGGTATTTCATTTTACACGTTTCATGGTTTGTCGTATGTTATTGATATTTATTACAAACGTATCACCGCCGAACGCAATTTTATCGATTATTCGCTCTTTGTAAGTTACTTTCCTCTGTTAGTAGCTGGACCCATCGAAAGAGCGACGCATTTATTGCCACAAGTAAAAATCAAACGCCATTTTAATTTTGAAAAAGCCAAAGAAGGGGTATATCAAATTATTTGGGGTTTGGTAAAAAAAGTAGTGATTGCCGACAGTTGTGCTGCCTATGCTAATGCTGTTTTTGATAACTACGAATCGATGAATTCGCTGTCTTTGATTTTAGGCGCTGTTTACTTTGCCTTCCAAATTTATGGGGATTTTTCAGGCTATTCCGATATTGCTTTAGGCACGTCCAAATTATTTGGAATCGATTTATTAAAGAATTTCAATTACCCATATTTTTCACGTGATATTGCTGAATTTTGGCGTCGTTGGCACATTTCCTTGTCGTCTTGGTTTCGCGATTATTTATATATTCCGTTAGGCGGAAGTCAAGGAGGTATGTGGATGAAAGTGAGAAATACATTTATCATTTTCTTAGTGAGTGGATTTTGGCATGGTGCCAATTGGACCTTTATCGTTTGGGGATTGTTGAATGCGATTTACTTTTTGCCTTTGTTGCTTCAAGATAAAAACCGTTCCAATATGGGCGAAATCGAAATGGGTTGGAATTTAGGTAGTATAAAAACAATTCTAAACATTTTAGGTACTTTCGTCTTAACAACCATTGCTTGGATTTTTTTTAGAGCCAAATCAATTTCAGAAGCCATCGGTTATATCCAAAGAATGTTTACCGATTTTCATTTTGAAAGTCAGTATTTGAATAATGAGCGTTATAATTTTGAATTGTTGCTTTTAGTGTTGGTTTTTGTGATGGTCGAATGGTTCAATCGTTCAAAAGTAGAACCCTTATCAGGCAAAGCAAGTTGGGTAAAAGTTACTTTGGCAATTATAGCTTTATTAGTTTTAGGTGTGTATTCCGATTATAAAGAATTTATTTATTTCCAATTCTAATGAAACAGTTTTTGCTTTTTATCGGAAAAATACTTTTAGTGCTATTGTTGGTTGCGTTGACGTTGGATTTTATTTACACTAATGTTTTTGCGCAATCGAAAACGAGAAATAAGGTTGAAAACGTTATCAATTCTGAAGCGCAAAATTATGATGTCATTATTTTAGGGACATCAAGAGCCAATAATCATTTTGTATCCGAATTGTTTGCGAAAAAAGGTTTGAAAACCTTTAATTACGGCATGAGTGGTGCGCATTTGTTTGAAACTTCTTTGCTATTAAAATTGATGGTAGCACGAGGTTGGAACATCAAAAACATCATTATAGAAACCGATTTGAATTTATCGAATGAAAAACGCGATGATGGTACTTTTGGCCGTTTCATGCCCTTTATGCATCAATCCAAAATCATCACCGAACATTTTAAAAATGAATCCGATTTTACGGAATTGTATTATGTGCCGTTTTACCGATACATTCAATTTGATAGTAAAGTAGGGTTTAGAGCTTTTTACAAAACGTTGCATCAAGAGCCTACGAATACATTGGATCATCAAGGCTATTATCCGTTAGGGTTTAACCCAAAAGCCAATATGAAAAATAATATTGCAAGTTTAGTGCCTTTGCGTAACCGTTATTTCGAAGAAATTAAGCAAATTTGTAAAAGTAACAACATCAATTTGATTGCGGTAACTACCCCCATGTGTTCTAATGTAAAAGGAATGGACTATTTTCAAAAAGTGAATAAGTTGTATCCGGAAATCAAAGCATATGAACATGTGGTGCAAGGAGACGACTATTTTTCATCGTGTGGGCATTTGAATGACAAAGGTGCACGATTGTTTACCACTAAAATTATTGAGGATTTAGGATTAGATACGAATGAAAAAAAACAATAAAATAGTATTACTTTTTCCTGATGGTGTTGGGATTCGAAACTATTTGTATTCCGATGTATTCAAAGGAATGGAAAAAGAGTTGGTTTTATTTCATGCTTTTGATGCCAAAACAGAACAAGCAGTTAAAGAGATTGCAGCGATTCAAAATACCTTACGTATTCCTAATTATTCAGAATCATTAAACGAAAAATTTTTAAGAGAATTAATTTGTTTAGCTCGTTTAAAACACAATGCTAAATTAGTCCGTAATCCTACGATTTTAAGCAATTGGAAGTCCAATCATAAGGGCGTTTTTAAAACTTTATTTTATAGTTTTGTCGAAATTGCATCTTATGGATTTGCGAATTATAAACGTATTTTAAAACTAGAGCAATGGTATCAAAGGGCCATTAGAAATTCGAGTTTTTATAATGAAGTACGACAGATTCTAGTGGATGTTGCGCCTGAAAAGCTATTTTGTTCCCATCAAAGAGGAGTGCAATGTGCTCCCATTTTTGCTGCAGCACAAGATTTAGGAATTGAAGCCATTACTGTGATATATTCATGGGATAATTTGCCTAAAGCTAGAATGGCGTTGCAAGCTGATAAATATTTGGTTTGGTCAGATTATATGCAAAAAGAACTAAGATTATACTATCCTGAAATCAAAGCACAGCAAGTTTTTGTGACAGGAACACCTCAATTTGAATGTTATCTCCAACCCGAAAACATTATTCCGAAAGAAGTGTTTTATGAAAGATATAATTTAGATTTACATAAAAAAATCATTTGTTATTCTGGCGATGATGTGTTAACTTGTCCTGATGATCCACAATATTTATCGGACTTAGCGGAACAGCTGCTGCATCATAATTTAGATACAGAGTATCAAATTTTATTACGTCGTTGTCCTGTAGATATTTCGGGTCGATTTGACGTAATTGTTTCAAAATATCCTAATTTGATTAAGCAAGCACCACCTCTTTGGAATTTTGAACCCAACAGTAACTGGACTACTATTTATCCATTACCAGAAGATATAGCATTATTGGTCTCAACAGTATATTACAGTGCTATTGTAGTTAATTTAGGGTCCACTATGGCATTTGACTTTGGGATGTTTAAAAAACCTTGTATTTATATCAATTATGACCAAGATGTTAAGATTAATCCAAATTGGTCTGTGCAATGGATTTATCAATTGCAGCATTTTAGGAGTATGAAAGATAAGGATGCAGTACTTTGGGTTAACAATAAAAATGAAATCAAAAATAGTATTGTAGTAGAACAAACATCAGAATCATTTGAAAGTTGGAAAGAAATCATATTGTCAAATTATAAAACTTCATCAGAAAGTATTAAATCTGTATTAGAATTATGAATGAATTCATGAGTTTTATTTTAAAAAATGTTTACAATTCCTTACAAATCAATTCAAAAATGATTGATTTAGCTTTTGTTTTGACCGTAAAAGATGTAAATTATCATTTTCCAGAATTATCTGAAAAGGAGATAAAAAATAGAATAATAAATAATAATAATGAATTAGCTATTTTCTTGTTTCGATTAGGACAGATTGTTCAAAATGAAGGTTTGAATGAGTTGAAACCACAAATTCATTGGTTATTAAAGCAGTATTGTAGTTGCGAAATTTATTTTAATAATGAAATTGAAGAAGGGTTTTATGTGGTTCATGGTCAAGGTATGGTAATTGGAAGTAGAAATAAAATAGGTAAAGGTTTTATTGTTCATCAGGGCTGCACAGTTGGTCACAAGAAAAATGGTGTTGGAAATGGGAATGTTATTGGTGACAATGTTACTTTGTATGCTAATTCATCTATTATAGGAGAGTTGAATATTGGAAATAATGTTGTGATTGGAGCACATGTTTTAATCACTAAAGATATACCTGATAATTCAGTTGTAACGGTTAAAAACATTAGTTGTTGAATTTAAAAACTAAATGATTTTACTAGAATTTAAAATGTAAAGAATTCCTCTTTTACTCGTAAAATATTTTCTTTGCTAATCGGTTTAGAAATGAATTGCAAGATGCATTTATAGTCTTCTGATTTTCTTTTTTCCTGTTCGCTGGTGGAGGAGGTGAGTAAATACACTTTGAAATTTAGGGGTTTGATGATGGGTTGCATCCGGTCTAAAAATTGCCAACCATTCATTTCGGGCATGTTAATGTCTAAAAACACGTAGTAAATTTCATTGGTTGTATTGCTTTGTGAAAAAAAGCTAAGGCATCACTTCCGTTATAAAACACGATGGGGTTTTCTAAAAAGCCTGCATTGACAAGCATTTTTTTTAAAATTAGTACCGAAACAGGATCATCGTCTATTATAAGCAAGTGTTTCATAGGCATCACGCATTACATGAAATTTCTTTAGATTTATGGATGATTTCTTTGATTATTTTATCCAATTCTTGTGCTGAATTATTTAATATACCTACTAATTCTTTGGTTTCTTCTGTGGTACTTTCATCGTCTAACACCAATTGTACCAATCCTAAAATTTGCGATAACGGCGCTCTAACGACATGCGATTGTGTCCAAGCAATTTCTTTGAGTTTTTCGTTTTGTAACTCTATTTCTTTGATGTGGTTTAAGCTTTTGGTAATGTCGTTGGCAAGTATTATTTTGGCTTTTTTGCCATTAAAAATAATGGTATTGCTTCTGCTGTCTACAAAAATATGCTCGCCATTTTTCTTTTTATGGGTTACAATGTTGTTGGTATTCTCTTCGATTTCATCTACAAATAAAGTTTGCACTGTTAGTTTTAGAAATTCTTCATGGGAATAGCCATATAGTTGTACAGCGGCCGCATTTACATCTAAAAAAACGCTTGTTTTGGCATCATAAACACAAATTGGAATTGGACTAAGCTGAAATAAATCGGAATACAATTGTTCGGATTCTCTTATTTTAACTAGGTTTTTATTTCTTTCAATGTTGTAAACGATACTTTTATATAAAGTAGTACTGTTGAGGTCGTCTTTGAGTAGATAATCTGAAATACCCAGGGCTAATGACGTGGTTGCAAACGAAAAATCACTGTGCCCAGTGAGCACAATGATTGGAATATTTTTAGAAATTTTTTGGACTTCAATAATGAGGTCAGTACCATTTTTATCGGGAAGTGAAAGATCCAGAAAAATAATGTCAATAGCAGTCGTAATACGTTCTTTAAAATCAAACAAGTCTTTAAATGTTTGAAAATGAAAAAGCGTAGGGTTTTCGATTTTTTCGTTTAAATATTCTTCAAACAAAATGAAATCGCCTAAGTTGTCTTCGACTACTAGTAACGTATAATTTTTCTTGTCTTTCAACATTTTATTTAGGGGTAGGTAATTTTACAATGTGTAGCCAAAATTTCCCTAAGGAGTTTATTACATCAAAAAACACAGTAATGTCTGCTGGTTTTGTAATGAAACAATTGGCGTGATTATCATAGGTAGCGTTTATATCATTTGATGAGGATGATGTAGTTAAAATTATAACCGGAATGTGTCTTGTAAATTTGTTTTGTTTGATGTGGTTTAACACTTCAATACCATTTAATAGTGGTAAATTGATGTCCAATAGGATTAAATCAGGTAAGTTTAAACTAGTGGTACGGTCTTCCATTGATAAATAATTGAGGGCTTCTTTACCGTTTCTTGCTACGATTAGGTTGGATTTAAAATCAGCTTCCTCAAACGCTTCTGTAGTAAGTACGATATCTCCTTCGTTATCTTCTACAAGTAGAATTTTTGCTTTTTTCATGAATGTGTTGTTTAATTGGGGGCAGTTGTTAAGCCTAAAGATACAAAATATCTATTACTTTTTCATAAAAAGTGTAGAATTAATTCTACGATTTTTTAAAATCACTTATTGTCAATTGTTTAAGGGATTATTTTTTTTCATTTTTAGGCAATTTTATATAAAAATCACTCCCTTTATTTACCACCGATTTCACCCAAATAGTGCCTCCTAGATTGGTTACAATCTTTTTTGTAATTGCTAAGCCGCTACCAGTGCCTGTAGTGTCTTTTTGATTTAGTTTTTGAAAAAGCACAAAAATTTTAGTAAAATATTCATTCTCAATTCCTATTCCGTTATCACTTATTTTAAATAGCCATTCGTCTTTTTTGTCAATTGCTTCAATATGAATGCTTAGCGGTTTATTTTCTTGTTTGAATTTAATTGCATTGTCAATTAGGTTTTTAAAAATAATTTGTATTAATGTTGCATCTGTATTGATTGTTGGTAAATCTTCAACTATTATTGTTGTGTTCGTCTCTTTAATTTTATCCTGAAACTGATTTTTGATTTCTTTGATAATACTGTTAAGATTTACTTTTTCGAGGTTGTCATTTTTACAGATTTTAGAATATTCGAGTAAGTCTAATATAATTTGGCGCATTTTATTGGCTGCTTCTACTGCAAAATGAATGTAGTTTTTTCCTTTTTCATCGATTTGATTGTCGTATTTTTTCTCTAAAAAAGTTAAAAAACTAATTACCGTTCTACTTGGTTCTTGTAAGTCGTGAGACGCTAAGTTGATGTATTGCGCTAATTCATGGTTTGTTGTTTCTAATTCATTGGCATATTTTTTTAGCTCATTGATTTTGAGGTTCATTGCGTCATTGTGTTTTTTTAGTAGCACATATAACATTAGGCCCGTTGCAACGATGTAAAAAATGCCTTTTACATTTTGAAAATAAATCATCGATTCCATATCGCTTTCGCTGATAAAGGTTGAGATGATTTCATCGCTAACTAAAATCCAAAGGATTCCAACCAAGCAATATAGAAAAGTTACTTTTAATTCTTGTTTCATTTTACATCCTTTTAAACGTTTTTAGCAATCGTAAAATAAAAGGTACTTCCTACATTGATTTCTGAGGTTACCCAAATTTTACCGCCTAAGTTTTCTACTATTTTTTTTATGATAGCCAATCCAATTCCGTTTCCAGAATCATCTTGGCGAATGTTTAATCGTTGGAACAAAATGAATATTTTTTCAAAATATCGTTCTTCAATTCCAATCCCGTTATCTTCTACAGCAAATCCCCAATGGTCTTTGTCTACTTCAAATTGTTTGATACTTATGTTAACAATTTCATCTTTTTTGGCATACTTGATGGAATTGCTGATTAAGTTTTGAAATATTTGCGTTATTGGTGATTTAAAGCAAGTAATAGTGGGCAAGTTTTCATAAGTAATAATTACTTTTTTGTTGTCAATTGCATTTCTATGATATCCTACAATTTCCTGCACTAAATCATTTACATTAATTGCTGTGGGTTCTTCATTGTATTTTCCAACTCTTGAAAATTCTAGTATATCTAAGATGATGGTTTTCATTCTTTTAGCTCCGTCAACTGCATAAAAGATGTATTTCTTTCCTTTTTCATCTAAAACATCATTGTATTTTTTTTCTAATAACGATAGAAAGCTTGAAATCATTCGCAAAGGTTCTTGTAAGTCGTGCGAAATGATGTAGGCAAAATATTCTAATTCCTTATTGGTTGATGAAAGTTCGTCGGCTCTTTGGTTTAAAATAGTGTTTAATTTTTCTAAATCTTTCGTTTTTTCATCCACTAGTTTTTTTAATTTAACGGGTTGTATGGCTAATTCTCTGATAAAAAAAGCTACAATTATACTTAATAGTAACCCAAAAGCACTAAAAGCCATGGCTCTATTTTTAAAATTTGGATCTTTTAGTTTTACGTGTAAAAACCAATCTCCGGAAGCGATATAGGTTTTGTGTGTAATTCCTTCGCTGAAGTCGATATTGTTATTAAAAAAATCGATTTTATTTTTTCCGGTTACTTGATATTGGAACCTTTTTTTACTTCCTGTACTGTCTATTCCAATTGCTTTATGAAGCGTTTCTTGTTTTATCAAGACGGCTGAAAAACCCCATAATTTATTGTTTTTATAGATGGGTTCTCTACCCACGATACCTACGCCTCCTTGAATTAGATTAATAGGACCTTCAAAAAAGATTCTATTGCCTTGTATTGCTTTTAGAATGGCAATTTTATGCAATCTGTTTGAAGCAATGTTGTATCCTATTGTGGGTTCATTTCCTTTTAAAGGATAGGTTTTAATAATGGTACTGTCTTTAATTAATTGCAAGGCATCAATGAATTCATTTTTTGCTAATAAATCTTTAGAAACGATATCAAAATTTTCGTCTTGAAGGTTTTTTTCTGCAATGAATCCAATTATTTTTACGGCATTATGGCTGTAATTAATAGCGTTTTCTAGCTGGTTTTTGATGTGATTGGCTTCTTCTTTGACTAATAAGGTTTCATTTTCTTTTTCAATGGTAAAAATTTTAAATGCAATGGTTTGGGTAATGATAAACATTGCCAAAAAGGCTAATAAGGCTAATTGGTTGGTCCAATAGTCTAGTGCTTTAAATATTTTTTTAAATAGTTTCATTTTCTAGGTATTGTAAAATAAAAAGAGCTGCCTTTTTCTATTTCAGATATAACGCCAACTTTACCCCCAAGACTTTCCACTAGTTTTTTTACTATGGCAAGTCCCATACCTGTTCCACCATATTCATTTTTCGTGTGTAATCTTTGAAAAATTATAAATATTTTGTGAAGGTATTCTTTGGGAATTCCGATGCCGTTATCGGTTACTGTAAAGGTCCAAAATTTGCTGCTTTTTTTATAGGTTATGGAGATTATGGGCTGGTGGTGGTTCTGTTTTTGATATTTTATGGCATTACCAATTAAGTTGTGAAAAATTTGAATCAACGGTGATTTGTAGCCATTGATGGTAGGTAAATCATCAAACTGTATTACAGCATTGGTTTCGTCTATTTTTTGTTGATTCATTTTAATTACATCATTAATGATGGTATTGAGGTCAATTGCGTTTCTTTCTTCTTCGTCATTTTTTCCTACTTTGGAGTATTCTAAAATATCTAAAATAATTGTACGCATTCTGTTTGCACCATCTACTGCAAAATCGATGTATTGTTTGGCTTTGTCATCTAGTTTTTCAGCATATTTATTTTCTAACTGCGTTAAAAAGCTGGTCACCATTCGTAACGGTTCTTGAAGATCGTGCGATGCAATATAGGCAAATTGCTCTAATTCCTTATTGGAATTGATTAGGTCTTTGGTTTGTGTTTCTAGTTTTTTGTTTAATAATTTTAGTGATTCTTCGTTTTCTTTTAATTGCGTAATATCTTGAATAGCACCCACAATTCGAATGGCTTCTCCAGATTCTTTTCGAATAATAATACCCCTATTTATTACTGCGGCATACTTACCATTTGCTTTTTTGTAGAGGTATTCTTTTTCCCATTTGTACTTTTGTGGGTCTAGAATTGTTTTTTTTAAGGATTGAATTACTTTCGTAGCTTCTTTGTCGTGTACACGACTTTTTATTAATTCGATGATATTGATGTCTCCAATCTTTTTAGGTACTTCATAACCAAAAAGTCGGGTGAAACCATCGCCTCGATATAATGTGTTTTTTTTGATGTCCCAATCCCAAATGGCATCGTTTGTGGCTAAAGTAGATTTTTCAAAACGCTCGTTTGAGGCACGTAGATCTTCTTCGTGTTTTTTTGTTTTAGTAATGTCTTTATAATACACCGAAAGCCCATTTTCTGATGGATAAGCACTGATGTCTAACCAAATGTTTAAGAATTCAAAATAATCTTGGAAGTAAATACTTTTTCCCGTTTTTACAGCGGTTTTATAATTTTCTTCATATATAGTTCCCACTAAATTAGGAAAGGCCTCCCAAAAGACTTTACCTAATAATTCATCTCTATTTTGTCCAACTATGCGCTCAGATTCTTTGTTCCAGTAAGTAATTCGCCAGTTGTTGTCTAATGTAAAGAAGGCATCTCCAATACTTTCAAGAATATTGTTGCGTTCAATTAGTGTGTTTTGTAATTCTTTTTGGGTGTTTTTTCTTTGAATAGTAGCTGCTAAATTTGAGGTGATGTTGTGTAAAAAAGAAACTTCACTTACGGTCCATAAGCGTTCTTCATTGCAATCATCAAAACCAATAAAACCTTCTAAAATGTCATTAATCATAATCGGTAGAACCAAACAAGATTTTATGTTTTGAAGCGCTAAAACTTCTTTAAACTTTTCATCTTCGACTTGACTTGTAATGGCAGAAAATAATTGTTCTTTATTTAATTTACAGAAAAAGGGCTTGAAGTCTTCTACCGAAACATTTTGCAAAAGCGGATTTTCAATTTGTGCGAAAGCAGTATCTTTTGTCCATTCTATTTTTTGACTACAAGTTTGTTTACCATTTACAAGTTCTTTATTCATTTCAAAATAGTAAACCCGATCAACATTAATAGCGTTTCCTGTAATAGTTAACACGTTGTTTAACGAGTTGTACCAATCATTAGATTGCAACAATTCGGTAATAATTTCGGTAATGGCTTCTAAGTAGTTGTTTTTCTTGGCAAGTTCTAGTTCGTTTGTTTTTTGTTTGGTAATATTTTGAACACTTCCAATTATTTTATGGTCTTTAAGTGCATGATTCTTTTTTATTTTCCCAATGCAACGCACCCACTTCGTATTTTTTTGTGGTGTAATTATTCTGAATTCGCTGTCAAAGTCATTTTTGTTTTTTATTAAATCGTTCAATTTTTTTGAGACAGCAATGCGGTCTTCTTTATGGATTAATTCCACAAATTGTTTGATGTCGATTTTTGTTTCTGCGCTAATTTCTAAAATATCGTGTATTACATTTGATAAGTAAAAAGGGGCATTGGGTGTTGTGGTGTCATATTCCCAACTTCCAATTTCGGCTAGAGTAGCTGTTTTTTCAAATAATAATTTTAGTTCGGTAATATCAGTTATGTTTTTGCCGTATGCGAATGCGGCGTTGTCGTCACCAAAAACATCAGAAGAGCTCCAAGAAATCCACCTGTATTCTCCGTTTTTTGTGCGGTATCGGTTTGTAAAGTTATTCGCATTTCGTTCACCAGATATGGTTTCGTTATATTCTTTGTGGGTTTTATTTACATCGTCTGGATGCAAGAAGTAAGTAAAAGGTTTTGCAGCAATTTCTTCTTCAGTATAGCCTAATAATTCACAAAATGCGGGATTGACTTTTTTGAAATACCCTTTATTGTTGGCAATTGCCACAATATCGGGTGCAGCTTGAAACATCAAAAGGTGCATTTCTTCTTGTCTTTTTCTGTGGATTTCTGCTCCAAGAAAATTTTTAATTTGTAAAAAAGGAGTTATTTTGGTTTTGTCTTTTGTGAGATCTTCGTTGGAATGAATTACTAAAACGGCTTCTATATTGTTGTTGTTAAAAAGAGGAATTCCCATGGAAGAGTTAATGCCAGTTGCCTTTGCAGCTGCATTTCTAAGGAATTTTTCTTCCATTTTGGTTTTATTCCATATTTCTTGTTTTTGGTTTTTCCACACTATTCCTGGTAAACCTTCACCTTTATTGAAATTTGAAATGTTTTTGGTTTTTTTATAAAAATTTTCCGTTTTAGAGTTTTTGGCATGCCAAGCCATTAGCTTTACTTTTTCTTTATTGATGTCTAATACCCATATCTCGGACGCCAGGAAAAAAGGTTCATTGGTTAAGAAATTTAGTACGTCATCTAAAATATGATTTAGTTTTTTGTCTTCTTTAAAATAGGAGGAAATTTCGTTTTGAATTCTTTTTTCAAGTTCTTGTACTTTTTTGTCAGACACATCACGAAGCACTCCAATTTTTTTGATGACATTTTCGGCGATGTCTCTAATTATAAAGGCATTTTCTTCTACAAAAGCATAGGTGTTGTTGTTTTTTTTGAGTCTAAATTCGGCTACCCATTTATTTTCTTTTGGGTTGGTAATAAAATTTTTCCAATTCGTATGGTATTGTTCTCGGTCCTGAGGGTGGATTAATTGCAACCACTCCAGAAAATTTTTAGGTTTATTGAGTGCAGCATATTCAAAAATTCGACTAAAACTTTCTTCCCAATGAAATTGATCGGCTTTCATTTCCCATTCATAAATAACATCTCGCGTGATTTTATTGATGAGTTCAAATTTTTCGTTACTTTTTTGGAGTGTATTTTGGCTTTGAATTAAATCTGAAATTTCTACACTATTGATGACAAAACCGCCAATGGATTCCTCTTTTCTTAAGTCGGTTCCTACACTTCTTACCCATGCCCATGAATTGTCTTTTCTTTTGAATCGGTAATAAGGTGGTTTTACTCTAGGTTGGTATTCGAGTTTTTTAAATTCATTTACTAAGAAGTCTACTTCATCTGGATGCATAAAGTAGTAGGCACATTTGCCTACTAAATCAGTTTCGGAATATCCTAAAATACTAAAATAATTTGGGCTCACATAACTATATATTCCTTTGGAATCTACAATTGCGGTCATGTCAGAACCTTCTTGTACCAGCGATTTGAATCGTTTTTCGCTTAATGCCAATTTGTTTTCGCTTTCTTTTTGTTCCGTGACATCTTTAAGCGAAATAATTAGACTTGCATTGTCATCATTAGGAAAAGACATAGCTCTTGAGTTTACATCAAGAATTAGTTTTGATTTACTTTTTTTAAACGTCATAATGTTTTGGTTTGTAAAACATGCTTCTTATGGCAAAGAAAGATACTTATATTTTTTTATTTTTTTCGTTTTTCTCTATGGTAATGGTTTTTTTTCCATCATCTAGTGTGTTGCTCATGATTTGCTGGAGAATTAATTTTTTTAATTCGGGTTTGGTATACTGTAGTTTAGGTGCATATTCATTTATTAATTTATCAAAAGCTTTATTTTTTTTAAAGATATTTTTTTGATGGTCTACAACTACTAAACTTTCTGGTGCAAATTGTATAATGTTTTCAATGGTTTCTGTTAATTTTTTTTGTTTGTTGACTAACATATTTTTTTGTGTTAAATCAATTCCAATTCCATAAATGCAGTCTTTATTCATGTAATTGAATTTAGTTGCAATGAAAAGTATTGGTTTCGTTTTTTTTGTTTTTGTAATCAAAAGGGTTTCGATTTCAATTTCAATATTTTTATCAAATATGGCATCAATATTCTGCGTAATTAATTCTTTTTGATTGGGTTCAAAAAAATCGAAAGGAGATAGTGTCTTCATTTCTTTTTCATTGTAACCACTTATTTCTAGGAGTTTATTGTTCCATAATAAGAATTCATTTTTTTTATTAAAAATAAAGACCATATTGGGTAAGTTTTGAAAAAGTCTTTTATTGAGTTCTTTTTCCATTTTAATTTTGCCTTCCGTTTCTTTTTCTTTCGTAATGTTTACAAGTAATCCTCTAAGTAATTTGTCGCCATTTTTTTCTACCACTTTTGTAATGCGGTCTCTGATCCAAATGTACTTGTTTGCTTTTGTTAGAAAACGGTATTCAATTACAGTAGTGCTGTTGCTTTTGGCTCTTTTAAAGTAGTCATATTGACTTTTTTCTTTGTCTTCTGGGTGAATTCTTTCAAACCAAAGTTTTGGATTGTGTAAAAAATTATCGGCAGTAAATCCGAGCATTTTTTCAGCTTTGTTGTTGATGTAGGAAAGTAGATTGTTATTCATGTTAAATTCCCAAAAAATACAATCTAATGAATTGACTATATTTTCGGTTATAGTTCTTATGGTACGAATTTCGTCGTTTGCGTTAATAAAATCAGTAATATTTTGGAAAATGCCTATTAGTTTTATTGGATTTTGGTCTTCATCTTTTACGATTTTACCAACAGATCGAACGTGGATGTGATTTCCGTTTGCGCAAATTAATTTTTTTTGAATTTCGTACATAGTATTGCCTGTTACTACTTGTTCAAATAAATCAACAGCTCTTTTTTGATCATCGGGATGCACTGTAGCGAATGCTTTTTCAAAATCGATGTCGAACCCATTTGCTTCATAGCCTAGCATTTTATATACTCCTTTTGACCAAAATACTTCTTTAGTTTTTAAATCAATTTCCCAACTTCCTGTTTTTGACAGAATTTCAATTTCTTCTAAAACTTTCTCTTCTTCATTGATAATGAGCGAACTATTTTTAATACCCATGTTGATTTTATTTAAATCGGTTGAATAAAAATGTACGTAATAAAGTTTTTATGGAAGTTGAAAAGGGGTTTTTCAATTTTTAAATTGTAGTAAATTTACTAAAAATAAGTTAAAGTTGTTATTTTGTTTAAAAAATTAACAATTTATTTATGTTATGTGTAGTATTATTTGTTTGCTATTGTTTTTTATATGGTTCTAATACAAATCTTTCTGATTTGCTACAGTTGTTAACTATATCATCCCACTTGTTAATCAAGGGTTGAATATAGCATATGGTTAGAGCAACTTTGTTTAAGATTTCATTGAAAATCAGATACAAAGTCAAATTTAATAGTTCGAACCATGAGAAAACAATTACCCTACACAGCAAAAGCTATTTTAGTTTTGACATTGTTTTTTTCAATCAATTTTTATGCTCAATGTGTCGATAACTCGATACGCCCTGCAGATAATTTTGTTGTAAGTACTTATTCGCCAAGATGTCACAACGGCAGCGATGGTGAGTTGCGCTTTTCGAACATCTTTAGTACTGTAGGCGCAAATGATTTCACAAACCAACAATATACTGTTCGAATTTTGAGTGGACCTAGCGGACCTTTAAGTTATGCGTTGCCTTTGAACACATCTACGTATGTTATCACAGGTTTACCTGCTGGATCTTATCTTGTGGATGTTATTGATCAATGTGGGGGTAATAATTCAGATAAATTAATTACTATTTTTAGTGCACAACCCAATGTTTCTTCAATGCTTACATCTATTACACATAATGGTAGATATTCCACACCTGGTAATTGTGGCGATGTATTGAAATTTAAATTGGCTACTAATTCAGGAACTACCTCAGGGGATGCAACTTATACTTTTCTTAATAATTTGGGACAAACATTAACTTTTGTTAACCCAATAGGACAAACAGTTAATTACACTTTTAATCAATTTAGAACAGATATTAGTATTCCAGTAGCTTTTTTTAACGGAGCAGACTTGACTTATACAGGATTTAATAATTGTGGTTCCATTACAGGGGGTTCATTAGCATTACCAATTGCTCAGGATATTATTTTTGATGCGCCAAGAATTATTAGTGTAGAAAATACTAATAATACATGTGCACTAGGATTTGATGTAAAGATGTTTCGTGTAAATGTAACAAATCCAATTCAAATATCAGTTGAAGAAGCTTCTAATCCGGGTGGTATTGCATTAGATATTAATGACCAGCCTATAATGCCGCAATCAGTAGATTTAACTCATTTTAATGCTGCGCCACTAGGAGGGTCTGTACCTATTTCATTAGGTTTAAAATTCAATGTTGATTATGTCATTACATTAGTGGATGCATGCGGAATAACATTTCAAAAAACAATGACTCAACAAAGTGTTCCTTTTGAGCCTTCTGTTTCTTGTCATAGTGGTATTTGGACAGGAGATACTGTCTTTTTTGATGATATTACTTTTTTAAATTTAAATGAATTGCCAATTTCAAGTTTAACTGTAGCGCCTTTGACCATAACTTTTAATTCAGGACCTACGACATATTCTACTCAATCAGGTGCTGGCCCTACAATTAATTCCTCAATGCCAAATTATCCGTTTTCAACGGTTGTTAATACACCAAATATATCATCTCCATTGTCAATTGATGCTATCAAATCATTTCCTTCAGGAACGTATAATTTTACGGTAACAGATGCTTGTGGAAAAACGAGCACTTTTGATTATACTGCACCTTGCACAAGAAGTTTAGAGGTTACACATAGTTTAGATTATTGTGGTATGGTAACAGGGGATGTTATGGTATATTTAAAGGTTCCAGCGGTATTTTCAGGCACAACTGCGGCAATTTACAAGGCAGATGGTACTTTAGTAATGTCAGGAAATATGGGATTTGGCCCACCATTTCATTTCTCAGCAATTTGGGGAGGTTATCAAATATCTTTTAGTCTACCTAATAATGAACAATACTATTTTAGATACGGCGGCGTTGTATCGCATAATATTCCAATGGAACCGCAGCAGTTTGGTGGTGTGAATGGATTGCCAAGACTTCCAGGAGGTTATTTATATGAATATGCCTTTGATGTAGTGTTATCTCCCTTCGCATTTGCTACAATTGATGCTTGTGATACTGTGGTTGAAATGGTGGCTACAGGTGGTAAAGCACCTTTTACTTATGCCCTGTATGATGCCACTGCAACTACTCAGTTAGCTCCTTATCAATCTTCTTCGGTGTTTACTGGATTAACGCCTGGTATGACCTATACTGCAAAAACAATGGACGATTGTGGTAGAGAATTTACACAGGTTTTTTATGTGTACGAAGCCCCTCAGCCCGTAATTTCCTCTCTGATTCAACCTACCTGTCAGTCTTCTGAAGGTACCGTTACATTTGAAAATTTACCGGCTCATTGGTCCATCACAGAAATCAATTCTGGTACTGTTTATACGGGTACAACTCCTACTTTTACTATAGCAAATTTACAACCGAATACCTACAATTATATGTGCACTGATGTGCTTACCAATTGTGCAAATCAAGCAGCATTAGCAGTTGTTATTGAGGCTTATACCAATTGTCCTATTGCAACTGATGATGTTATTTTGTATAATTATGGTGCAACGTCAACTATAGCTGTGACGTCTAATGATGTTCAAGGGGCTCTTGTTAATCCACAAACTATTCGATTCATTGCGCCTTCTAGTGCGACTAATTTAGTTTATTGCGCTACTGGACAAATTATAGGTTGCACTATTCCTGCTGAAGGGAATTGGTTGGCAGATATTGTTACAGGTATGGTGACTTTTCAACCGTTGTCTACTTTTACAGGAGTGCCTAGTTCAATTTCTTATAACGTCAAAGATTTTCAAGATAATTTAAGTAATACTGCAATAATTAGTTTTGATTTATTGCCTGTAGCAGTTGATGATACTTTGTATTATAGTGTAGGAACCTCACTAACTATAAATGTACTTGCCAATGATACTTTAGGTGATTTGGTAAATCCGCAAACTGTTGCTTTTGTGGCTCCAAGCACACCTGCAGGAGTTATTGTAACTCCAACAGAAATGATTGTTCCTGGAGAAGGATCTTGGTTGATCGATTCAGTATTAGGTACTATAACATTTGTACCTGTTTCGGGATTTTATGGAACACCATCAGCAATAACTTATTATGTAGCAGATTTTCAAGGGAATCCTTCAAATCATGCGGTTATCAGCTTAAGTTCTCAATGTTTACTTGCAGTAACTTGCCCTATATTTACAACAACAACTGTACAATGTTATGACGAAATTCCTGCTGAAATGACTTTAACAGTGGCACAATTTGAACAATTGGGAAATCAATCGGGTACAATCGGTGCTTCTCTTTGTGGAATTGTTGTTATTACTGCAGCTAATAGTCCTAATACGGGTTGTAATACTTCGGTTGTTCGTACGTATACTATTTCGGTTTACTTGGATACCAATTTGAACGGATTACTTGATGCTTCAGAAAATACGGTTTTAAGTACGCAAACTTGTACACAAATGTTCCAATTGGAGGATACTATTGCACCTGTTTTTTCAGGAAATTTACCTACTGATGTTACGGTGGAATGTTTTACTATTCCAGTTGCAGCAACGCTATCGGCTACAGATAATTGTAGTGATGTTTCAATAGCTTTTAAAGAAGAAGTTATTGCGGGTGCTTGTGCTAATTTTTACAGTCTTATTCGTACTTGGTCGGCTTCAGATGTTTGTGGTAATATGGTTACTCATGTTCAAACTATAACAGTTCAAGATACAACAGCTCCTGTTTTTACTATTTCTTTGCCTATTGGATTGGTTTTTTCGTCATTAGATGAGGTGCCTGATTATGATGATTTGGATGCTACAGATTCTTGTGGAACTGTTCAGTTAAATTATGATGAATCGGTAATCGAAGGTACTTGTTTAGGAACCTATGATTTGATTCGAACTTGGACAGCTGTAGATGCTTGTGGAAATACTACTACTCTTACACAAACAGTAGCGATTGAAGACAGAACTCCTCCTGTATTTATTAATATGCCTGAATCGATTTTGTATGTAGATTGTGGTGTTATGCCCGAAGTAGCTCCTTTGGAAGCTGTTGATGCTATCAGTGCGGTAACCGTTACTTTTGAAGAAACAAAAGAGCAAGGCGACTGTTTCAGTTTGACTACAATTGTTAGAACATGGACAGCGACTGATGCCTGTGGAAACGTAGCTACTTTTGTACAAACGTTTTATATGGCTTGCGAGATCACAATATACAACGCGTTGACGCCTAATGAGGATGGTAAAAATGATTTTTTCTATCTGGAAGGTATTGAGTGTTATCCAAATAATTCTGTTGCCATTTTTAATAGATATGGCGCAAAGGTATATGAAGTTAAAGGATATGATAATGTAAATGCCGTGTTCAAAGGAAAATCTTCTACAGGATTAAATGTATCCACAGATGTTTTACCTGTAGGCACCTATTTCTACATCATTAACTATGAATTTCAATTGGAAAATATGCAACAGAAAAAAAATGTTGAAAAAACGGGTTATTTGTATGTAACCACACAATAGCATAGTTGAATTTTTATTCGATTTTTGGGGCTTATTACCAAGAAAGGAGTTTTGTACTCCTTTCGGGTAATAAGATTACAAACCCATACATGATTTGGTTTAACGTGCTTATTTACCCTTTAATCCCCTAACAATTACATCATGAATTATGCTACTCAACTTTTAAAAATAATTTCGCTATTTTTTTTCTTTTTTTCTACAACTACAGTTGCACAACAAGATCCACAATACACCAATTACATGTACAATACATCCGTAATAAATCCTGCTTATGCTGGAACTAGAGAGTCGCTGAGTATTTCAGGGGTTTATCGTTCACAGTGGGTAGGTTTGGACGGAGCTCCAGTAACCAGTACTGTTACTGCGCATACACCATTGCGAAATGCTACGATGGGATTAGGGGTGTCTTTTATTAATGATGAAATTGGCCCTGCAGTAGAAAATAGTTTGTCGGTTGATTTTTCATATCACATTGATTTGGGTAATTTGTCTACTTTGGCATTTGGGGTTAAAACCACAGCTAATTTGTTAAATATTGATTATACAAAATTGAGCATTTATGATCCCTCTGATCCACAATTGCAAAATAATGTTGACAACCGATTTTCTCCCAACATTGGTTCTGGTGTGTATTGGTATTCAGATGCTTATTATTTGGGTTTGTCGGTTCCTAATTTTTTGGAAACCAAACATTATGACGACAACAATAATGATAGCTCAAGTTTAGCTAAAGAACGAATGCATTATTATTTTATGGGAGGCTATGTTTTTGATTTATCACCTTCGGTAAAAGTGAAGCCAGCCTTTCTGACGAAATTGGTTAGTGGTTCGCCGCTTCAGGTTGATGCTACGGCTAATTTTCTTTTTTATGATAAATTAACGCTAGGTGTAGCCTATCGTTTAGAGGCTGCTTTTAGTGGTTTAGTTGGTTTTCAGTTGAGCGACTCTTTTTTTGTAGGATATTCTTACGATGCTGAAACCTCTAAATTAGCGAATTATAATTCGGGTTCACACGAAATTTTCTTGCGCTTTGAGATTTTTAAAAAAGAAGCCATTTTTTCACCGCGTTTTTTTTAATCGCTTTTTTAAGTACATTTTCGTAGTTATTTTAGATTAATTTACTTAATTTTATAAAATAAGTAGTTTTAGAGTCATTTTTCTTCAAAACTGCTTATTTATAATTTAATTTAAAAAAAATGATTTCCCAAATTGAAGAAGAAAACCGAATAAAAGCTTTAAAAGAATATAATGTTTTAGATACATTGCCCGAGGAAATTTTTGATGACATTACTCTAATTGCTTCCTCTATTTGTCATATGCCTATCGCAACGATTAGTTTGGTTGATGGTACTCGACAATTTTTTAAGTCTAAAATAGGGATAGACTTTACTGAAACCCCAATTGAACATTCTGTTTGTTATCAAGCAATACTTTCTAAAGAAGAAATATTTGAGGTTCCCGATTTGCGAATGGATGACCGATTTAAAGAAAGTCCTTTGGTAAGTGAAGCGCCTAATTTAGTGAGTTATTATGGTGTTCCTTTAGCATCTAACACGGGTATCGTATTTGGAATGCTTTGTGTAGTGAGCAGTAATAAAGTTCAAGAAATCAATGAAGAGCAAAAACAAACTCTTAAAAAATTAGCCAAGCAAATTATCTATATTTTAGAATTGCGAAAAAGAAATGAAGAACTCACGGTTTATCATGGTAAATTATCCAAATATGCAGAAGAAATGGAGTCTTTTGCTTATACAGCTGCACATGATTTAAGATCGCCATTGCGAGCCATTACCTCTTTTTTACAGTTGATTGAAGCCCGAAGTACAACCGCTGATGAAAAAAATAAAAATTATTTTAAAATTATTTTTGATAGTGTAAAACGATTGGATCGATTGATTGTGGATTTACTTGATTATGCTAAATCCAACAAAAAAGTGGAGGATAATGTCTCTGTAAACATTGATTTACTTGTTTCTACTATTTTTGAAGGCTTACGGGGCGAATATCATTCTACTTCACCACAGCTTGTAAAACATAATTTACCAGTGCTTTCTACATCAAAAGTGGCTATCCATATGATTTTTAATAATCTTATAGACAATGCTTTAAAATATCAAAAAGAAGGTCATGCAGCAGTAATTACTGTTAATTATCAAGAGGAGCCTCAAGCACATGTTTTTGAAGTAATTGATAATGGTATTGGTATTGAAACCGAATTCTTAGAATTGATTTTTAAGCCATTTAAACGTTTACACACTCAAGCTGCTTATCCTGGAAGTGGATTAGGTTTGGCAGCCGTTATGAAGATGATTGAAAGTATAAATGGAACCATTACAGTGCGCTCAACTCCCGATGAAGGATCTGTCTTTGTGTTTTCGATTCCAAAATAAATACGTTGTAATAGTTTTTTTATTACATTTATGCTTTATTTGAGCAAAATATTTTACAATCGCAATACGCAACAATGAAGTTAATCAAGGCCCTACTCATAGATAACGATTTAGAAACAATACAGCAAATTAAGCGATTTAGTGATGAAAATGCTGTAATTATTTTTTTTAGTGGGTATTCAAATTCACTTCAAGAAAGTATTCCTTTGTTACAAGAAATGCGTCCCGAGCTGGTTTTTTTTAAATCCAACAGAGGACAATATGGCTCATTTTAATTTAATTAAAGAATTGGATTTTAATATTCCTAAGTTTATTTTTATTTCAAAAGACGAGCGCGATGCCTTTACGGCTTATCGCCATAATGCTGTTGATTTTTTAAGAAAGCCACTGGATTTTAATGATTTAATTATTTCCATCTACAAAGTGATTAAAACTATTGAAATGGAAATTAGTTTTCAGGATCAAAAATTAAACCAAATTCAATCGATTAATTTAAACCAACAAAACAATGGTTATTTAGCAATATCATCAGCTGATAAAATCGAATTGATAAAAGTAGATGATATCGTATATTGTAGAGCCGATGGAAAATATACCGAATTTGTATTGAATAATGGTACCAAAATATTATCGAGTAAGAACCTTGGTGAATATAATAGTGTGTTAACGCATACTTATTTTTTTAGAATTCATCATTCTTATGTAGTAAATATCAAGCATATAGTAAAAATTTCTAAAAAAGACGGACTCTATTGTGAGTTTACAAATGGTGTTGCTTTGCCTATTGCTAAACGCAGACAAGAAGAGTTTATCAAATTTATTAAATTGTAATTAATACCCCTAATGATCCTATGTTACAGAACATAAAAAAAATAATGATAGTTGATGACAATGAATTCGATTGTTACATCACTTCAAAATTAATAATGAGTCACGATGATTCCATAGAAATTATGGAATTTAATTCATCATTAACCGCTATTCAATACCTTGAAGAGTATCAAGATGATCTAGAAAAATTACCAAAATTAATTTTTCTAGATATTTATATGCCTATTTTAGATGGATTTGAATTTATTGAAAAGTTTAATACACTTTCAGATACTGTAAAAAGTTTTACTAAAATTTGTGTGTTGTCTACCACAGTTGATGATTTTTATATTCACAAAGCTAAAGAAAACGAAAACATTTTTTTTACCAGTAAACCCATTACCATGGAATTCATACAAAGTTTAAAAGCCTAATGTGATTTTGTATTTTTTAATTCCCTGCTTTTTATTAAATGTGTTAATTTTGTGTCATTATCTATACTCATGAAATTAGCCATTATTACACACGTACAGCATATTAAGCATGGAAATCATTATTATGGTTATGCGCCTTATATACGTGAAATGAAAGATAGATATTTTGAGGACTACGTACAAAATCTAAATTTCATTAAGAATACTTCAGAAAACTTTAATCATAAGGGTTTAATTTTATAGCTATGCACATTTGTTTTCTTACCAGCGAATACCCTAAAGAAGGCTTCCCGCATGGCGGTTTAGGTAGTTTTACAAAAACCATGGCCGAAGCATTAACACAAAAAGGAATACAGGTTTCGGTTGTGGGTTTAAATTATAATGCAATTAATGAAACACAACAGCTGAATGGTGTTACAATTATTCGGGTAAAAAAAAGTAAAGTAAAGGGGTTGGCTTGGTTTTTTAATTCAATAGCAATAGCAACAACGATTGCAAATTTGCATAAAAAAAAGCCAATTAATAGTATTGAAGGTGCTGAACTCTCTTTCGCATTTTTACCTAAAATAAAAGATATAAAGTATGTAATTCGTTTGCATGGTGGGCATCATTTTTTTGCTGAAGCTGAAAACAGAGAAATTAATAAATGGAAAGGTTTTCAAGAAAAACGTTCGTTTAAAAAAGCCGATGCTTTTATTTCCGTTTCAAACTATGTAAAAACCCATACGGCAAACTATTTAAGTTATCATAATAAACCAATTGAAGTAATTTTTAACCCAATCAGTAGTCTGTTGTTTCAACCTCAAAAGAGTGAAATAGAAAAAAATAATATAACTTTTGCAGGAACCATTTGTGAGAAAAAAGGAGTGCGTCAGCTAATTCAAGCCTTTCCATTCATAAAAGAAAAATTCCCAAATGCCATTTTAAATATTTATGGAAGAGATTGGTTTTTTCCGGATGGAAGTTCTTATGTGAAAATGTTGCAAGAGACCGAATTGCCACAATTGGGAGATGTATCAAAAGATGTTATTTTTCATGGAGTTTTATCTTATGAAAAAATTCACAATGCGTATGCAAAAGCTGCCGTTTGTGTGTTTCCATCACACATGGAAACACTAGGTTTAGTTGCTCCTGAGGCAATGGCAATGGAAAAGGCTGTAGTATTCACAAAATTAGGGCCAGGACCTGAAGTAATTACGCATAACGAAACAGGTTTGTTGTGCAATCCACACGAGCCAACTGATATAGCCAACAAAGTTATTCAAATTCTAGATAATGAAGATTTAGCACATCAGCTAGGAAAAAAAGCAAGGATTAAAGTGTTAGAACAATTTGATATTAAGACCATCGTTGAAGAAAATATAAAGTTTTATACTAAAATTTTAACATAAGTTTCCTCTTCGAGAGGGGTTAGAAAGGTGTAAAATTCAATAATACAAGTATAAACTTTTTAGTCTTATTACTTTTTATATTTTACTTGCGGTTAAATAAAGAGCCTCAACAAAATGTTGAGGCTCTTTTTAATGAAAAGGATTAAACTCAAACAATATCAATCAAGTTTAAAACATTAAACGCACCATTACGTAAAGGATACTGTAGTCCATTAACTTCTTGGAAAAATTCAATCAAAAGCAAATGCAATTGAGTTCCTGATCCTGAAGGTATCGCTACAGGAGTTAACGTAATAGTAGTTGAATTCATGTCCAACACTCTATTAACAATTGGGCTGTACTGTGTGTCAAATGTCCCGTTTGTAAAATCTAAATTGATAAATGCACTGCGGAAAGAAACATGACTAGCTCCTTCTGGAATTTGTAACTGGTCTAATGGAACAAAATCTGCAATGGTGATAACTCCTGTAGCAGTGTCCAAATTAAAAGGAGCATGGAACACAGCTTGCAAAGCCGCTCGATTGTTGAAATCAAATCCCTTTAATAATTGCTTGCCACTGGAGGTTGAAATTCCCTCACTAACAACGCGTTCCCCTCGTGAAGAACTAGCATCTAATTGTCTAACTTTACTCAAAACCCCCATCATCCGACTACTCATACGCGGGTCTTTAGCTCGATTAAGCATTGTACCAATGGCATTGCGTAATAATTTACCCGACTGAGCTGTATTGCCAAATTCTGCAATATTTTCTCGTGTTCTGATGTAAGCAGGATCATTCATAATTCTACTTTTTGAAACACCACCTTTGGTGCGCACTAAGTGCCCGTCTACACTCTTATAAAATGTTAGACCATCTAGCGTTCCCGCTACTTTTAGGAAAGACTTTTGCTTTGCCATAATTTCTGTAATTTAATGATTAAAAAATATACTATTTGAATCAGGCGCCTTGATTTCGATTTCAAAACTATAACTGTCTTGATTAGCAAACAAATAGAACGTTCCGTAAGTACTCAATAGAAGCGTTTTGTTCCATTTTAGTTCAAGAGTACCACCATTTTAATCATAAAAAGCAAAGAGTGTAATAATAAAGCAAAGCAGATAAAAGCATTAATTTTTACCAGTATCCCAATTTAAAGAGCCAATTCTTTGTAAATCTATTTTCGCACAAACTATTTCAAAAAAAAGGAAGTAATACTGTTAAAACAATTCGCAACTTTCTAATGCAAAAAAAGATGTCAACATCTGTGTTTCGCTTTTGCGAATTCGTTTTATATGACTCAACATCCATTTGCCGTACTTATCCCATACATACCCCATACATATCCCGTAGAAATGCGTTAAACCAAAGTCAAAAATTAAACAAGACTTTTTTTCTGGAAATAGGATGTAATGCTTAAAGTTATCAACAACAAAAATGATAACTTTTTGCTTTTTTGAGGCAAATCCGCAAACCCAAAATTTACAGATCACCACATTTTACAACATATCGCCACAGATGTAAATTAGAGTAATTTTCCAAATAAAATTATAAACATATTAAAAATAGTATGGTTTTTTTTAGTAAAGATGATTAGAAGTAAATTAGTATCAAACATCTCAAATTGAACTGTCCTATTTTTTTTAAAGTGTTGATTTTACATTTGTTTCATGAAATTTTAATAATGTAAGTTTTCACGTAACACATTTTATTTTGAACATGTTTTTATTTTGAAAAATAATTTGAAAGGGATTCAAATAAGTAAAAAAATAGTAATTATAAATACAAAAATTATGTCACGATTAATCATTAAGCCAAAAGATGTCGAAGTTATTTTAAGAGTAAGCTCGAGCTATGCAAGAAGAGTTGTAAGGGTAATTAAAAGAAAAAATCATAAAGAAAAGCATCAAAAAATTACAGTAAAAGAGTTTTGTAGAGACCAAGGCTTAGAAGTAAATGATGTGATTTTAGAATTAAAAGAATTTTACAAGAGAAAATAAGACATTTATAGGTGTAAATTGTATATTTACTTTTTAAAATGAATAAAAGTAAATGGGCTGTTGGAATCTTGTATTTTTGGATTATAAAAAATATAAAAAATATGGTGGTAATTTTGTTACAATTATATTTTTAACGCAAGGATTTTGGGCTGTTTTTCAGTACCGAATTGCACATGCTGTATATAAAACACCTGTTCCAATTGTAAAACAAGTATTGCGAATTTTGTGTTTGTTTTGGCAAAAAGCAATTGAAGTGCTAACAGGAATTTCGATACCCGCTTCTGCACAAATTGGACATTCTTTTTATATAGGACATTTTGGAGGAATTATTCTAAATGCAAAGACAGTTATTGGAAACAATTGTAATATTTCGCAAGGAGTAACAATTGGTGTTTCTGGGCATGGTGAAAAAAGAGGTGTTCCAAAAATTGGGAACAATGTTTATATTGGTGCAAATGCTGTTGTGGCTGGAAATATTGTCGTGGAAGACAATGTTTTGATAGCTGCTTGTTCATTAGTAAATAGTAATGTCGCTTACAACAGTGTGATGCTTGGTGTTCCAGCTATTAAAGTATCAGAAAAAAGTTCGGAGGGCTACATTTAAAATGAAGTTAGTTGTAATTTCTTCAGCACCCATAGTTCAAAAAGACGGAAAAAACCAACTTTATGCGCCTTACGAAAAGGAAATGCAATTATGGGCCAAACATACTAATTCAATTCAGTTTTGTTGTCCTATTTGGAATGAAGATAAAAAGTTATTAATAGCTCCAATTTCTTTTGAAATAGCTCCAACTATCGAGTTGGAAGAATTTGATATTACTTCTTTTTCTAATATTTTACAAGCAATTCCAAAGGCTTTAATCGATTTATATCGAATATTTAAAGCGATGAAAAAAGCGGACCATATTCACTTGCGTTGTCCAGGAAACATATCATTATTGGCATTAATTGTTCAAATACTTTTTCCTAAAAAAATAAAAACAGCTAAATATGCTGGCAATTGGGATCCAAAAGCAAAACAGCCTCTTACCTACAAATTACAACGTTGGATTTTAAGCAATACATTCTTAACTAAGAACATGCAAGTCTTGGTATATGGTGATTGGGAAAATCAAACAAAAAATATAAAGCCTTTTTTTACTGCTACCTATGATGAAATAGACGTTCAACATTCAAAATATAATATTCAACGTTCAAAATTTACAGCACCTTATCGTTTTCTTTTTGTAGGTACATTGTCTAAAGGGAAACAACCTTTGTATGCGGTTCAACTTGTAGAAGAGTTGTGTAAAAAAGGAGAAAAAGTTATCTTTGATTTATATGGTGAAGGTGTTTTAAGAACAGAAATAGAACACTATATATCTCAAAATAATTTGAGTGAATTAATTAAACTAAAAGGAAACCAACCTAAAGAAACGATTTTAGAAGCCTACCAAACAAGTCATTTTCTTATTTTACCCTCTAAAAGTGAAGGATGGCCAAAAGTAATTGCTGAAGCGATGTTTTGGGGTTGTGTTCCAATAGCTTCGCCTGTTTCTTGTGTTACTTATATGATGGGAAATGGAAGTAGAGGTATTATTTTACGTGAAAAATTATGCGAAGATGCTAACCAAATTACAGAAGTTATAAATAATCAAGTGCTGTGTCAAAAAATGGTTTCGGAAGGACAATCGTGGTCTCAACAATTCACAACCAATATGTTTGAAACTGAAATAAGTAAGTTGCTAAAAGGAGAATTAATTTAGCTATTATTTTAAATACAATTTGTAATTCAACTTCTCCTGTGCTTACCTTTCTTTTTCTATATTTACACAATTATTAATTTCTACGAGTGAAATCAGTTCAAGATATTAGAGTAATTCAGTTAATTGATAGTTTAGAGCCAGGTGGCGCTGAACGAATGGCAGTTACTATTGCAAATACTTTTGGAAATGAACTTTCTTTTTCTGGATTAGTGGTTACTCGTTTAGAAGGTAGTTTAAAAGAGAGCATCAACTCAAAAGTAGATTATCTTTTTTTAGAAAAGGAAAAAGCATTAGATTTTTCAGCATTATTGCGGTTAAGAAAGTTTGTAATAAAGAACAAGGTTTTAGTTGTTCATGCACACGGTAGTTCGTATTTTTTTGCTGTTTTATTAAAAATGACTATTCCATCAATAAAAATATTTTGGCATGATCATTTTGGAAATAGAGTTGAAAATAGTAAGGCAAATTTTTTTATAAAAATCTCTTCCTATTTTTTTAGTGGTGTTTTTACAGTGAATCAAGAACTTCAATCTTGGGCTTTAAAGCATTTAAAAACAATCAACATTCATTTTATTCCAAATTATATTGAAGAAAAGGCAACAGAAAAAGCTGTTACTTTTTTAAAAGGAGAAGAAGGAAAAAGAATCGTTTTGTTGGCTAATTTAAGAACGCCTAAAAATCATCTTTTAGCAGTTTCTGCTTTTTCTCAAAGCAAAATGGCTTCTTTGGGATGGACATTACATTTTATCGGAAAAGACAACTCAGATCAATATTCAAATCATTTAAAGAAGAAAATTGAAACTGAAAATTTAATGCATGCTGTTTTTATTTATGGTGCTTGTACAGATGTTCAACATATTTTAAATCAATCAAACGTGGGTCTTTTAACTTCCACTTATGAAGGTTTTCCAGTTACTTTATTGGAATATGGGAGAGCAAATGTTTTAGTAGTTTGTTCAAATGTAGGTTATTGTAGTCAAATTATTAGAAATGATGAAACAGGATTCTGTTTTGAGTCGGAAGATGAAAATGCATTAGTCCATGTTTTAAAACAAATTACAAATAAACCATTCGAAAATAAGCGATTGGCTTCTAATTTGAATATTTTTGTAAATCAAAATTATTCAGCTAAACAAGTAATGAATAAAATGCTGGTTGCCTATCAAAAAACATTATGACAACAAACGAATCAAATCAATATATTAAGTTTGTACTCATCCATTTAGTAATTGGACTACTAATTTATTTTGTGCCTTTCGTATCAAAATTATATGCTATTTCAATAATTTTAGTAGGATATCGTTATGTTATATTACGTAAAAACACCAATAATGAAGCGCTTTATGTAGCAGCCTATATAGTAGGGGCCGAAGTATTTTTGCGGATGACAGAAGGTAATTTTTTTGAACAATATGCAAAATATGGGGTAATGGGGGTTTTGTTAATTGGGATGTTTTTTAAAGGTTTTTCCAAAAATGCCATTCTGTATTGGATTTTCGGAATGCTTTTGTTGCCAAGTATTTTTTTGTCGTTTTTTACTTTGAATTTTGAAACAGATATTAGAAAAGCCATCACATTTAATATAATTGGGCCTATTACACTGATGGTTTGTTCAATTTATTGCTATCAACGCAAAATTACTTTTGAACAAATAAAAAAAATACTAGACATGTTAGCTTATCCATTGATGGCTACTCTAGTTTATATGTATTTGTATACTCCAAGTGTTAAAGATGTTGTAACTAATACGGAATCAAATTTTGAAACTTCTGGTGGCTTTGGTCCCAATCAAGTGTCAACAATATTAGGTTTAGGTATTTTTCTTTTTTTTGTTAAGATTGTTTTAAGTTCTAAAACAACATTAATTAGAAATATTAATATTTTATTTTTTATCATCATTACTTTTAGAGGAATAGTTACATTTTCAAGAGGGGGAGTGATCACCGGTTTTGTGATGATTTTGGTAGTAGTGTTTTTACTTTTGTATTATACCAAGGCTGAAGCAAAATCGAAAGTTGTAATGTTGGTTGTTTTTGGAGCATTTGCGCTAGGAGGTATATGGTTATATAGCTCAATCCAAACTAGTGGATTAATTGATAAACGTTATGCTAATCAAGACGCAAGAGGAAGAGAAAAACTAAGTAAACTTACTGGTAGAGAACAATTGATAGAATCAGAGTTTAATATGTTTTTGGAAAATCCTATATTTGGGGTAGGGGTTGGTAAAAATAAAGAATATCGATTAGAGACTACAGGTCTTGATGCTGCATCACATAATGAAATTACCAGAATGTTAGCTGAACATGGAATGTTCGGTCTTTTTGCATTGATAATATTATTAATAACACCATTTTTACTATACCTGAATAATCAACAAAATATTTTTGTCTTTTCATTTGTTATATTCTGGCTTTTAACCATCAATCATGCCGCAATGCGAATTGCAGCTCCTGCTTTTATTTATGCCTTATCACTTTTAAAAGTTTCATTTATCAATGAAGAAGCACCTGTTGTACATAGGGAATCAACTGTCTAAACACGGTTATAACAAAACTACTATAGAAACGCTAGGCCAACAATTGGAGCAAGAGCACTATTTGGTTGTTTATGCTTCTGATAAAAAATCATTTCCTTTTCGAATGTTGGATATGGTGTGTGCCGTTTTTAAGTATAGCAATAAAGTTTCTTATTTATTGATAGATACTTACAGCACTAAAGCGTTTTGGTATGCTTTTGTGTGTAGTCAGTTTGCACGAATTTTAAGCATCAAATACATTCCTATTTTGCATGGTGGTGATTTACCAAATCGGTTAAAAAGGAATCCTAGATTATGTCGGTTGGTTTTTGCTAATGCTTATTGCAATGTGGCTCCTTCAGGTTATTTAAAACAAGCTTTTGAGCAAGAAGGATACGGTAATGTTCTTCATATTCCGAATACTATTGCTCTTGAAAGTTACACGTTTAAACAAAGAGTACAATTTGCTCCAAAGTTGCTTTGGGTGCGCGCCTTTGCTTCCATTTATAATCCTATGATGGCTGTAAAAGTATTAGTGGATTTGCAAAAAAAATATCCAAAAGCTACACTCACTATGGTGGGGCCCGATAAAGATGGTAGTTTGCTAACTACCAAAACTTATGCCTCTGATGCATCTGTACCCGTTACTTTTACTGGGAAATTGTCTAAAGAGGATTGGTGGCAGTTGGCTTCAACACACGATATTTTTATGAATACCACACATTTTGATAATACTCCAGTAAGTGTTATGGAAGCCATGGCACTTGGTTTGCCGGTTGTGAGTACCAATGTAGGTGGAATTCCATTTTTACTAACACATGAAGTAGATGCTTTGTTAGTTGATGATACTGATGTTTCTGGAATGGTAGAGGCAATCCAACGATTGTTAGCGCATCCAGAAGAAACACAACAAATGATACTAAACGCAAAACATTTAGTAGCACAAATGGATTGGCAAGTGGTTAAAAAACAATGGATTAATTTGTTGGATTAGAAAAAATATTTTTTTTTATAAGTTCTCACAATTATTTGTTACTTTGCATCAATTTCGCCCCAGATTATGCACAACAAAAAAAGAATTCATTTTGAAATTTCTGAACGTAAAATCCTTTTGCGTACAATGGATGTGCTTTTTATAGTGTTAATTTTAGCATTAATTGGGCATTTTCTTCAATTCGATTATTTTAAAGTTTCAAGGACAAATTTCTACTGGACTATCGTTTTAGCCGTTTACATTAATTTTTTTGGAACTATTTTCGAAATGTATAATTTACAAACAGCTAGTAATCGCTTTCAAGTTTCAAAAAGTATTGTACTTACAACCGCTTTGACAACGCTTTTGTATTTGTTAACGCCTCTGTATACTCCAGTTTTGCCTTCCAATCGATTGCAAATTATTTTGTTTTTCTTTGCCATATTCTTCGCTTTATTGATTTGGCGTAATTTGTATATTGTTTTTTTAGCTTCCAATCGATTTGTAAAAAAAGTACTTTTCATAGGGAGCAGCAAAGAAATTGATGATTTAGTTGCCGAATTATTTACAGTTAATCCTCACTACAAAGTTGTAGGTTATGTTGCTACAGATGAGGTTCCTCAAAAAACAAGAATTCATTTGGTAGACGAAGCCCATTTAGAAAATTTTATTTATAAAAATTATGTGTCAGAAATTGTAGTTTCGCAAATAAAAAACAAAAGTAACTCGGTTGAATTATACGCTGAGTTATTGCGTTATTTGGAGCGCGGATTAGTCATACGACAATACAAAGAAGTATACGAAAATAGCACTTACAGATTGCCGATTAACTTTGAGAGTAAAGAATTGTATAAGTTTTTTCCTTTTAGTCGTAGCAATCAAAATAAGTTATATGTCTATTTCAGCCGAATTTTTGATATAGGTTTTTCGGTTTTGGGTTTGCTCGGGTTCTTTTCAATTGCACCCATTTTGTGGTTGGTAAATCTTATAGCCAACCGTGGAAGCTTTTTTTATTCGCAAGAACGAGTAGGAAAAAACGGAATCCCTTTTACAATTTACAAATTGCGAACAATGGTTCAAGATGCAGAGAAAAATGGTGCTGTTTTTGCAACTGTTGGTGATGCTAGGATAACTCCATTTGGTAAGTTTCTTCGAAAAACGCGTTTAGACGAATTGCCTCAATTTATTAATGTGCTAAAAGGTGAAATGGCAATCATTGGTCCACGACCAGAACGCCCAGTTTTTGTTACTGAAATTTCGGCTATAATTCCCTTGTATCAAACTAGACACGTAATTAAGCCAGGACTTACGGGTTGGGCTCAAGTGAATTATTCGTATGGTTCTAATCTAGAAGATAGTTTGATGAAATTGCGCTACGATTTATATTACATTAAACACCGAAGTTTGTTTTTGGATATCAATATCGTTTTAAAAACAATGAGTACTATTTTGTTTTTTAGAGGACAATAATCAGTGTGCAGTATTCAGTTTACAGTGATCAGTGTTTCGTAGTCAGTTTTAGGAAATACATGATGAAAAATCAAGTGATAAAAATTTATTTACCCAGCGTTTCGCCTCAGAGAATCCGTTTTATCCGCGAACTATATTACATTTTTTATTCTGTAAAACAATTTTTGCTATCCAGTAAAAATGTAATACGATAAAAGGCCACACAATTTCTAAATGTATTTTGTTTAACATATAAACAAAATATGCTAGTAGAAACCCAAGACAAATTTTTCCAAAAAGCACAATTTTTGCACAATTACCTTTCCAATAATACCATGTAAAAAATAACACTAAAGGATTGAATAATAGAATGTTATAATTCCATAATATTTCTTCATGTAGCGAGTATAATCCTACTAAAGAAAAGAAAACTCCTAATAATCCAGCAAAGATAAAATAACTAATTTTTAGCCACTTTTTACCTAAAATAACTAAAAGTAAAAGCGCTCCAATTAAAGAATAAATCGAATTTAACCAATTGAATGGAAGATCCGTTTTTCTAGCTTCTAAGATGGTTTTGTTTGATTGTTCAATACCGCTTCCGTTTACTTTTGTATCCGAAATTGCTTTTTTGAATTCATAAGGTAAAAATAGGCGAGTAGCAGGTTCATCTACTTTTGCACCAAAAATCAATTGAATGCCTAATTTCATATAAAAATCAGTCATGTAGGGATACAAGATTTCTCTATACGATTGATTTGTTGTGGCCGATTTTATGTATTCACTGCCTAATGTGCTATTGATTTTATCCACAACCATTGTAGTACAATTTCTATCAATAAATTTATAGGTATAGAATCGATCATCACTATAAACAGAGGCATTTAGTTGCTGAAACAATTGATTGATTTGTGTCGAAGAAAGTGCCAGATTTTGTTCGATAATTTCACGATTTTCAGCTTGATAATTGTAGTAAAAATCGATATAACTTCCATTTGTTACAAAATATTGTAAATCACCTTTTATAAATTTCCCGATGAAGTTAGGGGTATTAAAATCAAACGCGCCATAATTGTAAACTACATCAATTTGTTGGGCTGTATCCTGAATTCGAATTCCCGTATGTCCATACATTGCATATGATTCTGGTCCAGTGCCACAGGTTAAAATACTTACTTTCGCTTGGTTTGAAAGGGATATATTTTGGGAAAATCCATGAAAAGAAATTAAAATAAGTAGCGTGAAAAGTAGTTTTTTTATCATTTTATTTAAAGTCTTTCTTCTAGTTTCTTTGCTCTTTTTTCTTAAATTATCTAAACAATTCCCAATCTACTTTTATCGAAAAAATATTCGAATACAAAGCGGCACTTTGATCACCTAAGTCGGTTAGTGCATAATCAACATGAATTCCTTTATATTTGAATCCGATACCAATATTGGGTTGAAAGCTCAGTTTTTTAGAATCGTCTATTTGGGTAATTTGTTGAAAATTTCCAACTCCACCTCGCAAATAAACTAAATTTATATAACCAAATTCAAATCCTAAAGCAGGGTCAATACTCACTGTATTGGTAGAAATAATATCGTTTGTTCTGGCAAATTGCATGTTTAAATTAGCTGCAGCAACTAAACTATAATCGTAGCGAATAATCCACTTTTTAGACATACCCAATTGCGCTTTTGGTAAGGTAATTTCGCTCGTTTCTGGCAATTCTTGATTTTCACCGGGTACGGCATCTGCAATTTCCTGGTATTTTTCTTCGTCGATTGTCCACGTATTGTATGTAGTTGTAATATCTCTAATCATTAACCCAAATTTCCAATCTTCGTCTTCGCTGATATATTGGATTCCTAAATCCAATCCAAATCCCCACGAATTAGCAAAATCACCTATAACTCTTCGAATTACCTTGGCATTCACGCCATAATTTAATCCTTCGATGGGTAAACTTCTCGCATAGGAAACGGTTAAACCGTAATCGGCGGTTGAAAATAATGAAATTCTGTTGTAATCTATATTTCCTTCGCTGTCAATTAGTTGTGTGGTATTTAAAATGTCATCTACTCCAAAACGAATTAACGAAATTCCAACGGCACTTCGGTTGTCAATTGGCATCGCAAAAGCAGCATAATCATATTGGGCAATATTTGCAAAATAACTCGCATGCATTAACGAAAATTGTTTGTCTTCTAATTTTAGTAAACCTGCAGGATTCCAGTAGCCCGAATTTACATCACTCGTATGAGAAACTACTGCATTAGACATTCCCAAAGCAGCAGCATCCACCCCAATATTCATAAACTCATTCGAGTATTTTCGAACTGTTTGCGCATAGTTTAGGGCAGTTATTCCAACGAATAGAATTAAAAAGATCTTTTTCAATGCCAAATTTTTTACAAAGATGAAATAAATTTCTCAAATACTAAACTCTAAAAGTATTAACTTATTGTATTACATTTGCTGTAAATTAGTAACGTTGCTTCTTTTGACCATTTTTAAACGTATTTGTATGCAAATTAAAAAACACATTCCAAACACCATTACTTTATTAAACCTTGCAAGTGGCTTATTAGCAATTATTGCTATTTTTAAAGGGTATTATGATGAAGCTTTTATCTTTGTTAGCTTAGGTATCTTTTTTGATTTTTGGGACGGTTTTTTTGCTAGAAAGTTTAACGTTTCAGGCGAATTAGGTTTGCAATTGGATTCTCTTGCCGATGTGGTTACTAGTGGTGTTGTGCCAGGATTAATGCTTTTTAAATTGTTCCAAGATATTCAAGAAGATGATACGTCTAAATATTTTTTGACAGAAGAGTTTTACTACATGGGATTTGTGCCTTATTTGGGCTTCATAGTCACGCTAGCTTCTGCTTATCGTTTAGCAAAATTTAATATAGACACGCGTCAAACAGATTCTTTTATTGGGTTACCTACACCTGCAAATGCATTATTGATTATGAGTATTCCGATGATTCAATATGCGGGAACACATGAATGGTTGGTTGATGCTTTGTACAATCCGTTTGTTTTACTTGGAATCGCTATATTAAGTGCTTATATGTTGAATGCAGAAATTCCTTTATTTTCATTAAAAATGAAAGATTTTAGTTGGGAAAAAAATAAGCTACAAGTGCTCTTTTTAGTATTATCGGTTGTTTTATTGTTTGTATTAGGATTTACAGCTTTGCCTATAATAATTTTACTTTATGTTGCGTTATCGGTTATAAACAATACTGTTTTGGCTAAAAAATAATGGCACAACCAATTCGAAGAAAAAGAACTGTTAAGAAAAGTAAACCCCGTTTTTTTGGAAAGTGGTTTTTGGTTGTTTTTTCTTTTTTTCTGATACTAATTATTGCGATTAGTATTTATAAATTTCGAGATGGATTTCTGTATTATTTAGGTTTTAAAACCGATAAATATGCCAACGAATTATCTGCCGATGAACGAAAATTAGCCGATATCAGAATCTACGAAGTACTTCATAAACACGATAATAAAGCCATTGGTTTTGATGTTTCAGAATATCAAAGCGAAATCGATTGGGAGCAAACCTACCATATTGATGAAGCGTTTGAACTATCGTTTGTTTTTATTCGTTCCACCGCTGGAAAAGATAAAATTGATTCCAAATTTAAAGAGAATTGGAAAGCTGCAAAAGAGCGTCAATTGATTCGAGGTGCTTATCATTATTATCGTCCCAACGAAAATTCGATTGAACAAGCCGAAAATTTTATCAAAACCGTAAGATTGCAAAAAGGTGATTTGCCTCCTGTTCTAGACATTGAAAAATTACCCAAATCACAATCGATTGATAGCTTAAAAGTTGGTTTACGACGTTGGTTAAATAAAGTTGAAAAGCATTACAAAGTAAAACCCATCATTTATTCGGGAGAAAGTTATTATACCGATTTCTTAAAAGAAGAATTTTCAGAATATCCACTTTGGATTGCCAATTATAATTTTTGGCGAAATGATTTAGAATCTGATTGGCAGTTTTGGCAATTCACCGAAAAAGCTCAGATCGAAGGAATTAAAGGAATGGTGGATGTCAATATTTTTAATGGCGATAAGAATAAATTGCTGTTGAAGTGTATTCGATGATTTTTAACCACAAGGAACACAAGGAAGGCACAAAGAGCACTAATTTTTTAGAAGCATATAGCTACAATAGATTTACTTTGTGTTGATAGTCGTTTCACTTTGCATGAATCACATTAAACTATACCCTTAGTTTATTTTGCTGTCAGTAATTTTTGAAACGGTAATAAACAAAAAAACTACTCTTTGTTTGAGTTTAATTCTCCTTTTCCGTGAATGATAGTTGTTTTAGGTGCTTCGAAGTCAATTTTAGTTTTACGCAATTCGAAGTTTTGTCCAAGATAAACACGTCTTACCATTTCGTCTGCTACTAATTCTTCTGGTTTTCCGGCTTTTAGAATACCACCTTCAAACATTAAGTAGGTTTTATCGGTAATTGCTAATGTTTCTTGTACGTTGTGGTCTGTAATTAAAATTCCGATGTTTTTATTTTTTAATTGCGCTACAATTCGTTGAATATCTTCTACTGCTACAGGGTCAACGCCTGCAAAAGGTTCGTCCAAAAGAATGAATTTTGGATCAGTTGCTAAAGCACGTGCAATTTCGGTACGACGACGTTCTCCACCTGAAAGTAAATCTCCACGATTGGTACGAATATGTTCTAAAGCAAACTCAGCAATTAATTCTTCCATTTTAGCTTCTTGTGCTTCTTTTGAAAGGGTAGTTAATTGTAGTACGCTCAATATGTTATCTTCGATACTTAGTTTTCTAAAAACAGAAGCTTCTTGCGCCAAATAACCAATTCCGTTTTGTGCACGTTTATACATTGGATAATTGGTGATGTCCATATCATCCAGATAAATATTGCCGCTATTTGGTTTTACTAAACCTACAATCATGTAGAACGAAGTGGTTTTTCCGGCACCATTTGGACCTAATAAACCTACGATTTCCCCTTGATTTACTTCAACGGAAATTCCTTTTACTACACTTCTTTTTTTATAGGTTTTAACTAAATTTTCTGCTCTTAATTTCATTTTGGTAATGTGTCAATTAGTCAATTCGGCAATGAGCCAATTTTTTGTAAAAGTATAAATTTTATTTAATGCTAAAACTTACTTTAATTTTGTTTTAACTTATACTGATTACTGTTACTGATTACTGAACACTTTCTTCAAGTGCTTCCCAAAATTCGTATGCTCGTCTTAAATGAGGTATTACAATGGTTCCGCCCACTAAAGTAGCAATTCCCATACTTTCCATCATTTCTTCTTTTGTAACGCCATTTTTGTAAGCGGTTTCTAAATGATATTTAATGCAATCGTCACAACGCAATACAGCAGAAGCTACTAATCCTAGAAGTTCTTTAGTTTTTACATCTAAAGCACCTTCCATGTAAGCATTTGTATCTACATTGAAAATTCTTTTGATGACTTTGTTGTTATCGGCTAATAATTTTTCGTTCATTTTTGAACGGTAATCATTGAATTCTTTTACTAAATCTGACATAGTTTATGCTTTTAATTTTTCTTTTTCTTGATTTTTAACCACAATTGCACTGATTAAAATGCTGACTTCATATAAAATCATAATAGGAATGGTTACAATTACCTGGCTAATCACATCGGGTGGTGTTATAATTGCAGCAACTATCAAAACAATCACCAAAGTGTATTTTCGGTATTTTCTTAAAAACGTTGGATTTACTAAACCAATTTTTGTTAAGAAATAAATTATGATGGGCAATTCAAATAATAAACCACTTGCTATAGCTGAAGTTTTCATTAAGCTAACGTAGGAGTCGATATCAATAGCATTACTGATTTCTGGACTTAGAATATAACTAGCAAAAAATTGAACCGATAAAGGTGCAATTAAATAATAGCCAAATAAAACACCTACAAAAAATAATATTGATGAAACAATGATGAACGAAATGGCATATTTTTTTTCATTATCATATAAAGCAGGACTGATGAATTTCCAAATTTCCCACAATACAAAAGGAAAAGAGAGTATAAATCCAACGGTAATAGACGTCCACATATGCATTGAAAATTGTCCTCCCATTTCTCTGTTTTGGATAGGAAGATTGATTTCGGTAATACACATCGTGTCTGCCATATCAAATTGTTTACCCAATTCACAGAAAAATTGATAGGTTACAAAATCGGGACTTTTTGGTCCAAAAATAATTTCACTAAAAATAAAATCACTGAAGAAAAAAGCCACAACGGCGCAAACTAAAATAGCAATTGTGCTTCGGACTAATAACCAACGTAATTCTTCGAGATGATCTAAAAACGACATCTCTTTTATGTTTTTTTTCGCCATTATACGATGCCTTCTTTTAAAATGTCGTGTAAATGTAAAATTCCTTTGTATTCATTATTATCAATTACAACTAATTGGGTAATGGAGTTGTTTTCTAAAATATCCAATGCTTCCGAAACCAAAATACTCGAGTTGATGTTTTTTGGATTTTTCGTCATAATATCTTGTGCTGTTACATCGGCAAAAGTATCTCGGTTGTTCAGCATTCTACGAATATCTCCATCGGTTACAATACCAATTACTTGATTATTTTCGATTACTGCAGTTACTCCTAAACGTTTTTCAGAAATCTCCATAATTACTTTTTTGATGGAAGCATCTGGAGTTACCATTGGTTTGTGTGTAGTATCTAACATATCTTTTACACGAAGTAATAATTTTTTACCTAAAGCACCACCTGGATGATACACTGCAAAATCATCACTTTTAAAATTACGCAATTCCATTAAACAAACTGCTAAAGCATCTCCAAGTACCAATTGAGCTGTTGTACTATTTGTAGGTGCTAAGTTATTAGGACAAGCTTCACTTTCAACATAAGCATGCAAAATATAATGGGATTCTTTTCCTAAGAAAGAGTTTTTGTCCGCTGTCATTCCAATTAAAGTATTGCCAAAACGTTTTAGTAATGGTGCTAGTACTTTTATTTCTGGACTGTTTCCACTTTTTGATATACAAATTACAATATCTTCGGGTTGTACCATTCCTAAATCGCCATGAACAGCCTCAGCAGCATGTAAAAACATAGAAGGTGTTCCAGTTGAATTTAAAGTGGCAACAATCTTTTGAGCGATTAATGCGCTTTTTCCAATTCCGGTTACCACCAATCTTCCTTTGGTATTGTATATTTCGGTAACACTTTTTGCAAAGTCATCGTCCAAGTAATTTACTAGGTTTTCAATGCTTTTACTTTCAGATAAAAGTGTTTTTTTTGCGGTTGCTAAAATGGTTTCAATTGTGCTCAAAATAGAAATATTAAAAAATTTGTGTGTATTAAAGAAAATCGTATCTTTATGTTTGCAAATTTAGGTAAAATCATATTAATAGAGAATGAATCCACACGAAATTGATTTACATAAAGAATTAAAGAAATATTTTGGTTTTAACCAATTCAAAGGTCTTCAAGAACAAGTAGTTAAGAGTATCATCACAGGCAATAATACCTTTGTGATTATGCCTACTGGTGGCGGAAAATCATTGTGTTATCAATTGCCAGCGTTGGTATTAGAAGGAACTGCAATCGTAGTTTCGCCGCTTATTGCTTTAATGAAAAACCAAGTTGATGCCATTCGAAGCTTAAGTTCGGAGTATGGTATTGCTCATGTATTGAACTCTTCTTTAAATAAAACCGAAGTAAATCAAGTTAAAAAAGACATCACTTCGGGTATTACAAAACTGTTATATGTAGCACCGGAATCGCTTACAAAAGAAGAATATATTCATTTCTTACAATCGGTAAAGGTTTCTTTTGTAGCTATTGACGAGGCACATTGTATTTCTGAATGGGGACATGATTTTAGACCCGAATATAGAAATTTAAGAAATATTGTGCGTCAGTTAGGCGACGTTCCTATGATTGGATTAACAGCAACGGCAACGCCAAAAGTGCAAGAAGATATCTTGAAAAACTTGGATATGCCAAATGCAAATACATTCAAGGCTTCATTTAATCGTCCTAATTTATATTACGAAGTACGTACAAAAACTAAAAATATAGAATCGGATATTATTCGATTTATCAAACAACATAAAGGAAAATCAGGTGTTATTTATTGTTTAAGTCGTAAAAAAGTGGAAGAAATTGCACAAGTTTTACAAGTAAACGGAATTAGCGCTGTGCCTTATCATGCGGGATTAGATGCAAAAACGCGTGCCAAACACCAAGACATGTTTCTAATGGAAGATGTGGAAGTTGTTGTAGCAACTATTGCTTTCGGTATGGGAATTGATAAACCCGATGTGCGTTTTGTAATTCACCATGATATTCCAAAGTCATTAGAAAGTTATTATCAAGAAACGGGTCGTGCTGGTCGTGATGGGGGAGAAGGTCATTGTTTAGCGTATTATTCATATAAAGACATTGAAAAGTTAGAAAAATTTCTTTCTGGAAAACCAGTTGCTGAGCAAGAAATTGGATTTGCGTTGTTGCAAGAAGTTGTTGCTTATGCTGAAACTTCAATGTCACGTCGTAAATTTCTATTGCACTATTTTGGTGAAGAATTTGATGATGTTACAGGTGATGGAGCTGATATGGATGACAATGTTCGTAACCCAAAATCTAAAGTAGAAGCCCAAGATCAAGTGGTTACTTTGTTGAAAGTGGTGCGAGATACAAAGCAATTATTCAAATCTAAAGAAGTGATTTTTGCTTTAGTGGGCAAAATCAATGCGGTGATAAAAGCTCAGAAAATAGATACACATCCTTATTTTGGCAGTGGCTCAAAATTTGATGAAAAATATTGGATGGCATTAATTCGTCAAGTATTAGTAGATGGGTTATTGTCAAAAGATATCGAAACCTATGGAGTTTTAAAATTAGCGCCAAAAGGTGAGGCATTTATTAAAAAACCAACTTCGTTTATGATGTCGGAAGACCATGAATACAATGAAGAAGAAGATGAAGCTATTGTAACGGCTGCAAAATCTACAGGTGTTGCTGATGAGGCTTTGATGGGAATGTTGCGTGATTTGCGTAAAAAAGTAGCCAAAAAACTTGGAATTCCACCGTTTGTAGTGTTTCAAGATCCTTCGTTGGAAGATATGGCTTTGAAATATCCAATTACAATTGATGAATTAAGCAATGTGCATGGAGTAGGTGAAGGAAAAGCTAAAAAATACGGAAAAGAGTTTGTTGATCTAATTGCGCGCTACGTAGAAGATAACGATATTATTCGTCCTGATGATTTGGTGGTTAAATCTACTGGAGCAAATTCGGGATTAAAATTATATATCATCCAAAATGTTGACCGAAAATTAGCCTTAGATGATATTTCGAAAGCAAAAGGGTTATCCATGGACGATTTGTTAAAAGAAATGGAACAAATTGTGTATTCGGGAACTAAATTAAACATTAGTTATTGGATTGACGAAATTTTAGACGAAGACCAACAAGAGGAAATTCATGAGTATTTCATGGATTCAGAATCGGATAATATTAAAGATGCACTAAAAGAATTTGATGGCGATTACGATATTGAAGAACTTCGTTTGATGCGAATTAAATTTATTAGTGAAGTGGCAAATTAAGTTTGTTAATTTACATAAAGAAATCCTCAATGAAAGTTGAGGATTTTAATTTTAAAATTATGAAACAATTATTTTTTTTGTTTTTTATCATCTTGGTTGGTTGTAAATCAACTCAAATAAAAATGCCTGTTGATAATGCGTTTCTTTCGGCAGAAAGGATTGAGATTTGGTCTTATCCTAACAGAGAAATTTGGCATAGAGAAGGAGTAGATAATACGGGTGCTTTAAAAGAGTTGAAAATTGAAAATGGAAAAGTAAATATTGAAAAGAATAATATTAAAGAAAAAATTATTTTATCAAAAGAACAGATAGAGAAAACATATCAAACCCTATATGACAATAAAATTTGTGATTATGAGTCTATAGCTACATGTTATCAGCCTAGACATTTAATCGTTTTTTTTAATTCTGAAGATGAGGTTTTTAATGTTTTGGAAATTTGTCTTAGTTGTACTCAAATACAGTCCATAAATAAATTTAATTATCCAGATTTATGTGATAAAAAAATGGATAAATTAGAAGGAGTGTTCAAGTCTTTCGGAATAAAGTATTTTGATGAAAAGTAATAATGTTTCTACACCGAATAATTCTTAAATATATAAATCCAAATTAATCGTGAAAGTTTGAGATTTACGATGGCAAGACTAAGGATAACTAAGCCAATAATTGGAAAAATGCGTAAGTCAAAAGTTTCATCAAAAAAAGGGGCAACAATAAAGTAAGTAGCTAAAGCTTCAGCACAACCAAGGCCATAGTTTACAAACATAGCACCAAAAAAATAACCAGGTTCTTTTTCGAATTTTGTATTACAATTTCGACAATATTCATTCATCATTGGGAACCCAAAACCAAAATTAATTAATCCATTTTTAAAAACTTTTCCTTTTTCGCAATTTGGGCAATTATTTTTAAAAATGTTTATTAGTGTGTTTTTCATTGAAATTAATTTCAGCAAAGATAATTTAACTTTTACCTTTTAAGATTTTGTATCTTCGCTAAAACATGTACAAAAAAGACATTAGCATGGATCATCCTGTATACGAAATTAAAAATTTTGATCGAAATATTTTAAATAGTCTATATGTAAACTCATTAAAAAAACATTTGTTTAAGCACCATTTTATAGAAACGATGCACCGTCATAATTTTTATTTATTGGTTTTGTTTACAAGTGGAAATGGCGAGCATGTTATTGATTTTGATAAATTTACAATTTGTTCAGGGAGTTTGTTTTTTATGCAACCAGGGCAAATTCATTCATGGAAACTTTCTCAAGATGTTGAAGGATACATTGTTTTTTGTTCGAAAGAGATTTTTAATCTGTATTTTAAGACTAAAAAGATAGAAGAATATTCTTATTTTCAATCGTTTAAAAATAGCCCAGAATTACTTCTTTCCAATCAACAAATGAATCAAATTATACCTTATTTTGAGTTACTGATTCAAGAATATGATTTGAATTTAATGTATAAAAACGATAAAATGCTCAATCTTTTGGATACTATTTTTATCGAAATCACTAGATTATATTCGGCTGTTAATACAATTAATCAACCTGTTTATAATTACAAATTGAAACAGTTTGAAACAGAATTAGAAGCTTATTTCAAAACAGAAAAATCACCTTCGTTTTATGCGGGTAAATTGGCGATTACCTTAAAACACTTAAATAGAATTACAAAATCTATTTTAAATAAAACGGTAACAGAATTGATTACACAGCGATTGTTATTAGAAAGTAAGCGCTTAATGGTTGAACGAAACCTGAACACTAGTCAAATTTCTTATGCTTTAGGGTTTTCAAGTCCAAGCTACTTCATGAAATTATTTAAAAAACACACTGGAGAAACCACAAAAGATTTTATTAATAGACTTAAAAACTAACTTAAATAAACCTCACCTCGATGGGGTTTTAATGCATCTCTAAAAGTTATCATGTCTTTTTCTTCAACTACTATGTAAGCAATGGCATGCATTTCATTGACAACTTCAAATCCTGTTTTTTCTAAAGTAATATTCTCTTTCTCTAAATATTCGTTTAGATGAATGTCGTGGTGTTCTGCTGTTTTTGCGGCGGCTTCTCCTCTAAAATCCCAAATTAACTTTATTTTTCGCATTGTATAAGTTTCGATGGTACAAAGTTACAAAGTCAATTTTCAAATTACTATTTTTGCAACTGAATAATCTTAAATTCATTTTTAAAATGCCACGCGAATTTCAATTTCAAGTTTCACCAGAAGTAGCTGCAAACGAAAGTTTGTTAGCCCAACATGTTGCTAAGTTATTTCAGGTCAGTCCAAAAGAAATTCAAAAAGTGGTGGTTTTAAAACGTTCTATCGATGCGCGTCAAAAAGCTATAAAAATGAACATTAAAGCAAATGTTTATTTGATTGGCGAAGACTATGTTGCTTCTAAAATCGAATTACCCGATTATCCAAATGTAGCTAACAAACAAGAAGTAATTGTTGTTGGTGCAGGCCCAGCTGGATTATTTGCTGCTTTGCAACTAATCGAACTAGGTTTGAAGCCCATCGTTTTAGAACGAGGAAAAGATGTGCGTGGTCGTCGTCGCGATTTAAAAGCAATTAATGTAGATGGAATTGTAAATGAAGATTCTAATTATTGTTTTGGTGAAGGTGGTGCTGGAACTTATTCCGATGGAAAGTTATATACGCGTTCTAAAAAACGTGGCGATGTGGATCGAATTTTAGAACTTTTAGTAGGTTTTGGAGCCACACCTGATATTTTGGTAGAAGCGCATCCACACATTGGAACCAATAAATTACCACAGATAATTCAAGACATCAGAGAAAAAATCCTCGCTTGTGGCGGTCAAGTACTATTTGAAACTCGAGTAACTGATTTTGTAGTAAAAAATAACGAAATGCAAGGTGTTGTTATTCAAAATGGGGATATTATTTCAGCAAATAAAGTCATTTTAGCTACCGGACATTCGGCTCGTGATATTTTCGAGTTACTGCATAAAAAAAATATTCTTATCGAGGCCAAACCTTTCGCTTTAGGCGTTCGAGCAGAACATCCACAGGAATTAATTGACCAAATTCAATATTCGTGCGATTTTAGAGGTGATTATTTGCCTCCAGCACCCTATTCAATTGTAAAACAAGTCAATGGTCGTGGAATGTATTCGTTTTGTATGTGTCCTGGAGGTGTAATTGCGCCTTGTGCTACTGCTCCGGGCGAAGTAGTTACGAATGGTTGGTCGCCTTCAAAACGTGATCAAGCGACGGCAAATTCTGGAATTGTAGTCGAATTAAAATTGGAGGATTTTAAACCGTATGAAAAATTTGGCCCGTTAGCCGGAATGGAATTTCAAAAAGCTATTGAACAAAAAGCATGGTATTTAGCTGGACAAACTCAAAAAGTTCCAGCACAACGCATGGTTGATTTTACGCAAAATAAAATTTCGGCGGCTATTCCAAAAACATCGTATGTTCCCGGAACTACTTCGGTGGAAATGGGACAAGTTTTTCCTGGATTTTTAGCTCAAATTATGCGAGAAGGTTTTGTTCAATTTGGAAAATCAATGAAAGGCTACATGACTAATGAAGCTATTTTACACGCTCCAGAAAGTAGAACGTCATCACCCGTGCGCATTCCCAGAGATAATTTTTCATTGGAACACATTCAAATTAAAGGATTGTATCCTTGCGGTGAAGGAGCTGGTTTTGCTGGAGGCATTATTTCTGCAGCAATAGATGGTGAGAAATGTGCCTTAAAAATTGCTGAAAGTTTACAAGTTGTTTAAGATTACCAATCTGCAAAAGAAATTCCGACTCCCAATGTAGTTTGTCTGTGATTATAATCAATCATGGTTTCTCCATACCCTTCAAACACTTGGACTTGACCCCGTAAATGTCCTTTTATTGGGAAAACATAATTCAATTGAATACTTCCGCCTTCAAAACTAGAAAATGGGTGAGTGATAATAGTATAAAATTGATGTTTGTTGTATGTATATGCTACATTTAGTTCTCCATTTCCAATGTATTTGGTTATTTTAGGATTTTCATCTTCATCATCTGCTAATCGTATCCAAGGGTTTAATGTGATGATCCAATTGTCTATTTCATATCCTGTATGAAAAATAATTCGGTTCCAACTTCTGGAAGTAGGTAGGTTTTTTCCATTTGACTGATGGTTAAAGGAGGCTCCGATTGATTTGAATTGTCCGCCAAGAAAATTAATTTGTAATGGATATTTAAAAATAAGTTCGGGTTCGTAATTTAATTCTCTAAATGCTCTAGAAATTTCGGTATTGTAAATTTGCCAATGTGCTTTTTGTGTATATCCTATCCAAATATCTCCTTTTCCCCATAATAAGTCTTGGATTACTTTTGTTTTAAAACTCAATTGAAATTTTGCTTCTATATTATTATAAGGGTTACTTTCGGATGCTGAATAATCTGGATTTTCGCTTTTTGGTAATTTATTTGGGTTGCTTGAAATTCTACCTGCTGTCAAATAAATGGGTTTGTATGACATAAGTCTAAAAGTTCCTTTTTTTACAGCATCATTCAATTCCCATCTTTGTGAATAGGTTTTTACTATTATTGTAGTGTCCTTCATTTTTTCTTGGCCATATACTAAGACAAATGATGTTAAAAAAAGCAACAATGAGAATTTATACATGTTTAATTTTATTTAGCGTATGGAAATTTACAAATAAAAGTCGTTTTAAAACACAAAAATCACAGCTTTCACTGTGATTTTGTTTATATATCTTACAAGAATTATATTTTTTTAACTCTAACGGCATTCATTCCTTTAGCTCCTTTTTCTAATTCATAGGTTACTAAGTTTCCTTCTTTTACATCGTCTAAAAGACCACTGATGTGAACGAAATATTTTTCACCTGTTTCAATTTCTTTAATGAAACCAAAACCTTTAGATTCGTTGAAAAAATCAATTGTTCCTCTTCTATCTACAGGTGCTTCTTCAGCAGCTGTTCTTCTAGAAGTATTGATTTCAATGCTTTCTACGTCTACAATGATTTTTTTAGAAGGATCTGGCGGTGTGTTTGTTAAGTGTCCATTTTCATCGACATACACATAGATATCCTCTCCCGATAATTTTGGATTTGCTTTGCGAGCTTCCTTTTTTTCTTGTTTTTCTTTCTTTTTCTTAGCTCTAAGTTTCTCTTGTTCTTTTTTGTTAAAAGTTTCCTGTGGTCTAGCCATTAAATGTAAACGTAATTAAATTAATATTATTTAAAAGTATAAGGATAAAAACACACAAGCTAAATAAACAAAAATGTATAAAGTACTTTGAGTCAAAGTTTTGCAAGAAGAAATTATTATCATTACCAATGATACAAAAGTAGTCAAAATATTTTATATTTTTTCATTTTAGTGATTTCTTTTCCCATTTACTTTTAAAAAGGGATTGTAATTCAACAGACGTTAAACTTTTCACAAACAAAAAAACAGCGCTTTAGTCCTAACTTTTTTCGTATTTTTGACAAGTATATTAAAAGCTATGAAAGAAGAACAAGTGATATTGGTAAACGAAAATGATGAGCCAATTGGACTGATGAATAAGATGGAAGCGCATGAAAAAGCAGTTTTACACAGAGCGTTTTCTGTTTTTATTTTAAACGATAAGAATGAAGTTATGTTGCAACAACGCGCTCATCATAAATATCATTCGCCGTTATTGTGGACCAATACTTGTTGTAGCCATCAAAGAGCTGGAGAAACAAATATTGAAGCTGGAAAACGTCGTTTGTTTGAGGAAATGGGTTTTGAGGCAGATTTAAAAGAATTGTTTCATTTTATATACAAAGCACCTTTTGATAATGGTTTAACCGAACACGAATTAGACCACGTTATGATTGGTTATTATAACGACAAGCCTATCATTAATGTCGACGAAGTGGAAAGTTGGAAATGGATGAAAATTGAGTCAATTAAAGAGGATATGATTCAAAATCCAGCTTTGTACACCGTTTGGTTTAAAATTATTTTCGACCAATTTTATCACTATCTAGAAGATCATAAAATTTAAGAATAAAGAATTTAGATTTAAGATTTCAGAATACTTCAGCAATCAAAAAACATTAATCAATAATCAAATCCCATGATAGTAACTGTTTCAAGAAAAGCCCATTTTAACGCCGCACATCGATTGTATCGAAAAGATTGGACTATGGAAAAAAATCAGGAAGTATTTGGTAAATGCAACAATCCAAATTTTCATGGTCATAATTACGAATTAATTGTATCAGTTACGGGTGAAGTTGATCAAGAAACAGGATATGTTATTGATACTAAAATTTTGTCTGATTTGATTAAAGAGCATATTGAAGAAGCTTTTGATCATAAAAATTTAAATGAAGATGTTCCTGAATTTGCGGCTTTGAACCCAACAGCCGAACATATAGCATACATTATTTGGAATAAACTTCGTGTTTTAATAGCACCAGATAAAGTCTTAGAAATTACATTATATGAAACGCCGAGAAACTTTGTAACGTATAAAGGAAATTAAACATGTCAATTCAAATAGGTGATAAATTGCCTCATTTTACAGCAGTTAAACAAGACGGAACAGCTTTCGATAGTCATTTTGTACAACACAAACCTGTTGTGATTTATTTTTATCCAAAAGACAATACGCCAGGTTGTACTACGCAAGCGTGTAGTTTTAGAGACGCCTATCAAGATTTCCAGGATTTGGGTGCAGAAGTTATAGGTGTAAGTGGTGATTCGGTTAGTTCGCATCAAAATTTTCAACAAAAGCATCGTTTGCCTTTTATTTTACTTTCGGATACAGATAGAAAACTACGCAAGTTATTTGGAGTTCCAACGGCGCTTTTTGGACTAGTTCCTGGTAGAGTTACCTATGTATTTGACGCTACAGGAAAAGCAATTTATATTTTTGATAATATGAGTGCTAAAAACCACATTACAAAAGCGTTAACTGCAATTAAAAATTCGAAATAAAGTATTTTATTGTAAAAACTAAGCGAATCAATTTTAGTAATTGGTTAGTTTTTTGCATCTTTGTAATTCACCATTCTGAACATGAAGTTTTATCCTTTAACCTTTATCCCTATTCTGAAAGACCGCATTTGGGGCGGAACCAAGTTAAAATCTTATCTAAACAAGCCAATCGTTTCTGAAACTACTGGTGAAAGTTGGGAGATTTCAACGGTTCCTGGGGATGTTAGTATAGTTGCAACTGGTGTTTTTGAAGGAAAAAACATTAATGAAATTATTGATTTATATCCACTAGAAATTTTAGGAAAATCTGTAATTGCTCGTTTTGGAAAACAATTCCCATTATTGTTTAAATTTATTGATGCTAAAGAAGATTTGTCGATACAGTTGCATCCCAATGACGAATTAGCAAAAGAACGCCATAATTCATTTGGAAAAACTGAAATGTGGTATGTAATGCAAGCCGACGAAGCAGCTCGTTTAGTAGTAGGTTTTAAAAATGATTCCAATCCGGAAGAATATTTAGAAAAATTAGAAAGCAAGAATTTAGTCTCTTTATTAAATGAATATCCCGTAAAAAAAGGCGATGTTTTCTTTTTAGAAACTGGTACTATTCATGCAATTGGAGCAGGAGTTGTAGTTGCAGAAATTCAGCAGACCAGTGATGTTACTTATCGAATTTACGATTGGGATAGAGTTGATGCTAACGGAATAGGAAGAGAACTGCATACCGAGTTAGCCTTGGAAGCCATTAATTACAATACTACTGATTCAAAAATTGAATATTCTGAATTACCAAATCATTCTTCGTCTGTGGTGGATTGTTCTTATTTTAAAACGAATATTATTGCCCTACAAGATTGTTTTCTGTGGAAAAAATCCAAAGACGCTTTTACTGTTTTTATGTGTACCAATGGACAATTTGAATTGGTTTTAAATGGTGAAATTATGCGTTATCAAATGGGTGATACGATTTTGATTCCTGCAATTATAGATCATTTAACACTCAAAGGAAAAGCTACTTTATTAGAAATTTCGATATAATTTGCTGAGAACAAAATATATTATGTAATTTTGTACCAAATTTTAAATTTATAAAAAATGGCAAGCGTTAAAAACTTGAAAAAAGAAATCAATTACGTTTATGGTGATATCTTAAACATTGTATATGTTTGGGAAATGACTAACGGTGGAAGACCAACGGAAGCTTCTGAAAAATTAGAGGACGAAATCTACGAAACTTTTGATTCTTTAATGACGAAAGCAAATCAAAGAGATGTTGAAAATAAAAAAGCACATTTCAAACAAATTCGTAAAGAATACGAAGCGGCTGCTAATCAATTTGTTGCAAAAATAAACGAATTAAATTAAAAAAATCAATAAAAAAAGTGCAAAAAATATTTGGAAATTAAAAATTCACCCTTATATTTGCACTCGAAATTTGAGTTGCCAGCGTAGCTCAGCTGGCTAGAGCAGCTGATTTGTAATCAGCAGGTCGTGGGTTCGAGTCCCTCCGCCGGCTCAAATTAAAACCATCACTTAACAGTGATGGTTTTTTCGTTTTTAGGAGTTTTAGTAAACAAAAAACCACAACTTATTTGTTGTGGTTTCTAGTAATATTACTTTATTATTTTTCAGTAGCTTTTCTTTCTTTTACATATTCGGTAAGCATCTTACCATATTTTGATTTAGCTACATCGGGTTTCATACTTTTTTGAATAGTATCCAAATAGGGCATATTGATGTTTGCAATTTCAGAAAGCGCTAAATAAGGCGCTATGGCTGCATCTCCATGTGTGGTTGCAAAATGTGCCGTGTATCTGTATTTTCTCTTTAAAAGCTTCTCGTAGGCTGCTTCAATACTATCTGTAGATGATGGATTTGGTTTTAATTCGTTTTGTAAACGTTTTTCCATTAAAACTAAATTTTCGTCATTAAATCGGTCGTTGATTTTTTTGAATTCCATCCATAAATCATGGTTTTTTGAACCTTTAACTTTTGCATCAGCAAAAAAATGTTTTAAAGTAGTTTCAATGGTAATGTTTCCTGGTTCAGCAAAAAATGCTAAACTGTTGTCAATAGAATTGGTTTTTCCTCTATCTAAAAAAAGATATAACATTTCTGGACTATCTAATTTAACGTGACTTTCAAATTTAGAATCGCCATTAATTAGTATACTGTCAATAATTACTAAAGTAGTATCTTCTATTTTTTGTAAATATAATTTTCCTTGGCTTAAACCATCAACATTTACTGTAATGTGAACGTTTGCATCTTCAACGGTTTCTTTCTTTTCGCAAGAAATAAAAGATATAACTGTAAGCAACGCTAAAACTATTTTCTTCATTTTGAAATTTTTATTTTGAGTTCGCAAAGTAAATAAAAAAATCCTCAAAATACTATGTACTTTGAGGATTCTATTTCAATTTCAAGAACAAATTTAATTTCTAAATTTAATTTCAAGTTCTAAAGTAATCAAAATTCAAAAATCATTATTCTTTAATCTTCAATTTTAACCTCTTAACCAAGCTTCACGAATAGTTTTTTTAGAGTCGTCTGTTGATTGATAGCCATCTTGTTTTTCTTTAGGCATTACAATTTTTCCTTTCACTGTTTGCTCTTTTCCGTCTCTTTTGATTTTTACAGTAATAGCTTCACCATCTTTCCAGTTCATACTAGCCATAATCATATCGTAGATATTGTCAAGATTATAGGCTGTTTCATTAATGGCAAGAATTTTATCATTATTTTTTAATCCTAAAGTAGTCATAAAAGAATTCAATTCAATTTCAGGTAAAATCATGATTTCTTTTGTATTTGGATCAACTGTAATATAAGGTTGAGTTTGTCCTTTTAAGAATGGATTTCCTGCTACTTCAATTGTTGTTTCAGACACACCCATTTTTGCAAAATATTGTTCGTATGGAATTGGCGTTTCTCCAGCAACATGTTTGTTTAAAAATTCTCCTACCGCAGGATAGGTTAATGCTGTAATTTTTCCGAATAATTCTTCGTCTTTGAATGCTTTTGTAGTTCCATATTCTTTAGATAATTCTTGCATCAGATTTAAAATTCCTTTTTTACCGTTGCTATTTTCTCTAATAATGATATCCATACACATAGCAATTAATGCCCCTTTTTGGTATACATTTAAATATTGCTCTTTGTAAGGTGGGTTTAATACGTTTTTACTCATTTTAGTAAAACTCATATTGTCATTCATTTGGCGCGATTGTGCAATTTTACCTGCCATTCTTTCATAGAAAGCTGCCTCGTCAATTAAACCTTGGTTTACTTGGAATAAATTTGCAAAATATTCTGTTACTCCTTCATACATCCATAAATGTTCAGACATTTCAGGTTTGTTGAAATCAAAATTTTGGATTTCGTTTGAATGAATGGTTAAAGGGGTTACAATATGAAAAAACTCGTGTGAAACTACATCTTTCAATTGTTCTTGTAACATTTCTAATCCCATTACTTCAGGCATTACAACTACTGTTGAAGTTGGGTGTTCTAGTGCACCAAATCCTTTTGCATCTTTAGCAGCTACATCTGATAAATAAAGTAAAATTGCATATTTTTTTGTTGAGTCGATTGGGCCTAAAAATCGTTTTTGTGCCTTCATCATCGTTTCCATGTTTGGCGTAATTTGTTTTGCCGTATATTTTCCTGTTGGAGAATACACACTGATGATGATTTCCATGTCATCAACCATAAATGAAGTATAATCTGGTTTTGAATACATGATTGGCATTTCTACCAAACTAGCATATTTTGGCATTACAAAAACATCAGAAGTATCACTATTATCTGCGTCAATCATTGCAGATACGCCTAATAAATTAGCAGGATGTTTCACTGTTAATTTGTATGGAGTTTCTTCTTTTCCTTTGAAATATCCGATAAAACCGTGTGTATTTAGCATGAAATTTACACCTGCATTAATGTTTGTTCCTGATGGAGAAAATATGTCTTCGCTCTCACCAAATCCAGCACCACCTTCGGTATCGAAAGAGTCATTTACTAAATAAGTAATTTTAGCCAATTTTGTTGCTTCTGAAATGGTATATGAATTTTCATCTGTTTTAGCCACTTTAAGCACATTTCCTTTAGCATCAAATGCTTTTACTTGTTCTACAAAACGACCGTAATCATCTTCAGAGTAAGTACCAGGAACCGTTTTTGGAATGTGAAACGAAGTCGTTTCTGTTGTGAAAGTTGGGGTTTTAATGGTTACCATTACTTTGTCGTCTTTTACATTGACTAAATCAATAGTAACATCAACTTCGTTTTTTGTTGAGGTTACATTTTGGGTTGAAGTACAACTCCAAAGAAAACTCACCATTGCTAGTGAAAGAATTATTTTTTTCATTTTAATCTTAGTTTATTAACATAAGTATGTAAAATGAATAAAATGTTACAATTTTATCGTTTAGATATTTTGTTGTGAGTTATTTGTCTTTGTAATTTGCATTTGAATCGGTCGATTCCATTTGTTCTAAGTTTCGCATGCTTGGTTGTTCTTCTTTGAACCCGTTTGCGCCAGATTCTAAAGCTAGAAGTTTTCATTTCGCAACACATAATTTCAAATGTTTCTTGTTCAGAAATACCAAATTGAAATGTTATTGCTTCAAAAGGGGGTCGGTCTTCCCAAGTCATTTCAATTATTAGGTCGACCTGAATTTCGTTAAACTTTTTTTCTAAAAAAATTGAAAAAAAAACTCTTGCTGAACAAGAGTTGAAAATTTAATCAAATTTATTTTTAAAGTAATATTTACTATCTAAATCATCGTCTTCCAATTCGTTGTATTTAATTGGTTTAGGTTTAGGTTTAGTTGCTGTAACTTTCTTTTTCCAAAGTTCAAAATTGTCTTTAGATAAACGTTTTCGCATCAATTCAGTCACTTCGTTTTCTGACACGCCAAATTCTTCTTTTAAAACTTCAAAAGGTTTTTTTTCCTCTTGGGCCATCGCAACAACTCTATTTAGGGTTTCGTTGTCGAATTCTGAAATTTTCTTCTTTTTCATTAGTTTAAACACTTTTTTTCATCGGTAACAAATGGAATCACTTTTTATTCTTTGTTTTCGCGATTTCATCAAATGAATGCTATTTTATCTTTTTTATTGGTTTGTAGTTCAATATTAGTAAAAAAATAAATTCAAAAAATGGGTCAATTGTTTTTTTAGGAATTTTTAAAAATAGAATGATTTAAAACTTGTTTTTTGAAAAATAGTTATAAAATCGTCCGAAATGTTAAATTTATTCTATTATTCTTTGGTTGTGATGCTTTTGGAATTTGGTGTTTGTAATGAATTTGACTGCCTTCTTTCATTAGTAATAAACTTCCGTGGGTTAAATCGAGGGATAATTTTATGTTGTTGTCCGAAATATGTTTCAATTGAAACTTTCGTTCTTCTCCAAAACTTACCGATGCAATTATCGGATTTCTACCTAATTCACGTTCGTTATCGGCATGCCAACCGTTGCTGTCTTTTTCGTTTCTATATAAATTTGCTAAAACGGTTGTGAAGTTTTCATTGCAATTGGCTTCAACTTCATTTTTTATGTGCATAATCGTGCTATTCCAAGGTTTTGGTTGCATTGTTAAACCAGAATAGGAATAGGGTTTTCCTTCATTTCCAAAAAGACAAGTGAGTCTAGGCTGCAAAATTTTTTTTCCAAAAATGGTAATTTCATCATGTTGCCAAGGTGTCTCTAATCGTAGTTTTTCAAACAAGATATCTGCTTCTTCATGGTGGAAGAAATTTGGATAAAATTCAAAAACCGCATCGGGTAATGGCAATATTATTTTTTCTTTGGGAAACAAATTCAGCATAAAAAAAGCGATGTTAAAACACCGCTAATTTAATTCTTTAAAGTCAATTTTATTTGTTGTCTTGTAATAAATTTTTGTAAATATATCCAGCTGCAATGGCACCAGCAATTGGAGCTACCCAAAATAACCATAATTGACTTATTGCTTCGCCTTGCACAAATAAGGCTTGTGAAGTAGAACGTGCGGGATTTACAGAAGTATTTGTGATTGGAATACTAATTAGGTGAATTAATGTTAGTGCTAAACCAATTGCAATCCCAGCAAATTTTCCGTTGGCAAATCTGTCGGTTGCTCCTAGAATGATAATTAAAAAAAACATTGTTAATATGAATTCAGCTAAAAAAGCGGCTTCCATTGAAAATCCAACACCGTTATAATATGTTTTTGTATCAAATGCATTAGATTCATAGAAATTTGATGCAAAAGCACCTGCCGAATCTGCTGCAAAATCTGTTCCACCTCCACCATTTAAAATTAGGTATAAAACTCCTGCTGCAGCTGTAGCGCCTAAAACTTGTGATACAACATAGGGTAAAATTTCTTTTTCAGAAAAACGACCACTTGCCCACAATCCTAAAGTAACTGCGGGATTGAAATGACCACCAGAAATATGACCTACAGCATACGCCATAGTTAAAACGGTTAGTCCAAATGCTAATGAAACTCCTACTAATCCAATTCCAATATTTGGAATTCCAGCAGCAAAAACGGCAGCACCACATCCACCAAATACCAACCAAAAGGTTCCGAAAAATTCAGCTAATAATTTTCTCATCTTTAAAATAGTTTATTTACAATTTCTTGTAATGGTTATTATTTCTAAAGTATGAAAAAAAATTATTGAATTAAATAGTTGAAAATAAACTTATTAACACAAAAAAAGATGTGGTTATTTTTTGTGAAATTGAATATTCATTATTACAATGGCAAAAATTATTAACACAATGCCAATCCATTGAATCAATAAAACACTTTCATTTAATAAGAAAAAAGCCATTAATACCGAAACAGGTAGTTCTAATGAAGAAACAATACTTCCTAATCCAATACCTGTGTGCGGAAAACCGGCATTTAGCAACATTGGTGGAATAATGGTTCCAAAAAGCGCTAAAATAATTCCCCATTTGGTAAAAATTTCGAAATTAAAGGGTGCTGTTTGTGTATATACACTAAAGCCAAAAACAATTACTGCTCCACCTAAAAGCATGTATAAACTTCTTTGTGCCGATGAAATTCCTAGTGCAACTTTGTTTGCAGTAAACATAGTTGTAGTAAATGATGCAGCTGCTAAAATTCCCCAAAAAATTCCGTTAGACCAATTGATGGTTGTGTCATTGAAATCAATTTTAAAAATATTTATCGCTAAGGCAGTTCCAATTAAAACAATAAGTACGGCAATTATTTTTTGGAAAGAAGGCGCTTTTTTATCTAAAAACCATTCTAATAAAACACCCATCCATACCGTTTGCATTAATAATACAATTCCAATAGAAACGGGTATGTATTTTACCGCTAAATAATAAAAAACACTTGTCATTCCTAATGAAGTTCCAGCCAACATTAAGTGCATAATGTTTTTCGAAGTTGCTTTTACAGCAGTGTTTTTATTTTTTGTTCTTTGAAACAGATTAATGATTAAAACGCCAATAATTCCATAGATAAATTGAGAGGAAGTTACTTCAGCAGTTGTAAAATTTTCTTGATACGCTAGTTTTACGAAAGTAGCTAACATTCCATAACTGGTAGCACCTAATGCAACAAGAAAAACGCCTTTAATAATATTGTTGTTTGACATAGCCTAAATTTTTAAGGGGCGCAAATATAACGAATTTGAAATTAGAATTCAGAATTCAGAAATTTAGTATGAATTTAACAATCTTGGTTTAAATAAAAAAAATAAAATGGAGTTATAGTTTTTAAACCCATTTGTATGAAACACTTTTTTCTTGTTATGATTCTTAGTTTTTTATGTTGCAATGATGCCGAAAATAACGTAGAAGCTTCAAAAGACTATTCTAAAATTCACACAGAAGCATTAGCATTTTGTCAGAAAGAAGGGTTTGATGAAAATTATTACTTTTTAGTCGATTTAAGTATTCATTCAGGCAAGAATCGTTTTTTTATTTATGATTTTAAAACAAAAAAAGTAGTGGACAAAAATTTAGTTACTCATGGCAGTTGTGACCAATTTGAAGAAAATCCAACTAAATGGGAAAAAGTAAGGTTTGATAACAGAGTTGATAGCCATTGCTCCATGAAAGGAAAATATAAAATTGGCAACCGCGATTATAGTTCTTGGGGAATCAATGTGAAATATTGGCTATACGGTTTGGAAGAAAGTAATAAAAGTGCGGTCAAAAGAGTTGTGGTTTTACACTCTTGGAATGCTGTGAAAAATAATGAAGTGTATCCAAAATTTGCGCCATTGAGTTGGGGTTGTCCAGCAGTTTCAAATGAATTTATGGAAAAATTAGATACACGTTTGCAAAAATCAGAAAAACCAGTTTTGTTGTGGATTGTAGAATAATAATTTATTCAATGTCTTCTGACAAATCTTTTAAATGAACACGAAGTGCGTTTACCGAAATACTAATTTCCCAAAAAGAAATGCCTAACGAAAGCAATAAACAAAGTAAACTAGCTCCAAAAAAATAAATTCCAAAATTTTCTTGATTGACATAAAGCAATAACATTGCAAAAACCGATAAGAACAAACACATTACTCCAAAAAGTTGCATGTAACGTATTAGCGTTAATCTAAGATTTAGGTTTTTGATTTCCAATAAAATACTTTTGTTATGATTGTCGTCGTAGTTTTTCTTTAAGCTTCGTACAATTTGAGCGATTGTTAAGAAACGGTTGGTATATGCTAATAGGATTAAAGAAGTAGCAGAGAATAATAAAGCGGGTGTTTCTAAAGAAAGTGTCATAATATATTTGGTAAAACGTAAATTTACAAAAAAAAACCTGACTGCATTTGAAACCTGTCAGGATTAAACGCAATAATTCTTTGTTCTATGGTATTAAACTAGGTTTTGACTCTTTTTTTTGACTTTTTAAAAGGTAGTTTTATGGTTAATTTTTAAAAAATTTTCTTCTCTCAATTAGGGTTTCTTTGCCCTCTACAATCCAATATTTTTTTATCCAAAGTCCGTCTTTATTATAGATATATCTGTAGTATTCCTTTTTATAATGTGCTCTTCCTCCAACATAGATGACCGGGAATTCAACCGGATAGTTAAATTCACGATTGACTTCAATTACATTATTAAATTTGTCGTATTTGTAGGTAATGGTTTCAGTTTTAGTTTTTTCAGGATATTCATATATTTTTTCTTCAATGATATTATTTAGAGAATCATATTTATATTCATATTTTACAAAAATTGAATCATCATATGTTATTAAATTTCCTTCAGCGTTATAATCACCTTCTTTTTTTATGATTTCTCTATTGGTATAAATTTCATTTATTTCATTTGTTACTAAATCAATTTCTTTCATAAAAATTGAATCATTTTTGTAACCTTTTTCTTTACTAAATAATTCAATGGTGTGTTGTATGTTGTTTAACGTGTCATATAAGTGGGTACATTTATAAACCAATTGTTTTTTTGCATAGTTATCTTGTTGAGTTATATAACCATTTTTTAGCTTATACTTATAAGTCCAATTATATTTTGATTTGGGATTTATTACAACTTTATAGCCGTTGTATTTCTTTAACTTCTCAAATTCTTTATTTTTTTGTGAATAAGAAAAACTAAAAATTAATAGTAATAATGTTATTTGGAAGTGAAATTTCATTTATTTTGAATTAACTCATCCAAATATAAAAAAATCCTGACAGGTTTCAAAAACCTGTCAGGATTAAATTAGATTCTGAAACAAGTTCAGAATGACAATTTGGATTACTTTAAAGTTTCAAAACTTCGCTTTACAAAAGCCGTTAGTTCTTCGCCTTTTAGTAATCCTTGTGATAGTTTTGCTAAATCTAAGGCTTGTTTTACTAAGTCTTTTTGTGCATCTTCTGTGCTGTTTAAAATCGTAGTTGCTAATTCTGAATTTGTGTTTACTACTAAATTATACATATCTGGAAAATTACCCATACCAAACATTCCACCACCGCCAGATGCACTCATTTCTTTCATTCTTCGCATAAATTCAGGCTGCGTTATCATGAAGGGAGCTGCATTGCTGTCTAAATTTTCCAATTGAACTGTATAGTTTTCTTTCGGAACTACTGTTTCTAAAGTTTCTTTTAGCTTATTTTTTTCTTCATCTGATAACTTAGAAATCGTTTCTTCTTCTTTCTGAATTAATTTATCGATATGATCTGCATCTACACGAGCAAAGGATATATTTTCATTATCAGCTTCTAATTTTTGAATTAAATGTGAAACAATTGGAGAATCTAATAACAACACTTGATAGCCTTTTTCTTTTGCAATATCAATATAACTGTGTTGTGCGTCTTTATTTGAAGCGTATAAAACTACTAGTTTTCCGTTTTTATCGGTTTGATTTGGAGCAATAGCTTCTTTTAATTCGGCTAAAGTGTAATATTTGTTATCTGTAGTTGGATACAATACAAAATCACCAGCTTTATCATAAAATTTTGGTTCCGAAAGCATTCCGTATTCCAACACAATTTTGATGTCGTTCCATTTTTGTTCGAAATCTTCACGGTTTTCGTTGAATAACGATTTTAATTTATCAGCTACTTTACGAGTGATATAGTTTGAAATTTTCTTTACATTTCCATCCGCTTGTAAATACGAACGCGAAACGTTTAACGGAATATCTGGTGAATCAATCACACCTTTCAACATTCCTAAAAATTCAGGAACTATTCCTTCCACATTGTCAGTCACATATACTTGATTTTGGTACAATTGAATTTTATCTTTTTGCAATTGTAAATCAGCGCCCATTTTTGGGAAATATAAAATTCCAGTCAAGTTGAATGGATAATCCACATTTAAGTGTATGTTGAATAACGGCTCTTCAAATTGCATTGGATACAATTCGTGATAGAATTTTTTGTAATCTTCATCCGTTAAATCTACCGGTTGTTTTGTCCAAGCCGGATTTGGATTATTGATGATGTTATCTACTTCAAGGTATTCCGTTTTGTAATCATCGCCTGCATCTTCAGGTTTTGGAAGCGCTTCTTGTTTGGTTCCAAATTTAATCGGAACAGGCATAAATTTATTGTACTTGGTTAACAATTCACGGATTTTAAATTCTTCTAAAAATTCTAAAGAATCTTCAGCAATATGTAAGATGATTTCCGAACCTCTTTCCGTTTTGTCATGAGGTACTAAAGTAAATTCCGGACTTCCATCGCATGTCCAATGCGCTGCAGGTTCGTCTTTATATGATTTAGTAATGATTTCTACCTTTTCAGCCACCATAAAAGCCGAGTAAAAACCTAATCCAAAGTGGCCAATAATTCCTGAATCTTTAGCCGAATCTTTATATTTTTCTAAGAATTCTTCTGCGCCAGAAAAAGCTACTTGATTGATGTATTTTTCTACTTCATCAGCGGTCATTCCTAAACCTTGGTCAATGATGTGTAGTTTTTTGCCTTCTTTGTCGATTTTTACTTCGATTATTGGATTGCCATATTCTACTTTAGCTTCACCAATACTGGTTAAATGTTTTAATTTTAAAGTAGCGTCGGTAGCATTCGATACTAATTCACGAAGAAAAATTTCGTGGTCGCTGTACAAAAACTTTTTAATTAAGGGAAAGATGTTTTCTACTGAAACATTAATTTTTCCTGATGCCATATTTTAAAATTTTTTAGTTAAACAATTGATTTTACTTGTATTTCAAAATGGATACCATTTTTAGTTTTATGACAAATTGTCTGGTGGTCAAATTGGGTTATAATTAACGTTTGCTGGGATTATAAGGGTTACCTTTGTAGATATAATCTTCTGTAAAACAATTTATTATGAAAAGTGTAATTATTTTTGGTTTGTTTTTTTTGATTGTCTCATGCAAAACTAATCCTGTTACAAAATTAGACAATAAGACAGCGGTAGGTTTAAAAGGAAATTGGAAACTCACATCGGTTTCGTATCCAAATTCTTCTTATATCAAGATTAATTCTTTTGGTGTGGCTGATTCTCAGTGTTTTGAGGCGAGTGAGTGGCGTTTTGTTTCCAATAATAATGAAGGAGAAATGGCCTTAAAAAAACCGGGTTGTCCTTCGTTTTCTAGTGAAATTACATGGTATGTAAATCAAGAAGGAAATCTTGTTTTAAAATTTATTGGTGCTGATGCAAAGGCTAAAAGGGTAAAAGAAGGGTACATTTTAAAAGTGGCTAATTTAACAGAAAATTCATTTGAGCTATTAGATAATGTAGAAGTTGCAGGAAAAATCACCACTTTGGTTTATGAATTTAACAGATTAAATTAAAAAAAGAAATTATGAAAAAAAAGTATATCGCATTTAGTATGATTACAATTGTTTTGTTTTCTACTTCATTTGTGGGTTGTGAAGCTATAAAAAACGCAAACAATACCCAAAAAGGAGTTGCTATTGGTACCACCTCAGGTGCAGTAATTGGAGGAATTTTAGGGAACAACTTAGGAAAAGGAGGCAATACGCCTTTAGGTGCTGTTATTGGTGGGGTAGTTGGAGGAACAATTGGCGGTTTGATTGGAAATAAAATGGATAAACAAGCTCGAGAAATTGAAACAGCTTTACCAGGAACTCAAGTACAAAGAGTTGGTGAGGGAATTCATTTAGTATTGGGAGAAAATTCTGTTAATTTTGAATTCAATAAATCGGCTTTAACACTAACCGCTAAGCAAAATTTAGATAAATTGGTGCCCGTTTTTAAAGAATATTCTGATACAGATATAAAAATTTATGGCTACACCGATAGTAAAGGTTCTCAAAGTTATAATTTAAATTTATCTTCAGAAAGAGCGGCTGCTGTTAAATCATATCTATCGGGTAAAGGATTGTCTCCTGCGCGTTTTTCAGTAGTTGGTATGGGAGAAGCAGAACCAATCGAAACAAATGATTCGGAAACGGGTAGAAGTTTAAATAGACGTGTAGAATTTGCTATCGTTGCCAATCAAAAAATGATTGATGACGCAGAAAAAGAAGCTGGAAATTAAAAAAATATTTTTTTTTATATAATCGCAAAAATGAATTGTGCATAAATAAAAAATGAATTGTGCACTTTCAGAGCAAATATATAACATTTAATCAATGTTTAAACACTATTTAAAAAGCCCTTAATAGGGCTTTTATTATTTGCTATCAGATGCATATTGCTCCAACATCAATAAGTCTGGCTTAAATATATCCTTGACGTCAGTGCTTGGCTCAAAGGTGCTAAACTCCTTACGCTGTGGCTTCTTTATAATAACTCCGTTACTTATATCAATCAGCGCCTGTCGAATCAACTTTAATCCTAAGTCCTGAAGCTCATGCTCCCACAACAACTTTGCTGCCTTCTTTGTGTCCATTGCGTACATTTTCGGATCTATGAAGCAAATCTCCTGATATGCAATATCACCTCGATCAATTCCAGCATTTAACCAAAACACTGTTCCGCCTGTAATTGCATCCCGCATTTTGATAGCCCATTCAATAGACGAACGCCCACGATGACGTGGTAACAAACTCGGGTGATAACCTATCCAACCAATATTAGGCTTATATCTTGTGCGTACGCCGATATAATCAAATGAGTGCGCCGTAATACCAATATCTACATTATTGGGCATTGTATCGGCGTTTAATGCGCCCGCAGGCACAACTGGAATATTAAACTTTCTTGCGGTTTTACCGATGTACTTATCATCGAGCGGAGCGCAAACTCCTACAATTTCGATAAAGTCAAGGCTTTGGCACAAGCTAAACACTTGCTCTCCAAAATACTTTTGACCACTTATAAAAACTCTTAATTTTTTCATTTTCCTATATATTTAAAACTTTGAATAGCTCTAAAATGTCCGCCATATCCACAGCCTGTAATAGTTCCCTTTTTCCCAGTCTTAACGATACTAGCGTTGCTTCTTGTTTTATTAGAGCCATATAGCATTGCGCCTGTTTGTATCCAAACTTTTGCACTTCTTAAATAAGATGCTAATTGCGGGTGGCTAGTGTGAAAGAACGTCGGGAACTTATGCCCGCATCTGCCGTTACCTTCTAAATGGTATTGCATAACCTCATTTAAAAATGCGGTTCCAACTCCAGCACCTTGCCACTCGGGCATAACAACTAAACGAGTTGCCCTGTAAGCCTTAGCCGTAAACAAAGGACAAACAGCAACGTGTGCCACAAGTTCCCCGTTTACAACTCCAACAAAGTATTCGGCTGCAGGCGGATGTGGTAGGTCTAAATAGTAATGCTCTTTAAAATACTTCCAGTAAGTTCCGTTGACCTTCCAAATGTCGATTTTAATCTCTGGTCGGTTGCCGAGTTCAATTTTTTTTTTAATACTTTGGTATTTACATCATATACCCAGTCTGGTTGTAACCATTCGATAATATCATAGTGGCAAGATAATAGCACTACTTTTTTTCCTTTATTTCGCCTCCAGTTCTTTGCAAAGGCTAGCGCACCAATTTTGGCAATTTGTCTGTCCACTACACTGGTAAACTCATCAACAACAACCTCGTCGGGTGCTTCAGTAACTAACCGAGCTAAACCCGCTCTAAATTGTTGACCATTTGATAATGCGTGAAAAGGTCGCAACCAACTTGGAACATCTCCAAGACCTACAGCCGCCAAGGCTCCTGTAGCTGTGTTGAAATCTCCATCAGGCAAAATACAGTCTACAATTGGTTTGTCATGTTCCCAACCCGCATAAAGATTGCAAATTTTATCCTCTCCAAAGAATTGCTTACCAATGGAAGTCTTACCAGAACCACTCGCCCCAACAATTAAACCAATGCCCCAATCCATGTCGTCAATTTCAATATTAAAATCTTGTGTAAATTGTGAGCCGTCCTCTGCATTAAATAAAGATTTTACCCTTTGAGCTCTATAGCTTTCAAAGTCTTTAGTTTTGTTCTCAATTTTTACTATCATGTTGTTACTACTTTAAGTTTTAAACCTTTAGCCTTTAGCTCCTCGAACATCTTAATTTGCTCCTCTTCCGTTTCACAAATAACAATAACACCGTACTGCTGTTTGTAGTTAAATTGTTTTGCCATATTTATAATTTTAGATTACTTTTGTTGCTCTCAGGGATTTATATAACGCACAAAAGCCAACCAGAAGACTTTTGTCCTCCGATCGGCTTTGGTGTCGTAATTTTAAATAAATCCCTGAGAAAGATTTTTAAATGTCGGAGGACTTTTTTTTACTTCATTCCTCCCTGAAGTTTAAACGTTTTCGTTTATTGATTTTTCACAATGGTCTTTTTCTATTTTGTCCAGTACAAAACAGATTCCTATTCCAAACCAGCTAAGCGTTTTATCTCTTTGGTTTTTACCTAATGCGCTACTAATAGTTTCATTGACGTTGCCAAACTTATAACCATTTTTTAACCGCATTGATGCGTTTAAGAACGTTCTAAAATTGCGGTTGCCAAACTTATCAATATCAATTGCCGTTTCAGTAAAATAACCATTACTTAAACCGTGTTTAAACGATACAATTACCCAGTTAATTGGGGTAATTAAAATCCATAGGATTGTTGCGATGATGTAGAGTAAAATTCCCATAACTTATAAATTGCCATTAATAAAAATTTCGTCAACTTGCTGTTGAGTTAAACCTTCCATTGTTGCTACAAAGTTTAATTCTCCATTTGTTCGTTCAAAACTTGTGGCTGTTTTATACTTAATTTTAGCTTTTTCTTTATCAGTGATTGAAAACATAAATTCTGGTATGGAATCAATATCTTCAAATATATCCTCGTCAGTAATCCCCATATCAAACAATTGAAGCTTTAAGCGCATTGCTGATATTGTTTGTGGAACTATTGGATTGTTTGCTTCTGCTATTTCTTCGGGTGTTGCACCTTCTACAAAAGCAGTTCCATTCCAAATTGGACTTAAAAAACTTCCATTGTACAAAATTGGGCAAACTTCATACCCTTTCGAAGTATAAAAATCTATTAAGTCCTCTCTATCCGATGTAAAAATCGGCTTACTATTTTCTAAAAATTGTATCATATCTCTTCAAATTCTAAGTAAAAATCACTAATTAAAGCACCAGCCGTCAAAGCCTGCAAACCTCTCATTATTGGCGTAATTACGTCCCCGGCTTGTAAAGTCAAATTGTTATTTGTAAAACAACTTGAAGGATAAACATAGTTAGTAGGCATGTTAAATCCTGTGCTATCAAACTCACCCTGTAAAACTGGATTGTTCAAAGTTGTTGTCCCATTAGGTGTGTGTGTATGAAATCTTAATCTAAAATTAGCGGGACTAACTGCTGAAAAAGGAGATACTCCGTTTCTAATATGAAAATATTTTATCTTGCAATTATAAGGTATAACACGTGCTGGAGATTGAGGGCTTGGTAATCCACCAGTACCAACTGGAGTCTGAAATATAGTTCCATTTGTTCCGCCTAATAATCCGAAAGTACTTGCACTTGTTGCATTTAAACCTGACCAGTTACCATTACCTGAATTCCCATCAAAATATAAAACCCCCGTCCAAGCAACCATCCATGTTCTTTTACCAACACCAATCTGAACATAAGCAGAACCACTCCAGCGATAAGTCTTATTCGTATCTAAAGCCAAATAAATTTTACCCGTTTCGCCTGTAACTGGAAATGAAGCTAAATCAGTAAACTCTAAAACATCGTCTACATAAGAAGGTAATTGTTCTGCAGGAACTTTACCCCCCACTAAATCCGCTTTACTTGCTTCTAGCTCGTCGCTTTTTTGCACTATTTGGTTAAACTCCTCGGCAAACAAATAATTTTCTGTTGGTTTACCAGAAACCGCTGCTAACTTATCTGGGCTATCTACTTTTGTTTCTATTCCTAGTGGCATAATTATACAAGTGGTTTTGAAAGTTCTCTTAATTGTGAAAAGTACGCATCCATAAAGGCATCAATATTTTCAACAGGCAATGTATACAATGCGCCCGCAGTCGTCATACACTTCACTCCAACAGTGCCTCTAGCTCTGTCAAATGCTTGATAGAAAATACGCGAACGTTCATCCATTGGAAATGTTTGAGTGTCGTAGGTAAAACTCCCTTCATTTACCTGATTAATAATTAATTTATTGTTGCGCAAAAATTCGGACTGAATCCACTGCGATTCAAATGCAGTCATTTCTGCGGGAGTTCTAGACACCAAAGCGCCCTCAACAATTTTTAAAGGGCATACGCCAAATTCTGTAGAAGGAACGTCCTCCTCGTCTAAAACTAATGGATGCTCAAAATATTCGCTTTCTGGATTCTCATACGCACCATCTGGAATAGACGACCATACAATGAATGGCTTTTCTGGGAGGCTTATTGCTATATATTTCATAATCTATGGATTTGGAATAATAAAATAACTAAAGGTTAATTGTTGATTGTGATTTTCGTACTCATCAAAAGAAATTTTGAAAGAGGTTGCGGTTTGCTGACCAATAACATAGGTAACATCGTTATCTAGTCCTAAATTAGAGTTACTACCGTTTAATACACCTAGAACAGAGTATTGAGTGGTTCCAACATCAGGAAAAGAAATAGGAATTTCAGTACCAGAACCAATATTGCCAATTATAACTCTACCTCTCCACAAATATGTCATTAAATCGCCCGTTGGTTTTCCAACCAAAAAGGCATCAGATAATGGATTGGTTTCATTCCAGTTGGTTTGAACGTTAACCTCTGCGCCAGAAGCTATGCTATTCAGTTTTGCCAATAGTACAGCCGTGAAATTATTGTCGGTGTGAACATAATTAGCGTCTTGAACAAAATAAAATCTTGTAAAGTTTTGTAGCTCGGTTCCCGCCGCATTAACAACCGCTATCGTTTCAATAAAAACGGGCGGGTTTGTTCCATTTTCAAATGGAGCGGTTACTGTATTAGTTTGCTTTTGTATTTTAGTTGTTGCAGTTCCTACAGCTCCAGCAAAAGGGCAAAGCTCTCCATCAATATACATGATACCAGGAGTAATATTTGCACCCGATATAGTACACCCAGAAATAATAAAATTTCCTGTATCGGCACAGCCTAAATGCTTAACAAATGCCTCTAAAACTAATAAAGTTCCTGACTGCATTCTCTTTAGTACGGGTTGCTCTAATGGGAAACCACCCGTGTAATCAAAATTTATTGTTTTCATACGTTAATACGTTTCTATTAAATATCTTTTTCCCGCCAATTTGTAAAAATCAATTAATGCTCTCAATCTTGCCTCATTAAATGATATTGAAACTGGTATTTTCACAATAAAATGATATTGATCTAAAGCAATTTCTCTATCCAAGTAAACCAAGCCTAAATAAACAGGGTTTGTTTCTTCAGGTTGATAAATATAATTTTTGACCGCTTGTGGCGCATCTTCAATATAAATCTGCCTTGTGGCAATATGGCTATTTGGGTTATACGTTGAAATTGCAAAATATTCATTCAATACCTTTTCCAAATAAATAACGGTGCTATCATGTTGCATTTGGTAAAGTGTCGTATCAGCTAATGTTTGCAATGGTTTAGCAAAAACGCCTAAGAAAGCCTCAAACCTTTCGCCCCTAAAAAATGTGGGTGATAGGTCTAAAAATTGCTGTTTAAAATTGGTGCTAATCCAAAACATAAGGCAAATAGTTAATTGTTAAATCTGCTGGTTCAATTTTAAAGTAACCCGCTTCTGGAACTTTCCACTCACCAATGGTCTCAAATGGGAAAGTAGCATACTGCCATTCTAAACCTTGAATAAGAGGAAGTTTAACTCCTGAGGCTTTTTGAATTTCATTCTTTAAAAACTCTTTTACTAATGCCCCATTAAATTCAAGATTTGACAAATAGTTATCAATTGCTTCCTTAACTGGATAAACAACATCGTCAGTATTTAGAAGTTGTCCTGTAGATAAATCAATTATTGAAACATCAACATAAACATCCAATGTTAGTTTCAATTTATCTGCCTCTTGGTTGATAATTCTAATGCGATTTCCCGCATCTTTAATCAACTGCAGATAATTTGTAAATCGAACTAACTGCGGTGCGCTTAATGGCTCAATATTTCCTGCGTTATCTGTGGCAACTTTAACCACTAGCTCTCCATTTGACGACTCCAAAACGGCAACTCTATCAATTATTTTTCTTTCCTCTGCATCCAGAACCGAAGTTAAGTCATATTGAAATTGTCCGTCTAACCAAACCAACTCCAAACCATCGTGAAAGTTTTTACATTTTTCTAAGTACCAGGACAAATTGTGCGGTCGAGAGTTAAGGGCATTTGTAGCCACAATTTGCTCATGCTCATAAATGGCTAAAGAAATATTATCAAACCAAACATTTTCAACAGAAACCAAAGAGAACTGCTCCTCAAATGTTTGACCACTTACTAAACCATACAAAGCAATAATTAAGGGGTTAGACATAAATGTATCTGTCAACTCTTTTTTAATCGTTTTTCTATCTCTTGCCATAATTTAAAAACTAAAAGGAAACTCTCCTGGTATCAAATAATTTTCAGTTGCCTCCACAATTATATTTTCTTTTAATGTTGCGGGTCTATTTACCTCAGTAAAAAAATCAACGACTTCAAAGTCGGTAACTTCGCTTACTTTTAAAACCTCTCCAACTTGTAACCTTTCGGTTGTTGATGTCTTTTTATTTAATAATAACATAGCGAAGGCGTTTTCAATATCGCCCGTACATTCGACCACTTTGTTATAAAATGATTGTCCGCTGTATGTTACTTCCTTACTCATAATTAGCCTCTATCTGTAAAGGTTTATTCTCTGATAATTCAACTCTTTTAACTACTAATCCATCCTTTGCAAAATGTTCACGAATGCGGTGTCGGAATCTTAAATAATCGTTATCCAATATCAGCTCGTCAATGGCTACCCCAATTTTAGGATTAAAAGGAAACTCTCCTGGATTAGCAATTAAGATAACCGCCTGATTTTGGGCAAGCGTTCTACCAACAGCCAAACCACTTATTATTTTATCGTCAACACCTTTAACAATTACAACTTTTAAATCGATGTTCTCAACTGCATTTGTGCTATCCTTTAATTGAATCCCTATATCTTTCATCGTTTAAACGTTATTTAAAATCAAATTAAACTTAGATTTAATGACATTTAGTTGTGCTATAACTGTTGGCTGTAAAGCTCCAGTTGTCATATCTGAATTAATCGTTTGCATTCCAGAAATTGCGTCAATAAAATCATTAATCAATTGCCCAAAGTTTGCACCCGATTTCTTCAAAGTAACTTTACCCGTTGTTCCGTCAATTACAAATTCAAAATCTGCCTTAGAATAATGTATTGATTCTACTGCGTCAACTTTCACAATAAACAAGCCGTCAAGCTTTCCAGTTTGGCTCATTGCAATTACTTCGCTACCTACTTTTGGTTTAATAACCATCATATCGGCGTCATCGCTTATCGTGGCACAAAGGCGAACATCCGTCAGAACCAACTCGCTAGCTAACTTAATAGAGCAAGTGCTTCCATTAACTGAAACCACGGTTGCAGTAATAGCCAAATTGGGATTGATTCCCAAAGCTTCACGCAATGCCTTTTTTATTTCTGCCGATGTATCCATTATACGCTTACTTTAATTCCAAGTTTAACCGTTCGTTTTCCTCCGCTTTCACTAACTGAAGTATTAACCCCAACTACATAATATTTGCCGTCCTTTTCAGGATAATCCTCGTCTTTTATTTTTGCTGTGTATGTAGGTTGCACAAATGGAATTAACCACGTATCGATTGCTCCCTCGTACATATCAGCACTTCTACGGATAAGCTCCGCATCGGCTATCTTTTTTAAATCGACTTTAGAAACAGAGCCAACCTTTAAAGTTACTTTGTCGCCTCCAGTTGTTCCAGCCGTATAGCTTTCAATCTTGCCCGCTACGTTTGTACTTTCAACGGTTACTTCAACCTTTCTATCAAGTGCCTTTTTGAATTCCAAAGAGCTTTTCTCTACATTTCTTTGCATCGAATAAATTACCTCTCCGCCTTTTTCTAAATAGGGAGCGTGTATGTGCAATTCCTTTTTTTCAGTATTGAAATAAATATTAGCTTTTGTTTCCTCAGCTAATTTTTTCAAAACATCAAAAGCGGTTGCCTGATGGATGACAAACTTTTCGTATGAAATATCATAATCGCAAACCAACTTAAAAGAAGGATCTATTTGTTTGACTAAATAGTCTGCAATTTTGGAAACATTTGTATTCTTCAGCTCCACATCTTTAACCGCCTTTCTAAAAATGAAGAGCGCATCTTCGCACATAATTTTTAAAGAGCTGTCGTTTGAAGCAACATCAAGAACATAGCCTACAAATTCAGCTTGTAGCGTTTTATCGTAGCCCGCTTTTATTACAACCTCCGAACCTCGTGCGACTTCATTTCCAATATTTAACACTTGATTCATAACCGCCTCTGGAAGTGTAATAACTGCCGTATCGGCTAAATTGTCAACGCTGCATTCAATATCAATAGAAGACACAGTTTGGAGCGAGTAAATCGTTCCATTAGTTTTAAATTTTATGTCCCAAATGATGTTGTACATTGTTTTCTAATTTGTGGGTTGCGTGGAATCGAACCACATCTTTTGAATTACTTCAAACGCATTATCCCAGTAATGCTATCACCCGTTTAAAAAAGCCATCCATTTAACACGAATGGCTTTGATTTATTTTTATCTAATAATACCGTTTTATTAAGAACGTGGGCGAGTTGTCAAATGGATTATCACGTATTCGATGTTCCGGCACAACCTTATTCAATTTGTTCTTATAATTGTAATTATCAATGAGCTTTTCTTTATATGGAATGTCTTTATTTCGCTCCTGATAATTCCTCCAACCTACGTCTGAAATGACGGCTACAATGTTTGGGTTAAAGACTTTTTTCGTGACAAAATTTGTACTTTCCGTACTTGCATAATTCTCAGTAATTAAAACCGAGCTTTCAAATGATACAACACTTACAAACTCAGGAGCAACCACTTTAAAAGCCGTTACAACATGTTTGTCTTTTGAATTTTGCTTCAGGTCGGTAGTTGTAGAACCGAATCCCGTGCTGAATGTCACCAACATTAACAGCATCAAAAGCGAACGAACGAATCGCATAATTTAAAATTCTTCTTTTATCAATAAATTGTAGGCAAAGTCACTTGTTAGTTTAAGGTCATAAGCCTGTACGTTTTCTCCTTTTGTAAATGGGAAGCTATAATCTTCCACAACTACTTTTGTTATTCCTAAAATCTCCAAAGGGTGGCAGTAAATAAAGAACTCTTTTGAATGCTTCAGGAACTCAAATAACCGTTCCATTTGTTCTCTTGGAAATGTATCCTCAGGTAAACCTTTTAACATACTTCCCATTAACACTCCTGTAACTTGTATGTCAAAGTCCTTTCTGCTCCAACGCTCTTTTATAGTTCCAATTAGCTTTTCTCCTTGTTTGGCTACGTTGCGTTTAATGATATTATTCCCTGATGAAATGTTAATCATTGGCTCAAACGGAAATAACCATTTTTGCCCGCCTTCAGTAAAGCTAAACGACATAGGAAAGAACTGCGAACCTTCAGGAGTACTATCATTAGTTTGCCAATTATTTTCAAAACTAAAATCCGACGCCTTTTCAATTTGGGTTTCATTTTTTAGGGGCAAAAAAGGTATTGGAGGCAATACACGCTTTGACAACTCATTTTGTAATAAGTTCGAGCGTTGAATAAGTGCAACCGCTTGGCTACCCATTAAACTTGCAAATAATATGTCTCTACTATCTAATACGTTTCCCATTTTATCCTGTGGCTGTTCCTGCCATTGCTATAACTCTTAATAATTCGTCTGCCACTTCGGTTCCCGCTTTTGTTGCCGCATCTTTCCCACTAACAACAACATCTTTTAAACCGTTTAACTCTTTGATGGTTATTGTAATATAATTGTGTTTTGTGCCTCCAGTTGCAACTGCCTGATTAGATTTTTTGACCGACTCATCGTCTTTAGTTCCTCCAGTTCCTCCGCCTTCCGTCTCCTTAACTCCTGGTACTTTTGGCTCTTTTATAACCGCTTTATCTGCGGCTTCTTTACCTTTAGTTACTTTTTCTCCTTGTGTTACCAAGTTGTTAGCCGTTCTGAAAGCCTTGATTTTGTCAAGTCCTTTTTGTGCGAGACCTGTTGGATCTACTTTTGCAACAACCTCTAAAATTTGTTGCAATGGTTTCATTACTGCATCTAATAACACAAGTCCAATACGTTTAAGACCTCCAACAATTCCATCCGATTTAAAGGCGTTTACGATAGAGTCCCAATGGTCTTTTACGCTCATGATAATATTTATCAATATTCCGAAAGGACCTAGTAAGAAAAGAACCGCAGACCCCCACTGGTCATAATGTTTAATTGCGGAATAAACTAAAGCCACAAGAGCTCCAATTGCTACCACTAAAAGTCCAATTGGATTAGCGGTCATAATTGTATTTAAAACCATTTGAGCACCCGACCATATAGAAGTTGCGGTTGTTGTTATTCCAGACCATAACGCTTGCATCTTTGTTGCACTGGTTAAAGTTGAAAGCACAGTTCCCGCACCCGATAAAATAGGCATAAGGTTACCAACATCTCTGGCAACGTTTCCAATTTCTGAAGCGTAACCAATTAAACCATTTGTGCCGTTAAACAACGATATTTTAAAGTCATCAACTTGCGCCTTTAATCGCTTATTCTTTTCTAATGGGCTTTCCATTATAATTGCAGCCTGTTCGTATGCAGTATTAGTTCCGCTAACTGCCTCAGTTAATCGGTTTGCCTCATCGGTATTGGAAATCATAGCTATTGCGGCATTACTGTTTTCTTTGCCGAAAAGTTTAGTTACCAACGCCTGGTCGTTCATAATACCCTTTAAAGGTTTCAATCTGTCCGAAAGCGAAAGCGAGCTATCCGTTAATGTATCGATGTTTACTCCTGCAGCTGCTAACTCGGCTTTGGTGTCTTTTGGCAAAAATCTACCTTGTGCCAAAGTTGCCATTACGTTACGCAATGCAACTCCGCCTTCAGCTCCTTTTTTTCCGTTTTTGTCTAGTACCTGAATAAATGCGTTTGTTTCTTCAAAAGATACTCCCGCCGTTTTAGCCGCTAATCCTGATTGCTCCAATGCCTGTGCAATTTGTGGAAGTTCCGCAGAGCCCTCTTTGGCTGAGGCTGCCATTACGTTATTCATTCGTGCCATTTCTTTAGATGCCTTAATTGGGTCTTCTAAAGAAACCTGATACTGATTCATTGCCGTTGTAAGAACGTTGGTTGCCGCAACAGTATCCCCGCCCATAAGTTTAGATGTAATCGATACCTCTTTACCCATCGACTGCAAAGCTTTTGGCATTTTTGCGATTTCAGGAGATAATTGCGACAGGATTAACTTATATGATTCTGCCGATGCCGATGCCTCACCCCCAAAGGTTTTGGCGTTTTGGCGGGCATAGCCTTCAATTTCTTTTAGCTTATCGCCAGCGACTCCAGTAATGGCTTGAAGGTCATACATATTTGTACTCAACTTCATACCAGGATCGTTTAAACTGTTTAAACCATCTGCAGCCGAATTAATGTTTTGGATCATAGCGTTAAGACTAACGCTGTTTAATTTTCTTTGAATATTATCTACACCAGTGTTTACTCCAGTAGCAAACTTATTGAATGAGGTATACACCTTATCAAAGTTGCTATTCATTTGAATAATATAACTTAGTGCTTGGCTACTCATTTTATTTGTTTTCTGATTTTCTTATGTAGATTAATTCATTGTAATAACTTGCCCACTCTTGGTCTGTTAAGTCATCAGGATTGAGATGAAAATAATATCTCAATTGGGCGTTTGCTATCCGAATCCATTCGTTTTCGTCAACTTCTGACGACTCTAAAGCTTTTTTAGCTGAGCCTTTTTGAAAGCTAAAACCTCCTCTAGTTGTGTGGAAACGGCTAAAAACAAACTATCATTTGTTTTTATTTCCTCGTCTCCCGCAAGCCAACAAACATTTAAGATATGTTCGTTAAACTTCATAGGGTCTTGGGCGCCAACTTTAGAGCCATAACTTAATTCGGTTCTGGTTGGCTTTCTCAGATAACAAACTTTGTTGTCTTCTGGAATTTCAATTTGGTAAACGTCTAGGTGTTGTTCCTTCCACGCCTTAATTTGTTCTGGGGTTGCAATGTTTGATTTCATTTGTGTTTGTTTTTTATAAAAAGCCCGCCCGAAAGCGGGCTTTTAATTTATGCTTGATTTTTTACTGATAAGGCAACGAATGGAAGTGTGATTTCCATAAACTTATCGCCTTGCTTGAATTCTTTAGCGGCTTCTGTGAAGCTAATACCAATTACTCTATCGGTAATAAGTGGGTCTCCAACTGCTGGGTTTCCATAAGCAAAAACGCCATCTAAAGAAAGTCCTAGAATAGAGCCGTTACCCGCTGTAACTAAAGCCTCGTACTCCGATTGTAGTAAAGTGATTTCTCCCTCAACCGCAATGTTTCCAGTTTGAATGCTGTGGGCAAATCTTCCTTTAGCAAACAAAGCCTCCTTTTCTGCCTTTTCAGAGTATTTGATGCCACGAATTCCCGTTACATCTCTACCTCCTAGAACAAGCGTTAAATCCGCCCATTCGTATTGTCTTGAATTAAATGCCATATTCTTATGCCGTTATATTAAACCCAATTGAAAACTCTATAAATCTTCCGTAGCCGTGAGGTCTTACTCTGATTTTTCCTTTGATTTTTGAATCTGTTGCGATAACGTTTGTAGTATCAATCAACACTTCAACTCCTGTATCATTTGCAATAGTAGTGTCTGCCGAGATTTCTCCTTTTGCAGTCATTTCCTGTACAATTACTCTTTCTACTTCAGCCTCCAATGCCTTAGCATACGTGGCTTGCATTTTGCCCTCTCCAGTTAATGGAACCGTGTCCAGGATAAAGTTTGATAGTGTAGCGTTTGCCAACACATAGGCTTTATCAATTACACGTCTACGAGTTAAAAAATGATAGTCATCTTCAACTGTACAAGCCAAATGATCATCTACAAAATAGTAACCCGACTTTCCAACGTGAGTACAAGGTGTAATGAAACCTTTGTCGTAAAGAGCGTCGATGTTTACCTGTTCAACTGGTGTGTCAAGAACATAGAAGTTAAGCGGTTTCAATGCTCCGTCTTTAACTCTTCCCACATTTACGTGCACTTGGTTTTTTGCAATTCTACCCGCAAGAACTCCAACCGCCGCACCTTTAGAAGCCGTTGCTCCCGTACGAGTTTCTGTATCTCCAATCAAAACCGCAACACGGTTGTAAGTGGTTGCCGAAAAGCCTACTAAATCTGCAGGAACTCCTGTATAGTTGTAAGCCTCAATAATGTAAACAACTGGTTGTGTTTTTTCTGTCGTGTACTCATCAGCAATTGCTTGAGCCGCCGCTAATGTTGCAGGAAAACCAGTGCGTAAACCCGCTGTTGTATCTGTATCGGCTACAGATGGAGCGTATTTAAGCGTTACAAATCTGATGCGTCTATTAGATGCTAATAGAACCGCTTCCGAGTCAGCCACTAACTGATCTAATGTTTGTGTTTTTGCAACACCATAAATCCAAAGCTCCGTTCCAGTTCCCGCTTCAGCGTAAAACTCTTTAATGGTTTTATGTAGTTCATAGTTTGCGGCAACCGTTGGGATAATTCCTAACGTTTCCGCCTCGTCTAATGAATACACCGTGTATGGTGTTTCTAAAGCAAACGAGCCATTGGCAGCGGCACTTCCTACGATAGCACAAACTCCGTCAGGGCTTGTGGCTACAACTCCAAGATTGCCGTTTTCAAATCCTATTGATACTCCTGGTCTCATTACTCTTTTTCTGTATTAGTTCCTTCTACTTTTGCCGCATTGTCACCCGCAGTAATTTCCTCTTTTGGAGCGTCAACTGCTGGAGCTTCACCTTCTGGAGCTTTACCTTCCATAGTTACGACTTTAGCATCCTCGTCTTTTTTGATTAAATCATTGATAGCCGCTAAAAGCTCTGGTTTAGCAGACTTTTCTTTTAACTCTACTTTATAATTCAATTTTGCAAACTGAACTAATTCTGCTTTTGTCATGTCCTCCAATGCTGGAGCATCGCCAGAACCTCCGTCAAGTTTTTCCTCATCAACAACTTCAATGTCGACTAAGAACGTAGGATTCATTACTAATTCAACCGTTTTGTCTTCTAATGTTTTGGCGTGCATTTTTGCATCGTTATCATTATAAAAACACTGTCCATCAGAGGTCATGTGAACCTCTTTTAAGTTTGGATTACTTTTAAAAATCTCTGTTTTCATACTATAAAAATTTTGGTTTTATACCTTTCCAAATCAGACTAACCGAAACGTATATCAGTAAAATCCAAAAAAGGCGAATTTTTGTTTGTTGCCACCAAGTGAGCTTATTTGTAATTACTGGAATTTCTTTACTCACAAATATCTTTTCGGTCTCGTGTGTTGACTTCCATTGTGCAAATAGCTCCTGTGCTCTTGCCTCACAATCGACTCGTAATTTGTTGTTATCAATCCGAACCTTTGGGCTTTTTAAAGTGCGCCCTGGTTCGGCGTTGATAACTTCTTTTACCACGACCTTTCCGTTTTGACAATCTAGTAATGCCTGATAAGTCGAGCTATCGGCTTCTATTTTGAAAATTGTATCGTGAACGGTTTCGGTGATGGTTTTCTCTGTTGCTGTGTTATTCTGCACCACAGCTGATTTAGTGCTTCCGCAGGAAATCAGCAAAATGGTGAGAACAAAAAACAAACAACCTTTGCTAATTATGTTTTTCATTTTACTTCAGTAAATGTTTATACTCTGGTATGACATCAAAAGAAGGGCACTCTTTAATTCTTTCCCAACTTTCAATAATGCCGTTACCGTTTTTGTCTGGAGACACATCTCGGTGTCCTCTAATTCTTAATTGTGATTTAGAACCTCCGTTAATCTCAACCCATTTAATCGCTGTTTTAATAGCGTTTAAAAGAGCTTCTTTTTGTTTTGGCGTTCTTGAATCTAATGCCTTGGTTACGTTTGTTTTTTCAACACCTCCTATATATGAAATATTGATTGCGTTTGTATTGAAACCTTTTACGCCGTTAGAATACTTAGTAAATGGTTGTAATTGGTGTACTTTCCCGTCTAAGTCAATAATCAAATGATAACCAGGAGAATTCCATCCTAAAGACTTCCAAAACTTTTGAATCGATTCAATAGAACCATATCCAGCAGAGCAGTGAATAAATATGTCTTTAATGTCTTTTCCTGTTCTCATTAGACTTTTCCGTTTAATTGTTTAAATTTTTTCAACTCATCGGTTAGATGTTCAATTTCACTAAGTAGCATTTGTATTTTTGCGTCCTGATTATTAATCGTTGTAATGGCGTTTTCTAAACGTTTCATTGCGTCGTCTAATAAACTTTTGTAAAACTCGGCGGCTTTTACTTCAGCATCAATCTCCGCCATTTTTGCCTCTGCGTTTGTTTTTCTTCTTGCAAAAAACCAAGTAACCAGTGCGGTTACAATTGTTCCTATAAATGGTAAAATATATTCTAACACGTGTGATAAGTTTTAAAGAAAACTGCCGCCTAAAGACGGCAGTTTTGGTTTATACTAATAGATAGCTCCGATTGCTTTTGAATCAAAAGGCATCGCAATAAAGTAATGTCTGTAATTGATTAAGTTCGTTTGAGCTTCAGGATCATTCTTAGCCTCTTTAAAGTATTGCTTAGTCATTCCCGTTTTCTTAGCAATTTGACCTATCCAGAAAGCAAAAGAACCTTGACGGTCTCCCGCATCTTTAACTGCTCCAAATGCTTTTTTAACTCCAGTACTGGCGTATAATGGGTTACCGTTATACTGGTATAATTCAAATCCAGCAATAACTGGAGCGGGCATACCTGTGTTGTAGTTCACTAATTTGTCACCGAAGTTTTTACGGTCAACTAACAAATCATTCCAGTGTGCAGTTGATAAAACTAAACGTCTTCCTTCAACTGGAACTTCGGCTGCGTCTAAAGCATCTTTTAAGTTTACTAAATCGTCGTAAACTAAAGAAGCTGGACCTCCTGAAACTCTAGGCGTACCCGTTGCAGCAATTACTGGAGTATTCGCAGTATTTGAAGCTGGTGCAATTGCGTGAGCCGCTTTTTGGAATTTCTTAGCATTAATAGACACCGTGTGCGATTTTGTTGCTGGATCAATAACATCGTAAGACGCCCCAATGATTTTATCATCAGAAATTGATGTTGCCTTAGTTTGGAATTTATCTAAACTAACAACAGTTTCGTCGTCTGTGTACGCTTGAATCGCTAAAGGATAAGCCGTATTATTGATTAATACATCAGGGTTAAATGATGTACGTGGAATGTGGATAACATTCAATTCTGACGCATCTCCTGAACCCATTTCTAACACGTTTGTGTCAAGTTCTGGAATACCGTCCAACCATGGAGCTACGTTTTGAGTAGTCAAGTTTTGGCGCACTCTAGCTAACCAAACATCTGCAAAATTTGCTGGCATCTCTTCTCTTTTTAGTTAAATAATTTTTTGTACTCGTCTGGGTTGTCGTTTTTGAATGCTAACTGAGCATCAAGTGATAACTTTTGGAAGTCGTCCATTGTTTTAACTTCAGTTCCTACAGCTCCAGTTGGTGATGTAACACCAGCAGAGAAGTTTTGTTTTGGCATAATAGAACCAATAACAGTGTCAAGCGCACTTTCAGAGGCTAAACCTAAAGCAACCATTTCGGCTTCTTTATCTGCTCCAAATTTGCCTTCTGTAATGGCTAATTTTACCTTTTTCTCAATAGCTAACTTTGCAGCTGCTTCTTGTGCTTCTTTAGCAGTTTTTGCCGCTAATTCTAAAGCCGCATTTTGTCCTTTAACTTTCTCTAATTCCGCAGAAAGTGAAAGAATTTTTGACTCCACTTCGGTTGCATCTACACCTTCAGCAGGTACTTGGTCTTTAAAACCTAATACCATCAAAGCGGCTGCGCTTAAAATGATTTTTTTCATGTTATCGATTTTTAAATTTAATTCGGGATTAATGATGCTAGGAATAACCGAAAGGCTTAGCTCTTGGATTTCTTTTTCGTCCATAACTTTACCATCTTCATAAAATAGCCTTACCGAGTTTGCGTTAGATGGAACTGGAACCACCGACACTTCAACAAGCTCGCATTTGGTTAAGACAACTTTACCCCCTATAAGAGATAAGTTTTCACGGTCAAACACAATGCCCATTGAACATCCTTTGATAAATCCACGCTCTACCTTTCCAGCAATTAACGCCGCATCCGTGTCTTCGGTGTCGAACTCAGGTAAACCAGTAAGGATTGCTCCTTCTTTTTTAACATCATTCCATTTACCGATAACATTCCAGTTGCTGTTCCAGTGATCTGATAACATTACTGGGTTTTTCATAAATCGAGTTAAATCAATACCTTCAGTTAGGATTGAAAATCCGTAGCTGTTCTCTTGAGTTTCGTCGTTAAAAATGAATGCTTGTAGTGGTTTCGGTTTTGGCATCTTATTTCAATTATTACTAAGCTTTTTATCGCCTTTTGAGATGACAAAGTTTAGTTAGATAGATTTCTTAAAAAAACCAAAGTGCGGAAGTCGAACGCTTGTGTTTGCAGTACTTACAAAGCTGTAAAGCTATTAAACGACTGTTTTTTAAAAGTGGGTATTTTTTGGAGTTTTGGGGTAAATATTAGAAGTATGGCTAGAAAAAAACAAGTGGAATATGATTTAGCAAAACGCTATTACATCAATGATGGAATGTCTCAAAAAGAAATTGCTGAGCGCTTGAATATATCTGAAAAAACAGTTGGTACTTGGGTTAAAAAAGACAATTGGGAAAAGGAAAAAACATCTTTATTGGTAACTAAAGACAAACAAATTTCTGATTTATACAATCAACTTTCTGCAGTAAATGAGGAAATAAAAACACGTCCTGTTGTTCGTGATATTCCTAGTCATTTGACAAAACCATATAAGTTGAAAGATTCTGATGGAACAGAACGTTTAGAGTATCCTGTTTATGAACCAAAAGACTTTCCGATATTAATTGGAAACTTTCCAAACTCAAAAGATACCGACATGATTAGTAAGCTTACTACGGCTATTAAAAGGCTGGAAACAGAGACTAACATCGGTGAAACGATTAATGTTTCTAAAAACTTAATTCTATTTATTAGAACTATCGATTCAGCATTTGCTAATGAATTAACAAAATATGCGGATGCCTTTATTAAACAAAAAATGACAGATGGCACTAAGTAGAAAAGAAAAAGAGCATTTAATTGGATGGGATGATTTTGTAATAAATCAGTATAGGGCTACGCCTGTTGATTTGAACGAAAATGCTTCTGATAAACTTAAAAGAATTTCAAAGTTAGAAGCAAATCCAGAAGAATGGTTTAAGTTTTACTTTGCAAACTTCTACACCTCAGAACCTGCGCCATTCCATGTAAAAGCAACTAAACGGGTTCTTGCAAATCCTGAGTGGTATGAAGTTCGTTCTTGGGCACGTGATTTATCAAAGTCTGGTAGAACAATGATGGAAGTTCTGTACTTGACAATGACAGGTAAAAAGAAAACCGTTGTTCTTGTTTCCGCTACTAAAGATGACGCCGATCGTTTATTAAAACCTTATAAAACCATTCTTGAGATTAATGACCGATTAAAGAATGATTATGGTGAACAAAAAGCATTAACTGGTTGGGAAGATGGTGATTTCACGACAAAAAAAGGTGTCTCTTTTCGTGGTGTTGGAGCTGGACAATCGCCTCGTGGAACTCGCAACGATGCTGCACGCCCTGACCTTATATTGATTGATGATATTGATACAGATGTTGACTGTAATAATCGAGAAACTATTGAAAAAAAGTACAGTTGGATTGAAACTGCCTTGATTCCTACACGTTCCATTTCAGTACCGTTATTAATAATTGCTTGTGGTAACATTATAGCAAAGTACTGCTGTATAACGGAAATGGCTAAAAAGGCAAACATTCACGAAATAGTCAATATTCGAGATAAAAACGGAAAATCAACATGGCCGCAAAGAAATACTGAGGAGTTAATCGATTTAGCTTTCAGAACAATGACAACAAGCGCCATTCAAAAAGAATACTTTAATAATCCAATTCGTGTCGGTAAGCTGTTTAAAAAAGTGTATTGGGGTAAATGTCCGCCATTAAAAAGTTGTGAATTCGTTTTAACTTATTCCGATCCAGCAACTAGCAATAAGGACAATAAAAATAGTTCTAGAAAGTTTACAGGTGTGATTGGTTACAAAGCTGGAGTTTTCTATTTATACAAGTGTTGGCTTGATAACATGACACAACGAACATTTGTAAACAATGTTTATGCGGCTAATGATTGGGTAAAGCAAAATAAAGTAGATACTTTCAAAAACTGGATTGAAAACAATTCTCTTCAGGATCCATTTTGGGAACAGGTTTTAAAACCGTTATTCAAAACGGTTGCTAAATTAATGAATAGAGTTCCTTTGTTTATGTCCTTAGACAAAAGAAAAAAGGACGATAAATACACTAGGATAGAGGGTACACTAGAACCAATGTATAAACAGGAATGTTTAATTTTTAACATTGATGAAAAAGATAATCCAAGTATGAAGTTGATGGAGGAGGAATTCCTAGGGGTTGCGCCAAATTCGAAAATGATGGACGGACCTGATGGATTAGAAGGAGCAGTTTGGATTATTCAAAATATTTCAAATAAAGAAAATACTGATTATCATGTTGGGCACATTCCTAACAGAAAATTTTAAAAACCATGTTTATAACAAAAGAAGACTTAGGTAACGTTATCTACGATTACCAATTAGACCAAATAACAGAAGGCGACGACGATATTGTGGCACAAGGAATTGCGGCTGCTATTGAAGAGGCTAAAAGTTATTTAACACCAAACCCAGATAACAAAAAGTGGTTGGATGGGCGTTTGCTTTATGATGTTGATGCAATTTTTGGAGCTACTGGATTAGACCGCAATTCCTTAATTCTACAGCATTGTTGCACATTAGCAAAATGGCACATTGCAGAGCTTTGCAATGCCGACTTCATTTACGAAAAGGCAAAGGAACGCTACGACAGAGCCATTGCATGGTTCACTAAAATAGCAAACGGAACAATTAACCTTTCTTCACTTCCGCAACTAGATAGAACCGAGGAAAGTGCTGGCGACACACAACCATTTCAATTTGGATCAAGAGCAAAATTTAATCATGATTATTAATTATGGAGAATAATAACAATAAAATACCTGTATTCGAATTAGCAGGGCAAGGCGTTTGGAAGGTTAAAGGAACAGGCAAAAATTATGTTTCTGGAATTGTTCCAAAAACAATTACGCAAACTCGAAAAGATATTAAAGAGTGGCTGTCTGCTCAACAATTAGCAACTGCAGCAGAAAACGCCAAACGTTATCCGTTGTATAATTTGTATGCCGAAATTCAAAAGGATTTACACCTACGCTCGCAAATTAACAACCGTATGTTAAAGTCGCTTTCCAGAGCCTTTGTAATTAAAGACAAAAACGGAAAGATTGACCAGGAACTTACCGACCTTTTGAACAATCAAAATTGGGTGTATGGAATCAACAAAGCTATTTTAGAAACAGTTTACAACGGACACTCTTTAGTTGAGCTAAACTATGAAAATGAAAAGCTTACTACTACATTAATTCCACGTCAAAACGTTGACCCTGTAAATGGTTTGATATTCTTTGATTATACTGATGACGGTAAAAAAATAGAGTATCGAAAACAAAAGGAATACGGCTCTTGGTTGATGGAGTTTGGAGATAATAAAGACTTAGGACTTTTGAATGGATGCGTGCCACACGTTTTATTCAAAAGATTTTCTCAAAGTTGCTGGAGTGAACTAGCCGAAATATACGGAGTTCCGCCTCGTGTGATGAAAACAAACACACAGGATAAAGTAATGGTTAACCGAGCTAAACAAATGATGACCGACATGGGTTCTGCTGCTTGGTTCATTATTGACGACTCTGAAAGTTTTGAGTTTGCGAAAGGCGTTACGACAAACGGAGATGTTTATAAAAACTTAATTACGCTTTGTAATAATGAAATGTCGATGGGCATTTCTGGAGCTGTTGTGGGTCAAGATACTGCCAACGGTTCCAATGCAAAAGAAACGGCAAGTATTTCAATTGTTCAGGATTTAGTTGATAGTGATTTAACACTATTGGAGCAACACTGGAATACAACCGTTATTCCTGGTCTTGTACTTTTAGGAATTATTCCTGAAGGCGTAAGTTTTGGTTTTGATCCAACGGAAGATTTAACAGAGCTTTGGAAAATGACAGTGCAGGCTGCTAACTTTTTTGAGGTAAACCCAACTTGGGTAAAGACTAAATTTGGAATTGAAGTTGTAGGGGCTAAAAAAGCGGAACCCGCTAACAAATTATCGCTAAGTATCGAAGACGGTTTTTTCGTTTAAGCCCTGATTATTTCGGGGCATTGCATACACGATTAAATTATTTATATGATTGTGGTTGTAACGACTGTCAAGCCGAAAAAAAGCGTTTAAATCTTTCTTTAAACGATACGTTTAAACGCTTTTTAAACACCTCGTTAAAGGCTTTTAAACAGTTGCACAAGAACAAAGGCTACAAACCTGAAGACCTGAAAAAAGAAAAAGCATACCAAAACCTAATCAAGGGAACGTATGATATTTTAAATTTAGGAATCAAGGACAACGATATGCCCGAGCAAATGAAAAAGGCTTTACAAAGCGATGCTTTTTTGTTTGGAGGTTTAAAAGCCAATGCGCAACTTTTTGAAGCTTCGCAGTTGCTATTAAATGAGGACGGAACAATTAAGCCGTACAAAGAATTAGCGAGCGAGTTCGACAGATTAAACGTGTTGTATAATCAAACGTACTTGGAGGCAGAATACCAGTTTGCAATTAACTCGTCGGAAATGGCTGCCAAATGGTCTGAGTTAGGAACTTCGGAGCGTTACAACTTACAGTATAGAACAGCGAGCGATGACCGTGTGCGTGATAGCCACAAAGCATTGCACGATATTACGTTACCAAAAGAAGACGCTTTTTGGAATAGCTTTTATCCTCCAAATGGTTGGCGTTGTCGATGCACAGCTGTGGAGGTTCTAAAAGATAAGTACGAGGCGAGCGAATCGGATAAGTCAATTAAAGCGGGAGAGAAAGCGACAACCGAAATTGGAAAGGACGGCAAAAACCGACTTGAGATTTTTAGATTTAACCCGGGCAAAGAACAAAAGTTAATGCCGCCAAAACATCCATACAATAAAGTAGCTGGAGCAAGTAAATTGAAAGATGGAAATTAAAGACTTTACTAAAAATATTCTCTCTGATATTCGAGTGGACTTAACGGAAGAGTTTGACCGAAACTTTGAACGGAAAGGATTTTTTACAAACAAATGGCGAGGTACAAATTTACCTAATAGACGTGGCTCTTTAATGGTTCGCTCTGGGAACTTGCGTCGCTCAATTAGAAGTAAGCAAAGTTCAAACGATATAAACTGGAGTAGTTCTTTGCCTTATGCATCTATAAATAACGACGGCGGAGAAATTGAAGTAACTGAAAAAATGAAACGCTTTTTTTGGGCAATGTATTACAAAGCTTCAGGAGCGTCAAAAGGAAAAGGAGAACGTGCGCAACGTTTGTCTGCAGAGGCGCAACAATGGAAAAACTTAGCACTTCAGAAAGTTGGTGCTAAAATGAAAATAGAGCAACGACAGTTTATTGGCGACCATCCAATCGTAAGGCAAAGAGTTGAGGATATTGTGGACTTAAATGTACAAGAATTTAAAGATTATATTTTTAACCAAATGAAAAAATAATGCAAGATATTATACAAGCTATACAGAACAAAGTTGCCGAAGTAACGGCGCTTAAATATGTAGACGAGGATTGGGGACAATTAGACGACTACAGTCCAAACCCGCCCGCACAGTTTCCTTGTGCGCTTATTGATATTGCTAGTTTAGTTTTTGAAAACATAGGTCGTGATAATAGTGCTACTCCCGTTAATAGACAAACTGCTGCAGGAAGTATAACCATTACAATTGCGAACCTAAAATTATCAAACACTAGTAGTAGAGCACCGCAAGGTCAAAAGGATAATGCGTGGTCGGTTTTTGGTCTTCTTGATGATGTGCATAAAAAAGTGCACGGATGGAAACCTACGGCAAATACTGGGGCATTAATGAGAAAAAGCCACAAACGAGTGCGCCGTGATGATGGAATACAGGAGTATCAAATTGTTTACGAGATAAGCTCGGCAAATATTTAGTCGGGAAATAGTCTTACTTGTGCTTTTTGAATGGCAAGTTGTTTGGTTTCCATTTCTTCCAGTTCTCTAAGTAGCTTATTTATTGGCGTACAAAGAACCTCGTATAAAGTAGTGCGGGAAATTGGGTAAACAGGGTAAATGTATTCACTAAGAATTTTAGTCGTAGGCACGTGCGGATGATCCTTAACTGAATCCTGATACAATTCTTTAATTTTTTTGTATCGGAGTAGCTTATTCTTTTGAATACCAATTGCTCTATTGTTGTTCCCTACTGACATATAGCAAAAGTAAGAAAATATTTCACACAAAAAAACCCGACGTAATCAGTCGGGTTTTTAATTTATTAAAATAAAAGTTCAATGTTTTGTTTTATTTCTTTAAATTTAATACTTCTAAACATAGGTTTGTCTTTTTTCTTTTCAGTAAGTGTGGCCATTTTTACTGATTCTTTTCTAAAAGTCAACTCTTTAATTAAATTATCCACTATAAATTTTTCTATTTCTTCTGTACTTTTTGAAAAATCAATATCAAAACCTCCAGCCATTTCTATTGTTATTGTTGCCGTTTTAGAGTCCATTTAATAAGATTTTAAAATACTGTAGGTTTCTTCATTTCGGACTATTTTATACTTGAGCTCTTTATTCACTCGGTATTGTGTGTCGGTTGTGGTAAATGTTTGGTTCCAGAAAGGTTTAAGGTTTTGCTCCGTACTTGTTACATCATAAAATGTATATCCGCTTTCAGTTGCTTTCCAAACTACCAATAAGCACTTTGCTTTTTCTTCGGGTGTAAACTCTTGCTTTTCCTCTTCGGTCATTGATGCGGGAGTATAAACCACAACTTTAAATTTGTCCTCTCGTAAAGTTCTATCAGTTACTTTGTAAAAGTTAAATTTATCCGCTGCAAGAACTGAAATTTTGTCGGAGGTAGCTTTTATCTCTTCAACTGTATTAGATTGCACCATTGCGTTAATGGTTGCTTTATCTTGTGCAAATGCTCCAAAGGTTATGAGCAATAAAAGGGAAAATAATTTTTTCATGGTTGTTTTATTTTTGATTTTGTATTATTATTGGAGGCATAGGAGAATTAGTAATCACTTCATTTAATTTTTTAATTAGAATGTCTTGATTAATAACAAGTTTTTCAATAATATTATATGGATTTTCATTTCTAATTAAACTTTCAATAATTGCCATAGTATAGGCATTATTATTATATGTTTTATCAATAAATCCTTGAGTGAAATTGTTTATTATTTCTTCTCTTTTTTTTTGGTATTCTTCTTTAGTTAATTCCATTTTTTTTGCTTTTGACAAATATATTAAATTTCTAATAACTCTTTAATTACTTTTCCAACATACGGTCTGGGATGATATACAGATTCGTATTGTTCAAAGCCAACGTTTTTAGCAATTTGAAGTTCTTGCTTTACTTGATCCATCATTTGCTTACGTCTGTAGATGCTTTGCGTTACTTTTTCTAGTTCCTGAAAGGCTTTTGTTGCCTCTATTTGTTGCGATGTTATCATAATTAGTATTTAAAATCTGTCCAGTGAATAATTTTACCCGAAAACTCGTCATCTTTCATTACCGAAATAAAATAATTTTCAAATTCCTCTATAGAGTCAAAGCCATCATTAATTGCAAGTATTTCTATTTCGTTTGGTGCTAGCTTTCTTCCGTTAATTGAAAGCTCAAACCCATTACCACATTGTGGTAAATATGTCATAAAAACCCTTTGAATACTCACTACAGGCAGAACTGGAGCAAAGCGAAACATATCTTTTTGACGGCAATTGATAAAGAAATCAATTTTAGTACCAACCTTCCATCGGTTTTTTTTGTCTTCTCTGATGGTGTGGAATTTTGGCTTTACTTGGTAAATATTTTCAAGTGTCCAACCATAAGTTGCATCGCTTTTTCTAGCAAATTCAACTACGCTTGTCAGAAGGTCGCCTGATGGATCTATTTCTTTTCTTAAAAGACCGTTTAATACTTTCTCTACAAAGTAGGTAGGCTTTCCGTTTAATTGTTGGCTAAATGGTAGAATCATTAATCAAAAAGTTTAGACGTTGAATCAATCATATTTTGAGCCTGTTCATCAGTAAAAGTATCAAATACTTTATCTCTGGAAATTTCATTGGTAAAACTATGGGTTTTGTTTATACAACAACTTTTCAAGTTAAATGTAAAAATTAAACTAGGTTTGTCGTCATCTTCATTCCATGATTTTTGTAATAAAACTTGATGATTTTCTAATTCAATAATTCTGAAGTAAATTTCTTTTTGCATGTTGATTTATTTTAATTTGTTAAATGCTCTACGAACTACATAAGAGCGAGTGAATGAAATAATAAAGAATATCAAGGTTATTTGAATATTCGTGCTGTGGCTTATTTGTATGCCGTATAGTGGAAATACTAATAGCTGTACTAGGTAACTTACCACTAAGCCAATTATCGTATTGGCAACGCTTTCTAAAATGCTGTGTTTTTTACTTTGTTTTGTCATCTTCTTTTTTAGCTTGTTTAAATCCGCTTATTTTAACCCCGTTTATTCGGTTCTGGAAGCGTTGGGATTGTATTAATAAATCAATTTCTTTTAGTTCGTTATCAGAGCAGTTGTCCAGGAACTGCTCTGGTGTAATTTCAATGTGCATTACTTTGGTTACTTGTGGCATCTTTTATAAAAATTTGTTGGCACTACGTTTCTTGTTTGGCTCTGATAGTTTTTAATTGCGTAACAACTTCCCGTTAGCTCTTTAATAGCTGGATTTAATTCATCTAATGAGTTTCCGAAATCCTTAATTGCCGTTGCACCTTTTTTGAGTTCTCCAATTGCGTTACAAATGGCTTGCATTTTCTTTCTTTTAAAGTATTCTGCTCTCATTTTTTTCCAAAATGTATCAACTTGCACGCTCGTTAATCCTGTTTGAAATAGAATAGCATTAATTCTATTTACTTTGGCTCTTAAATCTTCCTGTTCCATAGTTATTGTACTTTGTTATAATCGTCCTCAAAATATCTGCGGTTGATAAATGTTGATAAATGCGCTTTTGCTATTTGTTTTCGGTATAGGTATTTGTTGTATCCTGGTATCGATGTAAAGCACTTTATTATTTCATGTTCTTTTAGCTTTTTAAATGACTTCTCAGCGTCAAAACGTTTTACTTTATAGTCGTATAGGTTCCAGAGAGCATCAAAGGTTATAACGGCGGGCGATGTGGTTATTTCAAATACTTTCTTGTACTTATCTAGCTTAATCCACTTGGTTTTTATTATTTCTTCAGTTGCTGGAAAGTTGCTACTAAATAACCAAATCATTTGCTCCGTGTTTAGCTCTCCTTCCACAATTTCAAAAACCTTTAAATTGCCGTTTAAGTCGTATTTAAACAAGAACTCGAGACCTATTGTTTTGCCTTTTGCTCTGTATGTGGTTTGCAGTTCCATTACGCTAGCTTTTGATTTAGTTGATCAATTGTTTTTTGAATTTGACCTTTGATGTATGGCTCAGTCGCATACTGAATTTGGTCAATTAATAATAATTCTAACATATCCGCTTCATGATGTTTAAGTGAAAGTTTGACTTTCTTTTTTTGTGAAAACAAAGATGTTTTACCTTTTAAGCTACATACTTTACTATCAACTTTTGCAACAACATCAAGGGCAATTGATAAAGTAGACTTTTCTCTTCTTGTGTGAGATTTACTGTTATAAACTGGCTGTAAGGCTCCCGCAATTATTATATATGTTTCTGCCAATAGGGATAGTTCTACTTTCATTTAGTTTGCTTTTTTTGGTGTCGACATATTCATCAACTTGGGTTTGTAGCTGTGAAAGTGTCATTGTGTGAATCTTTTTTATTTGGTCGTTAATTCTTAGCATTTCCTCCATTAACTTTGGTTTGTTTTCTGAAGGGCAAAAGGGCAAATAATCCTCGTAGGATTTGTATTGCTCCAGTAGTCGGTTACGTTTGGTTATGTTGTTCATCATAATTGATTTTACATGCACAATTTTTACAGTTTCCTTTGCAATTGTTGGTTGCCTTTTTAATTGGTTTGTCTTTTAAGAGTAAAAACATTAAACTTGAAACGCCAAAGCATAAAAGGCTTATGTGTTGAAGCGTGCAAATAAACTGGAGTGCAACTCCAAGTGTAAAAATGATTATTGCGGTTATTAAAAAAATGGTTCTTATCATTACATTAGTTTTATTAGTGTTTCAATATCGGCAAGTGTGATAATTTTGCCTTTTAGTTGCTCTCCGTTAAACTCCAAGTAGGCGTTTTTTACTTTATTATTATTGTCAAACTCGTAGGTAATGTCTAACTCGCAGTCGTTTTTTTTAATTTGCCACCATCGGTAATATTCGTTGTTGTCTAACTTATCTCCTTTGAGTTCTTTAAATCCTAACTCAACGATTTTCATAATTGATAAAAGGTGCATTTTCATCTGCATTCTGTTTTAGGTTCTGTTAGTGGTTCGTTACAATCGGCACAAACTTCGATAGTGGTTTCGCAAGTGGCGAAGGATTCTAAAACCTGAGTTAATGTATTTGGATGTTTACACTCTTCAGTAATTTTATAGGAAGTTGCCCGTGTAAAAAGTTCCTTTGCGCTGCACCATTTCTCGCATTGGTTTGGATCTGTGCAATCGCATTTATCGGGGTCATTTGCAGCCGAAATGAATAAACATCCCATTATAAAAGTGAATATCCCGAATAGTGCCAATAAAATGAATATTATTATAAAAAACTTTTCCATACTACTTATATACTGATTTAACGATTCCTTTAAATGCTTTGATAATCTTTTCTAGCTCTTCGGGTTCCATAGTCTTTAAAGGCTTTTTAACTGGCGATTTATTACTCTTTAAAAAGGCATCTAAGCGTTCCAAGTCTGGAACCTCTCCGTGGCGTTCGTGTGGCTTTACCCACTGCGCCTGTCTCATTAATGAAAGAACTGTTCTGTGCTTTGGGTTGTTATTGTCAAAAATTGCCCAGTTTTCTGCCTTGTGTGGCTTTTGTCCTATTTGAACGAGAATTTTGTTTGCCTCTTCAAAAGTTAAGTCGTTTGTGGAGGTTTTTTTTACGTCTTTTGTTGCCCATTGCACAAACTCTTCTTTGATGTCCTTGTTTGCCGTATTTATGGCAATGGCTCGCTTTTGTTCTTTAGTTGCGTTCATAAGCCTGTATTACTTGAAAGGTTAAAAAGTGAAAGCCATTAATCATATAACCGTTTTTAGTGTACAAATTAGAAAAGGACAGCACTAAAGGTTGACATCGTTTGTATTTTTCGTTCAGCTCTTGTGCTTTGGCTCTGATTTCGTTTTGTAATTTGATTAACTCTTTTGCCTTTACTAAAGTTCCCTGAAGGCTTTTTAAGTAAGCCATAAATTCCTCTTGGAGTTTGTTTTTTGTTTGGGTGGCGTGCCCAGTGTAAACAAAGTAATGCGTTGCGTTCATAGTTGTTTGTTTTTAAACGGCGGAGTGTTGCGGTTCCCAATTTTTATGATGTTTGTTTTTTTATCATTTGCAAGCTCCGCCGTTGGTTATTATTTTACTCTTTAGTTGAATTAACAAGTGATTCATCTTGCTCCTGATTATAGATTCCTATAAAAACTATAATCCAAACTATTACACATAAAGTTCCATAAATACCAATTAGCCAACTTGGTGCATTGAAATAGTACAATAGGAAAGCGTGTAACATAGTTGGAGTAAGAGGCAATTTAATGCTGTAATACTTTCTAGGTATTATTTTTTGAGTTCTCATTGTTGTTTGATTTTTAAAGTTTTGTTCCCGAGACAGGATTCGAACCTGTACGATAGTCGTATTCCACGATTGCAAGGAATTGAACCTTCCACTATCTCGCCCTACCAGTGGGCTAGCGTCTACCAATTTCGCCACTCGGGAGACCAATTAACCAACTAAACTTTCTTATTGCCGTAGAAGCGCTGGTTGTCTTCTGCGAGCTTATTGTGTCTTCTGAAGGTTACGAATTCCTCTTCGGTTAACTCTTCACGGGAAATCCAGTTGTTATTGGAATCTTTGTACACGTTTTTGCCGTTTACTTCATATTCCTCGCCCTTTCTTATTTCTCTAATTTGAACTGCCATCTTCTTTATCTTCTTTACTGAAAAAATCGAACTTATAACCCTCTGCAAAATCAACACTTGAAATATTCAAAGGAATTGGTGTCTTTTTACCCTCTTCTATAAGGCAAGCCTCAATATACCACGATGAGCGAACAGGCTTAAATGCTTTTGATATGATTTCCACTCCATCTGAGAACTCAGGGTTGTTAAATTTTTGGGTTAACTTTTGAAGCTCCAGCACTCGGTTACTTTTTAAGTTTCCGTTGGCATCTTTTTTCAATAAATCAAAAACCATTTCTACAAGTGCTGCAGTGTCTGTGTCCTTTGCTAACGATGTGATAAAGTTTTTAACTTTTTCAACTCCTGCGTGTGCCGTGTCGTCCCAACCATCGTTCACTCGGTAACCAATAGTAATTTGAGATGTATCCGTTGAAAAGGTGTGCGAGCGTTGTTTTTCTTTTAATTCGTACACCTCATTTTTAAGTGAAAGAATGTTTTCAAAAAATTCAAAGGTTTCCTTTTTGGCAACTGATAGAATTTCGGAAGCGTGGCACAATCTAAAAATTGCTTTTGGAACAGTCTCTGCAACTAAAGCTTTGTAAGCCTCACGTTGTTCGTTTTTGTGGTTTTTCTTTTTTGCCAATGCGTCTAATAGTTCCTGCTCTGTTAATTGGCTTACGTCGATTGGTTTTTCTAATGTTTCTGTGCTCATTTCTGTTAAAATTTGTGGTTCGATTACTTCGATGTTATTAATTAAATTCATTACTTTAATTTTTTTAGTTTGTTCTCTATGCTTTCTGGAACATTGTATACGAAAACTTCCTTAAGTTTTTTTTCAGAAAACAAGTACTTTCTTCTATCTAGAAGCGATGCAATTTCCTGATTGATACAAATTCGCTCTCCTGGAGTAAAAATTGTTTTCTTTAGTTCTGTATCTATTACAAGGGCATCCTGTAGTTCCTCAATACGTTGGCTGATTTCTTCTAAATGCATCTTATTGTTTTTTTTGTTGTTCCTTTAATTCTCTAAGGTCGCTTTCTACGCATGTTCTAAACGGGTTATCGTGGTTGTGCTTTAGCCATTCCTCTAACTCCGTTATTCGTTCGCTGAGTGTTTTTATTTTCTGTGGCATACTAGTTTTGATTTAATGCTGTGAAAACTGGAACTCCGTTGCTTCTTATGCTTTTAGAACCAGAACATTTTAAACTATCCAGTAAAGCTGTTGGCTTAATACTAAACAATCGATATGTTGTTTCTTTGTAGCAATTTTTTAGGTCTTGTGTTGATATTGTAGGAGAGCCAACATATCTATCTGTTAAGTTGTGAAACTCCTCTTCGCACTTTAATAACTCGATGATAAACCATTTGTTTACCATTGCATTTGCGAGTACGGTTTGATATTGTTTGTGATTTATGGTAACGCTTTCGCACCAACGAGAGTAAATCCCAAAAATCATTAATTCGTATTGGTCCTGGTCTAAATTTAATTTTGCTAAGGTTGTCATGATGTTGTTATTGTTTTAAATTGAAATCGTATTGAGCAGCACCTTCCGCCCAGATAATGTATGGTTCTTTATCTCCTCCAAGTCGACTTAAACACATCGCCTTGTAACCTTCTACTCGTATTTTGATGTCAGCATCATATTTTACGAAGTTTGCCAATGCTCCCTTTGGGTTTTTTCCGTCAGCGTGGCTAATGAAAATGAATAACTTGTTTGGGAACTCCTCTTTTAAACTTTGATATTCTTTTTTTGTCATTCCAGTGTACTGGATGGAGTCAATAAAAATTATATCAGGTGATTTCTTTTTGCGTAGCCTTTCTTTTAAGTTGTCAATGTTTTCTCGATTTCCAATTACGAACTTTCGAGCTACTTCTTTCATGTTGTTATTTATAACTGCCGTTTGAAATGATTTACGAGCTCCCTCTTCCAGTGTGTTATAAAATACTTTTCCTGACATTGTTAGCTCTTTAGCAAGTTGAAGCGAAAAGGCTGTTTTTCCGTTAAAGGATTCGCCCCAAACAATCCAAACGCCTGAGCATTCGGGGCTGCCTAATAACTTGCCAAAAAAAGGCGACAATTGTAATTCTTTGAACTTCATTTTCTCTATTTCGTCAACCGAAATGGCTCTTTTAATCTTGCTCATTTACCTTTCGATTTTTGTAAGCGTGAATAGAACGTTTAACTCTTCTTAAATCTCCGTCGCACTCGTTAAAGATTTGTTTTATTGCTTTTGTTTCTTCCACTCCGTTTGCCATACATATTTGCGCAACGTCTGTGGCATTAACACCTCTTAACTCGATGAACTTTCTACCTATACGTGAGTTAATTTCTTTGTATCCTTTTCGGTTTAACTTGATGCCTTTTTGGATTCGTTTAGATAAATGATCCGTTGCACAAAGAATGATTCCGCAGTGGTCTTCTAATCGGTTGTAAAGTGTGATAAAGAAGTAAAGCACTGTATCTGGTAATTTGTCCGCCTCGTCTAAAATGATAAGCGGATTTTCAGAAGATTTTAATTTCTTAACAATTTCATTCATCATCTCGGCAACTGTGTACCCTGTATAGTCAACACCCATCGCCGTTAATAATTGCACTAAGAACTCTTTACGGTTCCAATATTCTGCACAGCTCAATAAATAGGCGTTTTTGTGGTCTTGTATGTAAAGGTCAAAGGACTTAGACTTACCAGAACCAGCATCGCCAGTCATTGCAAAAACGTTGGCGTTTTCTTGAGCATCTGTTAAAAGCTTTGTGATTAGTTTGTAGTCTGTAGTTTCAACAAAAGACCAAGTTTTTGCACTGGCACCTATTTGGCTTGCGATATTTCTCCACATTGCCTCAGAGATGTTGTCCCAGTTATCGTTCATAATTTGTGAAAGCAATGCAGATGATACTCCAGCTAAAGAGTTTGCCGCTTTGTTTTGGCTTCCTTTCTGCGCGATGAAAGTTCTAAGACTTTCCTGAACTTGTTTTTTAAAATCTGTTGTCATACTTTTGTTTTAGTTTAGTTATTAATTCGGACTGCAATCCGTGTTTTTTACATAATGTTGTAGATGTCTACGTCTCCGTTTTCGTCTAGTAAAACCGCTTCGCTCACTTTCTTTTGATAGGTACCGATTGCGGTTTTTTGCTTTTTAGCTCTAGAGCTTTCAATTCCTGCAAGTGCTGGCTCATTCAATCCGTAGTCTGCATTTCGTCTGCCTTCTTGCTCTAAAATCTCTTCGACTTTATCTCGGTTAGCTATTCTAATTTCTTTTAGCTTATCGCCAACTGTTTTAAAGTAACCCGCTTCAAACTCTTCCTGTTCTTGTTTCGCTCTATGTAGCACAACTTTGGTTTCGGCTTCTTTAACCAGTCTTAAACCTAGAGGCGTTTTTTCGTAAAGCATAATCAAACTCATGTCGTCTGGATCAAACTTGATTGTGAACTTTTTATTGATGTTCTCATTTAACCACTGTAAGTCTGGCGTTCTATCTCCGTTGTACACCATATAGTCAAATTGTACATTTTTCTCTTTGAAGGTTATGCCTCCAGATGTACAGGTAACTTGTTTTTCTCTTTCAATCCAAAAGAAGTCTACCATTTGAAGTGGCGATACTTGAGGTGTGTCAGGGTTTTCAGAGTTATAGTACATTTCCAATCTTGACACTCCTGTTTTTGGATTTGGTGCCGAGTTCCATTGCTCACGACACTTTGTATAAATTGACATTATTTCGCTTAGCGTTGGTAAGTTGTGAATGTTGGCTCCAATCATTTCCGAGTTTTGACGGCTCGAAACTTTTTTCGCTGTAATGTTTTGTCCTGTAAAGAACCAGTACTGCGCTAAATATTGTTGTTGGAATCTACCAAATGCACTTTCAATTGTTTTAGACTTACCGTTATATGGTTGCGTTTTGATTGCTAAATGTGAAATCTTATTTAAGAAATTACCACTTTCTAATTTTTTGTGTCCGCCCTGGTTATCAAATGAAATTTGGTAAGGTTTAACTCCCGCCGTTTTCATTGCCATTTTATAAGCGTGGTATTGTGCTTGGTAATCTTCCGTTTTTGAAATATGGTAACCCAAGAAAACCTCAGAGTAAGCATCCATAACTTCATACACTTGCATTGTAGCCGTTTTGCCGTTTTCGTCTTGGTAGTAGAAGTTTAGTTTTGTACCATCTGAATACCAAAGTGAATCTCTCATTGATGGAAGAGCCGTTTTGTGGTGATACGTAAACTTTTCTTTTGCTTTTAGCTCTCCGTAACGGTAACCATACCACAAGTATTCTAAAGGCGATAAGTAATTGATCAGTGACTGTTCCGTTTTCAGTTCCTTCCATCCACGCTCTTGTGCCTCTTGGTTATACTCACGTAGTAATTGATTGAAGCTCGTACACTTTTGCACTCTATCGCACCAACGTGCAAATATCCAACGACCTGCCTCCTCATTAATTTTCTCGGCGTTTTTAGAGCAAAAGTTTTTGTGTATTAAAACTGTGTAACCATCGTTTAAATACTGATTAAGCTTGTCTTTAAGTCTTCTATGGTTAGTTGGTAACGTATGCGGATAAGTGTGCTTTGGAAGTTCAGAAACAACCTCTGCAATTTTTTGCCAAACGTTTAATTTTGCTCCAGCTAATGCTTTGCGTTGCATTGCTTTGTTTTGATAAATAGTGTTGATTGCGTTTAAGATGTTCGCATTAGTGCAATACTCTTTGATATTCTTTTCAGGAAGTGCCTCGCCAGAATCTAACGTGTAATTTTTAAAGAACTCGTAGGCTTTTTGGTCTTGCTCGATATAATCAATAAATGAAATCGTGGTAACCTTTGCGTAAGGGTCGCCCGCTATTTCAATTACTTTATTTTTTATATCTGTTCTCATTGTGTTAAATTCGATTAATGCTTTTCTTCCGTTTCCGCCTGTTTGTAGTTTTATAATGTGACCTCTTGAACAGAGCTGCTTATAATTTGGCTCGCTGACTATTCCAGAGGATGTAAGCCAACTGGCTTGCACACATAAAACTCTATTTTCAAAATATTCAAACATGGTTTATCCTTTTTGTTCTAAAATTTCCAACATTTTTTTTGCGTCTTCAACTATTGACTTAGCTATGTCCGTATTTTGTTCTCTTTCTCCTTTTAAAACAAGTCTTACATAAGCATCTGTGCATTGATACTTAGAGGCTAATGCAGATTTATTTATTAATTTTCTTTGCTTTGATGTAAATTCTGTCATAATATTTAGTAGCTTTGTTTTGAAATCTGAAACAAATATCGAAAGTTCTTTCGAATTAAAAAAATAAATTCGAATATTTTTTCGATATTTTTTTCTAATTGCCTATTTATGAGTATAATAAATGATAAAATTAACCAGATAGCCATCCAGTACTACAAAGGAAACAACTCTTTGTTCGCTGATGCTATGGGAACAAGTGAGGCAAACATTAGAAATTACAGGAAATCAACAACCCCTAAACTTGATTTTATATTGAAAATTAAAGAAGTCCTCGAAATAAGTTTCGACTATTTGTTACAAGATGATCACGTGCCTAATAATGTTCTTTTAGAGCCTAAAGCCGTTTATAAATTAAAGACCGACAAAACAATTGATTCCCAGAAGGTACCATTGTATGATATTGAGGCAACTGCAGGAGTGGTTGGACTATTTAAAAACGATAATGGAAATAAAAAGCCTATCGATTTTATTTCAATACCTAATCTTCCAAAATGTGATGGCGCTATTTATGTAACTGGAGATAGTATGTATCCGCTTTTAAAAAGTGGTGACATCATTATGTATAAAGAGCTCAATAATAGTATAGAAAGCATATTTTTTGGAGAAATGTATTTGCTTTCAATAAATTTAGAAGGTGAGGAATATGTAACCGTAAAATGGATCCATAAATCAGAAAAGGGAGAAGAGTATATTAAGATTGTTTCTCAGAACTCACATCATCAGCCAAAAGACGTGCATTTAAACTCAATAAAGGCACTTGCGCTAATAAAGGCATCTATTAGAATCAACTCAATGAGCTGATTTTTATATAAAATTTACTCAAATAACACTTAAACCTCTGATAATTAGCGGTTTTTGTTGTTTTTATATGTTTTAATAAAGGCAATAAGTATTACTTTAAACTTGTTTTTGAATACTTTCATCTTGTTTTTTTGTAATACATATCTTTTAAAAGTTAATTTTTTTTATTGTTTTGTAACTGCAACTGTAACCCCAACTGTAACCGCAAATCAAAAATTTAATAAAATGAATTGTTTTTGTTGTTCTTTTGATTCCAACTTTTAAAAGCCAATTAAATAGTTGTTAATTGGTGTTTAAACAGCAAAAAAAGAGCCTTATTTATCAATAAAATAAGGCTTTTTTGTATGTTTGTACCGTAGAGTAGTAGTAAAGCGTTTAAATGCGTTTAAAATGCTTTTGTGAATGGAACTAAAATAGTAGTAGATAGAGTACTAATGCACGTTTTATTTTATTGCACATTTTGACCTTTTTTGGTCTGATAGCCTTATTTTATTAGACTTTTCGACCTTTTTTATATTATTTATTTATGTACAATTTATTTTATAGCCCTTATTTAGATAATGAATTAAGCTACTCTTTTGAGTAGCTTTTTTTTATTCGTAATTTTGAAAAAAAAAATACCATGCTAACGGTTCAGAATGTTTCCTTTTCCTATATAAATAAGCCCAATTTGCAATCCATCTCATTTGGCTTAACTAAAGGGAAGAATTTAGCGATAATTGGCGAAAGTGGTTGTGGGAAAAGTACTTTGTTAAAGGCAATTTACGGATTATATGATTTGAATGAAGGACAAATTTTTTGGAATACTACTGAAGTTTTAGGTCCAAAATTTCATTTGATTCCAGGAATGCCTTTTATGAAATATTTGGCACAAGATTTTGATTTAATGCCTTTTATTACCGTAGCAGAAAATGTTGGGAAGTATCTTTCTAATTTTTTTCCAGAAGAAAAACAAGCTCGTATAGCTGAATTATTAGAAATTGTTGAAATGACCGAGTATGCCAATGTGAAAGCAAAGTTATTAAGCGGTGGTCAAATGCAACGTGTAGCTTTGGCAAGAGTATTAGCATTAGAACCCGAAGTTTTATTGCTTGATGAACCGTTTAGTCATATTGATAATTTTAGAAAAAACAGCCTTCGGAGAAAATTGTTTGCTTATCTAAAAAATCGAGACATAACTTGTATTGTTGCCACACATGATAGTACTGATGTGTTAGCATTTGCTGATGAGGTTGTCATCATGAAAGAAGGTAAAATTATTGAAAGTGGTATTCCAAAAAATATTTACAATCATCCTAAGAATAAGTATGTTGCTTCTATGTTTGGTGATGTTAACGAAATTATTTTCCACAATGAAACGCTTTTGGTTTATCCGCATCAATTAAAAGTGGTTTCTAATTCGGATTTAATGGTAGAAATAATCACATCTTACTTCAGGGGAAGTCATTATTTAATTGAAGCTAAATATGGAAATCAAACGTTGTTTTTTGAAAACGAACAAATTATTGAAAAAGCACAAATGGTTTTTCTTACCATAAAATAGACCTCTAAATTTTTCAATTCAAAGGTCTATTTTCTGAGTTTTTTCCTAATTTTTTAGATATTTTTCTAAAAATTGGTCTTGTTCCCAAAGCAAGTGTAAAATATTGTCTTTAGCTGCATAGCCATGAGATTCTTTTGGTAAGATAACCATTCTCACAGGTGCACCTAAATTTTTCAAAGCCTGAAAATAACGTTCTGTTTGTAAAGTAAACGTTCCTGGATTATTATCAGCTTCCCCATGCGTCAATAACAAGGGTGTTTTCATTTTATCGGCATTCATAAAAGGCGACATAGTGTTGTAAATTTCAGGAACATCCCAATAATTGCGTTGCTCACTTTGAAATCCAAATGGTGTTAATGTTCTGTTGTAAGCGCCACTTCTGGCAATTCCACAAGCAAATAAATTAGAATGTGTTAATAAATTTGCAGTCATAAATGCACCATATGAGTGACCGCCAATTGCTACTTTTTTGCGATTAATGTATCCTAATTTATCCACTGCATCAATTGCGGCTTCTGCATTGGCAACTAATTGCGGAATAAAAGTGTCATTTGGTTCTGTAGTTCCTTCTCCAATAATCGGGAAAGCGGCATCATCTAAAACGACATACCCTTTGGTTACCCAATAAATGAAAGAACCATAATTTGGAAATGTAAATTCGTTAGGGTTTTTATCGTTTTGTCCAGCTGAATTCTTGTCTTTGTATTCTGCTGGATAAGCCCAAATTAATAAGGGTAGTTTTTCTTTTTTTACTTTATCATAGCCAACAGGTAGGTATAATGTTCCCGAAAGTTCAACACCATCTTTACGCTTGTACTTAATAACTTCTTTGTGAACATTTTTGATGCTTTCAAATGGGTTTTTGAAGGAAGTAATTGGTGTTAACTTATTGTTAGATTTAATGTTTCTAAAATAATAATTTGGATATTCGTTTTTAGATTGAATCATTACTAATACATCACCTTTCTTAAAATCTTCAATAGATAACAAGTCTTCTTTTTTGTCTTTCATTTTTGAAGTGTAAAGTCTCTTTTTTTGCAGAGTAGTAAAGTCATATTCATCAATAAATGGGAATTGCCCATCTTTTGTAAATCCAGCTCCCATTAAATAACCTTTGTTGTTTTCAACTGCAATTACATATCTTCCAAATTTATTTTTTATCATTTCAAAATTTCCAGGATCAGAATAGATGTCTTGTGAATTACGGTCTTCAATAATTTTTGGAGCAATTGTTAAATTTGAGGGATTAAATAAATAGGCTTTTGTATTTCTCGTATCATACCATGAATCAGCTACAATTGCAATTTTTTCGTTAGCCCACATTATTCCTGCATAACGTTGTTTTGTTTTTATTAATGAAGTTGGATTAGAAGAAAAAGGTGCTTCCCATACAAATACTTCATCTCTAAATTCAGCCGGTTTTGCTTGGTTTCCACCATCTAAAGCTTCTACAAAATATAAAGTGGCTGGTTGATCAGCTCTCCAATTCATGTTTCTTCTTCCTGTTCGTACGGATGAAAAACCTTTTGGCATAATTTCAGTTAGAGGTACTTCGTTGACTAGTTTAATTTCTTTTCCATTCAAATCATAAACTACCGATTTTTGAGGAAAACGACTAAGAGGAACAATATAAGAATAGGGCTTTTGAATCGTTGTTAACATTAAATAATTTCCGTCTGGCGAAAAGCTTTCACCTGCATAAATTGCTGCCGATTTAAATAAAGTAGCATTTCCAGAAATTGAAATTTTGTATAATTCAGACGTTACTAAAGCGTCAAAATTAGCTTCATCGGTTTTGTTTTTTAATAAATCTTGATAGGTTCTATTCTGCGATTTTGATCCATCACTTACTGATACGGTTGGTCCTTTAGGTAAATCTTTTTCACTATCAATTAAAGCAGGGCGGTTTTTAGGCAATATTTTTACTAATAAAGTTTCATTATCTTTCATCCAATTATAAGGACTTCCTAAATTAGCATTCAAATTATCCGTTGTGATTTTTTTGGCTGAAGCCGAAACAACATCAATAATCCACAATTCAACGCCAGTCAATGTGGTATTTGTAAATGCAATTTTCTGTTCATTTGGCGACCAAGAAACATTCGTAATTAATGCATTTTTTGGTAATCCACTCACTTGCATTTCAACTTTATCTTTAATTTTTCTAATTTTTAAGTTATTGATATAAGTTACTGTACTTGAAATATTCGTAATTGGATTGATACGTAAACCACCCAAACGCATCTCTTCTTGACTCAAATCTTCAAGGGTTTTATAAGTGTTTCTGTAACTTAAAAGCATGTATTCTTTCTTTGAATCCATACTTACGGATGGTGCTCTTTCATAATCCGCTAAAGCTAAAATTTCAGCTGATGGTTTTTGATAAGTTAGGTTTTCTTGTGCAAAAGTTAAACCACTAATCAATAAGAAAAGAAGTATTATTTGTTTTTTCATTGTGGTAAGAATTAGTAAAATTAGTGCCACTAAAATACTTTAAAAAAAACATCCAAAAAGTAATTTCATGTTAATTATTTTGTAAATTTATACATTGTGATTTTGTCATTTTTTTTAAAATATACATTTCTTTTTTAAGAAATCGATAAATTTGCATCTTGTTTTTTAATTTAAATTTAAAATATGTACCACTCAAAAATATCAGGATTAGGTTATTATGTGCCAGATAATATTGTTACTAATAACGATTTGGCGCAAAAAATGGATACCAATGATGAATGGATTCAAGAGCGAACAGGAATTCAAGAACGTCGCCACATCATAAGAGGTGAGGATACGACTACTTCAATGGGTGTAAAAGCAGCTAAAATTGCTATTGAGCGATCAGGAGTGGTAAAAGAAGATATCGATTTTGTTATTTTTGCTACTTTGAGTCCGGATTATTATTTTCCTGGCCCAGGCGTTTTAGTACAACGCGATTTAGGTTTAAGAACGGTTGGCGCTTTAGATGTTCGTAATCAATGTTCAGGATTTGTGTATGCTATTTCAATTGCGGATCAATACATTAAAACCGGAATGTATAAAAATGTTTTAGTAATCGGTTCTGAACTACATTCAACAGGTTTAGACATGACAACTCGCGGTAGAGGTGTTTCGGTAATTTTTGGAGATGGCGCTGGAGCAGCTGTGCTTTCAAGAGAAGAAGATTTATCAAAAGGAATTTTATCTACACATTTACATTCTGAAGGACAACATGCCGAAGAATTATCCTTAATTGCTCCAGGAATGGGGAAACGTTGGGTAACCGACATTATTGCCGATAACGATCCAAATGACGAAAGCTATTATCCGTACATGAACGGACAATTCGTATTTAAAAATGCTGTAGTTCGTTTTAGTGAAGTCATTAACGAAGGGTTACAAGCGAATAATTTACAAGTTTCTGATATTACTATGTTGGTGCCACATCAAGCGAATTTGAGAATTTCACAATTCATTCAACAGAAATTTCGTTTAACGGATGACCAAGTTTTTAACAACATACAAAAATACGGAAATACAACTGCTGCTTCCATTCCAATTGCTTTAACAGAAGCTTGGGAACAAGGCAAAATCAAATCAGGCGATTTGGTAGTTCTGGCTGCTTTTGGTTCAGGATTTACTTGGGGAAGTGTGATTATTAGATGGTAGTAAGAGAAAAGAGGCAAGAAGCAAGAGAAAAGATTAGTATAAAAAAAGCGTTCTGAAATTTTCAGAACGCTTTTTTATTTTTGCCTAATGCCTAATGCCTAATGCCTAATCACTAAATTAAAACATTCCGCCACCACTTTGAGTTTCATTAGCATCTCTTTGTTTTCTCGCTAAAGCTCGGTTTTTTCCACCACCAAAAATGTAATTGAATCCTACATAAAACGTTTGACTTTCCCAGTAAAAAGCACCTTGTTGACGGTAAGGAATATTTCCATCAAATGCAAAGTTCATATTTTCAAAAACATCATTGTAACGAGCTGTTATTGTTCCTTTTCCTTTTAAAATGTTGTAGGTTGCTCCAATATCCATTTTGTACATTGGTTCTCTGTCATATTGTAATCCTCTGTCTTTTCCTCTATACATTCCAAATAATTGAAAACGCAAATCTTTTGTAGCTGTAAAACTATTGTTGATTCTTGCATTAAAAGTAGTTACATCAACTTCTGCATTTTCTAAGGCATTTGTGCTAGCATTTTGTACGGTTCCTTTAGCGGTTTTAAAATATACATCGGCACTTGCATTAACAGACCACCATTGTGTAAATTTTAAATTTCCTGAAGTTTCAATTCCAAAAGCGTCATTATTATCAAAATTATCATAGGATAAAATGTTTCTATTTACATTGTTTGGGTCATTGTAAACGACTCTTGAAATTTCATCCGAAATACTTCTGTAAAACACACCACTCGTAATCGAACCAATTTTTGTAGTTCTCGTATAATTCACTTCAAATGAATTGGTGAATTGTGGAACTAATCCTGGATTTCCTCTAGATTCCATCAATGGGGTTGTCCATTCTCTAATTGGACTAATTTGTCCAATACTTGGTCGGTCAACTCTTCTCGAATAATTAAAATTGAATGAGTTTTTATCGTTTGCAGTATACGTCACAAATGCAGACGGATAAGCCGTAAACAAGTCGTCAGAAATGTTTTGAGCATCAGTAAAACTAGGATTTGTTTCATTTATTGCAAAATTGGCATCTAAGTCAAAATATTCTAAACGAACACCAAGTTGACCGCTCCATTTTCCAATTTGCTTCCCAAAATTTGCATAAGCCGAATAAATATTTCTTCCGAACTCAAACGAATTATTTGCACTAGTAAAACTCGGATTAATATCATTAAAACGATTACCCGAATTTTGAATTCTAGTTTCAACACCCAATTCTAATTTTGTACTTTCAGTTAACGGGTTTACATAATCGGCATTAAACTGAAAATAATCAGTAGTTCCTTTTACTAAATTGGTTCTGTCAAAATTAAAAGTTGGATTCGAAATCGTTTCATCATACACAGTGTTTTCGTTACTAACGGTATGAGAATAGTTGAATTGAAGTTCTAAATTTTCATCTTTTTTATCAAAATCATGTTTAAAAACCATATCATACGTCTGATTTTTGTCATCACCCGTATTGCCAAAAAGTTGTGTAGTATTTCTGTTGTTAATTGCATCATCATATACGACAGTTGTTAAACCGCTACCAGAACCATAAGTAAAACTTTGGTTGGTGTAGGCCGATAACGTGTTTTTGTCGTTGATGTAATAATCCATTCCAAATTTAATTAGATGCGAATTGTTTTTATTTTTAAATTGAAATTCTTGACGATTTTCTTGATTCGTTCTTTCGCTATTTACAAAGCCATTGTTTGCATTTATGCCGTGATTAAAGCCATAATTGGTATAAAAATTCACTTTTCCAACACGGTAATTCATGTTTAAAGCTGAATTGGTTTTTGGTGTAATTCCAAAAGTTACTCCAGTATTTAATGAGCCATTAAAACCATCTTGCGAATTTTTGTGTAAAATAATATTAATTATTCCGCTCATTCCTTCTGGATTGTATTTTGCCGAAGGATTGGTAATCAATTCAATTTGCTTAATCGATGCCGAAGGAATTTGTTGTAACAATTGCTCCACCGAAACATTTGAAGGTTTTCCGTCTACTAAAACCCTAACATTGCTGTTTCCTCTCATGCTAATCTCTTTGGTTTGAGGATCAATGCTAACGGTTGGAATGTTATTCATAATTTCAGAAGCTGTAGTTCCTGAAGCAATTAAATCTTTTCCAACATTGATTACTTTTCTATCGATTTTTTGCACCATATTTGAACGTTCAGCCACTACTTCAACATCATTTAATTGCGCTACATCTTCAATAATTGCAATTGTGCCTAGATTTAAATTAGCATCAGTACTTAAATCGATATTTTTCACAACAGTGGAATAGCCAATAAATTGAATTTCAACCGTGTATTTTTGTAATGCTAATTTGTTGATTGTGAAATTTCCGTCGTCGGTGGTTACACTTCCTGTAACAATTTTATCATTATCTTTTATAATAATGTTTACATAAGGTAAGGCTTCATTTGTGTTTTTGTCGATTACTTTGCCTTTAATACTTCCTGAATTTTGTGCAAAACTATAAGCAATAGAACACAAGAAACAGGTGATAATTAGTTTTAGTTTCATTTGTTTTTATTTAATTAGAATGATTGATGATTGTGGTTAATAGACTTCAACAATTGTTAATTGTTACAGCATTTTTGTTATTTTTATTTTTTTTAACATTTGGAGGTAAATTCTAAAATTTTATTTCATCATTCTATTGTCAAAATTCTTACCTTTGCACGTTCTAAAAAAAGGCAAAAATGACATTACATCACACATTAACATCACACATCCAAAAAGCGGTTCTTGAATTGTTCAATATTTCTATCGAAAAAGTTGAATTTCAAGCTACAAGGAAAGAGTTTGAAGGTGATATTACGATGGTGGTTTTTCCTTTGGTTAAAGCTTTAAAAGGTAATCCGGTTGAAATTGGAAATCAGATAGGAAGTTACTTAGTGGCAAATGTAAATGAAGTGGCTAAGTTCAATGTTGTAGGTGGATTTTTAAACATCGTGATCTCGGATGCTTTTTATGTGGAATTTTTCAATACAATTAAAAACAACGAAACGTTTGGTTTTGTAGTTCCAAAAGAAGAAGAAAAAGCGGTAATGGTCGAATATTCTTCCCCAAACACGAACAAACCGTTGCATTTAGGTCACATCAGAAACAATTTATTGGGTTATTCGGTTGCCGAAATCATTAAAGCTTCTGGAAAAAAAGTATACAAAACACAAATCATTAACGATAGAGGAATCCATATCTGTAAATCGATGTTGGCTTGGCAGAAATTCGGTAACGGACAAACCCCAGAATCAACAGGATTGAAAGGGGATAAATTGGTTGGGAATTTCTATGTGGAGTTTGATAAACAATATAAAAAAGAAATTTCAGCATTAATCGCTCAAGGTAAAACCGAAGAAGAAGCAAAGAAATTGGCTCCTTCTATTTTAGAAGCACAACAAATGCTTTTAGATTGGGAAAATGGAAAACCAGAAGTTATTGCACTTTGGAAAACGATGAACCAATGGGTATATGATGGTTTTGCACAAACGTATAAAAATCTTGGCGTAAATTTTGATAGCTATTATTATGAATCAAACACCTATTTACTTGGAAAAGAAGTAGTGCAATTTGGTTTAGAAAAAGGCATTTTCGAGAAAGATCCAGATGGTTCAGTTTGGATTGATTTAACGGCGGATGGTTTAGATAGAAAAATCGTGCTTCGTTCAGACGGAACAGCGGTTTATATGACACAAGATATTGGAACAGCAATCCAACGTGTGAAAGATTTTCCTGATGTTGGCGGAATGGTTTATACGGTTGGAAACGAACAAGATTATCATTTTAAAGTATTATTCTTAATCTTGAAAAAGTTAGGATTTGATTGGGCAGATAGCTTGTATCATTTATCCTATGGAATGGTAGAATTGCCTTCAGGAAAAATGAAATCTCGTGAAGGAACAGTTGTAGATGCAGATGATTTAATGGCAGAAATGACTACAACAGCGCAAACTATTTCTGAAGATTTAGGAAAATTAGAAGGTTATTCTGAAGATGAAAAAGCGGTTTTATTCAAAACAATTGGTTTAGGTGCGTTGAAATATTACATGTTAAAGGTTGATCCGAAAAAACAAATGCTATTCAATCCAGAAGAATCTGTTGATTTTGCTGGAAATACTGGGCCATTTATTCAGTATACGTATGCTCGTATTCAATCGATTTTAAGAAAAGCAGATTTTGATACTTCGATTTCAATTTCAGGATTAGAATTACATGAAAAAGAGAAAGAATTAATCAAACAAGTGCAATTATTTCCTGAAGTAATTCAAAATGCAGCAGCAAATCATAGTCCGGCGTTGATTGCGAATTATACCTATGATTTGGTAAAAGAATTCAATTCGTTTTACCAGCAAGTTTCGATTTTAGGAGAAGAAAATCACGATAAAAAAGTATTTCGAGTACAATTGTCAAAATCTGTTGGAAACACGATAAAAAATGCATTTCAGTTATTAGGAATTGAAGTTCCTGAACGAATGTAAGGCAAAGTACGAAGTTGAAAGTACAAAGTTGGAAGTTAGGAGTTTAATTTTATACTATTTCAAATCGAAGAAATTGCTTATATGACTTATATGTTTAAAATTTAAAAAGATTTTTTTAAACTTGATTTTTGATTTTGAACTTGTTTTTTTTTGAATTTTTAAATTTGAATTTTATTTGTTAATTGGATTTTGTTATTTGTTATTTAATTTTTTAAAGTGAATACATCAAAATATTTTTTTCAGTCATTAGCAGTTGTTGTAGTTTCAACGCTGTCATTTTTGGCATTTAAAACTTTTTTACCTAAAAAGTTGTTTTCTGAAGACATTGCCTCTTCAAAAAATATTGTTGTAGATAGTTTATTATTAGAAGCCATTGCAGAAGATGGCGATTTAAAATCTGAAGATACACTTTCAAATATAACTATTGATTATAAAATTACTAACGGAATTAAATTTCCAACAGAAACCTTTGAAAATTATACTGGAAATCAATATTTAGCAACATTCTTTGAAGAGTTGTTTCAGTTAGAAACGAAGAAAGAAGGTAATGTTCGTATTGCTTATTTTGGTGACTCAATGACTGATGGCGATTTAATTGTAAAAGATTTTAGAACCTATTTACAAGAAAAATTTGGTGGACAAGGAGTTGGTTTTGTTAATATTACATCAGAATCTGCGAGTTCACGAAGCTCTGTTACGCATGAGTTTTCAGGAAACTGGAAAACACAGTCGTATTTAAAAGTAAAGCGTCCGTCTAGACCTTTTGGAGTTAACGGACATGTGTTTTTTGCAAATGATACAGCAAATATTGCTTGGGTAAAATACAAAGCAACTAAAACAAGATTTGCATCCGAATTGCCTCGACCAACATTATTCTATGGAAGTTCTTCTAACAAAGACGGAAAAGTGTTTTTTGTAGCGGGTGACACAATTGTTAAAAAGTTAACACCCAATAATACAATCAATACACTTACATTGTCGGAAGGAAGTTTGAAAAGTATAAAAGTAAATTTCAAAAAAGCAGATTCCATTCCAATTTACGGATTTAATTTTGACGATGGAAAAGGAGTTCATGTGGACAATTTCTCAAATCGTGGAAACTCAGGTTTGCCTTTAGGTAGTTTTGATATCAATACGATGCGCGCTTTTCATGCCAAATTAGATTATGATTTAATTGTGTTGCAATATGGTGCTAATGTTTTGAATTATGGAACATTAGACTATACTTGGTATGAAAAAAGAATGACAAAAGTTGTGAATCATTTGAAAGAATGTTTTCCTGGAGTCGCTATTTTAATTGTTTCTACCGCAGATAAATCAACCAAATATGACTTGGAAATGAAAACCGATTCTGCCGTTGTTCCTTTAAATAGAGCACAAAAAAAATATGCTATTCAATCAGAAGCAAGTTTCGTAAATATGTACATATTAATGGGTGGTGATGGTTCTATGGTAAAATGGGTAGAAGAAGTTCCTTCAAAAGCCAATAAAGACTACACGCACTTTAATCACAGAGGAGCAAAAGAAGCTGCAAATTTAATTTTTACTCAGCTTAATCAAGGCTATGAAAAATATAAAGCATTGCGAAAAAAGAAAAAACCAGCGGCTCCAATTAAAAAAGATTCGGTACTAATTAAAAAAGATTCTGTCAATGAAGAGTAAAATACTACTGTTACTTTTCGGGCTTTCTTTTTTTGGTTTTGCTCAAGAAAATGATAGTTTATTGGTTCCAATAGATTCTGTAGCATTTGATGTTCCAGTTGTCGATTCAATTGACGTTATTTTTTCAGGAAATGATGTTCAAAATGTATCTGCTGTGAGTGCTTTTTATGAAAAGTTATATCAGCTAGAGCAAACTAAACAAGGAAAAATAAATATTGTTCATATTGGCGATTCACACATTCAAGCCGATTTATTTACAGCTAAAATTCGTTCGCAATTTCAAAGTATTTTTGGAAATGCTGGTTTTGGATTTACTTTTCCATACAGTGTTGCTAAAACGAACAACAGTGCACCTATTCGATATAGTGCTTCAGGAAGTTTTCAAAGTTATAGAAATTTGTATGCCGATAGTTCAAAACCAGTTGGATTGAGCGGATTTTCATTGGAAACAAAGTCAGCTGATTTTGCCATTCAATTGATGGTAAAAGATGCGCAATTTAATTTCACAAAATTAAAAGTAATTACACCTCAAAATGTAAATTTATTTGATGTTTCAGTGTCTAATAAAAGCATTGTTATTGAACGAAAAGTGCCGAAAAAAATCACGCATAAAGTAAAACCGGGTGAAGTTTTAGGTGGAATTGCCAATAGATATAATGTTTCTTTAAAAGCATTAAAAAAAGCAAACGGTTTAAAAAGTGATATGATTCGTGATGGGAAAATATTAACCATTCCAACGAAAGGAACACAATCAAAAACAATTACAAAAACAGAATATATACCGATAGATTTGCAATCGACTCTGTTTTCAAACGATTATAGTTCTGAATCACCTTTGGATAAAATAGCATTAGTTCCGAATCAAGAAATAAACGAATTTGCGTTAAACGGATTGGTTTTAGAAAACGAAAATTCGGGTGTGGTTTATCATTGTATTGGAGTTAATGGAGCAAAAGCTTCGGATTACAATAAATTTCCACTATTTTATGATCAATTGCCAGCATTGAATCCCGATTTAGTGATTATTTCTTTGGGAACCAATGAAAGTTTTGATAAACAATCGGGGGAACAATATTATGAACATCTGGATAAAATGATTGTTTCAATTAAAGAGAAGAATCCGCAAACGGCAGTGTTAGTAATGACATCGCCACCATCTATTTTGCATAGAAAATATACCAATACTTTTATCGAAGATTATTCGGCGAAAATCAAAGAAAAAGCAATTGAAAAAAAATATGCTGTATGGGATATGTTGTATGTTTTAGGTGGAAATAAAGCGATTTATAGAATCGCAGCAAAAGGATATATGGCAAGGGATAAAGTACATTATTCAAAAGCAGGCTATGAAAAACAAGCCGAATTATTTTTTGAGGCTTTTATACAATCATATGAATTATTCAAATCAACAAAATAGCAGTGAGCGCACTTTTTAGTTTACAAAATTGGTTTCTTGAAACAGTTGGAATTGTTGATTTAGAAACGCTTAAAAATTGGTTTACCTACAATCCAAAACAACCGCTTTTATTCAATAGCGCTTTGTTTTTAGGTTTGTTTTTAATTTTTTATGCTATTTATATTTTATCGCGAAAAACACACTATTTCCGAATCACTTATGTAGTGTTGTTTTCGCTTTTTTTCTATTATAAATGTAGTGGAATTTACTTTTGGTTGCTGATTTTTTCATCAGTTGTAGATTATGCTTTATCTCGATTAATTTTTGAGGAAACGAAGCAAGGTTATCGTAAGTTTTATATGATTCTGAGTTTAATGATAAACTTAGGAATGTTAGCTTATTTTAAGTACACCAACTTCTTAATTGATAATTTCAATACGCTTTTTGATGGTACAATGAAGTTCGAAGATATTATTCTTCCCGTTGGAATTTCATTCTATACTTTTCAAACATTAAGTTATACAATTGATGTTTACCGACGCGAATTAGAACCAACGAAAAGCTTCATAGATTTCTTGTTCTTCGTTTCATTTTTCCCGCAATTAGTAGCTGGACCAATTGTAAGAGCAAGTGATTTTATTCCTCAAATTTATGAGAGATTAAAGCTTACGAAAGAAGATTTCAATCGAGCTTTGTTCTTAATTATTGGTGGATTAATCAAAAAAGCAGTCATTTCAGATTACATTTCGACCAATTTTGTGGATCGTGTTTTTGATGCACCAAATAGTTACACCGCTTTCGAAAATTTGATGGCTTCGTATGGCTATGCGATTCAAATTTATTGCGATTTTTCAGGGTATTCTGATATTGCAATTGGATTGGCTTTATTGATGGGATTTTGGTTGCCTGATAATTTCAGAACGCCTTATCAATCAGGTTCTATTACCGAATTTTGGAGAAGATGGCATATTTCACTTTCCACTTGGTTACGCGATTATTTGTACATTTCAATGGGTGGAAATCGTAAAGGAAAAATCAGAACCTATTTCAATTTGTTTATGACCATGTTGTTGGGTGGATTATGGCATGGTGCTTCTTGGAAATTTGTAGTTTGGGGTGTTTTACATGGATTAGCGTTAGTAGTTGAGAAATTTTTTGGACAGTTTATTAAATTACCAAAAAACATATTCATCAGAACCATTCAAGTGGTTTTAACGTTCCATTTTGTGGTTTTTTGTTGGTTGTTTTTTAGAGCAAAAGATTTTGAAACTGCCTTTCAAGTGATTCAAAATATTGGAAAATTAACCTTCGATTTTAATCAATGGCAAACTATCATTTTAGGCTATAAAAACGTCTTTTTATTGATTGCTATTGGAGTAATTTGGCATTTTATTCCTGTAAAAGGAATTGCTTTTATGCAAAAAACGTTTAGTTCAATTCCATTATTAGTGAAAGCTATTCTATTAGGATTGATTTATTGGGTTGTTTATGCTACGGCTTCTGCTGGAGCCCAACCTTTTATTTATTTTCAGTTTTAAGTTAAGTAACACATGTTACAAATTGCTCTCTTTTAGAAGTGTATATTTGTTTTTTTAAATGAAATGAATAAAAAAGAAATATATACAGTTGCTATTGGAGTTATCATTGGTCTAATTTCTGGTTACGCTTATTATCATTACGTTGGTTGTGCATCGGGAACTTGTTCTATTACTTCAAAACCATTAAATAGTACTTTGTATGGTGGAATAATGGGCGGATTGCTTTTTAGTATGATTGGTGATTTTTTTAAGAAGAAAAAGCGCTAATTTCTTGTGTAACAATTGTTACTAAATATTTTTAAAGTTTACTTACATTTGTTAAATGAAATTCTCGGTTCACATGTTATGTTTTTACTTGTTGCTTCTGCTGACTTTGCCATCGGTTAGAGCGATGAAAATGTTTGTGAGTCAAGAATGTCAAAATACTTGTCATAATGCTGAGGCATCAAATTCGGGTTGTGAAAAAGGTAAAGTAATCATGAATTTGAACTTTAGTCCAACGCAATTTGTCGCTGAAATTTCACTTAAAGAAATCATTCTAATTCCCGATTTTTATACTGAAAAGGAAAAATCAAACTACGAAAAGATTTTTATCCCAAAATACCAACATTCTATCTGGCATCCGCCAAAATTTTTCATTTAAAAAATTTAAAAAGTTTATTTATGGTTCCTTTTTTTGATAGGAACTCAATTTATAATTTTATACAATGAAAAAATATTTCATCGTGTTATTGTTGGCTTTTTTACAGTCATCATTAGCACAGACTACATTTGATTACAATGTAGTTTTAACTCCAGTTGCAGTTTCAGGCTTACCAGGATTGCATTCCTATGCTTTTGCACAACACAACGGAAAATGGCTAATTATTGGCGGAAGAAAAGATGGTGTTCATGCACGTCAGCCTTTTAATGCTTTTCCAGGAGCGCAAAATAATACGGATTTATATGTGATAGATATTGCAACGCAACAATCGTGGTCGGCTTCAGTGAATTCACTTCCAACAGGAGTGAAAGAGCAATTACAATCTACGAATATGAACTTTTATCAAGATGGTGATGTTTTGTTCATTATTGGAGGTTACGCTTATGCCACATCGGCTGCAGACCATAAAACGTTTGATAATTTAACTTCGGTTGATGTGCCTAATTTGATAAATGCCATCATTGCAGGAACGCCAATAACATCCTATTTCAAACAAATTTCAAATGCTAATTTCGCTATTACTGGAGGTCAATTAGCAAAAATTGGTTCCACGTTTTATTTAGTGGGCGGACATCGTTTTGATGGAAGATATAACCCAATGAACAACCCAACGTTTACACAAACGTATTCGAATGCTATCCGAAAATTCACGATTGATAACTCGGGAACAACTTTAAGTTTTGCCAATTATGAAGTAATTTCAGATGCTGTTCATTTGCACCGTCGCGATTATAATTTATTGCCTCAAGTTTTTCCTGATGGAGAATTAGGTTATACCATTTCATCTGGTGTATTTCAAATTGCAGTTGATTTACCGTTTTTATATCCAGTTGACATCAAAGCATCTGGTTATTTTCCACAAACCCAATTCAATCAATATTTGAGCAATTACCACAGCGGAAAAGCGTGTTTATATGATGCTACTTTAAACCAAATGCACAATTTGTTTTTTGGAGGCATGAGTCAGTATTACTATCAAGCTGGAAATTTAATTCAAGACAATACCGTTCCGTTTGTGAAAACAATTAGTAGAACTACTAGAACCGCAACAGGTGATTTGTATGAATACCAATTGCCTGTTGAAATGCCAAATTTAAAAGGAGCTGGAGCCGAATTTATTCCGAATAAAATGCTGCCTCATTATTCAAATGAAGTGATACAATTGTCGAATATTACAGCGAATGAATTCGTAATTGGCCATTTGTTTGGAGGAATTCAAAGTACTTCACCTTCAGCATTCACTGACAATCAAACCGGATTGACTGCTGCTGATCCAACGGTTTATGAAGTAAAATTGGTAAAAAACACACCATTAAATGTACAACAAATCGATGGTAAAAATCCTTTTTCGGTTGTAATTTCACCAAATCCTACAACTTCAGATACCATTCGAGTAGAATTTACGATGCCATATGAAACTTCAGTAAATTATATGTTTTCGACATTAGATGGAAAAGTTGTTGAAGAAGGTGATATCGAAGGAATTCGTGCAGGTAAAAGCGGTATGAATTTTGATATTTCTTCAGCAAATACAGCATTTGTGATTATTACTTTTGTATTCGATGATAAGTTTTATATTTCAGAAAAGGTAATAAAAAAACAATAACTGTTAAATTAATAAAAAATTAAGAGTACTATTTACAAAATTATATATATTTGTCATAGTGCAATACACAGAAAAAGATTAAATAACAATTTAAAAATAAATACAATGAAAAAATTAGTTTCTATCATGGCTGTTGCCGCTTTTATGTTATCAATGAATGTTAATGCTCAAGAGCCAAAACAAAAAGCTAAAAAAGAGAAAGCAAAAACTGAAAAATCTTGCTCAACTGAAGAAAAAAAATCTTGTGGTACTGAAGCAAAATCTGGTGGATGTTGTTCATCTAAAAAAGCTGATACTAAAAAAGCTGAATAATTTTATTCAAAATACATTCAAAACGCCCCGATTTTTCGGGGCGTTTTTTTATGTAACAAATGTTGCTGTACAACAAATACTTAACGCCTAATTTTGATATATTAAACCAATCAAAATGTCAAAAATAGTTGTTTTAGGAGCAGGAATTTCGGGTCATACCGCAGCCGCTCATTTAAGAAGAAAGCTATCCAAAGAGCACGAAGTGTTAGTAGTTTCACCTAACAGAAATTATCAATGGGTGCCATCTAATATTTGGGTAGGAATTGGAAGAATGAAATCAAAGGAAGTAATTTTTCCTTTAGAGCCACTATATAAAAGAAAAGGCATTGGATACAAACAAGCCAAGGCCGTTTCCTTTCATCCAGAAGGCGATAGTTCAGAAGTAAAACCCTATATTTTAGTAGAAGGTGTTTTTGGCGGTAACTTAGGCAAACAAGAAAAAGTAACCTATGATTATTTAATCAATGCTACAGGTCCAAAACTTGCTTTTGATATGACCGAAGGCTTACAACCAGCAACTAATAAGGTATATTCGGTTTGTACTTATGATCATGCTGAACATGCATCGGAAGCACTTCACAAACTAATAGACCAACTAAAAAAATCGGATAAAAAAGTGAAAATTTTAATTGGAACAGGTCATGCAAAAGCTACTTGTCAAGGTGCTGCATTTGAATATATTTTGAATGTAGAAAAAGAATTGCAAAAGTTTGGCGTTCGTGATAAAGCAGAAATTACTTGGATTTCGAATGAATACGAATTAGGTGATTTTGGAATGGACGGTATGTTGATGGAATACAACGGTTTCAATATGAAATCTAAAGATATGGTGGAAATGATTTTTGAAGATCGCAATATCAAATGGATTTTAGGAGCTGGAGTAACAAAAGTGGAAGATGGTTTAGTTCATTATGAAAATTTAGAAGGTGAATATAAAACAGAAACTTTCGATTTTGGGATGCTAATTCCCGCTTTTTCAGGACATGGTTTTCAAGCGTATGACAAAAACGGGCAAAATATTACCGAAAAATTATTTAGAGGTTTTATGGTAGTAGATGCCGATTATACACCAAGACCTTATGAAGAATGGACAGTTCAAGATTGGCCAGAAACCTATCAAAATCCGAGTTATCCAACTATTTTTGCACCCGGAATTGCTTTCGCACCTCCTCATACCATTTCAAAACCACGAAAAAGTAAAAACGGAACCGAAATTTTTCCTTCACCACCAAGAACTGGAATGCCTTCTGGAATTACAGCAAAATTAGTGGCAGATAACATTATTGATTCCATTAAAACTGGAAAAGAATCTTTGCATCACAAAGGTTCTATGGGAAATATGGGAGCTGCTTGTATCGCATCAGCAGGTTACGGAATGACTCAAGGAAGCGGTGTAAGTATTACAACCTATCCAATTGTTCCCGATTATAAAAAATATCCAAATACAGGCGGACGAGATATCAAAAAAACCTTTGGAGATATTGGTTTAGCGGGCCACTGGGTGAAATTAGCATTACACTACGCTTTTCTTTACAAAGCAAAAATGAAACCTTTTTGGTGGTTAATTCCTGAATAAATTTTAAAATTATGACACAAAGAATATCAAATGTACAGCGTTCCAAAATGCAAAATCCATTGATTCAATTATTCAAATTCTTTTATTTAAACATTAGGATTTTAAAAATTGTAGCTGGAGGTCACGGAGGAACAAGAACGTAATAATCATTTTTGAAGATGATGATTGTTTTTAGTTTTATTGGTTAGCAAAAGAGCATCTGAAGAGGTGCTCTTTTCATTTGTAACAAATATTGCAAACCTATGTAACTCTTGTTACCGACTACCTTTTTTTCCGAATGTACATTTGTGACATAAAATAAGAATAAAACTATACTATGAAAAAAGTCAATTTATTAATCGTATTAGGAATGGTAACTGGTGCTGGTTTTGCACAAGATACGCTGACGATTTCAAAAAATGATTTGTTGCAAAAAGTCACAGAGAATAATTTACAAATCAAAGTGGCTGAAAAATCATTTCAATCGGCTAAAGCAGATTATCGTCAATCAAATGCACTTTTTTTACCTAATATCAATGTTTCGCATACTGGAATTTCTACAACGAATCCGTTAATGGCTTTTGGTTCGAAATTAAATCAGGAAGTTTTAATCGCTTCCGATTTTAATCCTGCGTTGTTGAATGATCCTGAAAAAACGCAAAACTTCGCAACTAAAATCGAAGTACAACAACCTCTCTTTAATTTAGATGGTTTATATGGAAGACAAGCCGCTAAAGCAAAAATGGACGCTTTTCAATTACAAACTGAACGAACTAAAGAATATTTAGAATTGGAAGTTTCAAAAGCATATATGCAATTGCAATTGGCTTATAAAGCAGTGAAAGTCTTAGAAAAAGCGAATGTAACCGCACAAGGCAATTTAAAAATGGTTGAAAACTACTTCAAAAACGGAATGTTGCAAAAAACCGATTTGTTAAACGTTCAAGTTCGTATGAATGAAATTACAAATCAATTACAATATGCCAAATCAAATGTGCAAAACGCATCCGATTATTTAGCGTTTTTATTGAACGAAGATATGACTGGAAAAACCTACAAGCCAGCAGAAGCTTTAGATAATTCAATTGCAATTGAAAGTATAAATACAATAATTTCTGATGCAAGAAAAGATATTCAAGCGATGCAAAAATCGTCTGAAGCGTACAAAAAGTTGTTTCAATCTTCAAAATTCGGATTCTTACCTCGATTAAACGCTTTTGGAAGTTATGAATTATATGATCAAAATATTTTCGGAACTTCAGCTAAAGGGTATTTAGTGGGTGCGCAATTATCATGGAATGTTTTTGATGGATTTAAAACCATTGGAAAAACGCAAAAGGCAAAAGCTGATTTTGAAAAAGCCGAAATTGAAACTGAACAATACAAAAAGCAAAGCCAGTTAGAATTGAGTAAAACCAATCGTCAATTGCTAGATGCAGAAAACAAAGTGAATTTGTCCAAATTGGCTTTTGAACAATCGCAAGAAGCTTTTAGAATTCGTCAAAATAGATTCACACAAGGATTAGAAAAAACAACCGATTTATTAATGGCTGAAACGCAAATGGCACAAAAAGAATTAGAGCATTTGCAAGCCGTTTTCGAATATAACTTTACCAAACAATACTTACAATTTTTAACTAAGTAAGAGTAAGACTAGAGTAGTAAGAATTAAGACTAAAAACAACAACATTATGAAAAAAATAATAGCAATACTAACAATCGCATCACTAATCTTAACCTCTTGTGGAAGTGATAAAAAAGAAAATGTAGCTGATTTACCTGTAATTCCTGTAAAAGTGGCTGGAAATTCTGGAAATTCTAATAGCCCATACATAACAGCAAGTGGAAAAATTGAATCGGAAAACAGTGCCAATTTGAGTACTAGAATGATGGGGTATGTGACCAAAGTAAATGTAAAAGTGGGACAAAATGTTTCGGCTGGACAACTCTTAGTAAGCATCAATAATACCGATTTACAAGCTAAAAAAGCACAAGTTGACGCATCCATCACACAAGCAACTGCAGGGTATAACAATGCTAAGAAAGATTATGATCGTTTTGTGAATTTGTTTGCACAACAATCAGCTTCGCAAAAGGAATTGGACGATATGACAGCACGTTACGAAATGGCAAAAGCTGGTTTAGAAGCAGCCAAACAAATGCGTAATGAAGTGATGGCGCAGTTTTCTTATTCGAATATTACAGCTCCATTTTCAGGAACGGTAACTAATACTTTCGTAAAAGAAGGCGATATGGCCAATCCAGGAATGCCTTTAGTAAGTATTGAAGGCGCTTCAAGATTGCAAGTAACGGCAATGGTTTCAGAAAGTGATATTTCGAATGTAAAAAACGGAATGCCAGTTAAAATCAACGTGAAATCTTTAAATAAAGAAGTTGCTGGAAAAGTTTCTGAAGTGAGTTTATCTGCAAAAAATACAGGTGGACAATATTTGGTGAAAGTAACTTTAGACAAAATGGATAAAGAAATTTTATCGGGAATGTTTGTCAACGTTCAATTTCCAACCGCTAAAAAAGAAACAACTACTGCGAAATCTGATGTAGTAATGGTTCCAGAAACTGCTTTAGTAAAACAAGGTCAATTGACAGGAATTTACACTGTAGGAAGCGGCAATGTCGCAATTTTAAGATGGTTACGAATCGGAAAAACATTCGGGAATCAAGTAGAAGTTTTATCAGGATTAGCAGCAGAGGAACAATATATCGTTTCAGCTGAAGGAAAATTATTCAACGGAGCTAAAGTTCAATTAGCCAATTAATCAATTAGCCAATATGTCAATTAATTGGCACATCGACACATTGTCTCATTAACAAATTAGAATCATGCAAGAAGGTATATCAGGTAAAATAGCCAATTTTTTCATCAACTCAAAACTAACCATTTTATTGATGGTAGCGTTGATGATTATTGGTACATACAGTTCGTTCTTAATTCCAAGAGAAGAAGAACCACAAATTAATGTTCCTATGGCCGACGTAATGGTGGGTTATCCAGGTGCAAGTCCAAGCGAAGTAGAAAGTAGAGTGATTAAACCGCTTGAAAAAGTAATTTCAAACATCAAAGGAGTAGAGCACATTCACAGTATGGCCATGAACGGTCAGGCCATGATGGTGGTGCAATTTTATGTGGGTGAAAACAGCGAAGATTCGTATGTAAAATTATACGACGAATTGATGAAACACCAAAATATGTTTCCACAAGGTGTTTATCAACCCATGGTGAAAACGCGTTCTATTGACGATGTTCCGATGTTAGGATTAACACTTTGGAGCGAAAAATACGATGATTTTCAATTGCGTCAAATAGCAGAAGAAGTTACTTCGGAAGTTGAAAAAGTAAAAGACGTTGCGATTACGAAAGAAATTGGTGGAAGAACACGCGAGCTAAAAGTAGTTTTAGACAAAGATAAAATGGGCGAAAATGGTGTAGATGCGTTGAGCATTATGCAAATGATTCAAGCCAATAACGGAAGTTCGCAATCAGGAAGTTTTGTGCAAAATGACACCGAATATTTAGTCACTACAGGTAAATTTTTAGCCTCTTCGGAAGATGTAGAAAACTTGGTGGTTGGCGTAAATAACAATATGCCCGTTTATCTAAAACAAGTTGCATCCATTCAAGACGGACCACAAATACCTAAGAATTATGTTTCTTTTGGATACGGAAAAGCGAATGAAAAATTCTCAAAACACAATTCAGAATATCCTGCCGTAACCATTTCTATTGCAAAAGTTAAAGGTGCTGATGCAATGAAAATTTCAGAAAAAATTCTGGAACGAGTAGAAGCTTTAAAGAAAAATGTAATTCCGTCTGATGTACACGTTGAAGTTTCTAGAAACTATGGTGAAACAGCATCGCACAAAGTAGGTGAGCTGTTATTACACTTAGGTGTTGCCATTATTGCAGTAACTGTTTTAGTAATGTTAGCTATGGGCTGGAGAGGCGGATTAGTAGTGTTTTTCTCCGTTCCATTGACCTTTGCATTGACTTTATTTAGTTATTACCTATTGGGATATACGTTAAATCGAATCACGCTTTTTGCCTTAGTTTTTGTGGTAGGAATTGTAGTGGACGACAGTATTATTATTGCCGAAAACATGCACCGCCATTTTAAAATGAAGCGACTGCCGTTCAAACAAGCGGCTATTTATGCGATTAACGAAGTAGGAAACCCAACCATTTTAGCGACTTTTACTGTAATTGCAGCTATTTTGCCAATGGCTTTCGTGTCAGGCATGATGGGACCATACATGAGTCCGATGCCAATTGGTGCTTCGATTGCGATGATATTATCGTTGTTTGTAGCTTTGACCGTTACACCTTATTTGGGTTATCATTTATTACACGAAAAAGACGAACAAGAACACAAAGAAGAACAAGGTTTAGAAACCTCATGGATTTATAGAATTTACAAAAAAATTGAAGAACCACTTTTAGATAATTCTAAAAAACGTAATCTAATGTTTTTGGTAACAGGTGTTTTGTTAATCGGTTCGGTTTTAATGTTTTTTACGAAATCAGTTGCGGTGAAAATGTTGCCTTTTGATAATAAAAACGAATTCCAAGTCGTAATCGATATGCCAGAAGGAACTACGTTAGAACGAACTGCAGCGGTTACAAAAGAAATTGCGCAATATCTTTCAACAGTTCCTGAAGTAGTGGATTATCAAAATTATGTAGGTGCATCTGCTCCAATAACATTTAACGGTTTGGTGCGTCATTATGATATGCGTGGTGGAAGCAATATGGCTGATATTCAGGTGAATTTACTACACAAAGAAGATAGAGATTTACAAAGTCATGATATTGCAAAAGTGGTTCGTCCAGAAGTGCAAAAAATTGCAAAAAAATATGGGGCGAATGTAAAAATCGTTGAAGTGCCACCAGGACCACCTGTTTTATCTACGTTAGTTGCTGAGGTGTATGGACCAAATTATGAAGACCAAATCAAAGTTGCGAACCAAGTTAAAACCATTTTGGAAACTACTTCTGATGTAGTAGATACCGATTGGATGGTAGAAGCACCTCAAGTAGAATACAAATTAGAAGTAGACAGAGAAAAAGCCATGTTAAACGGAATTGCTCCGCAACAAGTCGTGGGTAACTTAACGTATTTGTTAAGAGAAATGCCAGTTTCTAATTTATACGATGAACGTTCAAATAATCCTGTGGGTATAACGCTTTCATTAGAAGACAAAGACAAAACTTCGATTCAAGATATTCAAAATTTGAAAATAAAAGGCAGTCGAGGCAATGTAGTTCCTGTTAGCGATTTGGTAAAAGTTACAACTGATACATTACAAAATACGATTTACAGAAAAGACCAAAAACGCGTGGTGTATGTTTTAGCTGATATGGCGGGTGCATTAGAAAGTCCGGTGTATGCGATTTTAGGAATGAATGAGAAGTTAGAAAAAATGCAATTGCCAAAAGGGTATAAAGTAAACGAATTGTACATGGATGCTCCAACAGATGAAAGTGATTTCACCGTAAAATGGGATGGCGAATGGCAAATAACCTTAGAAGTATTCCGTGATTTAGGAGCTGCTTTCTTAGTCGTAATTATTGTGATTTACATGTTGATTGTAGGTTGGTTTCAAAACTTCAAAACACCTTTAGTAATGATGGTGGCAATTCCACTTTCATTGGTTGGAATTGTATTAGGTCACTGGGTTTTAGGTGCATTCTTTACAGCAACTTCGTTCATTGGAATGATTGCTTTAGCCGGAGTTATGGTTCGGAATTCGGTCTTACTGATTGACTTTATCGAAATTCGTTTGAACGATGGAATTCCAATGAAACAAGCTATTATTGAAGCTGGAGCTGTTAGAACTACACCAATTTTATTAACTACTGGAGCGGTTGTAATAGGTGCGTCAATCATTTTGTTTGATCCAATTTTCCAAGGATTAGCGATTTCGTTAGTTGCAGGTGCAATTGTTTCTACCTTATTAACATTAATTGTTGTTCCATTGATTTATTACATCACGGAACGCAAAAAATGGGAGAAAAATAATTAAATTATGACATTCTGAACTCGTTTCAGAATCTAAAAAATAAAAACATGAAACTAGTAGTAATCACAGCAATAGCAGAGTTTGAAAAAGACATCAAAAAAATGCTTAAAGAAGCGAAAGTTAAATCGTATTCGTACAGAGATGTAAAAGGTTTTAGAGATGCTTCAGAGGAAAGTGTAGAATCTAATTGGTTTGGTTCAGAAATGAATGAAACAGAATCAATCGTTTTTTATGCTTATGTTTTAAAAGAGAACGTGACTATTTTATTTGATTTAGTCAATAAATTTAATACGCATCAAGAGTCAACTTCACAGGTCCATTTGGCCGTTTTAGCAGTAGAACAATATAATTAAAATCAAAGAGTATGATAAACAGATTAATAAGAGCAATAGCAGGAACCTTCATTATTTTAAGTGTGCTGTTAGGAATGTATGTGAACGAAAATTGGTTTTGGTTTGCCATTTTTGTTGGAGCCAATTTATTACAATCCTCCATTACCAAATGGTGTTTAATGGAAGATATTTTGAGAAAAGTTTTCAAAATAAAAGACTAATCACAAAGACTAAAAACGCCATTCGATTTTGATGGCGTTTTTGTTTTCTTAACTTTTAAACTAAATGAAAGTATCATTTTTTAATAATACTAACAGCTGTTCCAGTTATCGTTACAGTTACATAATTACTTGTTGTTAGTTCAATATCCACATTAATTCCAACTACAGCATTTGCGTTTAGTTTATTAGCGTTGTCTTTAAGTTCTTGAAAAGCTTTTTCTTTTACTTCTGAAATGCTTTCACTTATTCCTGCATAATATTTTTGAATATTGAAAGTCATTTTCATTTTTTGCATGTTCACAGAAATTCCTGAAACTATGCCTAAGTATTCTGCAATGCTAAAACCTTCTATTGAATTGGTTGTTGTTAGAATCATGTATTTAGTTTTATTTTTAGTTATTTTTTTGAGTGTAAAAAGCAATTATTTTTTTAATTATGCTTATTGGTAAATGTAAAAAAAAAGTATCAACATTTTTCCAAAAATATTGAAATCTCATTTTCAATTACAAAAATATATAACTATAATTCTTTAAAAAGTAAATCTTAAAAAAGCATTTGGAGTTCTTTCTAATGATGAAGTGTTAACTTGTTCAACAATATTGGTATTGTTATTAATTCGATAATGTTGATTGACGCTTATTTTATTATTCAATACATTTTGTATGGAAAAACCTAGATTTAGTTTTGATTTTTTGCCCATATTAAAAGCATAAGAACCTGAAAAATTCACCTGAAAATAGTCTTCTAAATTGGATGAATTTGGCATTTGATAACCCACTGTAGGTGTTTCTGGATAGGTATAAATTGGGGTTGAGCTTGAAGGAAAAGTTGTGGGTCTTCCGGTAAACCATTGTGCACCAATAGCTAGTTTTATGTTTTTAAAATCAGAAATAATGGCTGATTTTAAAGCATGTTTGATTTCAAAATTATTAGAAAAAGTTGCTGGATTCAATGTGTTGAAATCATAATTATTTTCTTGAAAAGTATAACTTATCCATGCAGTAATGGGTTTGAATTGTTTTTGAATTAAAAATTCGGTTCCATAAACGGTGTAATTTCCGCTAGTTTTTACAAATTCAAATTGGTTTTGAAACCCTTGACTCATACTGGTAATTCCATCTACTTTTTTGTAGAAATTTTCCAAAGTTAGCAACCAATTGTTTTTGTTAAATGAAAATCCTAATGATGCTTGATTGCTTTTCACAATTGGAATATCTTCATTATTTGATAAAGTCCATCTTCGTTTTTCGATGCCTAAAAAATCTTGCTGTAAATCTACAATTTGTGAAGTAGTTTGATGTTTGCTTTCACCCATAATTTCCAATTGAAAAAACGGAGTGAATTTATAATTTAACTGAATTCGCGGTTCAAAAATAAAAGTAGAAAACTCCTGAATATAATTTTGTCTAAAGCCAATTCGACCATTAAATTTATCGTTGGCAGAACGGTATTTTAGTTCAGCAATTAGTGCGTGATTTTTTAAAACTTCTTTAATTTTTCTCGAAAAAACAGGCGTATTTACAATATCTACATTTCGAATACCAATTTCATTGAATTGATAGCCATTTAAAAAGGTAAATTTATCCGATAAAATATGACTGTTTTGCAATTTTATTCCTGTATCTAAAATAGTGTTTTCTTGATTAAAAATTTGATTGTTTTCAATCGATTCATTTTCAGAATTAATGTTGTAATAAGAAGCATAAATCGAAATTTCGCTGCTGTTTTTTACGTTCCAATCGGTTTTTAGCAAAGCGTTAACGCCATACGTTTGTTGTTCTAAACAGCTGTATTTTGAAGTTGTAAGATTATTCTCTGTTTTAGTTTGCAACACATCTAAAACGTTACTAATACTCAAAATATCAACAAATAAATCTGTTTTTTGTTTTATTTTTTGATGATATTGTGCGGTAAAATCGTAAAAGTAAAAATCTTCATTTGAATTGTATTTAATATTTTGATTGTCAAAATAATTAGTAACGATAGTGTTTTGAAAAATTTTATTGAAGTAATTTGTGTAGGTTGGAGAAGTTACTAAATCTGTGTAAGATCGTCTTCCGCTAATTTCAATATTTGATTTGTTTGACGTTTTTACTTTTGTATAAAAATCGGCATTAATTAAGTTGATTCCAATAGCGCCTTTAGTGTTTTCTATTGAATCAGCATGGGTTGAAATTAGTACAGAACTCGAAACCCCATCGCCATAAAAAGCAGAAGTTCCGTTTTTAGCAATATTTATTTTGTGGGCCAAATTGGGATTTAAAGAAGAAATTAATCCAAAAAAGTGACCTGTTTGATATAATCTAATGCCATTCCAAAGAAATAAGTTTTGGTCATGTGTTCCGCCTCTTACACTTGTGTTTGAAATGCTTTCATCGGTTGCATTTATTCCCGGAATTTGTTGCATGGTTTGAAAAACGTCGGGTTCTGTTAAGCCAGGAAGTTGACCAATTTTTTTCGGTTTTATTTCATATGTTCCATTACTTTTTTTAGTAATACCTTTGGTTAAATACGTTTGAGCAATTACGTTTTCTAAAGCTGTTGTTATATTTTTTAAATATAATTTTGGACAATTTTCAACATACAAAAAAGACGATTGAATGAGTTCCGATTTGTAATTCAAATGTGAAATTTCAATTGTATTGGCTGATTTTGTTTTTAATTCAAAAAAGCCATTTTTATTAGTAATTGTATAGGTATTTGTGCCTGTAACCAAAAGGGTTGCGTTTTGTATAGGTTCTTTAGTTTCTTCGTCTAAAAGATAACCACATAACGGTTTGTCTAGCTTTTGATTGTTGATGACAGAAATATATTTTTCAGAAATAAATTCAAATTTTAATTGTGTTTTTTCAGAAATATAGTTTAGTTTTTCTTGAAGTGTAAATGAGTTTGCAGGCGGAATTAATTTAAAAATAGCAATTTCTTCTTCAATAAAATTAAAATTTACATTGTGTTTTTTGCTAATATTTTCAAATATGTTTTTCAATACAATAGCCTTGTCTTTATTCTGTGCACGAAGCGGCAAAACAAAGACAAATAAGCTAAAAATAACTATTAAAAAACGATTATAATTCATTTACTTTTTTACTAATTCAAAACTCGTTTCGCTTGATTTTTTAATTTGTAAATGATAGGTTGAGGCAATTATTTGTAATGCTATTTCTAAATTATCACTTGGGATTTTTCCAGTAAATAATTGTTCTGTTTTAATGGTGTTTGTTTTTATTTTTACATTATATGTTTTTTCAATATCAGCAATAATGGTTTGTAACATTTGATTTGTAAAACGCATTTCAATAGTATTTGAAGTCCAATTTGGTTTTAGTAAATTGGTCTTTCCTTCAATTTTAGCTTCATTTTCAAAAGAAACTTGCATACCTTTTGTTAAAATAAGTTCCTCATTTTTGTAGTTTACTTTTACTTTTCCCTCGTAGCAAGTAACTTCAAAGGTATTGTCTTTTGAGTTTACATTAAATTGTGTTCCTAAAACAGTGACTTTCCCTAAATTAGTGTTTACTTCAAATGTTTTTCCTTTTGCAACTTTAAAGTAAGCTTCACCTTTTAAATCGATAATTCTGTTGTTTTTCCAAAACCATTTTTGGTATTTGATTTCAGAATTATTATTTATTGCAACTTCTGAATTATCGGGTAATTTTATGACAGGGACTACATCATTTGTACCATAATAAGTCACATTGTTGTTTTCATATGCAAAGAATAATCCTAACCCAATTACTAACACAGCAGCAATACGAGCGAGCCAATTTTGTTTTAGTTTGATAACTTTGGTTGTTTTTTTAGTAGTAACAACGTTACTTAACATTTTATCTTGGTCGAATTCAGGAGTTTTCAAGCGAGCCGAATTTTCTTTGATTTTTTCATACAAAGCAAAGTCCGGATTTTGTTTAAATTCGGCTAATTCTTCAGCAGTTAGTTCGTTGTTAAGCCATTTGGCTAATTTGTAATCTTCGTCCATAATTTTTGTATTACAATATAGTAACAAGTGTATTGTTTTTTACCCTACTTAAAATTTTCAATTTCTTTTTTTAGTTCAATTAGCGCTAGGTGAATTCGTTTTTCAACCGCTTTTACACTAATATTTAGTTCAAGTGCAATTTCGGCATATTTTTTACCGTCAATTCGATGCATCAAAAAAGCAATGCGTTGCGTTTCATTAATTTTATTAATAGCTTTTAATAGTTTAGATTCAAATTGTTCTTGTTCTAATATATGTTCTGGATTTTCGTTGGTTCTATCGCTTATACTGTTGTTTTTTTCATAAGTCAAAACCACTTTATGGTGTGCAATGGCATTTAATGAATTATTAGTAGCAATAGTATAAACATATGATTTGGCTTTTTCTAATGGAACATCTTTGCAGTTTTGCCATAATTTTATAAAAGCTTCTTGTGTGGCATCTTCTGCCTGATCAGTATTGCCAAATTTGTAGTAAAGATAGTTTCGTAAACCTTTTGCATGACTTTTAAAAAAAGTTGAAAAAATATTTTCTTGACAAATAGAGGTGTTTTCGGACATTATGAGTTGAATTACTAAAATAAAATAAACTTTTGGTAGGGTTTTTTAAAAGTAGGTTGTTATATCTGTACCTACAAATATAATGAATTTTTGATTTAAATGATTTGAGTTATGGCAACAATTATTAAAAAAGTAATTCGAAAAAATGAGCAATCGATTTATAGAATATCACAAATTGCGATATGGATTTTTAATTTTTTATTAGTACTAACATTGCTCGTTTTAAAATTATTTTAAAAAATAGGTAGGGTAAAATTAGTTTGAATTGTTTTAGCAATATAAACCCCAAAAAAATATAAGTTATGAAACTAAAATATGTATTGAATTTAAGTCTTATAGGCTTGTTTTTAATGTCTTGTCAAACTGAAGAAAATGAAGTTATTCAAGATCCAAATCAGAATTTATCAAATGTTTCGCCTTTAACAACTTTGATGACAAGGGTGACTCAAAATCCAACATCGGGTGATAACATAATGGACAATTCAAGTTGTTTTAGTGTTGTATTACCTGCAACTGTTATTGTAAATGGTCAAAATATAGTAGTTTCAACACAAGCCGATTACCAAACAGTTCAAGATGCCATCGATGCTTTTTCAAACGATGATGATATTGTAAATTTTATTTATCCCATAACAATTCAGTTTCAAAATTTTTCAACCCAGGTTTTACAAGATTCAGATGATTTAGATGATGTAATAGATGATTGTGGTGAAGACGATGGTTTCGATGAAATAGATTGTATAAGTTTTAATTTTCCAATAGTAATTAATGTTTACAATGCTAATAATCAACTTGCAAATACTATTACAATCAATAATAACACAGATTTGTATAATTTCCTAGAAAATTTAGAAGACAATGAATACGTAGCCATTCAATATCCTATTTCTTTAATTGATTCAAATGGGGTTAATGTTACCATAACGAGCAACGATCAATTAGAAGATGTCATCGAGGATTCAATTGACGATTGTGATGATTCTCCTTCTGGAGGAGGTAGCTCTACATTAAGTTCAATTATTGTTGAAGGAACATGGTATGTATCTTATTTCTTTGATGATACAGATGAAACTTCAGATTATGCAGGATACAATTTTACGTTTAATGTTTCTGGAACTGCAACGGCAGTAAAAAATACTACTACAATAAATGGATCTTGGTCAAACTACATTGACAGTGGTGATGAAAAATTAGAATTTTCATTTGACGGAAGTGTTCTTGATGAATTGGAAGATGATTGGGAAGTTACAGAATATTCTGCAACCCAAATAAGATTAAAAGATGTAAGTGGAGGAGGAAGTGGTACAGATTATTTATATCTAACAAAAAATTAAAATTACAAACAAACTTTAATAAATTAAAATTTTAAAATTATGAGAAAATTAACTTTAATTCCATTGTTGTCATTGATTTTTATGTTAAACGTTGCGTCTACTTGTTCAAGTGATGATAGCCCTAATTCTAGTGCAGATCCTGCACCTGTAATTAATACTGTTACATCTGGAACATGGACAGTAACTTTCTTTGAAGATGATGGTGTAGACGAAACCTATCATTTTACGGGTTATAATTTTACTTTTGGGGCTTCAAATGTATTAACTGCAACAAATGGTACAAATACATACACAGGAACTTGGTCTGTAACTAACGATGATAGTAATGATGATGATAGTCCAAGTAGTAGTGATTTAGATTTTAATATTTTCTTTGCTTCACCTGCAAATTTTAATGATGAATTATCAGATGATTGGGATATTTTATCAAGAACAGATACTAAAATTGAATTAGTAGATGTAAGTGGAGGAAATGGAGGTACAGATTATTTGACTTTAGAAAAAAACTAAATTTCATACACTTTTTGCCACAATTAAGCCAATCATTAAGATTGGCTTTTTTATTTAAAACAAACCACTTTGCAACTTTATAACTTTATGTTATCTTTGCACTTCATTACACAAAACCACAATTATGTTTGATAATTTAAGCGATAAATTAGATAAGGCTTTTCATATTTTAAAAGGGCATGGTAAAATTACCGATGTAAATGTTGCCGATACTTTGAAAGAGGTGCGCAGAGCATTATTGGATGCCGACGTTAACTTTAAAATTGCTAAAGATTTTACGACAAGAGTAAAAGAAAAAGCAATAGGTGAAAACGTATTAACTACGTTGCAGCCTGGTCAGTTAATGATTAAAATTGTTAAAGATGAGTTGACCGAATTAATGGGTGGTGATGCGGCTGGAATTAATCTTTCTGGAAATCCTACTGTGATTTTAATGTCGGGTTTACAGGGTTCTGGTAAAACTACTTTCTCAGGTAAATTAGCAAATTTTTTAAAAACTAAAAAGAATAAAAAACCTTTATTGGTAGCTTGTGATATTTATCGTCCAGCGGCAATTAATCAGTTGCATGTAGTAGGTGGGCAAATTGGTGTTGAAGTATATTCAGAGCCAGAAAATAAAAATCCGGTAGAAATTGCTCAAAACGCGATCAAGCACGCTAAAGCAAACGGTTTTAATGTTGTGATTGTCGATACAGCGGGTCGTTTGGCTGTGGATGAAGAAATGATGAACGAAATTGCAAACGTTCATAAAGCAATTGAACCACACGAAACATTATTTGTTGTGGATGCTATGACAGGTCAGGATGCCGTAAATACAGCAAAAGCCTTCAATGATAGATTAAATTTTGACGGAGTTATTTTAACGAAGTTAGATGGTGATACCCGTGGTGGAGCAGCAATTTCGATTAAATCGGTAGTAAACAAACCAATTAAATTCATCGGTACAGGTGAAAAAATGGAAGCTATTGATGTGTTCTATCCAAATCGTATGGCCGATAGGATTTTAGGGATGGGAGACGTTGTTTCCTTAGTAGAAAGAGCGCAAGAGCAATACGACGAAGAAGAAGCAAGAAAATTGCAAAAGAAAATCGCCAAAAACGAATTTGGTTTTGACGATTTCTTGGCGCAAATTCAGCAAATAAAAAAAATGGGAAACATGAAAGACTTAGTCGGAATGATTCCTGGAGCTGGAAAAGCATTGAAAGATGTAGAAATTGAAGATGATGCATTCAAACACATCGAAGCAATCATTCAATCGATGACACCTGCTGAAAGAAGCAAGCCTGCATTAATTGATGTAAAGCGAAAAAATAGAATTGCAAAAGGTTCTGGTACTAAAATTGAACAAGTCAATCAATTGATGAAACAATTTGATCAAATGAGTAAAATGATGAAAATGATGCAAGGTGGCGCGGGTAAAAACATGATGAAAGCCATGGCAGGTATGAAGGGCATGAGATAATATGCATAGACGCGATTTATCGCGTCTTTTTTATAGAATAAACACAACAAACAACACAACAAAATGCAATTATTAGACGGAAAAAAAGTATCGGAAGATATTAAAAATGAAATTGCGGCTGAGGTAGCCCAAATGAAAGTTAATGGTGAAAAAGTTCCACATTTAGCAGCAATTATTGTAGGTAATGATGGTGCTAGTTTAACATATGTAGGAAGTAAGGTAAAATCATGCGAACGTGTTGGTTTTGAATCCACTTTAATAAAAATGCCAAGCACTACTTCAGAAACTGAATTATTGAAAAAAATCAAAGAATTAAATGAAAATGATGATATTGATGGATTTATAGTTCAGTTGCCTTTGCCGAAACAAATTGATACCCAGAAAATCATTGAAGCCATTGATCCTAGTAAAGATGTAGATGGTTTTCATCCAGAAAACTTTGGAAAAATGGCATTAGATATGTCTACTTTTATTCCAGCAACACCTTTTGGAATTTTAGAATTATTAGAGCGCTACAATGTTCCAACAGATGGTAAACACACTGTTGTTATTGGGAGAAGTCATATTGTAGGTCGCCCAATGGGTATTTTAATGGGAAGAAAAGGGTTTCCAGGAAATTCTACCGTAACCGTTACACATAGTCATTCTAAAAACATCAATCAGATTACTTCACAAGCCGATATTATTATTTCTGCATTAGGAGTTCCAAATTTCTTAAAAGCAGAAATGGTAAAAGATGATGTAGTTGTAATTGATGTGGGTATCACTAGAGTAGAAGATGAAACTACCGAAAAAGGTTATAGAATTGTTGGCGATGTAGATTTTGAAAATGTATCTAAAAAGGCTTCATATATCACACCAGTCCCTGGCGGAGTTGGACCTATGACAATAGCTATGTTGTTAAAAAATACTTTATTGGCAAGAGAACAAAAAAGAAATAAATAGTAGAATTAATTACTATATAGAAAGGGTCTGAAGTTTTTCAGGCCCTTTTTTGTTGTATGCTTTTTTGTGTAGAACATATTCTTAGTGTTAAAACATATTGATTATTCTTAATAATTTTTTGTTATATTTGTTAATATAATCAAATAAATTATAAATTTATGAAAAAAACAATTATTGTCTCCAGTGTTGTTGTAGCGTTAATTCTAACTTCTTGTGCTACTTCTAGTCCTGCCCCTGTCAAATTATCTGGTCCTCAAGTTACCGCTAGTGCAAAAGAATTGGTTCGGATTACAGATGATATCGTTGCTGAATTTCAACCTTCTTTATCGCCAAATGGAAAAAAATTATTATATGTAATTAGAGATGATGCAAATGATAATTTTAATAAATGGAGTATTAGACTCAAAAATGATGTTATGCTTCCGGGATTTACTCCATTAATTGGAAACAAGACAGACAGACCATCATGGATAGATAATGAAAACTTTATTTTCACATATTATGCTTCTAAGCCTACAATAGCTGTTACAAGTATTAATAAGTTAGGGTTAACTTATATCGGACAAAATGCTTATGGTGATTTTGATGCAGACGCGAGTGTTTCTCCTGATGGAAAAAAAATTGTTTTAACCACCACTTTGCAAGATACCAGAAACATTTGTTTAGTAAATAGAGACGGTAGTAGTTTTACGGTACTTTCTGAAGGAATAAACCCAAAATGGAGTCCTAAAGGAGATAAATTACTGTACACAAAATTATCTGGAGATTTTTATCAATTATTTGAATTGGATTTGAAATCGTTCCAAAGTACACAAATCACAACAGGTGAGCAGCATTCTACAAATGGTGCTTATTCTCCAGATGGGAAGCATATCGTGTTCATTGGAACAAAAGACAAGTTTAGTCATCTTTTTGTGATGAAAGTCAATGGAACTTCTTTAACGCAAATTACTAGTGGTGCGTCAAATGAAACACAACCTTTTTGGGGTGTAGATGGTAATATCTATTTTTCTTCTACAGCAGGTGCACGTCAGCCAGAAAAAGTAAGTAACAATAAATTTGCATCTGTATTTGCTAGAACATCTAATAATAGTGTAAGTCAAGAGCAGTCTGCATTTTCATATCCATATACTGATATTTGGAGAGTACAACCTTTAATTGTAGAATAAAGAGGTTGTTTTAAAAATTTAGATTGTCAATAAATAAAAAAAGGTATTTCGTTAGAAATACCTTTTTTTTATAATAAATTTTTAATCTTGATTCGAATTAATTTGTTTTCTAAAATGCAAAAAAGCAAAAGAAATACCCAAAATAGTTAGCCATATTAGCCATGTATTAATTGGAGCGGCTGGTGGATCTTCATCTGCAGGTGGGTCGAAAGGTTGTGCTACACCTACAATGCTAGTCAATGCCATTACTAAGGTAGCATGAAATTTAAATAAATTTGATTTCATATTTCTGTTTTAGGGGGTTGGGGGCAACTATTGTATAATTACATGCAATTATACTAATAAATTATCTTTTTTGAAAATCTGATGTAAAAAATAATTCTACTGTAGGATATTTTTGCTGAGTCATTTGTATTGAAAATTCACTATCAGCTAAAAAAACTAATTGACCATATTTGTCAGTCCCCATAAATTTTTGCTTAACTCTTTTAAATTCTGCAAATTCAGTGTTTTTTGGATCTTGTGGTTTTACCCAACAAGCTTTAAATGCAGGGAAGTTTTCATACGTACATTTAGCGCCATATTCGTGTTCTAAACGGTATTGAATTACTTCATATTGAAGAGCGCCAACGGTTCCAATAACTTTTCTTCCGTTCATTTCAAGTGTAAATAACTGCGCAACTCCTTCGTCCATTAATTGGTCAACTCCTTTTTCTAATTGTTTTGATTTTAATGGATCGGCATTATTAATATATCTAAAATGCTCTGGTGAAAAACTCGGAATTCCTTTAAAATTCATCTTTTCACCTTCAGTTAATGTATCACCAATTTTGAAATTTCCAGTATCATGCAAACCAACAATATCTCCAGGATAAGAAATGTCAACAATCTCTTTTTTCTCTGCAAAAAAAGCATTTGGGCTAGAAAATTTTAAATTTTTCCCCAATCTCACATGCAAATAAGGCTTGTTGCGTTCAAAAGTTCCCGAAACTACTTTCACAAATGCAATTCTGTCTCTATGCTTTGGATCCATGTTTGCGTGAATTTTGAACACAAATCCGCTTAATTTTTCTTCTTCTGGTTGAACTAATCTTGTGTCAGATTCTTTGGGTCTTGGTGTTGGAGCAATTTCAACAAAACAATCTAACAATTCTCGAACACCAAAATTATTCAAAGCCGAACCAAAAAATACAGGTTGTAATTCGCCCGAAAGATATTCTTCTAGATTAAATCCAGGATATACCTCTTCTATTAACTCTAATTCTTCTCGTAAACGCTGTGCTGGTTTTTCACCTATGATTTTTTCTAACTCTGGATTGTTAATGTCGTTAAATGCGATGGTTTCCTCAATATTTTTTCTGCTATCACCTTCAAAAAGATTGATATTTTTTTCCCAAATATTATAAATCCCTTTGAAGTCATATCCCATTCCAATAGGAAAACTCAATGGAGTTACCCGAAGTTTTAATTTTTGTTCTACTTCGTCCATCAAATCAAAGGCATCTTTACCTTCACGGTCTAATTTGTTGATAAAAACAATCATTGGGATATTTCGCATTCTACAAACTTCAACTAGTTTTTCGGTTTGCTCTTCAACCCCTTTGGCTACATCAATTACAACAATAACGCTATCTACCGCGGTTAAGGTTCTAAAAGTATCTTCTGCAAAATCTTTGTGACCTGGCGTATCTAAAATATTGATTTTTTTATCTTTATAAATAAAAGCCAATACAGATGTGGCTACCGAGATTCCTCTTTGACGTTCAATCTCCATGAAATCAGAAGTTGCGCCTTTTTTTATTTTATTACTTTTTACAGCTCCAGCTTCTTGAATAGCTCCTCCAAATAAAAGTAGTTTTTCGGTTAGAGTTGTTTTACCAGCATCTGGGTGTGATATAATTCCAAAGGTTCTTCTTCTTGCTATTTCTTCTGTAAAGCTCATGTGTTATAATTTTGTGCAAAAATAACTTTTTTTGCAGAATTTTCTGTTAATACTCGTTGATAAATGTTGTGGAATAGTCTTGAATTGTTATTTTTGTCGATTACAACTTAAAATGTATGAATTATATGAAAATTAGTCGTCTGCTTATTTTTGTTTTTTTACTGACACAAACATTTCTTTCTGCTCAAAATAAAGAAATTTTGTTTACAATTGATAATCATCCGTATTATACAGATGAGTTTGTAAGGGTTTATAATAAAAATTTAGATTTAGTAAAGGATGATTCGCAAAAAGATTTAGATAAATATTTAGAGTTATTTTTAGGTTATAAGCTCAAAGTTGAAAAGGCTAATAAAATTGGATTACAAAATTCATCATCTTATCAAAATGAATTAAAATCCTATAGAAATCAGCTTTCAAAAAATTACATAAACGATTCGAAAGTAACCAATGAATTAGTGAACGAAGCCTATAATCGTATGACTAAAGAGATTCGTGCTTCGCATATTTTGGTGTTAGTTGATGAAGGTGCATCGCCAGAGGATACTTTAAAAGCCTTCAATAAAATCAAGGATATTAAGAATAGATTAAATGCAGGAGAAGATTTTGTAAAAGTTGCCCAACAATTTTCTGAAGATCCATCAGTGAAAGAAAATAATGGCGATTTAGGTTATTTTACTGCTTTTAGAATGGTTTATCCGTTTGAAAATGCGGCTTTTAATACCAATGCAGGTGAAGTTTCTAAACCTTTTAGAACACGTTTTGGATATCATTTAGTAAAAGTTGTAGACAAGCGAGAAAATAGAGGTGAAGTTACAGTTGCTCACATTATGATTGTAAAACCTACTACAGCAGATGCTCCATTAGAAGCCAAAGCAAAACAAACTATTGAAGAAATTTATCAAAAAATTCAACAAGGTGAAGGTTTTGAAAGTTTAGCGTCTCAATTTTCTGAGGATAAATCTTCAGCTTCTAAAGGCGGTGTTTTACAACGATTTGGTGCGGGACAATTAAGTTCGGAAGAATTTGAAAATGTTGCATTTTCGCTTCAAAATAAAAATGATATTTCTAAACCATTTCAATCGCAATTTGGATGGCATATTATTAAGTTAATTGATAAACATCCCGTTCAATCATTTGAGGAATTGAAAAATGAATTGGAAGATAAGGTTCGAAAAGATGAGCGTTCGATGTTGATTACTAATTCGTTAGCTAAAAAGTTAAGAGCAAAATACACACAAACTAAAGATAAAAAAGTGTTGGCTTCCGTAAAAAAAGCAGTTACAGAAGATTTTTATGCACAAACTTGGGAATTGCCAACCAATTTAAAAGACTTCGAAGCAACTCTTTTGACTATTAATAAATCAAAACAAATTTCGGCAAATGAATTTTTAAACTTTATTCAAGTACAACAAAAATCTAAGCTTAAGACTAAACCCGTTTCAAAATTAGTTGATGAATTATTTGAAAAATTTATCGACGATCAAGTAACAGCATATTACAATGACAATTTAGAAAATGAATTTCCAGAATTTAAATATGTTATGGATGAGTATAGAGATGGTTTATTGTTGTTTGATTTAATGGAAAAAGAAATTTGGACAAAAGCTAAAACAGATTCATTAGGTCTGTCAAATTACTTCAATCAAAACAGTAAAAATTATCAGTGGAAAAAACGATATAATGTAAATATCTTTTCCTCAACAGATAAGGAAGCTATTGAAAAAGCAAAGAAGTTTTTGGAAAAAGGAAAATCTATAGATTATATTAAGGAAAAACTTAATAGTGACGGTAAAATTAATATCATGGTAAAATCGGGTCTTTTTGAAGAAGATTATGATATTTTGCCTCAGTATTCTAATTTATCAAAAGGAGTTTCAGATAGGGTTTCAAAAGATCAATATCATTTTGTAGTGGACGTTTTAGAAGTAAAAGATGTTGAAAATAAAGTGCTCTCAGAATGCAAAGGAAAAGTAGTAAATGATTACCAACAATATTTAGAAAATAACTGGGTGAATGAATTGAAAAAAGAGTTTGATGTTAAAATCAATTCAAACACTTTTGATGCTGTAAAAAAACAATTGCAAAAATAAATGAAGATTTGGATTCAAATAGTTTTACTTTCATTATTGGTTACTTCTTGCGACTATTTTAAAGCAGCAAAAGAACCAAAAGCCATTGCGCGTGTTGGAAAAAGTTATTTGTATTTAGACGATATTGCTAATTTAGTTCCAAGCGGAACTTCCAAAAAAGACAGTATTGCAATTGTAAAATCATTCATAGATAGATGGGCAACTCAAAAATTATTATTTGAAGCTTCTGAGCGAAATATTAGCAAGGCAAAAGTTGCAGAATTCAATGCACTAATTGATCAATATAAAGTAGATTTGTATACCAAAGCCTATTTAGAAGATTTAGTAATTAGGCAAATTGATACCGTTGTTACTGAAGCACAAATTGAAAGTTATTACAATGCAAATAAGCAATTTTTTAAAAATTCTTCGGAGTTGGTAAAGATGCGTTATATCAATTTAGTTAAAGAAAATCCAAAATTTGCGAATATTAAAGCAAAGTTTAGTTCCTTTACCAAAAAAGATATCAAGGAGTTAGAGCAACAGGCTGTTAAGTTCAAAAGTTATGCTTTTAATGACTCCATTTGGGTAGATATCAACCAAGTGTATGAAAAATTGCCGTTTGTAAATATTGAAAATAAAAATAAATATATTTCAAGTGGAATAAATTTTGATTATCCTGATTCAACAACTGTATGGTTAGTAAAGGTTAATAAAGTATTGCCTAAAGATAGCCCTACACCGTTAGAATTTTTAAGACCAACAATAAAACAGATTATCATAAATAATAGAAAATTAGAATTAATAAACACATTAGAAAAAGAGATTACCAATGATGCAATCAATGACAATAAATATGAAATTTATAAATAAGCAGTTCATTTTACCATTTTTAATACTAACAACTTCTATCGCTTTTTCGCAAAAGAAAGAAAAAGTTGATGGAGTAATTGCCGTTGTGGGCGATTATATAGTGTTGGATTCTGATATTGATCAAGAATTCATTCAGTTAAGAGCGCAAGGAATTGATACAAAAAATATCACGCGTTGCGAATTATTTGGAAAACAATTGGAGGATAAGTTATATGCTCACCAAGCCATTCAAGATAGTATTGTAGTTACAGATGCCGAAGTGAATAGTTATATGAATGAGCAAATCGACGCCATGGTAGAACAAGTTGGTGGAATGGATAAAGTGCTAACGTTTTACAGAAAGAAAAACGAAGAAGAGTTTAGAAGTTATTTCTATGATATCATCAAAATGAATAAGTTAACTTCTCAAATGCAAAAGAAAATTATTGACGAAGTTTCAATTACACCAGAAGAAGTTAGAAATTTCTTTAAAGGAATTCCTGCTGATGAAATCCCAACATTTGGCGCCGAAATGGAAGTAGCTCAAATTGTTGTTAAACCTATAATCACAGAAGACGAAAAGAAAAGGGTTGTAGAAAAGTTAAACGAAATTCGTCAAGAAGTTTTGGCGGGTTCAAGCTTCTTTAGTAAAGCAGTTTTATTTTCAGAAGATCCAGGTTCAAGTTCAAACGGAGGTTTTTATAAAATGAATAGAAAAACTGCTTTCGTAAAAGAATTTAAAGACGTTGCATTTAGTTTAGGTGAAGGTGAAATTTCTGAACCTTTTGAAACAGAATTTGGTTACCATATTATTATGGTTGAAAAAATCAAAGGACAAGAAGTTGAATTACGTCATATACTGATTTCGCCAAAGGTTTCTTCACAAGCAATCAAAGATGCGAAAGAGAAAATCGATATCATTAGAGCAAAAATTGAAAACAAAGAAATTACTTTTGCAGATGCAGCTAAATCATCTTCAGACGAAAAAGAAACAAGAAATAATGGTGGTGTTTTGTTAAATCCAAGAACAATGGAGCCAAGATTTGAATTGACAAAAATGGATCCAGCTTTGTATGCACAAGTTTCTGAATTAAAAGATGGACAGGTTTCAATGCCAATTTTAGATGAAGAACGTGGTGGAGGGAAATTCTATAAAATAATCACTGTTAATAATAGAACTGAAGAACATCAAGCCGATTTTTCTAAAGATTATTTAAAAATCAAAGAATTGGCACTTCGCGACAAGCAAATCAAACAAATTGCAAAATGGACCGAAGAAAAAATTAAAGAAACATATATCAAAATTAATGACGATTATAAAGATTGTGAATTCACAAATAACTGGTTAAAAAAATAAATTAAATTGCCCTTTGAATTTTCAGAGGGTTTTTTATAAGTTTTTTTCTTATTTTAGTCAATTAATAATTCAATTCAAATTTCAAATTCAATATGTCAGAAGTAGCAGCCATTCAAGAATTAGTTCAAAGACAAAAGGCGTTAAAAAATGAAATTGCTAAAGTAATCGTTGGGCAAGATGAAGTTGTACATCAAATTATTTTGAGCATTTTTTCAGGAGGACATGCTTTATTGGTAGGTGTTCCTGGATTAGCAAAAACGTTAATGGTAAATACTATTTCGCAAGCTTTGGGCTTAGATTTTAAACGCATTCAGTTTACACCAGATTTAATGCCTTCGGATATTTTAGGAAGTGAGATTTTAGATGAAAACCGTCAATTTAAATTTATAAAAGGACCGATTTTTTCAAATATCATCTTAGCCGATGAAATTAATAGAACACCACCAAAAACTCAGGCAGCTTTGTTAGAAGCAATGCAAGAAAGAGCTGTTACTGTTGCGGGTCATCATTATAAATTGAGTTTGCCTTATTTTGTTTTGGCGACTCAAAATCCAATTGAACAAGAAGGAACTTATCCGTTACCTGAAGCACAATTAGACCGTTTTATGTTTGCTATTAAATTAGATTATCCAAGTTTTCAAGAAGAAGTTGATGTGGTAAAAGCAACAACATCAGATTTAAAACCAGTGGTAAATCCATTGTTTTCTGCACAAGAAATTATCGATTTTCAAAACGTAATCCGAAAAATTCCTGTGGCTGATAACGTAATTGAATATGCGGTTTCCTTAGTAAGTAAAACACGTCCTGATAATCCATTGTCAAATGAATTTGTAAAAACATATATCGATTGGGGTGCTGGTCCACGTGCATCTCAAAATTTAATTTTAGCTGCGAAAACCAATGCCGCTTTTAATGGGAAATTCTCTCCAGATATCGAAGATGTTCAAGCGGTTGCAACCGGAATTCTTCGTCACAGAATTGTAAAAAACTATAAAGCCGACGCCGAAGGAATTTCGGAAGAAGATATTATCAAAAAGCTGTTTTAAACAGCTTTTTTTGTTATTTTTATAAATCAATTCAAACTTTTTGACAGTAAATTCACAAAATAGAATCTTTGGTTTAGATGTGCTAAGAGCTGCTGCTATTTTAATGGTTGTAAGTTCGCATGTGCTTTGGATTTATCCAAAAAGTAATGCTTTAATTCCAACACTTTTAGAATTATTTGGCTTTTGGGGTGTGGAACTTTTCTTTGTTTTAAGTGGTTTTCTCATCGGTTCCATTTTGTATCAATCATATGTTTCTAATTCATTTACAATACAATCTGTTTTTCGTTTTTTAAAACGTAGATGGTTTCGAACATTGCCAAACTATTATCTCGTTTTAATTCTGAATATTGGCATTGCTTTTTTTATTGGTTATCAGGTCGAAAATGTTGGGCTGTATTTTGTTTTCTTGCAGAACTTTTTAGGTAAAGCACCTGCCTTTTTTCCAGAATCTTGGAGTTTGTCGGTAGAAGAATTTGCTTATTTGTTATTGCCTTTTGCTTTATTTATGGGAACTTTTAGTGTCGTAAAAAACAAATCAAAACGATTTCTAATTATAGTTTTTTCGTTGTTTATTATTTTCGTTTCTACGAAGGTTGTTTTTAATGAGACACAAATGGTTTCAAATTTAACCGAATGGAATTCAAATTTAAAATCAGTTGTAATTTATAGAATTGATGCAATTTTAGTGGGTGTTTTAATCGCTTGGATTCGTTTTAATTTTGAAGTTTTTTGGAAAAAATATAAAGTGCATTTTGCTTTTTTAGGAATAGGTGTGTTTTTCTTTTTGCTTTTCGGAATTACCTCTTCAAATTTAAGAATCGAACAAAGTTCATTTTTTTGGAATGTGGTTTATTTGCCACTAACTTCATTTGGATTTGCTTTCTTTTTTCCAATTTTCACGGAATGGAAAATATCAACTTCTTGGTTAAAATTCCCTGTAGAATTTACCAGTAAAATTTCGTATTCCATCTACTTACTTCATTATAGTGTCATCTTACAATTGATGAAGTATTTTGTTGATACGACTGTTTTATCATCTTTAGAAAGACACTATTTTACATTATGTTACCTCTTAATTACATTTTTATTCTCTTCCATTTTATTTCATTTTTACGAAAAACCAATGATGAATTTAAGAGATAAAAATTAAGTTTTAGTTCTTTAATTATCACTCTATTAAAACTTAACTAGCTTTTTTGTTAATTTAGCAATAGTTTGTTTTTAAATTACGAATAATTCAATTAATTTTCATTTTGGTGTTTTTTATTGAAATATTAATAGTAAAATAGAATCTTTATAAATAATAATTCTTCTATTTAGGCTTTTTATTAAAAATTTTTAAATCTGATTAAGATTTATTAAATTTGTGCCACCAAAAAAAATACAACAAACACTAATTAACTTATTTATAGTATGGCATTAGCTACTGAAATGAATCTTTATAAAGAGTATATTAAAGAAATTGAAGAGAGAAAAGGTCAAGGATTACACCCAAAACCAATTGATAGTGCTGATTTGTTAAGCGAAATTATTGCTCAAATCAAAGATTCTAACAATCCAAATAGAGAAGAATGTCTTACGTTTTTTATCTATAACACTTTGCCAGGAACCACTCCTGCAGCTGGTGCAAAAGCTAAATTCTTAAAAGAGATTATTCTTGGTCAAGAATTAGTAGCAGAAATTACACCAACTTTTGCTTTTGAATTATTATCGCACATGAAAGGTGGACCTTCAATTGAGGTTCTATTGGATTTAGCTTTGGGAAATGATGCAGCAATTGCAAAGCAAGCAGCAGATGTTTTAAAAACTCAAGTATATCTTTACGATGCTGATATGGCTCGTATTAAAGAAGCTTTTGAAAATGGAAATGTAGTTGCAAAAGACATTTTAGAAAGCTATGCAAAAGCAGAATTTTTTACAAAACTTCCAGAAATTGCTGAAGAAATTAAAGTAGTAACATTCATTGCTGGAGAAGGCGATATTTCAACTGATTTATTATCTCCAGGTAATCAAGCGCATTCACGCTCTGACCGTGAATTACACGGAAAATGTATGATTACGCCTCAAGCACAAGAAGAAATTAAAGCCTTGCAAGCGCAACATCCAGATAAGTCGGTAATGTTAATTGCTGAAAAAGGAACAATGGGTGTAGGTTCTTCTCGTATGTCGGGTGTGAATAACGTAGCACTTTGGACAGGTAAACAAGCAAGCCCATATGTACCTTTCGTGAATTTTGCGCCTATTGTTGCAGGAACAAACGGTATTTCTCCAATTTTCCTAACAACAGTTGATGTTACTGGTGGTATCGGTTTAGACCTTAAAAACTGGGTTAAAAAAACAGATGCTAATGGTGAAGTTGTACGTAATGAAAGTGGCGATCCTGTTTTAGAAGAAGTATATTCTGTTGCAACTGGAACGGTTCTTACCATCAATACAAAAACAAAAAAATTATATAACGGAGACAAAGAATTAATTGACATTTCTAAAGCATTCACGCCTCAGAAAATGGAATTCATCAAAGCTGGTGGATCTTATGCGATTGTTTTCGGTAAAAAAATCCAAACTTTTGCTGCAAAAACACTTGGAATTGAAGCGCCACTTGTTTATGCACCTTCAAAAGAAATTTCGATTGATGGGCAAGGTTTAACTGCCGTTGAAAAAATCTTCAACAGAAATGCAGTAGGAACTATTTCTAAAAAAGCATTACACGCTGGTTCTGATGTTCGTGTAGAAGTAAATATCGTTGGTTCTCAGGATACTACTGGATTAATGACAGCTCAAGAGTTAGAATCTATGGCAGCTACAGTGATTTCTCCTATTGTTGACGGAGCGTATCAATCTGGTTGTCATACGGCTTCAGTTTGGGATAAAAAGGCGCAAGCTAATATTCCGAAATTGATGCAATTCATGAACGACTTCGGTTTAATTACAGCTCGTGACCCAAAAGGGGTTTACCATGCCATGACTGACGTAATTCATAAAGTACTTAACGATATTACAATTGATGAATGGGCTATCATTATTGGCGGAGATTCGCATACAAGAATGTCAAAAGGTGTTGCGTTCGGTGCAGATTCAGGTACGGTTGCTCTTGCTTTAGCTACAGGTGAGGCTTCAATGCCAATTCCAGAATCGGTAAAAGTTACTTTTAAAGGAGAAATGGCAAGTTACATGGATTTCCGTGATGTGGTTCATGCTACACAAGCCCAGATGTTGCATAAATTTGGTGGAGAAAACGTTTTCCAGGGAAGAATTATTGAAGTGCATTTAGGTACACTTACAGCTGATCAAGCGTTTACATTTACAGATTGGACAGCTGAAATGAAAGCAAAAGCTTCAATTTGTATTTCTGAAGATGAAACGTTAATCGAATCTTTAGAAATTGCGAAAGGAAGAATCCAAATCATGATTGATAAAGGAATGGATAATCACAATCAAGTACTTCAAGGGTTGATTAATAAAGCAAATAAGCGTATTGCTGAAATTAAATCTGGTGATAAACCAGCATTAAGACCAGATGCAAATGCAAAATATTATGCAGAAGTTGAAATAGATTTGGATTTAATCGCAGAACCAATGATTGCCGATCCAGATGTAAATAATAAAGACGTTTCAAAAAGATATACGCACGATACAATTCGCCCACTTTCTTTTTACGGAGGTGATAAAAAAGTTGATTTAGGATTCATCGGTTCATGTATGGTGCACAAAGGTGATATGAAAATCTTAGCGCAAATGCTTAAAAATGTGGAAGCACAAAACGGTGAGGTGAAATTTAATGCACCACTAGTAGTAGCACCACCAACATACAATATTGTTGATGAACTAAAAGCAGAAGGAGATTGGGAAGTTTTACAAAAATATTCAGGTTTTGAATTTGATGATAACGCACCAAAAGGCGCTGCGCGTACAGAATATGAAAACATGTTGTACTTAGAGCGTCCTGGTTGTAACCTTTGTATGGGTAACCAAGAAAAAGCGTCAAAAGGAGATACGGTTATGGCAACATCAACTCGTTTATTCCAAGGAAGAGTTGTAGAAGATACTGAAGAGAAAAAAGGAGAATCATTGCTTTCATCAACACCAGTTGTAGTATTGTCAACTATTTTAGGAAGAACGCCTACAATAGAAGAATACAAAAAAGCTGTGGAAGGAATTAATTTAACAAAGTTTGCACCATCTCACAAATTATTAGTAGGATAACATATTAAAGTTTATAAAATAAAAAAGTCTAAGTTATACTTAGGCTTTTTTTTGTTTTTTATCTGTTCTTTTTTTTGTAAATTAGGAGGTTCAAAATAAAATCACTTAAATAAATAATTCATTATGGCATTCGATATAGAAATGATTGAAAAAGTGTACGCTAACATGGCCGCAAGAGTAGACAAAGCTCGTGACTTAGTTGGTCGTCCACTTACATTAACTGAAAAAATATTGTATTCTCATTTGTGGGATGGAACGCCTTCTAATGTTTACAAAAGAGGTGTTGACTATGTTGACTTCGCTCCAGATAGAGTGGCTTGTCAGGATGCAACTGCACAAATGGCTTTATTGCAATTTATGCACGCTGGAAAAAAGACAGTTGCAGTTCCAACAACGGTTCATTGTGATCACTTAATTTTAGCAAAAAATGGTGCTAGGGAAGATTTGGCATTAGCAAATAAACAATCCAAAGAAGTTTTCGATTTCCTTTCGTCTGTTTCAAACAAATACGGCATCGGATTTTGGAAGCCAGGTTCGGGAATTATCCATCAAATTGTTTTAGAAAACTACGCTTTTCCAGGAGGTTTGATGATAGGTACAGATTCACATACAGTAAATGCTGGTGGTTTAGGGATGTTGGCTATTGGTGTTGGTGGTGCTGATGCTGTTGACGTAATGTCAGGAATGTCCTGGGAATTAAAATTTCCAAAATTAATCGGAGTAAAATTAACAGGTAAATTATCTGGATGGACTGCTCCAAAAGATGTCATTTTAAAAGTAGCTGATATTTTAACTGTGAAAGGTGGAACGGGAGCTATTGTTGAATATTTTGGTGAAGGTGCAGAAGCAATGTCTTGTACTGGTAAAGGTACAATTTGTAATATGGGTGCCGAAATTGGAGCAACAACTTCAACTTTTGGTTACGATGATTCTATGCGAAGATATTTAGTAGCAACAGGTCGTCAAGATGTGGTAAATGCTGCAGATAAAGTAGCTTCTTATTTAACAGCTGATGCCGAAGTATATGCAAATCCTGAACATTATTTTGATCAATTAATCGAAATCAACTTATCAGAATTAGAGCCACACATTAACGGACCATTTACGCCAGACAGAGGAACACCAGTTTCTAAAATGAAAGATGAAGCAGCGGCAAACGGATGGCCTTTAAAAGTAGAATGGGGATTAATAGGTTCGTGTACTAACTCTTCTTACGAAGATATGGCTCGTGCTGCTTCTATTGTTAGACAAGCGGTGGAGCACGGAATCACTCCAAAAGCAGAATTCGGAATTAATCCAGGTTCAGAACAAATTCGTTATACTATTGAAAGAGATGGCATTATTGCTGATTTCGAAAAAATGGGAACTAAGGTATTTACAAACGCTTGCGGACCATGTATTGGACAATGGGATAGAGAAGGAGCAGATAAACAAGAAAAAAACACTATCGTACATTCATTTAATCGTAACTTTTCTAAAAGAGCAGACGGTAATCCAAATACGCATGCTTTCGTAACATCGCCAGAAATGGTAGCTGCTCTAGCAATTTCAGGTCGTTTGGATTTTAATCCGTTAACTGATACGTTGTTGAATGATAAAGGTGAAGCAGTTAAATTAAACGCCCCATTTGGTGATGAATTGCCAAAGCGAGGTTTTGATGTAGAAGATGCAGGTTTCCAAGCGCCAGCAGCAGATGGTTCTAGCGTTCAAGTTGCCGTTTCTGAAACTTCAGATCGTTTGCAATTGTTGGCACCTTTTGATGCATGGGATGGTAAAAATTATACGGGAGCTAAATTATTAATCAAAGCTTTTGGAAAATGTACAACAGACCACATTTCGATGGCCGGTCCATGGTTGCGTTTCCGTGGTCACTTAGATAATATTTCTAATAACATGTTAATTGGCGCAGAAAATGCTTTCAATGGTAAAGCAAATTCAGTTAAAAATCAATTAACGGGAGCATATGATGCAGTTCCTGCGGTTCAAAGAGCTTATAAAGCGGCGGGTATTCCTTCAATTGTTGTGGGTGACCATAATTATGGTGAAGGTTCTTCACGTGAGCATGCCGCTATGGAGCCTCGTTTCTTAGGTGTAAAAGCGGTTTTAGTTAAATCTTTTGCTCGTATTCACGAAACCAATTTGAAAAAACAAGGTATGTTAGCCTTAACTTTTGCAAACGAATCAGATTATGACAAAATTCAAGAAGACGATACTATCAATTTCTTAGATTTGACAGAATTTGCTCCTGGAAAACCATTAACATTAGAATTTGTTCACGCTGATGGAACTAAAGATGTAATTTTAGCAAATCATACCTACAACGATAGCCAAATTGGCTGGTTTGTTGCAGGTTCTGCTTTAAATTTAATTGCGGCTGGTAAAGCATAATTAAATTGTATTTTATTTAAAAAAACTCCTATAATTTGTAGGAGTTTTTTGTTTCTAATTTAGTATTTTTGAAAAAATTTAGCATGAAATCACCATTAACTACAAGTTGGTCTAAGCAATTAAAAATCATCTAACTCTGATGAAAAATAAAATAATTGTGAAATAAACATGTAGGATTAAAATGGTGATAACACATGTAACCGCTAAAAATAAATTCTAAACATATGAAAAAAGTAAAAATTATTATATTTCTTATTGCGATTGGTGTTGCAACTTTTATTTTTTTTAAAGATTACTCTAAAGTTAGTAATTTGCCCGAACCAACTTATATTGCATTTGAACAACAGCAAGTGGTGCCTTTTTTTGATTGGTCGTTAATAGGACCAACTGGAAAGACTAAAAATTTATATATTGATCAGGGTAATGTGATGATTATTCATTTTTGGGATGCAAATAATCCTAAATCAGTTGAAGAATTAGAAATTTTTCAAAAATTGTATGATGATTATAAAACGAAAGCACAATTTTATTTTGTAACAAGCAATACTCAAGTCGAAGTTAGATCATTTATAGAAAAAAATAAGTTTAGTTTTCCAGTTTTTTTTAGTCTTAGTCCAGCACCAAAACCTCTTGAAAATAAAGTTATTCCATCTACTTATGTATTGAATAAAAAAGGAAGAATTGTTATTGATACTAAGTTTTCTGCAAATTGGAACTCTGAAAACTTTAGAAAAGTTTTAGATGAATTAGTTAAATAAAAAAAGCGCTTCAATTTTGAAGCGCTTTTTTTGAATTTATAACTTACTAGTAATAAGTGTATCTTCTTACTTTAGCAATATATTTAGCCAAACGAATTACTTGGTGACTGTATCCAAACTCATTATCATACCAAACATAAAGCACAATATTTTTTCCGTCGCCAGAAACAATAGTAGCATTACTATCAAAAATGGCTGGAGCCGAAGTTCCAACAATATCTGAAGAAACCAATTCGTTGTTTAATGAATATTTAATTTGCTCTACAAGTTCGCCTTCTAAAGCATATTTTTTCATAATGTTGTTAACTTCTTCTATCGAAGTTGCTGTGCCAACTTCTAAATTCAATACAACTAATGAACCATTTGGAACAGGAACACGAATGGCATTTGAAGTCAGTTTTCCAGCTAAACTTGGTAAAGCTTTTGCAACTGCACTTCCAGCACCGGTTTCGGTAATTACCATATTTAAAGCAGCAGCACGACCACGACGGTATTTTTTGTGCATGTTGTCTACTAAATTTTGGTCGTTAGTATATGCGTGAATAGTTTCTAAATGTCCTTTAATAACTTGTAAAGTATCTTCAACAGCTTTTAAAACAGGTGTAATAGCATTTGTTGTACAAGAAGCTGCTGAAAAAATAGCAACTTCATCAGGGTTATATTCTTCATGATTAACTCCATAAACAATATTTGGTACACCTTTTCCTGGAGCGGTTAACAATACTTTGCTCGCCCCTTTAGAAATTAAATGTCTTTTTAATGCTTCTTCTGTAGTAAAAGCACCTGTATTATCAATAACTAATGCATCTTCAATTCCATAAGCAGTATAGTCTATTTCTTCGGGAGAATTTGCAGTAATAATGTGAACTGTTGTTCCGTTAATTAATAAAGCATTGTTTTCTGGATCTGCAATAACTGAACCTTGGAAATCACCATGAACCGAATCATATCGCAACAAAGACGCTCTTTTTTCTAATAAATTAGCATCATTTTTATCTCTTGTAACAATTGCTCTTAATCGTAATTGTTGTCCTTTCCCAATTTTAGACATCATTTCACGAGCTAATAAACGGCCAATTCGACCAAAACCATACAAAACAACATCTTTAGGTTTGATTTCCTGAAAATTCTTAGCGTTTTTCAATTTATCAATCACAAATGCTTTGGCATCATTGTATTTATCATCTTCTAAATGATATTCATATGTTAATTTACCGATATCAATTCTTGATGGTGGTAAATCTAAATCAACTATCGCACTTGCAATTTCAACAGAATCAAAAATATTGATAGGTTTTTCAACAAAAGCACCAGCATATTCATGTAAGTTGATGATTTCGCTAACATTTTTGTCAATTAATTGATTGCGAAATAAAACCAATTCAATTGATTTGTCATACCATAAATCACTAATGATTTTGATAAATTCAACACCTGCTTTTCTTCGGTCGGCTTGAAAAGCAATTTCTTTTTCGTACAAAATTGTATTGTCCATTTAAATAGTTATTGTGTGTTTGTGGTGCAAAAGTATATATTTCAAACGTTTTCGTGAAATTTATTTTCCTTTTTTTAAGTGTTTTATAATCAAATTAACGTTGCTTCTTTTTGTCCAATTTATTTTTTCTATTTTTGGCAAAAAATAGAATGAAATTAAAATTAGTATTTATCTTTTGTCTTTTGTTTTTTATTTTTGGTTTTTCTCAAGATTCTATTCCAAGATATAAATGGTTGCGGACTGGTTTTACTTTTGGTTATGCGTCACAAAACACTTTTATTAAGCAAGACAGCGATTATACCTTTGAAAGTAAAATATTTAAGTTTTCTAATCACTTTAAGCTGCACAGAAGCAATAAAAACCATTTTGAAATACTTATTGAGCCTAGTTATTACAGATCACAGCATCAAATGATAAATTTTTGGTTTATCAGTCACACAGTAGAAAATGGAGATGAGTTGAGAGCAAAATACATGGCTTTAAAATCCATTAATGAGTATGTTTTAAATGTTGGAATTGTTTACAGACGATTATTAAGCTCAAATTCGTCTGTTTTTGCAGTTTTAAACACTGGTCCAATGTATATTGATACCGATACAGAACGACTTAAAAAAGGGTTTGCTTTTAGTGATATTCTCGCTTTAGGGTATAATTTTAGATATAAAAACGTGTCGTTTGATGCAAAATGTATGTTTAGACATGTTTCAAATGCTAATTTACAAACGCCAAATTTTGGACTCAACTCTGTAGGATTTGAGTTTGGTTCTTATTTTGAACTTCAATAATTAAATAAAAAGTCGTAAAACTAAATTTGTTTTACGACTTTTTGTTATGATTTTTACGCGTATCTTTTACATGATGATAACATACATTTGTCCGTTAGGCGTAATAATTTTATAACGTGCTTTTTGATTTTCTTTTTTAGCTAAATAACTAGAAACGGTTTCCATATCTTTAGCTACTTGACCATCAATACTTAAAATTATTGCCCCATTTAATAATTCTGCATATTCTGCATATTCAGGATTAGAAATAGATTTAATTTTAATGCCTTCTTTAATTCTAAATTGTTTTTTGTCGCTGGCATCAATATCTTCAAATTCTATTCCGTTGAATTCATAATTAAGAATTTCTTTTTTTGTTAGTTTTACAGGAATTGTTTTTTGTTTTCCGTCTCTCAAAACGCTAACCTGAACAATATCATTAGGTCTTTTTGTATTGATGTGGGAAGTTAATTCAGCAAAACTATTTATTTTTTTATCATCTAATTGTACAATGATATCGCCTTTTGATAATCCAGCTTTTTCGGCACCCGAATTTTTGGTTACTTTATTAATGTAGAATCCTTGCGTTTGGTTCACACCTAATTCTTTTGCAAAGTTAGAATTCAATTCGCCACCTTCAATCCCTAAAACACCTCTTTGTACATTTCCAAATTGCATTAAATCCTCAATAATTTTTCTTGTAATATTGGATGGAACCGCAAAAGAATAGCCTGCATAACTTCCGGTTGGTGAAGAAATCATGGTGTTAATTCCAATTAATTCACCACGAGTGTTTACTAAAGCACCACCACTATTTCCTGGATTAACAGCAGCGTCAGTTTGAATGAATGATTGAATTCCATCATTGGCTAAATTTCTAGCTTTTGCCGATACAATTCCTGCTGTAACAGTCGAATTTAAATTGTACGGATTTCCAACTGCTAAGACCCATTCTCCAACTTTTATGCCATCTGAATCGCCAAAAATAGCATAAGGTAATTTTTCGTTAGCATCAATTTTTAACAAAGCAATATCCATTTTGGAATCTGTTCCTACAAGTTTTGCAATGTATGATTTGTTATTGTTTAAGGTAACTTCTAATTCGGTTGCATCTTTAATTACGTGATTATTTGTCACAATATAGCCATCTTCAGTTATAATTACACCAGAGCCAGTTCCAATTTGTGTTTGCTCTCTGTCGCCTCTGTAACCATAAAAGAAATCCAAATAAGGAACTTTTGAAATGGTTTTGTTTTTAACGTGAACCACTGCATGAATCGTGTTTTCAGCTGCAGTAGTAAAATCGATGTTCTCAGCGCCTAAATTTACATTTTTGGCATAATTAGGTGATGCAAGTGTTAGTTTTCCTGCGTTATTTGGTTCTAAAAATAATTTGTAAGCACCTAATGTTACGGCTCCACTCAAGAGCGATACGAGTAATAAACTTCCAAATTTTTTCATTTCTATTAATTTTTGTTCACTCAAAATTATAACAAAAAATATTCCAAAAAATCACTTTAACGCTCGATTAACAATGTTTAACATCTTATTAATATTTGTACTTTTGTATAAACTTATATCATAATGCAAGTTACATTTTATAAATATCAAGGAACTGGAAACGATTTTGTGATGATTGATAATCGTGCTGAATTTTTTCCTAAAGAAAATACACAACTTATTGAAAAATTGTGCGATAGACGTTTTGGAATAGGAGCAGACGGGCTAATTTTGCTTGAAAATCATGCTGATTATGATTTTAAAATGGTTTATTATAATTCAGATGGAAACGAAAGTTCAATGTGTGGAAATGGCGGAAGATGTTTGGTTGCCTTTGCAAAACAATTGAATGTAATTTCAGAAAAAGCCGAATTTGAAGCGGTTGATGGATATCATTTCGCAACAATTGATGCAAATAATACGGTTTCGCTTCAAATGAAAGATGTAAATGCAATAAAAAACGAATCAAATTATACCTTTTTGAATACAGGTTCGCCTCATCATGTGCAAATGGTTGATGATTTAAAAACAATAGATGTAAAATCTGAAGGAGCAAAAATTCGTTATTCTGATTTGTATGGAAAAGCGGGAAGCAATGTTAATTTTGTGAGTCAATTGGAAAATGACATTTTTGCTGTTCGCACCTATGAGCGTGGTGTAGAAGATGAAACTTTGTCATGTGGAACTGGAGTAACAGCTGTTGCCATCGCCATGCATCAAATAGGGAAAACAAAAAATAATCAAATCGATTTAAATGTAGAAGGCGGAAAATTGAAAGTACAATTTGAAGAAAACAATGGAAACTATACCAACGTTTTTTTAATTGGCCCAGCAACTTTTGTTTTTGAAGGTAAAATAGAAATATAATGAAATTATTCAGAAAGTTACGCGAACAATTTATTGTAAAGTTAGCCTATATAAATTATTTCAAATATGCTATTGGTGAAATTGTTTTAGTTGTTATTGGAATATTAATTGCTCTACAAATTAACAATTGGAACGAAATAAGAAAACAAGAAATTGTTATTCAAAATTACTATGTTAAAATTTCAAATGAAATTGATTCTCTATTAAAATTGTTAGAAAACAATACTGGTTACACAGAATATATGACAAAAGAATTAAAATATTGTATTGATTATATGGAAAGTAAAAGAATTGATTCTAATGCTGTATATTTAGAAAAACTTAAATTAACAACAGATTGTGCGTCTCAAACATTTTTTTATCCTGTAATAAATGAGTTTCTATCGCAAGGATATTTAACAAAAGTAAATGATAAAAAAATTAGCAAGTATTTCGAGAATCTATCTTATTATCAACAGCAAATAAATGTTAATGATGAGGATAGAACTAATTATTGTGTAATGCAATTGCAACCATTCATTCAAAAAAATATTAATTATTCTGATATTATGCTGGACAGTGGTGTAAATCCTCATTTCGATTTGCCTGATGTTTCTACTAAAAATGGACCAAAAACTGATTTTCAAAAAATGCAAAATTCTATAGAACTTTGGAACTTAATTTATAGAAAAATTGAAATCGAAAGAGATGCTTTAGTTATTAATAAGTCGTTAATTTCAACACTAAAAAAAATAAAAAAACAGATTGAGATATTAAAAATCAAAGACGATAAAGAATAAATGATAACACTAACTGGAAATACCATATATCTGCGCGCACTTGAACCCGAAGATTTAGAGTTTATCTATGCTATAGAAAATAACGAATCGGTTTGGGAAGTAAGCAATACACAAACACCCTACAGTCGTTTTTTAATTCGTCAGTATTTAGAAAATGCACATCAGGATATATACGAAGCGAAGCAATTGCGATTGGCTATTTGTTTAAGTGATACTTTTGAAGCAATTGGTTTAATTGATTTGTTTGATTTTGATCCTAAAAATAACAGAGCTGGAGTTGGTATTGTAATCTCAAACGAGAGTAATAGAAATTCTGGAATAGGTTCAGAAGCATTACAATTGGTAATCAATTATGCTTTTAATCAATTACAGTTGCATCAATTGTATGCAAATATAGGAAGCGATAATGAAATTAGTAAGCAACTTTTTACTAAATTTGGCTTTCAAAAAATTGGAACAAAAAAAGATTGGATAAAAGTAGATAACATTTTTAAAGACGAAATACTTTTTCAATTAATCAATAACTAAATAACGAACAAACCCCTTGAACGTAAAAAAAATAATTTCAATCATTGCTGTTGCAGGAATTGTAATTGCAACTGCAGTTGGTGTTTATGTCTATTTTAAAGCATTTACACCAAATACTCAATTTTCTCAAAATGAGGTTTATGTTTATATTCCTTCGAATTCAAACTATGCACAAGTATCCGAAATTGTGAAACCATTAATTAAAGATTTTGAAAAATTTGATTTCGTAGCTACTTCAAGAAATTACAGTACCAACGTAAAAGCTGGAAAATTTCTTTTCAAAAAAGACATGACCAGTTTTGATATGGTAAGAAGCTTACGCTTAAACGTTCCTGTTAAAGTTGCATTTAATAATCAAGAAACGATAGGTAAATTGGTACAACGTTTGTCAACCCAATTAGAACCTGATAGTTTGGCTTTAGAAGTTGCTTTTACAAACACGCCTTTTTTACAAGAAAACGGCTTTACTGAAGAAACAATTTTAGCCTTGTTTATTCCAAATACATACGAGTTTTATTGGAATACACCTGCAAACAAAATAGCTAATAAATTGGCTAAAGAATATAATAAGTTTTGGAACGAGGCCCGATTAGCAAAAGCAAAAGCTAAAAATTTAACACCAATTCAAGTCTATACTTTAGCCTCAATTGTACATAAAGAAACGGCAAAAGTAGACGAGCGTCCAGATGTTGCTGGAGTTTACTTAAATCGTTTAACACAAGACATGCCTTTACAAGCCGATCCAACGGTTATTTATGCTATTAAAAAGCAAACAGGTGATTTTGATCAGGAAATCAAACGCGTTTTTTATAATGATTTACGAATTAAATCAGCATATAATACCTACATCAATAAAGGGTTACCACCAGGACCAATAGCAATGCCAGATGTTTCGGCTATTGATGCGGTTTTAAATGCTACAAATCACGATTATATATATTTCTGTGCAAATCCAGACAAGCCAGGTTATCATGCTTTTGCATCTAGTTATGAAGCACATCAAGTAAATGCAAAAAAATATGCAGATTGGGTAAGCAAATTAGGTATCAACCGATAATTTCTGAAGCGAATGGTATGGGCTTTATCAGTAATCCATTTTCCTGCTTTCCATTTCAATCTATGCTTTCAGTATAGGATTTTCTCTTCAATCAGGGCTGTTTTGCTGTCCATTTTTCTGTTTGTTTCTGTTCTCAGTCAGGCACAATCGTCTATTAATTCGTTTTTAGAACCTTCTGATACGCTTAATAAACCAAAAAGAACTGTCGTTTATGTTGGTGAATCTATTGCATTAGGTGCAACACTTGTAGGTTTAAACCAAATTTGGTATCAAGATTATCCGCAAACCAATTTCCATTTCATCAACGATAATAAGCAATGGTTGCAAATGGATAAATTAGGTCATGTGTACTCTTCCTATCATTTAGGTAGAGTAGGGGCCGAACTTTTGGAATGGAGTGGAGCATCTCAAAAAGAACAGTTGATTTATGGTTCTACGCTCGGATTGGGGTTTTTAACCGTAGTTGAGGTTTTTGATGGCTTTTCACAAGAATGGGGTGCATCTTCTGGAGATATTATTGCTAATGTATCAGGAACTGCATTACATGTTTCACAAGAACTACTTTGGAACGAACAACGAATTACTCCAAAATTCTCTTTTCAGCAAACCAAATTTGCAGCACAACGTCCGGAAACACTTGGCGCTTCGCTAAACGAACAAATTTTAAAAGATTACAACGGTCAAACCTATTGGCTGTCATTTAATATACAATCATTTACTAAAGATAGTTTTACTCCAAAATGGTTAAATATAGCTTTTGGTTATGGTGGAGAAGGTATGTTGTATGGAACAAATACCGAAGCTATTCAAAACAGTATTTTTCAGAGCCCATATCGTCAATTTTATCTCAGTTTTGATGTCGATTTGACTAAAATTAAGACAAAATCACATTTTTTAAAGTCACTTTTTTCGGTTTTTAACACACTAAAAATTCCTGCACCAACTTTGCAATATGATGATTTTAACGGAGTTAAAGCGCACTTCATCTACTTTTAAGAATTATTAACACGCTGTAAATCAATATTATAATTTTTTTTGTATATTTGCATCGGTAATTTCAGATGGGTGACAGACGCTGAGAAATAACAATTCATGATAAAAAAAGGGTCTTACATTTTAGGATTGACACTCCTAGTTTCAGTAGTTTCTTCAGGTTTTATTAGCTTAGAAGAAAAAAAAGTAAAAGGGTTTCATTTAGCAGATAATGAGGTAATTAAATACCATGTTGCTAACGAATATGAAAACGAAGAAAAAGTAGCGGTAGTAGTACCGCATGTTGGAAAATCATTTATTGGTTTTGCTCAAAAAATGGCTTACAAAGAGTCAAGAGGTATATTGCACTTAGTTAATCCTTACGGTTACATGGGTAAATACCAATTCGGAAAAAGTGCACTACGTACTGTAGGTATTTATGATTATCAAGAATTTTTACGTAATGCAGAATGGCAAGACAAGGCTTTTGAAGCATTAATTGCGCGCAATAAATGGGAATTACGTAAAGAAATCGCTAAATTTTCTGGTAAAGTAATCAACGGTGTTGAAATTACAGAATCGGGTTTAGTAGCTGCAGCTCATTTAGGTGGTGCTGGTTCAGTAAAAAAATATTTAAGAAGTAACGGTAAAAACGGTTTTAAAGACGGTTTTGGAACTTCATTATCAAGTTATATCAGAAAATTTGCAGGATATGATACTTCTCATATCAAAGCTGATTTATACGCGAAAGTAAATTTAGAATAATTACATTTTGTGAATAATAAAAATACAAGGTCGATTATGTAAATCGGCCTTTTCTTTTTTCCACTCGTTTATTGTTTTTGTTTTTATGTATTCCGTTGGTAAAGTAATATCGCAAGCCACACATAAATAGGTGCTTGGTTGTAAAATTTGCAATAAATCTTCCATTAATTTATTGTTTCTATACGGTGTTTCAATAAATAACTGCGACTGATTTTTTTCTTGTGACAAGCGTTCAAAACTTTTTAAAGCTTGTTTTTTATCGTTTTTATCAATAGGTAAATAGCCATTAAAGGCAAAACTTTGTCCATTCATTCCGCTTGCCATTAGAGCTAATAAAATAGAACTAGGACCAACCAGTGGCACAACTTGAATGCCTTTTTCATGTGCGATTTTTACAATTACAGCGCCAGGATCAGCAATTCCAGGACAACCAGATTCGCTCATTAATCCAATATTTTCTCCACTTAAAAGTGGCTTGATAAATTCGTAATGTTCAGCAGTTTCTGTATGTTTATTTAATACTGAAATTTTTAAATCGGGTTGCTTTTTATCGGGATGAATACTTTTTATAAATTTTCGAGCGGTTTTTTCGTTTTCAACAATATACGTATCTATAAAATCAATTGTTCTTTTGATGGTTTGAGGCAAAACATCTTCAGGAGCCACAGTAGTTTCTCCCGGATTGGAAAGCGTGATAGGGATTAAATACAGTTTGCCTAAAGAATTTGGTGATTTCATGATTTTATTTCTTAAGTTTTCTTGCAATTTCGTCACAAGCTTGGTCTAACATATTGTAAACATTTTCAAAACCATCAATGCCGCCATAATATGGGTCCGGAACATCATTGTTATCGTTTGGGAAAATTTCGTTTAAAATGAGTTTAACTTTTGATTTTGTTGCTTCATTTGGTGCTAAAGCTATTACCTCTTTGTAGTTGGTGTTATCCATTACAAAAATATGGTCAAATGTTGTAAAGTCTGAAACTTTAAATTGTCGCGCTCTTTGATTGGAAATATCCAAACCTTTTAGTCTGGCTATCGCAATCGAACGTTTATCAGGTAATTCGCCTGCGTGCCAACCACCAGTTCCGGCAGAGTCTACTATAAATTTTTCAGAAAGTTTAGAACGTAAAATACCTTCTGCCAAAGGAGAACGGCAAATATTTCCTAAGCAAACCATTAAAATTTTAACCGACATTTTACAGCGATAATTTCTTGTTGATGTCGTCAACAAATTTTTTAAATTGTTTATCAGTAGCTACCAAGTTGTCGACTGTTTTGCAAGCATGTAAAACCGTTGCGTGATCTCTGTCGCCAATTTGTGAACCAATATTTGCTAACGAAGCTTTTGTGAATTTTTTTGCAAAAAACATGGCTAATTGTCGCGCTTGAACCACATGACGTTTTCTTGTTTTAGATTGCAAAGTTTCAATATCCAATTGAAAATAATCAGAAACTGTTTTCTGAATGTAGTCTATTGAAATTTCACGTTTTACATTTTTTACAAATTTTTCAACCACTTGTTTTGCTAAATCAATAGTAACTTCACGCTTATTAAAAGAAGATTGCGCAATCAATGAGATGATGGCACCTTCTAATTCACGAACGTTTGATTTAATGTTTTTAGCTACATATTCAATTATGTCATCTGGCATTTCAACGCCATCTCTAAATAAAATATTTTTTAAGATAGAGATACGAGTTTCATAATCGGGTTGGTGTAATTCTGCAGAAAGTCCCCATTTAAAACGAGATAACAAGCGTTGCTCAATATCTTGCATATCAACTGGCGCTTTGTCAGAAGTAAGAATTACTTGTTTTCCATTTTGATGTAAATAATTAAAAATGTGGAAAAACACATCTTGTGTTCCAGATTTTCCAGATAAAAACTGTACATCGTCAATGATTAAAACATCAATTAATTGATAAAAGTGAATAAAATCATTTCTTGTATTCTTCTTAACCGAATCAATATATTGCTGCGTGAAAATTTCAGCCGAAATATATAAAACCGTTTTTTCAGGGTATTTATCTTTGATTTCTACTCCAATAGCATGTGCTAAATGCGTTTTTCCTAAGCCAACTCCGCCAAAAATTAACAGCGGGTTGAATGAAGTTCCTCCTGGTTTATTTGCTACAGCCATTCCGGCGCTTCTAGCTAATCGGTTAGAATCTCCTTCAAGGAAGTTGTCAAAACTATAATTTGCATTTAACTGTGATTCGATTTTTAAGTTACGAATTCCAGGAATTACAAATGGATTTTTAAGTTCAGGATTTTTATTAACAATTGGCACATCTACTTCCTGAGGTTTTACCGCAGTTCTATTGTAACTAGGAATTTGCTCAGTAAATGGAAGTTTATTGCCATAAGTGTTTTCCATCTTAATTTTATACAATAACTTTGCACTTGGACCCAATTCTTTGGTTAGTGCCACTTTTAACAATTTTACATAGTGTTCTTCTAGCCATTCGTAGAAAAATTTACTAGGTACCTGAATAGACAACGCGTTATCGTTTAGTTCAACTGACTGAATAGGTTCAAACCAAGTTTTGTATGCTTGATCTTGAATATTGTCTTTGATAAAAGACAGACAGTTATTCCATACCGATTGCGCAGTTTTAGTCATAAATTCTATTCTTGTTAATAGTTGTTTTTTTAGTTTTGTATAGGTTATCTTACAAAAAAAAAATAGGGGTTCTTTTTTTAATCTTTGGGATAGCAAATATGTGAACAATTTTCTTTAAAAAAAATTTTTTTGCTATTGATTTTTTAAAAAAAATATTGTAAGTCGTTTTAATAATTTTTTAAGAATAATTTAATATCAGTTTAATATGAGAGAATATCAATTTCAAGTTCGTGTGCGGTATGCTGAAACCGATCAAATGGGAGTAGTTTACCACGGTAATTATGCACAGTATTTTGAGATGGGACGCGTGGAATGGCTAAGAAATATGGGGGTTTCCTATAAATGGATGGAAGAAAACGGAGTGATGCTTCCAGTGGTTTCGTTGTCAATGAATTACAAGAAACCGGCTCGTTATGACGACTTATTAACTGTTAAAACTATATTGAAAAGTCAGACGTCAGTGAAGATAGAATTTGACTATGAAATTTATAATGAAACAAATGAGTTATTAACAACTGGTTATTCTATGTTGGTGTTTGTTGACATGAAATCGGGACGTCCAATGTTACCTCCAAGCTATGTTTTAGAAAAAATAAATGCCTTGTAAAATTTTAAATTTCAGTTACTTTTAGTTCATACAAATTTTCAAAAGTGTCCAATAAATTTTGGGCATTTTTTTTTCGGATTGAAATTTCGATTTCACAGTCCATTTCCATTTTTTGAGCAACGATTTGCAGATTTTTTTCTTTGATAATTCGCATCACTTTATTCATGTGGGCATAACCAAATGAAATGACAAAATGTTTATTAATTGTTTTTTCAATAATAGTTGCATTTTCCAAAGCCATTTGTGCTGCTGTTTTGTATGCGGAAATTAATCCGCCAACCCCTAACTTTACACCGCCAAAATATCGAACCACAACAACTAATGCATTTGTTACTTCAAACGACTGAATTTGTCCGTAAATAGGCATTCCAGCACTATTATTTGGTTCACCATCATCATTAGCACGGTATTGGATTTTCTCTGTGCCAATTTGATAAGCATAGCACCAATGGCGCGCCGAAAAATGTTCTTTTCGTAATCGGTCTAAAATTTCTTTTACTTCTTCTTCAGAAGATATGGGAAAGGCGTAACCAAAGAATTTGCTATTTTTTTCTTTGAGTAATACCTCTTCCGAGGGAAAATCTATTGTTTTATATAAATCGTTTTCTGAAAAATCCATTTTTAATAGGTAACTAAATAAAGTGCGAATAAGGCTAATCCTATTCCGATTGCATTGCGAAGCGAAATTTTTTCTTTAAAAAAAAGAATGCCTACAAAAGTAGAAACTAAAACGATAGAAATGTTGTGAATTGTAAATAAAGTGGCGCTTTGAAAGGCTTTTGCTTCTAGCATTTTAACCAAATAATACAACGAAAAGTAATTGGGTAAACCCAAAGCAATTCCGCCTAGAATATTTCTTCCAGAAAATTTTATCTTTCCTCGTATGGTTAAAAAAATAAGGGTTAGCATTCCAACACTGAAAGCACAAAAAAAAGTTACTGTTGAAAACAATCCAATTTGATTAACAGCTACATGATGCGTTTGTAAATATTTTAAACTTGAATCTATCGTTCCAGCTCCAATAAAAACCAATGCAGGAAATAAGATATTGGTTGCTTTTTGAATTTCGCCTGTTTCTTTTTTAGAAGTAAAATACACGGCAATCAGCGCTAAAATTATACCAATAATCTTTATAATTCCTAGTGTTTCATTATACAAAAGTACGCCTAAAGAAATTGGAATTATAACGGACATTTTAGAAGCTACAGAAGCCACTGAAAGACCGTTTCTTTGCGAAGTAATTGCTGTTACATAAAAAGTGCTGATGAAAATAAAACCTAATAAAACACTTCCGGTGAACCAATTTTGTTGCACAATTTCTGAAGTATTTATCTCATTTTCTAAAAAGAAAAAACCGACAAAAAAAGCAATTAAGTAATTTACTACTAACGCTTGTAAGGCGTCAATATTGAATTTTGCAAAAAGTTTAACAATAACAAAAAGCACAGCATTAAAAAGAATGCTTAAAAATAAGTAAATCACGAGGAGGTTATATTATAATTTTTTTATCAAAAAGTTCCACAACATCATCTATGCCAACTTGTAAATTCCAAACTTGAAAACCTAACTTTTCAGCCATATCGGTGTTTTCTTTTTTATCGTCTACAAATAATGTTTTTTTAGGATTCAAATTATGATTATTAATCACGTATTTGAACGCATTTTCATCGGGTTTACGAATTCCGATTTCGTATGAAAAATATACTTTTTCAAAACAACTATAAAAATCACGAGCAAAAGTTTGGCCTTCGTTGTGTTCAAATTTTTCAATGTGTGTATGATCGGTATTGCTTAAAAGAAACAAGCGATATTTTGATGAAATCATTTGCAAAAATTCCAATCGATACAATGGAAAATCGCCTAAAATTGAATTCCAAGCGGCTCTTATTTCCACTAAACCAGCATTGGGAAGATGTTTCTGAAAACCTTCCATAAACTCCAATTCATCAATTTTTCCAATTTCGTACTTTTTATTTAAGGCATCTAAATCGTCATGCCAAGCTGTTAACCCTAATTTTCTAAATTCGGTATCAATAGCTTGTTTGTTCAAATCGATAAAAACATCGCCAAAATCAAAAATAATTGCTTCAATCATAATTCTTGAAAATTTTAAGTTCATCATCTATTATGTCAAAACTAGCAACCGGATTTCCGGAAATAATTGGGGCTGTTATGCCGTTTTGAAATATTGTTTTTCCTTTAAAAATTCTTGCTTCATCCCATAAATTCAAATTTATGAACGATTGCAAGGTTTTACTTCCTCCTTCAATAATAACCGATTGTATGTTACTTTTATACAAAAGGGTGCAAATTGAAGAAATCAGGTTAGTATCAAAGATAGCATTTTCAAAGATACAATTTTCAGTTGAGGTGTAATTTTCACTTTCGGTTATAAAAATTGTTTTTTGTAAATTGTTTTTTACATGATAGTTTTCAGAAATCTTACCTGATTTATCCAACACAATACGAATTGGATTATTTCCAGAGAAATCGCGTGCATCTAATTTTGGATTATCGTCTAAAACGGTAGTTGTTCCCACTAAAATAGCTTGTTCTTCAGTGCGCCATTTGTGAACCAATTGTCTGGAATATTGATTTGTAATCCAAATTGGACTTTTTTCTTCTTTCGAAATCGGAGCAATAAATCCATCAGCTGTTTCTGCCCATTTCAAAATAATATAAGGTCTTTGTTTTTGATGGAAGGTAAAAAATCGTTTGTTGAGCTCATTACATTCGTCTTCTAAAATGCCAACGGTTACATTTTTGCCGCTTTCAATCAGTTTTTTGATGCCATTACCGGCAACTTTTGCAAATGGGTCAACGGTACCAATCACTACATTTGGAATTTCATTTGCTATAATTAAATCACAACACGGTGGTGTTTTTCCGAAATGGCTACAGGGTTCTAAACTTACATAAATTGTGGCTTCTTTCAATAATGATTTATCTTTTACCGAATTCACCGCATGGACCTCCGCATGAGGTTCGCCAGCTTTTTTGTGCCAACCTTCGCCGATAATTTTGTTTTCATGTACAATTACACTACCCACTAACGGATTTGGATACGTAGTTCCCAAACCATTTTTAGCGAGTTCAATACAGCGTTTCATGTAAAATTCGTGCGTTGTCATGATACAAAAATAAGATTTTTAACAATTAAAAAATGGATTTTATGCGAACTTTGTTTTCTGTAAGGGTACCACAACCTAACCTTTGATATACCTTTGCTATGGCGTATCTATACTTGTGCTACGTAGTTGTATAAAATTTAAATTTACGTACTTTTACCCAACAATAAAAATGCTATGCTAATTAGAGAAATCCAACAAAAAGATAATGAGTCGATTGCGAATGTAATTCGTGCTATTTTTCATGAATTAGATGCGCCAAAAGTAGGGACTGCTTATGCTGATCCAATTTTAGATACATTATATGAAGTCTATCAAGCGCCTCGTTCAGTGTATTATGTAGTGGAACACGATGGAAAAGTGGTTGGGGGCTGTGGTGTGGCGCCTTTAGAAAATGGTGATGATTCGGTATGTGAATTACAAAAAATGTATTTTGCTCCCGAAATTAGAGGAACGGGTTATGCAGAGAAAATCATTGAAAAATGTTTGGAATTTGCCAAAACACAAAGTTTTAAAATCTGTTATTTGGAAACTTTATCGTTTATGACCATCGCACAAAAACTATATAAAAGAATAGGTTTTGAAAATATTTGTGGTCCAATGGGAAACACTGGGCACAGTAGTTGTGAAGTTTGGATGACGAAGCAGTTATAGTATTAAGATTTGAGTAGTAAGTAGTAAGACAAGAATTATGAAGATTAAGATTTTAGTTTTTTTATTGATTTCTATAGTCGGGTTTTCTCAAAAAAAGAAAGTCAATGAGGCATATGATTATATCAACAATTATTATCAGTTTGTGTATCAGGCACATTATGAATATTTGAAAGAAGATTATCAAAAAGCCTATGACTTATTAAAAACGGCTGAAAAGAATTGTCCGTTGTTAAAACAAAAGGAAGTTAATGAACCTGCAGTTTTAGCTGAATGTGCTATGCGATTAAATAAGCCTGATGAAGCGGTTCATTATATAGAAATTTTAGTTAGAGATTATGGTGCTAAGTTTGAAAATTTTAAAGATGCTCCTCTTTATAAGGATATTCAAAACACAAAATCTTGGAGAAAATTAGAACGAAAAGCTAAAAAATATCATCAGGCTTATCTAAAACAAGTGAATTTAGATTTGAGAAATGAAATTTTTAAAATGAGAGAGGAAGATCAAAAATTAAGAATCAATCGTGATTATGAAGGAGTGAAAAGAGTGGATAGTATCAATGATTTAAAGTTAAGAAAAATTGTAGCAGATTGCGATTGTTTTCCCGATGAAATGTTTCCTCAATTTGGAAACTCTATGATTGATGATGAATTTTTAAATTTTACTTTTTTTGCTTTTCATATCAATAGAGAAAAAGCAGAATATTGGAAACCCATTTTTCTTGATTTAATCAGAAGAGGCAGAGCTCCAGCAAATATTTATGGAGATTTAATAGATAGTAATTTAAGAGGTAATGGCGTTTATCTTTATGGGATTTATAGTGGAATAGAAAAAGATTTGATTGAGGATTTTGATAATTTAGATAAGCGAAGAATAGCAGTGGGCTTGCCTCCGTGGCAATTAAGAAAAGATATTTTAGAGCTTATTAAAAAGAAATACGGTATCTAATGCTACTAAAACAATACAAAAACCTTTTTTTCGACGCTTTAAAAAATATTCAAGACGAACAAGAAATCGAAAGTTTCTTTTTTATCCTTACTGAATATTTGCTTCATTTGAAGCGAGTAGATGTAGCTTTGAATCCGGATTTTGAGATTTCAGATGCAGCAATTGAAAAGTGGAATGCCTTTTTAGTTGAATTGCAACAAGAAAAACCCATTCAATACATCACTGGAGAAGCTTGGTTTTATGGTTTGCGATTTGAAGTCAATGAAAACACTTTAATTCCAAGACCAGAAACAGAGGAATTGGTAGAATGGATAATTGAAAGTCAAAAGTCAAAAGTTCAAAGTCAAAAGTTAGAGATTTTGGACATTGGAACGGGTTCAGGTTGTATTCCCATTTCATTAAAAGCAAATTTACCACAAGCAAACGTTTCAGCGATTGATGTTTCGGAACAAGCGTTAGAAGTGGCTAAAATAAATGCGGTATCAAATAATGTTGAGGTCAATTTTATTCAAGCTAACATTTTAGAAGTGGAAGATTTGAATCAACATTTTGATGTTATCGTTTCAAATCCGCCATATGTTCGCAATTTAGAAAAGCAAGAAATCAAAAAAAATGTATTGGACTACGAACCGCATTTGGCGCTGTTTGTAGAAGATACTGATGCGTTACTTTTTTATAGAAAAATTGCGCAATTGGCGTTAAAAAACTTGTCTCCAAACGGATTATTATTCTTCGAAATCAATCAGTATTTAGGCAATGAAACGGTTGAGTTACTAGAAAATCTAGGGTTTAAAAATATCGAATTGAAAAAAGATATTTACGGTAATGATCGAATGATAAAATGTACAAGGTAAGAAGTACGTGGTACGAAATGTATTTGAGTTATTAGGTAGGAAATTATATATTTACGATAATTTACTTAAAAATAAAAATATGAGAATTGATATGAAAGCAAGAACAAAAAAGTTTACAATTGATTGTGCTATTTTGTGTTCTAAATTACCTCACTCAAGAGAATTTAATGCTTATGTTAACCAGCTTATTAGGTGCTCAAGTTCAGTAGGAGCAAACTATAGAGCATCATAGCGAGCCAAATCTACTGCCGATTTTATTAATAAATTAAAAATTGTTGAAGAAGAAGCTGATGAAAGTAATTTTTTTCTTGAAATAATTTTAGAAATAAACAAGAACCAAGAATTAAAAGCAGAACTAGAATCTCTATTAAAAGAAGGAAATGAAATTTTAGCAATTATAGTAGCTTCAATAAAAACCTCAAGAAATAATCAAAATTCTAAAAATTAGTATTTCGTATGTCATATATCGTACCTTGTACTTTGTATCTCGTACCTCAAATTTATTCGTAACGCAACGCTTCCACAGGATCTAATTTCGAAGCTTTTATGGCAGGATATAATCCTGAAACAATCGTTACAATAAAAGTGGTAATAAAAGCCGCAATAATCGCCATCCAAGGGATTACAAAATCAAAACCAAAACTTAGCGCAATAACTGAACCGAGAAGAATTCCTAATATTATTCCAAGAAGACCACCCATTTGACTAATTATAAAAGTCTCAGTAAAAAATTGCCAAGCAATCGTGCTTCTTGTGGCTCCAAGTGATTTTCGTACACCAATTTCTCTTGTACGTTCAGTAACAGAAACCAACATAATGTTCATTAGTGCTACTGTTGAACCAAAAACGGTAATGGCACCAATAATTACGGCAACCCAATTAATAACAGCTATATTTGAACCTAACGTTTGAATTAAATCATCACTACGTTCAATTCCGAAATTTTCTTTTTCTACTGGGCTTAATTTTCGCACTCTTCGCATGGTAATAATGGCATCATCAACTGCTTCATCTAAAAGAGCTTCGTTGTTGACCATTACATCTAAATCGTAGTTGATATTGGGTGCCGAAAATAAAGAACGCGCTATTTGTGTTGGAATCAAAACCCGTAAATCTTGACTGTTTCCAAATGTAGAACCTTTTTCTTTTAAAACGCCAATTACTTTAAACTTTGCGCCACGAATTGAAATGATTTTATCAATCGGATTCAAATTGGCAAACAAACCTTTTTCAAAATCGGAACCCAAAATACAAACGTAATTGTTATTAGAAACATCAAATGAGTTCATATTTCGACCTTTCACTACTTCCAAACCTTTATTTGGACAATAATTTTCGTCAATTCCAACCACCGAAATTTCTGGATCGGTTTTTTTGTCCTGATATTTTACTTCAATAGCCGAACCTGCTGTAAACGATAGGGAAGTAGTGGTAAATGGGAAATTATATTTGTCTTGAAATGCCTTTGCTTCTGGATAACTAATGATAGGATTTACACGTTGTTCAGTATCATTTTGATTGATTTCGGAAGAAAAATCGTATTGGCTAATTGAAAAAGTATTCGCTCCCATTGAAGCAAAATTTCCAAATAGATTATTTTCTAATGCTTTAGTTAGTGTTAATATTCCAACTAAAAAAGTAATACCTAAAGTAATAATCATCACCGTAAGTGCTGTACGCAAAGCCTGACTTTTAATAGAATCAAGCGCAATTTTTGTGTTTTCTTTAAATAATCCTACCATGACTATAAGACTAAAGTACGAGCGAAATGTTACACATAAAAAGTAAGAATTTAGAATTTAGAATTTAGAAAGTGAAAATCCCGATATTTTAAATCTCTGAATTGATTTTTAATACTGCTAAATATATTCGATATTTGCATGAAAATAATTGGTTAATGAAAGAATTTGACTTAAAGAAGCGAACAAAATCATTTACAATTTCAATTTTGAATTTGGTAGATAATTTACCAATGAAAAATTCTACAAGAATTATTGCAAATCAATTGGGGAAATCTGGAAGTTCTGTTGGGGCAAATTACAGAGCTTCTTTACGAGCAAGAAGTGATAATGAATATTTATCAAAGATGAATATTGTTTTAGAAGAAACAGATGAATCTCATTTTTGGTTAGAAGTTCTTCAAGAATTAAATGTTGTTGATCAAAAAGTGTTGAACGAACTTCTAAATGAAGCAAATGAATTAACTGCTATTTTTGTAACAACTTTAAAAAACACAAAAAACAGAATTAACAATAAATAAATTATTTTTTAGATTTCTCATTTTCAGAATTCTAAATTCTAAATTCTAAATTTAAAATGGCACAAAAACCAAGTATACCCAAAGGAACCCGAGATTTTTCACCAGCAGAAGTGGCGAAACGCAATTATATTTTCAGTACGATAAAAACCAATTTTGAAAAATTTGGCTTTCAACCGATTGAAACGCCTTCGTTTGAAAACTCAGAAACCTTAATGGGAAAATATGGTGAAGAAGGGGATCGCTTGATTTTTAAGATTTTGAATTCGGGAGATTTTTTTGATGTTTTCAATAAATCCTTGATGGAAATTATAAAAACGATATTATTCAATTTACAGAATTTTATTAAGGCAAATCCAGACAGTAATAAGAATTCTGAATTTGTTGAAGCGATAACGTCAAAAGCAGTACAAGAAGCATTTTTACGCAATCCTGTTGTAGAAAAAATTGATTATAAAAATTTAAAGGAAGAATTAAATTTAATTATTTCAAATCATTTTCTATATAAACCTGATTTATTGGAAGAACTTAAAAATTCTAATAATGATTTATTAAGTCTTTATTCGATGACAGTATTTGGAATTTTTATTTCAAGTGCACAATCTAGACATTTAAGTACAAATATTACTGAAAAAGCGCTTCGTTACGATTTAACGGTTCCATTTGCGCGTTATGTGGTGCAACACCAAAACGAAATTGAGTTTCCGTTCAAGCGTTACCAAATTCAACCGGTTTGGCGTGCCGATAGACCTCAAAAAGGACGTTTTAGAGAGTTTTATCAATGCGATGCTGATGTGGTGGGTTCGAATTCGCTTTGGCAAGAAGTAGAGTTGGTGCAATTGTATGACTCGGTTTTTAGTCAGTTAGGTTTAGGTGGCGTTACGATTAAAATTAACAATCGTAAGATATTATCTGGAATTGCTGAGGTAATTGGCGCTTCGGATAAATTGATTGATTTTACGGTTGCGTTAGATAAATTAGACAAAATAGGAGCCGACGGCGTGAAAAAAGAAATGTTAGAAAAAGGCATTTCGGAAGCGGCGATTGAAAAAGTACAACCGTTGTTCAATTTCACAGGAACTATAAACGAAAAAATAGAAAAATTAGCGCAATTATTAGCTAATTCAGAAGAAGGAATGAAAGGTGTAAACGAGTTGCAATTTATTTGTGACAACGTTACGACTTTAGGTTTGCAAACCGCTTTCTTGGATTTAGATGTTACATTAGCGCGAGGTTTAAATTATTACACAGGTGCCATTTTTGAAGTCGCTGCGCCAAAAGGTGTGGCTATGGGTTCCATTGGTGGCGGTGGTCGTTATGATGATTTGACGGGGATTTTCGGATTGAAAAATATGTCGGGCGTTGGAATTTCATTTGGTTTAGACCGAATTGCTTTGGTAATGGAAGAAGTAGGTTTATTCCCAGAAGCCGTTTTAGCGACCTCAAAAGCTTTATTCTTAAACTTTGGTGACAAAGAAGCTCTGTATTCGATGAAAGCTATCGGAAAATTACGTCAAAAAGGAATCAAAGTCGAATTATATCCAGATCAATCAAAAATCGATAAACAATTCAAACACGCCGATAGAAGAGGTATTCCATTTGCAGTAATTGTAGGAGAATCGGAAATAGAGCGTGAAGAGTTTGGTTTAAAAAACTTAGCTACTGGTGAACAGCAAAAAGTAGACTTTGCAACATTAGTTACGTTATTACAATAAATAAAAGCCTAGCTTTGTTAAACGCAAACTTGTCACGCTGAAAAGCGTCTCTTTTTACACAGAGATTCGCTGAGTTTTTTTATTTTGATTGTGTTGAATAGAGATACACAGAGCGTTTCACTTATATGAGCTTGATTTTGCCCTTGAACTTGTAATTGAATTTGTAATTGATTTTTGAAATGAATGTAGACGACGAAGCTAAAAAAGTAATTTGGTCACTTCAGCACAATAAGCGTACTGAAGCAGAGCGAAGTGCGTTTGAACCAACAGGTAAAAAACCGATGAATAAAAACGTGGTTTATGTTTTATCAGCTATCGGAATTACTTTTTTGATGAGTTTTGCTTTGTCGCAATTTTCAAAAGAAACCACTCAATTTTGTTTTTTTATAGAAAGCTATTGCTTCAATTCAACTGAAAATCCATTGGCGTTCACGTTTTATATTTTCATGAATCTTTGGATTTTAATTTTAGGAATTGGAATCGCTTATTGGATTGGAAAAAAGTTAGGAGATCGATTCAAAATTTAGATAAACCATTCCATTTATGGCGACAGAACGTTTTCAAAATGATTTGCAACTTGCTGAAAAATTACTTTATAGCGAATGTGGTTTTCAACTTCAACATCTTGTTTGGAATTCTGAAAGCGCAAATTATGGCGCTTGTTCTTTTGAATTGAACAACTATAAAATTCAATACCGTGTTGCCAATATCACGCCTACAAAAATCGGTCAGTTTGTAGCTATTTGGAAACGAAATAACAGCGGTATAACAGCTCCTTTTGACGTGGCTGATTCGTTAGATTTTTTGATTATCTCTGTGCGAGATTCGGAGAATTTCGGTCAATTTGTTTTTCCAAAATCGGTTGTAGTTGCTAAAGGAATTTTTTCTCAGAATGAAAAGGGAGGAAAGCGTGGTATTAGAGTTTACGCACCTTGGGATAAACCCGAAAATAAACAAGCTATAAAAACACAGGCTTGGCAAGAACATTATTTTGTAACCATCAAAGAGGACTTTTCAGAAGACTTAAAAAAAATAAAACGGATACTTTTGGTTTAGAAAAGCACCCGTTTTTAATTTCTATTTATGGTTTAACCCTATTCTTTTGGGGTTATTCAATTATAATTTTATGACTGAAATAGTTGTTTCCATCAAGTTTTATTTTCACTATATAAATTCCCGTTTCAACGCGTTTAACAGGTAATTTTATATTGGTTTCTGAGCTGTTTATTGCCCAATGATTTATTTTTTGACCTAAGATGGAGAACAATGTAACGGCTTCAATAGTTTGATTTTTGGTATTTATGATTTCAATTTTTTCATCATCCGCATTATAAAAAGCTAGGGTTGAATTGGTTTCTATATCGTTTGAAGATAATGTTTGATTTGTAAAGCGAAGTGAAAATCTATTTGCTGTTTCACCTGCAGGAAGCATAAGACTTAGGTTTGATGCCGTAATATCATGATAGCTATTGTTTGAGTTGTCGTGAATGTATATTGGTTGGTTTAAATCAAAATTTTCTAAACTATCAATCATAATATTCACTAAACCTGCCTGACTTGATTTTAAAGTTAACGGATAAGATGCATTAGCATTAAAATAGCCTACTCCTTGAATTACTAAATTGTAATTACCACATCGAAAATAGATATCATCTGGTTGAATGTCTATAATTTCCCCATCATAACCTAAATTATGCGAGTCATCCGCATTTTCATTCATAAAACCAATTAATAGTTGGCGGTGTGAATTTGTAGTTCCAGAATATCCTAATCTTATTTTTGCAAACGTATCAGTTGTTGTTTGTTGATCACTAGAATTGCTAGAGTTTGGTAAATTGCTTTGTGTTTTAAACATTTCATTTGAATCGGCATCGTCTTCTTTGATAAATCCGCGCTGACTGTTTTGATAAATGATTTGACCTCCCGTCGAATTTCCTTTTACAAAGAACCCTAGAGCAACAGGGATATATCTACCAGGAACTCTCAAACTTGAGCCCAATCCACTTATTGTAGGAGGTGAAACTGGAGGTGTTCCGCCAACTAAATTGCGTGCTGCGTAGCCACCTTGGTATCCTGCTAGTACATGAGAATTGTTTGATGGATAGTGTTCCCAAAAATATAAAGTCCCAGTAATTGCCCCTATATTATCTGTAATAAATGCATTTGCATCAAGAGCTGATGGATATGGATTTCCAATTAAATTGATGTTGTTAATGCCAATTTGAATTCCACTGTGATTGATTAATCCATTGTTTGGCTTTCCAGAGAATACATAATTTTGTGTTGCAATAGCTGGAGGTGTTGCAATTCCACTTCCTTTCATGGTATATGCTTGAGCGGTTTGAAGAACTGTATTTTCATTAATTTGTTCCCAATTTGCATACTCTGATGTTAAGTTTGTAAACTTAAATAACCAGTATCGCGCTATATTCATTGGGTTTGCCGAGCCATTAAAACCGGCCACCCAAGTAATTGATTGTGGTGTTGCTGGATTAGTACCATCTTTAAGTGCATTGGCGATGGTAAATCCTGTATTGTTACTTACTGCACTAACGACTGTACTAACTGGAGACGACCAATAGTTGTAGTTGTAAAGGTTTCCACTTCCTTGTTGATCTCTTTCTAAGATTCCTGTTCCACTAGGATCTAAATCACTATCAGTTGTTTGTATTAATTGTGATTTTCCTGTTAAATCAATTTTTCCATTAATTTTTAGGTAATGTGAAACCTCCAATTTTGAGTCGTTGTCAATTTCTAAAGTATTGTTATCAACAATAACCGCCAGAAGCGTTTTATTGCCCACAGAAGTTACATTATGTGCAGTTTTTATAATATTCCAATCAATTTTTGTTGGAATGCTATTGATGGTTAAACTACTGTTTGGATAATACATCTCTGTACCATTCGTCCATGCTGACGATGAATCCCAAGTTGCATTTGCTGCCGAAACATAAGGTAGTGGGGCTGTTTGTTCTTCAATGGTATAACGGGTATAATTACTTAAATTACCTCTTAGTTTTTTTCCTGATGCATCATTCAAACTGGTTCCTATGTAGTTGTTCAAGTTGAAATAGGCAAAAATATCTGAAGTCCATGTTTTTGAACTGATATCATTTTTTGTAATGGTTGCAGGAATGATTTTACCGCTTACCGTATTTCCAATTCCTTGTTCAATTTCTTGATTCATTACAAAACGAATTTCACTTGCTGTAAGTGCGCTATTCCAAATGCGGATTTCGTCTAATTTGCCTTTAAAAAAGTCAACTGTACTACTTTCGTTTACATATCTAGCTCCAATTACGAATACGTTACTAATGTCTGTGCGTGCATTCATATTGGTTTGCACATCAAGAACACCGTCGATGTATAGTCTTCCTACATTTGATCCATCAAGCGTAAAGGTTACGTTGCGCCACTGATTTGAATTTAATGCAGTATTACTAACAATTTCTGAAGTAGTGGTTCCATTATTAAAACGCATTACTACTTTATTGGTATTGTCAATTAAAAAGTGATAACTGGTTTGTGTACTTCCTTTTTTAGAGACAATAGTTTTGTCATTATTAGAAGAATTTGATCCTTCACCGTTTACCCATGCAGAAATTGAAAAAGCACTGTTTACAACTGGAATGTCATTAAATCGCACATAATCGTCAGTTCCATCAAATTTGATGTGTCTAGAAGCAATTATTTCTTCTGCAACACCAATTTTCATGTATTTAGTTCCGTTGAAATTGTATACAGCTTCTAGGTTTGTACTTACTGCATTTAGAAAAACGGTTTCTATATTAGTTGTAAAATTAGCATCGTCTGCTATTATTAGGACATAGTCACTATTTCCTGATAATGCAGGAAGAGAGGCCAAAGAGGCGGCTGGAATTGAAATTTTTACATTTCCAATATCTGTAATTGTTTTTTCAACGATTTTCCAAGTTCGGTTAGTAGCGTTTGTTACAGTAGTAACAATAGTGCTGCCTAAGTTTATTTCAATAGGAGAAGCCATTGTGGTTAAAGGATCTATGGTGCTTCCCCAAATTAAGTAATCGCCATCATTTGCAAAAGTATTTGTATTTAATGCATTTGTTGCATAAATGTCAGAAAGTCCAATAGTTAGATGACTCTCAGGATCAATACTTTTACTTTGTTTTTGGTTTAATCCCGTACAATCATCACGGCCAATTCCAGCTACATTATAAGTAAAGCCACTGTGAAGTGTGTTGTTCCATAATGCAGTTCCATCTGAAGCAATAAATTCTCCAGGAACGTGTGGCAAACTAATTGCTGTTACAGGAAATAAACCTGGGTTGATACCATATTTAATTCCAAGGTAGGTTTCTATTTTTTTTCTATCAGTATCTGATTTACGTGCCGAAAACATCATGATTTCTAATATATCTCCATTAAAACTTGGTCCAAAATACTCACTTCGGCCAATCCAAAAACGAGAATTTAATATTAGTTTGAACGTTCCAACATTTACTTCTGACATTAACGCAGGGTTTAGGGTTACTCCTAAATCAACTCCGTCTAAAAATAAATCCATACCCGTTCCAGCCGCATTTAGTCGGGCGTTAAAGATAACTGGACGATCATAAGTTATCGTGTTGGAAATAATGGCTCTACCATATTTAGTATTAGGGCCTTGGTTATAAGCAGCAATATTTGGTACGCCTGCACCATATCTTGTTGAAGTGTTATTTACTGATAGTCCAGTAATATCTTCATTCCCTGCAATTTCTAAATAATCATCACCCATTAATACATCTTGTGTAGCGATAGCAGCACTAATTGGTGTACCTGGATTTATGACAATAAAAATATCATGATTATAAAATCCTTGTCGTGAAAATAGTGATTTTGTACCATCAAAATTTACTACTGGATTAAAGTTTACATTGCTAGTTGCATTGTTTTTATAGAGCGGTCTAGTTGTTGAGGTTCCAACTGCATTTGTCCAATCTGGATTTATTCCTGTTGCGTTTGGCCATATATCAATTGCAGCATTATTAGCTAAAGCTGATAAATTATCTGGTTTATACCAAATTTCTAATTTATCATAAGCACTACAGCTAGGATATGTTTTGGCGGTAACTGGATAACCTATAATTTTGAAATCATCAACGGCAACGCCTCTAAAACTATTATTACTGCTATCCGATCTAAATTGTATTGCGAATCTAATGTTGTCTTTGTTGTCAAAACCTTGTGACGGTAAGTCAATACTCGCTGAAAACCAAGTATTTCCAGGATTACCACTCCATGCCCTTTGATTGCTTCCAAATGCACCAACATTTGTTCTGGTGTACCAATTGACTGCTTGATCGCTTTCTTTTCCTAAAGTATTCCAAGTTGCTCCGTCATCTGTTGAAAATAAAATTTTAAAACCATCGTAATCTAATTCGGTTTGGTAATTAAATTTTAAGGATAGGGTTAATCTTTCATAACCAGTAAGATTAATCTTAGGTGTAATTGCTGATGTATTCAAACTGTTTGCATAACCTGCAAGATATAAATAAGGAGCTGTAACACCAGTAGTAGTAAAGTTGGCGTTGTTTCCTCTAGTCCAACTTCCCATTGTAAATGCATTATTGCCTGTTCCTGAAGAAAAATCTGCATTAAAAATGGTAGTTTGTGCTTTTGTTTCTATAACAGTTAATAGAATTAAAAACAAAAGATTTTTAAAAGTAGTTTTGTTGACTTTCATATTACCGGGGGTTTTAGAGAAAAATTTTTATGATCAATCTTCTTTTTTATTGAAGCGATTGACTGTTTGTACCATTAGCAACCAATAAATTATTATTGAGCCGTAACTAGCAATAGTTTTTGAAAGTAAATTATTGATTGTAGGGCTTTTAAACTTAAAATAGTTACAGCAAATGTTATTAAAATTACCTTGGATATGTAATTGTGAAGTAATAACTGTAATGGTTTTTTTAATAACTGATTCGTTAAGACTTATCGATTGAGTTAAAAAAAGTGTATAGATTGAGTTTCTTGGGATTACCCATTTTTAAAAATTTCTTTTACAGCAATTTCATAATTTTTACTATTTCCTGCTTTTTTGATCTTTTTAAATGTTTTTTGAGGATTTGAAAAGGATTCTGAAAAGTATTCCCAAAAGCCTAACATTTTCATTCGGATAGGTGTTGGACCAGATAAATAAGCATCATATTCTTGGTAAATTTCATCATGAAATGCTTCAAAAATTTCTAATTTATTTTTTGGATATGCAGTAGTATCATTTTTAATCATGCTTGGTAAAAATGGATCGGCAATTAAGCCACGACCAATCATCCAATGGTCAATTGATGGAAAACGTTCTTGTAATTCTTTAAATTTAGAAACGGAAGTTATATCTCCGTTGTAATATATTTTATGTTTTGTATGATCTAAGCACTTTTGAAACGAATCTAAATCCACACCACCTTTATAAAGTTGTTTTCCTATTCGCGCATGAATAGCGATGTTTTTAATTGGATATTGGTCTAAAATGGGGAATACATCTAAAATTTCGGTTGCGTTTTCATACCCCATTCGCATTTTCATAGATACAAGAATATCCGTTTCGTTATGAACACGCTTTAAAATATGTTCAATTTGCGACGTATTGCTAATTAATCCTGAACCCATTCCGCATTTTGCAACCATTGGATAGGGGCAACCTAAATTCCAATTTAATTCTTTGTAACCAAATTGCTGCACGTATTTGGTAACAAATAAAAACTCTTCTGCATCATTAGTAATTATTTGAGGAATTACTTCTAAAGTAGTGTTGTTTTCGGGTAAAATATCTCTTTCGTAGGAACCTTTAACTGCTAATTTTCCATTTAATTTGATGTATGGCGAATAAAATGTATCGATTCCGCCAAAGTGTTTGTGGAAGGCGTTTCTGAATCTAAAATCGGTAAATCCCTGTAAAGGCGAAGATAATAAGGTAATGCTCATGCGGCAAAGGTAATAGATTATTCTCTTTTTTGTTCAAATAACCAATTATACATGGCATCTTGATGAAAAATATTTTCAACGCTTCCGTGATTTCCCCCTTTTATGACGGTAAAAATTAGTTTTGCTTTTTCATTGCATTTTCGTATTGCATTAACTACTTTTTGTGATTCTGAAATAGGAACTATATAATCTTTGTCGCCATGTTGAATCCAGATAGGAATTGTGGATAATGTACAACCATCGCTTGTGTTTCCGCCGCCACAAATTGCAACTGCTGCTGTAATCTTATCGGCATGTTTTCCAGCAAAGTGTAATGTTCCATAACCGCCAAGACTCATACCACAAACATAAATTCGGGATTCGTCTACGTTATAATTTTTCTTTACATATTCTAAAACTTCCAACACTTTATCAGGATTCCAACTGCCTTTTGCTAATTGAGGCGCTACAACAATTGCAGGTATTTTTCGACCTTTATCCATTGCACGAAGCACGCCATATCTTCTAACACGATTTAAATCGGTTCCAGAGAGACTTTTTCCGTGAAGAAAAATAAGAATGGGTTGTTTTTCGGTTTTTTCAGTTTCGGGAACATTAATCCAAAAAGGGTATTCGGTTTGGTTTGTAATGGTTTGTAATTGTGCAAAACCAGAGTTGAGCCCAAATAGAAATAAAATAAGATAAAAAACTTTCATAAATTTTAGATAATGAATTACAAAAGTAATCTATTTGTTTTAAGCGAAAAATTTAAAATGTTTCTAAAAAATAAATCCCAGTAATTATGGTATTTGTGGCGTTTATTTGAGGATTATTTTCTTACTGTAATATTTGCCTTCATTTGATTTTATTTGAACAATGTAAATGCCATCACTTAGTGTTTTTGTTTTTACAGAAATGTTAGATTGTTCTTGGTTAGCTACATTCCAGCTTTGTATTTTTTGACCTAAAATCGAAAACAGTGTAACCTCTTCTATGCTTACATTAGTCATTAGATTCTCGATTTTTATTTCATTAGATTCAGCAACATGATATATATTGAATGTGTTTTCTATACTATGATTATCTGCTGATAACGTTTGATTCGTAAAACGCAAACTAAATCGAGAAGTAATTGTACCTTCAGGAATCGTAACTTCAAATATATTATTTCGAATGTCAAAATAAGTATCGGTTAAATTATCGTGAATATAAACAGGTTGATTGCTATCAAAGTTTTCAATTTCAATTAGCATGAATTTTACCACTCCAGTTTGGCTACTAACCACTGTTAAAGGATAAATATTTGATGCATTAAAGTATCCTTCACCTTGAATCATTAGTCTTATGTTTCCTAGTTGAAAATATGCGTCATTGCTTTGTGGATCCATTATTTCACCATCATATCCTGGGTTGTAATTGTTGTCTGCGTACTGGTTCATAAAGCCCAATAAAAGTTGTCTGTGCAAGTTTGTACTTCCAGTGTATCCTAGCCTAATTGTTGCAAAACCAGAGTTTGTTGCTGTAGTTTCAATTGTGCTAACTTTGGAATTACTTTTAAACATGTTATTCGAATTGCTATCATCTTCTTTTACAAATTCTCTTTGGCTGTTTTGGAATGTTACTTGACCACCAAGATTATTACCCTTTACAATATACCCTTGCCCAATAGGAATGTTTCGTTCAGGAATTCTTGTACTAGAGCCGAGACCACTTATTAAGGCAGGTGTGATTGGAGGTACTCCACCAACCAGATTTCTTGCAGCATATCCACCTTGGTAGCCAGCTAAAATGTGAGTATTATTTGAAGGGTAATGTTCCCAAAAATATAATGTTCCAGAAAGGGCACTCAAATTATCTTGAATAAAATCATTTGCATCTAGGGCTGATGGATAGGGGTTTCCAGTTAGTAGAATATTTTCTGGACCAATTTGAATTCCGCTATGATTAATTGTTCCGTTATTTGGCTTTCCTGTAAAAACATAGTTTTGTAATACTATTGCTGGTGCTGTTGCAATAGCTGATCCTTTCATGGTATATCCTTGACCAGTAAGTATGATTGAATTTTCATTTATTTGCTGCCAATTGGCATAAAGAGGTGTTAGGTTTGTGAATTTATACAGCCAATATCTAGCTATTTGCAATGGATTTGAAGAACCATCATATCCAGAAACCCAAGTAATAGGTTGTGGATTGTTAGCATCTGTGCCATCTTTTAAAATGGAATTAATCGTAAATCCAGTATTGTTTTCAGTTGAAGATGCTACTGAACTAACCGGTGAAGACCAATAATTGTAATTGTATTTGTTTCCGCTGCCTTGTTGATCACGTTCTAGGATTCCACTGCTTGATGGGTCTAAATCACTCTCAGAAGTTTGTAAGAGTTGAGACATTCCTTGTAAGTCTATTTTTCCATCTAATTTCAAATACCAATCATTTTGTAACTTAGTGTTGTTTTCCATTACGATATTAGCCATTGAATCAATTAATAGCCCTAAATCAATATTGTCAATTATTGAAGTAATATTGTGTTTAACATGAAGTATAGACCAATCATAATCATCAGCATCTAGGCCTCTAATTTCTTTTGTAACTGAATGTACTGCAGTAGCAAAATCACCATTTTGTTCTGTTACAAAAGGCATTGGAGCTTCTTGATTTTTAATGGTTTTAATATTGTAGATTTTTGCACCCACAGTATTGTCAATTGAAACGGTAGTATGATTGTCGATAATATCATCTTTATAATTATCCATTCTAAAATAGCGAATTAGATTAACCCAAGGCAGAGATGGAACATCTTTTGGAATGATTTCACCTCTAATTTGACCGTTATTATTATAGATTTCTTGATAGACTATTTTTTGTAACTGCTCGTCTGAAAGCGCAACATCAAAAAGCCGTACTTCGTCAATTTTTCCTTTGAAATAATCTGTATCAGCAATTGGATTTTTTCCGATAGTAAACAAAGATGGGTCTGTATTTATAGCTCCTGAAATTGAAATGCTATCTGTATGTTCCCCGTTGATATATAAATTCAGCATGCCATTAGCACCATCAAAAATTGCGGCAACATGAATCCATTGTGAATCAGCCATTGAAACGTTGTGTTCAAGAAGTGTTCCGTTAGCAATGATTTTTATTTTTTTTGAATTGTCAACTGCAATTTTGAATTTGTCTTGGCCAACAACTACTCCTTCTGTTGTAAACGAACTATTTATATTTATCCAAGCCATTAACGAAGCATTTTGCCATCCGCTCATTAATGTTGCATCTGTGGCATAGTCGTTTCTTCCATCAAAGGCCAAAAAAAGTTTTCGTTCTAAATCTCTTGGAGAACCAAATTGGTTATTATTTGTGTCAAAGTTGTCGATTATTCCATCTTTATCAAGGTCTGTTGTTCCATCAATTATCCCATCATTATTGGCATCTAGATTCGCATAAAGTGTTTTAGCAATATCAAAATTAGTTCCATCTGAAGTTGTATCAAGATAATTTGGAATTCCATCACCATCTGAATCTAAAACATAATAATAAAAAGGGGCAATAATAGTTCCTTGATCTAAATTGCCATAAATACCAAAATTATAATCATACTTGTCTAATATTCCATCTCCAAATCCTTCTAAAACACCATCGGCATTTGTGTCTTTATTTCTAAATGTTTCCGATTCTGGTCCGTCTCCCGTTCCATCACCATTAATGTCGCCATCACCATTTTCATAACCTGCATACGCATTTGGATTTCCTGCCCAAGATTCATCTACGTCAAAAACACTATCATTATCACTGTCTAGATCTAAGTAGTTAGGAACACCATCGCCGTCATGATCAGGAACTAAATGTAATTCTGCAGCATCATGCATTCCATTTAAGTTAGCATCTATCCAATTAACGACATAAGCTTTACCTTCACTCAGGTTTCCTAAGCCTACTTCAACCACGTCTGGAATTCCGTCGTTATCTGAATCCAAGTCAAAAACGTCTGCCACGCCATCATTATCTAAATCGCATAAAGTTTGTGAGATTAAAATGTCGTCTAAAGCTAAGTCATTTCCTGTGCCACCTGTTTCGTTATTGATGAAAATTACTTTAAAAGCACTCACATTTAGTACTAAGTCGGCTGTAAAATGTTGCCAATCACCTGCTAAGTTTCCTGCTGTGGTAGGTGTAATGTCTCCTGTTTCGATAAAAGTAATTAGAGCATCATTCATATCTCTAAATTCAACCCTAACATCTGGTCTCAATCTAGTAGCAATACCCGGCGCGTTGGTTCTGTCTAGGTTTAACACCCAAAAACTATAGGTTATAGGAATGTTTGGTAGTGCACCTGAAATAGTTGCTGTATAAAAAATACCAGGCGTGTAGGAAGCATTAAATATAGCCATTCGACCATTAGTGTCGCCAGTATGGTCTCCGCCTAAATGCCAATAATCAGCAGCCCAAGATGCTATTTGAGCCGATGAACCCACCGTGTATTTTCCATCGTTTAAATCTACTGTGCTTAAATTTGGACATTCAGGGGTATTAATACCAGCGGTTCCATCTTCGTAACAGTAGGTTGTTATTGCATCATAAGTTGTATTAATGGTTGTTCGAACTCCTGTGCCAAAAGTTTCATTTAAAAATTTATAGTTTACTTTTGGACCGTTCATTAAATTACAATTGTTTTCTTCAGTAGCATCTTCGATACCATCATTGTCATCATCAATATCAATATTATCGTAAATGGCGTCATTATCACTATCAAAAAAAGTTTGTATGCCTTCTCCTTTGATTTCAAATAGGTAGGGGTTGTTTGTGTCAGCATTACTTGGTATTGAAACAATAGCTGTTTTTGTTCCCAATACTAAAGGGTTAAAAGTAATTTGAAAAGTTGTTGATGTTGCAGTATTTATTGTGTTAGCCGGGAAACTGGAGACGCTAAAATCGCTACTTCCAGTTATCTGAACTGTAGGACTACCAGATAAGTTTATGGTATTCGATCCGATATTTTCAATAGTAAATGTTTTAACAATTGGAGTTGCAGCTACTTGTGTTGTGCCAAAATCTGTTCCATTACTTATAATCGCAGCACCATTGTATGGAACAGCGATTGAATTGGTGCCACTTACATTAATATAGCTTCCAATCAGTGTTCCAGACAGGCTTACATTATCAATAAAATAATAATCTCCTGTATTGGCTTGATTATCTCTTTCGTCAAATCTAATTCGCACTAAAACTTGTGAATTTCCATTTGGGATATTAAAAGTATAAGAGGAGCCAACTGTATTTCCTGCTGATGACGCATGCGAAAAGCCAAGATTATCACTTGTGTCATTTTTTCCGTCAATAAGTTTGGTTGAGGTGAATGTTAAGCCATTATTATACGATACATCTAAGTAAAAGTCATCATTATCATCAGGAGTACCGTTACAAGAAAAATGTATTTTTAAATTAACATTTGTATATGCGCTAATTGATACATTATTGAATAAAATTTCTGGGTCATTATAGGTAATTCCAGCTGTAGAAGTATTTGAGCCACCAAATCTCAATGAATTTGGTGAGGAAACAAAAGTAGAAGTATTTGTTTCAATTGTTCCTGTATTGATTGAATTTGAATAATTCCAAGTGTCTGATGCAGTGCTGTCAAATCCTTGGTATTGAATTTGATATTGAGCAACGCTATTTAGGAATGTGAATGCAATTAGAAAAGTAAAAAAAAGTTTATTTGTTTTGCGTGTAATTTTCTTATTCATCTTCTTTTCAATTTAGAGGGTTATTGATACTTAAAGCTCAGTGAAATAAGAAATTTTTGGAGGTGTAATTTGGAATTGAAACTGTTAAAGAAATTCACTGCAACACAAAGATGAATAAACAATAAATGAATAGCTATTGTTAATTAATAAATGTTAACTAATTGGTAATAAGTGTTGTGAATTTAAAAGAAATGTAAATGTTAATGCAGTGTTTTTATCTAAAAAAAGCATTAAATGTCTTATTTGTAAATAGTTACATAAAGTATGGTATTTGTTGGAAGGATGTATGTTAGCTGATAATTAAGTCGAAATCAACAAAAAATCACAGAATATTATTTTTTTGTTAAATTTATAAATTGTTTCATCAAGACTGAAATACTTGTAGGTAAATACATTAATTTAGCATAAATTTAGTAAGATATTTTTGTGATCAGTCACAGAAAAATCACCCCCTATTTGAACTATGAAAAAAAACCCCCTACAATTCATAGCAATTGCTTTGCTGTGTTTAAATTTTTCATTAGCGCAGTCAATTTGGAAACAAGTTGAGGTTAATGAAGTGCTGACTAAAATTGGAAATGGAACAAAAGAGCAGCTTCCTTCTTCTTATTACTTATATAATTTTAGTTTTTCAGATTTAAAAAATCGTTTAGCGCAAGTCCCAGATGAAATTATTGATGGCGAAAATAATTCGTTAGTGTCAATTCCTTTTCCGTTTGAAGATGGTCATGTTGAAGATTTTTACCTGAAAAGAGTTTACTACATGCACAGAGATTTGAGTGCGCTGTATCCAGAAATACAATCGTATGTAGGAGTAAGTAAACAAAATCCTTTGCATAAAATATACATCAGCTTATCGGCAGATAATTTTTATGGTGTTATAAATGGCGAAAAGATAATTTACTTAGATCCGTATAAAAGAGGTGAGTCAGATTTTGTATTGGTTTACAATAGAAAAAACTTCAATAAAGCAACTGATGATGATTTCAGTTGTGCCTATGTTGATGAAGAAAATGCCGATGAAATAGTTCAATTTGGAACACAACAACTTCAAAGAAATATTACAGACGGAAGATTTAGAACTTATGATATTGCGATTGCATGTACTTCAGAATATGCTGCTTATCATGGTAATACTGTTGCAGGAGTTTTAGCCGCTATGAACACTACAATGACAAGAGTTAATAGTGTTTTTGAAAGAGATATGGGATTAAGGTTTCAAATTGTTCCAGCTAACAATAGACTTATTTATATTAACGGATTCAATATAGATAGCACACCAGACCCAGATCCGTACGATAATTATAGTGGTTCACAAATGTTAGGAGCAAATACAGCCAATATTTCTGGATTAATTACAGCAGGAGCTTATGATATTGGCCACGTATTTAGTACTGGTGGTGGTGGAGTTGCTAGTACAGGTCCATGTGGAACAAGTAAAGGTGCTGGTGTAACTGGAATTGTAACGCCTGAATTTGATCCTTTTGATATTGATTATGTAGCTCACGAAATTGGTCATCAGTTTAGTGCCGGTCATACCTATTATAATCCTTGTTTTGGCTCTAAAGTAACCGATGATTATGAACCAGGAAGTGCTTCAACAATTTTAGGTTATGCCGGAATTTGTGCGCCAAATATTCAAGCCAATAGTGATGGTTATTTTCACGCAAGAAGTATTGAGCAAATGACCACGGCTGTAACTTCGCATACCTGTGAAACAGAAACCACATACTCAAATGTTGAACCTACAGCAAATGCAGGTTCGAATTATACCATTCCAAGAAGTACACCTTTTATATTGAATGGTAACTTATCATCTGACCCAACAGCTGGAGATATTTTGACATATTGTTGGGAACAATATGATACAAATGACGGAGGCACACAACCACCACTTTCCACAAATACTGCTGGGCCTGTTTTTCGTTCATTTTTTCCAACTACAGATCCTGCAAGAGTTTTTCCAAATATGGATGCCATTATTGCCAATCAAACCCCAACTTGGGAAGTTTTACCATCTGTAGGAAGAACTTTAAATTTTAGATTAACGGTTAGAGATAATAATGTGCAAGTGGGACAAACCAATAGTGATAATGTTCTAATAACTGTTAATACAACTGGGCCATTTGTTGTAAATTCTCCTAATTTAGGAACAGAAGTTTGGTATGCAGGTGAAACCAAAACAGTTACTTGGGCGGTGAATTCAACAAACACATTATCTGCTAATGTAAATATCAAATTATCACTTGATGGAGGTTACACTTATCCAATAACATTAGTTTCAAGCACACCAAATGATGGAAGTCAGGCAATTACAGTTCCAAATAATATAACAAAAAGAGCAAGAATAAAAATAGAAGCTGCAACCAACATCTTTTTTGATATTTCTAATCAAGATTTTGAAATTAAAGCAGGTACGTTCGAATTTGTTGCAACAGATACAAATATTCCAGTTTGTAAACCAAATACAGCTTCTTTTATTTTTGATTATGCAAAAGCACCAAATTTCTCTGAACTTGTTACTTTTTCGATGGATAATTTACCAGTTGGAATCACAGCAACTTTTTCACCAACTTCTCTTTCGGTTAGCGGGCAAGTTACAGTAACGCTTACGGGTGCTGCATTAGTTTCTGCCGGAAGTTATCCTGTTGTTTTAAAAGGAACTGCTACAACTGCTACAGAAACATTGCCAGTTTCATTAAATGTATATGAAGATTTTATTGATCAATTGACTTTGAATGCTCCGGCAAATGGTGCAACCAATTTAGAAACTTCTGTTTTATTGCAGTGGAATGCTTTAACAAGTGCTGAAGAGTATATTTTAGAAATTTCAGAATCACCACTTTTTTCAACAATTGCCGAAACAATTACAACTTCAAAGTTAGAATATCAAACCAGTTCATTGGTAGAAGGTAAAATTTACTTTTGGCGAGTTCGACCAAAAAATTCTTGTATCTATGGCTCTTATTCCGAAATTTATTCTTTTCAAATTTCTAGAGATTTCTGTAATACTTATACAGATGAATATTTTGAAGGAGGTGACGATATTTGGAATACCAATTCAAATAATGCTGTAAGTGCAAGAATTGATGTTGCAGATAATTTAATTGTGAGTAAAGTGAGTTTCTACATGAGAGCTACGCATCCATTACTTTCGGATATAAAAATGCAATTTAGAGCTCCAGATGGCGTTTTTTCTGAAATTTATAACAGAGATTGTTCTGGATCCAACTTTAATGTCACTTTTGATGATGACGGTATTCCTTTAACCTGTGGAAATGTTGTTCCAAATGTGGTTGCTGGATTAGAAGGAATTCAACAACCAGGTCAAGCTTTTTCAAGATTCATAGGGTCAAACGCTCAAGGAACTTGGGTATTATTAGCAACAGACCGAGTTTCAAATTCTTCAGGTGGAACATTTAATGAATTTAGTATTACAATTTGTGGGAAATTACAAATAGTAAATAATGTGACTTTGGTTAATAATGCCTTAACGGTTAATCAGGGAGCAACTCAAAATATAACTTCGGCATTTTTAAACGCCACTCAATCGGGTGCAACAACGGCACAGCTATTATATACAGTAACTAAATTGCCAACAAACGGTTATTTATTACTAAATGGTCAACGTTTATTTGCTGGAGATTCGTTTACTCAAGCTGATATTAACACTGCGCAACTTTCCTACAAACACAATGCATTAAATTCTGTCGCAGACCATTTTGTTGCAACTATAAAAGGAAATAATTTAGCATTGCTAGGTGGACAAACTTTTACGATTAATGTTACACCACAAACTTGCGCAACTTCTACAACTTGGAACGGTTCAACTTGGAGTAATGGCACACCTGATAAAAATAAAAATGTTGTTTTTAATGGCAACTTTACTACGGTTGCAAATTTAGAAGCTTGTTCTATTCAAGTAAATGGAACAGCTGTACTAACAATTGTTTCCGGAACAAATGTTACAGTGAATAGAGGAGTTTCAATTGCTTCTTCTGCAAATATTATTGTTCAAAATAACGCTAATTTGATTCAGGTTGAGCATTTAAATAATTCAGGAATTGCCACTGTAAACAGAAATAGTACTCCAATTGTTCGTCTAGATTATACGCTTTGGTCTTCGCCAGTTGCAAATCAAAATGTATTAGCATTTTCACCACAAACGCTTACAAATAGATTTTATGTTTACAACCCATTTACAGCAACCAATGGAGCTTATGATGCGATAGACCCTAATTCAAATGATTTTATTCCAGCTAAGGGTTATCTTGTAAGAGCGCCAAACAATTGGTCAAGTACGGTTTATTCTAACTATTCAGGAGTTTTTACAGGAACATTTAATAATTCTTATTTTAAACCAGTGGTTAAAAAAGGAATTTCTGGATATAATGCAATAGGAAATCCTTATCCTTCGACCATAAGTGCCAATGATTTTATTTTAAAAAACACTTTTAATAGAGGGACAGAAAATCAAACCATTGATGGAACTTTATATTTTTGGACCCATACGCAACAAGCTGTAAATGGTGTCTATCCATTAAATAATTATGCAACCTATACATTATTAGGCGGAACAGCATCTGCTGCAGGAGGTGCAACGCCAAACGGAATTATTCAAGTGGGGCAGGGTTTTATTGTAAATGCAGTTGTGCCTAGTTATATTTCTTTCTCAAATGAAATGCGATTGGCAAATAATGGAAATCAGTTTTTCAAAGCATTCAATTCTTCTGTAGTTGCTCTTAATTCAGAAGAAAAGCACAGAATTTGGTTAAATCTTAAAAATAATTCTGGACAATTCAGTCAGGTTTTAGTTGGTTATATGAATGACGCAACAAATGAGTATGATTTTGGAATTGATGGTCTTGCTTTTGGGAACCAAGGGAGTAATCTGTACTCAATTATGGATGTTAATAAATATGCGGTACAAGGTCGAACACTTCCTTTCACAGATGAAGATGTTATTCCGTTAGGTATTTCAATTGTTGAGCCAAGCGCGTACCAAATTGAGATAGATACTTTAGATGGTTTATTTCTTGGAAGTCAAAACATTTATTTAAAGGATAAAATGCTAAATGTGTTGCATGATTTAAAAAATTCGGCATACACTTTCAGTGCTACAATTGGAACTGTCGAGGATAGATTTGAACTTGTTTTTAAAAATGAGTTGTTGTCAAATGATTTAGTTGAAACTTCAGATTTGATAGTTTATCAATCGGGTGATTTGGTTCATCTTAACTCGGTAAATGATGAAATTCAACAAATTGAAGTGTATGATTTATTAGGAAGACGTGTGTTTCATAAATCAAAAGTATACCAAACAGAATATAGTTTTTCAGTACAAGGTTTTAAAAATCAAATGTTAGTTGTTAAGGTAATCACCCTAAATCAAGGGATGATTGCAACAAAAATAATTACGAATTAAATCTTTTCTATCTATGGTAGCAATTCTACTAAAATCCCCGAAAGTAAAAATAATGCTAACTTTAATGTTGGTCTTGTTTTTAAATTTTGCAAATGCACAAACCACTTTTTTTAATGCAGATTTTGAAAATGGTACAGGTGTAAACGCGTGGACTTCTTCAACTTCTGGAGGTAGTGCAAGTAACTGGATTAGAGGTGTTGATAATACAACTAGTTTAGGTCACAATCGACCATTTATTTTAGTCGTTGATCCAATTAACATTGGAAACACAACTAATAGTTACTATTCTAGAAGACATACTGGACAGTATCAAAATGATACAGAAATTCAATCCACTTCACCGGTTATTGATTTTTCAGGATATGAAAATATTACTTTGTCAATAGATACGAGAACAGATACTCAAAACAATGATGGTATGAAAGTACAGTATCGTTTAAATGGAGGAGCTTGGCAAAATTTAGGAAATGGTGCTGGTTGGTATGATGGTAATGTTGGTTCTTTAGGTTCAAATGGATGGTTTGGAGGTACACCTAATTCAGTATGGCAAACTAGAAGTATTAATATTTCTTCAGAAGATATTAATTTTAATGGGAATGATTCTGTTCAATTTAGAATTGTTTTTGCATCTAATGGAAATGGTCGTGATGTCGGTGTGGCTTTTGATAATTTTAGATTATCTGGTTTTGCTGCGCCAGAAATTGCAGTTTCTGGAAATGGAAATAATATTGTGGATGGAACAGCAGTTACAACTCTAGCTGATTTTACTGATTTTGGAGCAACAACTGTTGGAACTCCCATAACAAGAACCTTTCAAATTTCAAATACTGGTTTATTGCCTTTAACCATCGGAACTTTTACTTTTGGGGGTGCTAATTCAGGCGATTTTACATTGTTAACCCCTCCAGCGGCAACACTTGCCATTGGAGCTACAACAACATTTACGGTTAGTTTTTCACCTGGAGCAGTAGGTGTTAGAAATGCAACCATTTCATTTGTTAACAATGATTCTAATGAAAACCCCTTTAATTTTTCAATTAGAGGAACTGGTGGCGAACCAGAAATTAATTTAACAGGATTAGGGAATAATATCGTTGATGGTGCTTCATCTGGAGCTGCTGGAAATGGTACTTTATTTCCAACAGTCGCTCCAGGAGGTTCATCAATAAGAACTTTTACGATTCAAAATACAGGGACAACACCTTTAACATTAACGGGTGTTCCTTATGTGGAATTGACAGGTAGTGGCGCATTTACTGTTACTGGTTTTCCAACTTCACCCATCCCAGCAGGTGGATCAGTTACGTTTACTATAACTTTTAATCCAACCGTTGTTGGAAGTTACTTAGCTATCGTAACTATTTTAAATAATGATTCGGATGAAAGTATTTATGACTTTGTAATTCAAGGAAATTGTATTGTAACCGGAAGAGAAATTGACGTTCAAGGAAATGATACTTCTATTCCGGATGAAGATATAACTCCTTCAACAATTGATTTAACTGATTTTGGAACAACGTATGTTGGATTACCAATTTCAATTCCATTTCAGGTGTATTCACTTGGAACTAACACGCTTGATGTTAGTTCTGTAACAATTACAGGAGGAACAGGATTTACAACAACAAATTTAAATACAAATATTAATTCTGGAGGAGTTGCATCCTTTGTGGTTACATTTACTCCAACTGCTACTGGAACGTTTACTGCTACTGTCACGGTTAATAATGATAGTAATGTAACTGCAGGAAAAACAGTGTATAGATTTACAGTAAGAGCAACAGTTGTCGCAATGCCTGCAATTTCAAATGCTCCAGGAGGTGTAACAAACAACTTAAGACTTTGGTTAAAAGCAGACGGTAACTTAGGAACATATGCAGATGGTGGAGCTGTGAGTACGTGGCAAGATAATGTGTTTGGCAATACTAGAAGCGCTACAGCAAAGCTGTCAAGAAATCCAATTTTTTATAATAATGCAACAAATAATGTTAATTTTAATCCAGTAGTTCATTTTACTGGAGGTAGTGCAATGTATGCTGGACAAGGTTTTAATAATCACGATATATTTATAGTTGTTAAACCAACAAACCCTGTTAATAGAATTACTAGTGCACAAGATATTTTTTGCGGTGATGATGTAAATACCAATCAAGGAAGTCAAGATGTTACTGGGTTTTACATGGGAAATTCATCTTCTCGCTACTCTAACGAAATCGTCGCTTATAACCAAGCAGCCAATACCGAATATGGAGAAGCTGAGATAAGTATTACAAAATCATATGTAGGGCCACAAATTTTTAATCCAAGAAAAAGAGATAATTCGGCATCCAGTTTAATGCACTTGTTTAATAATGGACTACAATTAGGAACAACAAATATTGCAACAGGAACTTATAAAAACATATTAAATTCTAGATATTGGTTAGGAAGAAGCGAGTTTTTTGATGCAAGTTATAACGGAGATATTTTAGAAGTTATTACTTATGATGCTAGAAATAATGATGGTAACCGAAGAAGAATTGAATCATATTTGGCTATCAAATACGGAATTACATTAGGTACAAACGGAACTAGCTTAGATTATGTAGATTCTAATGGAACAACAATTTATAATGCTTCTGCGGGATATAATTATGATATCGCTGGGATTGGAAGAGACGATGTAGCACAACTCAATCAAAAACAATCAAAAACAGTTAATAAAGCAGATGATATTACATTAGGATTAGATACTATTTTTGCAACAAATAATTTAAACACAAATACATTTGCAGGTGATAGAAGATTTTTAGTTTGGGGAAATAATAATGCAAGTTTAGCTGCAGCTGCTCCTTTGACGGTTAATATTAGTTCTGGAATTGCACCAGCATTAACAACTAATGTCGATTTTACAGCTGTTCAAAGAATTTGGAGAGTAGTAGAAACTGGGGGAGATGTTGGAACTGTTAGAATTTCACTTCCTTCTGTTATGTTAACAGCCACTTTATCGCCTCCAGGTGATTTTTATATGTTTATTTCTGATACGCCGGTTTTTACACCTACTGCAGAATATAGAGTTATGACTGTTAATGGAGCAAACTTAGAAACTTCTTATGATTTTAACGGAACTAAATACATCACTTTTGGATTTGCTCCAGAAAGAACATTTGTGCGTTCAATCGATTTTAATGGAACTACCGATTATATCAATTCGGGAAATAATGTTAACTTAAATGGCGCTTTTACAGTTTCGGCTTGGATAAAAAGAGATGCTGCTAATGGTAGTATTTTAAGTAAGAAAAACGCTACTACAGGTTACGAGTTTTTTATAAATGCCGCTGGAAATGCTCAAATGACATGGACAAATGGTGCAGCAACTCAATCGATCACTTCTACTATTGTAATTCCGGATTCAAGATGGCATAATGTAGCTGTAACTTATGATGGTACAACAGCAAGTATGTATATTGATGGAGTATTAAATAATACAGCAACTTTATTAGCACCTCAAACCAATACCTTTGATTTCTTAGTAGCGGCATCAAATGCTTCTTCATTAACAAGATATTTTAATGGTACTATTGACGAAGTTAGAATATGGAATATTTCTTTATCGGTGAATCAATTGCGATTTATAATGAACCAAGAGATGGATAAACATACCGATGGTTACACGAAAGGGATGATTATTCCACAAAATATTACATCAAATGAAGTGGCTACTTTATCATGGAGTAATTTGCTGTTGTATTATCCAATGTCAACTTACACTTACACTAATGTAAAAGATAGATCCGACAATAATATTACGGGTGCACTAAAAAATTTAACTACTGTAGATAGACAAACGGCTCCATTACCATATGAATCTCTAACCAATGGAAACTGGACTGCAGCAGCGACATGGGCAAATAACGCAATGAACTATATTCCAAATTCTAATTCAATAATTGATGCAACAACACCAATTGATTGGAATATTGTGAGAATAAATAATGATGTTATTTCAACGGGTAACAAAACTGTATTAGGTTTGTTTGTAAATACTACTCGAAATTTATTAGTTCAAAACGACACTAAAATGCAAATTTCGCATTACTTGTTATTGGATGGAAAAATCGATTTAGAAGTACGCTCACAACTAATCCAAACGTTAAATAGTGATTTAGATGTTGCAAGTATAGGAACCATTGAAAGAGATCAACAAGGAACAGGAAATTTATTTAACTATAATTATTGGTCCTCACCAGTCAGTACGGTAGTAAGTGCAGTGGCTAATAATACTGGATATACGATTAATAACGCAATGAAAAATGGTACAAATCCTGCAACACCTTCAAATATAAATTGGGTTGGAGGTTACAATGGAAGTACTACTCCTTTTAACATTGCTAGATATTGGTTGTACAAGTTTACCAACTTAACCCCAGATTATGCAAATTGGCAACAATTGAATGAAAATTCTGTTTTAGCTACGGGGCAGGGTTATACGATGAAAGGAAGTGGGGTAGCAGCTCCTCCAGCAATTTCTTCTCAAAATTATGTTTTCGTTGGAAAACCAAATAATGGCTTAATTACTTCATCAGGATTGAATATAGGACCAGGAAGTATCAATTTATTAGGTAATCCTTATCCATCTGCTTTAGATGCTACAACATTTATAAATGATAACCTTGCAAATATAGATGGAACGTTGTATTTCTGGGAGCATTATGCTACTAATAACACCCATATTTTATCAGGTTACCAAGGAGGTTATGCTGTTAGAACAATATTAGGAGGTGTAGCTCCAGTTGCGCCAGCTTTAATTAGTGGTTCTGGTTCAAGTACAAGAATTCCAGGTAGATTTATCCCTGTTGGACAAGCTTTCTTTGTTAAAGGAAGTGCAACTGGAGGGACGGTAACATATAACAATAATCAAAGATTGTTTATAAAAGAAGATAATGTTGATTCGAATAGCATGTTTAGGAATTCGTTTAGTTCATCAATCGTATTTCAAGAAAGTAATCAAGAAGATACTTATGATATAAATCTGTTCAAGTTAATTCGTTTAGGATATACCGCCTTAAACACAAATATGCACAGGCAATTATTGTTAGGATTTACACCTAATAATGAAGCTACGGCAGCAATTGATAATGGATTTGATGGAATTTTGTTTGATTTGCAAACCAATGATGCTTATTTTCCATTAGCAGATAAAAGTTTGGTTATTCAAGCTGAAGGAAGTTTTAATGAGAACGGAATTTTTCCAGTGAATATTAAGGCTACTACTGGTACAAATGGTAAATTTGTAATTGAAGAATTGGTAAATTTTGATCAAAATCAAGAAATTTATTTACACGATAATCAAACGGGTATTTATCATGATTTAAAAATGGGTGAAGTTATTGTACCAGTTACCGCTGGTGAAAATTCAAATCGATTTACCATTCGATTCAAAAATGAAACGCTTGGAAATAATGATTTTGAATTAAATAATAATTTATTCTACCATTACAATAATGAAATTATTGTTTTAAGTCAACTTGTTGAAGAAGAAATTAAAGAGGTTAACGTTTTTAATGTTTTAGGTCAACATATCAAAACTTGGAGAGGTGAAGATTTAGACTTATCTAATGTTAGTTTACCAACAAATCACTTTGCAAAAGGAATTTATATTGTAAATGTAATAACTAAAGTAGGGAAGTACTCTAAAAAAATTATTGTAGAATAAATTTTTGTATATAAAATAAAAAAAGGCGAATTAATTATTCGTCTTTTTTTTATTTAAAGTGTTGATTTGTAATAAAATAATGTTTTAAGCAATCTTAAAAAGTCATTTCAAAGTAAAATTAATAGGATCAAGAAATTTGTATTTTACATTCATGAATTATGATAAAAATTACATTAGGTAATTTACTTTATATCTTTTCAGTTCAATTTTTACAACTTTATCATTTTCGAAAAATAAGTATAAATATTTTTTACAAAAAAAGCAATTTTTTGTATCAATTCTAAACATCCATATATTGCATATGTAATCGTTAAAGCAAAATCCAAATTGTTCTAAAATAGCCTTCTTGCTTTGCCCAATTAAAAGTTCATATTCAGGGAGATTAATTAAACTCATTCTAATGATAAAATTAATAAACCAACAAAAATTATAATAAAATAAAAAGCTAACTCCTTAAAAGTTAATGTAAGCGTAAAATTTCTTTTTAGTTTATCAATTATAATTTTCATGAGTATAATTTTTATAATGGAGTAATATATTATCAAATATATTGTTAGAAAATTTAATCTAAATTTTCTAGGTTGTATAATGATTTTGTTAATTCAACTAAGTTGTTAGTTTTTGTTTTTTTCAATATTCTCATTTTATATGTACTAACAGTACTCAATGCAAGAGAAAGCTTTTTTGATATTTGATTTATTGAGTATCCTTTCATTAACAATGTAGCGCATTCAATTTCTCGTTTTGATAAGAAATTTTTGCTTCTGATAGTGTTTGTAACGGTTTTATAGTTATTTTTTTTCTTAAAAATTGAATTTAAACAATTAATGATTTTCCCTTCATCACTTACTTTATCTAAATAAAAAAAATTATGAGAACTGTAGTTTCTTTTTAAATTACTGTCTTCTGTTAAAAAAATTACTTTTAATTCCTTTTTAAATAAGTTAGATTTATCTTGAATCAATTCTAATTCAGAATGATTTTTTGTATCAATTATTAATAAATCAAAATTTTTTTTAAATTCCGCACCAAATATTTGTTCAAAAGAATCTAATAGCGTAACATTTGAATTTATGTAATTTTTTTTCACAAAAATAGAAAGTGCAACTCTCACAATTGGATAACTACTATAGATTAGTATATTGTAACACATCGTTTAAATTTATGTTTTAAATTAAATAGTTAATGGAGAAGTTAAAGAAATGATAATAAACCCCCTCAAATCTAATTTCATTTTCTTCATTTAAAATAATTTCACCCCCTCAGATAAATTATTTTTTTTAGTTTTTGGTAAACTAATTACTTCTCCATAACTATTTTTACTAAATAGGATTAACTATATCTTTAACAATTCTTTTTAAAATAAAATCGTATGTTTTTTACAAATCACAACTTCAGTGAATTTTTTTATTTTTTTATCAATTACAATTTTTTAGATAAGTTTTTTAAAACATGGACAAAATTGTATTTATTACATTGATATAACTATAAATTCACTTCGTCTATTTGCCTCATGCTCTTCTTCAGAACATTTCGACTCGTTAGCAGGCTCGCAACCACAATCATTTATTAATTGTAATTCACCATAACCCCTTCCGGTTAATCGCTCTGCTGAAATTCCACTTTCAACTAGCCAAGCAATAGTAGATTTAGCTCTTCTATCTGATAACGCTTGATTGTATTTTGCGGTTTGACGACAATCGGTGTGTGAACGAACATCTATTTTCATGGTAGGATTTTTTTTCATTACTTGAAGAATTTTTTCTAATTGTAATGCTGCATCAGGTCTGATATTAGACTTGTCCAAATTGAAATAGATGATTTTGATATCAAATGATTTTGCTAAATCTGAACCAACACCAACTTGTTTTACTCGTTTTGTAATTGGCAATTTTGATTTCGTTTCCCCTGTAACGCTTCCAGTTACTACAGAAGTTTCAACTGTTTCGTAATCTTTTTTTTCCGCTCTTACAAAATATGTTTTTTCGCATTCTAATCCTTCAAATCGATATTCACCATTTTCATTAGCAATCATCTCGCTAATCGAATTCATTTTTTCGTCAAACAGTGTTACCTTAGCATTGGCTAAAACTTCCTTTGTTTCCTCATCAGTAATTACTCCCGAAACGACTTGTTTACAAGTGTATGAAAGCGGAATTTGCTCTACGAATTTATAAATGTCATCGTTTCCTTTTCCGCCTTCTCTATTGGATGAGAAAAACCCGAATCTAGTTTTTGAATCCATCAAATAAGCAAAATCATCTTGTGGACTATTTACTGGCGCACCTACATTGAATACTTTTGACATACTTCCATCTTCGTTGATTTTCACTGAGAAAATATCTAAACCTCCTAAACCTAATTGTCCGTCAGAAGCAAAGAAAATTTCGTTTTCATCAGTTACAAATGGGAATGTTTCACGTGCTTCGGTATTAATTCCACCACCTAAGCTTTCTGGTGTTCCAAAAGAACCATCTGCATTAATTGCAACTTTAAAAATATCGGATTCACCAACAGTTCCAGGCATGTTTGATGCAAAATATAATATTTTATCATCTGGACTCAATGCTGGATGTGCACAACTGTATTCGTCACTATTAAACGGTAATTCTTCAACATTATCCCATTTGCCTTGGTCGTCCTTTGTTGATTTATACAACTTTAATAAAGTAGTTTTTTCTGCATCTGTTTTTTGTTTCCCGTTGGTATAATTATTACGAGTAAAATACATTGTAGTACTATCTTTAGTAAACACAGCAGAAGATTCATTAAACTTAGAATTTATTTTTTTAGATAATGGTGCTGCATCTACTAAATAACCTTCAGAACTAACAGTAGCACTGTATAAATTATAGAAAGAAGCATTAGTCCATGTGTGTTTTACATTGGAAATACCACTTGAATCTCTTGCTGAAGTGAATACAAAGTTTTCTTTGTAAAAAGAGCCTCCGAAGTCAGAATATTCTGTATTGATTCCTGCATCTTCGATTTTTTGTCTTCCTGAATTTCGTTTTATTTCAGCTAAATAGTCTTTATTAGATTCGAAGATTTTTGCACGATTATCAGCAGCTGTTTTTTGAGAAAACTTTGTAAGATATTCATTTGCTTTTGTATAATCTCCAATAGACTTCAATGTTTGAGAATATCTAAAATAGTATTCTGGTGCTACATCTTGACCTAGTGCGAATAATTCACTATACCATCTATTTGCTTCTAACAAATTTGCGTTGAAATAATATGAGTTTCCTAATTTTTGAAATAAATCAACAGATTTGTACCCTTTTTCAGCGACTCCTTCATAAATTTCAATAGCATCTATATAAGCCAAATTATCATACTTTTTATCAGCTGACGATAACTTAATTTTTTGAGCAAAACCTGAGGAAATACTCAATACGAACAATAATAATATTACTTTTATTTTCATAATGTGTCTTTTTAGAAGAATCTTGGAGAAACTACTTTGTCATAATTTTTAAACAATTCATAGCGCAAGAAAAATTCATGTGAGCCCGAATTGTAATTCGCTAATTTTGTAACTTCCATATCATATCCATAACCAATAAACCAAGAATCTGAAACTTGAAATCCGGCTAATAAACTTGCTGCAGCATCCCAACGATAAGCAGCTCCAAGAGTGAATTTATCGTTGAATAAGAAATTAGCAGATAAATCAACCTGTAAAGGGGCACCCTGAACCATTTTAGTTAAAAATGCTGGTTTTAATTTTACATTTTCAGACAAATCAAAAACATGGCCTCCAATTAAATAAAAATGCATTCTTTCTGAAGCAACTGAATTGGCTGTAAAAGCAGATTCACCTTTGTCAAAATGACTTGTTTCTAAGAAATTAGGAACCGATAAGCCTACATATGTTTTGTTGGAATGTAAGTAAACTCCGGCTCCAACATTTGGTGAAAACTTATTGTCTACATTATATTGTGCTAAAACATCACCAGGATTGTAAATATTCAATTTTGTAAAATCTACATTTAAAAGGTTAGCCGTAGCTTTAGCACCAAAAGATAATTTATACGTTTCTGACGTTTTAACCGAATAAGAAATGTCTAATGAAAATGAATTTTCATCTGAAGGACCAATTCTATCATTTACAATAGAAAAACCAATTCCGAAATTAGAATTATTGATTGGAGTATTTAAAGAGAACGTATTTGTTACAGGCGCTCCATCTAATCCAACCCATTGATTTCTATGCAATCCAAAAATACTTAAAACACCACGAGAACCAGCATAAGCAGGGTTAATATTAATAGTGTTGTACATATAATTTGTGAATTGCGAATCTTGTTGTGCATGAGATGATGCCGCTACAAGTGTTACAATAAATATTAAAAATCTTTTTTTCATTTTTTTTCACTTTTTATAATAGCTCAAGGGGAATTGCTTCCCCTTGAAGCTTTTATTATCTATTAATATATAAATGTCCTGAACGTTCTTTGCTGTTTCCGGCACTGTTTCTGTATTTCACTACATAGAAGTATACTCCTACTGGTAATTCAGATGATTGGCTAATGGTTACTCTTCCTTCGGAAATTCCTCTAAAGTATTCTCCATTTTGTCCATAACCTTCGGTTTCATAAACTAAAAGACCCCATCTGTTATAAATCTCAACCGTATTATCAGGATATAATTCAATGTTTCTGATTACAAACACATCATTATCTCCATCTCCGTTAGGAGTAACCAAATTGAAAATCTCTAAATCATCTGCAGAAGGTTCATGATTATTAAACTCTAAATAATCTGGTACACCATCTCCGTCTGAATCTAATGGATTTGTTGGGTCAGGACCAATCTCGTCTCCATTTGGTAATCCATCACTATCACAATCACCACTTAAAAATTCTAATGATTGTTCTAAAGTAACATGCTCTTCTATTGATTCGCATGGATTCAAAGGATTTGTACCGTCAGTAACTTCTGTTCCATCAATTACACCATCTCCATCTGTATCAGGATTTGTTGGATCTGTACCTATTGTATCCTCTTCAGCGTTTGTAAGACCGTCATTATCACAATCTAAATTAGGATTACCCACACAAGCACCAACTACAACTGTAATACTGGCAGTATTTGAAACGGCACCTTCATTGTCTAATATTGTGTATGTAATAATTGATGTAAAACCAGTTGCAGATGGAACAGGAATAAATGTTACAGTTCCATTTGGGTTTGCGGTATAAGTACCTTCACCTGGAACAACTAAAGTTGTTTGCTGACCAGGAGTAGTAGGATCTAAATCAATTGAAGTTAAATCAATAGTGTTATTTCCTTCTATGTCTGTATCTTGACCTGAGACCACTGGATTGTTGATAACAGCAATGGTAATTGGTGTTTCACTCATTGTTATATCTGAATCATTATTAGCCACTGGTGCATCATTTACAGCCGTTACTGTGAAAGTAATGTCAGCGTTATCACATAATACTGGAGTACCAGCATCACATAAAGTGTATGTTAATGTCGCTACTCCGTTGAAGTTAACAGCTGGATCGAAAGTTACAACTCCTGTTGTAGCATCGTAAGTCCAAGTTCCTTCTGGTGTAGTGATTGAGTTTTGATTACCTGCTGTACTAGGATCTAAATCAACGGTATGATCTGAAGTTGGAGAAGGATTACCATCTACATCTGTATCATTCGTTAAGATATTCACGGTTCCGTTAGCTCCGTCTTCTGTTAGTGCTAAAGCAACTACATCATCATTAGCAATTGGTGCATCGTTTACTGGAGTTACTGTTACAGTTACTGTAGCGGTATCACAAGAAGCTGGCAATGGAATACCTGAATCACAAACTTGGTACGTAAAAGTATCCGTTCCATTAAAGTTTGGATCTGGTGTATAAGTTACTTCTCCTGTTGTAGGATCAACGGTTACAGTTCCATTATTTGGCGCATCAGTAATAGTTACACTTGTTGGGTCAATTGGACCTTCTAAGTCTGTATCATTAGCTGTTACATCAATTACAACTGGAGTATCTTCATTAGTTGTAGCTGTGTCATTATTAGCCACTGGTACATCATTTACAGCCGTTACTGTGAAAGTAATGTCAGCGTTATCACATAATACTGGAGTACCAGCATCACATAATGTGTATGGTAACGTCGCTACTCCGTTGAAGTTAACAGCTGGGTCGAAAGTTACAACTCCTGTTGTAGCATCGTAAGTCCAAGTTCCTTCTGGTGTAGTGATTGAGTTTTGATTACCTGCTGTACTAGGATCTAAATCAACGGTATGACCTGAAGTTGGAGAAGGATTACCATCTACATCTGTATCATTCGTTAAGATATTCACGGTTCCGTTAGCTCCGTCTTCTGTTAGTGCTAAAGCAACTACATCATCATTAGCAATTGGTGCATCGTTTACTGGAGTTACTGTTACAGTTACTGTAGCGGTATCACAAGAAGCTGGCAATGGAATACCTGAATCACAAACTTGGTACGTAAATGTATCCGTTCCATTAAAGTTTGGATCTGGTGTATAAGTCACTTCTCCTGTTGTAGGATCAACGGTTACAGTTCCATTATCTGGCGCATCAGTAATAGTTACACTTGTTGGGTCAATTGGACCTTCTAAGTCTGTATCATTAGCTGTTACATCAATTACAACTGGAGTATCTTCATTAGTTGTAGCTGTGTCATTATTAGCCACTGGTACATCATTTATAGCCGTTACTGTGAAAGTAATGTCAGCGTTATCACATAATACTGGAGTGCTAGCATCACATAAAGTGTATGGTAATGTTGCTACTCCGTTGAAGTTTAACGCTGGGTCGAATGTTACAACTCCTGTTGTAGCATCGTAAGTCCAAGTTCCTTCTGGTGTAGTGATTGAGTTTTGATTACCTGCTGTACTAGGATCTAAATCAACGGTATGACCTGAAGTTGGAGAAGGATTACCATCTACATCCGTATCATTCGTTAAGATGTTCACGGTTCCGTTAGCTCCGTCTTCTGTTAGTGCTAAAGCAACTACATCATCATTAGCAATTGGCGCATCGTTTACTGGAGTTACTGTTACAGTTACTGTAGCGGTATCACAAGAAGCTGGCAATGGAATACCTGAATCACAAACTTGGTACGTAAAAGTATCCGTTCCATTAAAGTTTGGATCTGGTGTATAAGTTACTTCTCCTGTTGTAGGATCAACGGTTACAGTTCCATTATCTGGCGCATCAGTAATAGTTACACTTGTTGGGTCAATTGGACCTTCTAAGTCTGTATCATTAGCTGTTACATCAATTACAACTGGAGTATCTTCATTAGTTGTAGCTGTGTCATTATTAGCCACTGGTGCATCATTAACAGCCGTTACTGTGAAAGTAATGTCAGCGTTATCACATAATACTGGAGTGCCAGCATCACATAAAGTGTATGGTAATGTCGCTACTCCGTTGAAGTTAACAGCTGGATCGAAAGTTACAACTCCTGTTGTAGCATCGTAAGTCCAAGTTCCTTCTGGTGTAGTGATTGAGTTTTGATTACCTGCTGCACTAGGATCTAAATCAACGGTATGACCTGAAGTTGGAGAAGGATTACCATCTACATCCGTATCATTCGTTAAGATGTTCACGGTTCCGTTAGCTCCGTCTTCTGTTAGTGCTAAAGCAACTACATCATCATTAGCAATTGGTGCATCGTTTACTGGAGTTACTGTTACAGTTACTGTAGCGGTATCACAAGAAGCTGGCAATGGAATACCTGAATCACAAACTTGGTACGTAAATGTATCCGTTCCATTAAAGTTTGGATCTGGTGTATAAGTCACTTCCCCTGTTGTAGGGTCAACTGTTACAGTTCCATTATTTGGCGCATCAGTAATAGTTACACTTGTTGGGTCAATTGGACCTTCTAAGTCTGTATCATTAGCTGTTACATCAATTACGACAGGAGTATCCTCATTAGTTGTAGCTGTGTCATCATTAACAATAGGCATATCATTAATAGGGTTAACCGTAATAGTTAAGGTTTGATTATCACAAATACCTGGTAATGGTAAACCTGAATCACAAACTTCGATTGTAATAATTTCTGTTCCTGTGAAGTCTGGATTTGGCGTATAGATGTATGTTCCATCAGGTTGTACTACAATTGTTCCGTTAACTGGAGGAACGATTGGTGTAGTATTTACAACAAGTGTTGTACCGTCTGGATCTGAATCTGCAGCGTTAGTAATGTCACCTGAAACAGGTGTGTCTTCATTCGTCACATTGGTATCATCACTTATTATTGGTGCGTCGTTTACCGCTGTAGTTGTTACAGTTACTGTAGCTGTGTCGCAAGCCGCAGGTAAAGGTAAACCACTATCACATACTTGATATGTGAATGTATCCGTTCCGCTGTATCCTGGGTTTGGAGTATAAGTTACTTCGCCTGTTGCAGGATCAACTGTTGTTGCTCCGTTTGTTGGCGGTACTGTTACTACAACCGTTGCAGGATTTAAAGGTGATTCTAAATCAGAATCGTTACCTAAAACGGCGATTACAACTGGTGTATCTTCCGTAGTTGGTGCTGTATCATTATTGGCAACCGGTGGATCATTGACTGCATTAACAGTAATTGTTAATAATTGATCCACACAATTTGCTGGAAGAGGTGTGCCTGAGTCACAAACTGTGATAAGAATTACATCTGTACCATTAAAGTTTGGATTTGGCGTATACACGTATGTTCCATCAGGTTGTAACACAATTGTTCCATTTGTAGGACCACTTAAAGGTGTAGTGTTTACAACAAGTGTTGTTCCGTCTGGGTCAAAATCTGCTGCGTTAGTAATATCACCCGATACAGGTGTATCTTCATTTGTTACGTTAGTATCTGGCAAAACAACAGGTACATCATTATCAGCAGGAACTAAAACAGTTACTGTTGCTGTATCACAAGCTGCTGGTAAAGGCAAACCACTATCACATACTTGGTACGTAAAGGTATCTGTACCATTAAAGCCTGGATTAGGTGTGTAAGTTACTTCTCCTGTTATTGGGTCAACAGTTGTTGTACCGTTAGAAGGAATAGTTACAATTGTTACTGTAGTTGGATTGATTGTACCATCCAAATCAGTATCATTAATTAATACTGGTATAACTACCGCAGTATCTTCTGGCGTAGAAACCAAATCGTTATTAGCATTTGGTGCATCATTAACAGGGTTAACCGTAATAGTTAAGGTTTGATTATCACAAATACCAGGTAATGGTAAACCTGAATCACAAACTTCGATTGTAATAATCTCTGTTCCTGTGAAGTCTGGATTTGGCGTATAGATGTATGTTCCATCAGGTTGTACTACAATTGTTCCGTTAACTGGAGGAACGATTGGTGTAGTATTTACAACAAGTGTTGTACCGTCTGGATCTGAATCTGCAGCGTTAGTAATGTCACCTGAAACAGGTGTGTCTTCATTCGTCACATTGGTATCATCGCTTATTATTGGTGCGTCGTTTACCGCTGTAGTTGTTACAGTTACTGTAGCTGTGTCGCAAGCCGCAGGTAAAGGTAAACCACTATCACATACTTGATATGTGAATGTATCCGTTCCGCTGTATCCTGGGTTTGGAGTATAAGTTACTTCGCCTGTTGCAGGGTTAACTGTTGTTGTTCCATTGGTTGGCGGTACAGTCACTACAACCGTTGCAGGGTCTAGAGGTGATTCTAAATCAGAATCGTTACCTAAAACGGCGATTACAACTGGTGTATCTTCCGTAGTTGGTGCTGTATCATTATTGGCAACTGGTGCATCATTAACAGGGTTAACCGTAATAGTTAAGGTTTGATTATCACAAATACCTGGTAATGGTAAACCTGAATCACAAACTTCGATTGTAATAATTTCTGTTCCTGTGAAGTCTGGATTTGGCGTATAGATGTATGTTCCATCAGGTTGTACTACAATTGTTCCGTTAACTGGAGGAACGATTGGTGTAGTATTTACAACAAGTGTTGTACCGTCTGGATCTGAATCTGCAGCGTTAGTAATGTCACCTGAAACAGGTGTGTCTTCATTCGTCACATTGGTATCATCACTTATTATTGGTGCGTCGTTTACTGCTGTAGTTGTTACAGTTACTGTAGCTGTGTCGCAAGCCGCAGGTAAAGGTAAACCACTATCACATACTTGATATGTGAATGTATCCGTTCCGCTGTATCCTGGGTTTGGAGTATAACTTACTTCGCCTGTTGCAGGGTTAACTGTTGTTGTTCCGTTTGTTGGCGGTACTGTTACTACAACCGTTGCAGGATTTAAAGGTGATTCTAAATCAGAATCGTTACCTAAAACTGCGATTACAACTGGTGTATCTTCCGTGGTTGGTGCTGTATCATTATTGGCAACTGGTGCATCATTAACAGGGTTAACCGTAATAGTTAAGGTTTGATTATCACAAATACCAGGTAATGGTAAACCTGAATCACAAACTTCGATTGTAATAATTTCTGTTCCTGTGAAGTCTGGATTTGGCGTATAGATGTATGTTCCATCAGGTTGTACTACAATTGTTCCGTTAACTGGAGGAACGATTGGTGTAGTATTTACAACAAGCGTTGTACCGTCTGGATCTGAATCTGCCGCGTTAGTAATGTCACCTGAAACAGGTGTGTCTTCATTTGTTACGTTAGTATCATCGCTTATTATTGGTGCGTCGTTTACCGCTGTAGTTGTTACAGTTACTGTAGCTGTGTCGCAAGCCGGAGGTAAAGGTAAACCACTATCACAAACTTGGTACGTAAATGTATCCGTTCCATTAAAGTTTGGATCTGGTGTATAAGTCACTTCTCCTGTTGTAGGATCAACGGTTACAGTTCCATTATTTGGCGCATCAGTAATAGTTACACTTGTTGGGTCAATTGGACCTTCTAAGTCTGTATCATTAGCTGTTACATCAATTACGACAGGAGTATCCTCATTAGTTGTAGCTGTGTCATCATTAACAATAGGCATATCATTAATAGGGTTAACCGTAATAGTTAAGGTTTGATTATCACAAATACCTGGTAATGGTAAACCTGAATCACAAACTTCGATTGTAATAATCTCTGTTCCTGTGAAGTCTGGATTTGGCGTATAGATGTATGTTCCATCAGGTTGTACTACAATTGTTCCGTTAACTGGAGGAACGATTGGTGTAGTATTTACAACAAGTGTTGTACCGTCTGGATCTGAATCTGCAGCGTTAGTAATGTCACCTGAAACAGGTGTGTCTTCATTCGTCACATTGGTATCATCACTTATTATTGGTGCGTCGTTTACTGCTGTAGTTGTTACAGTTACTGTAGCTGTGTCGCAAGCCGCAGGTAAAGGTAAACCACTATCACATACTTGATATGTGAATGTATCCGTTCCGCTGTATCCTGGGTTTGGAGTATAAGTTACTTCGCCTGTTGCAGGATCAACTGTTGTTGTTCCGTTTGTTGGCGGTACTGTTACTACAACCGTTGCAGGATTTAAAGGTGATTCTAAATCAGAATCGTTACCTAAAACGGCGATTACAACTGGTGTATCTTCCGTAGTTGGTGCTGTATCATTATTGGCAACCGGTGGATCATTGACTGCATTAACAGTAATTGTTAATAATTGATCCACACAATTTGCTGGAAGAGGTGTGCCTGAGTCACAAACTGTGATAAGAATTACATCTGTACCATTAAAGTTTGGATTTGGCGTATACACGTATGTTCCATCAGGTTGTAACACAATTGTTCCATTTGTAGGACCACTTAAAGGTGTAGTGTTTACAACAAGTGTTGTTCCGTCTGGATCTGAATCTGCTGCGTTAGTAATATCACCCGATACAGGTGTATCTTCATTTGTTACGTTAGTATCTGGCAAAACAACAGGTACATCATTATCAGCAGGAACTAAAACAGTTACTGTTGCTGTATCACAAGCTGCTGGTAAAGGCAAACCACTATCACATACTTGGTACGTAAAGGTATCTGTACCATTAAAGCCTGGATTAGGTGTGTAAGTTACTTCTCCTGTTATTGGGTCAACAGTTGTTGTACCGTTAGAAGGAATAGTTACAATTGTTACTGTAGTTGGATTGATTGTACCATCCAAATCAGTATCATTAATTAATACTGGTATAACTACCGCAGTATCTTCTGGCGTAGAAACCAAATCGTTATTAGCATTTGGTGCATCATTAACAGGGTTAACCGTAATAGTTAAGGTTTGATTATCACAAATACCAGGTAATGGTAAACCTGAATCACAAACTTCGATTGTAATAATTTCTGTTCCTGTGAAGTCTGGATTTGGCGTATAGATGTATGTTCCATCAGGTTGTACTACAATTGTTCCGTTAACTGGAGGAACGATTGGTGTAGTATTTACAACAAGTGTTGTACCGTCTGGATCTGAATCTGCAGCGTTAGTAATGTCACCTGAAACAGGTGTGTCTTCATTCGTCACATTGGTATCATCGCTTATTATTGGTGCGTCGTTTACCGCTGTAGTTGTTACAGTTACTGTAGCTGTGTCGCAAGCCGCAGGTAAAGGTAAACCACTATCACATACTTGATATGTGAATGTATCCGTTCCGCTGTATCCTGGGTTTGGAGTATAAGTTACTTCGCCTGTTGCAGGGTTAACTGTTGTTGTTCCATTGGTTGGCGGTACAGTCACTACAACCGTTGCAGGGTCTAGAGGTGATTCTAAATCAGAATCGTTACCTAAAACGGCGATTACAACTGGTGTATCTTCCGTAGTTGGTGCTGTATCATTATTGGCAACTGGTGCATCATTAACAGGGTTAACCGTAATAGTTAAGGTTTGATTATCACAAATACCTGGTAATGGTAAACCTGAATCACAAACTTCGATTGTAATAATTTCTGTTCCTGTGAAGTCTGGATTTGGCGTATAGATGTATGTTCCATCAGGTTGTACTACAATTGTTCCGTTAACTGGAGGAACGATTGGTGTAGTATTTACAACAAGCGTTGTACCGTCTGGATCTGAATCTGATGCGTTAGTAATGTCCCCTGAAACTGGTGTGTCTTCATTGGTTATATTGGTGTCATCTACTATTACTGGTGAATCATTAACAGGTGTAACTGTAATAGTTAAAGTTTGATTTGCACAGCTTGCTCCAGGTGTGCCTGAATCACATACTTGTATAGTAACGACGTCTGTCCCATTAAAACCAGGGTTGGGTGTATAGGTGTAGGTTCCATCAGTATTGATTATGATGGTTCCATTAGCTGGCGGTGTTACTGGTGTAGTAGTAACTACCAACATTGTTCCGTCTGGGTCAAAATCAGATGGGGTTAGAATAGTTCCTGTTATAGGATTGTCTTCTGTACCTGTAGCTGTATCATTTGTTATTGTTGGTGCATCATTAACTGGATTTACCGTAAACGATATGTTTGCATTAGCGCAAAGTGCCGTTGGATCACATAATGTATAGGGTAGGGTAGCTGTTCCGTTGAAGTTATCTGCTGGATCGAAGGTTACAATACCTGTTGTATTGTCTAATGCCCAAATACCTTGTGGTGTGGTTATAGAGGTTTGAACTCCTGGTGTAGTTGAATCTAAATCTACGGTAAACTGCCCTACACCATTTAATGGTGCGGTTGGGTTTCCATTACCGTCGGTGTCGTTTCCGATTATATTTATTGAACCGTTTAAACCGTCCTCAGTTAAAGGTATAAGTTGTATGTCATTATTAGCCACTGGGGCAACATTACAATTTTCTGTTTCTAAAACTAAATTTTTAGACAAAACGGTACCACATGATGTAGTAATCTCGTACTTTATAGTTATACTACCAACACCTGTAACCGTAATAACATTGCCCGATAAAGTCCCTGGTCCAGAAACTAAAGTTAAAACTCCTCCAGTTGGCAGTGCGTTAACAGTTATTGTAGTTCCTACACAATATTTACCTGAAGGACCTGTAGGACTTGGTGAAAGTGGAACAGATATCGTTTCTGCACCACAAATTTGAACGGGTGCGGTGTTGTAAGTGTATAAGAGTTCGAATGTATTTGTTGCCGTACCATCACCCATACTACCATTTATACGGTGACCAACATAACCGAAATTAGCATAACATTCGTTCACCACCATAGAAGTATGACCTCCAGTTTCTACTGCAAGTATTACATCGCTTGCACCTATGCCCTGTGGCGTACCAGGATTGTTAGCAGCTGCGGTCCCAACCATAGGATTTGAGGGACACCAACCCGTAATTCCAGCTGAAGTATTAATTACATTCACTGCGGGAAAAAAGCAATCATGCTCATTTGGACTTAACCATTTCACATTGCTCATCACTGGACCTGCAGCACTCGCGTAGCGCGGTTGTGTCCAAACTAGTTTGTCGGTGGTGGTCCAATCGCCTAATTGTCCTACAGCATTTGACCCGATGGAATATACATTTCCATTGGTAGCTAAGATATAATAACTAGAGCTTGATGTAAAAGTTGTCGGATTAAGATTTATTTGCGCTGTAGATGAACACGTGGCACCAATCATTTTAGGAGTTATTCCAGCTGGTACTGCCATTTGAACGGCTCTGTTTCTATCTGTAAAGGGAGTTCCCGCTGCATCCAACGATTGTGAACCCCAAGTCCATAGTGTACCGTCTGATTTTAAAGCCATTAAACCTTGATAGGTTCCTCTAGCTGCCACAACATTGGTTAATGCTGGATTTCCAGCTGCAGCTGTTGTTACCTGTGACCAAACTGTCGCTGAACCTACTCCTCCATTTCCTCGAGCACTTGCATTGGCTGCGAGCACCCATACGTTTCCACTACAGGTAGTGATTACTAATGTTTGAAACGTACCGTATAACATTTTAACATCGGCAGGTGTCACCCCTGGAGGTAAACCATCTGCTTTTCCATTTACTGTAATTTTTTGGAACGTGGTGGTTGGTGTAATACTCGGATCGATTAAAGCACCTGAGTGTCCCCATGCAAAAAGCCCTGTAGTAGTTAAGACCACTTGTTGGCTTATTGCGTTACCTCCTGTGGCGACTTTTAACGGCGTACCTGTTAAGGCTGGATAGGTTACATTATCTAAAGTTACCGGAGTTAAAAGATGGGTTCCTGTTCCGTAAGTTCCAGAAACAACCCCGCTATTTCCCATGCTTTCACCCCAAACCTGAAACGTACCGTTTGAAGTTAGTGCTATGGTACCGTGATACGCAGAAATAAAGTTATCGTACTCTATCGTGTTGGGATTATTATTGGCATTAAAACCATAATTGGTTCTGTCTGTTGTACTACAACCCACGGCTGGTGTTCCACATTGTGCCACAACATTCTCACTTGCCATAAAGGACAAGAAAAATGCTAAGAACAGCCCAAGTTTAGTTTTATGTTTTAAAAATATATTCATAATAGTGGTATTTTGTTTTTACTAAGTATGCAATGTTGTGTGATTATTGTATTGGCTTTTTAAGAGCTGCTGTTTGAGTTCGTCCATTTATATCAATAAAATTGAACTGTATGTAAGCTTCTACTTCTGCAATACCACTCAACTCATATTCTAAAACTTGTTTCCCTTGTTTTAGGGTAGTACCTGATTTAAGCTTTGCGATTATATTTGAACCAACACCAGCAGTAGTTGCATTGGTGTATTTCAAATCAAGACTTTGATTTCCATACGTTTCAATTACTACTGGTATGCTGACTGAAATTCCTGTAGTTTCTACTCCTTTATGTAAGTCACTAGAAACTTTTAATTCATCTCCTAGAAAAGTCATTCTTATTGGAAAAACGGTTACATTAATTTTAGAAGGAACTTTTTCATGCGCACATGATTCTTCTTTACTGTGTGCTTTTGCAGCTGCACTGTTGTCAATCAAACTAATTTCGTATTTGCCTGGTTTGTCAAACACATATTCGTTCAACGCATTACCTAATCCTGATTTAGTTCCGCTAGGTCCAGAAATAGTCCAATTAACTGAATTACCAAGTTGTGGTGCTTTTATTTTTTGACCGAAAGTAATTTCTAATGACAGGATGATTTCAGTACCATTGTCATTTGTTTGCTGTTTGACCGTTTGAAAATTAGTGGTATTGGCATTATCATTTAAGGCCCTTGTTGCAGTATAAGTTTCTGATTTACTGACAACTTTCCTATGAAGAAATTTGATCCGTCTACCAATGATTTTTTTTTCTGATGGATTGGAAAGGTTTTGTAGTGAGTTTTCCAGTTTTAAAATGACATTCCTTTTTACTTCACTTTCATAAGAACTTGCAGTACTATAAAGTACAGATAGCATCAGAAGAAATAAAAAAAGTTTGCTTTTGCTTCGGGTTTTGAATAAAGTAAAGTCAATCATACGGGGTAAGTTTTAGTTAATGATATAATCTAGTGGTAACAATTTGCAATTGCTCAACCTAAATCTTGACAAAAGTATTAAGCAACAATTTGTTAACTCTTTCAATTATTGCTGTAGTGTATTGATTATTGATTTTATTTTAAGATTTATTTGTAGAATAAGTTCGATTGGGAGTTATAAGTTATGAGTTGTGAGTTGTGGGTTGTGAGTTATGAGTGGGAAGTTTAAAGGTATTGGAAGGTAGATAGGACTCTATTGGCTTAGCTCAAGGTTAAATATTGAAAAATCTATATTATGTATAGATATGGATACGTTGCTTTTTAGAATGCGGATTTAGTGTATGTAATTTCATAATTTACTTCATTATAAAAAAACAATCTGTCTTTATTACATAATAAAGACAGATTGAATGACAACTGAAATAACTAAATCAATGTGAAGGCTCCCAATAAAATTATTTTTAATAACCAAAAGAAAGCCAATTTGTGTAAAGTAATACTATCTTTTTTTCGTGATGCTGTATAAACTTATTTATTTGTTTTAGCTTCTAAAATTTCAACTTTCTTCTTTAATTCTTCAATCATAGCTTGTTGTTCTTGAATGGCTTTGGTTAATACTGGCACCAAATTGCCGTAAGACAAGCCCAAGGTTTCTCCTTTTTCAAGATCACCTTCACTACCAGTCACTACTTCAGGTATTACTTTTTTCACGTCTTGTGCAATAAAACCAACTTCCTGATGCTTAGTTTCGTCTTTTTTATAATAATAGGTTACGGGTTTCAACTGCAGTACTTGTGTCAATCCATATTGATTCATAGGTTTAATATTCTCTTTCAATCGAGCATCGGACGCATTTACCCAAGTAAAACTATTGCAATAGGCACCACCACCCATTGTTAGTGCTGCCCAAGGTGTTGTAATACCAATTCCTACGTTACCAGCATATATATTCATGCGCTCTGCACCCCCCTGAAAAAAAGAGATGTCATCATCGGCATCATTATTGTTTCCAATTAAGAGCTTAGTGTTTTCGCCTCCGCCATCAACATAGTATCTTATAAAAGCTTCGTCTCCGCCACCGCCACCTGGATCAGTTGGGAACGAAATTCCTGCATCGCTAGAGTTTCCAACGTGAGGTCGGATGGAACCGTTTACTACTGTAAATTTTTTGCTTGGGTTTGTGGTTCCTACGCCCATATTTCCGTTATTTAGAATTACGGCTTGATCCGCATTGCCTATCCTAAAACCTAAATAACCACCTCCAGTGTTTTGTTTGTTAATAAATGTATAGTTACCATCGCTAGCTTGTAATAATCCATAACCCGATGGATTGGCTTGGCTGTAATGTGCAAAACCAGTCCAACTACCACCATGACCAACATCTCCAATAAAGGCGTTATTAATTCTTGCATTGCCACCTTGGACGTCTAGACGTTGTGCTGGCGCTGCAACTCCAATTCCAACATTACCAGTTCCAGTTATTCGCATTAATTCATTACTTGTTGTGGTGCTTGTTCCAGCATAGAATATATGATTGGAAGTTGGAACTTCGACTTGATACCGTAAACCATAACTGTTAACTCCGAATCCATAGAAATTATGGTCGTTATTAAAGTTTTGCCACATGACTATTTTTCTGTTTTGAATACTGTTATCAAATTGTAATGGCGCCCAAGGTGTTGAGGTTGCTATACCTACATTACCTGATGCTGTAATGCGCATCCTTTCCGTATTGGCTGTGCGAACCACAAAATCTCTAGCGTCAGTTGTTCCAATAAAGTTAGCTGCTGGATTTGTTCCTGCGTTTCCAGTGGTTCCCCAACCAGAGTTTGAGGTTAACAATTTAGACCACGCTGTAGTGGGTGAGTTGTTGGTTTTTCTGAAGTATAAGTCTTGGTCAGCAAAGCTTCCTGCAATTTGTAATGCATAATTATTAGCAGGATTATTATGTCGGCTGTCAATTAAATGCCACCACGAACTAGCTCCAGCTGGAAAATTTATTGGTGCAACAGTCTCATAAAAACCAGATTGTGCACCTGCATTGCCTTGCAAGCCCGCGTTGTCTCTAGTTTCGGTTCTGGAATTGGAATTTCCAAACCCAAATGTTCCGTTGGCTAAGTCTAATTTGTACGCTGGTGTTGGTGTTCCAATACCTACATTTCCGGTAGACATAACGCGCATTCTTTCAAGATTATTTGTACGAACTGTAAAATCTCTTGCATCTGTAGTTCCAACAAAATCAGTGGCAGGGTTAGTAGAAGCATTCCCATTCACTGACCAACCGCGCGTATTGGCATCTGATGCGATTGCTATCCATCTTAATGTTGGCGTGTCCCAATAATAAAATCCAGGCACCACATTATTAGGAGATGTTCCTGCGGTTGCAGTATTAAAAACTAATGTTCCATTAGCTAAAGCACCTCCTTGCGGATTTACAACTGGAGCAGCAACTGTTTTGGAAGTTAAGGCTACACGGGAAACTAATACACCTTGATTAGCAGAGTTTACATCAAAAGCAGCATTGGGTGTTGTAGTGTTTACGCCAACTTGGGAAAAAACGGAGGTGCAACCCAAAAAAAACAAGAGGTTTAAAATTTGTTTCATTTTTTTAAAATTTTATTGCAATATTTTTATTGCGTGAAGGGTATTGATACTAAAAATTAATCTATAAATAATTGTTTTTGAGCGATATAAATAAAACACATCAAAATTATCAGTTAATAAGAACAAATAGATATTGATAATTGATGTGTGATATTGATAATTGATATTATTTACCCCCTTTTTTGTTTAGTATATGAGGTGGTGGGATTGCCTTATTTAGGCAATACATCTAAAAACAGTATAAACAAAAGTTAATTATTGATAGATTAGAACAATAATTAATATTAAAAAGTACATTTATGATATCTTATAGCAATTTTAGATATTTAATATATTTTTTTATTAAATACTTTTGATATTACAATTAACGTATTAAAATACTTATAAATCGATACAATTTTAACGATGAATAAATTACTTGTATTGCTTGTTTTTCTGTTGAATACACAAAAAGCATATTTTCAAACTACTGAACATAAGAAGGCTATCGATAGTCTAATGAAATTAGTAGACCAATCAAAAGAGGATAAAGAAAAAATAAGCTTATACCATCAAATTTGCAAAAAATACTACCCCGAAGAACCATCAAAAATGATGTACTTTAACAAAAAGATATATGAATTGTCTAAAAAGACAAATTATAAAATAGGGTATGGGTTTTATTATTTGAATCTTACAGATATTGATTACTTAAACAGTGATTTTGAGCAAGCTATTGTTCATGGAGAAAAGGCGTATGAAATTTTGTCCAAAACTAAGGATGTAAAAAATCATTTAAACGCGGCATCTTATTTAGCTTATGCGTATTTAGATAATTCAAACTATGACAAAGCAAGAAAGATTTTGCTTGAAAATTTATCACTTGCACACAAATATAATGATCCAAAAATATTGGGAAGGCTGTATCTTTTTTTAGGGGAAACTTATGAAGACGAAACAGCTTCAGTTGAAGAACTCAAGAATTATAAAAAAGCGCTTTATTATTACAATAAAACAAACGATGTTGTGGGGAAAGTATCCCTTTATCAAAGAATTGCTTATATTTATAAAAATATATACTTGCACGAAGAAGCCTTAAAGTATTTAAATCTTGCGCTTGATCAAAAACCCGACGACTACAATTATAACATCTTACAGTTTGAAAAAGCAAGAGTTTACAATAAAATGGGACGCTATAAAGAAGCTAATTCACTAGCTCTTAAAAATGAAAAAGCACTTTCTAAAAACCAACAAAACTCTAGTGATGTCTATTGGATTAACAAACTTTGTTTAGCGATAAGTAATTTTGGATTGAAAAAATATAGTACGGCTATAAAAAACTGTAACGCTATCTTGGCCTATGGCGTTGATGACGATACCAAAATGTCCACTCTAAATATAATTGGTCATAGTTACTTAAAATTAAATAATTTAGAAAAATCAAAATACTACATTGATGAATCGTTAACTCTTGTTAATAAGGTTAACGATTTTGGCAAAGAGGATGTTTATAAAATAAAATCGGAATTGGAAGCAGCACTTGGCAATTACAAAATTGCATTAGATTACAGTAATAAATATAATTTATTAACTACGGATCGTAATTCAAAAATCAATCAAAACAGAATACAGCATTTACAAGTTGATTTTGAAGTGGCAGAAAAGGAGAATGAAATTAAAAAGCTAGAAATAAAAGAACTCCAGTATACTTTAAATATTGAAAAGCAAAAAAAATATTTAATCATTTCTTCCTTTTTGATTCTAATGGCATTAATTTCAATTATTGTTTTTTTTAGAATAACAAAATCAATTAAAAAGCGAAATCGTATTATTGAAAATTCAAATCTTGCACTTTCAAAATCACAATTACTTTTGCAAAAATCGCTTCACGAAAAAGAAATTCTTTTAAAAGAAATCCACCATCGCGTAAAAAATAATTTGCAATTAGTGATGAGCTTGTTAAATATTCAAGCCCGAGAAAGTGATTCAAGAGACTTAGATGATTTTTTAGAAAAAGGACAGTCTAGAATTATATCCATGGCTTTAATCCACGAAAATCTATACCAAACAGATCAATTAGATAATGTAAATTTTCAAGAGTATATTGAAAATTTAGTTCACAATATAAAAAACACATTTAACCATCAAAACGATAATATTTTAACAGAAATTAAAGCCGTTGATGCAAATTTTGATATACAAACATCAATTCCATTAGGGCTTATTATCAATGAATTATATTGTAATATTTTAAAGCATGCTTTTCCAGAACAAAAACAAGGAAAAATCGTAATCGAACTAAATCATAAAGATCATGATAATTTTCAATTAACGGTATCGGATAATGGTGTTGGATTGAGTGATAATGCAAGTGACAAAAAAACATTAGGGTTAGAGCTTGTTTATTTGTTGGTTGATCAACTTTGTGGAAAAATTACGTTGCTTAAAGACCAAGGAACAAAATATATTATTGATTTTAAAGAAATAGTTAACTAACAATACCCCTATGAGACCAAAAATTTTAGTAGTTGAAGATGAAATTATCATAGCGCATGATATAAAAGGAATTTTAAACGATGATTATGATGTGATTATTAATATTAAAACAGTTGAAGAGGCAATTTCAATCATTGAGCAAGAACATTTTGACTTAGTCTTGTTAGATATAAATTTAAAAGCAGAAAAAGAGGGTACTGTGTTAGGGGAGTATTTGCTAAAAAAAGATACGATCCCTTTTATATACATTACATCATATTCCGATAAAACGACCTTAGATAAAGTCAAAAACACTAGACCATACGGATTTATTGTAAAACCTTTCAAATCCTCCGATTTGCAAACTACGGTATATTTGGCGATGAACTCATTCATTCATAGAAAAATTGATTGTTTGAGAGCCGAAGATGAAATTTTAAGTGATGTACCTTTTCGGATCAAAGAAACCATAAATTATATAAATGATCATATTTGTGAAAAAATTGAAATTTCAGTGTTGGCAGATATAACGAAGTGGAAAGTGCATCATTATATAAGAGTTTTTACAAAACACATGAGTCTTACCCCTTATCAATACATACTCAATAGAAAAATAGAAAAGTCAAAAGCATTACTTGCAGATGAACAAGTTTCAATCAATTCAATCGCTTTTGAAATTGGGTTTTTAAGTTATAGTAATTTTTGTAATGCTTTTAAAAGAATTACAGGCATAACACCTGAAGCATATAGAAATTTAGAAATACTTAAGAAAAAAAGAATTAATTGAAAATCGTCTCGCTACTTAGAGTGCTGTTATTTTAATTCAATTAAATTATTTTTTTGTAAAATTAGTATACATATTTGCTCAAAATTAATAGGTTAGGTTTATATTTGCGCAAAACATAAAATAAATTAAACATGAAAAAAATTCTCTCAATTGCAGTAGTATTATTCACATTATTATCTTGTAGCTCTGATGACAGCAAATCAAGTAGCCAAGAAACGTACATTAGATTTTCGATAAACGGAACTAATTATGAATTTAACGATATTATCACAGCTGAATCAGGACTAATTACAATTAATGGAAATAATGGAGCAGGGTTAACTAATCCTGGTGATACTCAACTTGAATTATGGATACCAACAGTATTAGAAAACGGAACATTTGCTGTCAATGACGGATTTGATTCAGAATACTTAGTATCATTTACTTCAGAAGCATTAAATTTTGACTTTGATTTTGCTGAAAGTGGTTCAATAACACTTACTCAAACCACAGGAGATTATATCAAAGGAACTTTTACAGCAACGGTTACCAATGCTGATAATACTACTATTACCATTAATAATGGGGAGTTCAAAGCGTATAGTATGGAGTAATTTATAAATTGATAGAATTTATACTATAAAAAAGGGTGCTTCTGCATCCTTTTTTTATTAATGGCAACAAGAAGTTTTTTAAGAGTTGAACGCAAAATCGTTTACTGTTTCGTTTACTGTTTGTAAAACTAAGAAATAGTTAGACATAAAAAAAACGGATTAGTAAACACTAATCCGTTGATTTTTAAAAGCTTCCTTTTCGTAGCGAGGACGGGAGTTGAACCCGTGACCTCAGGGTTATGAATTACAATTGATATAAAAAAAGCCTTTAAAAAGGCTTAATTACATAGGTTTTGCAATAATAAAAAACATAAATCGTATGCGTTTTAGTATTCTATTATTTTATGTTTTCAGCTGTCAAACAGTATGAAATCATCTTTAAACTATTGATATAATGTTGAAACAGATCAACTCTATTTAATTGTGTGTTTGTTTCATAATTTTTCATGTAAACCTTATATAAATCCTCTTTAAAGTTTAACCATAAATTACTGTTGTATGTAGGAATACAAAAATAATGTGTTCCGGTTAACTTACTTTTATGATAAACAGTTAAAATCATTAAAATCGCACAAGGTTTTGTGCTTCCTTCTTTGTAAAGTAATTTGTAATTTGATTCCCTTTTAAATAAGTTATCATTTGTATAGCTCATTTTATCAGAAAAATATCCAGGTACATTTTTTAAAACATAGCCTTTTTTCATATCCAAACCGCTTTCAATTTGGATTTTATACCCTTTCGTTAAATAATTGTACTCTTCAATAGTAGTGCCTTCTACGGCAGTGCTATCTGGTTGCGCAAATAAATTAAAAGAAACAAACAATAATAAGTAAAATAATTTTTTCATGTTATAAAATTTTAAGTTCATTTTTTCAAATGTACAATTTTCAAGCCAAAAAATTTAGGCTCCAGAACTTTTTTCGTTTGGATAACGATAATACATTACTTGTTCTTCCAAAGTAGCTATAATTTTGTCTTTATCTTTAATAGTATTTTCTAATAAAACAATTATTTTATTTTCATCATGCTTGGTTATTTGATAAGCAGCTGGGGGTTCATTTACAACATTGTTTTTTAATTCTTCCAGCGATTTATTAATAAAATCATCAATTGTTATTTGAAAGTGTGCGCAAATTCTTTGAATGGTTTCTATTCTAGGTTGTGATTTTTCTTTTATATATTGTGAAACGACACTTCTTTTTAAATCAAAAATTGCACCGAATTCATCTTGTGAACAGCGCATTTTGTTTACTAAATAAGAAATATTTTCAGAAATATAATTTTTCATGTGTATTTTAACATTTTTTAAAACGTTGAAAATCAATAAAATACAAATATATTCGTAAAATCTTTGAAAATAAATCGAAAAATATTTGCGTTAATCGAATAACGTTTGTAATATTGCTCAATCAAAATACAAAAAAAATGAATAAAGTATCTGATTTTTTAATCGAACGCAACAAAAAAATTGTTGCACGATTCAAAGAAGTAAAGAAAACCCAAAAAAGAGATGAAGCAATAACTACTGTTTCTCTTGAATTTGGTTTAAGCTATTCTTCAATTGATTTTATTGTATACCCTCGTAAAAAATCTAAAACCGTGCCAAAAGCATCTTAATTATAATGTTTGCCGAAACTGTACATACTATATTTTTGAGTTTGCCCGAAAGCGAACAAAAAAGATTTATGCGTATGGTCCAGGTTAACACTAAAAAGCCAAAGCAAAAAGCAATTCAAAACAATCCTTTTTCAAAAGAAAATTGTTTAAATATTGCAGCAAGTTTAATGAAAAAAAAAGGGAGCGGCAACCACGCCACTCCCACCATTTAACCACACCATGCGGTGCAGATTTGTAAGGAACCACCCTTACAGCTACAAATAAACAAAATTAATGCCAAAAATGAAACACTTTTTTCAACAATACCTTTGCGCAAGTTAAACTTGCATGATTCCTGGAAGTTGAGGACAATGTGAATTACTATTTGAAGATATGTAAAAATTGTCCTCTCCTGAAAGGTTATCATTATTAAAAAAACCATTTAACCATTAATATCATGCAAAAACCAAAAGAAATTCAAGAAAAATACAACCGCTACCAAATGGCAGTAGAAGTATTGAGCGAATTGTCTGAAAAAGACAATGAAGCACCACAATTAAACCCAACAATTGTGTATTTAAAGCAACAACGAAAAGTTATTGCCGAAACATTATTAGATGCAACAAGCATTTTAATGATGCAAGTTGATTCACCCGAATTTATTACTTCAGATAATTAATTAAAACGTAAAAAATCATGCAAACATTTGAAAACGATTTTAAAAATTGTGCCGTTATTACATGGCCAACAAGTGAAAAGGAATATTTAAAAGAACCAATATTCCAATTTAGAATTAAAAAAGATGCAACCGTAGTGGTTGGTGATGTCGTTGAAATTTCTTCAAAAAAGTATAAAAACGCAACTACAAAAGTTTTATACAAAATAGAAGAAATTTTAGAAACAAAATCTTCAACAGCTTTTCCAAAAATGATGATTTACAAGGTTAAATTTTCAAAAATGGAACAAGTTATAACTGAATAACCATTTAACCACCACATCATGCAAAATGTCACTACAATATTCAACGAGGGAAACACTACACAAGCGGTTAATACGCTTCCTGTTACCATTATGCAGCCTATGGATCATATTCTTAATTTATTATGTATCCACTACGTAGAGCATTCAAGAATAACTTTAAATTCCAAACCAGTTGACACAATAAAAATTTTCTTTGATGCCGATTTACAGCCAAATTCAAAGCAAATATTGGCCGTACTTAGTCAATTTGGTTTTAAAGTTAGATACTTCAACTACAACCCAACTAAAAAGATACTTATTCTTATCGTTTCACAATCAAAAGCAATTTTGAATTAATTATTTTGGTTATGATTAAAGGAAATTGCAAAAGATTTTTCAAATTTACATTACCTATAACTGGAAAAGTTACTTATGAAAATTTAGAAATATGTAAAATAAATTGTCCAGAAGCTAGTGTAGGTGATTTGATAATTTTTGATAAAAAGAGTATATATGATTATAAGTCAAAAATAATTATAATCACAAAAAGAGGTAGAATTAAAAGTAAAGATGATTCTATTAGATGCGCTACTAACACAATTAAATTTTCAGAAAACAAAAAATATATTGAATTAATCCAAATACAATATAGAGTTGAAAAATTTATTTTTTTTGAAAACAAAATCGAAAAAGAAATAATAGCTAGTTTTTTGAATATAAATATTCCTGATGAACATTCTATTTTAATAGAAAATGATACAATATCAGAAGAACAATTTCAGTTGAAATATACAAAGATAAAACCAACCATTTAACCACGACCACACCATGCGAATAGGAAACTCTAAACAAGCTGGAGAGATATTTCACAATACTATATTTGGACAACTACTCCCAGTTAACGTAAATTCATTACACGTTGAACGTGAAATTGAAACACGTTCATTAGACGTTAAACGTGAAACAGATATACGTTCATTAGACGTTGAACGTACCGAAAAAACACGTCGATTACACGTTGATTTTACCAATAACACTAAAAATCAACAGCCGTTAAAAGCCGTTTTTCCTGAAATTAATGGAGAAGCATTTGCTTTAACGATGGATAAGTACCGTATTTACGTTTCTAAACTAAACGAAATGCGCAAACTGGAGAACATTGCCATTGAAAAACACAATTTAAACGTTCCTGCAAAACAAGATGACGACGTAAAACAAACGTTCGCTAATTTGTTTGTAAAGAAATATAATTCACTTCTTCCAGTTGCATACAATGAAAAAGTAGACGAGATTTTTGAAGACAAAGGCGTTATCTTGAAAAAGAAGAAGCTGCACATTATCAAATACCAGTCAGAATTGGTTTTTCAGCAATTCTTATACGAATACAGCCAACAATTAGCACAAAACACAAAAGTATTCAAAGACATGGGAATAGTTGAAAATCGCCCTATTAAAATGCTTGAAATTAATTCGCTAAAAATTGTAATGCTTCAAAGAAACGGAATTGCTTCGATAGACGTTTGTAAAGAAACGATCAAGAATCACAGACGTAATTTAGTCGAAGCAGGCATTTTATTCGATTACACCTTTTGCGGTCATAAAAGAGGCGTAAAAGCACATATAAACCGTGAAATTTTGGTTGTTTTCGACCAACATTCTGGAGATTTGGCTACGTCTGAAAATCAGCGCTTTACGCCCCGAACCGCTAAAAGTTTTGGTAATAATAAAGAGGTTACTGTAACAGAATTAAATAAAAGTAAAATAAAAGAGAATGTTCAAAACATTTCTCTTATAAAAGGAACGGCTTCGCCTGATTTTAATTTTAACAATAACATTGACAGTAACACCATTGCGCAAGTTGAAAAAGGCAAACTGGGGGGCGGCGAAAAAAGTGTTAAAATTTCGGAAAAATTGGAAAATTTTATTGAAAATGAGTTTGAATTGTGCAATAAGTTAGCATCTGGCCAATTCAATTACTACAAACCGCTTGATATTAGAGAATTATATCATGAATCAGTAAGCGGAACTATGAGCCGTGAACGTTTTAAAGAATTGATCATTCAGGAATTTTTTAAAGAAGCTGCCCGATTATACAGAAATTCAACACCTTTCTTCGGTTCATGGAAAAAAGCATTGGACACCTGGACCAATAAGAAGTTTTTAGTGAACGGAAATTTGTATAACAAGGAATTAATGGTAGAAAAACTGCAAGAATACCGTTGGAGATTAAACCACGCACACAAATGGTTCACGTCAAAGAACGTTACACCACTTTATCCGAACCAATATTTTGATTTTACACGTCAATCGCCTAAAGAAATTGGCTTTGAGTACACTAAAAAAGCATTTTTATCCAATAAAAAAGCACTCGAAAACCGAATTACAGAAGAAAAACAAGCATTAAAAGCGGCAAAAGAACGTAAAGAACGTATCAATTATGCGAAAAAATTTGATTTGGTATTCAACCGCTTCAAAAACAATAGAATTTCATTAAACGATACGTTGGATTACGTTAAAAACAATCTTCCTGCTAATTATCAAATGAAATTTACCGAACGTTTAAGAGAGTATTCAACTAAAAAATAATATAATATGGCAATTTGGAGCGAAGAAAAAAGTAGAATAAAAGTAGAAGTTTTATTAAATAAAAAAACACTTATATATTATTCTTATATAAAAGAAAATGATAAACCAGTTGAAGAAATAACTTCAAGGATGTTATCAAGACTTATTCACTTTAATACAATTATTAAAGGGTTTTCAGAAATTACAGTTTACGATAACTTTTTAAACGAAGAAATTTTCAAAGTAAATAAAAGACCACTTAAAGAATTATCAAAAATTGTTGAAAAAACAATAATTGAAATAAATAAAGCATTAAAAATTTTTGATTTATCTATTAAAGAAATGCAAAGTACAAATGAGTTTGATATTCATTATATAAATAAATTAAAACAAGATGAGTATAATAATATAATATCAACAATTTGTAAAACCAATAATATTAATGAAAATCATATAAGAAAAATTGGTGGGTGGCAATTATCAAATTATAATTTACCGAACGTTTAAGAGAGTATGCAACAAAAAAATAGAGTTATGAACTTAAAAAAAGAAGATATTGAAGTATTTGATCATAATGATGGTTGTAATTATAGCGAAGTTAGATTTGATTATAACGGTTTTCATATCAGTATTGAAATAATAAATGAAAGTTATGGACCTAATCCACTTTCCGTATTTGTAAAAAACGAAAAAATTGATGAAGCTGTTCAAGTTGATTTTTCAATTATTAATCAAGAATTAAAACTTCAAATTAGAGATATTGATTACGGTAAAGAAACTAAAATTAGATCATTAAAAGAATGGTTGGATTTGGAAAAATTACAAAAATCGATAAGACATATAGCAAAACAATTAAGTTATAATTATTAAACACTAACAAAATGGAACAAATTTTAATGCCATTGGCAATAATTGGCGCTTTCTTATTCATTGCTTTTGGATTATCGGCTGCTAATTCAATAGAAGCGAAAGAAAGTGAAACTGTATCTAACATATTAACTGGATTTTTGATTTTAGGTATAGTTTGTTTTCTGATCGGTTTTTTTGGATTAATAATTATCGGTTTTTTCTTTTAACGAATTCAAAAAAAAATGACAAAAATTGCAATCATTGGTAGCTGTAGTCATGAAATTGTTTTAGCAATTCAAAAAGTAGCCAGTTTACAAAATCTTGAAAAGGTAGTAATTATTGAAGATCAACAGACAAAAAATATAGCATTTGAACCCGAACCATTTCCAATAAAAAACTACAGAGGTAATTTAGTAGAAATGACAACGTATTACGAACAAAAACCAAGTAAATTTTTTACCAAACCTAAAAAGAACTTTAAAAAATAATATCAACAATTTAAACACTAACAAAATGAAAAAAACAACATCAATTTTTATAATGAGTGAATTAGCTTTTAATGATGATAATATCTATAAAGATACAGAAGATTTTTTTAAACAAAAATTTATTGAGGCTTATGAATTTTTTAAATTAGTTGAAGATAAAAAAAAACATTTCCAATATCCTTTACTTCTATCAAAGTTTAAAAATAAAAATTTTGATTTAATAGATTTTTTAAGTACTGCTCTGATAAAATTTGATTACAATTTTGCTAAGTCTTTAAATTTATATGATTGTATTTCTCCTAGATGTTTTTCTTCTGATACTGAATTTGGAAAAGAAGTATTAAAATTTTTAATAAATAATGAAATTTGTTTTTTCGTTATTTCAAAAGCATATCATTCAATTAGTCATATAGATATTTCATTTAAAGTCAGCGATTTTCATACACAATTTGAAGCTATTGAGTGTTTAACAGATAATAAAAGTATATCTTATAAAAACCATAAAAAATAACAAAAACCATTTAACCACATGAAAACAAATCTTATTTTTTTAGCCATTTTACTATTGAGTGCAGGCTATTTACTTTCATTATTCATTAGAGCAATTTTTATTCCTGCATGGCGTGAGTATCAGTTTCAAAAGCAGCATAAAAAAAACTTAGAAAAAAACGGATTAAAACCCTTTCTTTTTGAAAATGGTGCCGTTACCATTTATGCTAAAACCCAGCAAGGTGCAATTTTTCAATACAAAGAGTTGAAAAAAAACTTCAAGGCACAAAAAAAAGCATCTAAAAATTAGATTCGTATGCCTTTCTGGACTACCACCGAAAGCAAAATAAAAATAGTTGTGTTGTTTAAGGGAGAAACTAAAAACCAGTACTGGTATTCTCCCATTAAACACAATTATTTACCTAACGAAGCAATCATTCAATCGATGCTCAATAGGTTAAAGCTAAAAATAGCAGGATTTCATAAAATCCAATGCTACGACAACCAAACTGATACATTAATTTACGTAATTGAATAATGAAACAAGTAAAGCTACACAACGTTTCACACCAAGAAGTACGAACGTTACAAAACGAAATATATGATTTTCAGCAGCAAGCCGAAAAATCATTAAAAACTACTGAAAATTTCTTAGATGCAATCATAACGTTAGATATTTCTTTTAGATTATGGTTCACTTTCCGCACTAAAATTGAGAAACCCGAAGCAAAAAAAGGGTATCAAATTACTTTCAAAACTTCCGAAGCTGCAGTACTTCTAAAAGTATGCTATTTTGATAATCCTAATTCTGGAGTATTTGAAAAAAATGTAAAAGAAAAATATAAGTTATTCCTGGACCAACAATTAAAAGGAGCGTTGTTATGATTGAACCTATATCATTGGCGTATAATTTAGATTGTATTATAGGAATGAAACAATATCCTGATTTATATTTTGATTATGCTATAGTAGATATTGAGTATTGTATTGGAGCATCAAAACCAACACTTAAACCAAAATTTGTTAGACAAAGTAATGGTTCAAAAATTTCAATTAAGCAAAACAATTACAAACATTCCGATTGGGATTTTAAAAAATCATCTGAAGAGTATTTTAAAGAACTTTTCAGAATAAGTAAAAACCAAATTATTTTCGGAGGAAACTATTATGGACTTGAGGGCGGTTATTTGGTTTGGGACAAATTGAATGGTGCAACTGATCAATTTGGTTGTGAATTAGCATGGTTATCATTTACAAAAAGGACTGATATTGTTTATTATTTATGGTCTGGAATGATGCAAGGTATTTATTGCGGTAAAGATGTTAGAAAAGCATTAATACAACAAGGAAATAAACAACTAAATGAAAAACGAATACATGAAACACAAAAGCCAATAAAAATTTATGATTGGATTTTGAATGAATATGTTGAACCAGGTTCAAAAGTCATAGATACACATTTAGGTTCTGGAAGCAATAGAATTTCAAATTATTGGTTTGGGAATGAATTCCATTCATTTGAAATTGATAAAGAAAAATTTGATGCTCAAGAAAAAAGATTTCAGATAGAAATAAGTCAAAAAAGATTTTTTTAATTTAAACCATTTAACCACATGAATATTTACTATATCGATTTATTTTGCGGTGCAGGCGGCACTTCTTCGGGCATACATTTAGCCAGTGAAAACACAAAAGTTTTAGCTTGTGTTAATCATGATGCAAATGCCATAAAATCGCACTTTGAAAACCACCCAAAAGCATACCATTTTACCGAAGATATCCGAGATTTTGAAGTAGTACTAAAACTTAAAAAATTAGTTCAGGAAATCCGCAAAAATGAACCTGATTGTATGATCAATATTTGGGCGAGTTTAGAATGTACTAATTTTTCAAAAGCAAAAGGCGGTCAAGCAAGAGATGCCGACAGCCGAACGTTAGCCGAACATATGTTCATGTATTTAGAACAATTAGAACCTGATTACTTTTTTGTAGAGAATGTTCGTGAGTTTATGTGTTGGGGGCCTTTGTGCGAAAACGGCAAACCACTTTCAAGAACTGAGGGTAAAGATTACGTAAAATGGATTGAAAAAGTTAAATCTTTCGGTTTTAAATACGATGCTAAACTATTAAATTCGGCAAACTATGGAGCCTACCAAAGTCGTGAGCGTTTATTTATCCAGTTTGCAAAGCACGGTTTACCAATTGCGTTTCCAGAACAAACACATACAAAAGATAAAATTGAAAGTCCGTTGTTTCCAATGGAAAAATGGAAACCAGTTCGCGAAGTTTTAGACTTACAAGATGAGGGCGTTAGTATTTTTGAACGTAAAAAACCACTTTCGGAAAATACATTAAAACGCATTCATGCCGGACTTTTAAAATTTGTTGCAAATGGAGAGCCAGTTTTTACCAAACGTTACAACGGTGGAAAAATAAAACCCGAACAAAAAGTAAACTCTATTGAGAAACCAATGGGAACTATTTGTACAAATGGCACTCATGCACTTGTGAAATCGGTTTTTATTAAAAAATACTATTCAGGCCGTCCAGAGGGGAAAGTAATTTCGGTTGATGAACCAGCAGGAACTGTTACAACCGTAGGAGGTCAAGCAATCGTAACCGCTTCGCATCTTTCTACTTATTACGGCAATTTTGGTTTACACTCAATCGATGCGCCAGCACCAACCATTACCACAAAAGACAGAATTACAAAAGTGGATGTGAATTTTATTGATCAACAATACGGCACAGGTGTAGCGGCTTCAATTGAAAAGCCAATAGGCACACTTACAACTGTTCCAAAGTTTAATTTAGTAAAAGCACAGCAATACATTTTTAATCCTGCTTGGGGCGGCAACAATGGCAGTATTGATGCACCATGTTGCACAGTTGTAGCACGTCAGGACAAAGCACCTTTGTATTTAGTTTCTACAGAATTAGGACAAATTACGATTCCAGTTTACGAAAGCGATTCAGAAACCATGATAAAAATTAAGGAATTCATGGTTTTAAACGGAGTTATTGACATAAAAATGAGAATGCTAAACATTCCAGAACTAAAACAAATACAAGGATTTCCAAAAGATTACAAGTTAATCGGTACACAAACGGAGCAAAAAAAATTCATTGGAAACGCAGTCGAAGTAAATCAGGCAAAAGCATTAATTCAAGCAAACTACAACGCATTACTAAATTATAAACTTTTAAAATCAGCTTAATCATGGAAAAACCAAAAGTAACACCGCTACTTGCATTAAAAATAGCGGAAGTAGCTAACAATTTAGATTATGGTAAAAAACTAGAAGAAGCTTTTCCATTAGTAAAAACAATAGCAACAACAGACATAAAAGATGAAAAAGTAAAAGCAATAATGGAAAACGATAATATTCGACAATTTATGTTAGGAAGCATTTGTAGAAGTTTAGGATTAGAAATTGTTATTCCTAAAACAAAATGCAACGGAAGTTGTGAATTATGTGATTGTAAAAAATCTACAAATCAAGGTACAAAAGAAAGTCCGACAGCTGGGCAAAGCGAGTAAAAAAGTTAAATAAATCTACATTTTAATAACATGATTAAAGATTCCACCTACATACGCAAGTTTACAGCCAAACAAAAAAAGCAACTGGAAGAAGTTGCCGCTGCGCAAAACTTGAAAACCGTTCCTGATATACTTTTCTTTTCGTTAGAAAATTACTTAGAACTTGTAAAAGACGTTGCCAGGCTAAACCGCATTATTGAAATGAAACACAAAAAGCAATTAAACCTTCAGGAACGATTAGATGATTTACAACGGAAATTAGATAATATTCAAAACCTTTTAAATAATCCAAGACTATGAAAAAAATAGAAACCTTTTTTACAAAAGCAGCACATTTTCTAAACAATAATTGTAAACCCAGTATTACAACATTTTTCATCTTTATTTTATGCGTTTCATTATTGCTATTAATCAATAAAATACGACAGAAAACACCCGAAGAAATTCACGAAGAAAAACTACACAACGAAGCATTTAACCAACTATTTTTTAATCAATTAAACGAAAGATGACTATTCCAATCATTAAAGGTGCTGCCAGTTACCAACGTTTAAATAACGTTTTACTGGCGGTTAAACCCACAGGAGAAACCATTCCAATAATAAAGTTTAAGCAAACGTTTCCAGACTTACAACGTTGCACGTTAGCACATTTGCAGTACATGGAAAAGTATATTGCAATGAACCCAAAACTTTGTGAAACAATGGAAATTCAGGAACCAAAAAACAACGTTCAACTTTCAATTTTCGACTAATGAAAATAAAGGATTTGTATGTAGTATGTGTAAAATCTATCCATGATGAAGATACTTTTTACATTTTTAGAGCCAATGGCATAGAGGTAAAAATTATTTTATCAGGCGATAAAATAAAATCTAACAAAGAACTTACGGAGTTAGAATTAGACTATATCAACACTAATTTAAAATAATTTAGAATATGGGAAAATTTAAAAAAATCGAATGGAAATATGTAATAATATCAAGTATTTTAATTACATTTTTCACGTTTATAGATATGATTCTCGAAAATAAAATATCTTTTTTTCAATTAACATTAGCATTTGTATCGGTTCCTGTAATAGTAATTATCTTAGCGTTTAGCGATAATAAAAAGGAACAGCCAAAACCACGTCATAACAATAATTATTACATTTCACTTACTGAATTTTTAAAAAAGGATCTTGTTTTTTACAACGAACAATTACACCAGTTTACAGAAGATGAATTAGATGATTACAATATATGGTTATTAAAAAATTATAAAAATTATAATGTAAAAAAATCACAATCTAACAAACCCGATTAATTTCGGGTTTTTTTATGCGTATTCTTCATGTATCATCTTTACTTCAGATTTTCTTAAACCTTTAACGTGTTTTGCTTCACACAGAGGTATTTGTCTATTATTCTTTACTATTTCCCATATTTTCTGACGAACATTTTCACGCCCAAAAAAAGTGGCAAATTTTGCCAATACTTCACCTTTTCTCATCGGTTTAAATTCGGTAGTATCACTCATAGCTAAATTGGTTAAATGGTAGGTCAAAAATATAAAAAATTTCAATTAAAAACATTACAAAATCATACATAATCCTACATAATGTTACATAATGTTACAAAATCCTACAGAATACTACCAAATCATACAAAATCCTACAAGTCAATTATTTAACGGAAGTATATTTGGGTCACATTTAACCACACCCACCACAGAAACATACGGCGTTTACACGTAGCACATCAAACATACGTTCCTAAACGCCAGTTTCTAAAAAAAGTATATGAGTGAAGCGCAATTAATTAATACTATGCTCTACAGAAAGTTAGAATCGGGTTCGCAATATAGCGGCCTAATTCCTAACTATAAACACGTAAAACATAGTTTTGAATTGCCACAAGAGTTTTCAGATACTTATGATACGTTAGAATACATGGCCTATTGGACCAATAAGTATGCTAACCAATTTCAAAAAGTGGCCAATGTGCTAAAAGGTAAAAACGTTCTTGAAACAGTAAAAAACAATTACACTTTTTTATACAAACATTTTCAGTATAAAATCGACGAAAGTTTACAACAAATTTATGCTCCAAGTGCTGCATGGCATTTTAGAAAAGTAGGTTTTGATTGTAAAACATTTTCAAGTTTGGCATCCGCATTATTATTGTGTCAAGATATTGATCATTCGTTTGTAAAAGTAAAATTGCAAGGCTCTAATGATTGGGGCCATGTTTATGTTCAAATTCCGTATCAAGGTTCTTATTTAATAATTGACGCTACAACACATGACAATAAAGAAGTGAATTTCCATGAAAAACACGAATTTAACATGAAAAATTTAAAACATATCGGTTTAGCCAGTCCTTATTTAAACACGCCTTATCTAAATTTAGATAGTGCGGCTTTGTCATGTCCTGGTCAAGCGTGCGATTGTAGTTCTGGTTTGTCAAATCCATATACATATCCATTTTTAACAGCGCAACCTACAACGCCATTTGCAGTAGGATTAAACGGAATTGATGCAGGTTCTATTTCTTCAATTGTTAATCAACTGGACTTTAATTCAATCATGTCATTATTTAGTGGTATTGACTGTATAGGCGGTTCGGCTTACGATAAAGATTATTTGCGTAACAATACCAAATTAATGACGAAAACATTTGCAGACTATGCGCTACAAATCAACAATGCGGCATTAAACGATATTGGTTTATTAGGTTTTCACACTGCAAGCTTCAAAGGTTTTGCAAAAATGCTCGATGCAGCGTATAAAAAAGGAAAACAAGCACAAGGCTGGAATTCCTGTTCAAAAGACAATTTTGATGCTACAATTAGAGTAACTGAATTCTTTTCAATTACTGCAATTCAAGCATTAGACGCTTGGTTAAATAAATTTTTCACAAAAGGTAGTGTGTTATCAACATTGACTTTTAAAAATTACAAATCATTAACTACAGGTTATTCAAGTGGCACAGGTTATTGGGGTACAAGCGCTGGAGGTGCAGAAACGGTAACAATAAACGAACCAGAGTATAAATATACAATCAAAGCTGATGTTTCTACAATTCCAGTATTTGAATTAACAAATTACACAATTCAAGCGGACAAAGCTAACACATTTGATTCTTCAACTTATTTACAATCGTTAAATAATGTTTTAGAATATTTTGATACGCCTTTAGATACATTTCCAGGAGAAAGTTCAACCGGAAATAATAACACTAATCCGGGTAGTGGTTCGGCTGTAGTTAAAAAAACAACTGAATCAGGCGGTGGCGTAATTATCATTGGCGGTTTAGTTATTGGCGCTTTAGCTTGGGGATTTTCAAAAATGAAAGACAATGGTCCTGGATCTAAACAAGTAAAAAAATAAGAGCATGATACAGTATTCAAATAAAGCATTAGGTAGAGCCGTATCAACAGGAGTGAATGGATTGGTTCAAGGAGCAACCAAACCAAAAAGAAGTTTTTTTGGTAGACTTTGGCGTGGAGCTGTAAGAGTTGCAATTCAAGCTATTCCAGGTGAATTAGCTGAAGCACTTTTAGAAGCATTTGGAACTTCTATTGATGAAATTAGTAGAGGTAGTATTTATGTTGCGGAAGACGGCACAGCATTGATTTCTGATGTTGAAAACATAGCTATTGAAAATTGGATTACAAGAAGTTTTGCGCCTAAATATAAGGCAATGGTTGAAAAAGCAACCGTTTTAATGCAAACTACTAATGCTCAATTGCAATTGAAGTTAATCAATGAAATTAACAACGAATTGGCTATTGTGAAAGAATATCTTAACTGGGACAATCCTAAGTTATCACAAGAAGCACAAAAACAAAGAAATGAACTTGTTACAGAATTAATAGGTCATTTAGAGCATATAATTTTCAAAGCTATTGAAGCTTCGCCAGTAGAATATATTGCCGAAAACAAAGCAATCGAAAGTACAGCAGATTTACTTTTCCCAATTGTTTCATTTGTAAAATTTCAAGCAACCGCTACAAATTATACATTAGGAAATACGATAGTACCAACAGATTCAGCACCAGTTGATATGTCGGGAGAAAACCAACCAAAACCAACCAATGAAGCACCAAAAAATCCACAAAGCAGTAACAGCCTATTAAAACTAGGCGGTTTTCTTTTGGCGGGTGTTGTCATAGGTAAATTAGTGAGTAATTAAAATAAAATAAAACCATTTAACCATTTTAAACCATGTTTCAAAAACCATCACAAAAAAGCGCTATGTCTTCTGTTGTAAAAATAGGAGCAGGAGTAGCAGGGGCAAAATTATCAGATGGAGTTGTTAATGTAATGCCTGAAAGTACAAATAATTATAAAAAATTATTAGTAACTGGCGTTGCGTTAATTGCAGCTGCTTCGGTAAACCCAAAAACTACTGCTGGCGAAGCAGTACAAGCAGCATTCGTAGGAATGGCTGTTAAACAAGGAACTGATTATGTAACTGATATGTTGAAAGACAGTGTACCAGTACAAGACAATGCAACAACTACAGGTAAATTTCTTAATGCTGTAATTGGCCACACAACAGAGGTGTCAAACCCAACAGCAACAGCACGTTTAGGACGTAGCTTGAGAAATCCAGTAGACTGGGAACCTGCAAGAGAGGTAAGAGTAGCACCAGCACAGTTAGTTTAATCTAACAAAAAAATTAGTATTTAAAAAAAACCACAGTAAAAAAAAACCATTTAACCACATTAAACATGAGAAATTTAGCTTTTTTTAGTATCGTTTTAGCTTTCTTAGGAGATATCAGCGGACGACTTTCAACCCAATTAAGAAATGACTTAGGTAATTCTAAAGTTGTTCTTGATGATCAAACAATGGAAATCAAGAAAGAAATTTCTGGAGGTTCTATTATCGATTTAATCGACGGTACGTCTGACCGTGTAACAGGTATCAATTCATTCGATAAGGATCGTTTGAAACAAGGTAGAGCATTCATTTTTGACCAAATCGCATTGAACTACGCAACAAATGCCGCTTCAGGATTAGAAGGTAGTTTGGAGTATGGTACAAAACCACCAGCAGCACTTCAAAATGCGGTATTAGTTATTTCACAAAACGGACGTGAAGCATTAAGATTGCCAGTTCGTGATGTTGCTAATATCGAAACTGGTGCAAATGCACAAGACGAGTATAAACAATTGAAATCTTTACGTTATTTATTAGATGACCAAGAAGTAAAAATTCAATTGCATTTTCCTCCAGGAGTAGTTTTAGACGGTGCTGTTAAACATTACGTTTATTTCAGAGCAAACGGTTTACAAACTGCTAAAAAAGTTGACTAAACCCACCATTTAACCCAACCATTTATAAAAAAGCCTTTGCCGTTAAAGGCATAGGCTTTTTTTAATTTTTAAAAGTGCATCAGTCATGAATATTACTTATAAAACCATAAATATTACACTTCCAAGAGGTGACCAAAGTGCAACAAAAGGTACAAAAATTCCAACAGGAAAAATTATCGCAATTGGTACAACCACAAGAGGTAACGGTACAAATGAGATTATTGATTTCTCTTTGTTAGACAACAACAATGAAATCTTATCGCCTTGCGATGTACAGTTTTCTGAAAAAACAGCAGGAGGTCGATGGATTGATTCTATGCGCCCAGTGCATTTAGATGGTGGCCGTGAAGTAGATGCAAAATTATTTGCCTACACACCTGAGCGACCAACAGATGTTAATGTACAAGTCTTATTTGCAATTCTTGAAGATAATAAAAACGATTCATCATGCTAAACGCATTTTCTAAAACTATAACCAAAGATGATAACGCATTCCCATTAAAAGGAATGATTAATCCATGCTTTCAAAACAACGGAACTTCAAACGTGGTTATTTTAGGAAATGAATTAGCTCCAGGCGATTCGTTTCCCATGAATACCAACGGAGAAGAATTAGCAAACTCAGTAACAATAACTTTTGGTGCTGGAGCTTCTAAAAAATTAATTTGCAATTACTTCACTCGAAGTAAGAGCTAAAAACGCTACACAAATGAGTAATTCAATCGCTACTATACAGTTTTTACAACAAAATCCTAATACGCATTTTTTGCGCATTACGGATATGTCAAATGATACCCCTTTGGGTAAAAAAGATACTTACTTGCAAGATATTACAAATCAAAACTTGCAAGATTACATAAAATTATTACTAAACGGACGCGAGTGTGAAGTTTGGATAGAGCATAGAAAAATGCAAGGTAACACAAATGTCAAATTTGGACAATCTTATAAAATGAATTTTATTTTAGAAAAACCAATTGAAGCTGTTGCTACTGTCCATACAACACAAGTTCCTGCCGTTGTTTCAAACCAACAACCAATTATGGCCGAACCAATACATAATCAAAATATGCTTGGCAATCCGTTTGGATTATCAGCACCGCAAATCATGGACAACATGATGAAAGCAAATAAACTTGACGATGTAAAGGAAGCCTTGAAAGAAACAAAAGATGAGTTAGCTGCAGTAAAAAAGAAAAATGAAATTTTAGACGACGAAAATCGTAAACTAAAAACTGATTTATCAATAGCTGCAAAAGACAAGGAAATGGCAATTTTAGCCGAAAAGCTTGATAAAAAAAGCTGGATTGATTCGCCTGCCTTTGAAAAATTAATGGATAAAGCACCTCAAATGATGGAAAGTGTAGTAGCTATGAAAATGGGCGCTACAACTGAAACCGTTTCAATGGGGTTAGGAAATCCAAACGTTTCAAGCATCAAACGTGAGTTTTTTGAATTTGTTGGAGAAAGCTGTACCGATGATCAAATTAACTATTTAGGTTCGATTGTTCATTTTATCGGGAACGAAAATTTTATGTTAGAGTTAAATCAAATAATTCAAAAGTACGCAAATGGCAACAACGGTTAGTATTACAGGAAGCAGTCAAATTGACGAACTGAAAAGAAAACAAGCGGTTGAAAAAGTCTTAGAACTTACAACCGACGAATTAGTGCGTTTGGCTTCGTTAAAAGATAACGAAAAAGCAAGAAGCTATTTAAGCTCAGCAGCCAAATTCGCTATTCTAAAAACATTTATGTAAAAAATGAAAAATCCACCTAAAAAAACAAAATTAGCCAATCCAGCAGTTGCAACTGTATTGAGTTCAGAAGCAGGCCAAACGGCCATAAAAAATGCTTCCGAAAATCAAAGAGAAGTTGTGAAAGCTACGGTTTCGGTACTTCCGTTTATTTTAAAAACTGGTTTTGTTTTAGGTGTAGGATATTGGGCATATTCAAAATGGACAAATCGTTTTGTTCCATCTAAAGAAGTTTCTTATTACCAAGAAGCAAACATAACTAACGGTCAGGCGAAATCAAAAGCCGAAGCTATTTATGGAGCGATGAAAGGTTTTGGTAACGGTTTTCAAATTGTAGCTGCTAACATTGCTGGTTTGAACTATAACGGATGGATTAGATTATACAATGCTTTTGGAGCACGACAAGGATCCATTCCTTTATCGCCAAAAATGGATATTGTAGAATGGTTTACCGACCAGTTTGATGAAGAGGAATTACAACAACTAAGATTCTTAGTACAAAACGTATTTTAAAATGACAGCAGAACAACAAGAATATTTAAAATATGGCGGTATAGCCGTAGGAACTGGTTTGTTAGTCTATCTAATTGTTAAATCTTCAAAAGATTCAGGAGGAGGACAACAAGACCCAACAGGAAATGATAATACAGGCGGTTCTGGATATTATGAAGCACCTTTTAATGCGCAATCTGTTGCAGAAAATCTATTTTCATTAATGGACGGTTATGGCACAAAAGAAGCTGAAATAATTGCCGAACTAACTGCTGTAAATCAGTCACAGTTTGCAAAAGTAGTTCAAGCATTTGGACAAAGGCCTTACTATTTATTTGGAAGCAACGATTGGTTTGGAACAATGCACGGATTGAAATACTGGTTACAAGAAGAATTAGGAGTTACTTCTGATTATTATAGAACCTTAAAACTAAAATACCCTAACTATCTGTAGTATGCAAGTACAATTCATTTTATATGATTCTTTTGGCGACCCTTTAGAGGGTGCAAGCGTTGTTCTTTTAGATTTTAAAGGAATGCAAACTACTATTGGAGATGCAACAGATAAAGACGGTAATTTTCAAATTTATAATACCTCAATTACGCCTGATTCAAAATTAAGAATTTCACACGTAGATGGCATTACAATTATTGATACAGTTAAAAATATCAATTTCAAGTCAATTGAAATGGCACCAATTACACTAAATGAATTTGTTGCAATTGGTAAGACTAAAACAAAACTAAATTGGTGGTGGATTATTATTCCAATAGGAATAGGAACCATAATCGCCAATTCAAAAGCAGACAAAAAATGAGTGCAATTATAAAAGGAACAGTTTTAAATTATTTCAAAAAGCCAATTCCAGGCGCAACTGTTACAGTTCAAAATTCATATCCTGAAATTGAAACTACAACAGATCAAAACGGATTATTTGAAATAGAAATTTCAGGGAAACAAACCTTGATTTTTAAACATGAAAACACAAAACAAGAGTTAGCGCAAGGCGTAAATGAAAATATGACCGAACCGTTAACTATAAACATGATGTCTGAATTAGAAACACAAACGCCAACCGCTTCAACTTCGGAATCATGCAAAAGAAAAGGCTTATTTTCAGTTTTAGTGTTTACAGCTGGCTTTTTAGCAGGCGTAGCATTATCATCTGGAAAAGAAAAAGCCGTAGTAGCAAAAATATAAAGAAACTGCTTCAAGTAGTGTCAGTTGTGTAGCGCAACTTTGAGTTAATGGGCGGTTATTCGCCCATTAATTTCAATTAAAAAACAACAAAATAATGGCAAAAAGTTATCTAAATAGAAATGATTTACCGCGCGGAATTAGAAATAACAATCCGGGCAACATTAGATATTCAAGTAGAAATAATTGGCTTGGTAAAATTCCATTTGCACAAAATTTTGATACCGATAAAGCATTTGAGCAATTTAAAGAATTACGCTACGGTATACGTGCCAAAATGATTTTAATATACAATGATTTGGCCGCTGGAAAAACCATTACACAGTTAATTCATGAGTTTGCGCCACCGTTTGAAAATAATACACAAGCTTATATTAATACTGTTGCAACACAAACAAAATTACCAGTAAACTCAAAAATTGTTTTAACTGAGGATAATTTATTAAAAATTGCAAAAGCCATTAATCGAGTGGAAAACGGCACCCAAAACGAAAAGTATATTACGGATCAAGATTGGAAAGACGGTTTGGCCATTTTTGATAAACCATTACTAAAAAAAAAAGTAGCATAGTACCTGCCATTCTGTTTGGAATAGCAGCTTTTTTAATTGCAAAAAACGAGTAAAATGAGTGTAACGATAGGAGTAGTAAAAAAACCTGAATCACAATTAGAAGTGACAAAGGTTATCAATACCGAAGGACTTAACGGAACAATCCCATATAAATTAATTTCAGAAAATACAATTAATGAAAATATTGTAAAAGCTTCTGGAGGTAATTTATATTCAATAATAGCTATTGGATTGACAAATGAGGTTAGATTTTTAAAGTTTTTCAATAAAAATACCTTACCAAGTTGGGGCGAAGATTTACCAATTATGACCATTCCAATTCCTGCAAATACGCAAGGAGCTGGTTTGGCAATTTCTTTTCCTGACGGTATCAATTTTGATCGTGGAATTGTAATAGGAATTACAGCAGGAAGCGCTGACAATAACGAAGACCCAATCGAAGCAGGTGACGTAATTGTGAATTTAATATATGCTTAATTATGTTAACATTATTAGCAACTGGCCAACCGCAAAATGGTTCTTATGTTAATGAATTGATAAAACAATTCAAAGCGAGAGTTGCTGCCGATGCTGGAACTTTTGAAGCAGAAGAATGTTTAACAAACCACCTAAATAATTTATAAAAAATGAGTTTAATAGAGCAAGCAAGTTTAGTGATAACACCAAATGCGGTGAAAGCAAGCAAATTGTATGCTATTAAACCTTTTGACGGTACAGGCGATTTAGCTGTGGTTCGTGCAACTACAGCTACAAGAGTAAATAAATTGGGTTTAATTGAACAAGTACCTGCAAATGTTGCAAGATTAAACTATAAAAATTCAAGTTGTCCGAGTATATTAGTTGAACCTTTGAGAACGAATTTATTTACATATTCTCAAGATTTCACAAATGCTATTTGGATAAAATTAGGAAGTATTTTTATTAATCCAAATTCGGGTATTTCTCCGTCAGGTAATAATGATGCTTCACTAATTACGAATAATAATATTTCTGATTTTATTAGTCAAATTTATAACGGAAGTACAGGAGTAGTGTATACTTTTTCTGTTTTTATAAAAAACAATAACGCAGAAAGAAGCTCAATTCTTGTAAGAAATACGCTTAATGCGTTACAAGGGTTAATAAATTGGAACGGAAGCGAATTAACTTCTATTTCAGGGGTTAGTGGTGGTTCAATTACTTATGAAACGCTATCTAATGGCTGGTATAGATTAATAGGAACTTTTACGTCTGTGGAAAATGCAATTAGACCAAGATTTAGTTCAGACAATATTAACGTTGGTAGATCTGTTTTTTTGTGGGGAGCACAATTAGAAGCAGCTGCAAACGCTACTTCATATATTCCAACAATAACAAGTGCAGTAACAAGAAATGCTGATGTGATTTCTAAAACGGGGATAGCTGATTTGATAGGGCAAACAGAGGGAGTTGTGTTTGTTGATATGGATTTTCAAGCTTTAAGTATAGATAATGGTATAATATCAATAGGAGATGGTGGTATTGCAAATAGGATATTTTTTTCTTGTTCTTCTTCAAATTTAATTTCGGTTGTAGTTAGAAACTCAACAGGATTTCAATATAGTTTTTCATTAGCAGAATCTTCTGGTAGAAAAAAAATAGCATTATCATATAAGAATAATGATTTTGATTTTTTTATTAATGGAGTTTTAATTAATTCTTCTAATAGCGGTGTTTTACCTTTAAACATTTCATCTTTATCTTTAAGTGTAGGGAATACAAGCTCTAAACAAAATTATATAAACAAAATTTTACTTTGGAAAACTAAATTAACAGACGAACAATGCATTTCTTTAACAACTTTATAAAATGAACGTATACAAATTAAAATATAAAAACAAAGAAACCGCAATAGCTGATTTAATAGCTAAAGGGGTTTATATTGAAACAGAAGAAGGACTTATCTACGGAGAAGGTGTGCAAGCGGTTGTAGAAATAGGCTTGATTGTTTTAGAAGATGGTGTTTATGACGAAGAAGGTAATGAAATTACACCACCTATTTATGCAGAAGGATACCATTACGATATAATGTGCGAACAAAAAATAGATTTCGGTGCAGCCGATATTACAAGTCAAATTACTAAACCTAAACACTCTTTTGCAGGATGAAAACACTAATCGAATTAACAAAATACTGGAAAAATAGAAACGTATTACACCTTGTTTTTGGGGCATTAATAGCTATAGTTCCAAATATAATTTTACCTAAAGGTTTAGGTATTATTATTTCTTGGGCGCTTTGCATCGTTATCGGTCATTATTGGGAAGTCCAACAGGTTAAACACTTCAACGCAACATATTCTAAAAAGGACGTAATTATAACGGTTTTGGGTGGGTTAATTGTTGGACTAATCTTATTATTTTTTTAACATGAACATCATTAACATCATCATCACAGTTGCATCAAGTTCAATTGTAACATTTGTTTTATCAATTGCAGCTTTCAAATATGATCTAATAAAAATTAAAGCCACAACCAGCTCCGAAGTTTCAAAATCTGAACAGGAAAAAATGGTAACAGCCGACAAAGCAATTGAACTGGTTAACAAGCTTCAAGACACCATGAAAAGCCAGTATGAGGAAATGCAGGAAGAAATGGCAAAACTCCGAAAAGAACTGCATTTGTACAAAAGTCAATGTTCAAATTGTACTAACAATAAAATAGGTAGATAACATGAAAAAGTCATTAAAATATTGGTTTACCATGCTGTTAATTTTATTAGCAGTATCATTTCTTGTTATTAGTTGCAAGGCAAAACCACAACCGCAAAATACACATACAATTGAAAAAACAATTGAAACTAAATTAGACAGCGTTTCTACTATCAAAATATCTAAAGCAATACAAGATAGTTTGATACTAAAAATCAGCCAAATCAAAACGGCTAAACCAGAATGCGACAGTATTACTAATGCCGAAATTAAACACGTTTTACAACGTTTAAACAATGTAAAAAAATCAGGTAATAATGAGTTTGGTATTTTCTTCGATGAGCTAAAAAACGAACTTGTTATTTATGCCGATATTAAAGAAGCCATTGAAAAAGACACTAAAATATTAAAATCATTAATTTCAGATTTAAAAAATAGTAAATCACAAACAATAGTAAAAGAAGTATACCCAAAGTGGTTAGTTTGGCTTGCTATTGCTGGAGGTTTATCAATAGCATATATTCTATATCGTTTCTCTAAAATATTCAGACCATGAAAACAACAAATTACATCAAACCAGTTGCCATAGGCATAGGTATAGGCGGCTTGATTTTATTATTAACCAGTAGTAAAAAAGAAGCACCGCAATTTAATGAACCAGCACCAACACCAGGAAGCAACCAAACTACACCACCACCAAAGCCATTACCAACAATGGACCCAAATAAAGTTGTAGCAAAAGGAAGTACAGGACTTGAAGTAAAAGAATTACAAAAACTTTTAGGATTTAAAGGCACTGATATTGACGGTATTTTTGGAAATGACACCGAAACAAGACTTTTCACGTTAAAAGGCGTAAAAAAAGTAAGTGTAAATCAATACAATAAATTGCCATTGATCAATCGCAATGTTTTAGCTATTGGTACTAAAATAATGGCAAACATCAATTTTTCCACACCTACAAATTTGTATGAAGCTTTTAAAAAAGCAGATGGAACTTATGAAAGTACAGGCAAAGTTGAAACAACCGTAGATTATGGGGAAGAGGTTGGAGAAATTATAGGTAAAAACACAACGGCTACCTGGTATTTAGTTGAAAAAAATACTTTTTGGGGTAAAGAACTCTATTTTGTAAAAGCTGCGGATATTAAAAAAATCTAAAAATGAAAGGTAGTACAAAAGTTATAATAGGCGGTTTTCTCGTTTTTGCAATTTATAATGAATTGCAAAAACGGAACAATCAACCAAAAATCTACTATAACAATACTATTACTGGAAATTACAACGCAAGAACAATACCGCCTTTCGGTATTTTTATTAAACCTGAACAAAAAGATAATAAAATGTTACTTAACCACGAGTTAGTACATTGGAAACAATATCAAGAAATGGGTTTAATAAAATTTTACGCAAATTATTCAAGCTATAATAATGAATTAGGCTACGACTTAAATCCAATGGAAATAGAAGCAAGAATTCTAACAGGAGAAAAGCAAGAGTGTATTTATGGTTATACAGAATGTGTAAGAAACGGAAAGGCATTAACAGTACAGAATGAAAACTTTAGATTATGAAAAAACAGCATTGGTACATCGCTGGTGCGACACTTTTAACACTTCTAGTTATGGGAACAAATAAAGCATTTGGAAATATTACAGCAGAACAAAGAGCGAGAGGTTGTGATGCTGGCGGTTGGGGTTGTGGTTCATTTGGCGCAAGTCGTGGAGCAAGAAAACACAACGGTTTGGATATTGTTACCACTCCTGGACAAACTATTTATGCACCTATTTCAGGAAAAGTAACACGTTTTCCTTTTCCTTACTCAAGTGATTTAAGTTATACCGGTATAGAAATTGTAAACGAAGTGTACAAAGTAAAAATTTTTTACATGAAAGCTACAGTTTCAATTGGCGCACAAGTAAAGCAAGGACAACAAATAGGAATTTCACAAAATATTGCTGCAAAATATTCGTCGCAAATGACAAATCATGTACATATCGAGGTATATGATAAAAATGGCAAATTGTTAGATCCTACTAAACTATTTTAATAATGAACATTAACACACCTCAAAAAGTAGTTCTTGGAATAGGTATTTTGACCTTATTAGCTGCTTATGGAAAAAAGAAATATGATGATTATTCAAACGTAATCGAAAATTTACAATTCAAAATCAGTAGTATTTCAAAAGTAAATATTAAAGGATTATCATTATTCTTTGATATTTCGGTAAAATTTTACAATCCTACTGAACATGATTTTTACGTTAATGGCTTAGGTTTTATTTCTGTTAAAAAAGTTCGTGTATTTAGAAAAGGTATTTTTTTAGGTGAAGCAAATTCGGATATTACAAAAATCGAAATTCCTGCTTTTGGAACAAATTCAATTTCAGGAATAACAATTGAAACAAAATATTTGTCTTTTTTATCGGAAATGTCTAATTTAGCACAACTTACGGAGATAAAAGACTATACTTTAGAAATTGTAGTTGAAGCTTTAGGCCAATCATACGTAATTGAGCAGCCAATGACTGCTGAATAACCATTTAACCACCAACCAACCATGAGTAATTCTTTGATAAAAGAAATACTTAAAAAATCTTCTTTAACCAAAGAAGATTTAAGTGTTTTAGAAAACTTCGAACCAAATGACGGCCAAAATAGGCTGTATTCATTTTTTACGCCTATTTGGTTGTGTGAAGTAATGTATAAACTGGCAATTCAAAACGGATTTAACTCAAAAACTGGAAAAATATTAGAGCCTTCTTGTGGTACAGGTCATTTCTTAACCGTTGTTGATAATCCAAAAAATGTAACTGCATTTGAACTAGATAAATTCAACTACGAAATAGCAAAAAAACGAGTTCCTGAAGCTACAATTTATAACCAATATTTTGAAACTGCATTTTTACAAGAGCCTAGATTTACGTCACTATTAAAAAATGATGCAACCTGGTTAAAAGATGCTCCCTTTGATTTAGTTATTGGAAATCCACCTTACGGCAAATATTCAGGAAGTTACGCACCCTACTTTAAAAAACTAAAATTTAAACAACTAGAACAGTTTTTTATGCTTCAATCATTGAAAGTATTAAAAAAAGGCGGCTTGCTTGTTTTCATTACTGGAAGCAATTTCATGCGTAATGATAAAACCTACGAACATGAAAAAAAGCAAATTGGAGAATTAGCCGAATTTGTAGATGCTTATCGTATGCCAAAAGTTTTTAAAAACACACAAGTTCCAACGGATATACTAATATTTAAACGCAAATAATGAAATCAGCTAAAATAGAAACGGAAGTTAGATCTGCAATTCATATTGCTTTATCTAATTTAAAAAGAGAAGCAGCACCAACAATTTATGACTTAATTCAAACAGAAAGCGGATATAAGTATGTTGAAAACGAAATAGTAATAATGATGTGCAAAGAGAACTTTACGGCTTCGGCTTGCATTCCTCATTTAAACGATATGTTGTAATGAACTTTGTCGAAATAACCTCAAACGATAACTGGTTTAAAAAACACCCTGAAAAAATAGCAGGAGTAGAATACGAAACTACTTCTCGCTTTTTTCCTATTATGGTAAAAGGAACTAAAGAGGACGTTTTAAGAGTTACTGGAGTTAATCATAACAAACCAACAAACGACAAAGAAAAGCAATTAAAACTAGCTAAATTAAAGGCAAAAGCTATTAAAATAAAACTTCAATTATTAACCACATGAAACAATATAAAGGACCATTAAGCAGCACCGCTAAAAAGTTAATTGAACAGTCAAAAGACCGATTAATGCGTATGCAAAAAACCACAGGACTAGGGCGTATTTCTAGTTCGGTTTATACTATTGAGGAAAGTATTGAAAAATACAATCCAGGTATTACACAAGATGAAATTCATGCTTGGGTATGGTATAGAAGATTAACAGGAACGCCAATGCTTAATTGGAAATCTTATTTTGTTGATCCAACACAAAAGCAGCTAAAAGAATGGGTAGTAAAGGGTATATTGTTTTATGATGCCACAAAAAAAGAAAACAACCTTGTTCCTTATCCTATCTTTGTTTTTGGTAATCTTTACGAAAAAATATCAAAACTAAAAAAGAACCAGGAAACCATTGTTGATACTTACGGGCAAAAAATATTTGATAACCATATCAAAACTATTCAGGACTTAATGCCTAATAAAATTTCAATTTCTAATCCAGTTGAAAGTGAAAGGCCAGTTATTTTAGCCATTTCAGAAACGGCACGTAATTTCATGGTTAATTCACTTAAAGAAATTCCATTAAGTGAACCTTCAACACTTCAGGAAGCCTACAAAGATTATTTAAGAACTTTGTCCGATGATCAGTTTAACAAAACTAGAGCATTGGAAATCATCAATTATTATCTAAACAATGAAAATAAACCTCGAACTATTGAAAAAGAGGAATGGTTAGATATTAAAAAAAGAACTAGAGATGAAGGGGAGCGTTTATTTAAAAAGTTTCTATATGAAGCATTAGAATACAATGATCAGGTAAGAATTGATATTGAGTATAACGAAAAGTTTAATGCAATTGCACCATTGCAATATCATAAAATTCCAATTGGCTTACAAATATCTAAAAAATTCATGGGTAACGATTTAGATATTCGTTTAGCACAACGCGAAGGAATTGCTTTTATGGAATTAGTAGGTAGTGGAATTATCGCTTATGATGTAGGCGTTGGTAAAACTATTACGGCAATCATTGAATTATCAAACGCAATTAATTCAGGTAAATGTAAACGCCCAATTGTAGCAGTTCCTAATCCAACATATAAAAACTGGATTAAAGAAATTTTAGGTAATGGAGATTTACAAGGAATTTTAACCGGTACAGGAATTACAATTAACGAATGGTATAATTTGGGTGCAGAATATGACCATATTGACGTTGACAATAAAGTAAAAGAAAAAACAATCACTTTAGTAACCTATGAAGGTTTACAAAAAATTGGTTTTAATGAGTATACGGCTAACGAACATTTTGAGCAGCTTTCAGATATTCTCTCACAAAGAAGCGAAGGAACAGATAGAGATAGAGAAAAAGAAAATGAAAAATTACGAGAAATAATTGGAACAGGAACTAAAGAAACTATTGCTGATATTGAAACTTTAGGTTTTGACTACATTGTTGTCGATGAAGCACACAATTTTAAAAATGTGTTTTCAGAAGTAAAAGCCGATGAAAACGGTAAACAATTTCACATTAAAGGGGGCCAGCCTTCAAATAGAGGTATTAAGTTGTTTTTTATTACTAATTATATCCAAAGAAAATATGGTAGAAATGTAATGCTTTTAACGGCTACACCTTTTACCAATAGTCCAATGGAAATTTATTCCATGCTTTCATTAGTCGCATTTGATTATATGAAGTCATGGGGTATTACTAATTTAAGAACATTTTTCGAACAATACATTTCAGAAACAACGGAACACGTAGTAGGAATTGATGGAGAAATTAAACAAAGTAATGTTGTGAAGTCATTTAACAATCGTATTTCATTACAAAAATTGATTAATTCTCACATTAATTTTAAAACAGGAGAAGAAGCCAATATTCCTAGACCGTGCAAAATTAATCTTCCTAGAATAAAAGTAGCAACCGAAAAAGGGATTGAAAAATTAAAAGTAGAGGACCAGGTATTAACCTATTTAAAACTTACTCCCGAACAACAAGCTAATCAAAGAGCAATTAATTCAGAAGCAAGTCAAGGAGCTGATAAAAGTGATCCAGGTAAACTATTGCGTTTAATGTCGGAAAGTTTAAATAATGCACTTTCTCCATTCCTATACGATAAATCGCAACCAGACGATTATTTTGATTTTGTTGTTTCAAGTCCAAAGATAAAATATACAATGGACTGTATTGATTCAGTTAAAAAATACCATGAAAATAGAAACGAAAATGTTTCAGGACAAGTTATTTACATTGATAGAGGAAAAGAGTATTTTCACTACATAAAGGAATATTTAGAAAAAGAAGTAGGATATAAAACAGGAGTTAAATTAAAAGAATTTCCAAACCAAAAAGTTGACGAAGTAGAAATCATTTCTAGTGGAATTACCCAAGCTAATAAAGAAAAAATTAAAATTGCTTTTAATGAAGGTACGTGCAAGATTATTATCGGAACGTCAACAATTAAAGAAGGTATTAATTTACAGGAAAAATCAACAGTATTATATAATTTGTACCCAAACTGGAACCCAACCGATTTAAGACAGTTAGAAGGCCGCATCTGGCGACAAAAAAATATGTTTGGTTTTGTTAGGATTGTTATGCCATTAATGGAAAACAGTATGGACGTTTTTGTATTCCAGAAGCTTGAGGAAAAAACAAGCCGTATCAATGATTTATGGAGCAAAGCTGATAGAGGTAATGTATTAGATGAAGAAAGTTTAGATCCAAACGAAATTAAATTTGCATTGGTTACAGATTTGAACGTATTAGCACGTTTCGAAGTAAAACAAATTGCTGCAGAACTTTCAACTAAATTAATGGTATTGAATAGTAATATTGAAGATTTAGGAAATTACAGCTATTTAAAAACACGTTTAGAAGATTATAGAAATCAGGTATATGCAAAAATAATTACCTGGAAAGAAAGTTTTAAAAATCTAAAATTAAGTGACTGGAATGAGGAGTTATTAATATTTGATGATGTTTCGTCTTTAGGTAAAAAAATGGAATCATTTACCAAAGCAAAACAAAACCGAATTGAAAGATACATTGCATTGTATGAGCAGCTTAACAATATAACCCAAAATTACACCGATAAGGATTTAATTGCAGCAGCTTCAAAATATATGTCTTTAGTACTGGAACGTTCTTATGATAGTGGTTTAGAAAATTACAAAGAAACTACTTCAAAGTATGCAAAAATTAAACGTACTATTTTTGACCAAAGAGGTTATAATGAAAATACGGATATTTCTGTTATTCTAGCTGAAATGGAAAAAGAAAAAGCATTAACGCAATTGGAAATAGAAGAAGTTAGAACAGAAGAATTCCAAGAAAAAATACTTTTAAAAGTTGCAGAACAAAAACAAAAGTATGCTATAAAAGGTGGGGAGTTAAAAGACCGTGTAAAAGATTTTGCGGATATGAACTATTTAATGTCTTATTTATTTCAGGACGTTGTTCAAAAAGATAGCGAAGGTAATAATTTAGCAGGCTGTTTTCTTCCAACTAAAGAAAATACAGTTAAACGAACTCAACCAAAAGTAGAAGATAACGATAAATTAAGAAGATTGAAGCTGGCTAAAATGAAAGCAAAGGCCATTAAAATCAAATTACAACTTTTAGCAGCATAATAATTAACCATTTAACCAACCACCAATGATGACAATTAAAAATTATAACGAGCAAAAAGATACCTGGAATTGGAAAAACTTTCCTCAAACTATTCAAGATAACAGAAATGATATTGAGGATATGATGGAGTTTTATGATGATGACGATGATATTAAAGAAACAATTGATTTGTTTTTAAAATCAATTAATGATAATCTTACTAAAAAGGATAGTGTATTAGTTAAAACGGACAAACCTAAAACCGTAGCACCTGCCAAAAGAAAAGAAACTATTGCAGAAACTTTAGATAATACAAAGTATCTAAAAAAAGTAATGCCAAAACATCAACAGGAAATACTGTTAGGTTATGAACGTTCAGAAGAAAAAGAGTACTTTGTTCAGTTAATTAAAGACCTGGAGAAAGATTTTGATTTAGCTAGAAAACGCCAAGATTTACCATTAATGGATAGTTTTGTAAAAGCACATTTCTTTTATGGCCAAACAGACTGGTATATTTTAGATTACGACCCATCTGAAAATATGTTTTTTGGTTATGTTGTTTTGAATGGAGATACTCAAAATTCTGAAGCAGGTTATATTTCAGTTGATGAACTACAAACAATTAGAGGTATTGAATTAGATTTTCATTTTTTCCAAGAACCATTAGGTCAAATTTTAAATGATAAATATCCAGGTGAATTTCCTGAATATAAAAAAGAAAGTAGTACTGTTAGCAAAATAGAAAAAACAACAACTGCTAAAAAAGCAGCACCTAAAAAAACTAAAGTAGCTAAAGTAATCAATGAAAAGAATTTAGTTGATAACAACTCGATTGAATATTTATTAATTCGACGTTTTTACGCCATGATAAAAAAAGGTGAAAACGTTGTTATTCCTTTCAATACAGTTCGTTTATTATATGTTGCCTTCAATAAAGCAGCCGTAGAGCGTAAAGTCAGAAAAACGTCTGAAAATGCTAACTTATTCAATAAGTGTAATGAAAAATTAACTATTCTTTTTGAGGAATTTGCAAACCCTAAAAAAGCAGACGTAAAAATTGAATTTACAGACAAAAAGTTATTTGCAGAAATTGAAGAATTTTCTACTAATAAAAAAGTTCTCCCAAGTGTATCTTTATTGAAAAGATTTATAGCTATTCAAGGTACTTTGCCTGAAGTTAGTAAAGTAAAAACTCTTTTGAAAAGCATTGAAAAACAAATTGAGGTATCTAATGACCGTTTACGCCCTGAATTGTTAATGGCTAAAAAGGAATGTGAAACATATTTGTATGACCCAAAAGAAAAAGTAGAAGTTACTTTTTATGGTTTATCAAAACCTAGAAATGTATGTACTAATCGTATAAAATGCACAGGGATTGACAAATCAGGAAAATTACATAAAGGGTATAAGTTTCAAGAGCACACAGGAAACATTATAAAAGTTCGTAAACAAAAATTAGGTTCACCGAAAGTATGCTCTAATCGTGTTAAGTGTAATGGAATAGATAAAAGCGGAAAATTAAAAAAAGGGTATAAATTTCAAGAAAACACTGGAAACATTGTGGCGGTTAAAAAAAAAACACTAAACGCACCAGTTAATAATTATCCAGTAGAAACTGTAATTATACGAAATGCTACAGCTCCAGCTATTGAAATGATACAGCCTATTGTTTTTAATGAAAAAAATACAATGCTTTCAAACCCATTACCATTGCAAACAAAAGCGCCTGAAAAAACAGTTACAAAAAGTAATGAAAAACTATCTTCAGGCGCAAAAAGGTTGTTAGGGACAAATTTTGATACACTTGCAATCAATGAGGAATGGAGCGAGTTAATGCAAAATCCAGCGGCTAACTTAAAAATTGCAATTTGGGGTAAACCTAAAAATGGAAAAACATCGGCATCATTGCAAATGGCTGAATATTTTACAAATTTTGGAAAAGTGCTATACAATTTTGCGGATCAAGGTTTTAACCTTTCAACACAGGAACTTTGGAAAAGCAGCGGATTAGCAAACAATTCTAATGCAGAACCAAGCGACATCAGTACTACGCAAGAACTGGAAGCAGAAATTGCAACAGGACAATATAAGTTTGTTTTTATAGATATGATTTCCGACTATATAAGAAAAGAAAAATTAAAACCTGAGGAATTTAAAGAACGTTTTGTTAAACGTTTTCCAGACGTTTCTTTTATTCTAATTTTTGAAGTTACTAAAAGCGGTGATTTCAAAGGTGATCAAGGTTGGACGCACGTTGTAGATGCAATTATGACGGTTGAAAACTTCTTTATGGAAAATAGAGGGCGTTATGGAATGGGTGAGCGCATTATTTGGGAAGAGGGTTTTCAACGTTTTAATCCAAAAAGATATGAGGAATACATGAGAGAAAAAAGAGAAATAGAAGCAGGTAACGCACCAGTTGAAACCGTAATTAATTAAGCCATGAAACTACTAATTTTTAAAATTATATTTTGGCTACTATGGTTTTTTATCAATGCAGTTTTTTATACGCTTGTAACTATAATAATTTGTCCGTTTGAATTTGTTTACTGGTTAATTACGTGTAAACGATTCAATTTTAAAATAATTCAAAACTGGGAAAATTACATTTTTTCAGATATTTAAGTAACCATTTAAACATTAGATACCATGAGTGCAAAAAAACCAACCGCAAAACAATTAGCAGCACGTAAAAAATTCGCAATAGCTGCAAAAAACGGAACGTTAGCAAAAAAACGTAAGACCGCTAAAAAGAAATAGATTTTGTTAGTTATTTTTTGTTGATTGAAAACGTGTTGCAATTTTGTAACACGTTTTTTTGTTATTATACAATAATGATACTTTAAAAAGTAAACTTATAGGTTTACTTTTTAATTAAGTTAGAGTAATCATCTGGAAGCACCGCATCAATATCACGTAAGTATTTATCTAAAGCGGTCATTGTAGTGTGGCCCGTAATCAACATCAATTTACTTTTTGCTTCAAATGGTGTTGAGTTTTTAACCAATTCATTGTATAATTTGGTTATGTAAGTGTGTCTAAAGCTATATAACCCATATTCTTTGCCTAATTTTAGGGGAATTTTAAAACGTTTTCTAAATATATCCGAAATAGCATTTCTTCGGGTTGTTTCTGTAGCATTCCACTCCATTCCAAAACCATTAGGTGTAATAAAAAAGCTATTCGGGTCCAGGTGTGAAAGTTCGGGTAATTCCTTAATCATAATATCCGGAATTATTTTAGTTTTCACAGGTTGGTTTTTGGCACGTATGTAAATCTTTTTATCAACTACATCAATATCCTTTACTTGTAAACGACAAACCTCAATAGGGCGCAAAAAGTTGTAAGAAATCAATTTTATAAATACCGATAAAATAGGCTCGCTCTCAATAATCTTTTCAATGTTTTTTTCTTGCGTAGTGGTATAACTTTTATTGCGTTCGGGTGTAGATTTTAAAACTGCAATATCATTCACAAAATTATCCGTTATAATTTCGTCGTCTTCTAATACTTTAAAAAGCATTGACAAATTAGAACGCGTATTGTTTCTATTTCGGGCAGACGTTGCTTCAGCAATTTCATTCAGGTAAATTGTAACTACTTTTTTGGTAATCGTTTCAATAGTTTGTAATTCATCAATTCCGTTTTCAATCAACCATTTTTTAAATTTTGTAGATCTAATTCTAAAATCGCTGTAACTATTTTCAGAAAGAACGGTATTTTTTTTACGTAAAGCGTAATCAAAAGCATCTTTAATGGTATATTTCACATCAATACTATCAAATTTTGAAGCAAGATAAGGATTAAAACCACCGTCTAAATGACGTTGCACCGCCCAGCATAAGTTTTTAGCAGCTTTTTTTCGTTCCGATAAATTTTTAAGTTTATTAATGCCGCCATATATAGGAGTTTGGCGAACTAATTTTTTTGTAATAGGATTTCTAAAAGAGTAATACACGTACCATCTTTTCGTTAAGCTGCCGCCAGCATCATAAATTTTTGGATCAGAATAATTCTTCATAATCTTTAAATCGTATGCGTTATCGTATGCGTTTTGCAATAATTGCTTACTCAATGACATAAAAAAAGCGGTTTTAAATTACTCTAAAACCGCATAAAATCTATGTTTTTAACCAGTAGCGAGGACGGGAGTTGAACCCGTGACCTCAGGGTTATGAATCCTGCGCTCTAACCAACTGAGCTACCTCGCCAAATATACTGCAGACATCCTTACCGAATGCGGGTGCAAATATAAAACTAATTCTGTTGTTTGCAAATATTATTTTACAATTATTTTCTAAAAAATAAATAAAATCTTTTTTTGTATTTTCAATTTATTCTCTATATATTTCCAAACTTAAAAATTACAAAATGAGTACAAAAGTAAAATACGAATTAGAGTTTCCAATTCAGTCTTCTCCACAATTATTGTATCAATATATATCAACTCCATCTGGTCTTTCGGAGTGGTTTGCCGATAATGTTAATTCTAGAGGAGAATTTTTTACTTTTATTTGGGATGATTCCGAAGAAAAAGCAAAATTAGCGTCTAAAAAATCGGGCGAGCGAATCAAATTCAGATGGTTGAACGATGACGATTCTGAAACCGACTACTTTTTTGAACTAAAAATTATGGAAGACGAAATCACAAAAGATGTTTCGATTGTAATTTCTGATTTTGCTCATGAAGACGAATTAGACGAATCAAAATTACTTTGGGAAAATCAAATTTCCGACTTAAAACATGTCTTAGGTTCTGTTTAAAAAACAAATTATAAAGAGTATATTTGTCCCGATTTTTAATCGGGATTTTTTATGGTAAATTACAACGGAAACATTCAGGAAAATAGCAATTGTACAGTAGAATCAAATAGAGGTTTTTTGTACGGTGATGCCGTTTTTGAAACTATTAAAGTGTTAGATAACAAGGTTTTGTTCTTGGAAGATCACTACTTTAGATTGATGGCCTCAATGCGTATTTGTCGCATGGAAATCCCAATGAATTTCACCATGGAATTCTTCGAAGAACAGATTTTAAAACTGACAAATTCTCTTGAAAAAGCAAATTCGTTTAGAGTTCGTTTTTCTATTTTTAGAAAATCTGACGGATTTTACACACCAATTAGCAATGAAATTGAATTTATCATTGTTGCAATTCCTTCCGAAAATTCTGTTTATACGATTGAAAAATCCAATTATGAAGTCGAATTGTACAAAGATTTCTTTATTCCAAAACAATTGCTTTCGACTTTAAAAACAAATAACAAAATGCTTCAAATTACAGGAAGTATTTTTGCCAAAGAAAATGATTATGATAATTGCTTGGTTTTAAACGATGAAAAAAATATTGTAGAAGCTTTGCAAAGTAATTTGTTTATGAAAATGGGCAATTCAGTTGTTACACCACCAATTTCTGATGGTTGTTTAAACGGAATTATGCGCAAACAAGTAATTGAAATTCTAAATAAAATGGAAGGAATTGAGGTAAAAGAAACGTCAATTTCACCCTTTGATTTACAAAAAGCAGATGAACTATTTTTAACAAACGTAATCACAGGAATTCAGCCCATAACGAAATACAGAAAAAAAGAATATACTGTGAATTTTTCGAATGAAATAGTAGCCAAACTAAATGCAAAAATAAGACTTAGTTAAGCAATGGATTTTCAGGCGCATTAGAAAACAGGACGTATTCGCCTCCTTGTTCAATGATTTTTTCTTTCCAAAATTGGTTGCTTGATTTGGAGAGTAATTTCTTTTTTAAAGAATTTTCACTTACAATCCATGCGTTTTCTTGCAGTTCCATTTCCAGTTGATTTACGCTCCAACCACTATATCCTAAGAAAAAACGAATATTGTTCTTGTTGATCTCTCCTGTATTAATCAGGTGCTTTGTGGTTTCAAAATCACCGCCCCAATATATTCCATTCGAAATTTCAACACTATTCGGAATAATTTCCGGAATGTTGTGAATAAAATACAAATTGTCTTGCTCTACAGGACCGCCATTGTATATTTTAAAAGAAGCTTCAATTTCTGGCAGCAAATCATTAATAGTATAATTCAAAGGTTTGTTTAAAATAAAACCAATAGAACCTTCGTCATTATGTTCTGCCAATAAAACCACAGAGCGATTGAATGAAACATCGCCTAAAGTAGAAGGCTCTGCAATGAGCAAATGACCTTTTTTGGGTAAAGTTGATATCATATTTCTGTAAGTTTAATATCTAAAGTTATCAAAAAAAGTTTACAAAATCAAATAAAATCGTCTAGAAACAAAAAAATCCCGAATTTATCGGGATTCTTATACTGTATAAATCAAAAAATTATTTTTTGTTTACTGCTCCTTCTAATTCAGCACCAGCTTTAAATTTTACTACATTTTTAGCAGCAATTTTGATAGTTTTACCAGTTTGTGGATTTCTACCATCTCTTGCAGCTCTTGAAGATACTGACCAAGATCCGAAACCTACTAAAGATACTCTTCCACCTTTGTTTAAAGTTCCTTCAACATTGCTTAAAAATGATTCTAAAGCTAATTTAGCAGCTGCTTTTGTAATACCAGCAGAAGCTGCCATTGCATCGATTAATTCTGATTTGTTCATGATTAAAGTTATTTATAATTGGTTAAACTTAATTATTTATAGCAAATTTAGCGGTATAATTGAGCTGTGCAAGCATTTGGCTAATTTTTCGACTAAAATGTTGATAAAATAGACTAAATGTTAATAACATTGTTTGTTTTTTTGAATTTTTAGCCCAAATATAGCATTTTCAGGGCTTACAGCGCTATTGCTTTTTCAGAAAACGATATTCCGTTTAACAATTCATGGGCTTGCATTCTTTTCTTTCCTGGAAATTGTAAACTGGTTATTTTTAAAACGCCGTCTTTTGTTGCAATGAAGATCTCTTTTTTGGTGGTTGTAACGCTTCCAATTGCATTAGTTTGTTCTTTTTCTTCAAACGATGCGGCATATATTTTTACATTCCATTCGTTTTCACCATCTTTTATATAGGTCCAAGCCGCTGGATAAGGTGATAAACCTCTAATTAAGTTAAAAATCGTTTTTCCTGATTGGGTCCAATCTATTTTGCAGTTGTCCTTATTTAATTTGTAAGCTGTTTTTACTTCAGGATTTTCTGTTTGAAGTGTAGTGGTCGCTTTTCCTTCCTCAATTAAATGTAGTGTTTCAATTACGGCTTCACTTCCTAATTGCATTAATCTATCGTGTAATTCTCCAGCTGATTCATTTGCGCCAATGGTAGTTTCCTTGCTCAAAATCATTGCACCGGTATCAATTTTATCATCAATAAAAAAAGTAGTCACACCTGTTTTCTTTTCTCCATTAATAATTGCCCAATTAATAGGTGCAGCACCACGATATTCTGGTAACAAAGAAGCGTGCAAGTTGAACGTGCCTAATTTTGGCATTTTCCACACCACTTCGGGCAACATTCTAAACGCCACTACCACATGTAAATTGGCATTCAAACTTTTTAATTCAGCTAAAAAATCTTCCGATTTTAAGTTGGTAGGTTGCAATAAACGTAAGTTTTTAGATACGGCATAGTCTTTAACCGCACTTGTGCTTACTTTTTGACCACGACCCGCAGGTTTGTCTGGAGCGGTAATTACCCCAACAATTTCATAATTATTTTGATAAATAGTATCCAAAATTCCCACAGCAAAGTCGGGTGTTCCCATGAATACAATGCGAAGTTTTTCCATTATAATAAGTAATATTGATTGTATGAATTGATTGCAATTTTATGGTGTTCTAATAACAATTGCAATGCAAAGATAGTGGCTTCGGGAGAAATTTGTAACGAATTTTCAATTTCTCGGGATGATAAGTTGTCTTTTTGTAACAATTGAAGAATTAATTCGGTATTTTCTTTCGGATTGCTCTTTTTTTTGGAAAAACAATACGAACAAATGCCACAATCTTCTTCAGTAATCTCTTCAAAGTAGGCGAGAAGCAGTTTATTTTTACAACTGTCTTCATTCGAAATATAATCAATTACGCTTTGAAACTGGTCTTGTTTCAACTGGTTTTGATGTGCTAAAAATTTAGCCACACGATTAATGGTTAAATCGTCTTCGCGAACTTCATTAAAAGTAATCGAACTATCATTGTTTTTTGCATGAAGAATAATACATTGACTTTCGGCTAATTGATCAATCACTTTTTCAACCGCTGCTTCAGTTGTATTTGACTTTTTGGCAACTAAATGCGGATTGATCGTTGTTTCTACATCAAAAATTCCGGAGTAAGTTCTTAAAATAGTGGTAATAATGGGTTCGTCATGCGGATGCAAACTGATGTAACGAATTACTTCTTTGCTCGGTATGATGAATTGCAAACTAATTTTTTCTGAAGATTCACTCTGAAAAGTCAAAATGCCTTGTCGGTCTAAAAATTGTAAACTATTAAAGGCCTTTAAAATCGGAAAATTATAATGCGAACAGAATTGGTTTAAATTGAAAGCGAAACTTTCGTTAAAGCCTTCTCCATAAGCAATTCTGAAATAATTATTTAGTTTTACATACACATCTCGTACAAATTTTTTATCGGGCAACACATCAAGAAATTGCCTTTTTGTAAAGTCGATATCGCCAGAATTGGTCAAAATAATTCCAAATGCTTTTTCGCCATTTCTTCCCGCTCTTCCGGCTTCTTGGTAATAATTTTCGATGTTTTCAGGCAGTTGAATATGGATGACCGTTTTTACATCAGATTTGTCAATTCCCATTCCAAATGCATTCGTAGCAACTATCACTTGGGATTTATTCTCTAGCCAAGATTGCATGTTTTTTTCTTTCTCTTTAGCAGGTAAACCACCGTGGTAAAATGTAGTCGAAAATCCCAATTGATTTAACTGTTGCGAAGTTTCAATACACGATTTACGATTACGCACATAGATAATCGAGGATTGCGGATTTTTGGTCAGAATCTGTTGTATTTTAAATAACTTATCTTCTGTTTTAATAACATGATAGGCTAAATTTTCTCGGGTAAATGATTTGGTGAAAAATTGCGGATTTTCTAAGGCTAAATTTTTGCAAATATCTTCTTGAACACGCTTGGTTGCCGTGGCTGTTAAAGCTAAAAAAGGTGTTTTTGGAAAGGCTGTTTTTAATTCCGAAATTTTCAAATAAGCTGGTCTAAAGTCATGTCCCCATTGACTTACGCAGTGTGCTTCATCGATTGCGATGAGATTTATAGGCAATTGCTTTAAACGTTCTACAATCCAATCGTGTTGTAAACGTTCGGGAGAAAGGTATAAAAATTTGTAATTTCCAAATTGGCAATTGTCTAAAATATCAATTACTTCATCTTGCGAAACGCCACCCGTTAAGGCAATTGCTTTAATGTTTCGGCTTTGTAAGTTTTGTACTTGGTCTTTCATCAAGGCAATCAAAGGCGAAACCACTAAGCAAATTCCGTTTAAAAGTAATGCTGGAATTTGAAAACAAACTGATTTTCCACCACCGGTTGGCAATAAAGCAAAGGTGTCATTTCCGTCTAAAACCGACTGAATAATTTCCTCTTGTGGTGTTCTAAAGGTTTCGTGTTTCCAATATTTTTGAAGTAATAATAAGGCTTCAGACATGTTAAATGGCTTTTAGAAACACTAATGTACAAAAAGTTTTATTTCGCAAGGTGTTTCATAATGAAATCAATACGATTTTCTACCGAATCTTTAGGAACTTCGGTAATTGAATATCCATAATTTTTATAGGTTTCCATCAAGTGTTCATGAATCAAAACCGCTTGTTCATAGTTTTCATAGCGTTCGGCATCGCTTACATAAATTTCTTTCCAAGGCGGTAAAACAAAAATGGAAGTGTATTTATGGTCTTTACAAGCTTGATCAAAAAAAGAAGGATACGCATCACCAATGTAATGCATGTAAGCCAAAACATCAGGAATTCCGCGGTCTAAAAAAACGATTCTGGCGGCTTCGTTTTGGGCAGCGTGAAATTGTTTTTTTCGACCTTCCAAAAGGAGTTCGCTAAACAACAAAGGTTTTTCAAGAAACAATTGTTCAATCCCTTGTTCCTGCGCTTCTTTGATTACTTCGCGCGAAACTTCTGGATAACAAGTGTGCCCTTTTTCTTTTAATGCTTCAATTAAAGTTGTTTTTCCCGAACTTGGTCCGCCGATTAAAACCACAATTTCTTTGTTCATATCTGAAATTCTAAGGCGCAAAAGTAAGTTTTTTTAAAAATCTAATCAACTTAAAAATTTTATAAGTAGCAACAATATATTTCTGAACATAAAAAAGTATATTTGCTTTTCAAATACGAAATGATGATGGATAAGAAAACCGAAGATTTTTACATTCGTTTAAAAGAAGAATTGTCAAACTCAACACTTTGGCCTTCAGAATATTTATATAAATTTATTGTACCTTCAGATGTGCATAAAATTGCTAAAGTGGAAGCTACATTTAACGATATGGGCGCTGTGATTACTACACAACAATCTAAAACAGGTAAATTTACAAGTATTTCGATAAGTGTAACGATGCCAAGTGCTCAAAGTGTTATTGATAAATATATTGCCGTTTCTGACATAGAAGGCATCATTTCATTATAAAAAATCATGCAAGAAGAAGTAAGTTATTTAGAATATAATTCGCAACGCTCTCATTTAATTATTCCTGAGTATGGAAGACATTTGCAAAAATTAATCGACCAAGCTACAGCAATTGAGGATAGAGAAGAACGAAATAAAGCCGCAAAATACATCATTTCGGTAATGGGTTCTTTGAATCCACATTTGAGAGATGTGTTGGATTTTCAGCATAAACTGTGGGATCAGTTGTTCATTATGTCTGATTTTAAATTAGATGTAGATTCACCTTATCCTATTCCTTCAAAAGATATTTTAACGCAAAAACCAGATCGTTTAAAATACCCACAAAATTTTCCTAAGTACCGTTTTTATGGCAATAACATCAAATACATGATTGATGTGGCCAACAGCTGGGAAGAAAGCGAATTAAAAAATGCCTTGGTTTTAGTGATTGCCAATCACATGAAAAAAAGTTATTTGAGTTGGAATAAAGACACTGTAACGGATGAAATCATATTTCAGCATTTGTTAGAACTTTCGGGTGGAAAATTAAACCTTTCTAAATCAAACGAAGAGCTTTCAAACACGCACGATTTGATGAAAGTGAATAAAAAAGTGTCTAATAAAACACAATTCAGTACAAATAAACCTGGAATTGTTAAGAAAACGAACAACAAAGGGCACCTAAACAAAAACAATAAAAATACATTCAAAAAAAATAGTTAATTGCATGGGAACATTTAAAATTGAAGGAGGAAAATCATTAAAAGGAGAAATTACACCACAAGGTGCAAAAAATGAGGCTTTACAAGTTTTATGTCCCGTTTTGTTAACTTCTGAAAAAGTAAGAGTTACCAATATTCCAGATATTATTGATGTCAATAAATTGATTACTCTTTTAGGCAATTTAGGGGTAAAAATTCAAAAAAATGGACCTGGTGATTATACATTTCAAGCCGATGAAGTCAACGTAAACTATCTAAAAACAGAAGCATTTAAAAAAGAAGGCGGAAGTTTAAGAGGTTCTATCATGATTGTTGGGCCACTTTTAGCGCGTTTTGGTTGCGGGTATATCCCAAAACCAGGTGGCGATAAAATTGGTCGCCGTCGTTTAGATACACACTTTGAAGGGTTTATTAACCTTGGTGCAAAATTTAGATACGAAAGAGAAGACCATTTTTATGGTGTAGAAATCGACGGAAAATTACAAGGTGCTTACATGTTATTAGATGAAGCATCAGTAACAGGAACAGCAAATATTGTAATGGCTGCTGTTTTAGCAGAAGGAACAACTACTATTTATAACGCAGCGTGTGAGCCATACTTACAACAATTGTGTAAAATGTTGAACTCAATGGGAGCAAAAATCTCAGGAGTAGGTTCAAACATGTTAACGATTGAAGGTGTGGATAGCTTAGGCGGTTGCGAACACAGAATTTTACCAGACATGGTCGAAATCGGTTCGTGGATTGGTCTTGCAGCCATGACAAGAAGTGAAATTACAATTAAAAATGTAAGTTGGGATAACTTAGGACAAATTCCAAACGTATTTAGAAAACTAGGAATTACCTTAGAACGAAAAGGAGACGATATTTACATTCCTGCTCACAAAGAGGGCTACGAAATCAAAACCGATATTGATGGCTCTATCTTAACCGTTGCCGATGCGCCATGGCCAGGATTTACACCTGATTTATTGAGCATTGTTTTAGTAGTGTGTACACAAGCAAAAGGGGATGTGTTAATTCACCAGAAAATGTTTGAAAGTCGTTTATTCTTTGTGGATAAATTGATTGATATGGGAGCAAAAATTATGTTATGTGATCCGCACAGAGCGGTGGTTATGGGGCATAATTTCCAATCACAATTAAAAGCAACAACGATGAGTTCGCCAGATATTAGAGCCGGAATTTCATTATTAATTGCCGCTTTAACTGCAAAAGGAACGTCAACCATTCAAAATATCGAACAAATTGATAGAGGGTACGAGCGCATCGATGAAAGACTTCGTGCTATCGGAGCTAATATCGTGAGAGTATAATTTAGTATTCAGTGTTCAGTCGCAGTAAGCAGTATTACTGTGACTGAAAACTGTGACTGAAAACTAAAAAATGGAAACCTACATCATCATTTTTCTCTGCATTGCATCCTTCATAGCTGGTTTCATAGATGCTATTGTAGGTGGCGGTGGCTTAATTCAAACACCAGCCGCTTTAATTTTATTGCCTAATGTATCTGTTGCATCCATTATTGGAACATTAAAAATCCCAGGTTTTAGTGGCACAAGTATGGCAACCTATCACTATCTGAAATCGGCAAAAGTGAATGGGAAGTTATTCTTAGTAATGGCAATTGTTTCTTTTGGATTTGCTTATTTGGGTTCAAGTTTACTCAACATAATGCAAAACGATTTCATGAAACCCTTACTTTTTGTGGTTTTAATTTTACTCTTGCTGTATACCTATTTCAAAAAAGATTTCGGACAATTTCAAGTAGATAAATTGTCAAAAAAGCAAACCTATATTTACGGAAGTATCATTTGTGTGTTCTTAGGTTTTTACGATGGATTCATTGGTCCAGGAACCGGAAGTTTATTAATCATGGCGTTTATAGCGGTTTTAGGGTTCGATTTTTTAAAAGCCAATATTTATGCAAAATTAGTCAATTTGGCTACCAACATTGGTTCCATCACTTTATTTGTCTTAAAGGGAAAAATCATTTGGGCAGTTGCTATTCCTATGGCAATATGCAATGTTACCGGTTCGTGGTTAGGCGCTCGATTAGCCATTTCAAAAGGCAACGGATTTATCCGTGTTTTCTTTTTAATTGTGGTAGGATTGGCGTTAATCCGATTTGGATATGATGTGTTTTTGAAATAAAAAAAACACCTCGATAGAAGTGTTTTTTATGATTTTATATTAAACAATCCAATGTCTTTTAATTGCCTTTTTAGAATACCAAAGCAAGAACAAAGCAAACACCGGAATTATAGCGGTCATGACCAATTCAGCAGTTCCATAATCACTAAGTTTAAATCGAGTAAAAGCGTCAATATTTTGAACAATAATGGCTAAAAACGAAATTAAAAATAACGTGTAGGCCCATTTTTTTCTTAATAATAACGAAACACTTCCAAAAGTAGCTGCAAAAACGGCAATTGCAAATGCAGCTGTTGACCATGCTGGCGTAGCATCCATCATTTGTAATTGAGTTTCGGTGTACATCGCTCTAAACGAATCGGTATTATACGCTTGTTGAATGTATTGACTTACACCCATTAAATTCCACAAAAGTGCAATTACACTAATAATCCAAAAGGAAATTGTTGGTTTTGACATAGTTCATAATTTTATTGGTTAGTACTACTAAGGTATAAAATTATTTTGAACCACTGTTAAAATTTTAAACCAAACATGATTCCATCTCCTTGAAAACCATCCTGGTAGCTTCTCACATAATCAATTCGCAAGAAACGAAATTTTCCCCAACCAATGTTGTCAAACCCAACGGTGAACTCTTGATAAGGTTTCATGTTTGGAATGTTTAGCTGATGAAAACCACCAATTAAATTCCATTGTAGTTTGTTCAATAATGGAATTTTATTCATGATATATCCTTTGAAATTATGCTCAATATGGGTTTCCAAATAAGCATCGTTTGTAGAATGTGTATAATAAGGAAGTAAATTAAACGAGTTCAAGGAATTGTTAAATAAATTTACATGGGTTTGATTGCCGTTAAAATGTTTGTAATCTACAAACGAAATAGCATCCGCATTAAAGAATTTTCCAGCTTTGAAACGCAATCCAAAATCACCTTTGTTCCCAATTGTTTTGTTGTAATCTACTGTTCCGCTGATTAAATCATAATGATAATTACTGTTTGAAGCACCAAAAGCTTTTTCGTAATAAAAACTCAAAATTGGATAATCGTCGTTTTGAATGTTGATTTTTCCATTTGGACGCGAAATGTATTTTTGACCAAAGCGAATACGCGTTCCTAAACTTGCTTTCATAATCTGATGCTTTTCAAACGGAACCGAAGTATAATTGTTAGGTTGTAACGGATCATTCGAAAAATACAAATCATCATTTTTAATTAACGTATAATCGGTGTTATTAAATAAAGCGCGGCGATTTTCATACAACACTTTTCCTGAAGCAAAAACGCCGTTTGTAACTTCTTTTCCATAGCTAATTTCTGCAAATTCTTTGTTGTACAATTTCATATAATTGTTTTTAAAGAATAAAGTGGCAACCGAATTCACAATGTTACTAATCGGTTCGTTTGGATTAAATTGACTTATTGTGCTTCCGACTGAAAAATTAATGTAAGCATTATTTATAGTATTGAATCGATGATAAAAATTCCCTTTTACACGCAATCTATCTTCGGCAAAACCATAATTAAATGTAGAGGATATTGAAGTGAATTTTCCGGTTTCTTCGTTCCATTTTCTAAATGAAAAACCACTGTCCAAATTATAGCCTTGTACCGTGTTAAAACTCAATGAACTCAAATTGGTCAAGCCTTGATAATTAAAATTCCAGTTTTTAAAGCTGTTTTTGTACGTATAGCCCGTGATGATTTTAAAGAATTTAAACGTATTACTTTTGGCATCAATAGAATCTAAATACACTTGAGATTTTCGAACGTTTTGAATACTATCTTTTCGCACATAATTGTTCTCTTCTTCTTCAGTTAAAGGCACTGGTCTGGTTTCGGTCCAAAACGAAGTTTCTTTTTTATTGGCATTTTCGGCAAATGTTACTATTTCTTTACCAAAGGTTTTCTTCTCAAAATCATCTTTAAACACATAATTTGAAAACACATGTGTGAACTTACCCGTAAATTTCATTCCAAAAATACCAGCATTAAAGTCTAAGGATTGTACGTTTTTTGCCCAAATTTTAGTGGTTTCATTATAACTAAAATTCTGATTGACCTTCATGGTTTCCAAAATGGGTTGTTGCATGCGATACCCTTTGATGTCTAAATCAATTCCGTAAATAGCCCACGAATCTTCAACAATATAGATATATCCTTCAAATACAGGTTCTTTATCACGTTTTGGGGTAACCAAAATTTTGTTGATTAATTGGTTTTTATCGTCATAAAAAGTGCTCTCTAACTTAAATTTATAGTAATTAAAAGTATTGTCGGCTATTGGAGAGATCATGTTAATGCCAAAATCGACATAATTTTCATAAAAATCATAATTGGTATTTAAAGCAGTATTGTAACTAAAGCCGTTATCGTCGCCAGCAACTTTTGAAGCGATAATTTCTTCTTTTAAATTAGCTGGTTTTTCAAATTTAATTTTAGAAACGGTTTCCGATTGATAAATAATACCACTTCGGGTTGAATCTAAATTACCATCTAAATCGCCAATTTCAACGCCCATAAATTTCTTCGGAATATCTTTTGCTCTAAAAATCCCTCTTGAATAGAAATCCGCTTCAAATTTGTCTGTTCGTGCTGCATTTTTCTTTTTTGCAACAATAGCTTGACGAATAATTTCATAGGCTGGATTTTCCGTATTTGTAACTATAATATCGTTTAATTGATAACTTTCTTCTTGAAGCGTTACATCAAAATCATATGGAAATTGCGAAATATTTAGTATTTGTTTTTGTGTTTTATACCCTAAATATTGAAATATCAACGCAACATTGTTTTTTTCGGTAGTATTGATTTCATATTTACCTAGTTCATTTGTGGTGGTTCCAATATAGGTGTTTTCAATATAAATATTTACAAAAGGAAGTGGATTTCCATCGGAATCTTTGACAGTTCCTCTAATTTGAGCAAAAGAAATAATTGAAAAAAGAAGTGTGATTGCAAGTATAGTTTTTTTCATAAGGCGTTTTACTTTTTTTGTTACACAGAGTTTCACTGAGTTTTTTTAATTACTTTGTCTTGAATGAGTTTCGCAGAGACGTTTTACTTTTTTATAATATGAATCGTTTGATTCCTTTTGATAATAATTTGGTATTAAAATTAATTAGTAAGCCAGTTTTATAGTTTCCTAATCTCATATAGGTTAGAATTTGAGCTTTATGGACATCAGTAAATGTTTCAACCGTTTTTATTTCGATGACCAATTGATTTTCAATTAATAAATCTATTCTATAACCCTGATCTAATTTAATCTCTTTGTATTCAATGGGTAGTTTTAATTCTCTTTCCACTTTTAAATTAGCTTTCTTTAGTTCATAATATAAGCACTCTTGATAAGCAGATTCTAATAATCCTGGGCCCAAATGACGATGAACTTCAATAGCTAAACCAATTACTTGTTCCGTTAATTTATCATTTTCCATAATTTAATTATAATACTATTCTTTAAATTAAATACGATGCTCTAACTAATTCATTTACACAAAACATAGTGACCTCTGTGCCTCTCATTAAACTCAGTGCATCTCTGTGTAAAAAACAAGTGCAACGCTCTGTATTTCTCACCTTTACCACAAAGTTTAGAAAAAACCTCTGTGCGTCTCATTAAACTCGGTACATCTCTGTGTAAAAAACAAGTGCAACGCTCTGTATTTCTCACCTTTACCACAAAGTTTAGAAAAAACCTCTGTGCCTCTCATTAAACTCAGTGCATCTCTGTGTAAAAAACAAGTGCAACGTTACTCAAAGGCTTTCAATGCTAAATCATAACTCTGCAATCCAAAACCAATAATTACCCCTTTTGCAGCTGGAGAAATATACGATTGATGTCTAAACGATTCACGTGAAAAAGTATTTGAAATATGTACTTCAACCACTGGGGTGTTAATAGCTTTTATAGCATCTCCAATTCCAATTGAAGTATGTGTGTAAGCACCAGCATTTAAAATAATACCATCATATGAAAAACCAACTTCTTGAATTTTATCAATCAACTCTCCTTCAATATTACTTTGAAAATAGGTGAAATCAAACCGGTTGAATTTTGTTTTTAACTTTTCAAAATACGATTCAAAAGTTTCGTTTCCATAAACTTCGGGTTCGCGTTTGCCTAATAAGTTTAGGTTTGGACCATTAATAATAATAATTTTCATGAAGTTTGTTTTTGTAAAAATAAAAAAACCATTCGTTTGAAGAATGGTTTTAGTAAAATATTATGAATTTAAAATGTTTTAAATTAAGCTAATGCTTAAAGCCTATAGCTTAAGACTTATTGCAAAAGATTAAAACATGTATCCAACAGAAAATTGAATAACAGAATTTTTAACATCAGCATCTTTTTTAGGCTCAGTTAAACCTGCCGCATATCTTCCAGAAACAAATAATCCATTTGTAATTTTGTAACTTAATCCTCCAGCAACAGCAAAGTCAAAAGTATTACTGTCTCCGGCATCAACCTCGTTGCGTTCGCTTACTAAAACAGATGCTTGTGGACCAAGTTCTAAACTCAATTTATCTTTTGTTAAGTAAAATTTAGCTAGCACAGGTAATGATAAGTAGCCTAACTCATTTTTTACTTGCTCACCAAATCCTTCTAATTCTGATCCTTGAGTTGAATACAATAATTCAGGTTGAAGGGCAAAGTTTTCAAAGATTTTTATTTCGGCAACAACACCAGCATGATAGCTTGTTATTGATTTAAAATCAAAACCATCAACATCACCTCCTGTATAGTTGGCAAAGTTTAAACCACCTTTTACACCAAACTTTAATAATTGTGCTTGGGAAGTACTAATTCCTAGAATTAAAAGTACTGCTAATACGATTCCTTTTTTCATAAATTAATTTTAATTTTTGAGGTTATACTATTTTTGAAACGTAAATTTCGTTATTTTATTGGATAAAAAAGTTGTTTTAACCCATTTTTATAACAATTTTGCTTTTTTTAAGAAATGGTATTGTTAACTACAAGGTTGTAGATTGTTGATAACTCAAAACATGTTTTTTTGTTAAAATCCTATAATTGCTAGTGTTTATTAAGTATTTGATTCTCAATTCATATGCTTTTTACGGTTAAAAAAAATGTTAATAACCTAACAAATTTTGTTCATTTGTAAAAAAAAATACTATAAATTTGTCTCATTAACTTTAAATTTAAACTAAACATGAAAAAAGTTTTATTCGCTGCAATTGCAGTAATGGCATTCGGAGTATCAAATGCTCAAGAAATGAAATTTGGTGTAAAAGCTGGTTACAGTACAACAAATTTTACTGGAGATGCTGACGGTGGTGACGCTAGAGGTGGATTTTACGTTGGTGGTTTGGTAGATTTCACAGTATCTGAAAAATTCCATGTTCAACCTGAATTAATGTATTCTACAGAAGGTGCTAGTGATGATGCTGGTATTGATTATTTAAGATTACCAATCATGGCTAAGTATTATGTTATGGAAGGTTTATCTTTACAAGCAGGTCCAGAGATTGCATTCAAAATTGCTGCTCAAGAAGATCTTGTTGACGAAGCTACTAAATCTTTAGATTTTGGTTTAGGATTTGGAGCTGGTTATGAATTGTCAAATGGATTAATGTTTGACGCTCGTTACAACCTTGGTTTAGCTAATATTTCTGATGTTGATGGTTTTGATTTCGGAAATGCAGGTTTACAAATTGGTTTAGGATACAGATTCTAATTTGTAACTTAAATAAGTTAAAAATCCCGCTTTCGAGCGGGATTTTTTTATTTTATCTGTTTTATTGTTTGTTCATCGTTTATATTTTAAATTATGTTTAGTTTTCTTACATTTGCCCAAAATTTAATAATTTAAAAAATGAAAAAAACAATTTTAGTTGCAGTTGCACTTTTAGGTTTTGGAATTTCTTTTGCACAAGAAGAGGTAAAATCAGTTGCTGATGTTAAGTTTGGTGTTAAAGGAGGAATGAACTTAGCAAATATCGTTGGTGATGATGCTGGCGATGCTAATAATTATGTTGGTTTTAATGCCGGTTTCTTTGTTGAAATTCCAATTACTAATAAATTAACATTCCAACCTGAACTAATTTATTCAGCTCAAGGTTCAAAATCTGAAGGAACAGTTAATGTAGAAGGTACATTAATAAATTTTGATGCTACATTAAAATTAAATTATATCAACGTTCCTATGATGTTCAAATACCAAGTGGTTAATAAATTTTCATTAGAAGCGGGTCCTTATGTTGGTTTTTTAACCAGTGCTGATATGAAAGTAAAAGCTTCAGGATTTGGTTCTGATACAGTTGATATGAAAGATGAATTAAAATCAACAGATTTTGGTTTAGGATTAGGAATGAACTATGAATTTTCGGATGTTATTTTTGCAAATGCTAGATACCAAGCAGGTCTAACAGAAATTGGTGACTCTGAAGGTGGAAGCAATGATATTAAAAATTCTGTTTTCCAAATTGGTTTAGGTTTTAGATTCTAATTTCTATACATAATATTACTGAAAGTCCCGCTTTTGCGGGATTTTTTTATTGTAACAAATTGTTTACTTTTGAAATATGAGTACATGGCAATCTTATATTAAAGAATATCAAAATTATTTGCGATTGGAACGTGGTCTTTCTAAAAATACCATTGAAAATTATACCTTTGATATTGAAAAATTGGTTTTGTTTTTGAACGAAAAGGAAATTAAAATTTCGCCTATTCACATTTCAGAAGAAACCGTGCAGCAATTTATATATGAAATGGCTACTCAAATTAATCCAAGAAGTCAATCGCGTTTAATTTCAGGTTTAAAAAGTTTTTTTAATTATCTCATTTTTGAAGATTATCGTAAAGACACTCCTTTGGAATTAATAGAAGTACCAAAAACTGGCAGGAAACTTCCCGATACACTTTCTACTGAAGAAATTGATGCTTTAATTGAGGCAATTGATTTATCTACATTAGAAGGTGAACGAAATAAAGCTATGTTAGAAACTTTATACAGTTGTGGATTGCGTGTTTCTGAATTAATTTCGCTCAAAATTTCTGATTTATTTTTTGAAGAAGGATTTATAAAAATTACCGGTAAAGGAAATAAACAACGTTTTGTTCCTGTAGGAAAAACAACAATTAAGTTTATCACGACTTATGTAAATCAAATTCGGGTTCACATTGCTGTACAGAAAAATTTTGAAGACACTTTGTTTTTAAATAGAAGAGGTAAGCAATTAACAAGAGCTATGATTTTTACAATTATAAAAAATTTAGCGAGTGCTATAAACTTAAACAAAACAATTAGCCCTCATACATTTAGACATTCATTCGCAACTCATTTGCTAGAAAACGGAGCAGATTTACGTTCGATTCAATTAATGTTAGGTCACGAATCTATTACAACAACTGAGGTTTACATGCATTTAGATAGAAAATTTTTGGCACAAGTTTTGAATACGTATCATCCCAGAAAATAACTTAACATTTGTTTAGTTTTTTGCCAAATAAACAATTGGTTTTCAGTATTTTTGCGAATCCAATTCATTTTCTGGTAAATACGTTTTAAAAATAATCCCTATTTATGATTTTTACATCTAAAAAGCCTGAAGACTTAAATAAACTCTACGAAAGTTTAATCAAACAGCTTCCTAATATTATATTTCAAATACGCGTATCTCCTGCGAAGGAAATTCATTTGGATTTTATTAGTAAACCAATAGAGTTTTTATATCAATTCTCAATTGAAGAAATTTTAGAAGATTCATACAACTTCGCAAAGTATAGAATTTATGAAAGCGATTTGATCGTTTTTAAAAAAACCTTTACTACAGCTGTAGAAACCAAAACGAAATGGGAAGTAGATTTCCGTTTTCTTTTACCCGATAGTAGTTATAAATGGTTGCGCATTGAAGCCACACCAAAAGCGACCGAGAATGATGAAACTATTTTTTATGGATTACTATCCGATATCACAACCATAAAAGAGCAAGAAATTCAACTACGAGTGGCTGATGAACGCTATCACTTTGCTGTACAAGCTTCCGATAGAGGTGTTTGGGATTGGGATATGGTTACTAATAAAGTGTATTATTCCTCAGAATCAATGAAGATTTTAGGGTTAACCGAATCGGATTTAGTGGCATCACCAGAGGAGTGGGATGAACGTGTACACCCTGATGATAGAGAAGAATATTATGGAAATATCAATTTACATTTTGAAAATAAAATTCCGTTTTATGAAACATGTCATCGTGTAATGTGCAATGGAAGTTATAAATGGATTTTAGATAGAGGTAAAGTAATTGAACGCGACGAATCGGGCAAACCACTTCGTATCGCTGGAACTCATACTGATATTTCTGCTCAAAAGGAAAAAGAGCAAGAATTGTTGAAAATGCTAGAAATTGTAAATTCACAAAATAATAAGCTATTAAATTTTGCTCATATCGTTTCTCATAATTTGCGCACACATGCGGGAAATATTAAATCACTTTTAGAATTGTATCATGATGCTAGTTTTACTTTTGAAGAAACATTGAACAATATCGAAATTGTGTCAAAAGAATTGAATGATACAATTGAAAATTTGAATGACTTGGTAAAAGTCCATACGCAAACTAATAAAGAGTTTGTGTCACTTCAATTATCAGATTATATTTCTAGGATGTTGTATATTTTGAATGAAGATATCAATACTAAAAACATCTTGATCGAAAACCAAGTGAGTGAAAAGGTTTTTGTGAATTGTATTCCGGCTTATTTAGAAAGTATTTTATTGAATTTAATGACAAATGCAATAAAATATTCGGATGATAAAAAAGAGATTAAAATTTCGTTTAAATTATCAGATGTTGAAGATTATCATGTTTTACATGTTATAGATAATGGTGTTGGTATGGATATGGAACGTTATGGAGAATCAATATTTGGATTGTATAAAACTTTTCACGGACATGAAGATTCACGTGGAGTTGGTTTGTATATTACCAAAAATCAAATTGAAACAATGGGAGGGAAAATAGAAGTAGAAAGTAAATTAGATGTAGGAACTACTTTTAAAGTTTATTTTAAAAAATAAAAAAAAGGCTTGTAAATATTACAAGCCTTTTTTTATTCTATGATTTTATTCTTATTTCGCAATATTAACAGCTCTTGTTTCGCGAATAACCGTAATTTTTACTTGACCAGGATAAGTCATTTCAGTTTGAATTTTTTGAGAAATATCAAATGATAAGTTTGAAGCAGCTTCATCAGAAACTTTTTCACTCTCTACAATCACACGTAATTCTCTACCAGCCTGAATTGCATAGGCGTTTTTAACTCCACCGAATCCAAATGCGATATCTTCTAAGTCTTTTAAACGTTGGATGTAAGAATCTAATACTTGTCTTCTTGCTCCCGGACGCGCTCCTGAAATAGCATCACAAACTTGGATAATTGGCGAAATCAATGATTTCATTTCGATTTCGTCGTGGTGAGCACCAATCGCATTACAAACTTCTTCTTTTTCACCATATTTTTCAGCCCATTGCATCCCTAAAATTGCGTGAGGTAATTCGCTTTCAGTATCTGGTACTTTTCCAATATCGTGTAATAAACCAGCTCTTTTTGCTAATTTAACGTTTAAGCCTAATTCAGCTGCCATGATACCACATAGTTTTGCAACTTCTCTTGAGTGTTGTAACAAGTTTTGTCCGTAAGATGAACGGTATTTCATTCTACCCACAACTTTGATTAACTCTGGGTGTAATCCGTGAATTCCTAAATCAATTACTGTACGTTTTCCAGTTTCGATGATTTCTTCGTCAATTTGTTTTGCTGTTTTAGCTACTACTTCTTCAATACGTGCTGGGTGAATACGTCCGTCTGTAACTAATTTATGTAATGCCAAACGAGCGATTTCTCTTCTTACAGGATCAAAACAAGATAAGATAATTGCTTCAGGCGTATCATCAACAATGATTTCAACTCCTGTAGCAGCTTCTAAAGCTCTAATGTTACGACCTTCACGACCAATAATTCTACCCTTAACATCATCTGATTCGATATTAAATACAGAAACACAGTTTTCTACTGCTTCTTCTGTACCTACACGTTGAATGGTGCTTATGATGATTTTTTTAGCTTCTTGATGTGCTGTCATTTTTGCTTCTTCAACCGTATCTTGAATGAATGACATCGCATTTGTTTTGGCTTCAGCTTTTAAGCTTTCTACCAATTGATTTTTAGCCTCATCAGCAGATAAACCAGAGATTACCTCTAATTGTTCTACTTGGCTTTTATGTAATCTATCAATTTCTTGTTGTTTTTTGTCTAAAAGTTCAATTTTAGTAGAATATTCAGCAATTTTAGCTTCTGCTTCGTCATTTACTTTTTTTGCTTTAGCCAATTCATTAGAAATTTGAGATTCTTTGTCTCTAGTTCTTTTTTCAGCTTCAGCGGTTTTTTTATCTCTCGCTAATATGACTTGTTCGTGTTCTGCTTTTAGTTCTAAAAACTTTTCTTTTGCTTGTAGAATTTTCTCTTTTTTGGTGGCTTCAGCTTCAGCTTTTGCGTCTTTTAAGATTGAACCAGCTTCCTTTTTTGCGTTTTTAATTAGGTTTGAAACATTGCTTTTTTCTAAAAATTTAGCAACTCCAAAACCTCCTGCAAGACCGATTAAAATACCTATTATTATGTTTAGTATCATGATATGTGTAAAAAAAATTATATAAAAAAAGCCTACATTAGGTGTTTGTATAAACTCGGTTATACAAGATTTAAGTTAACTTGCAGTTCAAACTTCCCACTAAAGGGCCTGTTATAGTTGCAAAGATTCACTCGTTTAATTTGTTAGTGTTGAGTTTATCAAATATATACTAATGTAGGCAGTATTGTATTTATGTTGTAAGAACGTATTTATTTTGCGAGTAACTCACTCAATTTTTTATCCAAATTTTGCAATCTGGTTATCGCTGTTTCATTATCTTGTGAACCTGTGATTTGCTTTTGCTCTACTTGTGCGGCAAATTGCAAAGCACACATGGCTAACACATCTTGCTTATCTCTCACGGCATAGCTTTGTTCAAACTGTTTAATCATAGCATCAATTTTTTTAGAAGCACTTCTTAGGCCTTCTTCTTGCGATGTATCTACGGTAAGCGGATACACTCGGTCTGCAATTGATATTTTTATTTTCAGTTTTTCACTCATAATGCTTTCTAATCAGAAAGTTGCGCTATGCAATAATCAATTTCGCGAATTAATGAATTTATTTTGAGTTTTGTTTCTCTTTTATTTTCTTCACTGCCTAATAATGAATTGACCATTTTTAGAGTATCTATTTGATTTTTTAACGAAACAATCTCATCAGACTGCTCTTGTTGATTTTTTTTAGAAAGCAACAATTCTTCGCGCAATTCTAGATTAATTTTTTCTAGTTGAACCAATTTTTGATTCAGCTTAAAAAATTTAACTTCTAGAGAATCAATTAATTCAGATAATCCGTTCATTAACGATACAATTCATTTCAATATTTCACAAAGTTAACATTAGTATTCAAAAATAGCAATAGTTTTTACTAAATTTTGCGATTAATTTTTTTTTATTTGTAAGTGTTTGGTTGTTAAGTGTTTGTTTAAGGTATGATTTTTGTTTACTTTAACTCAATATTTTTTATTATTTTAGCATTAAACATAAGTACCATGAAATTCCTATTAGCCATTTTACTCGCCCCTCTTTTTGTTTTTAGTCAAGATTACCCTCAAGAAACTTTTCAATCTCCATTAGGAATTCCGTTAGATTTATCGGGTTCATTTGGTGAGTTGCGTAGTAATCATTTTCATTCGGGGTTAGATTTTAAAACCACAGGAAAAGAAGGATTGCCTGTTTATGCAACTGGTGATGGCTACGTTTCGCGTATCAAAATTTCAACTTTTGGATATGGAAAAGCAATTTACATTACGCACCCCAATGGATATACTTCTGTTTATGGTCATTTGCAAAAGGCCAATGGCGTTATTCAAGATTATATAAAAAAGAAGCATTATCAGGAGAAGTCCTATGAAATTGAAATGTATTTGTATCCCACAGAATTGCCTGCAAAAAAAGGAGATATTATTGCTTATTCTGGAAATACAGGAGGAAGTGGCGGTCCGCATTTGCATTTTGAATTTAGAGATACTAAATCTGAACAAATCATCAACCCAATGCATTTTGGATTAAAAAAAATAATTGTTGATGAACGAAAACCAATTATTCAAGGTATTGTAGCTTATCCCATAGATTCCACAACGGTGAATAATTCTCAAAAACCAATTAATATTTCTTTTTCTAAACAAGCCGATGGGAGTTATTTAGGCGTAAAAGTAAAAGCTAACGGAAAAGTCGCTTTTGGAATTAATGCTTATGATTTTTGTACAAACGGCTATAATAAAAATGGCTTATACAAAGTGAAAGCCTATTTAAATGGTGTTTTGCAATACCAATATGGTTTTGATTCGTTTGCTTTTGATGAATCGCGTTACATTAATAATTTTATTGATTATGAACGTTTTCACGAAATGGGGCAACGTGTGCAAAAACTTTTTCAAATGAATGAATATCCACTTTCAATTGTTTCTGGAAATAAAAAAGATGGAATAATTAATGTACAACCCAATTCAAATTATAATTATAGAGTTGAAGTCTATGATTTTCATGGCAATAAAGTCGAATTAATAATTCCAATTGAATTTGCTAATCAAGAGGCAAAGATTGAAAAAACGTTTCAAAAAACACCATATTATATTAAAGCAAAAACGGAATCTATTTTTGAAAAAAATAATGTTTCAGTGTATGTTCCTGAAAACGCTTTTTATAGTAATTTTTACATGAACTTTGATGTAAATAATGATGTAGTTACATTGCATGATGATAGTGTACCAGTTCATAAAAACATCACATTAGCGTTCAATAATGTTGCTGGTTTAACCGAAGAACAATTAAGTAAAACTTACATAGCAACGCTTGATGGTTATAAATTAAAATACAACAATACTTATAGAAAAGGCAATAATTTTTCAATAAAAACAAAAACATTAGGTAAATTTAAATTGGCACAAGATATAACACCACCAAGAATTTATAATGTGAATTTTATTGAAGGAAAAACACTTACGACACAAAAAACAATTAGTGTTTCTGTAACCGATTTGCATTCAGATATAGACACTTATAATGGTTATTTAAATGGAAAATGGATTTTAATGGAGTATGATTACAAAACAAAAAAGCTCACACACAATTTAGAGGATGCAATTTACGTTGAAGGTAGAAATGATTTAAAGATTGTTGTTACCGATAATTTACAAAATTCAACTACCTTTGAATCTTACTTTTATAAATAATTAAAACGCGTTCGTTTGAAAAATATAGTTCTATTTTTAGTTTTTAGTTTGTTTTCTGTTTTTTCGGTTGCACAAAATGCAAGAGTTAAAGGTGTTATTTTGGACGAAAACAATAATCCAGTTGAAAATGTTAGTATTTCAGCAGATGATTTGGGAACTATTACAAATTCCAATGGATTTTACCTGCTAGAAATTCCAGCCAATAAAAAAGTAACGCTTGTTTTTTCACATGTGTCATTTAAGAATTATAAACTTGTTTTAGAATTAAAGCCCAATGAAGATTATGAACTAAATCCTGTTTTAAACTCAAAAGTTGAAGAAATTGGAGAGGTGGTCTTAATTGGAAACAATAAAAAACGTATCGAAGGTGTAACCACAATTGATCCTGTAGTCATTAGAAAAATTCCTGGTGCCAATGCCGGAATTGAAAATATCATTAAAACACTTCCTGGTGTATATTCTAATAATGAATTGAGTACTTCGTATGCTGTACGTGGTGGAAATTACGATGAAAACTTAGTATATGTCAATGAAATTGAAGTCTATCGTCCTTTTTTAATTCGTTCAGGACAACAAGAAGGTTTGAGTTTTACGAATACTGATATGGTTCAAAATGTAGATTTTTCTGCTGGAGGATTTCAATCAAAATATGGTGATAAATTGTCTTCGGTTTTAGATATTACGTACAGAAATCCAAAACGTTTTGGCGCTAGTTTAGAAGCCAGTCTTTTAGGCGGAAGTCTAACTGTTGAAGGAGTTTCCAAAAATCAAAAATGGAGTAATATTACAGGCGTTAGATACAGAGACAATAGTCTTTTAGTAAATAGTCAAGAAACAGAAACCAATTTTAGACCAACATTTTTTGACGTTCAAACCTTATTGAATTTTAATGCTTCAACCAAATGGAATTTTAGTTTTTTAGGGAATATCTCCCAAAATAGATACAATTACGAACCTTTAACACGTCAAACCAATTTTGGAACTATCGATGAACCAATTGCGCTTTTGGTGTTTTATGAAGGACAAGAAAAAGATAAGTATTTAACATTTTTTGGTGCAGGAAAAGCCGTTTATCAATACAACGATAAAAATAAATTGAAGTTTATTCTTTCTGGATATCACACCCAAGAGCAGGAATATTATGATATTTTGGCACAATATCGTCTAGGTGAAGTGGATTCAAATATAGGTTCGGAAACCTTTGGTGATGTAGTTTTTACGCGAGGAATTGGTTCTCAATTAAATCATGCGCGTAATGATTTAGATGCTTTAATTGTTAACGCTGAAGTAAAAGGTTTTCACGAATTAAACGAAAAATCACAATTAGAATGGGGCGCAAAATTAACCATTGAAGATATTCGCGATAGAATTGTAGAATGGGAAGTGATTGACTCTGCTGGGTTTTCCTTACCTAATCCTATTTTAGATTATCAAAATGATCAGCCTTATAATCCGTATGTTGGCCCTTTAGCTCCTTATCAAAATGTAAGAGCAACTAATTATACTAAAATCAATCGATTTTCAGGTTATGTTCAGTGGAATTATAGAGGAAGATTAGGTGAACATGAATACTGGGTTAATGCCGGAGTTCGAGGTCATCATTGGCAAGTAGATGCAGATGGAATGCCAAAAGGGGATAGCCAAATTACATTTTCTCCAAGAGCTCAGTTTGCTTTTAAACCCAATTGGGATAAGGATATGTTATTCCGTTTGTCTGGTGGATTATACCATCAACCGCCATTTTACAGAGAATTGCGTGATTATGAGGGTGTAGTGCAACCCAATGTAAAAGCACAGCAATCATTTCATTTAGTTTTGAGTAATGATTATAGTTTTAAAATGTGGAACCGACCGTTTAAATTGGTTTCCGAAGCCTATTACAAAAATATAACAGACGTAAACACCTATACAATCGATAACGTTCGTATTCGTTACAGAGCTAACAACGATGCCGAAGCTTATGCTTATGGTTTTGATGCTCGTTTAAACGGAGAATTTGTACCCGGAACAGAATCGTGGTTTACTTTTGGCTATTTAAAAACCGAAGAAAATCAAGATGGAAAGGGTTTTATTGCTCGTCCTACTGATCAGCGATTAAAATTTGGAGTTTTGTTTCAAGATTATATGCCAAATATTCCAAACTTGAGATTATATCTAAATTTGGTTTACAATACAGGATTGCCCGGAGGTTCGCCTGCCTATGCAGATCCATACGCCTATCAATTGCGTTTGAATGATTACCGTAGAGCGGATGTTGGATTTTCATATGTATTTAAAGATGAAAAAATTAAATCATCGAAAACGTGGTTAAAACCGTTTAATGAATTTTCATTGGGATTAGAAATTTTCAATTTATTCAACAATCAAAATGCAATTACGAATACTTGGGTGCGCGATGTGTATACCAAATCGCAATACGGAATTCCAAATTACATGACTACTCGAGTTTTTAATATTAAATTGGTTGCAAGGCTGTAATCAATGTTTTTTAGTATATTTGACTATAAATACTTTTCCATGAAACGCATTATCACATCAATAGTTTTGCTAACCGCACTTATCAGTTGCAAGCAAGAAAAGGAAACACCAAAAGTAATTTACGAAGATGGTAAATCTAAAGTAGGAACTACTGCTAAAGATACCGCGTCTTTTAAAGTTGCCGATTTGCCTATTTTGATGGAAGGTACGCAATATTTGATTCATCCTGTTGGTGATATTCGTGTGTATGATACTGATAGCAGAGCATATGGAAGTAGTAAAACCAACCAAGTGAGTTATGCGATTTCAAATTATAACCGATTTGAAATTACAGGATATTTTGATAATTTGAATTTTCAACACATTGATTCTACAAATACAAAACCATTAACGGATCAAAAAATCCAAATTCAAACCGCTACTTTTTTAGACGGAATTGCCTCAAAAACCAAGAAACAAATTATTGCTTATACGTTGGTTGATGCAGATACCAATAAAGATGGAAAAATCAATCAAAACGACATTAAATCATTGTATTTGAGTACGGCAAGTGGCGAGAATTTCACAAAACTTTCAGAAGAATTTCAAGAATTAATCGATTGGAATATCATCGAAGCGCAAAACCGTTTATACTTTAGATGTATCGAAGACATCAACAAAAACGGTGCGTTTGACAAAAATGATAAAGTACATTATCACTATGTAAACTTGTTAGCAAACGAGTGGAAAGTGGAAATGTATACTCCGAATTAGTTTTTTTGTAAAATCCGTTTACAACTGTTTTTTAATCTATATTTTATATCAAAATATCACTTTCTAAATCCGATTTTTCAATTTCGAAATCAAATCCTAGTTTAGAAACCAATTCAATTACCAAATTTTTATACCAGTTTTCACTTTTTGGGTGAATGTAGATTTTTTCAATTAGTTGGTTTAGGTTTACATCTACTTTTAATCCGTTGTCGATTTTTAAATTGGTGTTGGAAACGTCGGAAATAATACGAATTTCTCTTTCGTATTGAAAACTTTTACGTTTAAACAAGAACGGGAAAAACGTATCATCAAAAGGAATAAACTCTTTTTTGTAATCGATATAATTTACGGCTCCAATGTATTGCTCCGTTTTTTTTTCAGGAAGTAAGGCTTCTTTTAGTCTACCAATGGTAGTTTGAATGGCTAAACCTTCTGTATTTTGGGTAAAAATCTGCCACATCGCAAACGATTCATATTCGTTAATGTGCCAACTGCTAATCACGACTTTTTCACGATGCGATTTATAATTATCTAAAAACTTTGGATTGTTAGCAGCAATTTTCTTGATTTCTTCGAAAGTGGGTTCTGAAAAGGTACCTTCATATTGATCTTCAAACTTATCAGAGCGCGACATAAATAACTGACGCGACAACAACATGTCTAAAAATTTAGACAAGTCCAAATATTTCCAAACAATGGTGTCATTGTCTTCAGGTAACGTAATATTTGAGCTGTTTATGTACATTTTTCAGATTCAGTTATAAATTTAAAGTCAAAATTGTCACACAAAGTTACACTAAGATAAGCACAAAGTCACACAAAGTGAAAAATCTGTTTAAATCAGCGTTTCGCTATAGCGAATCAGTTTCATCCGCGTGCTAATTTACTCGAAACTCTGCATCATCACCAACTTCGAATACGTGCCATTCAAAGCTAATAATTCATCATGTGTTCCATGTTCAACGATTTCGCCTTTTTGCATTACTACAATTTTATCTGCTTTTTGAATGGTTGAAAGTCGGTGTGCAATCACTATCGAAGTTCTATTTTGCATCATATTTTCTAATGCCACTTGAACGAATTTTTCACTTTCGGTATCTAAAGCAGAAGTTGCTTCATCCAAAATCATAATCGGTGGATTTTTCAAAACGGCTCTCGCAATCGATAAACGTTGTTTTTGTCCGCCCGAAAGTTTTCCACCAGCATCACCAATATTGGTTTCAATTCCGTTAGGTAAAGCGGAAACAAATTCATAAGCATTAGCAACTTTTAAAGCAGCAATAATTTCATCATCCGTTGCATCTTGTTTTCCTAAACGAATATTGTTTTTAATCGAATCGTTAAATAAAATCGAATCTTGTGTAACCAATCCCATTAAATCACGAAGCGATGACAAAGTCATGTCTTTGATGTCGATTCCGTCGATTTTTACACTTCCTTCTTGCACATCATAAAAACGCGTCAATAAATTAGCAATCGTGCTTTTTCCAGAACCTGATTGCCCAACTAAAGCTACCGTTTTTCCTTTTGGAACCTCTAACGAGAAGTTTTTCAAAACATTCTCTTCTTCATATCTAAAATTAATATTTTCAATTTGAATTGAATTTTCAAAAGAGGTTTTTGTGATTGCATTTTCTTTATCGGTAATGTTGTTTTCAACTTCTAATACATCAAAAACGCGTTCAGCAGCCGCTAAGCCACTTTTTACTTGATAAGATGCTTTCGAAATTGCTTTTGCCGGAGTTAAAATGTTGTAAGCTAATCCCATATATGCAATAAACTTAGAACCTTCAAGTAAAGGAGAACCATCTGCAAAAGTTTCTACTAAAACCATATTTCCTCCATACCAAAGTAGAATAGCAATAACAACAATTCCCATGAACTCACTCATTGGAGAAGAAAGGTTATTTTTCCTTCCAATACTGTTCGTTAATCGGTATAATCTTTGAATAGAACTATTGAATTTATTGGTAAAAGTACCTTCCGCATTATAGCTTTTAACTACTTTTAATCCCCCTAAAGTTTCTTCAACAACAGAAATTAAATAGCCGTTTTCATCTTGTGCTCTTTTTGATTTTGCTTTTAAACTTTTTCCAATTTTAGAAATGATAAAACCAGAAATTGGGATGAAAATAAAAACGAATAATGTCAATTTAAAGCTAATAACTATCATTGCACCAATCGTAAATAGAATAGTCATCGGTTCTTTAATTACCAACTCCAAGATGTTAAAAAACGAATTTCTAACTTCATTAACATCACCTAGCATTCTTGCCATCATGTCTCCTTTTCTTTTCTCTGAATAATAAGAGATTGGAAGACTTATAATCTTATCAAACATTTTATTCCTCAAATCTCTCAAAACACCATTTTTTAATAACATTAAGTGGTTAAGAGCGAGGTAATTGAAAATATTTTTCAATAAAAATGTTGTAATAATAATAGAAACTACTAACAAGAGTGCATACTGAGCACCATTTTCGTTTGTGAGTTTTGTAATATAAAAGTACAAATAATCATTTCCGTAGCTTGTTATTTCCCAAATTGATGTTAGTTTTGGTTGGGTCACAACCTTTTCAGCATCTTTGAATAAAACGTCTAGCATTGGAATTAATGCAACGAAAGATAACGTACTGAAAAGTGCATAAAGAATATTGTAAATAATATTCATTACGACATCTTTCTTGTACTTAAGTGCAAACGGAATTATTTTCTTTAAATTTTCGTCCATTTAGTTTAGGTTCATTGCCGAAATGATTGCAGCAATTTTGTTGTCTAATTCTTTTTCTACTGATTCAGCGTTTTCAATGGTATCTAAAACTCCATTTACGCTGAAATAGAATTTAATTTTTGGTTCGGTTCCACTTGGTCTTGCACAAATTTTACTTCCGTCTTCCAAATAGTAAATTAATACGTTTGATTTTGGGATGTTGATTTCAAATGTTTCATTATTCATGAAATCTGTTCCTTTGGAAGTTTGATAATCCTCAATACAAATGACACGTTGTCCGTTAATTTCCTTTAGTGGATTTTCGCGTAAATCAATCATGATTTGTTTGATTTCGTTGGCTCCTTCAATTCCTTTTTTGGTAATCGAAATTAAAGATTCTTTGTAAAATCCGAAATCAATATATAAATTCAATAATTCTTGATACAATGAGCTTCCTGAAGCTTTTGCTTGCGCAGCAATTTCACTTACTAATAAGATAGCAGCAACGGCATCTTTATCGCGAACGGCATCGCCCACCATAAAACCAAAACTTTCTTCGCCACCACCCACAAATTTCTGATTTGGGAAATCTTTAATGAATTTTGCAATCCATTTAAAACCTGTTAAACCCACTTTGCATTCTACATCGTAAGCTGCTGCTAATTCCAACATCATTGGAGTAGAAACAATAGTTGAACCGATGAATTCATTACCTTGGAATTTGTCAGCGCGTTTCCATTGTTCTAAAAGGAAAGCCGTCATGATAACCATCGTTTGGTTTCCGTTTAGTAATTTGATTTTTCCATCTAAATCACGAACGGCAACACCTAATCGGTCTGAATCTGGGTCAGTTCCAACCACTATGTCAGCACCAATTTTGTTAGCCATAGCAATTGCCATTGACAACGCTTCTGGTTCTTCTGGATTTGGAGATTTCACGGTTGGGAAATCACCATTTGGTTCTGCTTGTTCAGGAACAATGTTTACATCAATATAACCTGCTTTTTCCAATACATTTGGGATGGCTTTTATAGATGTTCCGTGTAAAGAAGTATAAACGATTTTTAAATTCGCTTTTGCTTGTGCAGGTGTGTTAAAACTTGCGTTTTCAACAGTTGATTTGAAGAAAGCTTCGTCAACTTCTGTATCTATATATTCAATTAAATCGTTGTTGGCTTCAAACTTAATTTCGCTATATTTTAAATCTTCGATTATTTTGATAATTTCGGCATCTTGAGGTGGTACTAATTGTCCGCCATCTTGCCAATATACTTTATATCCGTTGTATTCTGGTGGATTGTGAGAAGCTGTTAAAACAATTCCTGCATGACAATTCAAATAACGAACCGCAAATGATAATTCAGGAGTTGGGCGCATATCTGAAAACAAAAACACTTTAATTCCATTAGCAGAAAAAACATCAGCAACTACTTTAGCTAAGGTGTCACTGTTATGACGACAATCGTAAGCAATAGCTACTTTTAATTGCTCGTTTGGAAACGATTTATATAAATAATCCGATAAACCTTGCGTGTTTTTTCCAAGTGTATATTTGTTGATACGATTGGTTCCAACACCCATAACACCGCGCATTCCGCCCGTTCCAAACTCTAAATTTTTATAGAAACTTTCTTCTAACTCTTTTGGAGCCGAAGTCATCATTTCTTTTATTGTATCTTGAGTTGCTAGGTCAAATGTTGGTGTTAACCACTCGTTTACTTTGTTTAAAATACTTTGTTCGATATGCATTTTTAATCTTGATATTTTTAAAATCTAAAAATGATTTTTTAATTTGTTTTTATGGTATCACAAATTGTGATAGTAGTTTAAAACTATAATACTTCTGAAATCTTATAACGTTCCTCGTTGTTTTTGGTTCGTAGGATAATTTCACCTAAAAATCCGGCTAAGAATAATTGCGTTCCAATTAACATTGCGGTTAGCGATAAATAAAATTGCGGTCTTTCAGTTATTAATCTTCCTGATGTGTTGATGAATAATTTGTCGATTCCTAAATAGAAAGCGAATAAAAATCCAATTATAAACATGATAGAACCCAATAATCCAAAAAGGTGCATTGGTCGTTTTCCGAAGGTTGATAAAAACCAAATCGTAATTAAATCTAAAAACCCATTGATGAAACGACTCATTCCAAATTTAGAATTGCCATATTTCCTAGCTTGATGAATTACAATTTTTTCACCTATTTTACCAAATCCAGCATTTTTTGCTAAAACGGGAATGTATCGGTGCATTTCGCCTGAAACTTCAATGTTTTTGATCACGATGTTTTTATAGGCTTTTAATCCGCAATTGAAATCATTCAGATGAACTCCAGATGTTTTTCGAGCAGCCCAATTGAATAACTTAGATGGAATATTTTTCGCTACAACTGAATCATAGCGCTTTTTTTTCCAACCTGAAACCAAATCATAGTTGTCTTCTGTAATTAAACGAAATAATTCTGGAATTTCATCTGGACTGTCTTGTAAATCAGCATCCATTGTAATAATCACGTCACCTTGCGCTTTGGCAAAGCCAGCGTGTAATGCTTGTGATTTCCCGTAATTTCTAAGAAAACGGATTCCTTTTACATTCGGATTTTCATTTGAAAGCTGTGAAATAGTTTGCCAAGAAGCATCTGTACTACCATCATCAATAAAAAGGATTTCATAAGAAAAGTTATGAGTATTCATAACTTTCACAATCCAATTGTGTAATTCGGGTAACGATTCTTGTTCGTTTAATAATGGGATAACTATTGATAAATTCATTTTTAATTTTCAAAAATTGGTTGCTCTTTTTTTAATGCCAAACCTGTTATTAAAGAAATTAAAAAACCTACGAATAGATTCATAATTATAATTCCAGCTATCATCATTGGATACATATAATTTTTCATCATTTCTACACTCTTCTTTAAATCTGAAGTAGTTATGCTTGATTTTTTCAATTTATCGACCTCCATATTTAAAATATTATTTATAAAATCTGGTTCAATAAAATTAGCAAATACATAAATATATAAGACTGAAATTAATCCTGAAATAACAGAAATTCCAAGACCAATCTTTAAAGCTTCACTTAATTTTAAATAGCCTTTGTTTTCTTTTTTTAATAATTTAATTGGATATACTATTAATACTATCATAAGAGTAAAACCGATTATAGATTCTATGAAACTCTTTTCTAAATAGTTCCCAAAAGCATATTTAATCACCGATACAAAAACAGTAGAAAGTCCAAGAATAATTCCATAAGTTATTATTAACTTTTTTATTGTATTTTTATTTTCCATAATTTCTATTTTTAATTAATTTACAAATATAAGAATTCTAATCGTTACTCAATTAGAGATAAAAAATAAAAAAAAGTTACAGAAACATTGGTAAATTAAAAATTAAATGTAATTTTGCAGGCTAGAAATAAAAAGTTTATAAACAAAAGGTTCTAAAATGTTTACACCTCTGCAAATGCGGAGCCGCGAAACAAATTATAATCGCTTAATAAAAAAAAGATTTACATTATGCAAAAAGGTATCCACCCAGAAAATTACAGATTAGTAGCATTCAAAGACATGTCAAACGAAGATGTTTTTATTACTAAATCTACAGTAGAAACTAAAGAAACTATTACTCACGAAGGTGTTGAGTATCCAGTTTTCAAAATGGAGATTTCAAGAACTTCTCACCCTTTTTACACAGGTAAATCTAAACTTATCGATACTGCAGGTCGTATTGATAAATTCAACAGCAAATACGCTAAAAAAGCTAAATAATTTTTTGCTTTTTCAAAATAATAAGAAAGCTTCACATTTTGTGGAGCTTTTTTTATGGAATAAATTGTATTTTTGATATTCAGAATTAATAAATTTTCAAATGAATTATATACTTTTTGACGGAACCGTACGCAATGCCTTACTTCCGTTTACTTTTACACGCCCAGTTGCTGATATTCGTGTTGGGATTTTAACCATTCGTGAAAAATGGGAAAAATACCTTGGAACCACCACAACAACGTTGACCGAAGAATATTTGATGGAAAAATATCCAATGGTAGAAATGGAACAAAATGTTATGATTAACGCTTCGTTTTTGCCAAATCCAATTCTCATTGAAATGGTTCAGAATTTAGAAAGTAATCAAGCTATAATTCTGGGAGATGAAATCATTGCTTTTTATACAAATGATACGCAAGAAGAAGTTAATTTTGATGATTATGATGTAGTTTATTATGAAGGAGAGGTTTTAAGAATCGAAAATACATGGGATATTTTTGCAAAAAATGATGTTGCCTTGCGTGAAGATTTCGATTTGCTTACAGAAGATAGAACTTCACAACCAATTCCTAAATCAGTTAATGTAATTGCTTCAGAAAATATATTTATTGAAGAAGGCGCAAAGTTAGAATTTGTAACTTTAAATGCTTCAACTGGACCTATCTACATTGGAAAAAATGCAGAAATAATGGAGGGTTCAGTTATTCGCGGACCTTTTGCTTTGTGTGAATCGGGTAGAGTAAAATTAGCTTCAAAAGTATATGGCGCTACAACTGTTGGGCCACATTCTGTTATTGGTGGAGAAGTAAGTAATTCGGTTTTATTTGGTTATTCTAATAAAGGACACGATGGTTTTTTAGGAAATTCGGTTTTAGGCGAATGGTGTAATATTGGTGCCGATTCTAACAATTCCAACTTAAAAAACAACTACGAAGAAGTGCGTTTGTGGAGTTATGAAACAGAAGGTTTTGCACGTACAGGATTGCAATTTTGCGGTTTAATGATGGGCGATCACAGCAAATGCGGAATTAATACCATGTTCAACACTGGAACTGTTGTAGGTGTTTCAACAAATATTTTTGGTGCTGGTTTTCCAAGAAATTTTGTGCCAAGTTTTTCTTGGGGTGGTGCTTCTGGATTTACAACCTATTTAACAAGTAAGGCATTTCAAACAGCAAAAATTGTTATGGCGCGTAGAAATGTTGCATTTTTAGAGGAAGATGCAAAAATATTAGAACACGTTTTTGAAGAAACCAAAAAATATAGAAAGGAGTAATTATGTTGGGAATTGTACTTTTTTATTGGATAGGCAAATTTTTTTATCAACTGGCAGAAAAATTCAATCAAAATAAATGGCTTTATGCAATTTTAGGTGTTCTGGTGTATTTTTTTAGCCAATTTTTATGTGGATTTGTATTAGGAATTCTAGACGATTTATTTGATTTGACAATTAATTTCAATAACTATCTAATCAATTTAATGGGAATTCCTATAGGTCTTTTAGCATGTTATCTGTTTTATTTTCTCTTAGAGAAAGTTTGGGAAAGAGATGTGGTCACAGTAAAAGATTCTATCCAAGATATTGGAAAAAAAGAAATAGATTAATTGAAATAATACATCATAAAAATTAAAACAATAACCATAGAAGTAACAAAGATAATTTGCTGCTTTTTTCTTTTTTTGTTTTCGGCCTGTAAACGAGTACTTATCTCTTTTAACAATTCAGGTGTTGCTTTAATGTGATCTTCTAATGGTTTGTTGTTTTGGTTTTTGTACTCTTTCCAACTTGTTCGATTGCGATTTCCTCTTAATGATTTATTGTAAGCTAAGCTTTTTATTGCTTGCATCATTGCACCTTCTCCCGCCATAGTATATCTTTTAAGTAAATTGAATATTGAAAATAAGATTGTAAAAGTTTAATCCTGCTATGGGATTGTTTGTTTTACGAAATGTATTGATATAAAGTTACAGAAAAATAAAATTTTATGAATCGAAATCTTGTTTTAAGTTGTTTTTTTAAAATTGATTTTAAAGAATTTTTGTTTAAATTTCCATCTTTATTGTAAAAACACTACGGCATTTATTTATCTAATGGGCCATTTTTTTAAATATGAGTAAAATTTTTTTACTTATAGCTTTTAATTTGGTTGTTTAGGTAGAGTCTCTTAATTTCGTCTCATAGATAATGAAAATTTTTATTTCTGTAGGGGGACAATAGGGATTTTTTTCAAAAGGGTCTAACAGTAATGTTAGACCTTTTTTTGTTTTATTTATGAATAGTTTTTATTACATATGCAATAATTTTATACGACTACGGTATAAATTACGTTGCTATTTTCATTAGAAAAAAAATTAAAGATTAAAAAATCAACACTTATTAAATAAAAAGGTACACTTATTACTTTAGGTATATGAGGTGTCAATAACTTATCTACATTTGAATCAATAATAAAAGATTTTATTTCTGTAGGGGGAAATTAAAGTTTTTAGAAAAAAGGCCTAATTTTCATTAGGTCTTTTTATTTTTCTGTTTTTTAGCATCTTAAATCACTCATAAACAAAATTTTGTTTTTAAATTTGCAGACTCAATTTTTTGACAACGATTTCATCAATTGAGTTTTATTTATGGAAAACAAGAAAAAAGTCGCATTTTATACTTTAGGATGCAAATTGAACTTCTCAGAAACATCTACTATTGCACGTGATTTTCAAAATGAAGGATTTGAACGTGTTGATTTTGAAGAAATTGCAGATATCTATGTAATCAATACATGTTCGGTTACTGATAATGCCGATAAACAATTTAAACAGATTGTAAAAAAAGCAATGAAGCTTAACAATAAAGCATTTGTTGCAGCTGTTGGTTGTTATGCCCAATTAAAGCCAGAAGAATTAGCAGCAGTTGACGGTGTGGACTTGGTTTTAGGCGCAACAGAAAAATTCAAAATCACCGATTACATTAATGATTTGTCTAAAAACGACATGGGTGAAGTGCATTCATGCGAAATCGAAGAAGCCGATTTTTACGTAGGAAGTTATTCGATTGGCGATAGAACTCGTGCATTTTTAAAAGTGCAAGATGGTTGCGATTACAAATGTACATATTGCACAATTCCATTAGCGAGAGGAATTTCTCGAAGTGATGCATTGGAAAATGTATTAAAAAATGCTTCCGAAATTTCTCAACAAGGGATTAAAGAAATTGTGTTAACAGGTGTAAATATCGGAGATTATGGAAAAGGCGAATTCGGAAATAAAAAACACGAACACACTTTTTTAGATTTAGTAAAAGCACTTGACGAAGTTGAAGGTATCGAACGATTACGAATTTCTTCCATCGAGCCAAATCTGTTAAAAAACGAAACTATCGATTTTGTTTCTAAAAGTCGAACATTCGTGCCACATTTTCATATTCCATTGCAATCAGGTTCAAACGAAATTTTAAAAAAAATGAAACGCCGTTATCAACGTGAAGTATATACTGAACGTGTCGCAAAAATTCGTGAAGTAATGCCACATGCTTGTATTGGAGTTGATGTTATTGTAGGCTTTCCAGGTGAAACAGATGAGCATTTTTTAGATACCTACCATTTTTTAAATGATTTAGATATTTCTTATTTACATGTATTTACTTATTCGGAAAGAGATAATACAGAAGCAGTAGCAATGGATGGAGTAGTGCCAGCCAATGTGCGTTCAAAAAGAAGTAAAATGCTTCGTGGACTTTCTGTAAAGAAAAGAAGAGCGTTTTATGAAAGCCAAATTGGTAGCAAGAGAACAGTTTTATTTGAAAGTGAAAATAAAGAAGGCTACATTCATGGTTTTACCGAAAATTATGTAAAAGTAAAAACACCATGGAACCCAGAATTGGTAAATTCTTTGCACAATATAGAATTAACAAAAATTGACGAAGATGGAAGTGTAAGGTTACAATTCCAAAATGAAAAATTCCAAATTCCAATAGATTAATCAGTGGAATTTGGAATTTTATATTGGCTTTTTTAGGATTTAAATCATAATTCCTGGAGGCAAAAGTTCTCTATATCTCCTGTTTTTTCTAAAGAAACTTATAAATTTAGCATGTGTAGGAACTACTTTTAATTTTCGTTCTTCAGCAATGCCAAGCACATTGATTATAAATTCGTTGTGTAACTCTTCGTCCTCGTTTGTATTGGCGCAAAATTTCGTTAAAAACAATTTTCGTTCTTGAATGGAATATTCAATTGCAACTAAACCTGTAGGGGTTATTATTTCAAATTGTCTTAAAAGTTCATTATCTTTGATTTCCATGATAACTTCAATTAGAGTGCAAATTTACAAAACTTTTTCCATATTGTAACCATGAGTAAGATTCCAATTTATTTTATGCCAGGTTTAGCGGCAAGTTCAACTATTTTTGAAAATATTGCTTTGCCAAAAGATCAATTTGAAATGTATTTTTTGGAATGGTTTTTGCCCAATGATAAAGAAAGTATCGAAAGTTATGCACTTCGAATGACAGAAAAAATTTCCCAGGAAAATCCAGTTTTGATTGGTGTTTCTTTTGGAGGGATTTTGGTGCAAGAAATGGCAAAACTCATTAAAACGCGAAAAGTTATTATTATTTCAAGCGTTAAATCAAATGAAGAGTTTCCACCTAGATTAAAAATAGCTGGAATGACAAAAGCATATAAATTATTGCCAACACAGTTATTGTCAAATATTGAATTATTAGTCAAATATGCTTTTGGTAACAACATAGTTGCAAAAAGATTAAAACTTTATGAAAAATATTTATCGGTAAGAGATAAAAAATATTTAGATTGGGCTATTGAAAACGTATTGACTTGGTCGCAAAAAAAAGCCGATGCTAATGTAGTTCATATTCATGGTGATGCTGATGAAGTTTTTCCAATAAAACACATTCAAAATAGTATTGTGATTAAAGGCGGAACGCACATAATGATTATTAACAAATTTAAGTGGTTAAATGAAAATTTACCCAAATTAATTTTAAACGAAATACAATGAAAAAGTATATAACGAAGAAAGGAGTAATTTTAGGAATGGTTGCTTTATTGGCAAGTTTCTTAATTTATGGGGTAGTTGCAGATAAAGCAAAATTTTCTCCTGTTGGATATAATTTGAAAATGGATTTTTCGGGAGAAGATGTGCCAACATTTATTGCAGATGTTCAGGAGCGCTTGGATAAAGAAATGATTACCAATATGAATTATCACACAAATACCACTTTGGTTATCAAACGTGCGAATAAAGTTTTTCCTATTATTGAACCCATTTTGGCAAAATATGGAGTTCCAGATGATTTTAAATATTTGGCAGTAATTGAAAGTAGTTTGGTTAACGCAGTTTCACCAGCTGGAGCAAGAGGTGTTTGGCAATTTATGCCAGCAACTGCAAAAGAAAAAGGAATGGAAGTGAGCGATGAAGTAGACGAACGTTATCATTTAGAAAAATCAACCGAAGCCGCTTGTAAGTATTTATTAGTTGCTAAAGAAAAATTTGGTTCTTGGACATTAGCTGCCGCTTCTTATAATGGTGGAATGGCAGGGATTAGTAATAAAATGAAAGAGCAACATGTTGATGATTATTACGATTTATTACTCACCGAAGAAACGTCGCGTTATGTTTTCCGAATTTTAGCATTGAAAGAAATTATGAAAAATTCTGAAAAATATGGATTTTCAATTCCAAAAGAAGCTTTGTATTACAATATTCCCACGCGCAAATTAGTAATCGACAGTAGTATTACCGATTTGGCGCAATTTGCAAAATCACAAGGCGTGAACTATAAGATTTTAAAAATTCACAACCCTTGGTTAAGAGATAAAAAACTAACCAATACTTCAGGTAAAAAATATGAAATCGAAATCCCAACTTCAGGATATAACAAATAATAAACGGCCAATGAGCATTCAAATCATATTGTCATTAGTCTTAATTGGAATTTTAGCTGGAATTCTAAGTGGGTTAGTTGGAGTAGGAGGTGGCGTAATTATGGTTCCGTTGCTGGTTTTACTATTAGGATTTTCTCAGCACCAAGCACAAGGAACTAGTTTAGCAGTTTTGGTTGTTCCAGTTACAGCAGTCGCGGTTTATAGTTACTACAAAGAAGGATATATAGATTGGCGGTATGCGGCTATAATCGCAGTATTTTTTGTTATTGGCGGTTATTTCGGAAGTAAAATTGCCATAGGATTAGATCAAAGAATGTTAAAGAAAATATTTGGTGTTATCTTGCTTTTGATTGCTGGAAAAATGCTTTTGGAAAAATAAAAAATCCACATAGAAAGTCAGTTGTATTGTAATTAAAGGAGTTGAGACCATGAAAACATTATAATCGTCTCTCAAACTGTTTTCTATGTGGAAGAAAATAAAATTATTAATGCGTTGCTAATCTTGTTTCGTTTAAACTATTGGCAACTAATAACGAATTTATATCAGTATTTAATGCCGTTAAACAATTATCTAACGAAGTTTTAAAATCTATTTTATACAATGGTTTTGAACTTCTTTTTTTAATTGAAACTACGGTTCTTGAAGCATCTAAATAATAGGAAGTAGGAAATCCAAGAGTCTTTTTTAATAATTTTATGACTACTTGATCTTTTGAATAACTTTCATGTGCATAGCAAACTTCAATTTGACTATTAAATTTTCGAGCTATCTTTTTCATGTTTTGTTTCTTATCCCAAAAAATAACAACAATTTTAATTCTACCTTTATAATCTTGTGCCATTTTATTCAATGCCGGAATTTCTCCTTTTTCAATCACACACCAAGAGGCATAAGTAAAAATTAAGGTAGGAATTTTAATCGAACTCAATTGTAATTTCTTTTTCCCAATTCTTTTAAACGAAAAATCATCAAATTGTGTTCCTACTAATGTATTAGAAACCAATGAATCATATAAATAAGTAGCTTTTATGTAATCTTTTTTTGAATAGGCTTTATTGCTGTAACTTATATATTGTTTAATATTTTTTTTAACAGCCGTTGAGAATGAAACAATAGAATCTTTGTTCGCAAATGAACTAAACGAATAAAAGAAAATAAAAAAATACAAGTAAAACTGTTTCATAACCTACTTGTTTTATACACATAAAGCTATGAAATCTAATTGATTAGCTGTAAAAAACTCGGTAAAAAACACAAAAAACTCGTTAAACTAACAAAAAAAGCACCTCGAAAGGTGCTTTTGTGTATTGAAAATGAAATAGTTACATTTTTTTCATTTGATCTTTCATCATTTTAATCTGATCTTTTAGCATATTTTGTTTGTCTAATTTCTTAGCTTCATTCAATAAGTTAGTTGCTTCAATTTTTCTTCTACGTGTCATAGCAATTCCCGCTAATTGTAATTTTGCTAGAGCTAAATCTTGATCCATAGACAATCCTAGAGCGATTGCTTTTTTGAAATATTTTTCAGCTTCGTTTAAGTTGGTTTGGGAAACCATTAAGCCGTGTAAGTAATTAAAATAACCTTGTTGTTTTTTTACCAAAGCAGCTTCAGGATTTTTAATATAGGATAACCATTTTTGTGCACCAGGAAAATCTTGCTTTCTTAATTTTAAAAAAGCTAGTAAAATGAATTCGTTTTTGAAATATAAGAAAATAAAAATGGTAGAAAGCAATAATAAGAAAATTCCATTTCCAATGTTACTTTCAGTAAACTGATAAATTCCGAAAGCAATAATTAACGCAGCTAAAACTAATTTGATATTTTTGTGAAACATATTGTTATTTTTTGTTTGATGCAAAGGTAATAAAATCAATTAAAAATATTTTTAAAAAAGTACTTGCGAATGAAAAAAGTCTTTGTATATTTGCACTCGGTTTTCAGGACAGGAAACCTATGAGTTTTAAAAAAGATTTTTATTTATAGATTTTAAAAGATACTACAATGAGTAAGAGAACGTTTCAACCATCAAAAAGAAAAAGAAGAAATAAGCACGGTTTCATGGATAGAATGGCTTCTGCTAATGGAAGAAAAGTGCTTGCTCGTAGAAGAGCTAAAGGAAGACATAAGTTAACTGTTTCTTGCGAACCAAGACACAAAAAATAATGTTTTAGCTTAAAACAATATATCAGCCGTTACTTTTATTAGTAGCGGCTTTTTTTTAAACTGTTTATAAAATTTGAATAAGTTTGAGGTGAATCATAATACAAACCCCCTTTAACTTTAGTAATTTTATACCCTATAAAACTACAACAATAAACTGCAAAACAACACACAATGCCTAAAGACACAACAATCAAATCGGTATTAATTATTGGATCAGGACCTATCGTTATTGGTCAAGCTTGCGAATTTGACTATGCAGGTTCACAATCGGCTCGTTCACTTCGTGAAGAAGGAATTGAAGTTATTTTAATTAACTCTAATCCTGCAACGATTATGACCGACCCATCAATGGCTGATCATGTTTACCTAAAACCCCTTACCACTAAATCAATCATCGAAATCCTAAAAGCACATCCACAAATTGATGCTGTTTTACCAACGATGGGAGGACAGACAGCTTTAAATCTTTGTATTGAAGCGGATGAAAAAGGAATTTGGAAAGATTTTGGAGTACGCTTGATAGGTGTAGATATCAATGCTATTAATATAACTGAAGATAGAGAGCAATTCAAAAACTTATTAAATAAAATCGGAATTCCGCAAGCACCAGCTAAAACGGCTAACTCTTTCTTACAAGGAAAAGAAATTGCTCAGGAATTTGGTTTTCCATTGGTAATTCGTCCTTCGTTTACATTAGGAGGAACTGGAGCAGCAATTGTTTACAAAAAAGAAGATTTTGATGGAGCTTTAACCTATGGTTTAGAAGCATCTCCAATTCACGAAGTGTTGATAGACAAGGCTTTAATGGGTTGGAAAGAATATGAGTTGGAATTATTACGCGATAGTAATGACAACGTAGTTATTATCTGTACAATTGAAAATATGGATCCAATGGGAATTCATACGGGAGATTCGATTACAGTAGCGCCAGCAATGACTTTATCTGATACCACGTTCCAAAAAATGCGTGATATGGCGATTTTAATGATGCGTTCTATCGGAAATTTTGCTGGAGGTTGTAACGTGCAATTCGCAGTTTCACCAGATGATAAAGAAGATATTGTTGCGATTGAAATTAATCCTCGTGTATCGCGTTCTTCGGCATTAGCATCAAAAGCTACGGGGTACCCAATTGCTAAAATTGCTACAAAATTAGCTTTAGGTTATAATTTAGATGAATTACAAAATCAAATTACAAAATCTACTTCGGCTTTATTTGAGCCAACTTTAGATTATGTAATCGTAAAAATTCCAAGATGGAACTTTGATAAATTTGAAGGTTCCGATAGAACGTTAGGACTTCAAATGAAATCGGTTGGAGAAGTAATGGGAATTGGGCGTTCGTTTCAAGAAGCGCTTCACAAGGCTACGCAGTCTCTTGAAATCAAACGTAACGGATTAGGAGCAGACGGAAAAGGATATAAAAATTACGAACAAATCATAGAAAAACTGACTTTTGCGAGTTGGGATAGAGTTTTTGTAATTTATGATGCCATTGCCATGGGAATTCCGCTTTCTAGAATTCACGAGATTACGAAAATTGACATGTGGTTCTTAAAGCAATATGAAGAATTATTCCATTTAGAAAGAGAAATTTCGAATTTCAAAGTAGATACTTTACCAAGAGAATTGCTTTTAGAAGCAAAACAAAAAGGCTATGGCGACCGACAAATTGCGCACATGATGGGGTGTTTGGAAAGTCAAGTACACAAATTACGTGAAGATCAAAACATCAAACGTGTTTACAAATTAGTAGATACTTGTGCGGCAGAATTTAAAGCGGTAACGCCTTATTTCTACTCAACTTTTGAAGCTGAAATTGAAAAAGCAGATGGAACTAAATATGTTCACAACGAAAGTATCGTTACTGATAAGAAAAAAGTAGTGGTTTTAGGTTCGGGACCTAACCGAATTGGACAAGGAATTGAGTTTGATTATTCATGTGTTCACGGCGTTTTAGCGGCTAAAGAATGTGGTTATGAAACCATTATGATTAACTGTAATCCAGAAACGGTTTCAACCGATTTTGATACCGCAGATAAATTATACTTCGAGCCTGTTTTCTGGGAACATATTTACGATATCATCCAACACGAAAAACCAGAAGGTGTAATCGTTCAGTTAGGAGGACAAACGGCTTTAAAATTAGCAGAAAAATTAGCAAAATACGGAATCAAAATTTTAGGAACTTCATTTGACGCTTTAGATTTAGCCGAAGATAGAGGTCGTTTCTCAGATTTATTAACTGATTTGAAGATTCCATTTCCTCAATTTGGAATTGCTGAAAGCGCAGAAGAAGCTTCTGTATTAGCGGATACATTAGATTTTCCATTATTGGTTCGTCCTTCCTATGTGTTGGGTGGACAAGGAATGAAGATTGTAATTAACAAACAAGAATTAGAAGAACACGTAATAGATTTATTAAAATCTATTCCTGGAAATAAATTACTATTAGACCATTATTTAGATGGTGCCATAGAAGCTGAAGCAGATGCAATTTGCGATGCTGATGGAAATGTGTACATCATAGGAATTATGGAGCACATTGAACCTTGTGGTGTGCATTCGGGCGATAGTAATGCAACATTGCCTCCGTTTAACTTGGGTGAATTTGTGATGCAACAAATTAAAGACCACACCGAAAAAATTGCTAGAGCATTACAAACTGTAGGTTTAATCAATATTCAGTTTGCGATTAAAGATGATACAGTATATATTATTGAGGCCAACCCAAGAGCTTCTCGTACCGTTCCATTTATTGCAAAGGCGTATGGCGAACCGTATGTAAATTATGCAACAAAAGTAATGTTGGGTCATAATAAAGTAACTGATTTTACTTTCAATCCGCAATTAAAAGGATATGCAATTAAACAACCTGTTTTTTCTTTTAGTAAGTTTCCAAATGTAAATAAGGCATTAGGACCAGAAATGAAATCAACAGGTGAAAGTATCTTATTCATAGACGATTTAAAAGATGATCAATTCTATGATTTGTATGCAAGAAGGAAAATGTACTTGACCAAATAATACTTATAAATAAGAAAATCCCAATCGAATGATTGGGATTTTTTATTTGCAAACTCTACCCCTAAAGTCTACAAAGAAGTTATTTTTGAAATTTTATTTGCTTAACATTTGCTTGATTTTCTTATGGCAATTTAAGAACTCTTTTTACAAGTCAGTTACAGATTTTCTGTACATTTTCAATTTTTTTTTCCAGTGTTTACTGGGGTTGTTGTTTTAAAATTTAATTTTTTTAAAATAAAAAGCGCTTATTTTGATTGCTGAGCAAAAAAAAAGACATCAATTAATGATGTCTTTTGATAATTATTTTGGTAAATATTACATACCTCCCATTTGTTTTTGGAATTCTTCCATGGTTACTTTAGTGTATCCTTCGCCAATTGTAAAACAATCCTTAGGTAACTCTTTTGAAAAAGAAGTCGCCGTCATCAACATTTCACCTTGCTCGGTTGTAACTTTAACTTCTAAAGGATATCCAGCAAGCTTAACTTTAGTTTCTTCTGTTTGTTGAGGTGCAATTCCGTCCGTAATATAAAAGTCGCTTGAAGTACCATCGTTCATTTTTACAGTTGCTTTGTAGCATTTAAAACCTGCAATTTCTTTAGTATCTTTTTTATCGTAACTAACTTCTAAAGCATTTTCTAAATTGCCTAAACCTTTATTTGCTTTTAAAGCTTCTTCGCCAATTTCAATAATTTCATATTTCATGCCCATCACTTCAATAGCCATTTTTGCATCTTTAAGATTTCCAACTGGAGTAATGGTTTTCATTGTCATCATTCCGCCCATCATGTTCATATCTGTTGCTTGATTTTTTTCATCAAAATGAACAGATATTGTGCTTTCGCCCATCATAGCTGCAGCTTCGTCATTTCCAGTCATGGTCATTTTATAAGTTACAGAACCTTTCTTTAATGCAGTTTGAGCATTCATAGAAACACTCGCTAATAGAAAGAATGCGAATGCAATTTTTGTTATTTTTTTCATTTGTATAGATTTTTGTTCCGTAAAAGTAAGAAAATAATTTATTTCAGTAAGAAATCTAATGAAACATTTACTTTTTTAGAAACTTTTTTACTAACAACACTAGGAATTTCAATATCAAAGTCATCACTATTAACTGAAAAATTAGAACTAATTTCTAATCCATCCTTGTTTTTTCTAATTTTAGCAATTATAGAAATGTCTTTGGTTTTTCCATGAAGTTCAAGTTTTCCTTTGAGTGTATAATTTTGAAAAGAAGTTGTAACTTTAGAATAATCAAAGTTTTCTACTTTTCCTTTAAACGTAGCTTTAGGATATTTTGCGCTCTCCACATAATTCTCGTTAAAGTGTTCTTCCATTAAGGCAACTTTAAATTTAAATCCTTTCATTAATGCTAACGAGGCAATTTCACCAGTTTTAGTATTTAAAACACATGATGCACCTGAATTTTTAGCTTTTACTTCTTCAAAAGCGGGAACTGATGCTTCAAATGTAATTGTGCCGCTTTTTGTAATCATTTTTTCTTGAGCCATTGTCAAAATGCTCAGAAAAAGTATCGGGAGTACTAATTTAATTTTCATAGTTTTATTTTATTGTGGAAAATTGTTGTCAATCCAAGTAGTAATAGCATTGATATCGTTTTGTGGTAATCTTGGTCCGCCTAAAGGCATTGCGCCTGACGTTCCTTCGGTTCTTGATATTCTATCTAATAAGTTTCGGTTCAAAACCGCTTCCTTAACATTTTCGTATGTGGTTAAAGACATAGGTGCTCCATTTGTTGGAATATCTCCATGACAAACAATGCAATTGCTATCAATAATAGATTTAACAGCCGAAGTGTAAGTAACCTCGTTGAGGTTGGTTGGCTCAGTTAAGTCTGAAATACTATCTGTTGTGCAACTTGTAAAGACAACAAATCCAGATAAAATGAATAAATTAATTTTGTTTTTCATAGCGTTTTTTGGATAAAAATAATAATTGATAAAGTTAAATAAATTTAATTAAATTTGTATAAAAATTAGTATAATGAAAAAAAAGTTGTTAATAGTTTGTTTTTTTGTGATTATAACTGCGGTTTTAATATATAATTATGTATACAAAAGCCATCGTGATATTTCGAATGAAAAGGAATCGTTTGCTATTTCTGTTATTGATTTGAAAAATGATTACAGAAAAAACGATAGCCTTGCAAATGCAAAATACCTTGATAAAACTATTGTCATTTACGGAAAAATTACCAGTTTAGATTTGGCAAATAGAATATTGTCTGTAGATACTTCTTTGTCTGCTATTCTGAAAGAAAGTGGAGTTTCATTAAATCTAAATGATAGTATAAAATTAAAAGGTAGGTTTATAGGATATGATGATTTATTAGAAGAATTTAAAATGGACGAATGTTCAGTAATCAAATAGCATGAAGTATATTTTATTCCTTTTTTTATTTTGTAGTTGTACTTGTTTTTCTCAAGAAAATACGTTTTTTAATATTGCTCGAAAGGGTACTATTGAAGAAGCAAAAAAATGGATTTCGGAAAAGCCAAATAGTATTAATGAAATAAATCAACATGGTTTTTCGCCTTTGATTTTAGCTTGTTACAGCGGAAATATTGATATGGTTGTTTTTTTAATTGATAATAAAGCAAATGTTGATTTTTTATCATCTGAAGGAACTGCTTTAATGGCTTCAACAGTTAAGGGGAATTTTAAAATGACCGAATTATTACTTCAAAATGGTGCAAATCCTGATTTAACGAATGAAGCTGGAATTTCTGCGTTGATGTATGCGGTACAATTCAAAAATATTTCGATTATAAAATTGTTATTGCAACACAATGCCAACAAATTGTTATTAGATAAAGAGGGTAGATCAGCTTTTGAATATGCTGTTTTTACCAAAAACGAAGAAATTATTAATCTTTTAAAATAATTAGCTATGAAAAACAAAATTACTTTATTATTACTATTGGGAATTTCAATGTTAAGTGCCCAGCAAAAATCGACAGGAGTTGTTACCTTGTCCACAAATATGTCGGCAAATTTAACGCTGGATAGTGGAACTTCTATTGCAACATTATCTTTAACCGGGCCAAATGACAGATGGTTTGCACTTCAATTTGGATCATTCACAGGCGGAATGGAAGCCGGTTCTGATTTAGTTTATTGGAACAATGTTACCTTAGTTGATGCAAGACATGTTGGGGTAGGTTCAACTCCTACAACCGATGCAACAAACAACTGGACGATTACCTCAAATTTAAATAATTCACCAAGTGCTGGTTTAAGAACTATTGTAGCAACAAGAGCATTTAATACGGGTGATGTAAATGATTTTACATTTAATTTTAGTGATACATCTATTGATTTTGCTTGGGCTAGAATGAGCTCAGCAACTTATGGATTGGCTTATCATGGTGGTGCAAATAGAGATGTTACTTTAGATAGAACTTTCACACTTGGAACCGAAAGTTTTTCTTTAAATGATTCACAACTTTATCCTAATCCAAGCAATGGGAATTTTACGATTTTAGCAAAAACCAATTTAACTAAAATTAACGTATATACAATTACAGGTGGTTTTGTTAAATCCATAGAAGTAACAGATAACGCTATTAATGCAGAAATTAATGTTTCTGGATTAGAAACGGGAGTTTATCTAGTAGAACTTCAAAATGATTTAGAAAAAACTTGGAAAAAAGTAATTGTAAACTAATTGAAACCTACATTTATGGTATTAAATAAAAGAAAAATATGGAAATCAATCATGTTGTTTGCTGTTCCATTATTAATGAATGCTCAGGATGATTTGTTGAGTGAAATTGATACAACAGCTACAAATGAAACTGTTGCATCTGCCTTCAAATCTTTAAAAATAGTAAATTTAGAATCTACTAAATTGGCCGCTAAAGGTGATTTTTATTTCATTGTTGCACACCGATTTGGATTTGTTGATAAAGGATTTGATGATTTTTTTGGACTAGATAATGCAAATACACAATTAAAATTTTTATATGGTGTAAACGATTGGTTAACAGTTCATATTGGCAGAAGTGGCTTTCAAGAAACCTATGATTTAGCTGCAAAGTATCGATTGTATGCACAAAAAGAAAATGGATTTCCAGTTACTATTGTAGGATTTAATAGCGTGGCAATTAATTCTGAATTAAAAGAAGAAGATTTTCCAAAATTGCAATTTGAAAACAGATTAAGTTATGTAGCTCAAGTGTTAATTTCAAGAAAGTTTTCGGAAAAATTATCATTAGAAATTGCACCAAGTGTTTTTCATGAAAACACATTAAGAGATCTATTAGACGATAATAACGCATTAATTTTACCTAATCCACAGGATAATACTCAATTTGCTATTGGACTTGGTGGGCGATATAAATTAACAAATCGGTGGTCTGTTAATGTTGATTATGCGGCACATTTAAACAGAGCTTCGCAATCAAATTATAAAAATCCATTGTCCATTGGAGTTGACTTAGAAACTGGTGGACACGTATTTCAAATGCACTTTACAAACGCACAAGCTATGCATGAAACAGGTTATTTAGGTCAAACAGTAGGGGATTGGTCAGACGGAAAAATTGCTTTTGGATTTAATTTAGTCCGAGTATTTTAAAATAACTTTTAAGAATAAACTTTCCTCAATTACACAAAAGTAGTTGAGGATTTTTTATATTTGGTAAAAATTAAAATACTCAATATGAAAACTAAAGTTTTATTCTTAGCCTTGTTTCTTTTTCAATCTATTTCACTTTTAGCGCAAGATATGGCCTCGCTAAAAATTGAAGCACTGCGTTCATACAAAGCAAGTATGGAATTAAATTATGATGTAATATTTGATACAACTTATCCTAAATTATTTGATTTGATTTCCATAGAACAAATGAAAACAATGTTTGAAGAGATGACAGAAAACGAACAATTTTCAATAAAATTAATAGAGGTTGATCCTCAATTTTCGTATGGTGAAATTAAAGTAATAGAAGATAAAACCTTTTGTTTGGTTGATTATAATAATGTAATGACAATGCGATTTAAGGAACCAATGACAGATCCAGATTCAATGATTGAAAATTTCAAATCATCTATTGGAGCTGATAAAGTTACTTTTGATAAAGCAAACAATACTTTCCGAATTGAAACGCGTTCGACTTTGATTGGTATTGCGGATGAGTTAACCAAAAACAAATGGAAATTTTTGAATAAAGACAAAGAAAATCAAATGTTTTCAATGCTATTTAACGAAAATATAAAAAAAGCCTTAGGATTATAAAATGAACGAAAACAACATCACTTATACCGAATTTTTTAACCATGTTAGAGCAAGTATCGCAAATGGTACTTTTGCAAAATTAACGCTAGCTAAAACCGTTGGAAAACCAGAGTTACAGAACATCTACGTAAAAACCATCGTGGAAGACAATATCTTGAAATTGTCAATGACGTATAAAATTTACATTACTGAAAAGCAAGAATTAATAAAAATTTGCAAATTAGACGATTTAGAAGCTGAGCTAATTCCGCACATCAACAACCCATTTTTATCTGCTTTGTTATTTACTACCGAAGCCGATATTACCATGAAATTAAACAAAAAGCGCATTGCAAGTATTATTGAACAACCACCAACGTTTAAAAATGCGGATGCGAATTTGGTGGAGTTTTTGGGAAAGTAGTTTGCTCTTTTAATAAAATTAAATGATAAATATTTTTTTTAATCTAGAATTATTGATTTTAGATTTTTTTACTGCATTTGGATTGTATTCTTTCCTTTTTTTGATTTTATCAATTTTTATAAAGAAAATAGCAATTTTCCAATTTGATAATCAAGCAAAAAAGTTTATATCTTTTGTTGGAGTACTTTACATTATTTTTTGGTTGTTAGGAACTATTGTCTATTATGTTGAATGTAATTCTGAAGAAAAAAACGCAATGATAGATAGAATTTTTGGAAAATATTGGTTTGGTGTTTGGATACAGCCTTTATTTTGGTTCGCATTATCACAAATTTTCAGAATTAAATTATTTTCAAAAAATATACTGATAAGAATTATTGCAAGTTTCTTTTTGATAATTTCTATAGAAAGATTAATAATAATTATCAGTTCATTTCACAGAGATTATTTGCCAAGTTCTTGGACCATGTATAGACAATTAGATATTTATCCTTCAAATTTTATTCTTTCAATTTTAATGAAGATTTTGATTTTTATGTTGTTTGTTGGATTATATACATTTATCTCAAACAAAATAAATCAACTTAGAAATAATAAATAACTTATTCCCCATCAGGAAAAATCTTCCCAGGATTCAACACATTATTTGGGTCAAAAATGGCTTTGATGCGTTCCATTAATTCCAAATGTACTTTTGAAAACGCAATGTCCATGTAGTTTTTTTGCACCAAACCAATCCCGTGTTCGCCTGATAAAGTTCCTTTTAAACCAACCGTTAATTCAAAAATTTCACGAATCCCTTTTGGAACTTCGGTTTTCCAGTTGGCATCGGTCATATTGCCTTTGATGATGTTGACGTGTAAATTACCATCGCCCGCATGACCATAACACACCGATTGAAAACCATACTTAGCCCCAATTTCTTTGATTCCTTTTAGTAATTTTGGTAATTCATATCTTGGAACAACGGTATCTTCTTCTTTATAAATCGAATTCGCTTTTACTGCTTCCGCCACAGAACGACGCATTTTCCAAAGTGCATTTTTTTGTTCTTCTGTATCGGCAAATAACACTTCATCAATTTCAAATTGTTCTACTACTGCCAAAATTTGTTCTGCTTCTTGCATCAAAATTTCTGGATAATTGCCATCTACTTCAATCAACAAATGCGCTTGAACGTTGTGTTTTACTTCCACATTCAAATCATTCACAAATTTTAATGTCCAATCAATGGCATCGCGTTCCATAAACTCTAAAGCACTTGGGATAATTCCCGCTCTAAAAATCGCTGAAACCGCTTCACACGCTTGCTCCGCTTTATAAAACGGAACCAAAAGCAAAACGTTATGCTTATTTTGAGGTAATAATTTCAATACAATTTTAGTCACGATACCTAATGTTCCTTCACTTCCTACCATCAATTGCGTAAGATTATAACCCGTTGAATTTTTCAAAGTATTAGCACCTGTCCAAATTACATCACCAGTAGGCAAAACAACTTCTAAATTCAGCACATAATCTTTCGTAACTCCATATTTCAAAGCTCTTGCTCCTCCTGAATTTTCAGCAATATTTCCGCCAATGTAACAACTTCCCATACTACTTGGATCTACTGGATAAAACAAGCCTTTTTCGGCAACAGCTTCACGTAAAACTTGCGTAATTACACCGGGTTGAGTTGTAACTTGTAAATTTTGTTCATCAATTTCAATAATCTGATTGAATCGCTCCATTGAAATCCCAATGCCACCATAAATCGATAAAGCACCACCGCTCAAACCCGTACGCGCACCAATAGGCACTGTCGGAATTTTATACGTATTCGAAACTTTTAAAATTTGTGCTACTTCTTCAGTATTGGAAGGTTTTACAACAACATGAGGTGGAAAACTCAAATCTTCCGTTTCATCATGTCCATACATTTTACGAGTAGCCTCATCAGTAAAAATATAAGCCGAACCTACAATGTTTTCAAGCGCAAGTACTATTTCAGGATTCATAGTGTAAAATTGAAGTGTAAAGATAATTAATTTTATGTTTTTTGGAACACAGATTTAACGGATTAGACGGATTTACACAGATTTTTTAACCGAAAACTCGTCATGCCACAAGTTACTCTTTTATGAACTTGAGCACACAATTAACTCAACTTAAACTTATATGACTTATATGTTTAAAAAACTTTGTGTTACAAAACTACAAACTCAAAACCCAATACCAAAAAGCAACCGTCAGCAACGACAACGGAATTCCAATTCCAATCATCATGCTACTTAATTTCGGTTTTAATCCATAATTAGATGCTAAAATAGCTCCTGTTATCATTGGAGCCATGGCAGATTCCATAATTGAAACATCAATTTCTAAACCTTTTCCGCCTAACACAATTTTGTATAGTAAGAAGAAGAAAGCAGGCATTAGAATCAATTTGAAAAGCAATCCTAAAGTCAAAAAAGACCAATGTTTGCTTCGTGTATCAATTTTTAATTGCAATCCAACAGCTACCAAAGCGACTGGAGTTACCGTATTTCCAATTCTTAAAAAAGAGTTTTGTAATACTTCAGGAAAGTCTAAAGTTAATAGAGTACAAAATAGTGCAATTGTAAAAGCAATAAATGGCGGAAATTTTACAATTTTTAATACGATTTCTGAAGTACTCAAATTACCTCTTGAAAAACTCGCAGCCACTAAAATTCCCAAAGTGGTTACGACTACGAATGAACCTGGTTGATCAACGATTATGGCAGTTTTCAATCCTTCTGCACCATATAAAGCTTCGATAATGGGAAATCCTACAAAGGAAGTATTGCTCAGCCCACCTGTCAAAATTAAGCAGCCGATTAACTTTTTAGACCATTTGAAATAGGTTCCTAAAGTATAGAAAAAAACAAACGATAACCCAAAACCCAACCAAGCAATTCCTAACGGATAAAGCAAAGCCAATGAAATCGTAATTTTCGGAATATAGTACAATGCCAAAGCCGGAAGCGAAACGTAAATCACGTATTGATTCAAACTTTGATAGGCATTTTTAGGAAATTGCGGTACTTTTTGAAGCGCAACGCCTAAAAGTAAACACAAAAATAAAAGAATGATGTTTTCCATGTATCAAAATCAAGATTACAAAGGTAATTAAACCTTGAGATTTCGATGTTTCATATTCCTACAATTTTTGTATTTTTACACAAAGCAAAATTCCTTTTGAAAACACCAAATAAAAAATCGGCTCTTTCAGAAATTCACGGCGTTGCCCAACCCGAATCATTAAGTACGGTTGTAGCGACTCAAATTCAACATTTTCGAAGAAAACAACCTTCGGCAGAAGAACTAATTGCTGGAATTTTAAAAGGAGATAAAACCGCTTTAAGTCGCGCGATTACTTTGGTTGAAAGCACAAATCCAGAACATTTAGCCAAAGCAAATGAAGTGATTAAAGGTTGTTTGCCACATGCTAATCATTCGGTTCGTATTGGAATTACTGGTGTTCCAGGCGTTGGAAAAAGTACGTTTATTGAAGCTTTTGGAAAATATTTAACTTCTATTGGAAAGAAAGTCGCTGTTTTAGCGGTTGATCCAAGCTCATCTATTAGCCATGGAAGTATTTTGGGCGATAAAACCCGTATGGAAGAATTGGTAAAAGATGAAAACGCCTATATTCGACCAAGTGCTTCGGGTGATACGTTAGGCGGTGTAGCTCGAAAAACACGAGAAACTATTATTTTGTGTGAAGCTTGTGGTTTTGATACGATTGTTATTGAAACGGTTGGAGTAGGCCAAAGCGAAACTGCGGTGCACAGTATGGTCGATTTCTTTTTGTTGTTGAAAATTTCGGGTGCTGGAGATGAATTACAAGGCATCAAACGTGGCATCATGGAAATGGCAGACACTATTGTAATCAATAAAGCTGATGGCGATAATATTGCGAAAGCGAAGTTAGCGAAGGCAGAGTTCAATAGAGCCTTGCATTTATTTCCGGCTAAATCTTCGGGTTGGATTCCAAAAGTAACGACTTGTAGTGCTTATGAAAAAACAGGAATTGATGACATTTGGAGAATTATTTCCGAGTATTTCGAATGGGTAAAAGCAAATCATTATTTTGAAGAAAAGCGTCAAAATCAAAACCAATTTTGGATGATGGAAACCATAAACGAACAATTGAAATCACATTTTTATAATCATCCAAATGTCATTCAACTCTTAGAAGAAAATAAAAAAGCCGTGCAAAACAATGAATTATCACCTTTTGCAGCGGCTATGAGTTTGTTGGAACAGTATTTTAAAAAATAATAGTTGTACTAGTTATCGATTTTTATTGAAGCCCATAAAGTTGATAAGCTTGCAATCATTAAACCAAATGTTCCTAAATTTATTTCTTTTCCAGTAATAAGAGAATAAATAAAAATTCCAAAAATCAAAACAGTCATAAATATTAATAGATGATATGCAATTTTAGTTTGCATAAAAGACTTTTTATTAACAATTACACCTCCATCGAATTTTATTAACTTCTTTTTTACTGCTTTACAGAAATTAATAAATATTTCACTGTTACAAAAAATATCATTAGAACTATAATAAATTGACTTACCATTTTTAAGATTTAGTTTTAAGCCAGCACCTTTAATAAAATGTAGTTTAAAACTTTTTATATCGTTAAAATTTATCGTAGAATCATTAATTTTTAATTTATCATCAAATAATATAAAATTTGATTTTAGTACTATTTTTTTTCTTAAAAAGAAAAAAGAAATTACCGTTAGAAATAATGAAAAAATAGCTGAAATTAATTTTGATAAAAATAACATCAAAAGAATTGTACTTGAAAAAAAAATGCTTAAAAGGGATATAAAAAAAAGAAATATTGAAATTGGTCTAGTGTGTTCTACATCATAGAATTCTTTTTTCATAATTACTTTTTTGATGATAAAAATTAATTACTCCTGTTCGTAACGTTCTATTTCTCTATCGTAGAATTCACCAGCAATGGTAATTAAATGTTCCATTTCCGATTCTAATTCTTTTTCGTCTTCTTCTTCGATGTCTTCTAAAAATTCTACTTCGTCATCTTTTAAATTGATTACAAATCGTGGATATTCTAAATGGATTACGAAAATATCTTCAGGAAAATCAGTATTATCTCCAATTACAAATTTTGGTAAAGTCATGGTTTTATGTTTTTAATTTATTTTTATTGTTGTTGCACTTGAACTTGTCCCGAAGCTTCGGGATTGGTTTGTCCATCAACCAGTTTTTTAGTTAAATAATTAAAGCGAATATACAAAAATAGTGCTGCAGCTGTTAATCCGGCTAAAAGGCCAATCCACACACCAACTGCTTTTAATTCGGTTTCCAATCCTAAATAAATTGAGATAGGAAATCCAATTACCCAATAGGCTACAAACGTAATATACATTGGAATTTTAGCATCTTGTAATCCACGAAGCGCTCCTAAAACCACTACTTGCAAGCCATCAGAAATTTGAAAAACAGCGGCAACCAAAAGCAAATTTGCTGAAATTGCTATTACTTCTAAGTTTTTGGTTAGGTTTTCCGCATCATTTATGTCTACAAAAATATAGGGTAAAGTGGTGTGTAAAGCCACAAATAGTAAGGCAAAAACCACTTCGATTATTATTGTTAATAAGAAAATAGATATTGCTACTTTTCGTAAGGTAACATAATCATTTAATCCTTTTTGATTTCCAATACGAATCATCGCTGTAACACTCAATCCCATAGCAAACATAAAAGTAACGGATGCCAAACTTAACGCAACTTGATTTGCAGCTTGACTAGTGGTTCCAATCATTCCACACAACCAAATTGCTCCTGTAAATAATGCCACTTCAAAGAACATTTGCATGGCAGAAGGCATTCCAATTTTGATGATTTTTTGGTTGACCTCTTTTTTAATTTCTTTTAAGCTAAAACCTTTAAAATAAGGATGGAATTTTGGTTTTAGATTCATCATATAATGCATAAAACCCAACATCACAAAACGAGAAGCAATAGTTCCAATGGCTGCTCCAACAATACCTAATTCAGGAAAAATCCAAATCCCATAAATTAAAAAATAGTTGATAACCACGTTGGTGATATTTCCAATTATGGTTGCCCACATCGAATATTTAGTTTCACTCAAACCGTCTGCAAACTGTTTGTACGCTTGGTACATAATTAACGGAATTAACGAAAAACCTACGATATCTAAGTACGGTTTTGCCATATCGACAACTGCTTCGGGTTGTCCCATGTAAGCAATAAGTGGTTTCGAAAAGAAAATCAAAGTAAATAATGCTACGCCTAAAATTGTACACAAATACAATCCGTGATGAAACGCAGAACGACCGCCAGCAACATCGTTTTTTCCATCTGATTCGGCAACCAAAGGTGTAATTGCAGTTGAAAATCCAATTCCTAATGACATTGCAATAAATACAAAACTATTTCCTAATGAGACTGCAGCTAACTCGGTTGGGCCTAATTTTCCGACCATAATATTGTCCACAATTCCCACAACGGTATGACCAACCATACCTAAAATAATAGGGTAGGCTAATTTTAAGTTATAAGAAAATTCTTTGGTGTAGTCAGAAAAAGTCATTTTGGCAATTTTGAGGCAAAGGTAGTTATTTTGAAAATCAAAGCAAGAAAAAACCCGACAGGATTCAGAATCTTGTCAGGTTTAATTATTGTGAATTGAATTTATTTTTTAATGTTTGGATTTATGGTATCGCTTTCGATAATTCCATCACGTAAACGAATGATTCTGTGTGCGTAAGCTGCAATATCTTCTTCATGTGTTACTAAGATTACTGTGTTTCCGTTGGCGTGAATTTCGTTGAATAAATTCATTATTTCCACCGAAGTTTTACTGTCTAAGTTTCCAGTTGGTTCATCGGCTAAAATGATTGAAGGTTTGTTTACCAAAGCTCTCGCCACTGCTACACGCTGACGTTGACCACCTGAAAGTTGATTAGGTTTGTGATCCATTCTGTCGTTTAAGCCAACTTGTGTTAGTACTTCGGTAGCACGTTCCACACGTTCTGATTTAGAATGACCTGCATAAACCATCGGTAAAGCTACATTATCCAAAGCCGTTGTTCTTGGCATTAAGTTAAAGGTTTGAAAAACGAACCCAATTTCTTTATTACGAATTCCTGCCAATTCATCGTCTTGCATTTCACTTACGTGTTTTCCGTTCAAAATGTAAGTTCCAGAAGTTGGCGTATCCAAACAACCTAAAATATTCATTAATGTTGATTTTCCAGAACCTGAAGGTCCCATCAATGCTACATATTCGCCTTTATTGATTTCTAAATCGATGCCTTTTAACACATAAACGATTTCGTTTCCTAAAGGAAAATCTCTTTTGATATTGGTTATTTTGATTAACGGATTTGCCATAATGAAATTAGAATTTAGAAGTTTGAACTCAGAAAATTGACTTCAAAACTATCTATAAGTAGAAAAAGAAAGGATTTTGTTACAACTAAAATCGAATTCTTTCAAACAAGTGTGAACTAATCGTTTTATTCGGATTAATGATAAAATGTTCCTTTTCTTGTTCGGTTCTAAAAAAGACAATTCCCCATTGAAATGTGTCAATTGTGACCGAAACCTTTGGATGATTTTTTATGATTTTCCAAACATCTTCCATGTCGGTTGACCAATGAATGTCATCAAAAATCCAAACGGAATCATTTGAAACCGTTGGAAGTAAGGCTTCAAAGTACTCTAAAGTCGCTTTTTTGGAATGGTTGCCGTCGAAATAGATCAGTTGGCAGTGTTCAGTGTTGAGCGGGCAGTTTTTAAAATAATTTGAAAATTCAGTAGTTACAAATTCAATATTTTGAAAATTTGAATTTTGCTTTTGTAATTGAACTTGCGCTTGTTTTTGTGTATTTGTGCAACCTTCTAAAGTGATAATTTTTGTATTTTCATTTGCTAAAGAAAGTGCTGAAGTGGCCAAACCTAATGAAGTACCAATTTCTAAAACGCTTTTTGGTTGAAAATAACGAACGATTCTAAAAAGCAATTCGGCATTTTTTGGAGTAATTCCAGCGGTTTGTGCGATTTTTGAAATTGCTCTAACGTTCGATTTAAAAACTCTTGAACCTGCACCAAAATCGGTTACTTCAATCGTATTTTTATTTTCTAAAAGCGATTTTCGGTACGATTTTAAGGTTTTGTATTCTGAATATTTTGTGTTGTCATAAAAACATTTCGTAACCAAATCAAACACAAATGGCGAATGTATTCCATGTTCGTTTTTGGAATGGAAAAGAAATTTCAGGTATGATTTAATTATAGTCACAGTTTTCAGTCACAGTTTTCAGTCACAGTTTTCAGTCACAGTTTTTCCTTCGTACTGAGACTGAGACTTCAAACTAGTTTTTATTCCATTTTCGAACTCAACTCAAACCAACGTTCTTCTTTTTCTTCTAACGATTGAATGATTTTTTGCAATTCATTTGCTTTTGCTTCAATCTTATCATCAGAAACTTTTCCGTCGGCGAATTCTTGTTCGATTTGTTTTTTGTTGTATTCTAAATCTTTGATTTCGCGTTCTAATTTATTGAATTCCTTTTGTTCGTTGAAATTCAAACCAGCTGAAGCAGTATTTTTTTCTTTCCAACTTACTTTTTCCGTACTTACATTTGAAAGTGTTTTTGGTTCAGCCGAATCTTCATAACTTCTAAAATCAGAATAATTCCCAGGGAAATCTTCAATTTGACCTTCGCCTCTAAAAACAAATAGGTGATCCACAATTTTATCCATAAAATAACGGTCGTGACTCACCACTAATAAACATCCAGGAAAATCTAAAAGGAAACTTTCTAAAACATTTAAAGTTACAATATCCAAATCATTTGTTGGCTCATCTAGAATCAAGAAATTCGGATTTTGAATTAAAACCGTACATAAATACAAACGTTTCAATTCGCCACCACTTAATTTTTCTACAAAATCGTATTGTTTTTTCGCATCAAATAAAAAGCGTTCCAATAATTGTGAAGCCGAAATAATTTTACCTTTAGTCAACGGAATATATTCGCCATATTCTTTGATGATATCAATTACTTTTTGTCCTGGTTTTGGGTTGATGCCACTTTGTGTGTAATAGCCAATTTTAATCGTATCACCAATAATTACTTTACCAGAGTCAGGTTGAATCGTTTGGGTTAAAATATTTAAAAAAGTCGATTTTCCTGTTCCGTTTTTACCAATAATTCCAATGCGTTCGCCTCGTTGAAACGAATAGGTAAAATCGTCCAAAATTTTTCTATCTGGAAAACTTTTATTTAGTTTTACCATTTCGATAATCTTGCTTCCCATGCGTTCCATGTTGATTTCGAGCTCTACTACATTCTCTTTTCTTCGGCTTTCGGCTTTTTCTTTAATGACGTAAAAATCATCTTGACGCGATTTTGATTTGGTAGTTCTAGCTTTTGGTTGACGACGCATCCAAGCCAATTCTTTTACGAATAAGTTTTGCGCTTTATCGATACTCGCATTTTCAGAAGCCAAACGTTCTTCTTTTTTCTCTAGATAATACGAATAATTGCCTTTGTATTGGTATATTTTTCCGTTATCTAATTCAATGATTTCATTACAAACACGTTCCAAAAAGAAACGGTCGTGCGTTACCATAAATAACGTGATATTTTCTTTTGCAAAATAATCTTCTAACCATTCAATCATCTCTAAATCAAGGTGATTGGTTGGCTCGTCTAAAATCAATAAATCGGGTTTACTAATCAAAATAATTGCTAAGGACAAACGCTTTTTTTGTCCACCCGACATGTTTTTGACTTTCATTTTCAAGTCTTCCAACTTCAGTTTGTACAAAATTTGCTTGAATTGCGTTTCAAAATCCCAAGCATTGTGTCTGTCCATATCATCAAAAGCACGTTGATATGCTTCCTCATCATTCGGATTTTCTAAGGCTTTCTCGTAGCGTTCAATTACTTTCAAAATTTCATTATCCGAAGCAAAAATATTTTCCTCAATAGTTAATTCGTCTTGCAAATTATTATTTTGCGACAAAAAGGCCATGTTAATCTCTTTTCGAATCACCACTTGTCCAGTGTCGGGTTCATCTAAGCCATTAATCATGTTCATAATGGTGGTTTTTCCCGAACCGTTTTTAGCGATAAAAGCTATTTTTTGATCTTTGTTAATGCCAAACGAAACGTCTTTAAAAAGAATACGTTCGCCATAAGATTTGGAGATATTTTCGACTGATAAGTAATTCATAATATAATTTAGAAATGCAAAAATAGTTTATTGTATCTAAAGATTATAGATTATTTCCTAACTTTGTGAAAATGCATTTTATGACTTCCAAAAAGAAAAATAAAATAGAAGAACCAGCAGAAGCTTACGAAGTAACTCCTAAAAGTGAAGTTATTGCGAGTAATGATGCTTGGGAGCAATTGCCAGAACATGTCCAAAAAGCAATTGAGCTGGGTATTGAACAAGCAGACAAAGGTCTTGTTTTTACTCATGAAGAAGTTATGTCTAATTTGAAAAAGAAATATCCTTTTTTGAATGGAATATAAGGTTGTTTGGGTTCCTTTAGCTGTTGAAACTTATATGGAAGAAATTGATTTTATTTATTTAAAATGGAATCAAAAAGAAGTTGATGCTTTTGTCATGTTAGTTGATAAAAATTTAAAAAGATTATCGATTAATCCTTTAATTGGTCAAATTCATAAAAATGTTTACAAAATAGTTATATCCAAACAAACATCATTATTTTATAAGATTATTGAGAAAGATAAAAAGGTTGAATTAGTGTATTTTTGGAACAACAAAAAAGATTCTCAATAAATCATGCAACTATCCGTAATCATTCTCAACTATAATGTGCGCTATTTTTTAGAGCAATGTGTTTTTAGTGTTCAAAAAGCATTGGAAGGCATTGATGGTGAAATTATTGTCATTGATAATGCTTCGTCTGATGATAGCTGCGAGATTATGAAAACCAAATTTCCGCACATCAAACTCATTGAAAACGAAGCAAATTTAGGTTTTCCAAAAGGAAATAACATCGGAGTTGCTCAAGCTAAAGGGGAATACATTTGCATCTTAAATCCTGATACCGTTGTTGCAGAAGATACTTTTTCAAAAATACTGAACACTAAAAACTGGCAACTGAACACTGGAATTATCGGTTGTAAATTAATCGACGGTGCAGGAAATTTCCTTCCCGAAAGCAAACGTGGTGTTCCAACGCCTTGGGTGGCTTTTACAAAGATTTTTGGATTGTATAAAATTTCCAATTTTTTCGGAAAATATTACGCCCAACATTTATCCGAAAAAGAAACTGGTAAAGTTGATATTTTAGTCGGAGCTTTTATGGTAATGAAACGTGAATTATATCTGGAAGTAGGTGGTTTTGATGAAAATTGCTTTATGTATTCCGACGATATCGATTTGAGTTATTTGGTGTTGAAAACTGGAAAATCGAATTATTACTTTCACGAAACTTCTGTGATTCATTATAAAGGAGAAAGTACCGTTAGAGATGGAACTTATATGAAACGTTTCCGTGAAGCAATGCAATTTTTCTACAACAAACATTTTAAAAGATCATGGTTTTTTGATGTCATGATGCAAGTAGGAAGTTTTGTTTTTAGTCTTTTGAAGAAGAGTCAGCAAAAAAATGAAGTTCGAATTATTGATGAATATGTCGTTTTTTCAAGAAAAAATAGAGAACTTAATCTATCAAAAAAAACAAATTATTTATCTGATTTTAATCAATTTGAGAACCAATCGTATAAAAACATTGAAATAATATTTGATACCACTACTTTTAGTTTTGATGAAATTATTACTTTTATGCAGTTAAATAAGCGTAAAAATCTAAGTTTCAAAAATTATATTTTGAGTTCGAATTATCTAATTGGAAGCAATAATTCGAACGATAGAGGACAAATAATTTTGTTGTAAAAAATTATTGATTTCTTTAAAAATCGAATGAAAAATTAGTATTTTTGCAAACCAAATACAAAAACACAACTTTAGTTTAAAGATATGGCAAAGTTTGAATTGAAATTACCTAAAATGGGTGAAAGTGTTGCAGAAGCAACCGTAACCAACTGGTTAAAAAAAGTTGGAGATAAAATTGAAATGGACGAAGCAGTACTTGAAATTGCTACTGATAAAGTAGATAGCGAAGTGCCTTCAGAAGTTGCAGGAACACTTGTTGAAATTTTATTTAATACCGATGATGTAGTTCAAGTAGGACAAACGATCGCTATTATCGAAACTGAAGGCGGTGCTGTTGCATCAACTCCAGAAGTTAAAGCAGACGCTCCAGTCGCAGTTTCAGAAGTAGCAAAAGGGGTTGAAGTAGCAAAAGAAACTGTAGCACCAGCTGATTTTTCAGCGTCAGAAAAATTCTTTTCGCCATTAGTAAAAAATATTGCAAAAGAAGAAGGAATATCTTTAGCTGAATTAGAGGCAATTGCTGGTTCTGGTAAAGATGGCCGTGTAAACAAAGAAGATTTATTAAATTACATTAAAAATAGAGGAAGTCAGCCTGCAGTTGTTGCAACTCCAGCGGTGGCTCCAAAAGCAACTCCAGCTCCAGTAGCTCAAGCCGTTCCGGTTTCTGTAAATGGTGGTGACGAGATTGTGGAAATGGACAGAATGCGTAAGTTGATTTCGGGTTACATGGTAGCTTCGGTACAAACTTCGGCTCACGTTCAATCATTCATTGAAGTAGATGTTACGAACATCGTAAAATGGAGAGATAAAGTGAAAGCTGCTTTCGAAAAGAGAGAAGGTGAGAAGTTAACTTTTACACCAATTATGATGGAAGCGGTTGCAAAAGCATTGAAAGATTTTCCAGGAATGAATATTTCTGTTGATGGTGATTTTATCATCAAACGTAAAAATATCAATTTAGGAATGGCAGCTGCTTTGCCAAACGGAAACTTAATTGTTCCTGTAATTAAAAACGCAGACCAATTGAATTTAGTGGGTATGGCAAAAGCGGTAAACGATTTAGGAAACCGTGCAAAAGCAGGAAAATTAAAACCAGACGATACACAAGGCGGAACTTATACAGTTACGAATGTAGGAACTTTTGGTTCTGTTTTTGGAACGCCAATTATCAATCAACCACAAGTAGGTATTTTAGCTTTAGGTGCGATTAGAAAAGTACCTGCGGTTATTGAAACTCCTGAAGGTGATTTCATTGGAATCCGTCAAAAAATGTTTTTATCGCACTCTTATGATCATAGAGTTGTTGATGGAGCGTTAGGAGGAAGTTTCGTTAAGCGTGTAGCAGATTACTTAGAAGCTTTTGATGTGAATAGAGATTTTTAATCAGAAAATAAATTTATAAGTAAACCCGATAGTTTTTAAAAGCTGTCGGGTTTTTCTATCTTTGCATTATATAAAATCGCTATGGAATTAAAATTAACACGCCCTATCTGCTTTTTTGACCTTGAAACTACTGGAATTGATGTGGCAAGAGACCGAATTGTAGAAATCTCAATATTTAAAGTATATCCAAACGGAAATAAAGAAAGTAAAACTTGGTTGGTAAATCCGACGATTCCAATTCCGCCACAAACTACGGCTGTGCATGGAATTACCGATGAAAAAGTAGCCAATGAGCCAACATTCAAAGAGTTAGCAACGCAAGTTCATAACATGATTAAAGATTCTGATTTGGCTGGATTTAATTCGGATCGATTTGATATTCCGCTTTTAGCCGAAGAATTATTGCGTGCTGAAGTTGATTTTGATATGAAAAACCGAGTTTCTGTCGATGTACAAACGATTTTCCATAAGATGGAAGAACGAACTTTAAGTGCAGCATACAAATTCTATTGCGGACAAAGTTTAGAAAACGCACACAGTGCCGAAGCGGATACGATGGCAACTTACGAAATCTTAAAATCACAATTGGATCGCTATGAGAATTTAGAAAATGATATGAAATCATTATCTGAATTTACAACACGAAAAAAATCAGTTGACTTTGCAGGATTCATTGCTTTGAATAATGAAGGTAAGGAAATTTTTACTTTCGGAAAACACAAAGGAGCTTTGGTAGATGATGTTTTTGATAAAGAACCAGGTTATTTCGGTTGGATTCAAAACGCTGATTTTCCGTTATATACCAAAAAAGTTTTGACGGCTATTAAATTGAGAAAGTTAAACACTAAAAGCTAGAAGCTGGAAGAAGTTTGCTTCCATCTTCCAATAAGAATGATATGAAAATAATCTGTATCGGTCGCAATTATGTGGACCATATTTCGGAATTAAACAATGAAAAACCTACAGAACCTGTAATTTTCATGAAACCTGATACAGCGGTTTTGCCAAAGAAAACACCGTTTGTAATACCGGCTTTTAGTGATGATGTGCATCATGAAGTCGAAATTTTAGTAAAAATTTGCAAAGTTGGAAAATATATCAGTCCAAAATTCGCACATAAATATTATGAAGAAATTGGATTAGGAATTGATTTTACAGCAAGAGATGTTCAAAGTAAGTTAAAAGAAAAGGGTTTGCCTTGGGAGAAAGCGAAATCATTTGACCATTCAGCGGTTATTGGTGCCTTTTTGTCGAAAAAAGATTTTTCTTCTGTAGAAAATATTAACTTTGAGTTAAAATCAAACGGTCATTCCGTTCAAGTGGGTAACACAAATTTAATGTTGTGGAAAATAGATGAGTTAGTCGCTTATGTTTCTCAATATTTTACATTAAAAAAAGGAGATATTATTTTTACAGGAACTCCCAAAGGTGTTGCCAAAGTTGTTGAAGGTGATGTTTTAGAGGGTTTTATTGAAGATAAATCAATGTTTAAAATTCAAATCAAATAGTATGGCTTTACAGTATAATCTTGCAAAAGTGTATGAAATTTCTGAAAATGATACCGAGTTTGCCTTGCAAATTGTAACTTTGTTTTTAGAAGAAGTACCTGCTGAAATGAAGTCAATAAAAACTGCAATTGAAGAAAAAGATTATACTAGAACTTATGCTGCTTGTCATAAAATTAAGCCTACACTAGATTTATTAGGAATGGATATGGCATACGAAGAAAATCTTCAAATAATGACTTGGTCAAAAGCGGAAGGAAAGCGAAAGGAAATTAAAGAAGTTTTTAAATCATTAAAAGACAGAATCGACTTAGCTATAAAAGAAATCAAAAAAGATTTTAAACTATAATTCCCAATTCCCAAACTATAATTATTACCTATGAAAGCCACAATTGTTACTATTGGCGACGAAATCCTTATTGGTCAAATTGTTGATACAAATTCGTCTTACATTGCCAAAGCTTTAGATAAAATTGGAATTGCCACCCATGAAATGTTATCAATATCTGACGATAAAGAGCATATTTTAAACACATTTCAAAAACTACAAAATAAGGTTGAGGTTGTTATTATTACGGGTGGATTAGGACCAACAAAAGACGATATTACTAAAAAAATCTTTTGCGATTATTTTGAGGATACTTTAATTGAAAATGAGGCTGTTTTGCTACATGTTAAAGAAATTATCGAAGGTTTTTACAAACGTCCAATTACACAGATTAATAGAGAACAAGCTTTAGTTCCTACAAAAGCAAAAGTGCTTTTTAATAAAGCAGGAACCGCTCCTGGAATGTGGATGGAGAAAGAAGATACCGTTTTTATTTCGTTGCCAGGCGTTCCCTATGAAATGAAGTATTTGATAGATAACGAGGTAATTCCTAATTTAGTTCAAAAATATGAACGCCCATATATTGTACATCAAACTATTATGACGTATGGTCGTGGTGAAAGCATGATTGCGGAGCAAATTGAAGAATGGGAAGATAATTTGCCAGATTTTATCAAATTAGCCTATTTGCCAAGTCCAGGAAAAGTAAGATTACGATTAACAGCTCGTGGAAATAGCAAAGAAATTCTTCAAAATGAAATAGAAAAACAAGTCCAATTACTTGATTTATTGATTCACGATATTATTGTAGGTTATAATGAAGATGAACCTATTGAATTTGTTTTAGGTAAAATATTAACCGAAAAAAAATTAACATTAGCCACCGCAGAAAGTTGCACAGGCGGAAAAATAGCTGCAACTTTGTCTGCAGTTTCAGGAGCATCTAATTATTTTAAGGGAAGTGTAGTAAGTTATGCTTCGCAAACGAAAATAGATGTTTTAGGTGTCTCTAAGGAAACAATAGATAAATACAGTGTAGTTAGTGCTGAAGTGGCAAAAGAAATGGTGCTGGGTATTCAAAAACTAACACAAGCTGATTATGCTATTGCCACCACTGGAAATGCGGGTCCAGCAAAGGGTGATTCGAATGCAGAATTGGGTACAGTTTTTATTGCAATTGCTTCACCAAATGATGTGTTTATTGAAGAGTTTAACTTTGGTCAACCCCGCGAAAAGGTAATAGATAGGGCGGTTGGTAAAGCATTGGAACTCATTTATAAAGAAATTTTAAAAAAATAACAAAAGATAGTTGTGTATATGAAATCGATTTTGTTTCTTTGCACCCTGATTTTAGATAACGAAATAAAGCTGAATAATAATGTCAAGAGTTTGTGAACTTACAGGTAAAAGAGCAATGGTAGGGAACAATGTTTCTCACGCTATGAATAAAACAAAGAGAAAATTCTCTGTTAATTTAGTAAAAAAACGTTTTTACATTCCTGAAGAAGATAGATGGGTAACGTTGAAAATTTCAACGGCTGCATTAAAAACTATTAATAAAAATGGAATTGCTGCTGTATTGAAAAATGCAAAAGCTAACGGATTTGTAAAATCTGTATAATCCGCAATAATATATATCAAAATGGCAAAGAAAGGTAATAGAATCCAAGTTATTTTAGAATGTACAGAGCACAAAACTTCAGGAGTTCCTGGAACATCTCGTTACATTACTACAAAAAATAAAAAAAATACTCCTGATAGATTAGAGATTAAAAAATTTAATCCAATCTTAAAAAGAGTAACTGTACATAAAGAAATTAAATAAGATAAGTCATGGCAAAGAAAACCGTAGCAACTTTACAAACAGCTTCAAAAAGATTAACCAAAGCTATCAAAATGGTTAAATCTCCAAAAACTGGCGCTTACACATTCGTTGAATCTGTGATGGCTCCTGAATTAGTTGATGAATTCTTGAAAAAGAAATAATTCATAGAAACAATATATAGAAAAGCTACTTTCGTTTGAAAGTAGCTTTTTTATTTTTACATTTGTCTCATATTATTTTATTGGAAAACAATTGGCTCCTTTTTAAACACGTTTCCGCTTTTGCAATACTTGATAGATGTTCCAAACAGGATTCTAAATAAGAAAGGGTACTACTTTCAGTTTTTAATCAAATAATTGCTATAAATCAAAAAAAAATCAACAAATGAGTTTTTTTAAAAAAATATTCTCTTCCGAAAAAAAAGAACCTGTCTTAAACGAACAGGACAAACAATCTTTAGATAAGGGATTAGAAAAATCTAAAACATCGTTTTTCTCTAAACTTACCAAGGCTGTTGCAGGAAAATCCAAAGTTGACGCAGAAGTTTTAGATAATTTAGAAGAAATCTTAGTCTCTTCTGATGTTGGCGTAAATACAACTTTAAAAATCATCGAACGCATTGAAGAACGCGTTTCAAAAGATAAATACTTAGGTACAGATGAATTAAACGGAATTCTTCGTGAGGAAATTGCTGGATTATTATCTGAAACAAACTCTGGTGAAGCTACAGAATTTTCTATTCCTAAAGACAAAAAACCATATGTAATTATGGTTGTTGGTGTAAATGGAGTGGGAAAAACCACAACAATAGGTAAGTTAGCATATCAATTTAAAAAAGCAGGTTACAATGTTGTTCTTGGTGCTGCAGATACGTTTAGAGCGGCTGCAATCGATCAATTGCAAATTTGGGCAGATAGAGTAGGTGTGCCAATCGTTAAACAACAAATGGGCAGTGATCCAGCATCTGTAGCATTTGATACTTTGCAAAGCGCAGTAGCTCAAAATGCTGATGTTGTGATTATTGATACTGCGGGACGTTTACACAACAAAGTTGGCTTAATGAATGAACTTTCAAAAGTGAAAAAAGTAATGCAAAAGGTTGTAGAAGATACACCAAATGATGTTCTTTTAGTTTTAGATGGTTCAACAGGGCAGAATGCTTTTGAACAAGCAAAGCAATTTACAGCAGCAACCGAAGTTTCATGTCTAGCGGTTACAAAATTAGATGGAACAGCTAAAGGTGGTGTTGTGATTGGAATTTCTGACCAATTTCAAATTCCAGTTAAATATATTGGAGTTGGTGAAGGAATTGAAGACTTGCAAGTTTTTAATAAGTATGAATTTGTTGATTCATTTTTTAAATAAAAAAGGAGATGGAATTTTTAAAATATAAAACCGTAAAATTATTGATTGTGGCTCTTGTATTAGCTTTAGTTGCAATTCCGTTTGATGAAATTGATTTTGTTTTTATGACATTACGATTAATTTCGTTTGCTATTCTAATGTATATTTTTGTAAAACTTACAAGTTCAAAAAAGAAAGCGAAAAAATAAAAATAAGTGCTGTTAGTTAATAACAGCACTTATTTTTTCCCATAATGTTTCATCAAAATCAGATAATGCAAAATTTACACCATCTGCTACATCTCCCATTCTAATTATAACAAGTTTTCTACTAGGAACGACATATATTTTTTGATCATTTTTTCCTAAAGCACAATACATATCACTTGGAGCGCTTGGAATTAATGTTCCATTAAATTGCAATTGACTTTGTGGTAATCTAAAACTAGTTTTTCCATTTAACCACCACATGTAGCCATATGCTAAATTTAAATTTTGTGAAGTGGTAGTTGCGTTTTGGAAATAATTTTGAGGGACAATTTGATTGTTTTCCCATTTCCCATTATTTAATGCTAATAAACCAAATCGTGCCATATTTCTAGGGGTGCTCCAATAAACACTCAAACCTCCATTCTGAATCCAACTACCGCCAGTCATCCCTATTCGATCTCTTAATTTAGTATTAAAATAATTTGACCAACTTTGTCCAGTAGAGGCAGCTACAACATCTTGCAATTTTACATATACATTATGATAAGCCCAGCGCGTTCCAGCATCTGCAACATATTGTAAATTTGCAGGAGTAACATCGTCTCCTAACGCATCATTTAAGCCTGATGTCATGGTTAAAAGATGCTTATTAGTAATTAAATTTTCCTTTGCTAAGGGAATGCTTGTCCATCCTGTTCCTAAATAATCTGAAACCTTGTTGTTGATGTTTAAGTATCCTTCTTCTTCAGCAATTCCTGTAACTGCTGTGGTTAATGTTTTACCAGCACTTGCCCAATACCATGGTTCATTTGCACTATGACCATTAAAATAATTTTCCAATACAATTTTACCATTATGTAGTACAATAAAACTTTTAGTATGTTTTAATTCTAAATAATCTAGTAAGGGTTGTACTTGTGATTGATTCCAGCCCAAACTTTGTACAGTTTTTGTTTCCCAAGTAGTTGAGCCAATAGGTGGAAAATACATCTGTTCTTCAGGAGTTGTAGTTGTTGATGAATCATCAGAGCCACAACTGATTACTAGTAAAGCGACAAAAAAAGGGACAATTTTTTTCATAAGACTAAAAAAACGGTTATACCATTATTAGACAATAAAAGTAAGTAATAGTTTAATTCAAAAGAGAAATAATTGTAATTTTATACCATAATAAATCGTGTATAATGAAAAAAATAATATTATTTTTTGTTTTTGGACTCATCTTATCTTGTAAACAATCTATTTCTGAATCTGATTTGCAACACCTAAATGGGTATTGGGAAATTGAAAAAGTTGAACTTCCTGATGGAGATAAGAAAGAATATAAAGTAAATGAAACTATCGATTTTTTTAAACTCGAATCAAAAAAGGGTTTTAGAAAAAAAGTAATGCCTCAATTAGATGGTACTTATTTAACCAATAATATTCAGGAAGAATTTGTGATAACAGTTACTAACGGAAACGCAGTAATTGGTTATAAAACTAATTATGCGAGTTGGAAAGAAGAAATAATTGAATTATCTAACGATAAATTAGTAGTTAAAAATCAGCAAGATTTAGAGTATCATTATAAGCGCCCTGTTAAATTTTCAATAAAGTAAGTATGGCAAAGCGATTCAATGAAGAAAGCCCTATTAGTGACGTGTTGAAACAATTTATTTCTCAAAATAAGTTGGAAGCTGGAATGGATGTGGTTAATGTTCGTGATGCTTGGAAAAATTTGATGGGAAATGGGGTCAACAATTATACAACAGAAATTCAGCTCAAAGGTTCAACATTGTATGTAGCTTTGTCTTCAGCTGTTTTGAGAGAAGAACTAAGTTATGGAAAAGACAAAATCATCAAAATGATTAACGAAGAACTTCGAAAAGACTTGGTAACGAGTTTAGTGTTACGATAAAAAATCTCGTTTCAATTAAGAAACGAGATTATATATTTTTAAGCAAACTGCTTACAGAATATTAGAATTGCTCTCTACCTGAAAAATGGAAAGCACCTTCAATAGCTGCATTTTCATCAGAATCTGATCCGTGAACAGCATTTTCACCGATAGAAGTAGCATATTTTTTACGAATAGTTCCTTCAGCTGCATCAGCAGGATTTGTAGCACCGATTAAAGTTCTAAAATCTTCTACTGCATTTTCTTTTTCTAAGATAGCAGCCACAATTGGACCTCTTGTCATAAATTCAACTAATTCACCAAAAAATGGTCTTGCAGCATGAACCGCATAAAATGCTTGTGCATCAGCAATAGTTAATTGAGTTAATTTCAAAGAAACAATTTTGAAACCACCTTCTGTAATCATGTTTAAGATTCCACCAATATGTCCGTTTTCTACAGCATCTGGTTTAATCATTGTAAAAGTTCTGTTTGTTGCCATTTTTTAAATTTTTTGCAAAGGTACCATTTTAATTAGGTTGTGCAAGATTGTTTTTTATTATTTTGAAATTGTTCTAGCGATTCTAAATCCGTAAAATTCATGTGTTTTTGAAGGAATTGTAGAAATTCTGTTTGCAGGTCTTACATAGTTTGATTTACTATCCCAAGATCCACCTCTAACGGTTCTTCTTTCTCCCATTTCTGGACCTTTTGGGTTGTCACCTTTTTCAAGTTTGTAAAAGTCTTTATTATACCAATCCCAACACCACTCCCAAACATTTCCACTCATGTCATAAATGCCTAATTCGTTTGGTAATTTTGTACCCACGGTGTGCGGTTGACCATTACTGTTTACTTTGTACCATGCAACATCTTCTAATTTATCACTTCCGCTATATCTGAAACCTTTTGAATTAGTGCCTCCTTTTGCTGCAAATTCCCATTCTGCTTCTGTTGGTAATCTATACCCGTTCGCTTTAAAATTACAAACAAAATTAGGTCCTTTTTTACTGTAACAAGGTTGTAGTTTTTCTTTGGTACTTAGCCAATTGCAATAGGCTATTGCTTCATTCCATGTGATTCCATTAATAGGGTAATTATCTTGCCAACCCCAAGAAGGTTTTATTGGCATTTTCATTTTATTGGCTTTTATAAATTGTTTCCATTCCCAAACAGTAACCTCAAATTTACTTATTTCAAATGTATTTAGGGTTACGCTATGTTCTTTTTGTTCGTCAAGTTCTGCACTTGTATCAGAATTTTTTGAACCCATTTTAAAAGTACCTCCTTTAACTTGTATGAGGTCAGTTTCAATTAGTGTATTCTTAAAAGCAAATAGGGTAATAAGTAGGATTAATAACGTAGGGTAAAAAGTAATTTTCTTCATAAAAAATTTAAATTAATTTAGGTTTGCAAATATACGTATAATATAACATTACGATTTTATTTTGTTATAAAATGGTTTTTTTGACAAAAAAAATGTTAATTAATTGAAATTACTGTTTTTTATCGATTAAAAATACTTTTTATCGGTAAATTATAAAATTATTTGCGTGAAGTTTTGAGTTAATGGGTTTAATTTGAATTGAATTTTTAGGATAAAAGATTCAAAATCATCTACTTCTGATGCAAATGTGGAAAAATTTTGTGTTCTTTCTTGAAGGCTTTTGTTTGGAAATAATTCATTTTGAATTTCAAAAATGCGTTCCAATTTTGAAGCATGATTTTTGCGTTCGGCTTTTAATAAGCGTTTTTCTAAATTTTCTAACCCTTGAATTTGTTTTTTCTCTTGAGCTTTTACGGCACCTGTGAAGGATTTATCCGTTTGAAGAGCGATTTGATGTAACGCTTCAAATTGTTTTTGTAGTATTGCTTTTTGTTCTGAAAAGTCTATTGTAAATGCTGAAAAGTCTTTTGTTTTTTTATCGGAAAGTGATTTTTGAGACATGAAAATTTCATTCCAACTCAACTCTAATTTATCCAATTTTAAAGCTTGTTTTTCTGTAACTAAGAGCACAGAATTTCGAACCAAAAGCATTGGGAATGTAATATTATTTGCTTCAAAATTTGATTTTAATTCCAACCAATACGCAATTTCCCCACCGCCACCAATGTAACATAAATTTGGTAATATAATTTCTTGATATAATGGTCTTAAAATTACATTTGGACTAAAGTTTTCTGGGTTGTTTTCTAGTTCAATTAAAAGTTCCTTTTCAGAAAATTTTAGTGTGGTGTTATTGATGGTGTAATTTCCGTTTTCAAAAATAATGCGTTCTCTTAACTCATTTTGTATATAAAATAGGTTAATTTCTCTTGGATTTACTTGAATGTTGTAGGCTTCTAGTTTAGGTAATATTTCGTTTACTTTATGAAAAGATGTTTGTTCAACTAATTCTCTTTTTACATACGGAACAAAAAGTTTTTTCAATTCCTTAGCATCACCATCAATAATAACTAATCCTTCATTTTTGAATAATTCGTTAGCTAAAAATCGGGTAGCACTGGCTAAATTTTGATGTTTTAAATATGATTTTTTAAATAAATCAAGTAGGTATTTTGCATTATTTCCTAATCCAATTTCTTTTGAAAACGCTTCATATACTAAATCTAATCCTTCTGTGGAAAGGCGCCCAACCGGCCCTTTACTTTCTCTGTTCCATCTAAATTTTTTGTCTTTAAAATTGAAATAATTGATTTCATTAAAATCATGATCTTCTGTTGCCATCCAATAAATGGGAACAAAATTTTGAGTAGGATATTTTTGCTTTAATTCTTTACACAGATTAATTGTGGAAGCAATTTTATATAAAAAATATAAAGGGCCAGTAAATAAATTCAGTTGGTGACCTGTTGTAATTGTATAGCTATTTGAAAGTTTTAAAAGCTGAATATTTTGTGAAGTACTTTTTGAAATTTCAAAATTTTCATATTGTTTTTCTAATGCCGAAACCAAAATTTCGCGATTTTCAAACGGAAAATTTTTACTTTTTTCTTCAATTTGATCCAGAAAATTTTCAATTTTTGGGAAACGATTGTACAATGATTGCAATTCAGATTTTTCGTCTAAATAATCTACGATAAGTTTAGAAAAATATCCCGAATTTTGATAGGTTACACAGTCGTTTGGCATTTTAGTAGCTAATTTTTTGCTAAAATAAACAATTTTTCATTGCTTTTGTATTGGTTTAACAAACGCTTATGAAATTATCTTTTTAGAGAAAAATGCCCTCTATGTTCTGTTCCATTTTCTCTTTTTACTAGAAACCAATAATCAGTAGAAGGAAGTTGCTTGCCATTGTATGTGCCATCCCAACCAAAATCTGCTGGACCAAATTGAGTTATGAATTTTCCTTGTCTATCAAAGATGTAGATTTCTAAATTTGGTTCGTTTCTAGAAAATTTAATTCTCCAAAGGTCATTATAACCATCACCATTAGGCGTGAAATATTTTGGATACATTAATAAATATATTTCATCTGAACGCACTCCACAACCATTTTTATCTCTTACAAATATTTTATATTCTCCATTTGGTAAATCGGTAAACACATTACTATCTTGATATTCTATTCCATTTAACGAATATTCATAGTTTCCTAATCCGGTAACATTAACTATTATGCTATTATTTTCGACTGTCCAATCTAGAGTTTCAAATGGTCCAAATGTTGCAGGATTTGATAAGATTACATCAATATTTTTAGTTGTAGAACAAATTATTGTTCCGTGAGTTTCTGTAACAGTTAAGCTGTATGTTCCGGGTTGTGAAACCGTAATGCTAGACGTTGTTTCTCCAGTAGACCAAAGATAATTATCAAAAATTTTATTTTCTTTTAATCTAACTGTGAAGTTTTCACACAAATAGTAAGTGTCATTTAGAGTAATAATTGGTGTTGGAATCAGTGTCAAGTCTAATAATGAAATATTTGGGCAGCCAAAAGCATCTCTAACTACTACATATATTATCTTATTTTGTTGATACAGGTTAAAGTTTGTGAAATTTGATATTTGGTCAGAAATAATTTGGTTAGTAGCTCCGTTTAGCGAGTTATAATAACTAAATGTATAATTATTGTGGTTGTTAATTAAGTTAGAATTGTATAAATTTAGATTGACTAATTCGCTTCCATTATTAAAGTTGTCACAAATTAGAGTACTGAAATTTTGAACACTTGGAAGTGGAATAAAATTTGAATTTATAGTTATATATTGAGATAAAGAAGTACAGTTTCCTTTTCTAACTTTTAAGATAAGTGTATCGCCGCCATTTAAGTTTGATAAGGTATTAGAAATTCCCCAAGTTAAGCCGCCATCAAAACTGTATTCATCACCAATAGTTGTAATAGTTACAGTTGCATATTTGTTACAACCTGCTGGGTCTATAGTATAATTTGGTTGTGTATTTTCTAAGCTATATACATAGATATATTTTAGATTAGAGGTACATCCTAAATCGTTTTTAATTTGTAAAATATAGGTACCAGTTGATAAATTATTAAGAATATTAGAGGTTTGCCAAGTGTTTCCTCCATCAAAGCTGTAACTAGAAGCAGGAGTTGTTATGGTTATGTTTCCTAAGTTAGAACAATAAGGTTCTTCTAGAGTATGGTCTAAGGTATTTAAAAATACTCCTTCTATAGATATTATTCTAGGATTTGAAATGCAACCATCAGTGTCTTTTACTCTAATGGAGTAAGTTCCAATAGGTAAATTTGTTAAGGTGTTATTTGTTGTCCATGTTACACCATCATCAAAGCTATATTCTGAAGAGCTTGTCTGTACAGAAATTGAGCCAAACCCTCCACAAAAAGTTGGATTGATATAGGTTGCATCGGGTGTGTTTAACAATATGGGTCTAATCGTTATTGGAGAATTATAGGATTCACAGCCCATAATTGTCCTAATCTTTACTTGATAAGTACCAACGCTTAAATTGGTTGCGATGTTTGAAGTAGTCCATGTTAAACCACCATCATAGCTATATTCCGATGCTGGTGAAGTTATTGTAATACTACCATTAATAACAAAGCAAGAAGGTTGTTGTACCTCGATAGTAGGTAAAACTGCAACTTGATTGGGTAATATTGTTACACTATTAGTTGAAGCACAACCGTAACTATCGATTACAGTTACTGAGTATGTTCCTACATTTGTTACTACAATATTTTGTGTTGTTTCTCCTGTTGACCACAAATAACTAGCACCTAAAGAAGCAGTTAAGGTAGTGCTTCCACTGCATACATTTAAGATTCCAGAAATTGTAGCATACGGATTTTTTACAGTCAATTGAATAGGGATAATTTTATAGCAGTTGGAATCTTTTATAACTCTGACAAAAATATTAGCCGTATAACTTTCAAAATTCTGAAAATTTTGTATGGCATTAGTATCATTATAAGCATCATTTATATTACTGTAGTAGCTAAAAGTGTAATTTGCAGGAATATTGATGACAAAATTCTCACTTAGCGTCAAATCAAAAAATTCTTTACCATCTCCATTTAAGTCACATTTTAGCAGTTCTGTAGTTTCAGGTTTGTAGTCACAGTCTGGACTACAATTCAAAAATGAAATATCCCACCCTGCGTTAGCGTCATGATCACTTGCGCTTGTAAAATTTGTCCCTGCACATGGTGTGGTACTTTGAATAACACCATAATTTATAAATGCTTGAACATTGTAATTTCCATTAACAGTATTAGGTAAGTTATTGGCATTGATTTCAAAGCAAAAAGTTTCATTTGTAATATCTAATTGTGTTGGAGTTGTAGATGAATATACAACTTGATTAGTATCATCTAAAACTTTAATCTCTATTACATCAACATTTGCACTTACTCCCCCAGAATTCGGTATTGTAAATGTTCCGCATATCTCCAATGGGAATGTAGGACAAATTTCAAATAGAGGATTTACTTCAATACTTCCTTGTAAATTTTCATCAGAGTGTAGTAAGCATAAATCATCAATATATGCATAACCAAAATGCCCACTTAAGCCACATCTCGAAGCCGTAAATTCGATAATAAAATCTTCATTATTTGGTATTGATGAAATGTCTAAAATACCTGATTGCCAATTTTCTGTATACAAAATAACACTATTATATGAAGGTGTTTCAGATTCTGTAAAAATACAATTTGTAGGATCTCCAATTAAACAAAACTCACTAATAACAATATTGTTTTTGATTATTCTTGCTTTGAAATAAGGTTGTTCATTCTCATGGTTTGATCCTGAAATACTTTCCAATACGGCTTTGAAATTAAATTTTACTTCAGTTTCGTTGTTTGTTTTAAAGCGTTTTGTTTGAACTACTCCAGAAGTTGTGTAAGAATCTTTGTGATTTATTTTTAAAACATATTGATCAAATCCATTGATGTTTCCAATAAACTCATCATAATAATTTGAAGGCACTGTAGTTGCCATCAAAGTGGATTGATTGGGATCATACTGCAATATTCCTAAATTAGCCTGAATGTTTAGATCTTTGCATTGCATAGGGTTAGTTGGAGAACCTATTTCATAGCTATAGTTTTTTAAAATAGTTGAATTATTAGCATTTTCAAACTCTTCAAACCCAGAATTACTACATAAAAAAACGGAACTTTGTAGTCTTGAAAAAGGAATAAACTTTGGTGAGTTTATTTTTTTTTCTTCTTCTAATTTGGTGATGAATTTTCTCTTTTGTAGTGAATCTTGTAAATTATATTTTGGAGTATTTTCGTAAGCTTGGCCGTTTATTAAAACAATTTTTGAATTTTCAGTTTTTAATTCGGAATTTTGTGCAAAACATTGAAACGATAAAAGAAAGATTATCAGAAAAAAAACATTTTTCATTTAGTAGAATTTTTTTACAAAAATATAAAAAAAACAAAACGATTAATCTATTATATATAGTTTAAACTTTTTCTAAACAATGTAACTTTAACTTTACAATCATAACTTTGAAAGACATCTTTTTAATCACACCACCTTTTACCCAACTGAATACGCCCTATCCAGCAACGGCCTATATCAAAGGGTTTTTGAATACCAAAAACATTTCGGCATTCCAAATGGATTTAGGTATTGAAGTGATTTTAGAATTGTTTTCCAAAAAGGGTTTAACCGAGATTTTTTCATCCATCACCCATCAACCATCACCCAACATACAAAGAATTTATACGCTCAAAGAAGATTATATCAACACTATTGATTCCGTAATTACTTTTCTTCAAGGAAAAAACCCGTCGTTAGCACGTCAAATTTGTTCGGGAAATTTTTTACCTGAAGCGTCTCGTTTTGAACAATTAGACGATATGGAGTGGGCTTTTGGATCGATGGGAATGCAAGACAAAGCCAAACATTTAGCTACGCTGTATTTAGAAGATTTATCCGATTTTATTGTAGAATGTATCGATGAAAATTTTGGTTTCAGTCGCTATGCAGAACGTTTAGGAAGAAGCGCCAATTCGTTTGATGAGTTATACAATCATTTGCAAAACGAGTTAACATTTATTGACGAAATTACACTAAAAATTTTAAAAGTAAGAATTGAAGAAGTACAACCGAAGTTGGTTTTAATTTCCGTCCCTTTTCCTGGAAATTTGTACAGCGCTTTTCGATGTGCTCAGTTTTTAAAAGCCAATTATCCAACAATACAAATTGCAATGGGCGGTGGTTTTCCAAATACTGAGTTACGGGAATTAAAAGATGAAAGAGTTTTTGAATTCTTTGATTTTATAACGTTAGATGATGGAGAACTTCCTGTTGAATTACTATATGATTTTGTCTCTTCGAGCAATTCTGAGGCTGCGAAAGAGATGCCTTTAAAAAGAACTTTTCTTCTAGAAAGCAATCAACTAGTTTATAAAAATAATTCAATTCGTCAAGATTATAAACAATCGGAAGTTGGAACACCAGATTATTCTGATTTATTATTAGATAAATACATTTCGGTTATTGAAATTGCAAATCCAATGCACAGTTTATGGAGCGATGGCCGTTGGAATAAACTAACGATGGCTCATGGTTGTTATTGGGGAAAATGTACTTTTTGCGATATTTCTTTAGATTATATTAAACTTTACGAACCTATTGCTGCCAAGATTTTGGTAGACCGAATGAAAGAATTAATTGATCAAACCGGCGAAAACGGATTTCATTTTGTAGATGAAGCAGCACCGCCAGCATTAATGCGTGAGGTAGCTTTAGAAATTATCAAACGAAAATTAATAGTCACCTGGTGGACAAATATTCGTTTTGAAAAAAGCTTTACAGCGGATTTGTGTTTATTATTAAAAGAATCAGGATGTATTGCCGTTTCAGGTGGGTTAGAGGTGGCTTCCGACAGACTTTTAGAATTAATTAAAAAAGGAGTAACGGTTGAACAAGTAGCGCAAGTTACGCGTAATTTCACTGAAGCTGGAATTATGGTTCACGCTTATTTGATGTATGGTTACCCAACACAAACCATTCAGGAAACAGTTGATAGTTTGGAAATGGTGCGACAATTATTTGAATTAGGTGTTTTACAAAGTGGTTTTTGGCATCAATTTGCCATGACTGCACATTCTCCAGTTGGTATGTTTCCTGAAGAATTTGGCGTTATTCCGGAAAAAAATCAAATAACTTTTGCAAACAATGACATCAATTTTAAAGATAAAACAGGAATTAACCATGACAAGTTTAGCTTCGGATTAAAAAAATCCTTGTTCAATTACATGCACGGGATTTGTTTTGATTATGATTTACAAGATTGGTTTGATTTCAAAATTCCGAAAACAAAAATTCCAGCTGATTTTATTTACAATTGTTTGGAAAAAGAACAAAATTTTTCAACTAAGCCTAATGCTAAAATTATTTGGTTGGGAAGAAATCCAGAAGTAGAAATTTTCACTAAATCTAAAAAAGGAAATAGTTGGGAAATGATGAAATTAACATTTCACGATAAAACCCAAACTTTTGATATTACTCTAAATGCAGAAGAAGGTGAGTGGTTGGTTGAAACCTTGGAAAAACTAACAAATTATAGCGAAAGCAAACTGACTTTTAGTCAATTAAAATCTGATTTTGAACAAAAATTTGATGATTTTGAATTATTTTGGTTTAGCAAGCCTCTTCAAACACTGAGAAGTAGCAAATTACTAATGTTATAAATTTTTACAATTAAGTTTATTTTTAATTTTATTATCCAATTTTTTTTGGGATTGTATTGCTATAGGAACTTATTTATTAGAATTTTAAAACTATAGTATTTTTACAAATTTTATGAGATTTATCATTTACGAAAACGATTTCTTTTTGTAAGTTTACGACAACTAAAAATAATCTCATATGGATACCAATTATAAGCTTTTAGTTAACAATTCAAGTTCTTTTGAATTTACTGAAAGCGATCTTAAAAGGCTTGATGCGGTTCGTGTTCAAGAATCAAAATTTCATGTATTAAAAGAGAGTAAACCCTACAAAGCTGAAATTGTTTCTGTAGATTTTATTGCTAAAAAATACACCATAAAAGTTAATAACAATACTTATGATGTAACCATTTCGGATGCTTTAGACGAATTAATAAAAAGCATGGGCATTGAACGCGGAAAAACGAAAGTAGTTAATGCGATCAAAGCGCCTATGCCAGGTTTAATTCTTGAAATCAGTGTGGAAGTTGGTCAAACTGTTAAAGAAAATGATCCATTATTAATTTTGGAAGCTATGAAAATGGAAAACAGCTTTCTTTCACCTAGAGATGGTATTATTAAATCGATTGCCGTAGAAAAAGGGAACGCAGTAGATAAAGGACAATTGTTAATTGAATTCGAATAAAAAGTTTAAAATTTTCAGGTTTGAATTTTTAAGTTGTGACTTTCAATTTTGTAGAAAGATCAATTAATCCTTTTTTACTCACACACCTTTTAACCTGAAACTTGAGACTTGAAACAAAAAATCAAGATGAAAGAAATTAAGAAAATATTAGTTGCTAATCGTGGAGAAATTGCCATAAGGGTAATGAAAACGGCAAAAAAAATGGGAATCAAAACGGTTGCAGTATATTCAACAGCCGATAGAAATGCACTTCACGTTAAATATGCTGACGAAGCAGTTTTAATAGGTGAAGCAGCCTCAAATCAATCGTATTTACGAGGTGACAAAATCATAGAAGTTTGTAAAGAATTAAACGTTGATGCCGTTCATCCTGGATATGGATTTCTAAGTGAAAATTCTTCTTTTGCGCAAGCATGTGAAAAAAATAATATCATTTTTATTGGTCCAAAATCAAAGGCAATTGAAATGATGGGTAGTAAGTTAGCAGCAAAAGAGGCTGTTAAACAGTATAATATTCCAATGGTACCTGGTACAGAAGAGGCTATTACAGATATTGATGCAGCCAAGAAAATTGCTACTCAGATTGGTTTTCCAATTCTAATCAAAGCTTCTGCTGGAGGTGGTGGAAAAGGAATGCGTGTTGTAGAAAAAGAAGAAGATTTTGTTTCTCAAATGGATAGAGCCATTTCTGAGGCAACAAATGCTTTTGGTGACGGCTCTGTTTTTATAGAAAAATATGTGACTAAACCTCGTCATATTGAAATTCAAATTATGGCAGATAGTCATGGAAATATTGTATATGTTTTTGAAAGAGAATGCAGTATTCAACGCAGACACCAAAAAGTAGTAGAAGAGGCGCCATCAGCAATTTTAACTCCCGAAAAACGTAAAGAAATGGGTGAGGCTGCTGTGAAAGTGGCCAAAGCATGTGATTATTTAGGTGCTGGAACTGTGGAGTTTTTGATGGATGCCGATCATAATTTCTATTTTTTAGAAATGAACACACGTTTACAAGTAGAACACCCAGTTTCTGAATTAATATCGGGATTGGATTTAGTAGAATTGCAAATTCGTGTGGCGCGTGGTGAAAAATTACCAATACAACAAGAGGATTTACAAATCAAGGGTCATGCTATGGAGCTTCGTGTATATGCGGAAGACCCAATGAATGATTTCTTACCAAATGTTGGATTTTTAAGTACTTACAAATTACCAGAAGGAGAAGGAATTCGTGTTGATAACGGAATTGAAGAAGGTATGGATGTGCCAATTTATTATGATCCAATGCTTTCGAAATTAATTACATACGGAAAAACGAGAGAAGAATCGATTGAATTGATGATTAAAGCCATCGATAATTATCATGTAGAAGGCGTTCATACTACTTTGCCCTTTGGAAAATTTGTTATGGAGCATGAAGCATTTCGTTCAGGAGATTTTGATACCGGATTTGTAAAAGCCTATTACGATGCCGAAAAACTAAAATCAAAATTAGATACTGAAGCAGAAATTGCAGCTATGGTTGCTTTAAAACAATATATTGCTGATAAACAAATTTTAAGATTACCTATTGTATAAAAAAAATATAGAATAAAGAACATAGAACATAGATGATAGAAAATAGATTGGGTATCTGATAACGTCTTTTTTCTATTCTCTTTTTTCTTTAATCTCAAAAAAATGGAAGACAAAATAAAAATTTTAAACGATAAAATAGCCTTGGCCAAATTAGGTGGAGGTGAAAAACGAATAGCTTCACATCATGCTAAAAAGAAATTAACAGCTCGTGAGCGAGTAGAATACCTTTTAGACGAAGGTTCCTTTGAAGAAATTGGAATGTTGGTAACCCATCGTACAACAGATTTTGGGATGGAAAAAGAAATTTATTATGGTGATGGAGTTGTAACTGGGTACGGAACAATCAATGGTAGAATTGTTTATGTTTTCGCTCAAGATTTTACAGTTTTTGGAGGCTCATTATCAGAAACACATGCCGAGAAAATATGTAAAGTTATGGACATGGCCTTGAAAAGTGGAGCACCTATGATTGGGTTAAACGATTCTGGTGGCGCAAGAATTCAAGAAGGGGTTCGTTCATTAGGAGGTTATGCCGATATTTTTTATAGAAATGTACAATCTTCAGGAGTTATTCCTCAAATTTCTGCGATACTTGGACCTTGTGCAGGAGGAGCCGTTTATTCGCCAGCAATGACCGACTTTACCATGATGGTTGAAGGGAATAGCTATATGTTTGTAACGGGACCAAATGTAGTAAAAACAGTTACAAATGAAGAAGTTACTTCAGAAGAATTAGGTGGAGCGAGCACACATTCTACAAAATCTGGTGTAGCTCATATTACTTCTCCAAACGGGATAGAATGTTTAGAAGATATTAAAAAATTGTTGAGCTATGTGCCTCAAAATAATAGAGAAACAACACCAAAAGTGCCTTATGTTTTAGGAAATGAAGTACGCGAAAAATTAGATCTAATTGTTCCTGATAATGCAAATAAACCTTATGATATGCATGATGTTATTAGCAATGTTATCGATGAAGATTCGTTTTTTGAAATTCATGCAGATTTTGCCGAAAATATCATCGTAGGTTTTGCAAGATTAGGAGGAAGAAGCATCGGAATTGTAGCTAATAATCCAAAATATTTAGCAGGTTGTTTAGATGTAAAATCTTCTATAAAAGCGGCTCGATTTGTTCGTTTTTGCGATTGTTTTAATATTCCGTTATTGGTGTTAGAAGATGTACCAGGGTTTTTGCCAGGAACAGATCAAGAATGGAACGGAATTATTACGCACGGAGCTAAATTATTGTACGCATTTAGTGAAGCAACAGTTCCAAGAGTTACCGTAATTACACGAAAAGCTTATGGTGGTGCATATGATGTAATGAATTCTAAACACATTGGTGCTGATATGAATTTTGCTTGGCCAAGTGCAGAAATTGCTGTAATGGGTGCTAAAGGAGCTTCTGAAATTATTTTCAAAAAAGAAATTAGCGAAGCTGCTGACCCAGCGGCCAAATTGTTAGAAAAAGAAGCTGAATATGCTGAGTTGTTTGCAAATCCATACACCGCTGCGCAAAGAGGTTTTATTGATGAGGTAATTTTGCCCCGTGATACTCGAAGAAAGCTACTTAAAGCATTCAGTATGTTAGAAAATAAAGTAGTTGATACACCAAAACGAAAACATGGAAATATTCCGTTGTAAAATAAAATAATGTTAAAACTCCCGTTAAAATGGGAGTTTTTTTTATCTTGCAAACGCAAATTTTACTCCCTTCCATCTAAAATTATTATCTATGAGATTTCTAATTATTTTTACAGTTATTTTTTTATGTTTTACGAGTGCAGTTTTTTCGCAAAAAACGATTAAACATACCGTAGTTGAAGGGGAATCATTTTATTCTATTGCTAAAAAATATAAAGTTACAGAATCTGACATTTATAAATTAAATCCCAAAGCAAAAGGGACTTTATTGCAGTTGAAAACAGTTTTACTCATTCCAAACAAGAATTATAAAGCTGAAAATAAAAAGAAAAAAAATAGGCCCAAAAATGATCAACCATCGCAAATTCATCTAGTTGAATCAGGAGAATCATTGTATAAAATTGCAAAAAAATATGGTATTTCATTAGAAAAAATAAAAGAACTTAACCCAAATATAAAACCTGAATCTATACAAATTGGGGATAAAATAATCGTTAAAGCATCTGAAATTGAAGTTGAAATTGCAAATGAAGAATCTCAAATAGTTGTTATACAAACGGATTCAAAAAATAGTGCCAATCCAGAAGAATGCGAAGACGAGTTAGGAAATAAAATTCACACGGTTCAAAAAGGGGAAACCTTATTCAAAATTGCTAAAAAATATAAAATTAAATTAAGTGATTTAAAAGAACTAAATGAGGAAGTGGTTGAAAATCTTCCTGTAGGATATCAATTAATTATCAAACTTGGAACGGCTGAATTAGACAAAATACAACCAAAAACTGAAATTATTAGTGAAGTAAAACCACTTTCTTTAGATAATATGTCGAAAGCCGAGTTTTTAATAGCTAAGGCTTCGGAGCATATTGGAACACGTTATCGCGGTGGAGGTACAACTAGTGCTGGATTTGATTGCTCTGGTTTGATGTTTGCTACCTACAAACAAATCGATATGACTTTGCCTCGTTCTTCGGGTTCTATGGCGGTTGGTGCAGGTGTTAAAGTAGATAGAAATCAAGCACAAAAAGGCGATTTGATTTTTTTTACCACTAACGGTAGAGGTTACATCAACCACGTAGGAATGATTACTGAAGTTTTAGAAGATGAAATTAAATTTATTCATTCTTCAGTACAAGCGGGTGTAATTATTTCATCTACTAAAGAACCGTATTATTCAAAAAGATTTGTTCAAATAAACAGAGTTTTAACAGAATAGCTTTTAGGGTCTAACCAACCAATAATGAAAATCTCTTTCTAAATCATATTGCATTTTTTTTACACTTCTTCTCATAAGAAAATAAGGAATTCCTATCATCAATAGGGAATGAACTAATAAAAACGGAAGAATAAAAAAAGGTGTTTCTGCATCTCCGAAAATAAAAAAACTCAGAAATCCGGCATAAAAAACCAATATAAAACCAAGAAATAAAAACATTATTTTTCTAAATGCATTGATTTCAATTTTGAAGTTTAATTTATCGTTCATTTCATTAAAAGTCCCGCGGGCTATTGCAAATGTCTGATTAGGTTCAAATAATTTTCTTCTTTTTTGGATTTCAAATTTTCTATCGTTGATATACCCTTTGTATTCTTGCTTATTGGATGAAAAAGCTTCAAATCCTTCAAAAAAATTAAATCCTAAATCTGAATTTTCTACATTTTGTTTAAATTTTCGAATGAAATCTGTTTTTGAAGTTTGGAGTTCAAACTGGACATCTTCTATGAGATTAATTTTTCTTAAAAAGTTATTCATTTTAATTTAATTATTTATAAAGTACAATAGAACTTGATGCGAAATCATGAATGGCTCTTTTATTGTTTGAAGCAAAAAAAGAAATAAACGAAATCCATCCTAAAAGCCCTTTAAGCGTAAATCTAATAATTCCCGAAAAAAAAGAAATATTTGCATCGGTGTTGCTGTATTTTTTTACTTTAATGCCTGCATAATGATGTCCTATTGTAGCTCCTTTGGTACATAATAGTATAGGTTCATACAGTAAAAAGTATACAATAAATAATCCAATTTTTAAATGATCTGGAATATTTACAAAATGGGTAAGAATATCACTTGTAATAATTATTAATACGATAAGTATAACACCGTCTATTAGTAGCGCTTTTGTTCTATCAATAAGATTTGGGTACATTTTTTTAAAGTTTAAATAAAGATATTATTTTTTTTAAAATTACAACTATTCTTATATGATATTTATCATTTGACCAATTAAACGTTGGTGTTAATTTAGTACCTTAAAATAATTATGTCATGAAAATAGAACAAATTTATACGGGATGCATTGCTCATGCAGCATACTATGTTGAAAATAATGGCGAAGCCGCTATTTTTGATCCGCTTAGAGAAGTACAACCTTATATTGATAGAGCAAAAAAAGACAATGCAAAAATAAAATATGTTTTTGAAACCCATTTTCATGCTGATTTTGTTAGTGGTCATTTAGATTTAAAAGCAAAAACTGGAGCAGAAATTGTTTTTGGACCTACTGCAAAACCAAATTATGAAGCTACAGTTGCTATCGATGGACAAGTTTTTGAGTTAGGAAATTACAAAATTAAAGTAATTCACACACCAGGTCATACGATGGAAAGTACGACTTATTTACTTATTGACGAAAACGGTAAGGAACACGGAATTATCACTGGTGATACTTTGTTTATTGGCGATGTAGGACGTCCAGATTTAGCACAACACGTTATTGCAGAATTAACACAAGATAAATTAGCGAGACATTTGTATCATTCGCTTCGTGAAAAAATTATGCCTTTAAATGATGATTTGATTGTTTATCCAAACCATGGTGCTGGAAGTGCCTGCGGTAAAAATATGAGTAAGGAAACTACAGATACTTTAGGAAATCAAAAGCGTACCAATTATGCGTTACGACCAGATATGACCGAAGATGAATTTGTAGATGAATTACTAACTGGATTAACAACGCCACCAGGTTATTTTCCTAAAAATGTCATCATGAATTTAAAAGGCTATCAATCGTTAGATGTTGTGTTAGAAAAAGCCAAGCATCCATTGACAGCCGATCAGTTTGAGATGGTAGCCAAACAAACTCGAGCATTAATTTTAGATACAAGAAATGCCAATGATTTTGCTAAGGCATTTATTCCAAACAGTATTAACATTGGCATTGATGGAAGTTTTGCAAGTTGGGTTGGAGAAATGATTTCCGATATAAATCAAAAAATCCTTTTAGTTACCGATTTTGGTAGAGAAGAAGAATGTATGATTCGCTTATCGCGAGTAGGTTATGACGGTACAATTGGGTATTTAGAAGGCGGATTTATCAGTTGGAAAAACGCTGAAAAACCTATACATTCTTTAAAAAGAATTACAGCAGAAGAATTAGAACAAATACTTGAAACGGAAGATTTACCCTTGTTTGATGTACGCAAAAAAAGCGAATTTGATGCCGAACATCTTGTGGATTCTGAAAACATACCTTTAAACCAATTATTTGCAAATATTGCTGTATTTCCAAAAGAAAAACCATTTGTAGTTTATTGTGCTGGAGGTTATCGAAGTATGATTGCAGCTTCCATTCTAAAACATAGTGGATTTGATAATTTTGTAGATGTTTCTGGAGGTTTTATCGAAATTGCAAAAATTACGAAGTTACCTAAAACGGCATATGTTTGTCCTTCAACATTGTTATAATTAAAAGAAAAGCCGCTTTAAAGAGCGGCTTTTTGTTGGTTTAGGTTGTTGTTGCTAATTGGCTTTTAAAAAATTATAAATTTCATCTTTCAAAAAAACTCTATCTTTTCTCAAATGGCTTAATTCGTCATCCATTGCTAATTCTTCATCGGTTTCGATTTTGTAGATTTTAGTATCTAATTCAGTATACGAATGTAACAAAACTTGAAATTCATCATTGTGATGATACAAGTTTTTAATCTTGTCTGCATATTCAGGAAAGTCTTGATAAATTGGATGTTTCGTTATCATAATATTAGGTTTTTTATTAGTATACTCAAAGTTACTATCAAAAAATCAAATTTGATATGACAAATGTCATTTCAAAAAAAAATCCTTACATTAAAATTGCAAGGATTTTGATATAATTTTGAACACTGAACACTGAACACTGATTAAACAGGCTCCGCGTATAAATCAAATTCGGTTGCGTCTGTTACTTTTAAATTTACGAAATCGCCTGTTTTTAAATAAAATTTTGAAGCGTCTACCAAGACTTCATTATCTACATCTGGGCTATCAAATTCTGTTCTTCCGATGAAATATTGACCTTCTTTTCTGTCAATAACACATTTGAATGTTTGTCCGATTTTTTCCTGATTCAAATCCCATGATATTTGCGATTGTAAATCCATAATTTCAGCGGCACGTGCTTGTTTTACTTCTTGTGGCACATCGTCAACTAATGCAAAAGCACCTGTGTTTTCTTCATGCGAATAGGTAAAACAACCCAAACGTTCAAATTTCATTTCTTGCACCCAATCACGTAGAATTTCAAAATCTTGTTGTGTTTCGCCAGGATATCCAACAATTAAAGTAGTTCTAATTGCCATTCCAGGAACACGTTCTCTAAATTCTTGCAATAATTTCGTTGTTTTTTCTTTCGTAGTACCACGTTTCATCGATTTTAAAATATCATCTGAAATGTGTTGCAACGGAATATCAATATAATTACAAATTTTTGGTTCACGTTTCATCAAATCTAAAACATCCATTGGGAAACCACTTGGAAAAGCATAATGCAAACGAATCCACTCAATGCCTTCCACTTTTGCAAGGTTTTCTAACAATTCGGCAAGATTACGTTTTTTGTATAAATCTAATCCGTAGTAGGTTAAATCTTGTGCAATTAAAATTAATTCTTTTACACCATTTTTAGCCAAACCTTCTGCTTCTCTTACCAATTTTTCAATAGGTTGCGAAACGTGTTTTCCACGCATCAATGGAATTGCACAAAAACTACAAGGTCTATCACAACCTTCGGCAATTTTCAAGTAAGCATAGTTTTTTGGCGTTGTGGTTAAACGTTCACCAAGTAATTCGTGCTTATAATCAGCACCTAAAGCTTTTAGTAAAAGAGGTAATTCTGTGGTTCCAAAATATTGGTCTACATCCGGGATTTCTTTCTCTAAATCAGGTCTGTATCTTTCTGATAAACATCCAGTAACAAATACTTTATCTACTAAGCCTTGTTCTTTTTTATCTACATATTCCAAAATCGTATTCACCGATTCTTCTTTTGCATTGTCAATAAAACCACAAGTGTTAATTACCACGATATTGCCTTCTTGTTCATGTGCTACATCTTTTCCGTTGGCTTTTAGTTGTCCCATTAAAACCTCACTATCGTAAGTGTTTTTTGAACATCCAAGCGTAATTACATTGATTTTATTTTTCTTTAACGATTTGGTTCTCATGCTTTTAAATTTGAGGTGCAAAATTACATAAAATAATCAGTAGAAGCACCAGCTATTGCGAATTTTTTAAAGTTTTGACCTGGCATACTGTAAATCTTTTTGCTTTGTCAAATTATCTGAAATCAAAAGAAATCAAAAAGAAAATTGTTTTCATCACGTTTAAGTGCGATGGTTTATGCATAAAAAAAACCACTTCGGTTAAAGAAGTGGTTTGATATGTTATTTTAATTTCTTAGAAATTGATAGAGTAAGTAAGTGTTACATTGTTATTGGTAGTTCTTATTCTTGCAGTATCATTCATTCCAGAAGAAACAAAAGCTAAATTGTAATTTCTGTGATCGTTAGCATAGGCTAAATCTAATCTGCTTTCACCAAAATTATACCCTAAACCTGCAGAATAACCTGTTAAATCACCCATTGCATAATCCACTTTGTATGGACTTTCTTCGAAACGATATCCACCACGAACACTCCATTGTTTAATTTTATATTCCCCACCAACTCTTAATTCATAAGTATTGTCAAATTGGTTATTCATTTGCGTGTTTAAATCTCGGTAAAAGCTATCACCTGTAGGTTTAAATTTTGTATTACTGTAGTCTTTCATGGCATAATCAATACTAATTAAACCTCTTTTGTTGAAAATATAAGCACCACTTACTGTAATTTTACTTGGCGTTTTAATTTTATATGTTTCATAAATATTAATCACGTTTGGAGCTACAATATCCTGAAAGTTGTTTGTCCCATCAGTTGTGTTTACAATAAGTCGTTGAGTTAACTCGTCATTTAATCGATACCAAGTTGGCGATTCATAAGCAACACCAGCTCTGAAACTTTCTGTAAATTTATAAATAGCTCCTAAGTTTAATGAAAAACCACTACCATAAGTATATAATTCATTATCAAATTGAATATCGGTTACTGTTAACCCTGTAGAATACAAAGGATTGTTATTGCCTTCATATACAGAAGTTACTTTTACATAATCCGTAAAGTGAGCATTTAAATTCAAACCTAAGAAAAGTTTGTTTTTGTAAGCAGTTGCAATATTAGCGGTTAACTTTCCGTTAAAGCCATTACTTGTCATATAATTGTCTTGAAAATAATTTCCACCTGTAGGAACATTAGTAAAGTAATCTACGTTGTTTGGGTCTGAATCATCAAAAGCTTCAAATAAGAATGCTTGGTAACCTAACATCGCTTGTTGTGCAGGAAATCCTAAGCCAGAAGTTTCTCCTAAATAAGTATATAAATCAGTTATGGTTTCGCCCGGCTGTAATTGCATAAATTCTAAAGGTAATCCTTGTGCTTTATCAATAAAATAATTTCCGATAGAGTTACTTGGGTTTGTACCAGCAGCATATAAGCTATTATCAAAGTCACTTGAGTTTTCGTAATTTAGTGCAACAGCAATTTTAGACCAATTTGCTTTACCCGAAAGATCATCAAAAACCATTACCCCTCCAATTTGATTTAAATCTAAAGTGCTGTGATTTTCTTTTGTTCTTGTACCAAAATAATCAGAACGATTGTGCACATTAAAACTACTTGCTGTTATACTTGCAAAGTTGTTATTAAAAAACAACGAACCAGCAGGGTTTACATTAATTGAAGATAAATCGCCACCTACTGCACCAAATGCTCCACTCATACCTCTAAAGCGAGCAGTACCAGTTAAATTGTTTACAGAATACCTTAGCGCATCATTTATAGTTGTTTCTTGAGCTAATGTAACAATAGAACTCCCTAAAAGAAGTGATAAAAATATTTTTTTCATTGCAATTTTATATTTTACTAAAACTAATTTTTAATTAATACCATTAACCTCTTCCGCCTCTTCCACCTCCAGAAGAACGTCCACCTCCAGAAGAACTACCTCCAAATCCTCCTGAAGAAGAGCTTCTTGGTGTAGAATAATTGCTACTTCTTGGTGTTGAGGTATTATTTCTTGGTGTAGAAGTGTTGGTTTTTGGTGTTGAATAATTATTTGTTCTAGGAGTTACCGTATTATTTTGTCTAGGCGTAGTTGTTCTAGGAGTTGTAGTTGTTCTAGGAACGTTATTTTGAGATGATCTTGGATTTTGAAAAGTACTTCTTGGATTTGTAGTTCTTGGAGTACCATTAAAGTTTGGATTTGTTCTTCTGCCACTATTAGTATAATTGGCAGAGTTTCTTCCTGAACCAGAATTATAATATCCATTTCCACCTCTTGGTCCAGCATTGTGTGCTACGTTTCTTCCTCTGTAGCCATTCCATCCCCAACCGTTATTGTAGTAGCCTCCCCATCCAGGGCCATAAAATCCATTTCCATAATATCCATTCCATCCCCATGGCGAATACCAGTTGTTCCAACCCCAACCCCAGTTTGCACCATACCAAGAATTCCAACCCCAGCCAGCTCCCCAGCCAAAGTTAGAATAGCCCCAATAAGGAGAATACCAATTGTTCCAACCCCAATTATTGTCATAATAATTGATTGTTATATCGGATGCATTATTACCCCAACCTGCATAACTTTGATTGTTGTATTCGTTGTTGTATACAGTAACTGTAGTGTCTTGAGGTTCTTGTGATTGATAGTTATCAACATCTGTGAAATAAGCATAATCTTCTTGCATTGCTCTAAATTGTTGAGCATATTCGTTAGATTTTTCTGTACTTTGTTCGCTATAATTGCTTTCAACTGTTTCTGTTGACTGGTCAGAAGAACCATAAACACCATCATTATTGTAATACGATGAGTTTTGATAGGAACCACATGAAGTAGCGAAAATTGCAACTAATCCCATCAAGGAAAATGCAATATTTTTCGAATTAATTGGGTAATAAGTTTTCATAACTCTTTTTTTTATTGTTGGACACTCCAAATTTAACTATTTTTGCGGAATAAATAACTTAAGATTAAGTTAAACAATTTTTATGCCAATATATTCAAAATGAGCAAAAATTTAACTACAAGAGAAGAAGATTATTCCAAATGGTATAATGAATTAGTTGTAAAGGCTGATTTAGCTGAGAATTCAGGAGTAAGAGGATGTATGGTAATCAAGCCATATGGTTATGCAATTTGGGAAAAAATGCAAGCCCAATTGGATAAAATGTTCAAAGAAACAGGTCATAGCAATGCCTATTTTCCGCTTTTTGTACCGAAAAGTATGTTTGAAGCCGAAGAAAAAAATGCAGAAGGCTTTGCAAAAGAATGTGCCATTGTAACACATTATAGACTAAAAAATGATCCCGATAAGCCCGGGAAATTAATGGTTGATCCAAATGCTAAATTGGAAGAAGAACTAATCGTTCGTCCTACCAGTGAGGCAATTATTTGGTCAACATATAAGGGTTGGGTTCAGTCCTATAGAGACTTACCTTTACTTATCAATCAATGGGCAAATGTTGTTCGTTGGGAAATGAGAACCCGTTTATTTTTAAGAACAGCCGAATTTTTATGGCAAGAAGGACATACCGCTCACGCAACGCGTCAAGAAGCGATTGAAGAATCTGAAAAAATGATGCATGTGTATGCCGATTTTGTACAAAATTTCATGGCAATTCCGGTTGTAAAAGGGTTGAAAACTGAAACAGAACGTTTTGCTGGAGCAGATGAAACTTATTGTATTGAAGCGTTAATGCAAGATGGAAAAGCATTGCAAGCAGGAACCTCACACTTTTTAGGTCAAAATTTTGCAAAAGCTTTTGATGTTAAATTTGCCAATAAAGAAGGAAAGCAGGAATACGTTTGGGGAACTTCTTGGGGAGTTTCAACCCGTTTAATGGGAGCTTTAGTGATGACGCATTCTGATGATAAAGGTTTGGTTTTACCTCCAAATTTAGCGCCAATTCAAGTGGTAATTGTTCCTATATATAAAACAGATGAACAATTTGATGCAATTTCAGAACAAGTAAATAGCTTAACTGCTGAACTTCGAAAATTAGGAATTTCTGTTAAGTACGATAATAGAGATACACAAAAACCAGGATTTAAGTTTGCTGAATGGGAATTAAAAGGTGTTCCTGTTCGAATTGCTCTTGGACCAAACGATTTAGAAAATGGAACTTATGAAATTGCTCGTAGAGATAATTTGTCAAAAGAAGTAGTTTCAAAAGAAGGTGTAGCATCTTATATTCAAAATTTATTGGAAACCATTCAAAATGATATGTTTGCTAAAGCATTGGATTACAGAGATACGCATATTACAGTGGTGAATTCTTTCGACGAATTTAAAGCGCTATTAGACACTAAAGGAGGCTTTTTATCGGCACATTGGGATGGCACTGCTGAAACAGAAGAAAAGATAAAAGAGTTAACAAAAGCAACTATTAGATGTATTGCTTTAGATAGAGTAGAAGAAGCGGGAAGCTGTATATTTACAGGTGCTCCCTCTAAAGGAAGGGTGCTTTTTGCTAAGGCATATTAAAAAAAAATAAAAATTTTTATTCAAGGTCTTGCAGAAATCAAAATTAGTTGTATTTTTGCACTCGCATTACAAAATTAATGTAATGGCCCGTTCGTCTATCGGTTAGGACGCCAGGTTTTCATCCTGGTAAGAGGGGTTCGATTCCCCTACGGGCTACATATTGAGAATAAAAAAGAATTGGTTAATGGCCCGTTCGTCTATCGGTTAGGACGCCAGGTTTTCATCCTGGTAAGAGGGGTTCGATTCCCCTACGGGCTACAGAATTAGTTGTAAATAAGTTTTATAAAATAATAATTGGTGTCTCTGTTGTTGTTTTATTAGTTAAAACCAAAGTGATTGCAAATGTAATTGTGGGAGGTTTTTCTTTTTTAACTAGTAGTTTATAACAATTATTACAATTAAAAAAAGAACAAAATGGCAAATCATAAATCTGCTTTAAAAAGAATTAGAAGTAACGAGAAAAGAAGAGTATTAAACAGATACCAACACAAAACTACTCGTAATGCAATCAAAGCTATTCGTTTAGCTACTGATAAAGCTGATGCTTCTGCAAAATTATCATCTGTAATTTCTATGATTGATAAGTTAGCTAAGAAAAATATCATTCACGATAATAAAGCTTCTAACTTAAAATCTAAATTAACTAAACATGTAGCTTCTTTATAGTCTACTGTTAGTAAATAATACTAAAGCTCTCATTATGAGGGCTTTTTTTTATGTTATGCTATTATTATTTTTCAACTAAAGTGTTGATTACTATAGTGTTTTTACAAAAATAAAGATTACCTTTGCACTTTCAAAAATAAAATAAATGACTTCTATTAGAAACATCGCAATTATTGCACACGTTGACCACGGTAAAACTACCTTGGTTGATAAAATTATGTACCACTGTCAATTGTTTCGTGAAAACGAAAACACGGGAGACCTAATCTTAGATAATAATGATTTAGAGCGTGAAAGAGGTATTACTATTACTTCTAAAAATGTTTCTGTAACTTATAAAGGAACAAAAATCAACATTATTGACACTCCTGGTCACGCCGATTTTGGTGGTGAGGTTGAACGTGTACTTAATATGGCTGATGGTGTTTGTTTATTAGTAGATGCTTTTGAAGGCCCAATGCCTCAAACGCGTTTCGTATTGCAAAAAGCAATTGACTTAGGATTAAAACCTTGTGTGGTTATCAATAAAGTAGATAAAGAAAACTGTACTCCAGAAGAAGTACATGAAAAAGTTTTCGACTTAATGTTTGAATTAGGTGCTACTGAAGCGCAGTTAGATTTTCCAACCGTTTATGGTTCGGCTAAAAATAACTGGATGTCTGATGATTTTAGAAATCAAACAGAAAACATCGAGCCTTTGTTAGATATGGTTTTGGCACACGTTCCAGCTCCAAAAGTTTCTGAAGGAACACCTCAAATGTTAATTACATCTTTAGATTTCTCTTCTTTCACTGGTCGTATTGCGATTGGTCGTTTAGAAAGAGGTGTTTTAAAAGAAGGAATGCCAATATCTTTAGTTAAAAGAGATGGTAAAGTAATCAAATCAAGAATTAAAGAATTACATACTTTTGAAGGTCTTGGACGTAAAAAAGTTGACGAAGTAATTGCTGGTGATATTTGTGCAATTATCGGAATTGAAGGATTTGAAATTGGTGATACTATTGCTGATTTTGAAAATCCTGAAGCGTTACAAACTATCGCTATTGATGAGCCTACGATGAGTATGTTGTTTACTATTAACGATTCGCCTTTCTTTGGTAAAGAAGGTAAATTTGTAACATCGCGTCACATTAGAGATCGTCTAACCAAAGAATTAGAGAAAAACTTAGCGATGAAGTTAGGTGAAACTGATTCTGCTGATAAATTCATGGTGTTTGGTCGTGGCGTTCTTCACTTATCGGTTCTTATTGAAACGATGAGAAGAGAAGGTTATGAATTACAAATTGGTCAACCACAGGTAATCATCAAAGAAATTGATGGTCAAAAATGTGAACCAATTGAAGAATTAACAATCGATTTACCAGAAAATCTTTCAGGTAGAGCTGTAGAATTCGTAACTATCCGTAAAGGAGAAATGCTTTCTATGGAAGCTAAAGGAGAACGTATGATTGTGAAATTCAATATTCCATCTCGTGGAATTATCGGATTGAGAAATCAATTGTTAACAGCTACTGCTGGTGAAGCAATTATGTCACACCGTTATATTGGATACGAGCCTTTCAAAGGAGCTATTCCAGGACGTAACAATGGTTCTTTAATTTCTATGGAAAACGGAAAAGCTATTCCTTATTCTATTGATAAATTACAAGATAGAGGTAAATTCTTCGTGGAGCCAAATGCTGAGATTTATGAAGGTCAGGTAATTGGTGAAAACTCTCGTGGTGATGATATGTGTATCAACGTAACTAAGGCTAAAAAACAGTCAAACGTACGTTCATCTGGAAATGATGAAAAAGCAAGAATTATTCCACCGATTATTTTCTCATTAGAAGAAGCATTAGAATACATTCAAAAAGATGAATATGTTGAGGTTACTCCAAAATCTATTCGTTTAAGAAAAATTTATTTGACAGAAAACGATAGAAAACGTTTTAAAATATAATTAATTTGAATCCCGATGAAAATCGGGATTTTTTAGCATAAAGAATAATGGAAATTAAATTGAAATACGGAATTGACAATTTGCTTTTCGGAATGAAAGAGCAAGATGTTACAAAAATTTTGGGTAAACCCGATACACAATACAAAGACGAGGAAGAAAACGTTGTTTTTATGTATAATGCTAGAAAACTTCGTTTGATTTTTTACAAAGAAGAAGCATTCAAATTAGGTTATATGACAACAACAAATCCAGTTGTGAAGTTGTTCAACACGACTTTAATTGGAAAGAACTGGAGTGATGTTTTTCCTGTTTTAGAAAAGAATAAAGTAAAATCTTTTGAAACCGATACAGTTGAAGGAATGATGAGTTATTTTAACGAAGAAAACTGGTTGTTTGTTCACGTTGATTATAATGAAATTGTGAAGATTGAAGTAGGTGCCGTTTTTAGTGATAAAGACGAATTTGACTGGAGATTCTAATACAATTAAGTATAAAAAAAGCCACTAATTTAATTAGCGGCTTTTTTGTTATTGATTTATCTTGATTAATTCAACTTCGAAAATCAAATCAGTATTTGGAGGAATAACACCGCCAGCACCTCTTTCACCATAAGCTAAATTGGATGGAATATAGAATTTGTATTTTGCTCCTTCTTTCATTAATTGAACACCTTCTGTCCAACCTTTAATTACTTGGTTTAAGCCAAAATCGATAGTCTCACCTCTTTGTACACTACTGTCAAAAATTTTTCCGTCTAAAAACATACCAGTGTAATGCACTTTTACATTACTTGTTGCAACGGGTTTATTTCCTGTTCCTTCTTGCAATACAATGTATTTTAAGCCGCTTGGAGTTGTTGTTGCATTAGCAAATTCTTTTATTGCTTTGTCTTTCGCTTCTTTTAGTTTTTGAGCTTCTAATTCAGCTTGTTTTTTTTGTTTTTCTGCTGCAATTTCGGCTAATGATTTTTTTATTGCCTCATTTTTAGCATTTTGAATTCTATCGTTTTCTTCTTTTTTTTCAAAGTAGGCTTTAAATATTTTTTCTGCTTTGAATTTTTTAGCTTCTTTTCCGTTTCTAATAATTACAATTGAATTAATTACATCATTTTGTGCAATTTTATCTACGATTTCTTGTCCAGAAACTACATGTCCAAAAACAGTGTGTTTGCCATCTAACCATGGTGTTTCTTTATGTGTAATGAAAAATTGACTTCCATTAGTACCAGTTCCAGCATTTGCCATTGATAAAATTCCTGATCCGCTGTGTGTTAAATCTGTAAATTCATCTACAAATTTGTATCCAGGATCACCAGATCCATCACCTTTTGGACATCCACCTTGTATCATAAAATCAGCAATTACTCTATGAAACTTTAATCCATCATAGTAGGGTTTTCCTTTTAAAGCTTCAGTTACTTGCGTATTTTTACCTTCAGCAAGTGAAATAAAATTTGCTACAGTAATAGGCGTTTTTTTGTATTCCAATTCAATTACAATTTTCCCTTTTGTAGTGTTGATTTCAGCAAAAATTCCATCTTGCTTTTTGTCTTGTGCAAATCCTAAGGTAATAAAACTTAGTGCAATTGCTAACGATTTAATTATGTTTTTCATTGTTATTATTTAGTTGGATTTTCTAATAGTTCAATTTCAAAATAAATGTTTGCGTTTGGTGGAATTATTCCTCCAGCTCCTTGTGGTCCATAGGCTAAGTTTGAAGGAATATACAGTTTTGCTTTTCCTCCAAAGTTTAATAAATTAATTCCTTCAACAAATCCGGGAATAAACTGCAAATTTCCTATGGCTGCTGGATAAGGAGCATAACCATTTTGAGCTGCTTTATTTGGATTATAGGTTCCAAATTGTTTTGCGCTTTCTTCAATAGTAGTGTCAAATTGCAAGCCATTTTCTAAAAACCCTGCATAATTGATGTAAATTTTGCTTCCTGCTGTAGGTTTTTTACCGTCACCAGGTGTGATAATTTCATAAATTAAACCTGATTTAGATTTGGTACCGTTTACTTTTAAATCATTGATTTCTTTTGTTTTGCTTTCAGCTAATACTTTTGCTTTTTCTTCCGCTTCTTTTTGTTCTTTAGCTACCTTTGAATAATAGTTTTTAAAGATTTTAATGGCATCAAATTTTTTGGCTTCACTTCCAATTCTAACAATTGTTACCTTTTCAATAACGTCATCAGATTCAATGGTATTGATGATCTCTAATCCTTCAATAACTTCGCCGAAAACACTATGCATATTGTCTAACCAAGGTGTTTCTTTATGTGTGATAAAGAATTGACTTCCATTCGTACCAGGGCCTGCATTTGCCATAGAAAGAATTCCTGCTTTTGAATGCTTTAAATCAGGATGAAATTCATCTTTAAATTTATAGCCTGGACCTCCAGAACCATCACCATTAGGATCACCTCCTTGAATCATAAAGTCTGTAATAACTCTGTGAAATTTTAGACCATCATAAAAAGGTTTGTTCTTAAATTCTTCACTTACAAAAGGGTTTTTTCCTTCCGATAGTGTTATGAAATTGGCAACAGTATTTGGTACTTTTTTGTACTCTAGCTTAACAATCATGTTTCCTTTTGATGTTTCAATGTCGGCATAAACCCCTTCCTTAAGTTGGTCGTATGATTTTGAACAAGAGGAGAAAAGTGTAATTAAACTTATAAATAAAATTGCAATAGGTTTCATTTTTTTCATCATTAATTTTTTGCTTGAGTATCTAATTTTATGTCATTTAAAGTTACAGTACAAATCAAAGGTTCATTTGTGCCAATTTTTTTATCATCGCCATGATAGCCATACGCCATATGTGAAGGGAATAAAAAAGTAACAGTTTCACCTTTCTTCATTAGTTTAATACCATCACGTAAACCCATCATAATGTTTTCTTTATCTACATAATAAATTTGAGGTTTAGTTTCTGATTTGGTATAAATTACACGACTTTTTAAATCTTTAATTTCGTAATCAAAATAAGTAATATCTCCTCTTTTAGGAAAAGCCGTTGCTTCATCTACTTTAGTTTCGTACTTGTACCAGTATCCTTTATTTGATGCGATGTACTGTTTTAAAGTGTCATTTTTTATTAACGAATCAATTATTTTTTCTTCGCTTGCTACCAATATTTTATTTCGCTCAATGGATTCTTTAATGAATGTTCCAGATGAGTGTGAAATCGGCTTGCGAGCTTGCTCTTGCTGTTGCGAACAACTAGTAAGAACAATGGAAGCAATGAGTATGTAGGTAAATTTTTTCATAGAAATTATTATTTTTCTGTTGCTAAAATAGCAATAAATTGTTGTACCGTTTCGTCAAGCGATAAAAAAGATTTTCCGCCAGCAGCATTAATGTGTCCTCCGCCATTAAAATGATTTCTAGCAAATTGATTCACATCAAAATCACCTTGTGAACGAAACGATATTTTGATTATTCCTTCTTCTTTATGTTCGATAAAAATTGCTGTAAAATCAATGCCTTTTATGCTTAAGCCATAATTTACAATGCCTTCAGTATCTCCTTTTTGATGACCAAATGCATTCAATTCATCTTGACTTAAGGTAATATATGAAGTTTTATATTGGTCTAAAATTTTTAAATTTTGAAGTGCTTTTCCAAGTAACAACAAACGATTATAACTTGAGTTATCAAAAAGTAAATTATGAATTTCACTGTTGTTGATTCCTCTATCGATTAAATCGGCTACACATTTGTGTGTTGCACCTGTAGTTTTTGGAAAACGAAAACTTCCAGAATCGGTTACAATTCCTGTGTATAAACAAGTTGCAACTGTTTTATTTAATATATTTTCGTAGCCTAATTGATAAATAAAATCATACACCATTTGACAAGTTGATCCATACGCAGTATCAGAAAAAGTATAGGTTGCATAACCATCTGGTGCTTGATGGTGATCAATCATAATACTTGTAGCGGTTAGTTTTTTTAGCAGGTTTTCCATTTGGTCACCTGTTCTATGTAAGGCATTAAAATCTAACGTAAAAATTACATCTGATTTTTCTAAAATAGCTTTACACTTATCAAAACTACGTTCAAAAATCAATACTTTTTCGCTTTCAGGTAACCAAGCTAAAAAATCTGGAAATTCGTTAGGTGCAATCACAACAACATCATGCTGTAATTGTTTTAAGATGTGATATAATCCTAAAGTTGACCCCATAGCATCGCCATCAGGGTTTCTATGTGGAATAATGGTAATTTTTTTTGGAGCAGCTAAAAGAATTTTTATAGCTTCAATTTCGTGTACTTGCATCATAGTGCGAATATATTATTTTGTAAGCTATTGTGCAATAATTATGCCTAACGTTTTAATGTAAAATGCCCTTTTATTGTTTTTCCGTCAGTCAATTGAATAGTGAACCAATAATCTGAGCTGGGTAGTGCATAACCATTTAAAGTTCCATCCCAAACTAAATTTCTGGAATTAAGTTGAATGATGAATTTACCATATCTGTCAAAAATTTCAATGGTACTATTTTGTAAATTGCGTTTATTTAAATTTTTTATGAACCAAAAATCATTCGTTCCGTCGCCATTTGGGGTGAAATATTTTGGGTAATCTAAGATGTAAAAAGATTTTGAAACAGTACCGCAACCTTTTTTGTCTTTTACAAAAACAGTATATTCTCCTTCATTCAAATTGCTAAAAATAGGTGAAGTTTGGTAATTTGTACCATCTAACGAAAATTCATAAACACCTAATCCAGAATAATCAACAGTTATTGTATTATTATCTGAAAAATCATTAATTATAATGTCGTTAATAGTCGCAATTCCAGATGCTGTAACAGTAAACGTTTTGGTTTTTGAGCAATTGTTTGCGTTTGTGAGTGTAACAATATAGGTTCCGGCTGTGTCAACCGTAATAGACTGTGTTGTCTCTACTGGATTTGTATTCCAAGTATAGCTCGAAAATCCAGCACCAGCATTTAAAATAACGGGATTATTTTCACAAAGACCTATTTCTTCATCAAAAATTAAATTTGAAAAAGTATTTACAATCAGCTGTACTGGATAATCTGAATAACAACCTTGAATATTCATTATTCTTGCGAAAATAGATTGATTATAGGCAGTTGTATTAGTATAAATTGTAGGTAAAGCTGTAGTACTAGATGGAGTTTCAAAAAATGAAATAGTATAACCCGAAGGTAAATTGGTAAATAAATCAGTTGTAATCGCAGCTAAATCAAAATTAGTAATTCCATCTTGATTGTCATCTGCATCACACAAAGTAAAGGTGTTTTCGTTTATGATTAAGTCAGTTGCATATTCAATTTTAATTTTTCCAGTGGTTTGGCACGATCCACCATAATTAATCTCAACCGAATATTCGCCCTCAGAACTTACAATGTAAGTTGCATTTGTTTCACCCACCAAAGCGATATTGTTTAGAAACCATTGATACCCTGTTGCACCGGTTTGAGTAGCATCAACAACTAATGTTTCACTTGGGCAAAGTGGATTTCCTGTAGCGATTAATCGATCATCACCAATATTAATTCCGAAATTAAAACTTCCTCCACCTAAAAAAATAGCAGAATCATATCTATGATTTCCTTCATCGGCAATGACTAATTTAATATGATAAGTTGTGCCCGGAATTACATTCGCCTGAGCTGTTAAAACGACTGTTTGACCATTATAATTCGTAGGGTGATTTGTATCATTAAATGCATCAAAATAAGCTGCATTTGCTGGTGGACAAATCGTACCTGGTCCTCTAACAGTGTTCACTTTTACAGGGGTTGATGTTCCTGGTATAACGGCTAAATTGTCATACGTAGTAGCGCTTGCTTCTTTTAATAAGAAAACGAATCCGTCTGTAAAATTACATTGATTTGATGTAGGATTGGTTAAATATTGTTCAGAAGAAAAAATATAATCAAAACTAATGTTGTTGCCAAGTGGAATAAAATCAAATTCTAAAATAGTAGCATTGAATGAATTACTTAGCCCTAAAGCTTGATTTAAATCGATATCACCATCCCAACCCATGCTTCCGCCATCATCAGAAAGATAGGAGTTTGGTCCAGGAGCATTATTGATTTTTCCAGTTGAAAGTATAATTCCATTTTCAAAAGGAAATCCAGTACCAGAAGCCTCAAAAAAGCCATAACTTTTTTCTCCAGAAGCAAAATTACCACCTGAAACACTAATATTAAAAACATTAGCGCATGGACTATTTATTAATACATCTTCAACTAAATCTTGTGCAGTATAACCTTCATCAACTGAAATATATTGCGCATTTCCGAATTGAAAAAACAATCCGAAAAGCACAATTTTAAGGGGGTTTTTTATTCTATTCATAGCATCGGCAAAGATACTACAAATCTCTCTTTTTTAAGATATAATAGGATGCAAAAATGAAAATTATTGTCCAAACTAAAACGATAGATAGTTGTGAAAAATGAATTCCATAATCTTTAGCAACTTGAGCGCCACCAATCGTTTTTTCAATCGTTTTAATTGCGCTTAGTCGTGTTACAGGTTCTTTAATCAAGTTACTCATCGATTCAATTGGAAAATATTGAATAATTGTATCCCCAAAGTTTTTGGTTTTGTCGTCTCCACGAAGAATAACAAATTTAACAATCCAATAAAAGATGTTTTCAGCGATGAACCAGATGAATAAAAAACCTAAAGCAAAAGCACTTCTTTTAACTAAAATTCCTAAAAATAAACAAAACGAAAAGAACGCAACTAGTTTTATAAAAAATGCAAATAAGTATTCTAAATCTGAAAAAACAATTGAAAATTCATTGTAGGAAGAAAAGGAATAGCCTAAAATTAATGACATTATAAAAACATAAATAGTTGAAGCAATGGCAAATCCACCAACAACTAAAAATTTTGACAATATGAATTCTTTCTTACTTAAACCGTCGATGAGATTTTGCTTTAATGTGCCATAGGTATATTCATTTGCCATCATGGAAACAATTACAATCGCTAAAAATATTTTGAATAATGCGGCCACATAAGTGTTAAAATGCCAAATGTATGGAAAGTTAAAAATACCTTGGTCAGCAATTCTAATTTCAAAAGTTCCTATGCTAAATTTTATAGAGGCAATTAATGCGATAAAACTTAGTAAAACGAAATAGGTGATTAATAATACTTTGCTAGCTTTGTTTTTCCAAATTTTTTGAAATTCTATCGATAATAATCTTTTCATGATTGGGTTAGTTTTTGGTTAATTCTAAAAATTGTTCTTCTAAACTGTTTTTTCTTTTTACAAGATGTTCTAAAACAATTTTTTGTTCAAACAAATACGCATTTAGTTCTTTCGCTGAAATTTCTTGTTTCAAATAAACCAAAATTTTGCCTTCTTCTTCAACTATTTTTTCTACGGAAGCATGATTTTGAAGTGCCAATTTTAACTGTTCATTATCGTCTGATTGTAACTCGAAAAAGCTATTATTCTCAATCATGTTGTGTACCGAACCTTGATACAGCATTACACCTTTTTGTAAAACTACCACATGACTACACACTTTTTCAACTTCATCTAATAAATGCGATGCCAGTAAAATAGTAGTTCCTTGTGAAGCGATAATTCTGATAATATCTCTAATTTGACGAATTCCTTGCGGATCTAAACCATTTGTAGGTTCGTCTAAAATTAAAATTTCGGGATCATTCAATAGGGCAGAAGCAATGGCTAAACGCTGTTTCATTCCCAATGAAAAGGTTTTGAATTTGTCGTTTTTACGGTCTAAAAGCCCAACTAATTCTAATTTTTCTTCAACCTTTGCAAAAGAAGTTCCTTTGATTTTGCATACCAATTCCAAATTTTCTTTGGCAGACATGTAGGGATAAAAGTTTGGTCGTTCAATAATTGCTCCTACTTTTTTTAAAGCATCATGTGTCGCAACTTTTCCTCCAAACCATTCAAAATCGCCTGAGGTTTTATTGACAACATTTAATACTATGCCTAAAGTGGTTGATTTTCCTGAGCCGTTTGGTCCAAGAATGCCATAAACATTTCCTTTTTTGATTTCAAAAGACACGTTTTTAACAGCGTGCAAATGTTTGTTGAAAATCTTATTAAGATGGGTGATTTTTAAAATGGTTTCCAAATTTGTTCGTTTTTTGATTTAAGATAAGACGAACGAATAGGAAAATTGTTACGAAATGATATTAATCTGCAAAAAAAAATCCTTAATCTTGTTGAATGATTAAGGATTTTTATGCATTTGGGACAAAAAGTTAATATTTTATAAAGTTGTTGATTTTTACATTTTTAGCTTTTAAATCATGCATTAAATTGTATAAACCAAAGAAAGTTCTATTGATGTAAATAAAGTGTTTGGAACCCCGATTTCCATTCATATTTCTTAATTCGGTGCTTTTTGAATAGCGTTCACCTAAATCGGCAATTTGACCAAAGAATTCATCATCAGAAAAATCAAATTCTTCCACATGAAATGGTCTTGCAAATAAGCTTAATAATTCATGAAACATCGCAGTAAAAAACTCGGTTTCTTCTTTAGAATCGTCTGTTCTTAATATTTCTAATTCGTATAATTTTGATTTAAAGAACTCCGGATTTGCTAGATTTTCTTTCTTCGCTAATTCAAAATATGGTATATAAAAATCATTCGGAACTTCTTTTATACAACCAAAATCTAAAGCAATTAGTTGGGTGTTTTTTGTAATTAAGAAATTTCCAGGATGCGGATCGGCATGCACTTTTCGTAAATTATGCATTTGAAACATATAAAAATCCCAAAGTGTCTGACCCAAAATATTCGACTTTTCAGTATCAGTATTATGAGCAGTGAATTCAGATAAATGTTCGCCTGTCATCCAATCCATAGTAATGATTTTTTCCGATGACCATTCAGGATAATATTTAGGAAAAATCAAATTTGGAATATTTTGACAAGCTTCAGCCATTTCAATACTTTGCTTTACCTCGTTGATATAATTGGTTTCTTCAATCAATTTATCTTCAACTTCTTTGAAATATTTATCCGAATCTTTTCCTTTGATATTGAACATTTTAATCGCAATTGGTTTTACCATAGCCAAATCAGAACTAATACTTTCTGCCACTCCAGGAAATTGAATTTTCACAGCAAGATTTTTCCCATCCTTGCTCGCTTGGTGCACTTGACCAATGCTTGCAGCATTTATTGAAGTGGCATTAAAAGTGTCAAATATTTCGTTTGGCTGTTTGCCAAAATAGTTTTTAAAAGTTTTATTTACCAAAGGTGGCGACAATGGCGGAACCGAAAATTGTGCTAATGAAAATTTTTCAACATAAGCACGAGGCAAAATACTTTTGTCCATGCTTAGCATTTGAGCTACTTTCAAAGCGCTTCCTTTCATTTGTTTCAAACCGTCGTAAATGTCAGAAGCATTGTTAATGTTTAGATTTTCTTTGGCTTCAGCTTCGGTTTTAGTGATTTTATCACCATAATATTTAATGTAATTTACACCAACTTTTGCTCCAGTTTGAATCAGTTTGGATGCTCTCTGAATTTTTGATGTAGGAATACTATCTATAGTTTTCATTTTTTTTGACTTTATTTTTTAGCGGTAAAAAATGGTATCGCTTTTTTGTTAAAGGATTTTGCTTCCACAAATATTTGTTTATAGCGATTTCATGTTAATTACATTTTAAATGAAGCTTTTTCTTGCCACATAAATTTTCCGAAGTCAATTAAACTTTTTAAAGGTGCAATATCCATTAAATCAAAACTGGTATTGACCGATTTTTCAATGAAAATATCTGTTTTTTCAAAAGAAAGCGAAGTGTCATCTATCCAAAATTTCAACGTGAATAAAAATTGGAACCAAGCCATTTCACTCATGGTTTTTTCTTGAATTTCAACTAACTTATCTTGTTTTAAATCGATTTTTTCAATTTCTAGGGTATCAAAGAATTGTTTGAAGTGTTTTCTCAATTCTGTCAATTTAGAAAGACTTTTCAATTTGTTTTTATCTTCTTTTAAAAGGGCAACCGTAAAACTTCTGTTGGCGGTTAACATTTCGAAATAGGTGAAGTAAAAACTTAATAATTTAGTTCTAGCATCATACGATTCAAAATCTTCACTTTTTTCAAGTAATACTATTGTTTGCTGAAATAATGAAGTGAAAAAGGTTTTTTCAATTTGTTCAAAAGATGAAAAATTGGCATAAAATACAGCTTCTTCAAAGTTGTAATGCTTCGCAAATTTATATACCGAATGTGGCGCTTTGTTATTTTCTAAAAAATAATCAATATAGAAACCTAAAATATCTTGATTAGTAATCTCTTTCTTCTTTGCCATGACTTTTAAAATTTCATCAAAGATAAAGAATGTTTAATTTATAATCAAAAAAGTTAAACAAATATTTTGTTAAAGTTCTTTCAAAAAAAACCTCAAGTACAAGGTTGTAATTGAGGTTTTAATATTTTGGATGTAAATACCTTAAGATTTCTGCTCTTTATTAAAGTAAACCAAGTAATAATACATTTGCTTTTCTTCGTCCCAACCTTTTTCAACGAATTTCTCCGCGCTTTCTGGGTTGATAAAATCCAATTTGATTTGGATATTCGTGTCTAATTGAATCGTGTTTTTTAACGTACGACGCACATCAGTCACGGCTGCATTTGCAATTGGGAAACTAGAAACGTCTTCGATGCTGTATTTTGCTCCTTTATCTACTTTATAATTTTTGAATTCTGGAATGAACTCTGGATTTTGCATTACTTCATTCAAGAACGCCGTTTCTTCAAACTCATCATTTTTAGCAAAGTGATTGATGGCACGGTTCATAAACAATACTTCTTGTTGTTTGTCTTCGGCTGGTAAAACTACTTCTTTAGCGAACTCTTGACAGAATTTCAAGTATTTCTTAGTCATGAAGTTTTCATCTTGAAAAGCATCAACTGATAAGAAATGCTCTAACCAATAACGTGCATCATAACGATTGCTATCTACAGTTAAAATTTTGTAGCCTTCTTCTTTTTTATAGTTGAAAATGATACAACCTTTGTCTAACTTATTCAAGTTGATTCCTTGTTGTAAAATCATTTCTAAGTTACTTTCTTTTTCTTCAAATTGTAAGAAATCGGTTTGTACTTCGCTTTTGAAAACACCAATCGCATCAACTACATTATTATCAATAGAAACGTGCGTAAAATAGGCTACATACACTTCTCCATTTTTAATATGCGGATGATTAGATTGCTCAAAAAGGTGTTTCGTGATTTTTTTTGAAACGTTGTGAATTTCGCTTGGGTTATTAAAAACTTCGGTTGCAAAATTGAACATGTCGTTGTATTCTAAGTCTACTTCATGCGCAAATTGAAAATAATTTTCTTCTTTTTCTCTGAAAGGTTTAAAGAAATATTCTTTTAGCAAAGGCATAATTTCGTCATTTAACCCGTATGGATTATCGGATAAAAAAATGGCTTCGTTTCTACTTTTGTTTCCTACTCTATGAATAGATAGGTTTTCAATATGTGCGTTAAATAAGTTTATCATTATTAATGTGTCAATTCGTCAATTGGTCTATAAGCCAATTAACAATGTTAGTATTAAGTTTTTATAATTGGCACATTGCCATATTAGCACATTGGCTAATTATTTAATTCCAATTTTCTTCAAATCCCATGTCTTCAAAACTGTCGTCTCCGTCAAACATGTCGTAGTCCTCATCGTCTAAATCATCTTCAAACTCACCAAACATATCTTCTTCAGACAAATCACCTCTTAATCCGCTTTGAAGCGCTTCTGCTGGAAGTTCACCATGTGAAAATAGTAAAGCTGGATAAATTTCACCAATTTGTTTGTCTTCTTCGATAGCTGCTAATTCTAAGAAAAATGTCCACATAGAAAACAAATCATACACATATACTAATTTAGTGTTTTGTTCGTGTACTAATTCGTCTAACTTATATTCGGCCATGGTTTTAATTTCGCCAGGAATATCACCTGTGTCAAATAACGGAATACCATCTTCTTCATGCCAAGCCCAATCATTTGCACACGTATAAAAAGCACCTACTTCTGTACCATCAAAACCAAACGCATTGATTAAAGCATTGTGTAAATCTTCTAATGTATTGTCGCTTTCGATGGCAATATCTCTAAAAATATCTTCTTCAGCATCGAGAATAGCTCTGAATTTATAAATCATAGTTTTTTGAAATTTTAAGAACCGCAAAAGTAAGTATAAATTACGATTTTAGTTTTAGGATTTGCGAATTGTTGATAAGATTTTAAATTTTAGTTTTAGCAATCTTATTATGATTTTCACTGACCAACATTAAAGCAGCACTGCTATACCATAATGTAAGTTCTGCTTCAAATATTTTAGCCGCTACTGCTGGATCAGAATCAACCAAAGTTTTTGCTTCTTCGATTGTTGAGCAATTAAAGATGAAAATACCTCTATAATTTTTGTCGTTTTTCATAAAAGGGCCTGCAACAACTAATTTATTTTCGTCAGCTAGTTTATTAATGTTAGCCATATGGCCTTCAAAATATTTTTGTTTTTCTTCTGCCGTTGCTGTAGTATTTGAGCCCGTTTTAAGCATACAAAAAACATATGTTTTCATGCCATACTCATCGGCTCCAATTTTTTTTGCAAGTGTAGCATCATAGTCTTTATTTTCTTGAGAAAAAACAAATGTAAAAGATAAAATAAGGCTGGTAAACAAAAATATTTTTTTCATTTTAAGTCGTAATTATTTTTGTAAAAGTAATTAAAATCATTTGAGTTACAATTCATCCTTAAAAAATGACAATTGGGTTATATTATCTTTTAAACCTGATTTTTCAGTTGCAACTTTGCTTCATCAAAATCAACTAAAATGAAAACAATCCTAACTTTTTTAATCGTATTCACTTCATTAATTTCATTTGGGCAAACCGATATCAAAGGACAAATTATTGATGAACAAGGAATGCCATTTTCGGGTGCCAATGTTTTTGTAATTGGTACTTATGATGGAACTACTTCCGACGAAAAGGGAAATTTTAGTTTCACAACAACGGCTTCAGGAAATCAGAAATTGCAAATTAGTTTTTTGTCGTATGAAACGATAATTCATGAATTTGTGGTTGAGAAATTTCAATCAAAAGTCTTTACGATTAAAGAAAGTCTTAACACCCTAAATGCAGTGGAAGTTACTGCAGGAACTTTCAAAGCAGGTGATAATAGTAAAGTAACAGCTCTTAAAGCGATGGATATTGTAACAACAGCTGGTTCTGCAGGAAACATTATATCGGCATTAGAAACTTTACCAGGAACACAAACGGTTGGTGAAAATGGAAGATTATTTGTTCGCGGTGGAGAAGCAGACGAAACCCAAACGTATGTAGACGGAATTCGCGTTGGGCAACCTTATGGAGCAAGTGCCAACAATGTGCCAACAAGAGGTAGGTTTTCGCCTTTTTTGTTTAGCGGAATCACATTTTCTACAGGAGGTTATAGTGCGGAATTTGGCGATGCTTTATCGAGTGTTTTGTTGCTAAATACTATTGATGAACCCACTCAAAATCAAACAGATATTTCAATTATGACAGTTGGAGTTGGATTAGGGAAAACAAAAAAATGGGAGAAAAGTTCGTTTACATTTAATACTAGTTACATCAATTTGACGCCCTATCAATTGGTTGTTCCGCAAAATTTAGATTGGAATAAGCCTTATGAAACTTTAGCTGGAGAAAGTGTTTTTCGATATAAATTTAAAAACGGCATTTTAAAAGTCTACGGAGCTTTCGATTATTCTACCTTCGATTTGAATCAGAAAGATGTAAATTTTGATGAGAAGATTCGTATTGATTTACAAAACAATAACTTCTATTTCAATACTTCGTATAAAGGTTATTTGAATGATAATTTACAACTTCAAACGGGATTTAGTTATGGTTATGCACAAAATAAAATCGGAATTTCAGCGGACAAAGTTGCGAATAATGAACGAACATTGCATACCAAATTCAAACTAAGAAATTCATTCTCAAACCGATTCAAACTGAGTGTTGGCACCGATTTGTTTCACACAAATTTTGATGAAAATTTCAATGTTTTTGGGTATGGCTATCAAAATAATTCCATTGCATTTTTCACTGAAGCGGAAGTTTTATTGTCAAGAAAAGTAGCTTTTACTATTGGATTACGTACTTCAAATGCTTCGATTGTTGATGAATTCACAGTGGAGCCAAGGGTTTCTTTTGCATACAAAGTGGCTGAAAATAGTCAGTTTTCAATGGCCTACGGAAATTTCAACCAAACCGCAAAACAAGATTATTTGAAGTTCAACTCTAATTTAGATTATGAAACAACGTCGCACTACATTTTGAATTATATGTACAACAAACAAGGAAGAATGTTTCGTGCGGAAGCGTATTTTAAGGATTATAAAAACTTGGTAAAATACGATGGAACACAAGCCAATTTTGACAGTAATTACAATAATGAAGGTTTCGGTTATGCAAAAGGTTTGGATTTGTTTTGGAGAGACAGCAAAACCATCAAGAATTTAGAGTATTGGATTTCGTATTCGTTTATCGATTCGGAACGCGATTTTAGAAATTATGAAACACAAGTTACGCCTTCATTTGTTGCAAATCATAATTTTTCATTGGTTACTAAGTATTTTGTGAGTAAATGGAAATCTCAACTTAGTACGACTTATTCTTTTAATTCAGGAAGACCATATGATAATCCAAATGGCACTGAATTTATGTCTGAAAAAACAAAATCATTTAATAATTTAAGCTTTAGTTGGGCATATTTGTTATCGCAACAAAAAATATTATTTTTCTCAGTAACCAATGTCTTAGGAACCGAAAATGTATTTGGTTATCAATATGCCAATGCGCCAACTATTTCGGGAGAATTTCAACGTCAATCCATTACGCAAGCTGCCGATCGATTCATTTTTGTGGGTTTCTTTTGGACCATTAGCGATAATAAGAAGACGAATAATTTGGATAATTTATAGGCTGGATGACGGAATAAACTAAATTATTAATTAAAACTACAATTCATCATTAAAAATCAACAGTTCGGTAAGTATAAGTTTTAAAAGATTAAAATCTGGCGGAAATTTGAATCATCAAAAATTAATAATTAAATCATAAACAGAAAATATCATGACAAAAATTATCACTATCATCGCATTATTTGTAGCTTCATTAGTAAGTGCTCAAGGACAATTTGAACAAGGAATGGGAAAAGCATTGCAAACCTGGAACCAAGGAAAACCTGCAGATGCAGTTGCGCAATTAGAACGAATTGCTTCAGTTGAAAAAACAAATTGGTTACCCAATTATTATATCGCATTAATAAACACCACGCAAGCTTTTGGTGAACAAGACAAAACGAAGATGTTATCGTTAATTGAAGCGGCTCAAAAAGCACAAGACGTTTGTAACGATTTAGCAATGGACAACCCAGAAGTTTTAGTAATGCAATCTATGATTCATACCGCTTCAATTGTTTATGATCCAATGACAAACGGACAAAAATTATCGGGAGATGTGCTGTATATTTTGAATAAAGCGTACAAAATTGCTCCTGAAAATCCGAGAGTTGTATTTCAAAAAGCATCATTTGAAATTGGTATGGCACAATATTTTGGACAAGATACGAAACCAATGTGTGCTCAAATTGAAAAAGCAATCGAACTTTTTGCTACTTTTAAACCTGAAACCGCTTTGCATCCAAGTTGGGGATTAGAAAGAGCACAAGCTGAGTTTGAAAAATGTAAATAATATTAAAAATGATTAATAAGTTACTAAAAGAATTTCCGAGAGCAACCTTTATAATGTTGATTGTATTTGTAGTTTTAATAATTATAAAATTACTATCTGGAGGTTCCGTTGGATTTAATGAAGGGTTAGCTTGGCAATTTTTCTACACAGCGCTTTATGGATTCACACTTTATTATGCAAATGCCATCATTTTTGTAAAGCTAGATGATGTTTATCAAACAGACAGATTTTCAAGAAAAAGAATTGTCCAAGGATTTGCTCTTTCATTTCTCGCATCAGTAATTGTCATTTTTATTTTACGAATTGTAGAAGATGTATTAATTGAAGGGCAAACAATTCAACTGTTTTTAGCAAATGAAAAACCTTCAAATTACATTGTTTCTGTTGTAATAACGTTTGTTGTCACCTTGGCCATTCATGCGATTTACTTTTACAAAGCGTATCAAGAAAATAAAGTAAAAGAACAAAAAATCATCGCAGGAACGGCTTCGGCACAGTTTGAAAGTTTAAAAAATCAAATCGATCCGCATTTTTTGTTTAATAGTTTGAATGTATTAAGTTCGTTAATCGAAGAAAATCCTGAAAGTGCTCAAAAATTTACGACTTCACTTTCAAAAGTATATCGCTATGTTTTGGAGCAAAAAGACAAAGAATTGGTTTCGGTAGCAGAAGAATTAACCTTTGCCAAAACCTATATGAATTTGCTGAAAATGCGATTTGAAAATAGCATCACATTTGAAATTCCCGAAGGTTTTGATAATGAAGAAGCCAAAGTAGTTCCGTTATCACTACAATTATTGTTAGAAAACTGCATCAAGCATAATGTAGCTAGCGAAGCAAAACCGCTTCATGTAAAAATTAGTATCGATAATAATCAGTTGGTCGTAGCAAATAATCTACAAAAGAAAGAAGTTTTATCAGATCGTAAAGGTGTAGGATTACAAAACATAGTTAATCGGTATGCCATATTAACAAAAAGAAATGTTTTGGTAGAAGAAAACGAACAAGAATTCAAAATTTTTCTACCTATTTTAACCAAACAAGTTACAATTATGGAAACACAAAATATATACAATGAAAATGTAGCGTATCAACGTGCAAAAGAAAAAGTGGAACAATTAAAAGGGTTTTATGGCAATTTAATTTCGTATTGCATCGTAATTCCGGTTTTGATTTTGATTAATGTTAACACTTCAGATTTCCAGTGGTTTTGGTTTCCTATGTTAGGTTGGGGAATGGGATTAACGTTCCACGCTTTAGAAACTTTTGGCTACGGTAAATCATGGGAAGAGCGCAAAATCAATGAATTAATGAACAAAGAAAACAATAATTCTAAAAATTGGAAATAGTTATGGAACCAAATCAACTGGATATAGAAAAATACAATAAAGCAAAAAAACGAGTAAAAGAATTAAAAGGATTCTATGGACATTTAGCAAGTTATGTGGTAGTAATTCCAATTTTAATATTCATTAACTTATATTTTTCATCTAAACACATTTGGTTTTATTGGCCTATGTTGGGCTGGGGAACAGGTTTGTTTTTTCATGCAATTGGCGTTTTTAATATTATTCCGTTTTTTGGAAAAGACTGGGATGATAAAAAGATTAAGGAAATAATGGAAAAAGAAAAAAACACTAAATGGGAATAATTTTAAATTATAAAGACATGACACCTCAAGACGAAATAAAATACCAAGAAGCTTTAAAACGAGTAAAAAAAATTAAAGGCTTTTACACACATGCAATTGTTTATTTCATAATCAATGTAATGATTGTGATTATCAATATTCAAGATTTAAAAGAAGGAGAAAGTTATTTTCAATGGCATAATTTTTTCACCGCTTTCTTCTGGGGAATTGGTTTAGTAGCTCACGGACTTTCGGTTTTTATGCCCAATTGGATTATGGGGCAAAACTGGGAAAATCGTAAGATTAAGGAATTCATGGAGAAAGAAAAAGCAAATAAATGGGAAAATTAGTCGCAGTTTTCAGTCACAGTTTACAACACAAGAACCTGAAACCTTAAACTTGAAACAAAATAACAATGAATATTATCATTATCGAAGACGAAAAACCAGCAGCACGTTTATTGCAACGAAAGGTAGAAAAATTAGGTTTGCAAGTGAATACCATGTTGCATTCTGTGGAAGAATCAATTACTTGGTTTCAAAACAACGCACATCCTGATTTGATTTTTTTAGACATTCAATTATCTGATGGTCTATCGTTTGAGATTTTTGAGAAAATTGATATTAAAAGCGCCGTCATTTTTACAACAGCTTATGATGAGTATGCTTTGCGCGCTTTCAAATTAAATAGTATTGATTATTTACTAAAACCAATAGATGAAGATGAATTGGAAGTAGCCATCAATAAATTCAAAGTTAGAACGCAAGTGCAAAACTTTTCATTAGATTTTGAAGCCATTAAACGCATGTTGGTCAATCCGGTGGCAAAAGAATACAAAAAGCGATTTTCTGTAAAAATTGGGCAACAATTAAAAGTAATTTCTATTGATGAAGTTGAATGTTTTTATAGCGAAAACAAAGGAACGTATATACATACTTTAGACAATCGCGATTATTTAATTGATGCGACTTTAGAAGTTTTAGAAACCGAAATTAATCCAAAAGACTTTTATCGTGTAAGCCGAAAATTCATAGTTCCGTTGAAAGCGGTTAAAGAAATTCAAGTCTATTCTAATTCGAGATTAAAAATTATTCTTCCTACATACAAAGACGATGAGGTTATTGTCGCTAGAGAACGCGTGAGTGATTTTAAAGAGTGGATTGGTTGATAAAGAATTGTTAATTAACACCAAATAAAATAAATATCTCACTATTTTTGATAAAAAAGTAGATGAGATATTTTCGTTTTATAGCGTTAGCGATTTTCTTTTGGAGTTTTTCTGCGAAGGCGCAAGACTTAATTACGTTCCGAAATTTTGAAGAATTGAATGCTTACATTCAAAAGAATAACGAAAAACCTTTGGTAATTAACTTTTGGGCAACTTGGTGTGCTCCTTGTGTAAAAGAATTGCCTTATTTTGAAGAGTTGCACCAAAAAAATCAAAATATCAAAATCGTTACTGTAAGTTTAGATTTCGACAAACAAGTTGAAAGTAAATTGAAACCGTTTTTAAAAAAGAAGAATTATTCGTTTGTAACAACTTACATGGCAGATAAAAATTTTAATAATTGGATTTCTAAAGTGGATGAAAATTGGTCGGGTTCTATTCCTGCTACATGGATTATCAATGGAAATAAAGGAATTTTTGTAGAACAAGAATTTGCCTCGTACGAAGAATTAAATCAATTTGTAAACGAATCACTAATAAAAATAAATTAATTACTATGAAATCGTCACTTAAACAAGTTTGTCTTAGCAAACACCATTAAAAAATGACGATAACAGATATGACCGATAACAAATAAATTTTATACATATGAAAAGAGTTGGATTTTTAGCCTTACTAATGGGCTTTTTAATGAGTTTTACCAATCCTACGGGATACAAAGTAGGAGATAAGGCAACAGATTTTAAATTAAAATCGGTTGACAATAAAATGTACAGCATGGCCGATTATAAAGATGCGAAAGGATTTATCGTGGTGTTTACTTGTAATCATTGTCCGTTTGCTGTTAAGTATGAAGACAGAATTATTGATTTAGCTAAGAAATACAAATCAAAAGGGTATATTTTATTGGCAATCAATCCAAATGATCCTGCAGCACAACCTGAAGATAGTTTTGAATTAATGCAAGAGCGTGCTAAAGAAAAGAAGTTTTCATTTCCTTATTTGTTTGATGAAGGTCAGAAAATTTATCCTCAATATGGTGCTACAAAAACACCTCACGTATTTTTATTAGATAAGAATTTAGTGGTAAAATATATTGGATCTATAGATGATAATGTAGAGGATGCTGCTCAAGTAAAAGAAAAATATTTAGAAAATGCAATTGCAGCTTTAGAAAATGGCGAAGAACCAACACCAAATACTACCAAAGCAATTGGTTGTTCTATTAAAGTAAAAAAATAAATTTTGATTAAAATATTAGAAAGAGTGAAATGTTATGTTTCACTCTTTTTTGTTTTAAAGCTATCGAATTATGTTTTTTCGGATGCCAATAAGCACAAAAATCAATAGCGAATAAATGATAAAGAAAGGAGCAATTAATTCAATCCATCCTATAGGCAGCATGAACGCAATTATTAACAATTGAAAGCCTAATCCGTAAAGCGAAAGTGTAGTCATAAACCAATTTGGAAACGATTTAACTTTATAAGCTTCAGCATCTAAAAGATGAATTATTTTGTCAAATACGCCATAAACAATGGTGTAAATTTTAAATAAAATAGTAACTGCTTTTTGGGTTTCTCCAGGAAGAGCTCTTGGAGTTTTATATTCAAAAATTTTACTAGTTGCATCACCACCAACTGATTTATTTCTCAAAATCACATAGTAATAGTTATACAAAGTACCTTGGAGTTGAATGCTTACAAAAGCTAATAATGCCATCCAAATAGAAGTTTTAGAAACATAACAAATGGACATGATAAAAAGAAAATTCAAAATAATATCAAATACACTGTCTAAATATCTTCCTACATAAGAAGGGGTGTTTTTTAGTCGGGCTAATTCGCCATCAGCGGCATCAATTCCCGATTTTAAAATAATAAAAAAGCCAGCAGCTAAATAGAATTGATTTAAAATACAATATATAGCAAGTAAGCCAGAAAACCCAAATAGCAGTGTTACATGGATTGGTGTAAACCTTGTTTCTTTAAGTTGAAGAGCGAAAAATCTTCCAAAAGACCTTCCGTAGTCTGATAAGTCTAAAAATTTATCAGAAGCATTTAATTTTGACATTTAAAGTTAATAACAAAGAACTGTGACAATATAGTCGGAATTATTTATTTTGAAAATCGATGCAAAGAAAATGTCATTGCAGTCAATAAAAAGAACGCCATTATTTGATGTGCTAATCCTAACCAAAGTGGCACATGGAATAGCAAGGTGAAAATCCCTAATAAAAACTGAATGAAGACAAAAACCAGTAACGTTTTAACTCCGTTATCTTGCGTTTTATCTAATATAAATTTTCTACTTTTTATAAACAAATAGAGAATTGAAAATACTACTACATAAGCAAAAGTTCTATGAATAAACTGTACGCCGCTTTTTCCTTCTGTGAATGATAAAAGTAAATTCGATTGTTCTAGTTGAATGCTTTCATGGAAGAATTGTCCGTCGCTCATTAATGGCCAATGATTGTGAATTAATCCGGCATTTAATCCGGCAACAAATCCGCCATAAATAATTTGGATAATTAGAATTACCAAGGCAATTCGGGCAATTTTTCTCAATTCTACAACCGGTAATTTTCGTTCAGGATAAATTAAATCTAAAGCTACCCAAAGTGTGTAAGCAAACGTTATAAAAGCAAACGTTAAGTGAATCGCTAATCTAAAATGGCTCACATCGGGCATATCTTTTAAACCGCTTGCCACCATAAACCAACCTAAAAATCCTTGAAAAGCGCCCATCCCTAAAAGAATGAAACATTTTTTAATGGTTGCTGCATCCAATTGCTTTTTGATTAAGAAATAAACAAAAGGAATAATAAAAACAATACCAATAATGCGACCAATAAAACGGTGAAACCATTCCCAAAAGAAGATGAATTTGTAATCGTCTAATTGAAAGTCTTTATATTGATTTACTTTTTGATATTCTGGGAATTTCTTGTATTCTTCAAAAGCTTCAGCCCATTTTTCTTCACTCATTGGAGGAAAGGTATCATTGATTAAATGCCAATCGGTCATCGATAAACCTGAGTTGGTTAGGCGCGTAATTCCACCAACAGTTACCATGATAAATAACAAAACACATCCCGAAAGTAGCCAGTAAATAACCGATTTATTTGTTTTCATTTTTCTTGATATTCAAAAAGCACCCCAAATTTACGTAATGCTCATTTGAAAAGTGCTTTAACAGATTATAAATTTTATACTTTTTTCAATCCTAATTTTTCTGCTCTTTTTAAAATAAATTCTTTCGCAGGTTCATATTCATTAGGGATGTCACCCTCTAAAATGGCTTCTTTAACCGCTTCTTTCAAAATCCCTATTTCTCTACAAGGTTTTAAACCAAATAATTCCATGATTTCTTCGCCCGAAATAGGTGGTTGAAACACACGAACGCGGTCTTTTTCTTCCACTTCCACAATTTTCTGTTTAACAATGTCGAAGTTCTTATGGTATTTCTGGAATTTCTTTGGATTTTTTGTGGTGATGTCTGCTTTACATAAGGTCATCAAACTATCGATATCTTCACCTGCATCAAAAACCAATCGACGAACAGCGCTATCGGTAACAATATCTTCTGCAATTACAATAGGACGCGAACTCATCATGACCATTTTTTGAACAAATTTCATTTTATGATTCAAAGGCATGTGCAAACGTTCAAATATTTTTTTGACCATTTTTCCACCTAAAAATTCATGTCCATGAAACGTCCAACCTTGTTTTTTGTTGAATCTTTTCGTTGGAGCTTTGCCAATATCATGTAATAATGCCGACCAGCGTAACCAAACGTCATCCGTATTTGGACAAATATTATCTACTACTTCTAACGTGTGATAAAAATTGTTTTTGTGCGTATGACCTTCTACTTCTTCAACATTATTCAAAGCGGTCAATTCAGGTAAAATGAGGTCTAATAAGCCCGTTTGATACAAATGTAAAAATCCAATCGAAGGTTTTTCAGAAGCCAAAATTTTGTGCATTTCATCCACAATTCGTTCGCCTGAGATAATATTGATTCGGTCTTTATTTTTTGTGATAGCTTTTAATGATTCAGATTCAATCTCAAAATTTAGTTGCGTGGCAAAACGAATTGCACGCATCATGCGCAACGGATCATCTGAATACGTAATGTCTGGACTTAAAGGTGTTTTGATGATTTTGTTTTTTAAATCTTCCACACCATTAAATGGATCTACTAATTCACCAAAATTTTTAGTATTCAATGAAAAAGCCAAAGCATTTATAGTGAAATCTCTTCGTTCTTGGTCATCTTTTAGCGTGCCGTTTTCTACTAAAGGATTTCGGCTATCGTGAGTGTACGATTCTTTTCGAGCACCCACAAATTCTACATCAATGTCATCATAGCGCAACATTGCTGTTCCATAGTTTTTAAAAACTTGTACTTTTGGATGAAATGGAATCAATTCTGAAACTTTTAAAGCCAGTTCAATACCACTGCCAACAGCAACAATATCAATGTCTTTTTTATGGTCTCGTTCAAGTAAAATATCGCGTACAAAACCACCAATTACGTAACATTCTAAGTGGAGTTCTTGAGCTGCTTGCGAAATGATTTTGAAGATGTTATGTTCTAAATGTTGTGTGTAATTCATTTTTTAATTAGTCAATTTGACAATTAGTCAATGTGCCAATCTCATAGCAAACAACATTATTGGCTAATTGACAAATCGAAATATTGGCACATTTATTTGCGAATCACTTTTACTTGGCTATCTAAACCTAATTTAATAATTGTAGAAGGATTTTTGCAAACTTTATCGTGCTGCAAATTTACTACATAGTCCACACCTTTTATAATTTCGGGACTAATTTCTTTAAAAGTTTTTGGAGTAAACATTCCCGATATATTTGCGGATGTAGAAACCAATGGTTTTTTCATACGTTCCATCAATTTAAAGCAAAAAGGTTCGGTAACGATTCTAACCCCTAACGTGTTGTCTTCAGCAATAATATTTTTGGCAACATTTCGAGGTTTATCTAAAATTAAAGTCGTTGGTCGTTCCGATAAATCTAAAATTTGCCATGCTACTTCAGGAATGTCTTTGAAAACAGTGTACATCATGCGTTCTCCATTCATTAAAACAATCATACTTTTGCTTTCTTCACGTTGTTTTAAAGCATAGATTTTTTTTACCGCTTCTTCATTAGTAGCATCACAGCCAATTCCCCATACAGTATCAGTTGGGTAAAGTATTATTCCTCCGTTTTTGATTACTTCGTATGCGTTGTGTACTTCGGTATTGATATCCATTTTAAAGATTTAAATAATTGAATGCTTTTTCTGCAAATTTAAGATTACTTTCTCTACATTCTGTCAAAAGACCATCATAAGTTGTTCCTTTATTGAGATAATTTAGTGCATCATCAAAAGTTGAAATGATAGGTTGGTGTTTAAAATCATAAAATTTTGAAGAATTAGGTATTGCAATAACTTTCTTTTCCATTAGCATTGCCCAATACATTGTATGATAACTATCGGTAATGATGTTTTCTGAACTGCCAATGAATTCAATTAAATCTTCTAAATTAGTAGTGTTAGATGAGGTGGCAAAATTTTGATACTTTTTCGTAATATCTTCTTTCTTCAGTGTGTCTTTATGAAAAACAACCCCAACTTCATTTTTGACTTCAAATTTTTGATCAAAAATAGGATGCATACAACTCACACAAGGTACATATTCGCCTGGCATGTTGTAATCTCTCGTTCCAACCAATCCAAATTTATTAATGTCTATATTGTATTTTGAAACTTTACCATAAGTTTTTGGCGATTTTTCATTATGACCAACGCCCCAAAGAACTATTTTTTTTCCTTTATCGGTCAGTTTTTCGAACATTTTCATTTGCATCACAAAACCATCACGATTCAATAAACCGCCACCACCTATAATTAAAGAATGTTCTGAAATTTCATTAATAAAATGTGTTCGTATCGCTTTGTCTTCACTCTTATAATCAAAAATATCTAGACTTTTACCTTTTAAAACATCAAAATAATGATGCGGCGCACAGTAAAAATCGCCAATATTTTTTTTGTCGATTCTATGAATATTTACTACATCCTTATTTTCTTGGGTGGCTTCTAAAACAGAATTTATAACACTACGTTTATTTAAATTTCGTTTTATGGATTTGAAGATATTCATGAATGATTTTTTTTTAATACTACAAAACTATAAATTATTTTATATTTGAAGGTAAATAGCCAACATTGTTTTATTTTCGCATTATGAAAAGTACTTTTAATCCCGAATACATTACAAAAAAAGAAGTTATCGAAAATTGTGTTATTAACTACTACAATTTAGGAACTTTTATTTATGAAGGAAATAGAAATAGCATCAAGATTTTTGATTTACAAGACAGTACAATTTGTATTAAAGCGTTCAAAAAACCGCATCTTTTTAATAAAATAATGTATACATATTTTCGGAAAAGTAAAGCAAAGCGTTCTTTTGAATATGCAAAATTGTTATTAGAAAAAGGAATAGGAACACCAAAACCAATTGCTTACTATGAAAATTTTGATGGTTTAGGATTAAACGATAGTTACTATGTTAGCGAGTTTCTAAAGAGCGATTTTAGATACCGAGAACTATTGAAAATGGAAGATGAAGTAAAAAAAGAAACTGTTTTAAGACAATTTGTTGCGTTCACTTATAAATTACACCAAGCCAATATTGAATTTATTGACCATTCTACAGGTAATACTTTAATCAAAGATTTAGGGAATGGACAATATGCTTTTTATTTGGTAGACTTAAATAGAACTAATTTTGATAAGAAGTTAACTTTTGAAGAACGCATGAAAAATTTTTCTAAATTAACTTCAAGCGAGGATATCATTGCGATTATGAGTGATGAGTATGCAAAATTGTCTGGAGAAAATAAAGAAATGGTTTTCAATGCCATGTGGAAAGCTACACAAGAATTTCAACATCAGTTTTACAGAAAAAAAAGACTAAAAAAGAAATTAAAGTTCTGGAAAAAGTAGTATTTTCACTTTTTAATTCATTAGATGAAAGTATCTGTTATTATTACTACTTACAATTCGGAAGAATGGCTTGCAAAAGTTCTCGAAGGTTACTGCAACCAAACCGAGAAGGATTTTGAAGTAGTAATTGCAGATGATGGTTCGACTGAAAAAACACAAGAAGTTATTGCTTCTTTTTCATCTAAATTTAAGCATTCAATCATACATGTTTGGCAACCTGATGCAGGTTTTCAAAAATGCAAAATATTGAATAAAGCCATTCTAAAAACCAATACCGATTATTTGCTTTTTACTGATGGTGATTGTATTCCAAGAAAAGATTTTGTTGCGCAACATTTAAAACACAAAGAAGAAGGCTATTTTCTTTCGGGTGGGTATTTCAAATTGCCCATGGCGGTTTCAAAGTTGATTACAGCAGAAAATATTAAAAAACAAGAGTCTTTTTCTGTTTTTTGGTTAATTCAAAACGGTCTCAAAATCAGTTTTAAATTGTCTAAACTAACTAAAATTAGTCTTTTTGCAAGTTTTATGAATTGGATAACACCAACAAAAAAAACATTCAATGGGCACAATACCTCTTGTTTTAAAAAGGATTTATTAGCCGTAAACGGTTTTAATGAAGACATGAAATACGGTGGTTTGGATAGAGAATTAGGGGAACGTTTATTTAATTTAGGGATTTTATCCAAACAAATTCGATACGCAGCAATTTGTATTCATTTAGACCATGAAAGAGGCTATTTTAGTCAGGAAGAATGGAATAAAAACCTTGAAATTAGAAATTACAATAGCAAGCACAACATCATCAAAATCAAAAACGGAATCGAAAAATTATAGTTTAAACATTTTATTGATTTTATACCTTCTAAATAAAGATAATTTCCGCTTTTTTGGCACACCATTTCTTTTGATATAATCTTCTACTGCTTTTACCATCCGCTCTGCCGATTTTCCATCATTGTATGGATGATAGTTATTATAGATTTCTTGTCTCGTTTTCGCAAATGGATCATCTGTTAAGTTTCGTGCTACTAATTGTCCTAATTGGTGGTAGTCAAAACTGTTTTCCCAAACAATATTTTCTGAAATATTTTTAAAAGTAATGACGGGTTTGTCTAATAATAAAAATTCATAAATAACAGATGAAGTATCACTTATCATCACATCTGCCATCAAAAGAAACTTAATAATGTTTTTTTCGGTTTCGAAAATAATATTGGGTGTTTCTTGCGCTAATTTTCGATACACTTCTAACCAATTTTCAGCCATCAACGGATGAAATTTTAATAAAATTAGATAATCCGGATGATGGGTTGCTAAGGCCTTGATTTGATCAACTAAATGAGGTGCCGAAGTTAGTTTTGGGGAAAATGTAGGTGCATAAAGCAATACTTTTGTCGCATTATTTTGCAGTAAAAGTGTTTGTTTCTCTGCTTCGTATTTAGCTTTTTGAGTTCCGTAAACATCTAGTTTAGGCCAACCAGTTTCAATGACTTCAAAATCTTTGTATTTGTTTTTGAATGCAATAAATTTTTTGGTAAAAAAGGGTCCTTGTGTTAAATATAAATCAAAATAATGACGTATTCTAAAATGCCCTTTTTTTTCACCTGCTAAGCCATGAAAAACCTGAACTTTTACACCACGTAAATAATGCGGCACTTCATTTCCAGGTACAAAAATAGCATCACTTTGATACGACATTAATGCTCCAATAGAACTAGTATGAGGCTCGTTTGTATAAGGATAATCTTGAATGATTTTTGGATTTACATACCAAATATATTCGTGCCCGTTATCAGTTAAATACGTTTTAATGGGTTCTAAAATCCCAAAAGCATAATTATTTTGACAAAACAAGACACACTTCATGATTAGAATAATTTGTTTACGTTTTCTAAATCTTCAACAAAATCAATTTCCATACAATTGTATTTTGAAATATCAACGGCTTGAATTTTAATATTGTCTTTTTCAATAGCTAATTCTAATCCTCTTTCAAAATAATCATTCACATCACATTCCTCTAAACGATTAATAAAAGCTTGAATATCATTAGAAGAGATGAAGTTGATTCCTACGGCTTCTCCTAAACCATTTTTTACCGTTTTAGACAATTCCGCAATAAAACCATCTTTTAAAGTGTATTTTACTTCTTCATCGGCTACTTTACTGGTGTTTACCGCAACAAATGAAGTGTTAGATTCGATGTAAGGATTTAAAATATCGAGTAGTTTTCCATCAAAAACAACATCGCCATTAAACCATAAAACACTACTTTTTCTGTATTTTTTTAAAGCTCTTACTAAACTTTTTGATGTATTGGTTTGGTCAAAAAAAGGATTGTATATGTAGGTTAATTCTGGAAAACGTTCCATAATTAAATCTTTTTTAAAACCAATAACAACATTAATATCATCAATATCATATTTTGACGAAATGTTGTCAATTTGTGTTTCCATAATACTCTTGCCATTTTTCAAAGGCGTTAATGGTTTTGGAAATGGATTTCCTAATCTTGAGCCAATTCCAGCCGCGAGAATTACTATTTTCATATTTTTTTTGGTTTTAAAAAACGAATTTCAAAGGTAACTTTATTTTTTATTTACGAAAAGTATTTTTTTTGATTTTATAACTCAAATCTTTGTCTAAATTTGTCAAGTTATAAAATGTGAAATTTTAATTCATTTATGGAAGCAGTATTTGTCGAAAAGTTTATCTCAAAATATCCTAATTGGTCTGTAAAATCAGATTCTACAGTAACATTTGATTTTTTATTAATTAGTAAAATTACGGGAAATGATGACGAACTAATTGCAATTCTAACGGAGTTAAATGAGGCATTTAAAAAGGCTAATTATACCATAGAAATTAGTAATTTCAAAACCTACGAAATCAAAGTTAAAGAAGTACAAACACCTAAAAAATATAGAAGAATGTATACTTCAGGTTGTTTTGACATCTTTCATTATGGTCATTTGAATATTTTGAAAAAAACCAAAGAACTGTGTGATTATCTTATCGTTGGTGTTTCTACAGATGAATTAATCGAAAAAGAAAAAGGGAGATTACCTGTTATTCCATTTCATGAACGAATTAATGTAGTGAAAGCCATTAAGTATGTAGATGAAGTAATTCCGCAAGTAGATAAAAACAAGCAAAAAGTGGTAGAAGAATACCAAATTGACGCCATTTCAGTAGGTGATGATTGGAAAGGAAGATTTCCAGCAACTTCTTGTCCAGTGGAATATTTTGCATATACTGAAAATGTGAGTAGTACTATTTTAAAGCAAACGCTAAAATTAGACAATAAGTCCTAAGCTAAGGCTTTATCATCTGTTGCTGTATTCCAATCTTTTACTGGTGTTTGCCAGTTACCGTAACGATACGTTAAATATTCGTTTGTTAATTCAGGTGTGCTGTAATCAAATTCTTTGAAAGAAATGGTTCCAAAGTTTTCATAAAATTTGGAAGGAACAAACTTTGTTTTATTGGCAATTTCCCAATAGTGTTTATCTTCGATAGGATATTTGATAAAAATATCAGCACAAACTTTTCCTTTTAATAAGCCAAAAAATCGTTTTTCGCGAATTTTTATCATGCGTAAAGTACCCGCTTTAAAAAAATCATTAGACACCTCAAAATGTCTTGTTTTAACTCTATAGCCCGCTTTTTTCAGAGCACCTATAAAACCTTCTAATTTTTCAGTTTGTGTCGATTTTACCGAAAAATCGATATCATTATCCCATGGTAACAAACGATTTTCTCTTCTTATTCCTAAAAGTGTTCCACCTTCAATCCAATATTCAATGTTGCATGAATTAAATATCTTAGCAATGTTTTCAAGCATTCGTTCAGCAACAAGCATGTTTTTTCCTTCAAGCGTAATATCGTACATAATGAGGTTTTATAAGTTTGAATTTAGAAAGGTAGTTAGATAATCTAATTTTTCTAGTTTGTTATAATGAAAAGTTGAAATTCCTATCGATTTTGCTGAAGTAACGGCGTCCACATTGTGTTCAAAATAAACAACATCCTCTGATTTTAAATTGAAATGCTGTAGCATTTTTACAAAGTAATTTGCATCCGTTTTGTTCGGATTGTGTGCTAAAGAAAAAACAGGATAAGGCATATTTACAATACCAAATTTAACGAGTTCTTCTTCAGTAGCATTGGTTAAAATGATTTTGTTATTTGGATAAGAATCAAGCAACTTTTTCAAGTCTAAATTAATTCCTTCTTCAGTTACAAAAGTATTCCATGCATCGACTAAAATGGTTTTCATTTGAGATTGTTTTTTAAGAATACATCCAATTCTTTCATAAAAAATTCGGGTTGAAAAGCATCATAATAAAACGCATAATTTTCATGAAATTCTTTTCTTTTCTTCTCTTTAAAAAGTTCCGGTTGGTAATCGTTTAAATGAACTGCTTTATTAATGATTCCATCATCAAAAATACTCCAACTTTCCTTTTTTATCCAAGGTGAAAAAATTGTGAACGATGGTTTTTTTAAGGCTTTTGCAATATTAACGGCACCACCATCATTCCCAATAATCAGTGAGCAATGGTGCATTATTTTGATAAATGAACGCAAATCGCTACCAATTAGATCAAGAACAATACTTTGTTTTGTTTTTTCAAGGCATTTATTGTAGATTGAAAGTGCTTCTTTGTGTTGCTTTGGGGTGTAATTAAAAAGAATTTTTACAGCATAATTTTCTGCTACAAAATCAATCAATTTCACCATGTAATCTTCAGGATATGTTTTGCTTACTTCACTTCCCAAAATACTAATCATGATTACTTTTTCAGAAGTTAAATCAATTCCGTGTTGTTTGAAAACGGGAATCATTTCTGCTTTTTCAGTCTCTAATAAATGCAATTTTGGAAAAGGATCAATAGATTTTTTTTTGATTAATTTTTCAAACAGATTAATTCTTCTTTCTATAGCTAAACCATAATAAGATTTGGGTTTATTATGGTGTTTTTCTTTTTGATTATAGGCAATTCCTAATCCTTTATTAAGGTAACCAATTCTTTTTGAGGCACCAGAAAAAAGGGTAATCAAGCTGCTTTCTAATTTGGCATACGGATCTATTACAACATCATATTTTTCATGTCTAATTTGCAGTAAAAACTTTAAAAAAGAAATGTAATTCGCTCTAAATTTATCTTCAAAGAGAATTACATTATCGATAAACGGATTGTTTTCTATAACAGGAGTTGTAAATGAATTTACTAAATAATCCACTTGGGCATCAGGGTATTCTTTCTTTAGATTTTCACAAATCATAGAACTAATCAGCACGTCACCAATCATTTTTTGCTGGACTACAAGTATCTTCATCTACGCTTAAATTAATTATACCGCTACATTATATTCTCTCAAAGCATCATTTAAAGATGTTTTCAAATCGGTTGAAGGTTTTCTTTGACCAATGATGATTGCACAAGGTACTTGATAATCGCCAGCAGGGAATTTCTTTGTATAACTTCCTGGAATCACTACCGAACGAGCTGGAACCACTCCTTTATATTCAATAGGTTCATCACCTGTAACATCAATAATTTTTGTAGAACCTGTCAAGCAAACGTTTGCACCTAAAACCGCTTCTTTTCCTACGTGAACTCCTTCTACAACAATGCATCTTGAACCAATAAAAGCACCATCTTCAATAATTACGGGTGCCGCTTGTAAGGGTTCTAAAACACCACCAATTCCAACACCACCAGAAAGATGAACATGTTTTCCAATTTGCGCACAACTTCCCACAGTTGCCCAAGTATCAACCATAGTGCCCTCATCTACATAAGCACCAATGTTTACATAACTTGGCATTAAAATTACACCACTCGAAATGTAAGCACCATATCTTGCCACCGCATTTGGAACTACACGAATTCCTTTTTCTGCATAATTGCGTTTCAACAACATTTTATCATGGTATTCAAAAATACCCGATTCCCAAGTCTCCATTTTTTGAATAGGGAAATACATTACCACCGCTTTTTTTACCCATTCGTTTACTTGCCAGCCCTTTTCAACTGGTTCAGCTACACGAAGTTTTCCGCTATCTAATAATTCGATAACTTCTCTAATGGCTTTTTGCGTAGTTTCTTCTTGTAATAAAGCACGATTTTCCCATGCTTGTTCTATTGTAGATTGTAAATTGGTCATTGTTATAAAATTTGTGTAGCAAAGATAGTATTTTCTCAATTTTGGAATTGTTTTTGATTAGAGAAAAATACATTAATTTTACAGATGTCACAAAAAAACGAACAACATGAAAAAAAGTCTTTTAATTTTAGGAATGATAGCTTGCAGTTTTACTTCTTGTAAAAAAGAAGCTCAAAAATCGGAAGAAGCTACTACGGTTGACTCTTCAATTGTTACAGTTGATGAACACAATGCAATGAACAGTTTAGATTATCATGGCACATATAAAGGAAGTTTGCCTTGCGCTGATTGTGAAGCATTAGAAACTACAATTACTTTAACAGCTGATGCGTATACTAAAGAAACGGTTTACAAAGGAAAATCAAGAGAAGTATTTAAAGAAACAGGAAAATACACTTGGAACGACGCTGGAAACACCATCACACTTTCTGATTCAGAAGCACCAAATCAATATTTTGTGGGCGAAAATGTATTGTTTCATTTAGATGCCGAAGGAAAACGTATTGAAGGCGATTTAGCTTCAAACTATAAATTATCGAGAATTGAAATATCGGAACCAATTGCTTCAGCTCAAAAAGAAGAAATAAAAACTAAAGAAGTGGCTAAAGTAGAATTGAAAAACTCAAAATGGCGTTTGGTAAAATTACACGGGCAACCTTTTGTAAAAAATAAAGAAATCAAAAAAGAAATCGGTATTACTTTTACTGTAGATGGAAGATTTTCTGCGTTTGCAGGTTGTAATAACATGATGGGAAGCTATAAATTAAAAGAAGATGTAAGTCGTATTGAATTCTCAAAAGCTGCTTCAACAATGATGGCTTGCGGTGACATGCTTACGGAACAAGAATTAGCCAAAGTTTTACAAATTACAGATAATTATAATTTTGATGGAAAAACCTTAAAGTTAAACAAAGGTAGAATGGCAACTTTAGCCGAATTTGAAATTATTAAGTAAATTGAACTTATATTTGCTAAAAATTAGTCAATAAATGCGAATTTTAGCCATAGATTACGGAATCAAACGAACAGGTATTGCCATTACTGATGAAATGCAAATGATAGCTTTTGGACTAACCACAGTAGCTTCAGACACGGCAATTGCTTTTTTAAAAGACTATTTTTCTAAAGAAAAAGTGGTACTTGTAATTGTAGGCGAACCGAAACAAATGGACGGTACACCATCACAAAGTGCCGAAATCATCAATGCTTTTATTGCGAAATTTAAAGCTACTTTCCCCGAAATGCCTCTTGAGCGTGTAGACGAACGATTTACTTCAAAAATGGCCTTTCAAACCATGATTGATAGTGGCTTAAATAAAAAACAACGCCAAAATAAAGCATTAGTTGACGAAATTGCAGCAACAATCATACTTCAAGATTATTTGCGTTATAAAAAATAGTATTTTTGCAGGCGAAATTTAGAATTTAGAAATTAGAATATACAAATTATGATTTTACCAATATACGGATATGGAGAGCCAGTCTTACGTAAAGTAGGCGAGGAGATTACACCAGAATATCCAAATCTTAAAGAAACTATCGCAAACATGTATGACACCATGTACCACGCACATGGAGTTGGTTTGGCTGCACCACAAGTTGGTTTGCCAATTCGCTTGTTTATTGTGGATACCGAACCTTTTAGCGATAGTGATGATGTTTCTAAAGAAGAAGCAGCTTTAATGAAAGAGTTCAAAAAAACCTTTATTAATGCTAAAATCACTAAAGAAGAAGGTGATGTTTGGGGTTTTAACGAAGGCTGTTTGAGTATTCCTGATGTTCGTGAAGATGTTTTTCGTCATGATACAATTACAATTGAATATTTTGACGAGGATTTCAACAAAAAAACAGAAGTATACGACGGTTTAATTGCGCGTGTTATTCAACATGAATACGACCATATCGAAGGAATTTTATTCACGGATCACTTATCAACGTTGAAAAAGAAATTAATTGGGAAAAAACTACAAAACATCATGGATGGTAAAGCTAGACCCGATTATAAAATGAAATACGTAAACAAAAAAGGGCGTTAAGTAGGAATTAGTAGCGAGTGAAAAGTAAATAGTTATTTTAACTAAACTTTTTACTTTTTACTTTTCACTTTTTACTTTAAAATAATATATTTGCCAACCTTAACAATTAAGTAACATGAGTATTCAAAAAATATTAGCTATTTCTGGGAAACCAGGATTATATGAATTAAAAATTCAAACGCGCACAGGTTTTGTTGCCGAATCGTTATTAGACGGAAAAAAAATCACTGTTGGTATGAGAGCAAATGTTAGTTTGTTGTCTGAAATTGCAGTTTACACGTATGCAGAAGAAGTGCGTTTAGCAGAAGTTTTCAAAGCAATTGCTACAAAAGAAAACGACGGTTTAGCTCTATCTCACAAAGAAGACGATGCGAAATTAAAAGCCTATTTCAGAGAGATTTTACCAGAATTTGACGAAGACAGAGTGTATACTTCTGATATCAAGAAAATCTTAAACTGGTACAATTTGTTACAACCTAAAGGATTTGTTTCATTAGAAGCATTATCTAAAGAAGTGAAACAAGAAGAAGAAACTCCAGCTGCTGAATAAGTAGTTGAAAACTATATTTTAAAATCCTGCGTTTTCCACGTGGGATTTTTTATTTTTACAGCTACTTTGTCATGCTGAACTCGTTTCAGCATCTCAATTTAACAATTTAACAATTCAACTCCAAATGAACACACGCCAGCAACAACTGCAAGCTTTCAACCGACTGTTAGACATTATGGACGATTTACGCGAAAAATGTCCATGGGATAAAAAGCAAACGCTTGAAAGTTTACGTCATTTAACAATTGAGGAAACTTATGAATTAGGTGATGCCATTTTAGATAACGATTTGCATGAAATCAAAAAAGAATTGGGCGATGTGCTGTTACACATTGTTTTTTATGCTAAAATAGGAAGTGAAACCAATGCGTTTGATATTGGCGATGTAGCGAATTCAATTTGTGATAAATTAATCGATCGCCATCCGCATATTTATGGTGATGTTGTTGTTGCAGATGAAGAAGAAGTAAAGCAAAATTGGGAAAAACTAAAACTGAAAGAAGGCAAAAAATCAGTCTTGGAAGGTGTTCCTAAGAGTTTACCTGCCTTAGTAAAAGCAAGTCGCATTCAAGATAAAGTTAAAGGGGTAGGTTTTGATTGGGAAGAATCTCATCAAGTATGGGATAAAGTACAAGAAGAATTACAAGAACTCCAAGTTGAGGTACAATCAGGTAATCAAGATAAGATAGAAGCTGAATTTGGCGATGTTTTGTTCTCAATGATAAACTACGCAAGATTTTTAAAAGTAAATCCAGAAGACGCTTTAGAACGCACAAATAAAAAGTTTATTAAACGATTTCAATATTTAGAAAGCAAAGCCACTGAATTAGGCAAACCTTTAATGGATATGACATTAGCCGAAATGGATGTTTTTTGGGAAGAAGCGAAGAAACTTTAGTATTCAGTGGTCAGTCTCAGTGTTTAGTAATAGTCGCCAGTTCAAGTGATTTCGTAGAAATCGTATCGAAAACTATTCATAACTCATAATTCATAATTCATAATTCAAATGTACTACGCAGTAATTTTTACCTCAACCAGAACCGAAATTGAAGCCGGTTATGCTGAAATGGCAAATAAAATGGTTGAATTAGCCAAAGCCCAACCTGGATATATAGGCATGGAAAGTGCTCGAAGTGAAATTGGAATCACCGTTTCGTATTGGGAAAGTTTAGAAGCCATTCAAAAGTGGAAAGCCAATCTGGACCATTTAGAAGCACAAGAAAAAGGTAAAACCACTTGGTATAAAAACTATAAAGTAAGAATAGCAAAAGTGGAACGCGAATATGAGTTTTAAAAGATAAAAAAAATCCCAAGTTAAAACTCAGGATTTTTTCATAAGGCTAATTGCTATTTAATTTTTATGATCTAAGCTTTTTGTATGCTCTAATTAACGTTTTAAGCTCTCGGTTAGAAGTTACATCAATAACTTTATCAGATAAAAAATGACCATATTTGAATGCTACTTCGTATTTTGAAGACGATAACGCATTAGAAATGACATCAAGTTCATTTCTTAATGATTGTTTTTCTGCTTCTATTGTTCCTAATTGTTCAAATTTAGCTTTAAAGTCTCTTCTAAAAGTGGTTGTGTTAAATGGAATTGCATGAAGAATTTGCATTTGCTTCTTCGATTTTAAATCCAAAGTATCTATAATTTTAGGTACTAAATTTTCAATTTCTTTTCTTGATAATGATTCTATAGTATCTGGAAGAAAAGATTCTTGTTTTGCACTCTCTTTTTTGGGAACTGCTTTTATAGTTTTTTCTGGAAATTGCGTATTCATATAGCCACTTCCAAAACACTTTTTACATTTTGGATCTAAACCTTCACAAGAACAAATTTGAACTGCCATAAATTGTTGTTTTATATTCTGAATCGGTATTAATGGGTTTTACAGCAACCTTCTAAACACAGTTTCAAATGGGTTGCAAAGATATATAAAGCAAATGAAATTAAATGAAAATTGAACCATCAATAATCTATGCTTTTAGTGTTCCACAAATTCTAAAATATCTCCAGGCTGACAATCTAAGGCTTTGCAAATGGCTTCAAGCGTACTAAAACGAACTGCTTTTGCCTTTCCCGTTTTTAAAATGGACAAATTCGCTAAGGTAATGTCTACTTTTTCCGAAAGTTCGTTGAGTGACATTTTGCGTTTTGCCATCATTACATCTAAGTTTACAATTATTGGCATAGCTTAAACAGTTAAGTCGTTTTCGTTTTGAATATCGATTCCTTTTTTAAAGATAATCGCAATAATATAGATAACACCTCCCATTAAAATAAAAGCTTCGCTGTCTGCCCAAAATTGGTTTAAGTTATTGGGAACAAAACCGTGATGCATTAAACTTTTAACTATTTGTCTAGCGATGTGACTTAATAGTCCAATGGAAAGGGTGTAATAACTAATATGTAAAATTTGTTTTGCCACAAAAGTATTGAACGGTTTAGACAAATCCATTTTGTGCATTAAATGAATTACGGCATAAAATAGAACCGCTTTTAAAATAGAGATGATTAGTATAAAACTATAAACACCAAAAAAAGCTAATTTACTGTTTTGATACATTTCCATTAAGTCTAACTTTTGATACAGATTTTGAATAAATTCTGGGCTGTAGAGACTAAAAAAGAAATTGACTACTAAGCCTCCTGCTTCAATGGATAAGCCAACAAAAATAAGCCAAGCTATAACATATAAGCCCCAAAATACGAAGTTGTTTGTTTTTGACATAACTATAAAGTTTAAAATTACTTCGCAAATATCAATAAAAATTTATTGAAAAACAATAAAAATTTAGTTATTTTCAATCATAAAATCAATTTTAAGGAATTGGACTTTGTTTTCATTTTTAAAAATAGAGAAAAACCCAGCAAAATTGGAGAGGTATAGAGGTACAAAAAAAAGTTTCATGAGTAAAGTAATTTTTTGCAATATCATTTCAAGATAACTTCACAAGTATTAATTTATTGAATAAAAAAAAATCCCAAGCATAAACTTGGGATTTTCTATTGTATATAGGGTCATATTAATTGCAAGCGTCTAAAGCTTCTGCAAATTGAATGATACTCTCTAAATTGTTTTTAAACTCCTTCTTTTCTACACGAGCAAGTAGGGCAGGACAACCTTGTGCAAGTTCTTCAAAACGTTTTTTAGGCGACATCATCCAAGAAGCTGTAGCATTTGATTTTCCTTCTGATTCGTTGGCTCCTTTGACAATAATTTCACCATTAAAATATTGGTAAACGCCCATTTTTTTACCAACATACATTTCTTTTACAAATTTCTTAGTTGCACCAGACATCGTAATTCCACCATTATCAACAGCAACTTTAAATGAAACTGTAGCAAATTCTTCTCCATTACTCAATGTAAGACGATTGATTTCATTTGCTTTAAAAGTTCTTTCTGAAAATTTGCCTTGGAAATCTTTAACGGTTACTGTAATAGCATCGCTTAAGGCTAAAGTTCTGTTTTTTGGAACATAACCTGCAATAGTATCTTTTTTAATAGTTGCTAAATAGGCTAAAATATAATTTGGATCTGTTTCTATGCTGTAAGGTGCAGATGAAGTTGAGTAACTGCTACTAGTTGAAGTTGGCACAGCTTCTTCATAAAAGAAGTTCTTCGTTTCTACAGCAAAATGTCTTGTGTTAACTTTATTTACACCAAAAAGAGTTATTAAATTATTACACTCCTCAATATTGGTTACGCCATCACTTTTGTCATAATCATTTGCTATAAGTTTGTTAGACCATTCAATTGATTTAGTAGGTAAATCTAAATAATTGTAAATTTTTGCCAAATTATAGTAAGCGCTGTATCTGATTTTTCTGTGCGCTTTTGAATCTTCAGCATATTTTTTTGGTAACGATTCAAAATATTGGATTGCATTTTGTAATTCAATTTCATAACCTGAAACTGGATTATTAAAAGTCATTTTATCAAAAACATTTTTTACGCCAACATAAGCATCATATTCTGCTGCTTGTTCTGGGTGTTTTTTGTTGGCCAAAATCCAAAGATAATCAGTTCCTGTTTTAACTGAATATCCGTATTCGTTATTTAATTGATTGTTTAAAGTGTTTACGACTTCTGTTACAAAATTGTTATAAATCGTACGATTGATGTTATAGTAGTACGATTCTGCACTTGAATAGCTATCATATTCTTTACTTTTCAAAGTGTTGGTTCTAGTAAAATCGATAGTTTTTTGAATTTTTCCATCTGTACTAGTCACTCTTGCCGATCCTTTTTGATCATAAGTAAGTTCTGCTGTATAATAATAACGATTTGTTACATTTCCTCTTTTATCTTTTGAAGAACTGGTTCTAGTGGCTATATTTTTTTTAGTAACGGTTGGAGTTAATAACGTAATATCAATAGAAATATATCCGTTTTTTTCCTTTTTTTCTAAACCATTAATATTGACTTGATTTTGAAAAAAGAATTTTGATTTATCATACATCAAATTTCTGTCAATATTGGTCGTGAAAGAATAGGTTCTATTTTTTACTTCAACCACTGGATTGCTTGGCAATTGCACATAAGAGTAATTAAAATCATGACGGTCTAAGTCGGTCGACTGTGCTAACGCAAAAATTGAAATGAATAAAGTAAATAGAGAGAAAAGTTTTTTCATTTGTTTTAAATTTAAATTTGCCGTAAAGGTACTATTTGTGAGCATACTACAAAATGCTACGCTCTTTTTTTAATAAAAAAAACTCCCGCTTTAAATGCAGGAGTTGTATGGGATTCAAAAACTAGATTTTTTTCAAAACTTGAATGTAAAAGGTGAACTTATTTCTTAGGCCATTCATAATTTTTAGACCAATCATAAAATTGATTAATTTGTACTTCATGCGTGTTGAACCAGTTCGTTACATCTTCTGTTTCTGTAGTAGCAAAGACCAAATAACCCAAGGTTTCTGAAAAATTATTTTTGTGCAATTCTAAAAAATAAGGAACCCAAGTTTCCCAATAAAACCCATGATTGTCTATTTTTGATTCATTCAATGAGGCACACATCCTTTCAAATTTTCTAATAAATTTTACTACATCGGTGTCGTTTTGATACTTCTCATCATAATCTAAAGCTACAGCTAAAGTCAGTGTTAATTCAGTAGTTGAAAAATCATTGGCTTCGGGTTTCCCTTTCTTAACCGCTTTGTCAAACATTTTAGAGTCTAAGCTAATCGATATTGCTTTATCACCTGTTTTTTTGACATTTCCATCCAATACATCTATTAAATTTTTTAAATTTTCAGCAGCTCTTGACGATTGTGGGTCTTGAATAAAATAGGAACAAAAGCCTAAAATTGAAGGTATTTTATTTCCTTGAATCATCTCTAAACGCGCAATGCCATTAAGAGAGCCTAAGTGATAGGGATTAATTGCGATGGCTTGCTGAAAACACGTAATTGCTTCATCATATTTTCGCAATCCTGAATACGCAATTCCTTTGTTAAAGGGTAGTTGGTAATAGTCTGGAAATTTTTTAATGCCTTTATCATACATAGCAAACGCTTGATCCGTTTTTTTTAAGTGATCTAATGCATTGCCATAGGTGACATAAATAAATTGCAATCCTTTTTCTTTTGGATGCTTTTTTAAGGCTATTTTGCAAAGTGCAATTGCTTCTTCATATTGATGTAAGGAAGAGAGAGAATAGGCTTTTTCAGACAATGCGGTTAAATTATCAACGTCTACAGTTAGGGCTTCATCATATTTTTTAATAGCGTTTTCATATTCTCCTTTGTCGTGAAAGGCCACACCTTCTCCAACTAATTTTAAAGCCGCCGTTTTATCTTGAGCATTCATACCACAAAACGAAATCATTACCACAAATACAAAATAGTTTAAACGCATATTAGAATTATTTTTAGTTGATAATCAATGAATTTTAAGTCAAAATAGAGGGCTCATTTTTTGTGAACCGCATAAATAAATACAAACAAGTGTTGATTCAAGAACGAACAGACCTGTTTTTAGTACTGACTTACTTAACAAATATAATAAAAACATTAAATGAAACAACGTTGATATTGAGGGATTTTCGGAAATTTTAATCATAAAATAAATCGCTTTGAGTTACTTAATTTATTACTAAGTTGCTATTGAATGCATAAATTGAGAAGGAATCGCTATAAAAATACATATATCAATTTCTGCTCCCGAATACGCTTTTGTTGTGAACGAATATTGTTTTTTTTAATAGTTGTGTTTGTTGGGGTTTGAATGAAAAATCCTGAGTGTGAACTCAGGATTTTAATTATTATACTACTTATTCAATTTATTATTTTGAAATATTTAAAAAACAGTGATTTTATGAAATTTGAAATGAACGTTATCAAGCTTTGCACTGTTGCGAGCCTTGGAACCGATTATTTTCTGTTAAAAATAAAATTTCTTGCGAAATGTAAACGTGAATTTACCACAAAATTTGCAATCTCACCAAACGGCTGTTACTGGCTGGTTATCTTAGTAATAATGAGCGCTGTTCACTCTTCAAATTTTATAACTTAATGTGTGTCTTTTAGAATTTCTTTAGCTTGTAAAACATTAATTTCAGAGGGTTTTTTGTCATCATTACCTCCCACAATTGCTGTATAAACTTGTCTGAACATCGCATCTGTTAAATCGCTCCAAGTTTCAATCTTTGTTTTTGCGGTATTAAAAGATTCTCGCTTAGCAATTCTTTCTAAAGCAAATGTTATGTATGTTGCTTTTAAAAATTCCGAATTACTACTCGGTGGAATACTCAGACTAATAATCTCTGGGGTTACTATTGTAGTTGAATCTGCGGTAGCTTCTTTAATAGCGTCAATTGCTTGTAAATATTGTACATGCTTCTCTACACTATAACTACCTGCAGGTGGAATTGTAGCCGTTATTTTTGGTCCAGACAAACCTATTGTACTCATCGTTACAGTAACTTCAGCCTTTTTAAACTCTGCTGATGCTGCAATCGCACCTAAATTTGATAAATTTGCACTTGCATCTAATTTCTTTGCTAGAATTGTTAGCCTTACTCCAGCACCATACGTAATTTTACCATTCTTACAATTGTCTAAATCTTTATAATTCATTTGTTCATAAACATATACTTCTTTTCCAATATTAGTTTGAGCTTCAGCTATTGAAACAACTCCTACTTTAGCTGCAGTTTCTAAAGTCATATTGTAAAAAAATATTTTCCAACCCCCCGTTAATTGAGCTAATGTTGTTGGTGCTGTTACTTGACAATTTGGTGTCGTTGCTAAAATATCAGAGAGAGCTGATGATTCTACTTCCATTGAAGACAATTCAATTGAACCTGTTAAAGATTTTTGAGAAATAGATTCGTTAAGGGACTTAATGTTTACAGGAATAATATTCTTTTCTTGAGCATAATTATTCAAGCTTACACAAAGAGTAAAAAAACTTAATAAAATAAATGATTTTTTCATGATTTTCTAATTAAAATAGTTATAAAATAGTTAAGTGATCGATTTATAAGACTTAAAATGTTAAGTTTTTCTGCTCCCAACTTCTGTGTAAATAATGTTACTGTTTAAATAGTATAATTACTGTTTTTTTTGCCAACTAGCCAGTAATTTGTTTAATAATCAAACACATACAAAACACCTACAATATAAAAAACCATTCCCAAACCCAATTACAGATTTTCTGTATATTTTCAATTTTTTTTTCCAGTGTTTACTGGGATTTTGGTTTTTAAAAAGCGTAAAATGCTTTTAGTAAGCTGCTTACAGTACAATTTTAGCAAGAAAAATCCACAAAAAACCCCGTAAAACTACCTGATTTTAAAAACAGGTAGTTTTACGGGGTCAACCAAGTAGTTTTACGGGGATGCCGTTTTAACATTTAGTGTTTTTTAGCACCAAGATTTATCCTTTTTTACTTCCGCTAATCACTCTTGAAATCAATCCTTTTTGTGTGGTACATTCAGCAAGTAGAACACCTCCAAAATGCAATACAATAAAGCCAAGCAAATAGTATAACGAAAGTACGTGTATTTCTTCCATCGGGTCTTTTAGATTTTTAGGTCCAAATTCAATAAATAAACCCGTTACTAACGAAATCGCAGTACACACATAAAACACCAGGTAAACCCAATATTGAAATTTGGTTTTCATGTCTAAACCCACTTTAAAAGGCGAAGCAAATTTCATTTCCCCAAAAAAGGGTACTGCCAAACGTATGCAATACAAACCGGTTAATACATAACCAAAATAAATATGCCAGTTCCACATCGGTTTTCTGATTTTTTTAGCCAATACAATAGCATCATCTTCCGATAGTGCAGCATAACCATTGTCCGCTAAAAAAGCCTGAATTATTCCAGCCACATGATTTTTTTCCATCCAGGTCTTGCGTAAAAAAATAGTCAGCAACAGCAAAAGAAATGTAAAAGCAATTAACCAATGTAAAATACGGTAGACTTTAGAATAATTTCGGGTTTCCATGATATAACGTTTAATGTTACCCAAATGTAGGAAATAGTTTTCAGTTTTTAAGCTATTTTATTTTTAATCTCATACGAATAAATCAGCAAAATCTGCGCTTGAAAATCAGCAAAATCCGTGTGCCAAATATGTGCAAAGCTTATTTAATCACCAAATCATATTTCTGTAACAAACCTTTTAAATTTTCAGTAGAAAAAATAGCGCGTTTTAGTTTGTTTTTTTCAGGATCAATCGTAAAATCATAACTTGTAGCAAAATCGGTTTTGTTGGCTGTGGTACCAATAAAAACAGCATGTCTTAAATTACAATTATCAAACAACGCTTCCGATAAATCACTTTCCATAAAATCCACCGCAATCATACTGCAATTAATAAATTGCATTTTCTTGAGTTTCAAACTGTAAAATTGGGCATAATCAAGCAAGCTATCTTTAAAGTGAAACTCATACAAAATTTGGTCGGTCATGGCAAAATTCACCGAAGTAAAATCGCATTTCGTAAACCAAACATCACGCAACGACACATGGTTGATTTTCGTACTTCTAAAATTACAATCAAAAAAGTTGCAGTCAATAAATGTAACCGCTATAAACGAACACGCTCTAAAATCGCAATTCGTAAACGTACAATTTTCATATTCTTTGTACTTTACATCGCTTTCGGCATAGGTAATATCAGCAAAATTTTGGTCGGTAATGTAATCTGCGTGCATGGTTTTATTTTAGAAATGTAAAACTACTTTATTTTTTTATCGAATCAAATAGAAAGTTTTGTGTTTAAAAATAACTATATTCGTAAAAATTTTTTGGGGATGTAGCTCAGTTGGCTAGAGCGCTACGCTGGCAGCGTAGAGGTCGTGGGTTCGAGCCCCATCTTCTCCACAGTATACGGATTATGATTGACCAATTAGGCACCGAACATTTCTTCAAAACAGCTCCAAAGCGAATTGTTTCATTAGTGCCTTCGCAAACCGAATTGTTGTTCGATTTGGGGTTGGAAGATTCCCTTGTCGGAATTACGAAGTTTTGTGTACATCCTGTTCATCTTAAAGCAACAAAAACCATTGTTGGCGGTACAAAAACCGTAAAATTTGATAAAATAAAAGCACTTCAGCCCGATATCATCATTTGTAATAAAGAAGAAAATACCAAAGAAATTGTTGAAGAATTAGCTCAAATTTGTCCAGTTTGGGTAACCAATATCGTAACGATTGAAGACAATTTACAAATGATTCACGATTTTGGGCAACTCTTCAATAAACGCACCGAAGCACAAAAATGGAGCGATAAAATCAACTTTGCTTATCAAGATTTTCAGCAATTTATAAACGATAAACCAATGAAGAAAGCCGCTTATTTTATTTGGGCTAAACCTCACATGGTGGCTGGAAATAATACGTTTATTAACGAACTATTGAAATTGAATCATTTCGATAATATTTACGAAGTAAAAGAAGGGCGTTATCCCGAAATCGAATTAAAAAAAATCCGTTTAGAAGGCGATCCAGATTATGTATTTTTGTCTTCCGAACCTTTTCCATTTAATGATGAACATGCTTTTGAAATTGGAAGATTCACACATCATGCCAAAACCGTTTTTGTAGATGGTGAACTGTTTTCCTGGTATGGAAGTAGGGTATTAAAAGCCTTTGATTATTTCAAATTACTACATTCCAAAATTTAAAATTTGTTTAGCCCTACAGTTTTTTGAAAAGTAGTACATTTGAACAAAATTAGAATTTGATTTCCTATACACTATATAAAAACGAGTCGAGTACCGAATGGGTTACTTTTGTTCATGGAGCAGGAGGTAGTTCTTCTATTTGGTTTAAGCAAATTCGCGATTTTCAAAAGCATTTTAATGTGTTGTTGCTGGATTTAAGAGGTCACGGCAACTCAAATGAACAAATTAAAACAGCTTTTAAACAAAAATACACGTTTAAATCAATCGCAACAGATGTAGTGGAAGTCATCGAACACTTAAAGATTGAAAGCTCCCATTTTGTTGGAATTTCATTGGGTTCGATAGTGATTCGTCAATTGGCAGAAATGCATCCACATCGCGTAAAGAGTATGATTTTAGGTGGCGCGATTTTAAAGATGAATTTTCGTTCGCAAATCTTAATGAAATTAGGAAATATGTTTAAATATGTATTGCCTTATTTGGTTTTATACAAGTTTTTTGCCTTTGTGATTATGCCTAAAAAAAATCACAAACAATCACGCTTATTATTCATTAACGAAGCCAAAAAACTCTATCAAAAAGAATTCATCAAATGGTTCAAACTCACAGCCGAAATCAACCCAGTTTTACGTTGGTTTAGACAAAAAGAACTGAATATTCCCACGCTTTACGTAATGGGTGAAGAAGATTATATGTTTTTACCTTCGGTGAAGCAAGTAGTTGCCAATCATGTAAAAACTGCGGAACTTTTTATCATTCAAAACTGCGGACATGTAGTAAATGTTGAACAGCCCATTATTTTTAATCAGCAAGTAATCGCTTATATAAAAAGTAAATAAGCGACGTTGTTTAGGATTAGATTTTGACTATCTTTTTTACAATTGTATTTTGTTCTGAAAAGAGGCTTATAAAATAAACGCCATTTTTTAATGCACTAATGTCAATGCTTTGATCTTCAAACGTATTTTCTAGTATAGTTTTTCCTTGTAAATCTACTATTTGATACGATTTTAATACTTCATCGGATTCAACGTGTAACCAATTTTTACAAGGGTTAGGATATACCAGAACCGTTTTACGGTCAAATTTAGCTGTAGTAAGAAGTGCCGCATTACCACTAATACCAATACTTGGGTTCAAAAACGTACCACTTCCTGTTTGTTGCACTTTTATAGCTCTTACCATATACCAATTGGTAGCATTAAAATTAGTATCCGTAAAACTCAAAGCTGCAACAGGATTTGTTGTAAGTTTTGTAAACAGTCCATATTCACTGTCGCTTTTGTACACATGATAACCAATAATATCAGTATCATTAGCAGCATTCCATGATAAAGTAAGTGCTGCGCCATTACTAGTTGCGGTTAAATTTGACGCAGGATGAACTTGAAAAAGTCGCAAAGTAGGATCGCCATGATATTGAAAATGGGTTCTATTCCAAAATTCAGAAGTGTCATAAGGTTGTTGCTGTTTTTCTAATAAATTATTGCCTAAATTGTGATCCATTATTCGTTTACAACTCCAACCAATTGTTTCGCCCATAGCCGGTTGATGAAAGGTGTTAATTGCAGTGGTGGTATATATAGCACCTAAACATTTTGTGTTGGATGCTAACAATGCCCTGATTTTTCCATAATTAAAACTTTCTGCTTCGTCCCAATAGCCCCAATAGCTTTGGTCGCTTGAAAACAGGGTTGCATCCATGCCATATGTGTTCCAATCGTTAAGGTTTGGAATCTGAGAATTTTGCATAAAAATTTGATAAGGGCCATTGTTTTGAACCCATTGAGGATAAGCAGCACTTCCAGTATAAAAATCCACATTGTTCACTCCTGTAATTGGAATTAAACTCCTGTAAGAACCGTCGTTTGAGTTATCATAACCACTTCTAAAGGCCGTTTTATCTCCCATGTCATAACCATTAGAAACCATTCTATAGTGGTGAAGTTTAGTCAAATAATTACGCAATAAAACTTCTTCGCTGTCGGTGTAACTTGTAATATTTGCAAAATCAACTCTTCCAAATGCCATTTCTAATTCAGAAGGAATAAAATCTTGATCCCATTTGTAATCATTGGGTAAATTAATAGCCATTGAATTTATAGTTCCAGGATTATAAGTCGCAATATCGGTAAAAACACCATCTATATCAGCATAAAAACAATCAGCACCGCGAGCGCCTTTATTGATATCATGATCGTCAGGAGCAATTGCATTTTGTCCAGAACGCGCTATAGGAATGTGACCTAGTAAAAATAGGTGGGTTGGTTTATCGTTTGATGGAGAATTATTGTAAGCAGTAGTTATTAAATTTTTTGTGGTAAAGATGCTAGCTTCGGTTTCCCATGTTGTTGCTCTTGGAACATAGAGTTCAATTACGTGCCAACCTTCATGCGTTAAATCTTTTTTGAGTTGTACAATTTCAGCAGCTAAACTGGTTTGAAAGGAAGTATCAATTGCCAATATCATTCGCCCTTTATAATTCGATTGGTCGTAAAGTAAAGCGGCTGTTAAATGACCTATAGCGTCTCCAGAAGCAGTGGTACGCCTAACTTGATATTCATACGAATTACCCAAAAGCACATTAAAATCGGTCCAACTAGTTGTTGTTGGCGCTAAGTTTGTTACCAACGTAGACCAATCTGCATTTGTACCATTAAGGGGTCTTCTTTTTATTGTATAAGGTTCAGAAGTATTAGCAAATTCATCCAATAAATGGAGCGTAACACTTGGTGAAGAGGTATTAACGGAAGCTTGTATGAGACAAACTCTTCTTCCGTTTGTATTGAGATTATAATTAAAATTAAATTGTGCTTGTGTCGTTGAAACTATTGTAAGTAAAAAAAGGCGGTAAAAAAAATTCATCTTCTTGGTTTTCACAAAGATAAAATTATTTTAATAATAGCCAATAAAACAAAAAAACCACGCATAAAGCGTGGTGATTCTTTTAACTAACCTAACCAAATGAGAAAACTTCTTATTTATTACTTTGCAAATATCCGATGAATTTTTGAATTGTAATGTTAAGGTTATGTTATACTTATGTTATTGATTATTAAATTTTTACGAAAACGTTTTTTTGCTGTTTAACGGGTTTCAAAAGATTATTTTTTATCTTGTAAAGCAAAAACTTTCTTCAATAAATCGGAACTTCTTGAGGATAAATTTGTTCGAATATCTTTTTCTTCCACAGCAATCATTTTGAAAACACCTTCCATAGCTTTGTTGGTGGTATAATCTGTTAAATCTGGATTCACTTTTGTAACTAATGGAATGGAATTGTATTTTGTAATAATTTGACTCCATATTTTATCTGCGCCTACTTTTGTATAAGAATTCTTAATCACGGGATTAAATTTTGCATACAAAGCAGTTGAAGTAGAATTTTGTAAATAGGTTGTAGCAGAACTATCGTTTCCTAATAAAATGTTTTTCGCATCGGTAAAAGTCATTTGTTTTACTGCATCCACAAATATTGGCGTAGCTTCTTTTACCGCATCTTCCGCAGCACGATTAATTACTTTTAAACCTTCGTCAGCTAATTTTCCCATGCCTATTTGACGTAGTTTCTTGTCAACCGTTTGTAGTTCTTCAGGCAATAAAATTTTTACGGCTTCATTTTTAAAAAAGCCATCTGTTGCAGTTAATTTCGAAACTTGTTTAGTGATGCCATTATTCAAAGCTTCTTTTAATCCATTCCCAATTTCTGCTTGACTCAAAACACCGGTTCCTTGAGGTAATTGATCTAAAACTTGTTGCATTTCGGCACAACCAAATAAACCAAAGGCGACTAAACTAAATACTACTTTTTTCATGTTTTTCTATTTTGCTAACTAATTTACAAAGATAGTGCCAATTTTCAACAGAATTTATTCTAAAATTTGAATGAAATAAAATTATTAAATTCGTAAATTGCACCCTTTAAAACGAATAAAAATTACAGATGGAACTACAAACTCCTTATATTCCTAAAAATAAAGTAAGAATTGTGACCGCAGCGTCACTTTTTGATGGACACGATGCAGCCATTAATATCATGCGTAGAATTATTCAAGCTACGGGTGTTGAGGTCATTCACCTTGGACATGATAGAAGTGTGGAAGAAGTAGTAAATACAGCTATTCAAGAAGATGCAAATGCCATTGCTATGACGTCTTATCAAGGAGGTCATAACGAATATTTCAAATACATGTATGATTTGCTGAAAGAAAAAGGGGCAGGTCACATCAAAATATTTGGTGGAGGCGGAGGCGTTATCTTACCTTCTGAAATCTCAGAATTACACGAATACGGAATCGAAAGAATTTATGCTCCAGACGATGGTCGTGCGATGGGATTACAAGGAATGATTAACGATTTAGTACAGCGTTCGGATTATCCAATTGGAGATAAACTAACAGGAGAATTATCGCATATCGAAGAGAAGAACCCAACTGCTATTGCACGATTGATTTCAGCAGCTGAGAATTTTCCAGAAATTGCAAAATCGGTTTTTGATGAAATTCACCAAAAGAATGAAACGTCTAAAATCCCAGTATTAGGAATTACAGGAACGGGTGGTGCTGGAAAATCGTCGTTAGTGGATGAATTAGTACGTCGTTTTTTAATCGATTTCCCAGAAAAAACAATCGGATTAATTTCAGTTGATCCATCAAAACGTAAAACAGGCGGCGCTTTGTTAGGGGATAGAATTCGTATGAATGCGATTAACAATTCTCGTGTTTACATGCGTTCGTTGGCTACACGTCAATCCAATTTGGCTTTGTCAAAATATGTGGCCGAAGCAATTGAAGTATTGAAAGCAGCTAAATATGATATTATTATTTTAGAAACATCTGGAATTGGACAATCGGATACCGAAATTTTAGAACATTCTGATGTTTCATTATATGTAATGACGCCAGAATTTGGAGCAGCAACCCAGTTAGAAAAAATCGATATGTTGGATTTTGCTGATTTAGTTGCCTTGAATAAATTTGACAAACGTGGTGCATTAGATGCCATTCGTGATGTGAAAAAACAATACCAACGCAATCATAATTTATGGGATGTGGATACCGATAAGATGCCGATTTTTGGAACAATCGCCTCGCAATTCAACGACCCAGGAATGAACACGCTATACAAATCTATCATGGATAAGATTGTAGAGAAAACGGGAGCCGATTTAAAATCGACTTTTGAAATTACACGTGAAATGAGCGAGAAAATTTTCGTAATTCCGCCGCACAGAACGCGTTATTTATCTGAGATTGCAGAAAACAATAGAAAATACGACGAAACAGCACTTTCTCAAGTTGAGGTAGCGCAAAAATTATACGGAATTTTCAAAACAATTGAAACGGTTAACGGAAATGTTCCGCAATTAGATAAAGCAGGAATTGTGGAGAGTTCTTTAAAAATCACTGCTGATAACAAAGATTTCGTTTCCTTATTAACCAAAGAGTTTGATAGAGTTAAAATGAACCTTGACCCATACAACTGGGAAATCATTTTAACTTGGGACGAAAAAGTTAATAAATACAAAAATCCAGTTTATAGTTTCAAAGTTCGTGATAAAGAAATCAAAATTGCAACGCATACTGAATCGTTATCGCATTCTCAAATTCCAAAAGTGGCTTTGCCAAAATACCAAGCCTGGGGTGATATTTTAAAATGGAATTTACAAGAAAACGTACCAGGAGAATTCCCATTCGCATCAGGTTTATATCCATTCAAACGCGAAGGTGAAGATCCAAGTAGAATGTTCGCAGGAGAAGGAGGACCAGAACGTACCAACAAACGTTTTCATTATGTATCTGCGGGATTACCTGCAAAACGTCTTTCTACAGCTTTTGACTCAGTTACTTTATACGGAAATGATCCACATATTCGTCCTGACATTTATGGAAAAATCGGTAATGCAGGAGTTTCAATCTGTTGCTTAGATGATGCGAAGAAATTATATTCAGGTTTCGATTTAAGTCATCCATTAACTTCGGTATCGATGACAATTAACGGTCCTGCGCCAATGTTGTTAGGATTCTTCATGAATGCTGCCATCGATCAAAACTGTGAAAAATACATCGTTGAAAATGGTCTACAAGATGAAGTAGAAGCTAAAATCAACGAAATCTATAAGAAAAAAGGCGTAGCTCGTCCAACATACCAAGGTGCTTTACCAGAAGGTAATAATGGTTTAGGGTTGATGCTACTGGGTGTTACAGGTGATGAGGTGTTACCTTTGGAGGTATACCAAGATATTAAAGTAAAAACGTTAGCCCAAGTTCGTGGAACGGTTCAAGCAGATATTTTAAAAGAAGATCAAGCACAAAATACTTGTATTTTCTCAACTGAATTTGCATTGCGTTTAATGGGTGATGTGCAAGAATATTTCATCAAGCAAAATGTTCGTAATTTCTATTCCGTTTCAATTTCTGGATATCATATTGCCGAAGCTGGAGCAAATCCAATAACGCAATTAGCCTTCACGTTGGCAAATGGTTTCACTTATGTAGAATACTATTTAAGTCGCGGAATGAACATCAACGATTTCGGTCCGAATTTATCGTTCTTTTTCTCAAACGGAATTGATCCAGAATATGCCGTAATTGGTCGTGTGGCACGTAAAATTTGGGCGAAAGCCATGAAAAACAAATACGGAGCCAACGAAAGAGCACAAATGTTGAAATACCATATTCAAACATCTGGTCGTTCGTTACACGCCCAAGAAATTGATTTCAATGACATTCGTACGACTTTACAAGCATTATATGCGATTTACGATAACTGTAACTCGTTGCATACGAATGCTTACGACGAAGCAATTACCACACCAACCGAAGAATCAGTGCGTAGAGCCATGGCAATTCAGTTGATTATTAATAAAGAATTAGGTTTAGCGAAAAACGAAAACCCAATTCAAGGTTCTTTCATTATTGAAGAATTAACCGATTTAGTAGAAGATGCTGTTTTACAAGAATTTGACAGAATCACAGAACGTGGAGGAGTTCTTGGCGCAATGGAAACCATGTACCAACGTTCAAAAATTCAAGAAGAATCATTGTATTACGAAACCTTGAAACACACAGGAGAATTCCCAATTATTGGTGTAAATACCTTCTTGAGTTCTAAAGGTTCGCCAACAGTAATTCCAGCCGAAGTAATTCGTGCAACAGAAGAAGAGAAGCAATATCAAATAGATATGTTGACTGATTTGCATAAAACAAGTGCAGAAAAAGTTGCCGAACACATCAATATTTTACAAGACGCAGCCATTAAAAATCAGAATATTTTTGAAAAGTTAATGGATGCCACCAAAGTTTGTTCATTAGGACAAATTACAAGTGCATTATTTGAAGTAGGAGGTCAATACAGAAGAAATATGTAATATTTCGAATGTTTATATATTGTAGAGACGCGATTTATCGCGTCTCTTTTTTTTGAATATATTTAAAAAATCAAAAAACATTTTCAATTCCCAAAATAATTTCATTATTTCGTGTAACAATATCATATTCAACGCCATGCAAAATAAATTTCAAAACAAATACCGCATTCCTTCCGCACGTCTACAAACCTGGGATTATGCCAATAACGGTGCCTATTTCATAACCATTTGCACCCAAAATCGCCACCATTTTTTTGGAACCATTCAAAATCAAGAAATGCAATTATCCGAAATCGGTAAATTGGCAGTACAATTTTGGATGGAAATTCCAAATCATTTTCCGTTTATTGAATTGGGAAATTTTGTGGTAATGCCCAATCACGTTCACGGGATATTGATAATAAATCATTCCGTAGAGACGCGATTTATCGCGTCTAATGATATTAATATTGAACCCCAATTTATCGCGTCTAATGAAAATAACAATGAACCCCAATTTATCGTGTCTAATGATAATAATAATGAACCCCGATGTATAGCACCTAATGAAAATAACAATGAACCCCGATGTATCGCGCCTAACGATATCAACAACAATAACAACAACAACAACGAGACGCGATTAATCGCGTCTCTACAGGGGAATATTGGTGGATTTTCGGGCAATAAAAATCCAATGATAAATGAAAATATTTCAAAAATTATTCGTTGGTACAAAGGCCGTTGTTCATTTGAATGTAGAAAAATCAATCCAAATTTCGGATGGCAAACCCGATTTCATGATCATATCATTCGCAATGCAAAATCATTTGATACCATTCAAAATTATATCTTTGAAAATCCATTGAATTGGAAAAATGATAAATTTTATAAAAATGACACCAAAAATTAAAACCTTCCCTACCACAAAATTCATTGGTAAAAACCGTTCATTTACCTATGCCGATTATCGTGCTTTTGAATTGTGGAGCAGTTTTATGCCTAGACGAAAAGAAATTCAAAATCCAATTGGAACAGAATTATTCAATATACAAATCAATCCCGATAATTTTGATTTTCATCCAAACACACCTTTTGTAAAATGGGCTGCGGTTGCGGTTTCATCATTTGATTTTATTCCTGAAGGAATGGAAAAATTAGAAATCGAAGAAGGTTTGTATGCTGTCTTTAATTACAAAGGAGCCCAAAGCGATGCAGCAGTGTTCTTCAATACAATTTATAACGAATGGTTGCCAAATTCGGATTACCAACTTGAAAACCGCCCACAATTTGAAATTCTAGGCGAAAAATACAAGAACAACAGTCCAGCTGCTGAAGAAGAAATTTGGATTCCCGTGAAGCTAAAGTAAAAATGAGTAAAGACTATTGTTTTTTATTAATCGAATACAATCCACCCGCAAAAAGTACTACGGCAAGACCAATAAGCATATAGCCTTTTTTTTTCCAGATTCGTTTGAAGCATCAATTTCTAAGCCTAATACTTTTACTTCCGAAGAACTATTTGCGACTTTAGTTACACCAAAATAGCCTAAAATGATTGCAGCTATTAATAAAACGGTTCCTAATATTTTAGTTGTTTGCATGTTGCATTTTTTTAATTTCTTAAAGGTAGTGCGCGCCAAATGAGTTGAGTTACACTATTTTTTAAAATTGTTACACATTTTTAGGTTTTTAAAATCATAATCTTTGCTCTAAACTTTAGTCCCAACGCTTATTTAATTTAGTGATAGTGCATTTTGTATGGCAATAAAAAATCCGATTCTTTTGAAATCGGATTTGGTATTTTTTTAAAATTATTTCAACGTACTCGGGCAAACATATGCTGTTAATGGAACATCAGTAGTTCTTATTCCAGCCATTCCTTTTTCAACGTTAATCATATTGTGGTAGCCTCTTGCTTTTAAGATAGACGACATAATTACGGAACGATAGCCACCTGCACAATGAATAAAGAATTTATCCTCTTTTGGCACTTCGGCTAATTGTTCGTTAACAAAATCTAATGGAATATTAACTGCATTCATCACGTGTTCGGCTGTAAATTCTCCTGGTTTTCTGGAATCAATTACGGGTGCTGTTTCAAATTGTGCAGCGAACACTTCAGGTGTAATAGATTCGATGCTATCTGTTTCATAACCTGCTGCTTTCCATGCTTCGATACCACCCAATAAGAAACCTAAGGTGTTATCAAATCCTACACGCGATAATCTAGTGATGGTTTCTACTTCTTTTCCTTCTGGCGTAATTAATAAAATGGGTTGTTTAGTATCTCTAATTAAAGCACCTACCCAAGGAGCAAATTGTCCGTGTAATCCAATGAAAATAGAACCAGGAATATGTTCTTTAACAAAATCATTCTCGTTTCTAACATCTAAAACCAAAGCGTCGGTTTGATTGGCAACGGCTTCAAATTCTTTTGGATGCAATGGTGTTTCAGCTTTAGACATTACCGAATCTAAGCTTTCATACCCTTGAATGTTCATCAATACATTTTGAGGAAAATAAGCCGGAGGAGGCGTTAATCCATCTAATAATTCTTTGATGAATTCTTCTTTGGTCATATCGGCTCTCAACGCATAATTGACTTTCTTTTGATTCCCTAACGTATCGGTTGTTTCTTTACTCATGTTTTTTCCACAAGCACTTCCTGCACCGTGATTAGGATACACAATTAAATCATCACTTAATGGCATGATTTTATTGCGAAGCGAATCAAATAAATAACCTGCTAAGATTTCTTGTGTCAAATCTTCCACCAATTCTTGTGCTAAATCAGGACGACCAACATCACCAATAAACAAAGTATCTCCAGTGATAATTCCGTGTTGTTTTCCCGCTTCATCGGTAACTAAATAACACGTACTTTCTAAAGTGTGTCCTGGAGTGTGAATCGCCTTAATCGTAACACCACCCACTTTAAATTCTTGTCCGTCAGTGGCTACAATACACTCAAAATTTGGTTTTGCAGTAGGACCATATACAATTGAAGCTCCTGTTTTCTTAGCTAAATCCAAATGTCCTGAAACAAAATCAGCGTGAAAATGCGTTTCAAAAATATATTTAATACGCGCATTTTCTTTTTGTGCTTTATCGATATAAGGTTGTACTTCTCGTAATGGATCTACGATAGCAACTTCACCATTACTTTCAATGTAATAAGCGGCGTGTGCAATGCATCCGGTGTATATTTGTTCAATTTTCATATGTTCTATTTTTTACAAATTTACTTTCTATTTTTTAATTCTTCTGTACCTAAAGTTACAATTAGATTTCTTTTAACAAGATGATGCATGCCATGAGCAATACAAAGTAAGCAAAAATCTTCTTTAATTGGCTTTCATTTGTGTATTTTGTGAGGTACATACCAATAAATATCCCAACAACTGAAATAGCGGTGAATGTGGTCAAAAACATCCAATCAATTACCAAATTTTGAACATCACCCATAAATCCTACTAGCGAGTTCATGGCAATGATAAATAATGAAGTTCCAACTGCTTTTCGCATCGGTAATTTAGCAAACAAAATTAATGATGGAATAATTAAGAATCCGCCACCAGCGCCCACTAATCCAATAATAATTCCAATTATGAATGTTTGAATGCCAATAAAAATCAAATTTCTTTTTTCTTCGTTTGGGGTTTCTTGGCTTTTCTTTTTTAATACGGATAGTGCTCCAAAAATCATAATTACAGCAAAAAACAACATTAAAAAGGTGTCTTTTGTGATGAGTATTGGCGATTCGAGAATGATTTTTGGAATTTCGGGAACGATATATTTTCGAGTTAAATAAACCGCTACAAAAGACGGAATCGCAAAAATAAATCCGTTTTTGAGGTCGACTAAATTTTTTCGGTAGTTTTGAATCGCGCCAAAAGTAGATGTTGTTCCTACAATAAACAACGAATAGGCCGTTGCTGTCACGGGATTGATACTCATCAAATACACTAAAATCGGAACGGTTAAAATGGAACCACCACCGCCTGTTAGTCCTAAAACCAAGCCAATACACAATGCCCCAAGATAACCTAAAATTTCCATTAGAATTGAAGAATTTCTATCTTATTGCGGTGTAATTTAATTTTTCCTTTCAATTCTAAAGCTTTCAATAATCGGGAAATTACTACACGAGAAGTATGCATTTCATAAGCAATTTCTTGGTGTGTATTTTTGATTTCGGTATCCCCAATTACTTTCGCTTTATCGGTTAAATATTTGTACAAACGTTCATCTAAATTCATGAAAGCCAAAGTGTCAATTGCTTCTAACATTTCATTTAAACGCACATTATAACTATCAAAAACAAAGTTTCTCCACGTTTTGTATTTGGTCAACCATTCTTCCATTTTTTCTACAGGAATCATTAACATGGCACCGTTGGTTTCTGCAATAGCACGAATGCGACTTTTTGATTGTCCCATGCAGCACGTTAAAGTCATTGCACAAGTATCGCCGCGTTCTAAGAAATACAATAATAATTCATCGCCATTTTCATCTTCTCTCAAAATTTTGATGGCTCCCGTTAATAAAAGCGGCATAGTTTTAATGTAATCGCCAATTTCAATGAGGTAGTCATCGGCTTTAAATTCTTTATAAACGGCAACTTTTGCAATTTCATCCAATAAAGCTTCTTCAAAAATATAGCTGTACGCCTGATTTAAAATATCTCTCATTTGTAATCCTTTTTGTAAAGATACTACTAATCTTTAAAAATCAAATGTTACTTTTGTTACAAAGAAATCGAATTTGCCCTTTATGAGTTTAAAAAAATACAATAAAACCAATTTCCATAAACATACTTTTTGTGAGTTTGTTGAAGTCGATGCCACTGCGATTCTAACTATTGATTGGCAGTACAAAAGCAAATCGGGGAGTAGTTATTGTTTTACGGATGAAGGTGTATATCGTAGTTCCAATCACTGGGGAAGAGCTGCAAATTGTAGATGGCGCTTGATTTCAGAAATTAAAAATCCGAATCAGAAAGAACGAGTGGGTTATGCCAAGTGGACTGATTTTTATCCAAATAACGAAACAGAAAACTTTTTTTATGTGGAGGTAAATTTCGAGACCAAAGAAGTAACCTTTCAGCATAAAAATAATCCAAAATACGATGGAAAAGCAGTGCTAAGAAATGCAGCTGAAACCGCAAAAGTCATTCGACAAATAAAAGAAATTTTGGAATCGGATGCTTGGGCAAAATACCTTGATTATGATGATTTGGAAGTACTTCGAAAAGAAATTATAACTGATTATTTGACAACAAATAAAAAATTTATTGAGTTGAAAAAGCGATTTTTTTAGCACTTTATAAATGTTAAAAACTGAATTTTTGTAGTTATTTTTTTATTTAATAACTACTTTTAAAATTCTAAACAGCTCATACATAATGAAAAATCTCTTTTCTCTAAAAACAATTGTGATCATTTTTTTATTACTATTTACTCAAAATATTTCGGCTCAATGTTGGAAATTAGTCGTTGTTGGAGGGGAGCATACAATCGGAATTAAATCAGATGGTACACTCTGGGGATGGGGAAGAAATAATTACGGACAATTAGGAAATGGAACATATGTGAATAGCCTTGTGCCTATTCAAATTGGTGCTGATAATGATTGGGATACTGTTAGCGCAGGATTTGATTTTACATTAGCAGTAAAAAATGATGGCACTTTATGGTCATGGGGTAGAAACTCACAAGGCGAATTAGGTCAAGGAAATTCAACAGTAACCTTTATCCCAACTCAAGTAGGAAATGATACAAATTGGATAGAAGTTACGACTGGATATTTGTCTAGTTATGCAAAAAAGAGTGATGGAACATTATGGTCTTGTGGAAATAATTATAACGGACAATTAGGTTTAGGTGTGTCGGGTTCAGTTTGGGTATTTACTAAAATTGGAGTAGATACAAATTGGGATAAAGTATGTCCTACTGGAGATCATGTTTTAGCAATGAAAACGGATGGTACAATTTGGGCTTGGGGATATAATGCATTTGGTCAATTAGGTAATGGTACTATCACTTCATCAAATGTGCCAATTCAAATGGGAAATGATTCAGACTGGACTGAAATTAGTGGCTGTGGTCATTCTAGTTTTGCTATAAAACAAAACGGAACACTTTGGTCTTGGGGATTAAATAATTTTGGACAACTTGGTGTTGGAAATACAGTCAATATTCCAGTGCCTACTCAATTAGGTACGGCAACTAATTGGAGTAAAATAGTGTCTGGCGGTTATGGTACTTCAATCGCCAAAAAAACCGATGGTACATTTTGGTCTTGGGGACTAAATTATTCTGGAGAATTGGGAATTGGAACTACAAATAACAGAACGGTTCCCACTTTAATACCAAATTTTTCAAATTGTAATTATTTCAAAATAATGAATAGCCATGTAGTGGCAATCAAGTTAGATGAAACGTTATGGTTGTGGGGAAACAATTTATATGGACAAATAGGAGACAATACCAGTACGAATAGATTAGTACCAACAACTATTGTTTGTCCATCTTTATCCATTGAAGAGATTGAATTTGAATCAAATATAACAGTCTATCCAAATCCAACAACTGGAGAAATACATATTCAAAATCTAACGAATACAACAATCGATAAAGTTGAATTATATACTGTAGATGGAAAATTAGTGTTCATAAAGAACGTAAATGATATCAATGCTGTAATTGATGTAACGCATTTATCTAATGCTACTTATTTAATTAAAATTCATTCAAATAATTCAATTGATAAAAAAATCATCATAAAAAAGTAAACTAGATTTTATATTCAATAGTAACGAATTACGTTGTATAAAAAGGTTTCTATTTGACCAATTATAGACCCCATTTATCGAGATAAAACGAAGTTTATTGGAAAGTATATTATAATTTTCATAAATTTGAGAATAAACCACTCAATTTATGATGAAGCGAAACCAATTGCGCGAAGCTATTTTTAGACATTTAGACGGATTAGTAGTTGTTCCAGTTGCTTATTCGTTGTTCCAAAAAGGCGTTTTAGACTATCTTCTAAAAGAAAAAACCGTCACTTTAGCTCAACTTACCAACAAATTTAATGCAAATGAAGGGTATTTAAATGTTGCTTTACGCGTTATGGCTTCACAAGGTTTTGTTCATTATAATGTAGAAAATTCATCGGGAAGCGTTACAATTTCAACTTTACCAAATAGCGAATTTGTGTTTTCTCTTGTTCCATTATACGAAGATACGTTTCAATTGTTGACCCAAACTTCGGTGTTTACGGCAAATAAAATGGATTCGGAATCGATTACAATACTGGAGCCAATTTTAAAGAAATTTACCGAAAACTATCACATTCATTTTGAAGAAGATGAAAATTTGAGAACCATTCAAGAGCAGATACTAACCCATATCGAAGGTTATTTGGTGGGACCGATTGTCGTCAACTTAGGAATGACCGGTATGTTTCACAAGTATTTCATGGAAAGTTCGTTCCGTGCCGATGAATTTCACAAGCATCCGGAAGCTTTCGCTAAAATTCTCGACTTTTTTGTACACTTGGGATGGTTTTCCAAGAAAAACGACAATTATCAATTTACCGAAGATGGTTTTTTCTTTGCCAAACGCGCTTCGGCTTATGGGGTTACAGTTTCCTATCTTCCAATGTTCAAACACATCGATAGTTTGTTGTTTGGCAATGCAAGTGAGTTGCGAAACATCAGTAAAAATGAAGACGAAATTCACGTCAATCGCGAAATGAATGTCTGGGGAAGTGGTGGTGCACATGCAACGTATTTCAAAGTAATTGACGATATCATTATCGAATTATTTAATAAACCTATTGCCGAACAACCGAAAGGGATTTTAGATATGGGTTGCGGAAATGGCGCTTTTTTGCAACATATTTTTGAAGTCATTGAACGTCAAACGTTGCGAGGCAAAATGTTAGATGATTATCCATTGTTTTTGGTAGGAGCCGATTACAACCAAGCAGCGCTGAAAGTCACACGAGCCAATTTGATTAAAGCCGATATTTGGGCTAAAGTCATTTGGGGCGACATTGGAAATCCGAATTTGTTGAATAGTGATTTACAAGAAAATTACAACATCGATTTGAAAGATTTGTTGAATGTGCGCACGTTTTTAGACCACAATCGTATTTGGGAAGACCCAAAGGTAATCACCAACAATAGAATTAGTTCTTCCACAGGAGCTTTTGCACATCGTGGAGTTCGCATTTCCAACAACGCTGTAGAAGATAATTTATTGGAACATTTTAATAAATGGAGTCCGTTTGTTCGTAAATTTGGCCTTTTGATTATCGAATTACATACCGTTGCACCTCAATTGACAGCTCAAAATCTAGGAAGAACTGCCGCCACAGCTTATGATGCTACGCACGGCTTTTCAGATCAGTTTATTGTAGAAATTGAGGAGTTGCAAAAAATAGCGGCCGAAGCGGGATTGCATTCGGATGCCAATTACTTTAAAAAATATCCCGAAACCGATTATGCAACGGTAAGTATCAATCTGCTAAGAGGAAAATAAATTAAATATGGAAGACCAATTTACAGCAATAAAAAAAGAGGTTCAATTGATTATTGATTATATGGCAATGAAGCATTTTTCGCAAGCCAGCATCAAATTAATTGAAGTGAGCGATAGGTTAGATGAAATGCTAGACGCTTCGAATGATGAAGTAGTTTTGAGAGAAATCAGTAAATATCAAGTCTTACTGAATCATTTGCAGATTAAAATGAGTACCAAGGAATAATTAATTTCCTTTTATCCGTGTCACAATCTTTTGGAGCAATGCTTTTCCGTCTCGTTTGGCTTTTGGTACTTCGTGAGCGACTAACGTTCCGTGGGCTTCGTTCACAAATTCATAACTAAAAGCAAATTGCGGATTTTCAGGTTGGTCGTTCAATAAACCAAAGCGTAAATCATTAAAAAATAAACGATTGTTGTGTTCGGTAACCAAATACCAACCTTCGCTAATCTTTTTAAGGCGCTGGAAATCATCAGAATTTACCAATTTTTCTTCCAATTCTTCATTTTTAGGATAGAAAGTAAACCGAATCGGTTGCGAATCAAATAACGAATAATCGGCTAGATAATAGCCTTTTGGAGTAGCTACATTTGCATTCCAAAGGATACAATTGAAAGCGGTGGGTTTTACAATTAGTTCTTGGTAAGCGAAATTTTGATTTTGCAAAGCGGTTTCGAATTGTTGCAAAGCAAAAAGTTTCAAAATACACGTCAAAAGTAAATACGAAGAACTGCTAATCAATCCACGAATTGCATATTTTCTACGGAGGAAATAGTCGCTATTTTTCCAGACAAAAATCAAGCTAATCAAAAGCGGAATGGTATACAAAGGGTCAATTACAAAGATGGTTTTCAAGGCAAATCGGTGTTCCAAAGGCCAAAAGATTTGTGTTCCCCAAGAGGTAAATACATCCAACACAACATGGGTAACCAAACACCAAAACGCTAATAAAGTAGCGCTGTTAAAATTGATTTTCTCTTTTTCTATTTTGGAAATTAAACATCCCAAAACGGGCGCCAAAAACACAAAAAAGAGTAGGGAATGACTCAAACCTCTATGAATGGCAACGCCTCCGACAGCACTCATAAATTTCCCAACCACAATATCTAAATCGGGAATTGTTCCCAAAACAGCACCATACAAAAAGGTTTTGTTGTGCAGTTTTTTACCAGCTACTAATTCAGCTGTGGCAATTCCGAGGACGATTTGAGTGAGTGAGTCCATATGGGCTAAAAAGTTTTTCAAATGTACACTTTTTCGATTGCTTTAGCACTATTGTATAAAATTCATACAACCATTGAACCCTACTAATGAGCACTAAAATTGGGTATCGATTACGCATTTGGCTTAAAAGTTAAAATCTATGGAATGAATTAGAAAATAAAAGCTAAGCGAATCAATTTTAGTATATTTGAAAAACAATCACAACGAATTAGAAACATGACTAAAAGGTTTACAATTATTTTTTTAGTATTTCTTGTTAACAGTATGGCGCAAGAAAACAGCAAAAATAACGACTTAGTAGAATGGATTAATCCTTTAATGGGAACCGATAGCAATTATGAACTAAGCAATGGAAATACCTATCCATCCATAGCCTTACCTTGGGGGATGAACGCTTGGACGCCACAAACAGGAAACAACGGAAACGGATGGCAATATACCTATGATGCAACTAAAATTAGAGGCTTCAAACAAACGCATCAGCCTTCTCCTTGGATGAACGATTATGGCATGTTTTCTTTAATGCCAATGGTGCAAAAAGAAACCGTAGACGAAGAACAACGCGCCAGTTGGTTCAGCCATAAAACAGAAATCGCAAAACCGTATTATTACAGTGTCTATTTAGCCGATTACGACATTACTACAGAAATTACGCCCACAGAAAGAGCTGCGGCTTTTCTATTTACATTTCCAGAAACAGCTAACGGCTATATCGTAATTGACGCATTTGACAGAGGGTCTTATCTTAAAATTATTCCATCAGAAAACAAAATCATCGGGTACAGTACAAAATATGCGCGTGGTAAACTCAATAACTTTAAAAATTATTTCGTAATCGTTTTTGATAAAGCATTTGATCCCAGTTCACTATGGAGTGATGCCACTAAAATGAACGAGTTAGAACTTTCGGGGGGGCATATATCAGGATTAATCCATTTCAAAAACCTAAAAAAAGGCGAAAAAATTTCGGCAAAAGTAGCCTCTTCATTTATAAGTTGGGAACAAGCAGAACGCAACCTAAAAGAGATTGGATCGGATGATTTTGAAACCGTGAAACAAAAAGCCAAAGCGGTATGGAATCAAACGCTAAGCAAAATTCAAGTGGAAGGAGGAACACCAGATCAAATGCGTACCTTTTATTCAACGCTATATCGAACCGTATTTTTTCCAATGAAAATGTACGAAATCAACGCACAAGGGCAACCCATACATTATAGTCCCTATTTAGGAACCGTAAAGCCAGGATATCGCTTTGCAGGTACGGGTTTTTGGGATACCTTTCGTGCGTTATATCCCTTGTTAAACTTAGCATATCCTGCGATAAACAGAGAAATGCAGCAAGGTTTGGTAAATGATTATCTAGAAGGTGGTTGGTTGCCCGAATGGAGCAGTCCATCCTACAGTGATATTATGATTGGGAACAACTCGGCTTCGGTTGTAGCGGATGCATATATAAAAGGGGTAAAAATCGATGAAATTGAGACCTTATATGAAGCGCTATTGCACGGGGCAAATAACGAAGGACCACAAGCAACGGGTAGAAAAGGCGTTGAATTTTACAATAAATTAGGCTATGTGCCCTATGATGTTAATATCAATGAAAACGCAGCAAGAACGCTAGAATATGCCTATGACGATTTTACGATTTATCAATTGGCCAAAGCACTAAACAAACCACAAGCCGAAATTGATTTGTACAAATCACGAGCGATGAATTATAAAAATGTATTCGATCCTGAAACAAAATTAATGCGCGGCAGAAATAAAGATGGTAGCTTTCAATCGCCTTTTAATCCTTTAAAATGGGGCGATGCATTCACAGAAGGAAACAGCTGGCACTACAGTTGGAGTGTGTTTCATGACATCGATGGTTTAGCACAAGCGATGGGAGGTTACAAAGATTTTACAGCAAAATTAGATGCGGTATTTACAATGCCTCCTGATTTTGATGACAGCTACTACGGACAAACCATTCATGAAATCAGAGAAATGCAAATTACCAATATGGGACAGTATGCACACGGAAATCAACCTATTCAACACATGATTTACCTCTACAATTATGCGGGTGAACCTTGGAAAACACAATATTGGATACGAGAAGTGATGGCAAAATTATACCAACCCACTCCCGATGGGTATTGTGGCGACGAAGATAACGGACAAACTTCGGCTTGGTATGTGTTTTCGGCATTGGGTTTTTATCCGGTTTGTCCTGCAACCAATCAATATGTATTGGGTACACCCTTATTTAAAAAAGTGACGTTACATTTAGAAAACGGAAAACAATTTATAATTGCCGCACCTAACAACAGCGCGGATAACAAATACATCCAAAATTGCACACTAAATAAAAAAGAATATCCCTTCAATTGGATCAGTCATGAAGCGATACTAAAAGGTGGAACGTTGCAATTTGAGATGGCTCCAACACCTAATACCACTCGAGGTACACAACCAGCATATTTCCCTTTTTCAATGTCAACCAGCAAATAAATGAAAAAATATTTCACCCTTTTTACAGCAGTACTTTCGTTAGTAGTAAGTGCGCAAAAAACAAATAAAAACCTACTTCCATTCGTAAAACCTATTATCGGTACCCAACGAATGGGACATGTATATCCTGGGGCTACTGCGCCTTTCGGAATGGTGCAATTAAGCCCAGATACTGACACCATTCCGTATGCAGTCAATGGAAAATACAATCCAGACGTATACAAATATTGTGCGGGTTATCAATACGACGACAAAACAATTGTTGGCTTTAGTCACACGCATTTCAGTGGAACAGGACATTCCGATTTAGGCGATTTCCAAATCATGCCTACAACAGGTCCTTTACAACTGAACCCAGGCACTGCACAACAACCCGAAAAAGGCTTTCGTTCCGCTTTCAGTCATGAGGAGGAAACGGCTGAAGCGGGATATTATAAAGTAAAACTCAAAGACCACAATATTCTTGCAGAACTAACAGCAACCACCAGAGTGGGAATGCACCAATACACGTTTCCTAAAAGCAAAGAAGCACACATCATCCTTGACCTAATGGCTGGGATTTATAATTATGAAGATAAAACGGTGTGGACGTACGTTCGGGTCGTGAACGATACTTTAATTACGGGGTACAAACAAACCAATGGTTGGGCGAAAAACAGAACGGTGTATTTTGCCATGAGTTTTTCTAAACCTTTTAAGTCGTATGGACATAAAAATTGGGATTCCAAACAAGTCTATCGAGGGTTTTGGGGAAAATTCAATACCACTCAAAATTTTCCAGAAATAGCAGGAAAAAAAATCAGAATGTTCTTTGACTTCGAAACCGAAGAAAACGAGAAAATTCAAATCAAATTCGCCTTATCTCCGGTGAGCCAAAAAAATGCACTCGCCAATATGCAGGCAGAAATCCCGCATTGGAATTTTGAAAAAGTCAAACAACAAACCCAAGAGCAATGGAATGCCGAATTAAATAAAATTCAAATTGAAGCCAGTCCTAGCCACATGATTAATTTTTACACGGGTCTTTACCATGCCTTCATCAGTCCTACAGTATACATGGATTCCAATAACGAATACAAAGGATTAGATCAGGACATGCATACAGCCGATGGTTTTACCAATTACACTACTTTTTCGTTATGGGATACCTACAGAACGCTACATCCGTTGTTCAACGTAATACAACCCAAAAGAAATGCAGACATGGTACAATCGATGCTAGAGCATTACAAGCAAAGTAGTTTGCACATGTTGCCTATTTGGAGCCATCACGCCAATGACAATTGGTGCATGAGTGGGTATCACAGTGTAGCCGTAATTGCAGATGCCATCATCAAAGGAACCTATAAAGGCGACCCAATGGTTGCTTTAGAAGCTTGTGTAACTACAGCCAAAAAGCGCAGTTATGAAGGCATCGGAGCCTATATGGATAAAGGCTATATTCCGGCTGAAGCTAGTGGTATTTCGGTTTCAAATACTTTAGAATATGCTTATGACGATTGGGCAATTGCACAACTTGCCAAAAAATTAAATCAGGAAAGTGTGTATGCCGAATTTATAAAACGTGCCGACAATTGGAAAAATAATTATGATGCTTCGGTTGGATTCATGCGTCCAAAATTAGAAAACGGTACCTTTAAAAAAGAATTTGACGCCTACAGCACACACGGACAAGGGTTTATCGAAGGGAACAGTTGGAATTATAGTTTTTTCGTACCGCACAACCCAGCGGCATTGGTCGAAAAAATGGGAGGTAAAAAAGCGTTCGCTAAAAAATTAGATACCCTGTTCAGTATGCACTTACCCGATTCCTTTTTCGCCGAAACCGAAGACATTACGCGTGACGGCATCATTGGCGGGTATGTACACGGAAATGAACCAGCGCACCACGTACCGTATTTGTACAATTGGACCAACGAACCTTGGAAAACCCAACAACAAGTTCGCTTAATTTTAAACAAACAATACCAACCTACACCGGATGGGTTAGGAGGGAATGACGATTGCGGACAAATGAGTGCCTGGTATATCTTTAGTAGTTTAGGCTTTTATCCAGTAGCACCAGGTGCGGAAGACTATGCCATAGGCAGCCCATTGGTACACAATGCCATACTAAATTTAGAAAACGGGAAAGTCTTTGAAATTGAAGTGCAAAATCAATCCGACGAAAATGTTTTTGTACAAAGCATCACACTAAATGGCAAACCGCTTCAAAAGTTAACCCTAACCCACACAGAACTAATGAAAGGTGGAAAACTTGTATTTGTAATGAGCAACAAACATTAAATCATTTCAACATCTCCTTTCACTGTTGTCATGCTGAACTCGTTTCAGCATCTCCTCATAGTTGTCATGCTGAACTCGTTTCAGCATCTACAATGTATACGAACTCAAATTGATGCACTTCGTTGAATCATAGATTTTACAGCGTAGTGTGGGGTGTTACCCTACAAAAAACAGGTTTTTACAAGGGATAAGATGTATTATTTAGTTGCCTCTGTAGGTTGCATATCCAAATGCTGAAAGTGTTATTGGAACATGATAATGACTTTCATCTGATATTTGAAATACAACTTCTATAAAGGGATAAAAGCTTTCGGTTTGATTTCGTTTAAAATATTCTTTTGTGAAATAAGTAAGTTTATATATACCTACATTTGAATTGTCGGTCTTCAAAAAATCGGTAATTCGCCCATTTTTATCAGTTACTTTTTCATCGATTTTAATCCAATTATTTGTTTTTTCTTCTAATTTTTCAAGTTTGATGGTTACCCCACTCGCTGGTGTACCTTTGCTGACATCGAGAATATGACTTGATAATTGATGTTTTTCTGTTTGTGCTACCATTCCTGTTGTAAAAAGAATTAGGAGAGCTGAAAGGATTAATTTTTTCATAATTTTTAATGTATTAATTGAATAATTTTACTAATTGTTGTGCTATTGCATCGTCTTGTTCGGGTCCGCCTGCTCCTGCAATTCCAACGCTCCCAATAACGTTATCATTTACTAAAATTGGCGCACCACCACCCAATAATAGTAACTCGGGTAGTGAGTTTAAATTTTGTGTGTCTGGATTTGTTTTTGCATTTCTTGCTAAGAGTAGCGTTGGTGTTTTTGTAGATAGTGCAGTAAATGCCTTTCTTCTTGCTGCCTCTAAGTTGTGAGGACCAACTCCATCTGCAATTGTCATTAAAATTATGCTACCTGATGCATCAAGTATTGCTATTGCAATTTTTTTATTCGATGCTTCTGCTAGAATATTAGCATGTAACATGACTTTTAGAGCGCCATCTTGCGTAAGACTTTGTGTGTTTTTCCAATCTTCAAGATGGATAGTTGCATCGATACTTATTGATTTATTTTGAGCCAACAAGAAAGAAGAGCAGCATAAAAAAGCGAATACCATTGTTTTCATCTATTTTTTTTATGCAAAGTTATCCTTTGAAAATTCAATAAAAATTGATCTATGTCAACGTTTTTATAATTTTGCTTTTAATCGGCTAAGTGTTGATGGCGTTATTCCTAAAAAAGAAGCGGCCATTTTATTGGATACCCTCAATAGTAACTTCGGTTGGTTTTTTATGACCCATTTCACCTTAGAAAGGGCGTCATACCCTTGAAAACCATAGATTCGTTTTTGTGCAACAATAAACCCTAATTCTAAAATTTCAGTGTATAGTTTTGAAAATACAGGTTCTAGCACTACTAGCTTGTAAAAATCAGCTCTAGAAATCCGAAGTAATTCTGATTTTTCAATAGTTTGAAGATATTCTTCTGCGGGTTTTTGGTCAATAAAACTGGGTAAAGCAGTTACAAAAGTATCTTCAAAAGCAAAGTAACGTGATATTTCTTCTCCTTCATTTGTAAGGGTAAATACTCTTACGGCTCCTTTATTCACAAAATAATAATAATTGGCAACTTGTTCATAGTCTAAAAGAATTTCATTTCGATGGGTAGTTACTAAATCAAAATGCGAACAAATCGAATCCAATGATTGCATGTCAATGTCCCCTTTACTTGAAATAAACTTTTTTAAAGCCTCATACATGGATTGTGAATTTTAACGTTTTCAAAAGTAGGTAACTTTTGAGAATACAAGTGTTAATTGTTTGTTGTATTTGGACTTCGCATTCCCCAGTTAAGGAATCTCCTCATAGTTGTCATGCTGAACTTTTTTGTTTCGCTTGTTCGCTGCGTTCGAGGTTGTATCTCTTAACCAACTTTTTATTTTAGAAAAGTTGAATTAATCGAATTTTATTTCACGCACTAGAGATGAATACTCTAAAAGGCATGTTTTATATTGTTTCCTTTTTGTTGAGATTATACCTTTATGTTGCTAAATTAATTATTTAATTTTTAATGATAATTTTAAATTATCTTTTAGATCATTATAAATTTCATCATCAGCAATTGTAAATAATAACAATTCAAGCTCATATGGTTTTGAATCTTCTCCATAGATTAATTTTGAAGTATTTTTTATAAATTCACAGAATTTGAAATAAGCATCTTGTGGCATTATATATAATTGATCTTTTTCAAAATATTCTTTTATATGTGATAGGTTGATTATAGTATTCAAATCAAAATCAGTTATTTTTTTATTTCTTCCCGATGGCATTGGATAATATTTTTCTTTAAAGGCGTCTTTGTTTTCAAGTGTTAATATTAACCAATTTAAAGTATAAATAACTCTTGAATCATAGATAACAAACTCATCGGGATTAATAAAAGAGGCTAATTTTGATAGAGAAGAAATAGTACTAAAAGTATCTTTAGTTAATTTATTAGATTGTATTTGCTTTTTGAATATTTCTACTTTTTGAATATTTCGTTCATTTGGCTTAAAGCCTTTAATACCACCCCAATTGTTAATAACCCAAAAATCAATAGAAGTTTGATTTACACTTTGCTTGTATTTATCACACAAAAGCCATTTTAATTTAATATTTTGCTCGTATGCATTTTTATAACTGTTTAGTTTTTTTGTTTCGTGAACTGTAAAAAATGAATCTGAAGTATTTAATGTATAACTAAATCTCTTTTCTAAATCAATTTGCTTACTATATTCTTTTAATTTTTCAATTACATTTTCCATTTTACTTCATAACCTGCTTAATTAAACTCATTACATACTCAAGATTATCAGTGTTACTTACTATCAACTCATAATCCCCATTACCCCAATGTCCGGTTTCCGAGACATCTTTAGTTAATCCTTTTGGATCGTCTAATAATCCTTTTTTGAGGTTAATAAAAATTTTCAACCCTTTTTTCAATAAAACTATATCCGATATATTTTTATCCTTCTTAAAAGCGATATATAATTTTTTAGGCACAATTTCAACATCATCAAATAAATTCAAAATAGCATTTTTATAAGACTCATATAATTCAACTATTTCATCAGAAGCGCCATTCAAATGGTCATCTTCTGTATAAACTTTAATTTCAGAAGTTAGTGATTTTATTTTTTCATTCTGTTGCGTTATTGGTTTGATGCTTTCTGCCGACCTCGTTTTCTTTATTGGATTAATGCTAATAATATCATTTTCAAAACGCTTAATTTCCCACAATTCAATAGCAATGTCTTTGAAGTTAGTAGCCAAACGTTGATTTTCTGTAAAACTTGGGGAAACAAAAACTACTCTCGTTTGTGACCAATCGACTTTACCACTATGTAAATTTTTGTTCAACGTTTCATTATAAGTCAAAACAAAATCAGCTTTGTTCTCCAACATTAAACTCAAATAAGTAAACCCTTGGTCAACTACACTAACATTCTTATCTCTTTTATATTCTATGATTATAAAAGCATTAGATTGAGTATCATAAGCTAGTGTATCAATACGCTTTCCTTTTATAGAAAACTCACTTTTTACAAACTCTAAACCTGTTAACAAGGTTAAGTTTTGTTCAAACAGATTTTGAATTTCACGCTCTAGTTTAAAGGGCTTTTCTTTTAAAGTATTTAATTGACTTTTATTGACTTGATATAAATTCATAATTCTAAATCTATTGAATATTCTGTTTTAGGCTCTTCTAATAAATACAACTCCAATTGCTTTTTCGTTTCAAAACCACTTATTTTTTGCTTGTATAGATTGGCTATCGATACATCTTCTATTTCTAGTTTTCGGTTTTTGCTAATTTCTAAAAACTCCGTTTCCATATCAATACCTAAAAACCTTCTGTTTGTTAAATTGGCTGCAATTCCCGTAGTAGAACTTCCTGCAAATGGATCTAAAATCCATGCGCCTGGTTTGGTAGATGCTAATATAATACGTGTTAAAACAGACAAAGGTTTTTGCGTAGGATGCTTGCCACATGATTTTTCCCATTTAGCAATAGCAGGTAATTTCCAAACATCTTTCATTTGTTTGTTGCCGTTGAGTTGTTTCATTAACTCATAGTTGTAATAATGTGGTACCTTTTCTTTTTTACGTGCCCAAATTATTAACTCGGCTGAATGTGTAAAGAATCTGCAAGAAAAATTTGGTGGCGGATTATTCTTTTCCCAAGTGATTATATTTAAGATTTTAAAATCTAATTCTTGTAATAATTGACCTATTGAAAAAATATTATGATACGTGCCACTTATCCAAATCGTACCATTATCTTTTAATTTATCCCTAACTAATTTTAACCAAGTACGATTAAAATCATTGATAAAATCAAATCCTTCTGATTTATCCCAAGTACCTTTATTTACGGAAACAATTTGCCCACTTTGGATAGACAAACCATTGTTTGATAAAAAGTAAGGCGGATCAGCAAAAACCATATCAAACTTATGCTCAAATTGAGGCAAAAGCACTTTGCAATCACCTTGCAAAAGGTAAAAGTTTTTGTCTTCGGATTTGAAATAGGGTTTAAGCATTAAAAAAATGATTATATACTTTCTTTAAAAAAAGAATTTCATCCTTATTCAAGCCTTTATTTTTTGTTCCTTCATGAGCCCAAGTATTTCTGTAAGAGTTAAAATGTGACATCCATTTTAATGCATCTTTTCTATTATTAATCCCTTCTCCTATATCAATTGAAAATTCATCTGAAAATTTTATAAAATTTGAATTTTCTTTTGGAGTTTTCCCCCAATTATCATCGATAATTTTTTTATAATCGTTTATTGTAAACATTTCCATCCAATCAACTCTATCTTTAATCCCTTCTTTATAATTTTTTTCGTTTTCAGCATTAGCTCTACCTTGACATGTGGTTTTGATGGTGTTAATTTCTAGTTCCCAATCTTCATTATACAACGATTTTAATTTATCTAATACAGATGTCTTTATTCTTCTTTCTACAGATTTAATGTAAACCCCACCTTCATCTTGAAGATTTTCATCTTGTCTTTCCTTCCAATCAGTTAGTTCAGAAGGTGAATATTCTGGATATTTTTCATTGATTAAAGATTGAAAAAAAGTTAACCATTTTTTTTCAGCACTTTTCCCTTGTATATCCAATTGTTTTTGCGCAACCTCTTGATTTAAACTTGATAGTTTTTCTAAAAGGGCAATTAAATATTTTTCAATAGCAGTGTATCTTTCGGTTGGAGTAGAATTCTTATTAAGAATTTTACTATCAATCATATATCTATGTAGACTACCAATTACAGAAATATAAGCAAAACTACCTCTGTTAGAAATGATGAAAAATCGCTCTTTATTAAAAATTACAGGAAACTTTTCTTGTACACATTCATAACATAATTTTAAAAACTCTGTAATTTCTTTCTTTGCCTTTTTCATTTCAATGTTATGTTCATGATTATGTGTATTATAAACACAGTAATAAACAGAACTTTCATCAAAAGAATTACCTTTTGCAATTGGTAATAAACCAGAATCAATTAATCCAAGCTTCATGTTTTCCATTGAAAGTACTGCTTTGTCCTCTCCAACAGTTATTTTTTTATATAAGGGACTGTTTGGGTCATTACTTAAACCCTTAACAATTGAAGAACGGAGTGCTTTTATTCTCATATCTGCTCTTGGAGACTCCCAAAATAAATCTTCTTCAAGATCAGTTCTCAAACTTGGGGAAACTGCTTTTTGGTTTTGATTAATATCCATAAATATATCTAGCTGTTCTTTTGAATCTAAATTGTCAAATGCAACAACAGGAATAGTATTAGTGCTTAAAAATTTAGAATTAGCATATCCATAGAGTCTATGTTGCCCATCAATAATATAAGCTATAGCATATGCATTAGGAATTTTTAAAATCCCAATTTTTGATAGTGAATTTTCAGTTCTAGAAGAAGCCTCAAAGATTAATTTGTGTTTATTTTGATGACTGAAATTCACAATTAAAGAATTAGGAAAGAAACCACCATCATCTATGAACTTAGTAATACCTTTTAATCTTGTTGGTACTAATAACCTTTGATAAGTTGGAAACTCCGCTTCATTAGCTCTAGTTCTGTGAAGAATAAAACTAAGTTTTAATAGCATCTCTGGCTCAATTGAAAACATATAATAAGTCTTCTTTCCCATTTTTCCCTCAACTGCTGGTAATTCAATTTTCTCTGTGTTAATTAACTCATTTTTAAACACAAGTCCAAAAAATTGATATAGAGATGCTTTTTTATAACTTTTTATTAAATTATTTATATAATCATATGTATTGTCGTTGTAATAAAAAGAGTTTGTTTTTAATAATCTTTGAAAATCAATGTCATTATAGTCAATTTTTAAATTTCTTGTAGCAAAGATATACTTAACACGTAGACCTTTTCCATATGCTTGTTCTATAACTTTTCTAAATCCGTTTAATCTTAAACTTAGTAGTTCAAATTCATCTTTGAAGGTTATTTTTTTTGGTTTATCACTTGATTTACATTCAATAAGAAATACGGCTTCGTGATTAATTGCTACTACATCTATCTGTTTTGTGTCTTCTTCATTAGAAGAAAATGGTAAGTGTAAGTTTTCATCATAGTTTAAATGTCTGAAACCTAACTCATAAAACTGACACCATATATCATCTTCAAATTGTTTTGAATGTTCTTTCTGTTTTCTTATCTTAGTTTTAGTTGCCATTGGCTTTCCTTCAACTTCCCAACCTTTTTTGATAAAATCGTCTAACAAAGAATGTTCAATATTTCTAGTTATATATTTACTTTTCTTTACCTTATATAATTTCCCTAAATATGATAAATCAGTAGTCAATTTTCCTTTTATTTCTTCAACTTTAAATTGTTCTAAATAACCCATATTAATTTTTAAGAATTAATGATAATAAGTTTAATTTCAACATCTCCAAATTCAACAAATAATCCGCTTTATCAAAATATTCTCTTAATGGTTTTAATGTAGATTTCCAACCTGCACCATCTGTTACCCAAATAAAGGTAATATTTTGAGCATTCCAATATTCATTCATTTTTACATATTCTGTTGCTGTAGATTTTAGTTTAGAACCTCCGCCACCATAGAAGTTACATTCAATAAAATACAATTTTCCATTTTTATTGATAGCAAAATCTAAATTACGGGATGATTTGTCTACTTGTATGTCAATGTTCCAATGAGCTTTTATCTTTTTTGCATTGGCTTGTGTCATGTATTCATAGCCTAACTCATCGGAAGCACTTTTTACAAAGGTTTCTACAATGTTTTCCATCATGGTGCCACCACGGTTTTTTCTTCCGTTGCTGTCTAAACCTACTTCTACACCCGTAACATAATCTACAAGATTTTTAACTCGTTTGTCTTTAACCAAATCACCCAAACCAGAATGCATAAAAAAAGTAGTTAAGTCTTCACAATCTTCATCAGTAATAACTCTATGTTTAAAATCATAATCTTTATACAAAAACTCCGTAACATCCGAAAGCATTGATACTTTTGTATCTCTAAAAGCAATTAAAAAAGGAAAAGCTTTAACAACTTGAGGATATTCTTTAATTAGATTATAAACTTCTGTTTCAACATCCTCTTTCCCAATCAAAACATTTAGAAGGTTCAATTCTTTTTCAATGGGTTTAATGTTTTTATGTACTTTCTCCCAATTAACAAAATAGTCCCAAAGCAAAATTCCTTTCTCTTTGAAACTACTAGTAATTTGGGTAAATAAAATATCGTCGCTTTCTAAATTAAGCAATTGACAAAGCTTGTTCATAGGCATAATTGGTAATTAATAATTCAGTTAGTTTGCCTCGTTTAGCTCCGTTTGCATTAATACTTCGTCTGGCATATACTCGGTTAATATTAAATTCTTTGTAAATATCATCAAAAAAAGTATCTGTCATGTCTTTTCCTTTTACATCAGAATTACTTAGCATCCAGTAATGACCTAATGTGTCCAATGTTTTACAAAAGTCACGTAATTCAATTTGTTCATTATCACCAAAATTATCTTTGGTATAAGTGTTAAAACTAGAAGTTTGACTTAAAGGTTTATAAGGAGGATCGAAATAGAACAAGGCAGGATGTTCGGCATGTTGTAAAGTTTCTTTATAATCTCCAGTCAAAATTTCTACCCGTTGTAATACTTTGCTAACCGCCATTATATTTTCAGCATCACAAATTGTTTGCTTGGTAGAATCTCCCATTGGTACATTAAATCCATTGCTTTTATTCACACGAAACAAACCATTGAAGCATGTTTTGTTTAAAAATATTAGCAAAGCTGCTTGAGTTATAGCATCTTTAGAGCGAGAGTTAAAAAGTGTTCTTTGTTCATTATAATAAACTCTTCTTCCTTCTGCATCATTTTCAAAAGAATGAAACTTTGTTTGAAATTGCTCTAAAACCGTTATAAGTTTTTTTGGATTTGAAGCTATGACTTTATAAGTATTGGTTAGGTCTGCATTAATATCATTAATAATAGCCTTTTCCACATTAGGAAAATTTTCCAAAATCCAAAACAAAACGGCTCCACCACCAACAAAAGGCTCAACATAAGTAAACTTTTGTGAGGTAAATTCTCTTGGTAAAGCTTTTTCAATATCGGTAATCAACTGGGTTTTACCACCAGCCCATTTTAAAAATGGTTTTGCTTGCATATATTTTTATTTGCTAATTTCTATTTCCCCAAACATAAGAAAAAAAAAGGGTATTTACAACCCGTAAAAATACCTGATTTTCAAACCAGATAAAAATATGGGGTGCCTTCGGGAGCTAAGGTAAATAAAGCGTTTTAATAAATTTTACGGGAAACCGTAAAACAAAGTGTTAAAATTAAAAACGCGTAAAACCTAAAATTTGATGCAAACTGTGAAGAAACGCCTTACAAAAAAAATAAGTAAAAAAAGGGAACAAAAGGGCGTTTTTTTCAGTGTTAAATTTTATGAATATGTATCTAAACAATCAAAATAAATAGTATATTTACGCTTTATTTCGATACGAATAGCGGGAACTATTCGAGGCTTTCGAAAGAAATTTAGCTCAAAATCGGGTGTCTAGCTCCATTTTTTGAGCTTTTTTTATGTCTTTTTGTCTAAAAATGAACTGTTTTTAGTCTCTTTTTTTCTTTAAGTGATAAAATCAGTTTGTCAGGTCGAGTTTTTCAATTCGTCAGGTTCAGTTTTTCAATTCGTCAGGTCGAATTTGAAGCGTTTTTATCCCAAAAAAAAGCCCCGAACGCGGGAACGTTCGAGGCTTTCGGAAGAGACTTAGTCTCAATAGCGGGTGTCTAGCTCGCTTTTTGGTAACTCAAGTTACCTAGCATTTGTCTTAGCTTTTTAGCTGGTCGAAACAAAATGCGACTTTTTTTGATGTCCGTTGCGGTAACATCTTCTTGAAGAACTTGGCCTGCAGCACTTACACTCACTTGGAACGTGCCTACGTGTCCTAGTTTTACAATTCGGCCTTGGCTAAGTTCCATAAGCATGTTGCGCTCTAAAGAACGTAATACTGCATAACAATCGGTGTCCGTTAAGGTACACTGATACGCAATCATTTCGGCTAACGACTCTAAAGTGGTTTCACCATTTGCAACCGACGTTGCATAAAACTTTTCAGGCGCCATCATGTCCTGAGGATTCTTCTTAGGAAGAACTTTAAATTTAATACTCATTTTTTATGTATTAAATTAATAAATAGTTTTTAGCTAAGTACACCGCTTTGAGTGCCTTACTGCTTTTACAAAGTTTAGCATTTAAAATGTAAAAAGAAAGGCAATCTTATTCACAATTGGAGTAAGTTTTTAACACAAAAAGGAATTGTCAGTAAATTAACATAGGTTTTTAATGTATTGTAAGTCAAGATTTTATAAAATAATAAAAAACACATGAAATGCTTTTAGTGATTGAAAAATCAGCCTATCACAACTATTTTGGTGAACTAAAAAATAAAATTATTTCGCTACTTTTTCAACTTTGTTATCCGCTGATACCAAGAAAAAAAGCATCCGCCATCAAGTGCAACGTCCGAAACTTTGGACTCTGTAAAACACTTCCTTAATTTTTGTAAAACATATAAGTCATATAAGCAAAGTATACTGTTACGCACAATGAAGTTCATAAAAGAGATGCTTAGAAGCATGACAAACTATGTGCATAGTCTAATGTGAGCTATGAAAAATGAAACGTCCGAAACTCCGGTCTCTGTGTATCTCTTTCAACGCAATCCAAATTAAAAAAGCTCTGAGAACTCTGTGTAAAAAATCCGTCAATACCCGCGCTTTTGCGTTAGCAAACTCGTTTCATCCGCGTGCCATAAACCATAAACGCTATCAAGTGCAACGCCTCTGTGTAGCTCATTCAACACAATCCAAATCAAAAAGCTCAGAGAATCTCGGTGTAAAAACTATATGTCTATGAGTTTAAAAGAAAACCCTTCACCGTCTGAATGCCATAAACCATAAACGCTATCAAGTACAACGCCTCTGTGTAGCTCATTCAACACAATCCAAATCAAAAAGCTCAGAGAATCTCAGTGTAAAAACTATGTGACTATGTGTTTAAAAGAAAAACCCGTTTCATACGTGTGCCAATAAATACAACGCCAATCTATTTCCCGATACAGAAATTAACATTGTTAATATTTACAGTATATCGCAGACGGAGGTACAAGCGAGGTACAAAATTGAAAATCGAGTGCGAATTTCTGTTTTTCAATTTTTGTAAAGTTAAAAAAAATTTTCATCATTAGTAATCTCTCCTATAATTTCTCCAAAATGATAAAATTTCAAGATTTATAGAATAAAAAACATAAATATTAAAAAAAACACTTTGAGCCGATTATTTGTCTTAATCGGCTCATTTTTTTTGTATATTTGAGCCGAATAGCAAAAACTAAACGGCTCATGAAGTATTTCTGGAAACATAAAGATTTTCCAAATTTCCAATTCAAAGTGGATGATTTAATTAGTCAAATTCAAGAATTTGCCTCAGAACTTGGAGAAGTTAACGGTTTGTTTGTAAATGTATCAGAGGAAAATAAAAAAGAAATACTACTTCAAATTGTGGTTTCCGAAGCATTAAAAACATCTGAAATTGAAGGAGAATACTTTAGTAGAGAAGATGTAATGTCGTCCCTACAAAACCAATTAGGTATTTCAAATAATCCAACACTTTCAAAAGATAAAAAAGCGCAAGCCATTTCGGAATTAATGTTGCAAGTCCGAGAGGATTATCAAAAGCCGTTGACACTACAAATGCTAAAACAATGGCATCAAACTTTAATGAAGTTTGATAAAACCGTAAGAGAAGGAGAATGGAGAAGTAGTGCCGAACCCATGCAAATTATTTCAGGAAGAGCAGGAAAAATTGAAGTACATTTTGAAGCTCCACCTGCCAAAGATTTACAAATACTTTTAATTGAATTTGAAAATTGGTATCAAAACTTTCCTTATCAAGAAATAGGACAAGTAGGAAGAGCTATGTTGCGCGCTGCTTTGGTGCATTTGTATTTTGAAACGCTTCACCCTTTTGAAGATGGGAATGGTAGAATAGGTAGAGCTTTATCAGAAAAAGCACTAGCTGAAACATTGGAAAAACCTGTTTTGATAAGCCTCTCCAAAAAAATTGAAGAAAATAAAAAGGAATATTACGAAACCTTAAAACATGTGCAACGCAAACAAGAGGTTGCTGAATGGTTGCACTATTTTTTCACTATTTTAATTGAAGCACAAAAAGAAGTAAAAGAAACCGTTTTATTTGTGGTAGAAAAAGCGCTTTTCTTTGATCGCTTCAAGAACGAGTTAAACGAAAGACAAGTAAAAGTCTTACAAAAAATGACTGAAAAAGGTAAGAATGGCTTTGAAGGTGGTATGACCGCTAAAAAATACATGTCTATAACCAAAACATCAAAAGCTACTGCAACTAGAGATTTACAAATACTTTTCGAAATAGGGACTTTTATTAGAGAGGGTGATGGAAGAGGCGTGAAATATCATTTGAATTGGTAAGCTTAATTAAAAAAAGTCATAACTAATTTACTATTTTACGGTTTTCCTCATTTTTTTCTAAATCCCTTTGCTTACTTTAGCTGTTGAAAATTCCTACGTATTTCTACCTGGTTTAAAAATCAGGTATTTTTACGGGTTGTAAATACCCTTTTTTTTCATTATGTTTGGAGACCAAGTAAGAATTATATTATAGATATGAATAACGAAGCACATTCAAGAATTAAAATCAACCAACTGCTTTCTGAAGCAGGTTGGAGATTCTTTGATAATGAGCACGGTAAAGCTAATATACTTTTAGAAAATTATGTCAAGATAACTCAATCTGAAATTGATGCTTGGGGCAATGACTTTGAAAAAACAAGAGGTGGTTCACTTGATTTCTTACTTGTAGACAGCGATAATAAACCAACATGTGTATTAGAAGCAAAAAAAGAAAGCTTACATCCACTAATTGCTAAAGAGCAAGCTAGAATATACGCTAATACTGTTGGAGCTCAATATATCATCCTATCTAATGGTATTGTGCACTATTTTTGGGATTTAAAAAAAGGAAATCCAAAGCCCATTTATAAGTTTCCCTCTCCTAGTGAGATTGGAGCTATTAAAGAATGGAAACCTGACAGAGAAGCTTTAGCTAATGAGGTAGTTTCTAATGACTATATTGCTACTATACAAATGCCCGACTATGCTCAAAGGTTGGGATGGAATGGCTCAGTAGAAAATAGTACAGATTTTATATGGAATAATGGACTTCGTTTTTTAAGGTATTATCAATTGAATGCTGTTAAACATTTACAAGAAGCCGTTAGAGAGGGGAAAGACCGTTTTCTATTTGAAATGGCTACTGGAACTGGTAAAACTTTAACTTCAGCAGCTGTAATTAAACTTTTTCTTCGTTCGAAAAATGCAAGAAGAGTTCTATTCTTGGTAGATAGATTAGAATTGGAAGACCAAGCTTTTAAAGATTTTACAAATTATTTAAAACCTGATTACACTACTTTTATATATAAGCAACATAAATCAGATTGGAGAAAAGCTGATATTGTAGTTACTACCATACAATCATTATTATTTAATAATAAGTATCGTGAATTTTTCTCTCCTAGTGATTTTGATTTATTAATATCCGATGAATCACATCGTTCAGTTTCAGGTAATTCAAGAGCAGTATTTGAATACTTTAGTGGCTACAAATTAGGATTAACAGCTACACCAAAAGACTATCTCAAAAGTGTAGATATAGACAAAATAAAAGAAAGCGACCCAAGAGAAATAGAACGTCGAATGTTACGAGATACTTACACTACCTTTGGTTGTGAAAGTGGTGAACCAACATTTCGTTACACTTTATTAAATGGTGTTAAGGATGATTTTTTAAGAAATCCAATAACAATTGATGCCAGAACTGAAATAACCACTCAACTCCTTTCTGACAAGGGATATGCTGTTGTAAAACCAACTGAAGAAGGACAAGAAACGGAGACTTTTGTTTCTCGTGATTTTGAAAAGAAATTCTTTTCCGATAAAACAAATTATGTTTTCTGTGACACATTTTTTAAGAAAGCTTTACGTGACCCTATTACAAATGAAATTGGAAAAACTATAATCTTTGCAGTTAGTCAAAATCACGCTAGGAAAATAACTGAAATTTTAAATGACATTGCAGAGCAATTATTTCCAAATAGATATAACTCCGATTTTGCTGTTCAAGTAACGTCTCAAGTTGCAGATGCGCAACAGATGACTATTAATTTTTCTAATAATAATTTGAACGGAAAAACAAATTGGCTAGAAGGTTATAAGTCAAGTAAGACAAGAGTTTGTGTTACAGTAGGTATGATGACTACTGGATATGATTGTTCCGATTTATTAAATGTTTGTTTGATGCGACCAGTATTTAGTCCATCGGATTTTGTTCAAATTAAAGGTCGTGGTACACGTAAGCATACTTTTACATTTAAGCATAGAAACGAGCTTAATGAAGATGAAGTGATTCAATATGATAAGAAAAATTTCAAACTATTTGACTTTTTTGCCAACTGTGAGTATTTTGAAAATAAGTTTGATTATGATGAAGTTTTAAAACTGCCTAAGACTAGAGAAGGTGAGCCTGATAGCTCTGGAGGAGAAACTTCAACTACCGTAAAATATACCAGTGAACGAGCCGATATCCTTATTGTTGCTGAAGAAAAAGAGATTGGATTAGACGGAATGAAAATTGACCGTATGCTGTTCAGAAATTTCGAGAAAAGAATTATGATGGATGACATTATTAAGAAAAATGTCGAATTAGGCAATTGGGAGCAAGTCGTAAGTCATATTCAAAATGAAATTTTAGACAAACCTGACGAATATTTTAACATAGAAAAACTACGTAAAGCCGCTAAAATTGACCGTAAAGTATCTATTAGAGAACTAGTTGAAAAAATATTTGGAATCATACCTAAATTCAAATCGAAAGACGAAATGCTTGATGAAGAATTTGATAAGTTCATTTCAATTTATCCACCTGAAGAAGATGTGAACATAAGAGCATTGCAATATTTTTTTAAAGCATATATAGTAGACCAGGATATTCGTAAAATAATTGAAGCTAAAGACTTTCAAGCTTTACAAACCAATCCTACTTTAACTATTTCTCAATTTAAAGAAGTACATACTAAATACAGAGAAGTTATTCCTGTGTACATTAAAGATTACATTAACCTTGATGATTTTGCAGCTTAAATAAAGTTAGCAAACTAAAAAACTATTACAATACATAATGTTAGATAACATAACTAAGAGAAGAATTGATGATTGCCGTGATATTTTAGTTGGAAAATTACCCGACCCAAAATCACAAATTGAACAAATTACCATTGGGCTAATTTATAAATTCATGGATGACATGGATAAAGAAGCCATTGAATTAGGTGGTTCAGCAAAATTTTTTTCTGGGGAATATGAAAAATATAGTTGGGATAATCTTTTTGATACAAAAGTTACAGCTGTAGAAATGTTGAGATTGTATTCTGAAGCTATTGAAAGTATGGAGAAGAATTCAAACATTCCTGAGCTTTTTAGTAATATTTTCAAAAATGCTTATTTACCTTATCGTGACCCAGAAACTTTAAAAATGTTTCTTAAAACAATTGCAGAATTTGAGTACACGCACAGTGAAAAATTAGGTGACGCCTTTGAATATTTGCTTTCTGTAATGGGTTCACAAGGTGATGCAGGACAATTTAGAACACCACGACACATTATCGATTTTTTAGTTGCTGCTGTAAATCCAAGTAAAAATGATTCAATTATGGATCCTGCTTGTGGTACAGCAGGTTTTTTGATATCTGCGTTTAAATACATTAAAGAGCAAAACAAAAACGAGTTAACACCTGACGAAAGAAAAAAAATTATTAAAAATTTCGTAGGCTATGATATTTCGCCCGATATGGTGCGCATGAGTTTGGTGAATTTATATTTACATGGATTTTCTGAACCTCATATTTTTGAATACGACACTTTGAGTAGTGAAGAACGTTGGGATGAAAGTTTCGATGTGATATTGGCAAACCCTCCGTTTATGAGTCCTAAAGGCGGTATTAGGCCACACAAAAAGTTTTCTATAAGCAGTAACCGAAGCGAAGTATTGTTCGTAGATTATATTGCTGAACATTTAAATCCAAAAGGTAAAGCAGGTATTATTGTGCCTGAAGGTATTATCTTTCAAAGCGGTACAGCTTACAAAGACCTTCGCAAAATGTTAGTCGATAATTATTTATATGCTGTGGTTAGTTTGCCAGCAGGTGTTTTTAATCCTTATAGTGGTGTTAAAACTTCTATTTTATTAATGGATAAAACCGTTGCTAAAAAAACAAATGATATTTTATTTATAAAAATTGATAATGACGGTTACAACCTTGGTGCGCAACGTAACCCAATAAAAGGTGGACAATTAGAAGACGCAGTTCAATTGATTCATGAATTTGTTGCCTCACCGAATAAGGAGATAACCAACCGAATGGCTCACCTAGTACCTAAAACCGAAATTGGGAAAAGTGGTGATTATAATTTGAGTGGTGAAAGGTATAAACAAACTCTTATTTCAAATTCTACATTTTCAATGGCTAAATTGTCTGATGAAACACTTTTTAAAGTTATTTCAGGCGGAACACCAAGTTCAGATATTGAAGAATATTGGAATGGAACTATAAATTGGGCTACTTTGGCAGATTTGCCATCTTCAGAATCAATATCAACTATTACTGAAACAAAAAGAAAAATTACTGAAAGTGGTTTAAAAAATTCTTCAGCAAAAATATTACCAATTGATTCCATAATTGTTTCAACAAGAGCTACTATAGGCAGAATAGCCATAAACAAAGTAGAATGTTCTACAAATCAAGGATTCAAAAATATAATTATTAATGATTTTAGTAAAGCTAACACATACTATGTTGCTTTAATGATGACTAAACTAGTTGATAAAATGAATTCAATGGCTACTGGTGGAACTTTCAAAGAACTTTCTACAACAAGTTTTAGAACTCTCGAAATCCCGCTTCCACCCCTTTCAGTTCAAGAAGAAATTGTTGCTGAAATTGTAAACTACCAAAAGATAATTGATGGAGCTAAAATGGTGGTTGATAATCACAAGCCAAGAATTGAAATTGATAAAGATTGGGAGATAGTTGAGTTTGGAAATGCACCATTTGAAATAATTGATGGAGATAGAGGAATAAATTATCCTAATGGTGATGATTTTCAATCAGAAGGTTACTGTTTATTTTTAAATACGAAGAATGTTAGAGATAATGGGTTTCGATTTAATGAATTAATGTTCATTACTAAAGAGAAAGATGAAAAATTAAGAAAAGGAAAATTGCAAAGAGAAGATGTTTTATTAACAACAAGAGGAACTATTGGAAATACTGCTTATTATAATGAAGATGTACCTTATGAAAACATAAGAATTAATTCTGGAATGTTAATTTTTAGACCGAACAACGAGGAAATCATGTCAGAGTATTTGTATTATTTCTTTCAATCAGAAAATTGTCAAATTCAATTTAACAATATTGTTTCAGGTGCTGCACAACCACAATTACCAATTCGTGATTTAAAATTTGCAAAAATACCTTTACCATCATTAAAAACCCAACAAAAAATCGTTTCCCAAATAGAAAACGAGCAAAAGTTGGTTAATGCTAATAAAGAGTTAATTGCTATTTATGAGCAAAAGATAAAGGATAGGATTGCTAAAGTTTGGGGAGAGTAATGGAAGAGGCAAACTACATATTAAATTATTTACCTGTTCGTTTTAAAGACATTAACGAACAAGAGTATATTAAGTATTTATGGGAATCATACGAGAGTAACTATGATAATGGAAAATATCAATTTGCTTTTATGGCATACCATATGCTTTTTATGAGTTCTGTATATTTTAATATCTGGCAAGTTAAATCTGTTAAAGAAGATGATTTCAAAAAAATCAAACTTGGCTTTAGCGATAAATTAGATAAAGTTACTAATCCTTTCATGTTTAGTACTGAAGGTGAGAGTAGAATTTTCGATTTAATAAAATATTTATGTGCATCTCATTCTGACGTAAATGCCCTTGTTGGGAGATATAAAAATTTAGTAAAAGATCGAAATGAAATTGCGCATGCAAATGGATTAATTCACTTCAGAACCACAACTTACCTGGAAAGTAAGATTAACGATGTTTTAAAATATGCTGAAGAAATACAATCATTTTCTAAAGATATTATACAAGAATGTTTTGAGAATTTTTTAATTGAAAGTCAAGATAAAGAAACTAGACAATATAATGATGCAAGTGAACAAATAAATGAAGTATTAATACATCAGCACTATTTATCTCAAAAAGATATTGAGTTTTGTATTGAATATGACATTGCAAAGTTGAGTGGAGAAAGTAATTACAATGAGATTGAAATACTTCATGAAATATTGAAAAATGAATATGCAATTAATAATGAATAAAATTTAATTTAGGGTCAGAGGGTTGAGACATTACGTTTTACTCAGTAATACCTTCTAAGACATACGTTAGTTGGGAAAGAGTATACCAATTTCCAAATTCCCCTCTAGAAATAGAGCTAGAAATGAAGAAATAGTTGTTAACAGCGTCAAAACTGTTGATTTCTTGAAGTTGCATCTGGGTTTAATTCTTCTAAGCATTTCTAAAGTGTTTAAGATGTCAATTACAAAGATAACAATTTCCATACCTGAAAAGAGTAGCGTTGAAATAGCACATTAGTGTGAAAGCTTCGAAAGGCATGTAAGTCTTAAAACCTGCTACTATTAGTATCTGACCCTTTTTTTTTAATATGGAAACACCTGAATGGTACAAATTAAAAAGATATCCTCATATTGGAGAACCTTTAACTATTAAGGATTACAATTGGGTAAAAGGATATATTGAGGATGAAACATGTATTAAAAAACATAGTTTCCTCCCACTTATACATAAATGTATTATTCAAAGAAAATATAGAGCGGATGAAAATTCAACCATTAGAAACCCTAGTGGAAAAAGAAGAAGGATAATTGGTAAACCAAAAATCAGAAACATATATTATGCTTCACATTTCGATTCATTAATTTTTTCATACTATAATAGCTTATTAAGCGAAGCTTATAATAAACTAATAAAAACTAAAAATTTTGATAGTTCTATAGTAGCCTATAGAAAAATACCAATAATAGAAGGCTCTGAAAAAAACAAATGTAACGTTGATTTCGCAAAAACAACTTTTGAATTTATAGAATCAAATAAGGAAACTAAATTAAGTGTCATCGTAGCAGACGTAACATCTTTCTTTGATAATTTAGATCATAAAATATTGAAAAGACAATGGAGTAATGTTATAGATGAGAACACATTACCACCCGACCACTACAATGTTTTTAAAGCACTTACAAAATTAAGTTATGTAGAATCTGACCAACTTTTCAATAGTTATAAAGGTACTATGATTGTAGAAAAAGGTGTCCCAAATTCATCAACTTTGAAAGAAAATAAGAGAATTAAAATAAATTCTAATAAATACTTCAAAGAGAAAAATGCAATAGCATATTGTACTAAGAAAGAGTTTTTAAAAAATAATCTTAATTTAATTATTTCTGCAAAAAATAAAAAGGGAATTCCACAAGGCAGCCCAATAAGTGCAACTTTAGCAAATGTTTACATGTTAGATTTTGATCAAGAAGTCTATGACAAAGTTGATTCAATAAATGGTTTTTACCAGAGATATAGTGACGATTTAATTATTATTTGTGAGCAGGAATATGAAGATGTTATTATTAAGTTTATAAGAGATAAAATCGAAAATTTAGCTAAACTTGAAATTAGTGAAAGTAAAACCAAAGTTTACAGATTTGAATATGTTGATGGAGAATTTCTAGGTTTCGAAATTGATGAAAAAACTAAAGTGCCAAATTATTATAAATCATTAGAATATCTTGGTTTTAATTACAATGGTCAAAGAGTATTGATAAAAACATCTGGTTTTTCAAAATTTTATAGAGCGATGAAGCGTTCTTTTAAGAAATCTGCATCTTTAGCTAAAAATAGTAAAAATCCAGATCGTAGAATCTTCAAGTCTAGATTATATAAGCGTTTCACTCATATTGGAGCAAAAAGAAAATTAATATTTAGACCTTCTAAAGAAGATCCAAAAAAATATATTGAAACAAAAGAATATTACTGGGGAAACTACATGAGTTATATTTTAAAATCTAATGAAAGTATGAAATCCTTGAATAAATCTGATGTAATAACAAAGCAAAGCAGAAAGTTTTGGAAAAATTTTCATCTATTAATGAAATTTCACGAAAGTAGATTATAAGTAAAATGGACAAATTGATTTATGTTTCAATAATAATTGTATTGATATTTTATATAATCGTATTATATAAAAAATACGCCCTATTAAATAAAAGAGAAATTGATAATCATAAAGTAAATTTAGAATATCAATTAAAGCATGAATTAATTGAAAAAACAAAAGATTTTGATAAACAAATTTATGAATTAAACAAACAGCTTCTAATCACAGAAAGGGAAAGTTATTTAAAAGGAAGACAAGAAGCAAGTGAAGAATTTAAAAATGATTTTCAGGTAAAAGTTTATGCATATAAGGAAGAAATTAGGCAAAAAAATAATAATCTACTTTCAATTGGCAATAAAGAGTTTATTGAAATAGGCTATAAGTATCAACTTTTTGTGAAAGGTATTCCAGCACTTGGAGAATCTAAAATTCCGATTCAAACTTATAAATTAAGTGATTTTAAATTGAATGATGAAGCTATTATGTCTTTGGTGTCAGCTTCAGTTGGGGACAAAGCAGATTTAGCAATGGGAGTTATTAAAATAATGGGATTTAAAAAATAAATAGTCAATGAGTCAGTTTTTAAATATATCTCCAAAAAATTCAAAGAGTTTGCATTGTCAAATCTACAAGAATGCACAAAAACTTAGAAGAGATGCAATGCTTGTTGCTCAAAATAATAAGTCATACAGTACAGCTACTTCGTTAATAGTTTTAAGCTCTGAGGAAGTTATTAAGGCAATACTAGTCCTTTTACACAGTGAGGGCTATGATGTATACAAAATTAAATATGCTAAGAAATTTTTTAGTGATCATAAAATAAGACATGAATTAGCAAAGCTAATTGAAGCTGTAAATGGGATTATAGAAAGTGGAATGGAGTATGAGAAGAATGAAAAATCAAACGTAAAAAAATTCCAAAACGAAGAATGGAACAGTTTTTTTAATTTTATTGTAGATGCCAAAAATGCTATACAGCCTTTCTTAAAAACAGGAAGTAGAATGAAGTTATTAGAAAAATTTAATGATAATAAAAATAAAGGTTTATATACTGACTATAGGAACGAATTATTAATCCCATCACAAGTAATTAATGAAGACTTATTCAATAGTTGTAAAGAAACAGTTGAAAGAATTATTAAAACCTACAAAGTTTTAAGAATAATGTACAATCCTATGATTTCAAATCACTTAAAATATGAAAACATCTCTAAACGAAAAGATGAATTGAGAAATGCAATCAATGGAATTATAGTTTTTGTTGGAGAAATAAAAAAATAAAAGTAATATGAGTGGATTTAAGTTGTTAGCAATTATTCCTTTAAAAGGTTGTGATAAAAAATTTAGAAAAAATTTAAGTGTAGGTACACCTTATAAGTTTTTTGATGATATTACAATAGAGTTAGGTAAAGATAATAGTAAAATACTAAAGGCTTTTATTAATAAACAAAATAGAATAGAAAATATTTATAATCTTAAGAATGGTATAAATGTAGAAATTTCTGCTGTTGTAGGATTAAATGGTTCAGGTAAGAGTACTTTAATTGAACTTTTATATTATTTTATTTATGCAATAAGTATTCACAATAATCGAGAGAAACTATTAGAAGAGCATTCTGAAAAAATTCAGAGTATAATTAATTATCAAAGGGAGAATACCGATAAGTTATATTCTGATTCAAAAAAAACAAATCTTTTAGATTTATTAAAAATAGCACAAAATCATGATTTAACTTTTTATAAAAATGATTTTGAAGGCATAACTAGTGGTCAAACTTTAATAAAAAACGCTCTTAGAAAACGCTCTGAATATCTTCATAAGATAAAAAAAAATGATAAAGAAAATGAAATCTTAATCAAAGAAAAATTAGCTGTAAGTCTTGTTTATGAAACAATAGAAGGTGTTCATTCCATTAGCTTTTTAGATGGTAAAGTTAAATATTATAAATATGATTCGAATGGCAAACCAGAGATAGATAACAATTTCTTTTTTGATCCTTTTTTCTATTCTATATGCCTTAATTATTCCCACCATTCATTAAATTCAAAAGTAATAGGGAATTGGGTTAACAGTCTCTTTCATAAAAATGATGGATATGTAACTCCAGTAGTTATTAATCCGATGAGAGATGAAGGTAATTTTAATATAAACCGAGAATTACATCTTTCAAATGAAAGAGTTATGTCCAATTTAACTTATGATGTTGTTAATAACTCGGAGGTAAGTTTATTAAAGAAGTACGAATTAAAAAAATTTCTATTTTCTGTAAAAAATGACATTACTTTAATTAAGTGTAAAGGATTTCAAGATAAAAATGCAGACTTCAAAGTATCTATCACAAAATATCTTGAAAAAGATGAATTTAATAATTTACAATCTGTTAAACTTGTTAGATCAATATTGGGGAAAAATAGTTTAATTGAGTATACAAATTATCAAGATTATGCATTGGGTTATTTAGAGAAAAAAATTATAAAAATAAAGAATAACTATTCTCAATTATTTAATGATGTAAAAGGCAATTTTAGTAATCCAAAATTCATGCACTATTTACGAACAAGTGAAAGTCATGTTACTAAAAAATTGCGTCAAACTATTAATTTTATTGAAAAGACAAGTAATCCTAATTCAATTTGGAATAAATCAAGTAATCATAATTATGAAGAATTTAGTTTGGATGAGTTTAAATCTTGGTTGGCTGAATGCAATCCAAATTATCAAAATTTAGGTCCTTCAGGTTTAATGAATTTTGCCTTACCTGGTTTTTTTAATATTGATTTTGAAATAGCAACACGAGATAAGGCAAAAATAAAATTAAGTGACTTGAGTTCGGGTGAACAACAAATGATTTTTAATATTAATACAATTACATATCATCTTTATAATTTACAATCAATTCATGAAGACAAAGATGATGAAAAAGCTGATCAAGTTAAAAGCAATAAAAAAGTTGAAAGATTGAAATATAAAAACATTTCAATAATTCTTGATGAAGTTGAAATTTATTATCATCCTGAAATGCAACGAGAATTAACTTTTAACCTTTTAAATACTCTAGAAAACATAAAAGAAGTAGGGCAAAAAGGAATAGAATCCATTCATATAATTTATTTAACTCATTCCCCTTTTATTTTATCTGACTTAACCCCATCAAATATTTTAATGTTGGATGAAGGAAAAATAGAGTTTAAAGACGATTTTAAGACTTTTGGAGCTAATATTTATGATCTTTTAGCTGATAGTTTTTTCTTAAAAAGTTTTACAGGAAAATTTGCAGAATTAAAAATTAATGAAACAATTGAATGGCTTTTTGATTTATATAATAAATTAAATAATGGAGAACTAAATTCATTTCCAAGTTCAGATTTAAAAGAGAAACATAAACAAATTATAGATATAATAGATGAACCTATTTTAAAAAGAAAATTATTAGAGATTTACAGTATTGTTTTTTCAGAAGATAACGATAAAGAGCGACAAATTAAAGAAGTGACCAAAATTGCAGAAAGTCTCGGGTTGAAAGTAACAAAAATTGACAATTAATAATTTATGATCTTTATAGAAAATTACTCCGCTGCAAAAAAATTTCATAACGAATTAATGAAATGTTGGTTTCTTACAAAATTAAATGGTAGATATAATAAAAACACTAATGATTCGGGACATAATTGTAACAAACCAGATTGTCCAGTATGTTCTATAATAACTAAACGTGATACAAAAATTCCGATAGTTTTCAAGGATTTTTTAAATTATAAAAATAATTTAGAAATTCTAATTGAAGGTAAACCAAATGATTTACGTTTGTTAAATCTTAAATATAAGAAATTAAACCTGACAGATCTTGAAAGCAATATAATTAAAGATTTTTTTGTTAAAAGCACATATGAAAATTGGTTTCAGCCTAAGCATGGTCTTAAATTTTTAGAGTTATTAAATTATAACACATGTGTTTATTGTAATAGAAACTATACGAAAACGATTAAAGATGTTAATGGAAATAAAGTTTTGATTAGTGAATTTGACCATTGGTTCGTAAAAACAAAGTTTCCTTTGTTAGCAATATCATTCTATAATTTAATACCGAGTTGTCATTCTTGCAACAGTTCTATAAAAGGAGAGCCTAAAATAAATTGGGATAGAGCATTAAGGAATTATATACATCCATACTTAATAGAAAAAAATGAATATTTCAGTTTTTCATATATTAATAAATCAATGACTGAGAACAATGTAAAAATTAATGTCAAGAAAAATTCAAAAATGGATAAAACATTAAAATTATTCAAGACATTTGAAATATATAATTCTCATTCAAGTTTAGAACTTAAAGATTTAATAGATTTAAGATTTAAATATCCCAAAAATTATATTAAAACTTTATTTAAAGATACATTTAATAGTCGGTTAACCGAAAAAGAAATTTATATTCTCATATTTGGTGTTGAAGTAGAAGAAAAAGACTATCATAAAAGACCTCTTTCAAAATTTAAACACGAAATAATTAAAGAGCTTTTAAAGGAAAAATAAAATGGCAAAAATTTTAAAATATAGAGAATACGAAGAAGAGGTGTTTCATTGGTTAATGGCTAAACATAAAGCCAACCCCGAGTTTACTTTTTCATTGCGTCAAAACGGTTCTAAAGGTGCCGAGTTGGATTATTTTATTGGTACAAGTAAGTCAAATTACTTTGGCACCACTTTTTGGACGTTACCTGTTTCTTTTCCAGGTTCATCAGGTGATTGTATTGATTTGATTATTAAAGTATCGAATTCTGGATTTAGTTATTATGTAGAGTTTACCCATACGAAATACCCTCATGATGACCAAAATAAATTAGCGCTACAATTTATTCAATCAATAGCAAAAGATTTAGAAACTCAAGTAGGTGTGAAGTTTATATCTGGGGATGAGCATAAGATGTACACTATAAAAACTAAGCCGATACAAAACATATACGCTAACCTAAAAGCAATGTTGCTAGATGTTGAAAAACAATTAGATAGTATTCTTGATATAGTAGATATTAAATTAGTAGATTTTAAAAAAAATCACCCTTCTTTTATAATGCATCGAATCACTTTAGATGAATTTAATTCAATGTTAGAAAGGAAAGATAAAAGATTTTTAAAGTATGAAGATATCAATAGCGATATGAATTTTGAAGAGGAAACTAAAACTAAAGTAATTGACGAACCTTTAAAAACTATGAATTACAAAGCGTCATTAAACCAAATCTTATATGGTCCTCCTGGAACTGGGAAAACCTATAATACCGTTTTAGAAGCCGCTAAAATTGTAACAGGAAATGAAACTATTAATTATGATGAGGCTTTAAAAATTTTCAATGAGAACCTTAATAATCAAATTGAGTTTATTACGTTTCATCAAAATTACAGTTACGAAGACTTTATTCAAGGTTTACGACCAGATACTGAGAATGGTAAAGAGTTGTCTTTTGAAAAGAAAGATGGCGTATTCAAACGAATTGCTGATAGAGCTTTGAAAAACTTAGAGGCTGCGAATAATCCTGCAAGTGCTAAGAAAGATTTTGATGTAGTGTTTCAAGAATTAATTCAACCGTTGAATGATGGTGATGTTGAAGAATTGGAAATTAAAATGAAAAAGTCTTCATTCTACATTACAGAGGTTGGCGAAAAATCTATTGAGTTTAGAAAAAATATTGGAGATTCCAATCATACATTAAGTATCAATACGTTACGTAAAATGTATGATAAAGGTGAAAATGATATTATTCTAGGTGGGTTGCAACCTTATTACAACCCGATATTAGAATTACTTTTAGCTAAAGGTAAAAGTCAAGTTGCAACTGTTTCAAGAAAAAATTATGTTATCATAATTGACGAAATTAATCGTGCTAATATTTCACGTGTTTTCGGTGAATTAATTACACTTATTGAAGAAGATAAACGTTCGCATGGTAAAATTCCAATGCGAGTAACTTTGCCATCTGGGGATTCGTTTATTGTTCCATCAAATCTTTACATTATTGGAACCATGAATACAGCGGATAAGTCGATTTCATTGTTAGATATAGCATTACGAAGACGATTTGAGTTTGTGCCAATGTATCCTAAAACTAATATTGAAGGCGTAAATAGTCCAACCGTTTTAGAAACGATAAATGCAGAAATCATTAAGCGTAAAGGACATGATTTTACTATTGGTCATGCTTATTTTATGGGTGACAATTATTCACTTGAGAAAACAATTAACAGTAAAGTAATTCCGTTGTTGTTAGAGTATTTTATGAACGATGAAAAAGAGGTTGCAACCATTTTAAAAGCAGCGGATATTGAAGTTACAGGTTGGCCAATGCAAATGAAAACAGCGTGATAAATCTATTCGAGTATAAAAATAAAGTAACTTTTCCAGAGGAGCATTTCGAGAATTTAGAAATGTTCCTAGATGATATATGGAATAAAAGAGAAAAGTCAGTTTATTATACCGAAGAAGAGAATAGAGAAGAAGTACAGCGATTTTTACAGTTTTTTCATAAAACCAATGAATTAAAGTCCAATAAATTTGTTGGTGTTATACATTTTCAGGAGCAAACGATTAATCTTTTACCTAAAATTTTTCATTGCAATGAGGATGCAACCGAAGATGATGTAAAAGTTATCAATGCTCATGTACTTTGGTGGCTGAGTTATTGCCGAAAATTAAAGTTTCCAAATTATTTATCGGGAATCAACTCTGAAAAAGCCGACTTTTTCGAAATCTTGATTTACTTGTTTAGTAAATACACCAAAGAACTTTTAAGTTCTTCCATTTATCAGAAATATGTTGAGGTTGAAAATGAGTTGAATTTTGTAAAAGGACGAATTAATTTCAACAGCTACATCAAAGAAAATTTAGCTAGAGGAAGAAATCATAAAGTAAACTGTACTTACGATTCTTTTGAAATGGATAACGAATTTAATCAATGTATTAAATATGTCTCTAAGATACTATTGTCCGCTTCTAAAGACTACCAAAACAAACGTAATTTAAGCGATATTTTGTTTTTATTGGATGAGGTTTCCGATATTCAAATTTCGTCGGAACAATGTAAACGCATTCAATTCAATCCCATGTTTTCTAGTTTTGAAACAGTACGAGATTATTGTGTTTTGTTTTTAGAAAATAGTATTTCATTCAATTACAAAAGCGATTTAAAATTATTTGCTTTCTTGTTACCAATGGAATATGTGTTTGAAGATTTCATTTATGGTTTTATTGATAGAGAAATCGAAGGAGTTAATCCAAAAGGACAAGCTACAGGTACATATTTAGATGAGGCCAATAACTTTGGTTTAAAACCTGATTTGATTTTAGACTTAGGCTATAAAAAAATAATTGCCGACACAAAATATAAGTTGGTTTACTCTGATGATACCGACCCTAAAAAAGGAATTTCACAATCGGATTTGTATCAAATGTTAGCTTATGCCGTTCGTTTTGGTATTCAAGAGATTAAATTGTTTTATCCAAATTCCGTTGCAACTGAATTACAACCAGAGGTTGCAACCATTGAAATAATTGATACTTTGGCAAACGAAAAACAAATAAACATTACGGCACACCAACTACCAATCATAGATAAATCAATAACGGTTGCAAACTTAAAAGAGCATGATAAGATGTTGGATTGTTTTGAGGGGTTGAGAGGAGAGTTGAAAAGAAGGTTTGAGGAGATTTTTGATTTTTAAAAATTTGTTGGCTGAATTGATTTAAAAAAGGAGATTAAAAAAAACATAATGAATAGGAAAAGATATTCCAGATGAATTGACTATAACCAAATATTGTTAAAAGTTACATATAATTCATTTTTTATATTGACTATTTAGCTACAAAATTATTGAACGATATGATGACTGAACAAAAAATAAATGAAGACTTCCTTTTATTAATAGTTAGCAACAAGGGAATAATTGAAACTTCAACAATAAAAATCGATGATTTTTTTGAAGATGAAACGCTATCTATAAAAAAACTTTGTGAAGAAAATTTTGATAATATAAGTCAAATCACTAAATTCATAAATAACTCTCTAAAACTTAAACTGCCCAATAAAATATTCAATTATTGTAAAGAATTAGACAAGCCTTATCAAAGTGTTATTATTAATGTTGAGAATGGCATCCAAGATATCATTACCAAAAGAGAATTAATTTATACAAATCAAAAAATAGCAATTAATAAAAAAAATGAATATAATTTGTATGAAAAAATACGTGAATTAAAATCTCTAATATTAGAAAATATTTTATTGTGGTTTAAGGTCTTTAATATTGAATTAGCTTATGAGAAAGCAAAAAAAGTTCCAAACATGTTGGTTTATTCTCATAGAATAAGTGGTTGGTCTAATCCGGAATATCAAATAACTGATAATTTAAAGCAGCAAGTAAAAACTAATTTTGGTTATGGAAGTGTAAGCTACTTTTTTACATTATTAACCTTTAAGAGCATACAAATTACACCATTTTCAGAATGGATAGATTATAGATATTCAAGTTTTTCAGAGATAATAAGATATACGAAAAGTTTCAGAAATAGAATTCTTGTTTTAGATAAAAATAATATGCCTTGGTATTATAAAACAAAAATTGATAATTCATATTGGCTAAATGCTATTGAATTTACAAAAAATGCAGCTAATTTATCATTAACAAATGAAAAAGAGTTTATTGAAAAGTATATTATTACGGAATGTGAAATTCTAGTAAATGGTTTAGAAAGGTTTTATGAAGAAACAAAATTCGAGTTTATTGACGAGAATCAGTTAAATATAGGAAATAAGACAATTATAAGACAAAAAGTTGATATTAATGGCTATGAGTTAATTGACTTTAGAACCGAAAAAATAATAGGCGCATTAGATTTTATAACAAAGATTATCGAATACAATTCAATCATTAAAACAGATGAATATTCACAAAGAATTATTTCAATAAATAGAAAATTTATTCCTAATGTATTTATAGCATTAGAAAATCAAAATATAGAACTCATAAAATCAAAAGATAATTTTGATAAATTTACAATATTTCATAACGAACTTTTCGAGAAAGAAAAGTTTTATAAAAATGAAAAAATAAGACTTAAAATTGATTTTGATATTCATTATGAAAAAGAATATTCAGAATTTCTTGAACTTTTGACAAAATCTTCCGAAGAGCAGAAGCAACATATGCATAAAATTAAATTACATACTGACAATGTAAATAAATTAACTGAATACATAAACAAGTATAAGGAAATAATAAATGATTAACTGAGCTGATTACAGTTAGGTAAAAAAACATTTTCAGTGTTAAAATAAATTTTTTTCTTTTTTCAAGCAAGATCTTTGCATTCAATCTACTGCTTAATCAGACGAAAAAAATGTTGTGAGTATTAAAAAATGTCTTAAAAATGAAAAATCCAAAAGAAATAACAAGACACGATAGAATTCAGAGAGAAATTGTTTCTGCATTCAAAAATATAGGGAATGTTGCGCTTCAAGAATACAGAGGAGAAGGCTGGAGAGCTGATGTTTTTGTTCCGAATTTTGGGAAACCTATTGCATTTGAAATTCAAATAAGTCCACAAACATTAAAAAAAACTCTTGAAAGACAAGCAAAATATATTAGAGATGGAATTCTCGGATGTTGGCTTTTTGAAAATCCAATTTCAAAGTTAATAGAAGAAAGACCAGATTTACCAGTTTTTTACGTTGAAGAAGAACATGACGGTAGTTTGATTATTAATCTCGGAAATAGAAGAAAAGTTAATTTAAAGGTTTTTCTAGAAAACTTTATATCAAAAAAAATCCAATTTAAAACTGTAGTAAAAACCAAAAGAATACAACGTGTAAATCTTGTTTTCTATGATATGGAATGTTGGAAGTGTGGTGAACAGAATTATTTGTATTATGTTGAAAAGCCATTCTATTCAGCTTGTAATGCAGAATTAACTCCAGAAGAAGCTCTTTGGGATTCTAGTAGTGTAGAATATAGACCAGAATTTATTCGATTGTCCGAAAAATTTGTTGAAGAAAGAGTTGATATTAAGCTTGCAACAATAAAAGAACGTTTCAGTCATACTGTTGATAAATCATATAAGTCTTTTGGTTGCCATAAATGTGATAGTATATTTGGTGATTTTTATGTAATGGATGCAAAACTTGACGTAATGTATGACCAAAACAAATCAACATATCAAGGAGAAGTTGAATTTCCAAATAGCATTGAAACTGAAATTCCTCACTGGTGTTTTCCAGAAGATGGACACTTTTGTGATGAAGGCTAAATCTATTCTACTAGCATTTGTGATTTTTGCATAACTATCATTTTTTGATAAGAATTTATTGAAATTTTAATTCCCTAAAAAAATCTTCCAAATCATTATTGTAAATTCCTTCTTGTTTGAGTTGCTCATCATTTTTACCTTCGGTCATGTCCCAAAGTTTGATATCGATTCCGTTTAGTCTTAATTCTCCAACTTTTTTGGTTGCAACTAGAACTGCATTTTCACTCATGTCAGGAATAATAAGCACTTTAAAATCCTTCAATACTTTAGTTTTTTCATTTGTAAGACCATTGCAACCACCGTATGCTAGCCAAATGTATTTAGGCATTAGCATATAACCAATTATTGCTGTTTTCTCACTCTCAACTAAAATTACGGTTTTTTTTTGGTTGCTAATATAGCTTAATAAATGTTCTCCAAATAAACAAGAGAAATAGCCGTCTTCATTTTTATAAGGTACTTTGAAATGGTTTTTCCTTCTGCCGTTTTCATCATAATACACGATTTTAAGTTTTTGAATTTGTAATGCTTTGTTGATATTCCAAAACATTGTTCCTCCATCTTTTGAAGTACTTATTGCATAAACTTCTTTGGCATCTTCAACCAATTTTTCGTTATAGTTTTTTCTAAGAAATCGCAACAAGTTGTTTTCAGGTTCAGTATAATAATTAGACCATATTTCCTCTTCAGGTATGAATTTTTGAGGAATTGCAATTTTATTGTAACTTGCAGCAACTGGAACAGCAACTAAAGAAAGAGTATTTCTAATGAATTTATTTTCAGTTGCACTCCAGGTGAATTCTTCACCATTTTCATCTAAATAAATAGTTGGAGGCATGGTTGAAACCCCACAGGAATGGCAAAAGCCATAGTAATCTTCATAATCAAGATAATTCACAAACTTACCATCAGTATTTGTTTTGTGACAACAAGGAGTTACTATTTTGAAATTCCTTTTAGTATTGAATTTTAAATTATTTTCGACTTTGGTAAACATAGTTGGTAATGTTGTGGAACTTGAAACTTCATTTTAAATTTACGTGAGATGTTGAAAAATCAGTGTGTCGCAGATTTTTTGTTTTGAGTTTCAAGTTCCATGCTGTTTAAAATTTCATTCCATTTTCTTGATAATGTGGATTTCGGTGTTCCAAATGCCTTTATGAAATCAGTTTGTGTGGCGTTATTCTGGATTGCTTTTCGGATTGCTACATTTATATTGAATTCTTGATCTTTAGAATTCTCTTTTTCCGAATTGATGATTTTAAAGTTTAAAAAGTAAAATTCGTTTATTTTAATCGCTAAACTTACAGTTCCAATTTCGATCTTAGTTTCAATATTATTGCTTCTAATAGCATGAAGTAATATGATAAGTTTGTGAATGCTTATTTGTAGTTTAGAAAGGTATGCTTTGATAATGTAATCTTCTCTGTTTTGCTGATGGATTAAATTTTGGATGTAATCGAATAATATGTTTTCAGCTTCTTTATTAAGTTGCAATGTAACACTATCAATTTCTTCGTCTTCCTCAATTGATTTTCTGGAATTGTAAATTCTAGTTAATAAATTTTCATAATTTGAAGTCACTTCAAAAGGTATTGATTCTTTAGACAAGGTGTTATTTTCCGTTAATTTGGTTGTGAACAGAATCCTGTCAATTAATCCGCTCTCAAGATTACCACTTCCAAAAAGTGTGGGTAAAAATTGATCTTGAATAGAACCTAACAAAGTAGGGTAACTTTTGTCAATTCTAAAACTTCTAGTGGTTTGTCTTAAAATATCAATTGTTGAGTTATTGTAGCCTTCTAATAGAAATGTCCTCCAAGCCATTCCATCGGAATTGTTTTTGTTTCCCATTTTTTCAACCAAGAACATAATTTCATCTAAAAATATTCCAACTGAATAAGGATTGTAACTGTGTGAAGTTTGCGCTGCCTGAATAGTTGCATTTTGGATTAATAATTTTTTCTGTTTTAAATTTTCTGATTCTGAACTATTACCTTCCTTGTATGTTTCAGAGTCAATTGTATTGAGAACACTGGTTGCAATTTTCATAGGAAGAGATTTCATATCACCTCTACTACCCACAATAGCAAAATACAAGTTTCCATAATTTTTATACCCAAGAGCAGTTAATCCATAAGCAAGTCCACTAGCATTACTAAATGCAAATAAAATAGAAGTAAACATATATTCTTTCGGGATTCTGTTTATCCGAAAACTAAAGTCGATTAGATTACTTATTTCATCGGGTAATAGTTCTATAATTTCGTGAAGTTCTTTAATCGCTTTTTGTTTGTCGTTTAAAGCAATATTCTCTATAGATTTTTCTATTTCTTCTATATTTTTAAATTCCATAATTACCACTTTTTAAGTAAACAATATTCTTAGTTTCCATGTCATAATAAGGTTCGCTTCCATAGCTATCAAGATCCATGTTCAATACTTCATGATAGCGTTTAGATAATAATGCTTTTATCTCCTTTATATCTTTTTTAGTGGCAGGTTTGTTTTCTTCTCTGGTAAGTAAACCCGAAAGGGCATTTACTGCTAAAGTTCCTGCGGCTGCATTACCAACCCCAGCCCAGCTCATTTTATCAATTTTCTGTAATTGATTTTCTGGTTGAGTTGTTTCAGGTTTTGCAAGACTGATTTTTTTCTTTGCATTAAAGGCGTTTGTTCTGCAACTATTACAGCAATACTTTTGTTTTCTGCGTCTTCTAGGTTTGTATTGTTTCCCACAATACGCACAGGTATATAGATAATTTTCCATAAGCGTAAGTTTTACGTTAGATTAACGCTTAAAAAGCGGATTTTTAGCTAAATACTCGTTTACTTGGTTATCGATGTCAGCTTTGGATTTGCTTTTACCATCTTGCAACCAATTAAGAATGTCATTTTTGGAAAATCGAAGCATCTTTCCTTTCTTAATAAAAGGAATTGTATTGCGATGAACATGACCATAAATTGTTGGCTTCGTTAATCCAATGAGGTTGGATAGTTCTTCGATGTTTAAGAATTCGTCTTCTTGAGTTACCTTATGGGGTTGGATTTGTAACTCGTTTTTAATGTTCTCCGTAATTTGCTCTACAAGTACTTTTATTCCTTCTTCTGAGAGCATGTAAATTTGCTGGTTCATTTAATATTTAATTATTAATTTTCTTCAGCAAAGAGAATGTTTTTCAAATCTAAAACATAGGTTTTAGGGATAGCTTAGGGATAGCTTAGGGATGGTTTAACCAATTGTTAATCAATTTTTTAAATTTATTTTTTTTAAATTTATTTATATTTTTTGCATGTTGTTTTGTTCAGAAATTAATGTTGTTCTATGTTTTTTTAATGTTTGATTTGTAATATTTAGTTCTTCGTTTTCAATTTTATTTAGAATTGAATTTATGTTTTCAATCATTGTTTTAGTGCTACCTCTCCTGTAAATTCCTTTGTTCGCCTTATGATAAAACTGATTATTTGATATATCTTCATAGAAAATGGTTTTATCTTTTATTTCACCAATTAAGATTAATAATTTAATTTTTTCAGTTAATGGGATAGAGTTTTTATCAGCTAAACATAAGTTTAATACTAAGGCTTGCTCGTCTATTTCAAAGTCATGTTTGTATTTTTCCTTTGAAATCTCTATAGACTTGTCTATTGATGACTCTTTTATTTGTTTACTTTCTGGATATATTAAACCTCTATAATAGTTGAAAATTTCAGTATTTTCTAAAACAGTATCATATTCTTTAATTTCAAATCTTGAAAAGTCTTCTGATTTATATATTAATTCAAACAAACGGTTTTCGTTTCTAAAAATTCTATAGGTATCAGTTTCTGAGTAATATTCTGCTAAATCTTTGATAAGGTCTTCAAATGAATACTCGTTAATCTGTAAATTATCAAATACTGGTTTAACATCTCTTTTGAAAACATTTTCGTTAAAGTTTTTAGAGTATTTTTTTCTTTCGTTATTAAAAATATAAATTAAATCAGTGTATGGGGTAGTAGTATTGAATTTATTCGTTTCGAATTTTTTTCTGCTCTCTTCCAAAATTTCATTTGAAGCCTTATTAAATCCGTAATCTTTATTTATGTATTCAATTAACTTGTTTTTAATGTAGTTTTCTTTATTAGAATGAACTTCATTAAATGTTTTTAAATATAATTTTTCATATTCCATCTAAGTCTAGTTTTATACGGTTAGCAGCTTCAATTTTATTTTTATCTAATACTTTGGTGTAAATCTGTGTGGTTGTTACGTTTTTGTGTCCTAACAATTTGGAAACGGTATAAATGTCGGTTCCGTTGGCAAGTTGTAAAGTGGCGTAACTGTGTCTAAAGTTATGAAAAGAAATTTTCTTTTTAATACCACTATCGGTTAACCAGTCCTTCATGGGGCGTGAAACTTGGGTGTATTCAATATTTCTAAACACAAATCCTTCAGTTGTGTTTTGCACTTTTAAAATAGTGTAGGCAGTTTCATTAATTGGATGGTTTTTTGTGGAGTTTGTTTTTTTCTCTCTCAATTGAATGTAATGCCCTTGATGGTTGTCTTGGTATATGTTTTCCCATTTTAAATTTTTAATATCAACAAATCGTAATCCTGATAAGGCTGAAAACATCGCCATATGCTTTACGACTTCTTTCTTTATAGGAGTATTCCAAAGTGTTTTTAGTTCCTCTTCGGTTAAATATTCACGTTGGGTTTCTTCTTCTTTTATGTATTCGGCATTTTTAGCCAAATCTTTTTCAATGAATCCTTCTTTATAACCTTCCTTAAGAACATAAATAAAATGTTTGAAATAGGTGGATGCAGTATTTCTGGATAGATTTTTCACAACCGTTAAATTGCGATTGATTTCAGCGTTCAATAAATAGTTTCTGTAACGTTTTACAAAATTGCTATCCAAATCTCCAGTGGTTATCTTTTCGCTACAAAATTGTTCGAAGTGATTGTATGACGATTGCCAGTTATTGTATTGCGATTTACTTCCTTTGTTGTAATATCCAGTAACAATGTCCTTGTAGAAATTTAGAAAATCAATACTAATGTTTACATTCTCTTTAAATCCAAACTCTCTATTTCGTAGTTGAACTTCTCTTTTGGAACGAACACCGTTTGCCATTTGCAAGGTTTCTTTGTTTTGCTTTTTTGCCTCTGGTGTCTTCGGATTTTTTTCAATATATAAGTTTAAAAACTCACGTCTTGTTTTTTTTCCAGTATCAGGATGTGTGATAGGAGGATAGTAGTCCAAGTATAAACTTAACTTATCAGATTTTAGCGGCTTTTCTCTCAGTGTAACTTTTATCATGGAGCAAAAATTTTATCAATATCTTCTTTTCTAACTAAAACGTGTTTTCCAACTTGTTTCTTTTGTATCTCCAAACGCTTAATTAAATTAAACAATGCGCTACTAGAAATATTATATTTTTTTTGAACTTCATCCATGGTATACGAGTTCTCTAAATTAATCAATTCTTTTAAATGGCTTTTATCAATATTGATGTCATTTAAACTTAAGTCAAAATACATATCAATATCTTTTCTTCTTACAAGAGTTTTTCTTTCAGAAAAATTATAAGCATTTAATTCTTTCGATTGAATCAATCGGTAAACTGTTCGTAACGACATGTTCAAAATGTATGCCGCTTCTTTGGCGGTTAGAAAATCCTTTTTGTTTAATTCATCTACATTAATTATGTCTAGCTTAGTTGCTTTTTCAGCAGTTGCAATTTTATTTTGTTTCATGTTTTGCTTGTAACCTTTTTGATTACATCTATGGCAACAATATCTAGTTTTTGTTGTTTTCGCAACAAATTCTTCTTTACAGTATTCGCACTTTTTTTTGACCCTAATATTTGTCTTCATTTTGCACTATTTTAGACATAATTTCACCCATAATTTCACCCTGACATAAATTTACTCACCTATCAATAAGAAGAAATAAGTGCCAAAATTTCACTTTTTTAAAAATTATATTTTTTTTTTCTTCATCGAGGTACAAGGGAGGTACAAATCTATAAAAAATAGTGCATAATTTTACAAAATTGTAAAATATTGAAAATAAAGAAAAACCCGCATAAAATGCGGGTTTATTTTGTTTTTTTGATGTATTTTTTGTAAAATTTATCTTACATTATTTCCCGATGCAAAAATTAGCAAAAATATTTCCTAATAACTCATCATTTGTAACTTCTCCTGTGATCTCCCCAAAGTAGTGTAGGGCAGAGCGAATATCAATCGCCATCAAATCCGAAGAAAGTCCCGAATCCAATCCCCATTTCACCTTCTGTACCTCTTCCAATGCTTTTAGAAGCGAATCATAATGGCGGGTGTTGGTCACAATCGTTTCGTTGTTTCTCAGCGCACCAGTATTTACAAAAGAAAGTAACGTATTTTTGAGTTCATCAATACCAACTTTCTGTTTGGCACTTAAGAAAAGTATCGTGTCAATAGTAGCTTGAATAGTGTTTTTTTGTTCAGCCGAAAGCAAATCGGATTTATTAGCCACTACAACTACAGGCTTTAAAGGGAATTTATTTTTAATTTTCTCAATTTCAATGTTTAAACGGTTCAAGCTGCTCACTGAACACTGAATACTGTCGACTAAATACAATACGACCTGCGCTTGCTCTATCTTCTCAAACGTCTTCTGAATCCCGATGCTTTCCACCACATCCTTCGTTTCACGAATCCCTGCCGTATCAATAAATCGGAAACTCATTCCATTAATCACCAATTCGTCCTCAATCGTATCTCGAGTCGTACCCGCAATGTCAGAAACAATGGCGCGTTCTTCGTTCAATAACGCATTCAATAAAGTCGATTTCCCAACATTAGGTTCGCCCACAATGGCTACTGGTATACCGTTTTTGATTACGTTACCCACCGCAAACGAATCAATCAAGCGTTTCAGCACAAACTCGATACGTTCTAACAATTCATGAAATTGGGTTCTATCGGCAAATTCCACATCTTCTTCGGCAAAGTCTAATTCGAGTTCGATTAAGGAAGCGAAATTCAGTAATTCTTCACGCAATTTGGCAATTTCGTTACTAAAACCACCGCGCATTTGTTGCATGGCAATTTGGTGCGACGCTTCATTATCGGAAGCAATCAAATCAGCCACCGCTTCGGCTTGTGATAAGTCCAATTTTCCGTTTAAAAAAGCACGTAAGGTAAATTCACCTGCTTGAGCCATTTTAGCGCCTCTACGAAGCAATAATTGAATAATTTGTTGTTGAATAAAAGTAGAACCATGACACGAAATTTCAATCACATGTTCCCCCGTATACGAATTCGGCCCTTTAAAAATAGAAAGTAGTACTTGGTCATAGACTTTGCCGTTATCGACAATATGTCCCAAATGAATCGTATGCGTCTTCTGTTTCGTAATATCCTTCCCAGAAACCGATTGAAATACGTCAGCCGCAATAGTTATAGCCTCGCTACCAGATAAACGAATAATAGCAATCGCACCCGCACCAGACGGTGTAGCCAACGCAACGATGGTTTCTTGTGGAATCATGTTCTAAATTTAGTTTACAAAGATAGAAAATGATTAGGAACACAGATAGAAGAAATTAAAGTAATCTTAAAATCTTATATTACGTTATTTAATAACGTTTGTTGTAGTACAGGAGATGCTTAACAGTATGACAAACTATGCGCATAGTCTATTGTGAACTACATAAAGTGTAACGTCCGAAGCTTCGGTCTCTGTGTAGCTCTCTCAATACAATCTAATTAAAAAAAATCTCTGAGAATCTCGGTGTAAAAACTATGTGCCTATGTGTTTTAAAAGAATCCGTCAAAACCCGTGCTTGAAAATCCGTTTCATCTGCGTGCCATTAAAATTAAAAAACCACTACAGCCGAAGCCAAGTGGTTTTTAAAGTTAGTTAGGTTGGTTATAAGATTCTCAGTTAGACTGTAAATCAAATATTGTGAATTAGTTGCTCAACATTACAGGCATTACAAGCATTGTAACTGTTTCGCCTTCGTCTAAGCCGTCAACTGGAGTTAAAATTCCAGCACGGTTTGGCATCGACATTTCTAATTGGATTTCATCACTGGATAAATTATTCAACATTTCAGTTAAGAAACGCGAGTTGAACCCAATTTGCATATCGTCTCCTTGGTAATCACAAGTCAAACGCTCGTCAGCTTTGTTTGAATAATCGATATCTTCTGCCGATATATTCAATTCGGTTCCTGCAATTTTTAAACGAATTTGGTGCGTAGTTTTGTTAGCAAAGATAGCCACACGACGAACCGAGTTTAAAAACTGAACTCTGTTGATTAATAATTTGTTTGGATTTTCTTTTGGAATAACCGCTTCGTAGTTTGGATATTTTCCATCAATTAAACGACAAGTCAATACATAATTCTCAAAAGAGAACGTTGCATTAGAATCGTTGTATTCGATTGAAACTTCTGCATCCGAAGCACCTAAAATTCCTTTTAAAATGTTTAAAGGTTTCTTTGGCATAATAAAATCAGCCACTTGAGAAGCTTTCACATCAGCGCGTGCATATTTCACTAATTTGTGGGCGTCAGTTGCTACGAAGATTAAACCTTCTGGTGAAAATTGGAAGAACACACCACTCATTACAGGGCGTAAATCATCGTTTCCAGCCGCAAAAATGGTTTTGCTCACCGCAGTTGCTAATACTTCTGCTGGCACTAGTGTTTTTGAAGGATCATCTAAAACTACAGCTTTAGGGAATTCTTCTCCTGGTGCATAAGCAATCGCATATTTTCCAGAGTTAGAACTAATTTCTACAGTCGAATTGTCTTCTACGGTAAAAGTTAACGGTTGTTCTGGAAAGGTTTTTAAGATATCTAACAAAAGTTTTGCAGGAATAGCAACACTTCCTTGACTAGTAGAATCAATTTCTAACGTAGCCGTCATGGTGGTTTCTAAATCTGAAGCCGAAACTTTCAATTGGTTATTGTCTAATTCAAAAAGGAAATTATCAAGAATAGGTAAGGTATTGCTACTGTTGATAACACTTCCTAAAACTTGTAATTGTTTTAATAAATACGAACTCGATACTATAAACTTCATCATCTTGTATTTTAAAATCGTTAGTTAGATTTTATATTTCACAAATATATTCTAATTCTGCTCAAATGCAAAAACAAATTATCAACAACTAGCGGCTATATTTTCTTTTGCGTAAGAATGTAAATAAAAACCCAAAGATTGCTAAAAGAACTATTGGTAATCCGACAGTTATCATTTGGGCAGTCGTGTAATTTTTATAAACTTCTTCTTTGTTCAATAAAGGTAAATCTACATCTTTACTTCGGATGTTAATAAGTCCGTTGTCGTCTAACAGATAATTCACACAATTGAGTAAGAAGTCTTTATTTCCGTATAATTGATTGGTCCATTTATCAAAGCCTAATTCCATTGGCGCTCCTTTGTCCAATTGGTTTTTAATGACGTCACCATCAGAAATCACAATCATTTTATTGTCTTTTCCTTCCGATTGAAATGTTTTATCTTCAAAAGGCAAAACTCTGTTTTGGTAAGCCGATTTGAATTTTCCTTCCAAAAGTACTGCTACGGGTAGCAAACCTTTGCCTTCGTATTCTTCTGGCGTAGTTTCTTCGGTGACCATATCTAACGAAATAGGCGTAGGCGTTCCAACGGTTTTTGAATACTCAGACGAACTCAAAAGCACGGTTTTCTTGATGTCATTCTTTAACAATTCGATCGGTGAAGCAAATTCAAACTTAATCCCTTCCATATTTTTAACAATAGGATTGGTTGAGGTTGGATAAATAAAAGGCGCAAATTTCCAAGTATATTCCTGAAATTGGGTTTCGCTTCCTTGATTTCCGGTCGCAATTTTTATAGGCGTAGCATATTCATCTTTAACCAATACCGGATTCATACGCACCCCATATTTAAAGAACATATCGGTTAAATTCAATTCGCGTTGTGCCGCCAAAATCGTTCCCGATTCGTTGTACATACTATCCATATCTGCAGCAACGGCATCTACCAACCAAATGGTTTTTCCACCGTTGACAATAAATTGATCAAGGACTTGTTTTTCCGATTCCGTAAAGGCTTCAGTAGGTTTGGCAATTACGGCCAAATCGTATTTCTTCAATGCAGCCAAACTTTGAGTAGGTTGTGTGGCAACAGAATCTAAAGTAAACGTTCCAATGTAGTAACTCTCCCGAACCGTTTTTACAAAATCAGCTATAAAAGCATCATGTAACTCCCCATTTCCTTTGATAACGGCAATTTTCTTTTGTTTCTCTTTCGAAATTTTATTGATGGCTTCGGCAAAACCAAATTCTAAATGTTGTACCGAACTGATGACTTTTTCTTCAGTGGAAGCACCCATCAGGTTTTTTAGCAAACTCACTTTTGTAAATTTATCGCCATACGTAGCTTGTGCCCATGGAAAAACAACTTCTTGCGATTGTTTTCCTTTGTCTTCTACCGTAATGCTCAGTGGTTGCATGCCTCTTTCATAAAATTGCTTCATGACTTCAACCCGTATTTCTTCTTTCTCAATTGGATTTTTAAATTGAAAAACGATGTTGGAATTGTAGGCCGAAAATTCCTCTAACAGTTGCTTGGTTTCATTCTGCAAACGCTTAAATTCTGCAGGGAAATTACCTTCTAAATAGACATCAATATACAACGGACTATCTACAGTTTTGATGATGTTTAGCGTCGTTTCTGATAACGTATAGCGTTGGTCTTGCGTTAAGTCAAATCGTTTGAAAAAGAAGTGACTTAAAAAATGGATTCCGATTAGGACTAAAAATACAATTCCGAATTGCTTTAAAGCTGCTTTTTTATTCTCTTTCATTACCATTTCAAAGATTTAAGTTGATAAACAGTTGCTGATAAAAAAAGAAACGTAACACTAATGAAATAAATAATATCACGTGTGTCTAACACACCACGACTCATACTTTTAAAGTGATAATCCATTCCTAATGAAGCAAAAATTGAGCTATAACTTCCTAAAAAAGAAGCAATACCATCAAAGCCAAAATAGAAAAAGAAACAACAAAAAACGGCTAAAATGAACGCCACAATTTGATTGTCGGATAAGGTGGATGTAAAAACGCCAATTGCCGTGTAAGCCGCAATTAAAAATAACAATCCAAAATACGAACCCAAAGTACTTCCCATATCAATGTTGCCTTGCGGATTTCCAAAGTGTGAAATCGTTAGCACATAAATAATCGTTGGAACAATAGCCAAAACAATTAGGATGAATGCGCCAAGGAATTTTCCGTTGACGATGTCCCAATTCGAAAGCGGTTTGGTAAACAACAATTCGATTGTTCCTTGCTTTTTTTCATCGGAAAAACTGCGCATGGTTACGGCAGGAATTAAGAAAATCAAAATCCATGGGGCTAATTTGAAAAACGGACCCATATCGGCAAAACCCGAGTTTAATATGTTGAATTCGCCTTCAAAAACCCAAAGAAATAAGCCGTTGAGTAAAAGAAAAATAGCGATAACTAAATAACCTATTGGCGAACCAAAGAAGGATTTAATTTCTCGTAATAATAATGCTTTCATTTATTTTTTCTAGTTTATAAGTTTAAACGTTTAAGCGTTTAAAAGTTTGAATAATATTTATTCTTTTATCATTAATTCAGAATTAGTACTCCAAAGACCAAAATATGGATTTTTTGCATCAGTTCGTTTTAATAATATCAAAAAAGGTTTATCAAAAATCATTTTTTTAGGTTTTGGTTTTTCAATTTCTTCAATTTCTTCAACAGTAACTTCGATTTCAGCTTCACTTTCAATTATAGCACCACTTTCATCTAATTTAAAAGCAGTTCTTTGAAATGCTCTTTCTATGTTATAATTTTCATTTCCAGAACTAAATTTCTTACCTTCTAGTGAATCGTAGTTTGTTTTAATATTGAAATTAAATTTAGGAATTATTAATTGATCTTCTTCTTTGTAATAATATTTCCAATTTATTTTATCGTTTTTTATCTCTTTTTTGCCAATTTCGGTTAGTCTCTCAATTTCAATATTCATTTCAGAAATTGAGTTGAATTTTTTTTCTGACATGAATAATATTATTTCATGTTCTTTTTCTTTAGGGATTAGTTTAACAATAAAGTTACTGTCATTTTTATAATATATAATTTTTATGCTTTGAAATTGTTCATAAGTACAAACGCCAATTAAACCAAAAGCAGCAACTTTTTGACCATTAAAAGTAAGTTTGTTATTAAGATTTTGAAGTTGGTGTTCAAAAGGTAATGATTTGTCAAATTCAGCTTTTGCAATAATTAAATTTTCATTTATTTCAGCACTAGACTCATATTCTTTATTTTCTAAAACATTATAGAATGATTCCGAATTGTTAAGTAAATTTAGTTCTGTAAACTCAGATGGAATAATTAAAGGTGAATTAATTTCTTTTCTTATTTCGTCCCATGCAAAAAGTAAAGACGCACAATATATTGAATTTTTATTATCTGAAATTTCATTTTCTAAAGTTGGAATAAACTGCGTATTTTTATAATCAGATAGCTTCTTTACTTCTGTAGTTTTTTTGTCGCTTTTGCAACTAAATAAAGAGGTTAAAATGATTATATAAAAATAGTACTTCATTTATTTTTTTAGTTTATAAGTTTAAACGTTTAAAAGATTATTCTAATGTTACCAATCGGTCTACGCTCCACGCTTCTGGTTTGTCGCTGAATAGGGTTTTAGTATAACTCCAAACTTCGTTAAATAGTGTAGAGTTTCTATATTTTTCTAATGCAGCTTCGTTTTCCCAATAACTGTAAGTAAAGAAAATACGTTTGTCGTTTTTATCTTGGTACAATTCCAAAAACTGATTGCCTTCAAAATTTCGAATGTGTTGTTTTACTTCTTCAAAATTATTTAAAAAAGCTTCGATTTTATCTTCTTGGAAGCGCATTTTTACAATTCGTATAAACATTTTTCTAATTTTTAAATTTGATGGTAATCATGTCTCTAAATTTCAAGCCCAATAGGGTAGAAGCCGAGCCCACGGTTTTGGGATTACTTTTATAAATTGCAATTTCAAGGAAACCATTTTCGTTAAACAACGCTAAAAAATCCCCTTCAAAATCTTTCAATTGCTTGTTTTCAACCATTGGAAAATCGGCATAGCTTTTATGGATTCGGTTGATTTTTTTATTCTTCACCTGAATTTCATAGGTTCGATTTCGGGCAACATCAACAAATTGTTTTTGCGAAATATTGGTTACACAATTTCCAAACGAATCAATGTATATAATTTGGCCTTTTAAAGTGGTTAAATCGTCAGAAACTATCGTGGTTGCTGTGTTTACTGGTTTTAATTCGGCAATTTCTTTTCCAATAACATTAAGTAAACCTCCGCGTGCAATATGACAAGCCACGGCAACAAAAACATCCATGTCGCTAGCAGTATTATGCAATCTATCGTGAATGTTGATGGCTACTATTTTTTGCGCTACTTTTTTCTGGAGTAAGGCATTTAAAATTCCGTTATCGGCACAAATAAAATAATGGTCGTCCCATTGCATGGCTATGTGTTGGGTATCGCCAACTCGTTCGCTGTCGATTCCAATCAAATGCACAGTACCTTTTGGAAAATTAGCATACGCCGCTTCAATGCAGTAACTGGCTTCTAAGGTGTTGAATAAGTCAATGTTATGCGAAATATCAACAATAATAGCTTCTTTTAATTCCGATAAAATTTTTCCTTTCAAAGCCCCTACAAAGTAGTCTTTGTGTCCAAAATCGGTAGTTAGCGTAATTATTGACATTTTTTTGTTTATAACTTATTTGAAAAGCAACAGTTGTTTTTACTAAATTTGATTGCAAAGCTACTATAATTTTAGCGTTTCAAAAATAATTAAAAAAAGAAAGCCTTTGAACGAAAGAGTAATTGAATTAACCGACATCGCTCCAAAAGAGTTTTGGGGCGCACAAGATGCTCATCTTGAAACGATTAAGAAGTATTATCCGAAATTAAAAATTGTAGCCAGAGGCACGACTTTAAAAGCTTTTGGCGAAGCAGAAATTTTAGATGAATTCGAAACTCGTTTTAAACGATTAATGCATCATTTTTCGCGATACAACAGTATTGATGACAATGTGATTCTAAGAGTTTTAGAAACCAGTCATCAACACGATGTTGAGCACATGCACGATAGGGATAAAATTTTAGTGCACGGAATAGGAGGCAAGCTCATTAAAGCCATGACCCCTAACCAACAAAAATTAGTAGATACCATTTATAAAAACGATATGGTGTTTGCTATCGGTCCAGCCGGAACAGGAAAAACCTATACGGGTGTGGCTATGGCGGTTAAAGCATTGAAAGAAAAACAGGTCAAACGAATTATTTTAACGCGTCCTGCCGTAGAAGCCGGTGAAAATTTAGGGTTTCTTCCGGGGGATATGAAGGAAAAACTAGACCCGTATATGCAACCTTTATATGATGCATTGCGCGATATGTTGCCCCCACAAACCTTAGAAGATTATATTTTAAAAGGAATTATTCAAATTGCTCCTTTGGCTTTTATGCGTGGTCGTACCTTAGATAATGCCTTTGTTATTTTGGATGAAGCACAAAACACGACACATTCACAAATGAAAATGTTTTTAACCCGTATGGGAAAAAATGCCAAATTCATGATTACAGGCGACCCAGGTCAGGTGGATTTACCCCGAAGAACGATTTCTGGTTTAAAAGAAGCCATTCTCATTTTAAAAGATGTAGAAGGCGTTGGAATTATTTATTTAGATGATAAAGACATCGTGCGTCATAGATTAGTGAAGAAAATTATTGATGCATATAAGAGTATTGAGAATAATGATTAACCCTTAGTTCGATGAAAGCTTTTCTAACCCGAAAAGCTTTTTTCTTTTAAATATGTAAAACTTTACTGAAATTATGTAATTCTATTTGCGGGTTGTTTGTGGAGATTTGCACTTTAATAATAAAAGAAAAAAATGAGAAAATTATTTTTATTGATCGGGTTAATGGGACTAAATGTTACTTTTGGTCAAGAAACAGAGGTTGAATTTACTACAGACAATTCATGGTTAAAAGCAGGTGTAACTGCAGGAATTCCCGTTGGTGACGCTAGCGATGCTTCATCATTTAATTTAGGTGTTGATTTGAGAGGACAATATTTAATTAATCCAAATTTCGGAATTGGTGTAACGTCTGGTTACAATCATTTCTTTGCAAAAGATCAAAACGAAGATTTTGGATTGGTTCCAGCTGCATTGTTTTTACGTTACTATTTTACACCAAACGGTTTATTTTTTGGTTCAGATATTGGTTACGGATTTTTAACAAATGTTGATAACAACGAAGGTGGATTATATGTGAACCCTCAAATTGGGTACCACAACAACGATTGGAACATATTCGCTTTTTATCAAAATACATTTGCTGAAAATGATATTGATATTCAAACTGTAGGAATTGGTGCGACTTATAATATTCGTTTTAAATAAACCTTACCGCCATATTAAAAGAGAGAAGTTCGAAAGGTCTTCTCTTTTTTTATGAAATTTTTTTTGAGGAAAACGAAATAGTTTCATGTGCTGTACACTAACTTAAACAACATCAATTCAACGATTAAGTTCTTTTTTTGGATTATGACTTGCAATTGTTGATCGATGGGCAAGTGCAGAAAATAGGGGGTTAAAAAAATAAAATCAGCATTTTTTCGTTTTAAAAGTAACCCCTTAAAATTTACTAGTATGAAAAAAATCGTTTTTGTTTTAGCCACATTATGTTTTGGTTTAAGTTATGGACAAGAAATTCCGGAAGTGGACATCACCACAAAGAATTCTTGGTTCAAGGCAGGATTAACTGCAGGTGTTCCTATGGGAGACAGCAAAGAAATTGCTTCTTTCAATGTTGGATTAGAGTTGAGAGCACAATATTTGTTCAACCCTCACTTTGGAATTGGGGTGGCCTCAGGGTATACTCATTTTTTTGGTAAAGATAATTTTGATGATTTTGGTGTTGTTCCGCTAGCTGGTTTTGCACGTTATTATTTTCAAACCGAAGGCGTTTTTGTGGGTGCCGATTTAGGTTATGGATACCTAACGAATGTTGATATTTCTGGTGGATTGTATTTGAATCCGCAAATTGGGTACCACAACAAAAAATGGAATATTTACGGCTATTACCAAAACACCTTTGCCGAAGATATTGCCATCCGTTCTTTAGGTGTAGGTGTTACTTATAACATTATGTTTAAATAGTGTAAAATTATTAGGGCGTATCTAAAAGTCTAGTCTTGTCAAGCTGAATTCGTTTCAGTTGCTGTAAATAATTGTTTCTAATTGTTTATAGATTCCGAACTAAATTCGGAACGACAAAATCGGGATTTTTAGTTGCGCTCTTTTTTTATGAAATAATTTTTGAAAGAAAATAAATAGTTTACTTTTGCACCACAAACAACAACACAACAGAATGAACACAATTACGACTACCCATTTCAATTTTCCAGGTCAAAAATCGGTTTACCGTGGAAAAGTTAGAGAAGTTTATACTATCAACGATGATTTATTAGTGATGGTGGCTACCGACCGTCTTTCGGCATTTGATGTGGTTTTACCAAAAGGGATTCCTTACAAAGGCCAAATTCTGAATCAAATTGCGACGAAGTTCATGGAATTAACGTCGGATATTGTTCCCAATTGGTTAGTGGCTACTCCAGATCCAAACGTAGCGGTAGGTCATTTATGTGAGCCGTTTAAAGTAGAAATGGTTATTCGTGGGTATTTATCAGGACATGCAGCACGTGAATATGCAGCAGGAAGAAGAATCCTTTGCGGTGTGGAAATGCCAGAAGGGTTAAAAGAAAACGATAAATTCCCAACCCCAATCATCACGCCAACTACAAAAGCGGATAACGGTTCGCACGACGAAGACATTTCGCGTGAAGCCATTTTAGCTAACGGAATAGTTAAGGAAGAAGATTACTTAGTATTAGAAAAATATACAAGAGCGTTATACCAAAGAGGTACTGAAATTGCAGCGTCTCGAGGGTTAATCTTAGTGGATACCAAATATGAATTTGGAAAAACAAAAGACGGACAAATCGTATTAATCGACGAAATCCACACACCCGATTCTTCGCGTTATTTTTATGCAGAAGGCTACCAAGAAAGACAGAATAACAATGAAGAGCAAAAGCAATTGTCAAAAGAGTTTGTACGTCGTTGGTTAATTGAAAATGGTTTCCAAGGCAAAGAAGGGCAACAAATTCCAAACATGACGGACGAATACATTGAAACGGTTTCAGAACGTTACATTGAGTTATTCGAAAACATCATTGGAGAGCAATTCGTAAAAGCCGATATTACCAATATCAACGAACGCATTGAGCAAAATGTTTTGGATTATTTACAAAACAGATAAGAAATAGAAAATCCCGAGTTAGCTCGGGATTTTTTTTGGGTTTATTCCGCACTTTATCACTGGTTTTCAACGGAATGAGTGTGCACTAGTCTTTTTTATGTTCTTTAAAAATTTGTTCCAATACTTCTTTTAGTTTGGTGTATTTATAAAGATTATTCTCTTTTAAGATGGAACCAAGCAATAGATTGTTTTTTTCTTTTTCGGTGGCGCCTTCTTTGATTAAACAAAAAAAGTGATTTAAAAGTGTTTCATAGTACTTGTCAATATAATAGCCTTTGTAGCTTTCCTTTCCAGTTTCTTTTATAATTATCATTTCAAAATCAGCGAAATAAAAGTCAGAATACTGATAGTAGGGTTGCCCGTTGAATTTTGGAAACTTGTTAATGTATTCTAGTGCTTTTTTTGTGTTAGCAGGTTTTGGAATGTTTATGTATCCCCAAATTGATGAACCACAAAGATTCATACATTGCAAGAAAAAAATACCTTTTTCAGTATCATCTTTTAAATTATAATCATTGAGTTTAAAATCGTTTTTAGAAAAATCAAAAGGATCATTTTTATTGCCTACTCCTGTAAATAGCATGTCGTAGTAATTGTTTACCAATTCATAAATGGCAATTTCTTTGTTTTGTAAACTATCAATGAGTTTATTATGGTCTATTTGATTTTCATTTCTGAAATTTTGATTGATTTCATGAATGATAAAAATTTGTTTTAGCGTAGAATCATCTGGTCTTGCAATATGGTGTTGACTCAGTAATTTATTATTGGTAGTTATGGTTTGAACGATAAAATCATTTGCCTTTTTTAAATTTTCAGGAACATTTGTTTTTAGTTCTTTTAAATTTTCTTTGCTGGGTTCATTAGTAAACATAAAATTTTTATAATTCTTCCCCAGTTTGATGAGTTCGTTATTATAATTAGCTTGTCCAAAGGATATTCCCGTGATTACAAAAGTTAAAAGTGTTATGATTGTTTTTTTCATGTTCTAAGTTATGATGGTAAGGTTGTAGTTCTGCGTAATTTCAAATGTGTTTTTTCTTAGACTATACCAAATCATTCTCTTTTGAGATTTGGGTAGTAAAAAGAACAGATTTATTGATTTTCTAGTATTACATATTCAAATATTTCAAATTTACTCTGTTCCGATTCTTTAATCATAATAATTTGTTCCACGGTATTTTTCGTTTCGTAAGTAACTTGAATTTTATACCTAACCGCTTTTTTGTCAGGGGAATATTCTGTTTCGATAATTTTTTTGGTTATAAATTTACCACAGAGCTTATTTTTTGAAGCCATTATTTCTTTAAACTTACTGTAAGGCGTTTTTTGATAGAATCTAAAGCTCATGCATTTATCCAATTCTTCAATTTTTTCTTGGTTATTGTAAAACTGGTTTAAAACCTCTTCAGCACTTAAAACATTTCCTTTGTCCTTTTTGACTATTGTTGTTGAAATAATTTTTCCATTGCTGTCTCTTGTTATTTCTTCAATAACTTCTTCTGTTTTATTTTGAGCACAAGCACTCAATGATATGATAAATACTAAGTATGTAATAATATGTTTGGTCATTGTTATTGATTTTATTTCGCTCCTAAAATACACTTTCTTTCGGGTGGTTTTTAATGTTGTAATCTGTAAGTGCGCTCTTATTTTAATTAGGTAAAGGATTTACTTGTAGAATGGAAAACAATGTGGTGCTCCACTATTTTGCATCAAAACTCACCATCCATTCAATGCCGTATTGGTCTCTAAACATTCCGAAATAGGAACCCCACGGACTTTCACTCATTGGATATTCGATCGTTCCGCCAACGGTTAGTCCTTTGAAAAGGTGGTCTGCTTCTTCACGGCTTTCTGCGGTGATTACGATTTTTGAGCGGTTTTCATTTTCATCGACATGTCCGAGGATTTCAGGGACATCGTTTCCCATTAATACGCTGTTGCCAATGGGTAAAGCGATGTGCATGATTTTCTTGGCTTCCTTTTCTGCGACAGGGTATTCAGGGCTTTCCAAATCTTTGAAGCGGATAATTTGCGTAAATGCGCCACCAAATACACTTTGGTAAAAATGAAATGCTTCTTCTGCATTGCCGTTGAAGTTGATGTGCGGATTGATTTGTGCCATTGTGTTTTAAAAATTTATAAACGATAGTATTTGTGCGCGTGCAGAAAAATAACTTCGTGTGGTTTTAGTAGTATAAAAATAGTAATTCTTTTTTATACGATTGCATTTTATTTTTAGGAAGTTAAAAAAGGATTTCCCCATTTGTTTAGGGTACCACAACCCAACCGTTACTATGGAGTATCTATGAAGTATCCATGAAGTATCTATGCAGTAACTAGGGAGTAGCGGTTTATTGTTCGTAAGGCTGTTTTGCTTGTTGATGGGTAAAAAGAGCGGGATTTTCTTTTTATTTTAGTATGGCACACGAAGGGATTCGCGTGGGAGCGGGGGAAACGTAAACGTGAATTTACTACAAAATTCGCAATCTTGCAAAACGCCTGTTAGTGGCTGTTTTATTTTCAATTATTCTTTTTCATACTCCAAATTATCAGGCGTTTTAAGTATTATCTGGACAACATCTATATTCAAATTGTATGCTTTTAAACTTTCTATATAATTTGAATTTTGAACTGTAACTTTTAGTATGTATTCTTTGTCAATTTTATATGTTTCTAATTTATCTTCCACAAGTTCACCTTCTATAATAAAGAGAATTTTAGAGTTTTTAGACTGAGTAAACTCAAGCTTAATTTCTTCTAAAGAAAGAAATTTGTAGTTTTTAGATTTTGTAGAAACAAAAAGTTGTCCAATATAAGTTTCACCTTTTATTGTGATATCATCGGTTTTGAATTTAACCTCTTGTATGTTACTCGGATCAATGTATTTGAAAGTATTGTTGTGAATGAATTGTTCATCCAAGAAAATTGCGGCTTTTCCAGTTTGTTCTTGCGCAAATGAGAAGCTGGAAATAATCAAAAGAAAGTACTTTAAAAATGAATTCATTTGTGTTTGATTAGGGTGTTTACAAAATTGCCACTAACGTTTTGCTGCTTTAAGAAGTTGGAGATTTATAAGCCCAAAACTATCGATTAAACATCGATATTAAAAGTACAAAACAAACTTTAAATTAAGCCCAAAAACCCCAATTTCTTAAAACCGTTGTTAGCAAACGTACTTTACTTGATATTATTTTCTTCAAGTAATTCATCTAAAGCCTTTCCACCCCAATTTTCATGCATACTGTTATTGCGTTTTCTAACTTCCAAAATTTCATTATTTATGTTTTCATCTTTAAATTCAATTAGTGTTTTAATAATATTTAAATAAACATGTGGATTACTTTCTTTTTCTATTCTATTGAAGAGTGATTTGATAAATATTTTTTGTTTATTAACTTTTGATGTAAATAATGGTAAAGCATTAACATTTTCGTTTTCTATTTTCTGATTAATAATATAAGTATAGAATTCTTTATCATTAGCTTTTATTACGTTAAGTAAGTAGTCATAATAACCTTCTGAATTCTCAATGTTATTTAAATTAGGTGTAAAGTAAGAATTTTGAATTTGATAATCATCAATAAATTCTCTTTTTGTTAATTCATAAGCCTTTGAAGGGTTTTGATTTAGCAAGTATTTATAAAATTTAAGTCCAATAGTTTTATACTTTTCCTCTTCCCAAATTTTCCAAAGTAATTCATCATAAATTGGGTCATTGAATTCTGAAATTGCTTGAAAAACAAAACCAATATGGTATTTTTTTATATTATGATGTTGAACTTCTGTAAATGGAATTTTTAATAACTCAAGTGCTTTTATATTTTTATAACTTGCAATTGTACGATAAAGTTCTCTCCATTCATTACTAAAATGAGTTTTGTCTAAAGTTTTTTTTAAGTTTTCTTCTAATAATGGTAAAAATTCTATTTTTGGAAATTCACTAATTGCTCTATATGTATAGATATAACCATCGTCTTCGTCTTCAGTTATATCTTTAAATTTTTTTATCGTTTCAATATCTTGATTTTTCTTATATTTTGCTAAAGTTATTAAAGCACTTGGATTATTTTCATTTACAACAAGTTCTTTTACTTTTGGATATAACATTTCAGTTGGTTCAGCACGCAAAATTGCATAAAATCGTGAAGAAAGTTTGTTAGGTTTGTAAATTAATAAACTATCTAGTTCTTTGAACTCGCTTTTATTTAGTGTTTCGGTTTCTAAATCATTTTCGTCACTTGAAATTAGTTGAATATAAAAATCTCCAACCATTTCTTGACCACCAATACAACCAAATTGTGTATTTACTAATTCATCATCAGTTAAATGTTCTTTAATAAATGAAAATAAATTAATATCTTTTCTTTTTGTCAATGCCCAAAATGAATAACACCTAACAACTCCATTTGGATGATTTGTTAACTCAATTAATTCTTTTTTTGTTGCAATCTTTTCAAGTTCTTCAAAATTATCCCATTGTTTAGGACGAATACCCGAACCATAAACAGCAGAATCCATTAATTCATTTATTTTAGCAATTTTCTTTACAACCTTTTTAGTTTTATTAGATACTGAATTTTTATCAAACAAAGACTGTCCACTCGAAATTATTGTTAAAAATAGAAATATGATGTTAAGTATGATTTTCATTAGTATGTTTGCTAACGTTATGAGGCTTGATTTTAGTGGATTTGAACCGACACCAAGCATTACAAATATAGCAAAACATTTTATTGAACTGCTGTTTTTTCCTTAGGAAAATCCGGAAGTAGCCATTGAAGCAAATTGCTGTTAGCAGAAGTATTTTATTTCATACGATTCATTTCATTTGCGCCATGAATTGCTTCAATTGCTTCAAAAACTTCATCTTGATTTTGTTTTTTAGACCAGCCTTTTGAGGATAGTTCTTTTCTAACTTCATCTTCAGTTTTGTCTTTTACGAAATTATAAAATGCAAAATCCACAACTTCAATTGGAACTCTTTCTAATTGGTAAGATGTTATTCCAGTTATCAATTTTACAACACCAACAAAATAAGTAATAACAATTTGTAAACACCAACTAATAATTAAACCAATCCAACCTGTATTTAGTTTTTTTATTGTTAATCCTTGTTCAAATCGCAGTTTAATAAATTCAAAAAATCCAATACGGTCGTAGTTGTTTTCTCTTAATATTATTTCATATTGGAAATATTGATTCAAAACATATATAAGAATTATCATTCCAATTAATAAATACTTTAGTTTTAAAAATTCTGTAAAGTTTGAAAACTTTATAAGATATTTTAAAGAAAAACCTATTGCGATTGCAACTAATAATTCAAATAAACCAATTATGTAAATACCACTTACAGAAACTTTTGCTAAAATAATTGCTAAAATAATTGACACGATAAATCCGCCAATTAATGGAATTACAAAATTTGGTTTTTTTATTTCATTTGGTTTTGGCAAAACTTCAGGAATAACATAGTCATCCCAATTATTTTTTCTTTCTGCTTCAAGTTCTAATTTTTCAAGTGATTCTTTATCAAAACTTTTTTCAGTTTCTTTAAAAGCGTGAATAAACAATTTCACTCTTTTTGAGTTTCTACCATTATCCCACATTTCATTTCCTAAAGATTCACTTTTGACAACAGTTTTTCCGTGTTTATGTGATATTGTAATAGATTCTGTCCATTTATCAAAACCAAAATTAGTTTCTTTTCTTTTAGCTTCAATATTATTATCGTCTTTATAAACTATATCCCAATTTAATTTTTCAATTGCCTTTTCAGCAATAGGAATGAAAGTTTTTTCGCTTAAATTAGTTCTAAATTCTTCTTCAAATTTTGGAGTCCAACCAAAGCTATGTTTTTTTTCAATTGTTTTTTCGTAAGTTTTTAAACTTTCTTCCATGTAAGATTTTTATTTTTTTGGGATAATATTTCTGCTAACGTTATGAGGCTTGATTTTAGTGGCGTTGCAACAGCACCAAGCCATTACAAATATAACAAAACATTCCATTCAGTAGTGGATTTTCCTACGGAAAATCCGGAAGTATTCGTTGAAGCAAACCACTGTTGTGCATTCGGTTTTTATCCAATTAGTTGAGGATTAAATGTTAAAATTATTCCCCAAATTGAAATATTAATTCCAAATACAGTCATTAACAAACCAATTATAAATTTTGTACATGATGATGTTTCTTTCACTATTAAACCTATTTTTTCAATTGGTAATTTCTTTTGAAATAATCTTTTAGATACTAACATAGATTCTTTTACTTCTAAGTCTTCAATATTTTTAATAAAGATTTTATGTATTCCAAGATTTTCAATTTCAAAACTATAGAATTCGGTTGCTAATCTTCCTTTGTAATGAAATTTGAATTTCAGCAGTTTTTCAATCGTATTTAATTTCGTCTCGTTATGGGTAATTTGAGTTTCAAAGTTTCCCAAATTATTTGCATAACCTCCACCAACTATACAAATTGAATAAGTACCAATTTTTTGAAAATTTATTTCATTTTCAGTTAGTTTTAATTCGCTAATAATTTCGTTTCTGTAATTTTTTATCAGTGTTTTGATACCAAAAACAAACATAACTAATCCAATTATTCCGATTAGAAGAAATATTATTTGCATTTATTTTAAGAATTTAATTTTAGAGTTTATTTATCTTCCGTTTTTGTCGATCAAAACTGATGCACAACGTTCTTCGGCTTGCTCTCATTGGCGTTGAACCAACACCAAGTCTTTACAAATATAACAAAACATTCTATTGAGCAGCAGTTTTCCATGGAAATCTGGAAGTTGGTAATGAAGTAAACCACTGTTGTGCGTTCGGTTTTTTACTTTTCTTTAAAGGTTTTTAAGCATTGAATCATTTTAGACATATTCATTTTTAAATTCTTGGTTCTCGAAGCAGAAGCGTTTATATAATAAAAACTTTTATCAGATTTGCTTTCAGTTAGTAGTGATATTATTTCAACTTCACCATAATTACCAGAATTTGATTTGTAATGTAAAAAATAGGTTTCATTTTCAAAAAAAGATGATTTTCCAGATTCAATTAATTTATAACCTAAATTCTGCTTTAGCTTTGCTAAAATAATTTCATATTCAGCTTTTAAATTTTTCGAATTAGTTAAACCTTTAGTTTTTTGTATTGAAATTACATCCATATAGTTTTTTTCATCTTGTTTTGACCAAGCATTAATCCCTAAAATAATTTCATCCGTCTTGTCAAAATTTTCAACGTTCCATTCCCAATTTTTTGGTATGAATAATTCAAAAGTGTTGTTTGGGTAGTTAACTTTTTGTTTGGCAAATTTCACAGGATATTTTTCATATTGTCTCAAGGAAAAATCTTCGCTTGAACAAGATAAAAAAATGAAAAGTAAAAATAAATATGTTGTTGATTTCATTAAAGTTATTTTTTCTGCGTTCCACAAAACTGACGCACAACGTTCTGGTGCTTGCCTAGGTTACGACCTTCGAAACTGATTATTTTCTATCAAAGATAAAATTTCTTGCGAGAAACTACTGTTAGCAGTAGTACTTATTTTATTTAGAATATTCTTCTATTTTTCTATTTAAAATTTTTAAAAAGAAAACCAAGCAACCAATAATCAAAAGAAAAATCCCTGAAGTCAAAATATTTAATTTCAAATCTGATATATATTTTCCTGGGCAAACAAAAGGATTTAAATACCTCCAAAATAAATTTAATACTCCAATTTTATTTAAAGCTAAACTTATAAATAGAACAATAAAGCTATTAAGTACCGACCATTTTTTTTTGATTGAGATAAAAATTGAAATTAGGAATGCCATAAATATTCCTATAACACTTGAAATTCCAGTTGAAAAAGTAAAATTCCACATATCCATTGTAGTTATTTTATATTTTTCTGAATTTTTTATCACGGTGTCAATTCCATTTTTGTTAATGATTTCCAGAATTCTTAAGTTATAAAATCTTGATAATACGGTTGCAGAAAATGCAAAAAAGGATGTTGCTATAAAATGAATAAGAATTTGTAAAGAATTAATTTTTCTCATATTTTTTCTTTTTTACGAGTGCTTAGAGTATGTTCCACGGCTTGCTTTCAGAGGCGTTGAAGCAGCACTAAACCATTTCAAATATAATAAAACATTTTATTGAGTGAGGGTTTTTCATGGAAATCTGGAAGTAGTATTTGAAACAAAGCGCTGTTATGCGACGTTTTATTTCTTCTTTAACTTAATTTCTATTACGCCATTCTTTCCTTTTTCTCCATATTTTTCAACAGCACTTTTATCTTTCAACACCGTTATTGTTTCCACGCTTTCAGGTTTTAAACCTCTTATGAATTCTTCTGATACTTCTTTTTCATCTACAATATAAAGAGGTTTAAGCTTTTCATTTTGACTTTTCTGTTCGAAATATGAGTAACAATCTGAAATTACATCTATACCTTGAATAAGTTGTTCTGAATAATATTTTTGGTCAACTGGATATCTAGGATTTTTATTCTTGTCAATTTTTACATAAAAGTTGAGTTTATCATCTTTTTTTATTCCCCAATAATCTGAGCAACCTCGAGATGTCCATGAGTCTAAAGAATCATACTTTTTTAATATATCTGAAGCCTTTAAAGTTTTTACATCAATATAATTTCCGTCGGGTAAATATCCTTTGAACTCTCTAGTTAAGTGAATTTTTGCGATTATACTGTTTTGCGAATCGTATTTTTGGAAAATTACACCAGGATATAACTTACTTACATATCCAATTCTGTTCTCAAATCTACCATCTTGAACAAAGCCGTCTGTGCATAAATCCATTTCTTCAAGGTTTACTTGTTTTAAGTCAGTATCTTGAGCTTTCAAGTCTTCAATTGTTAGTTCACAAAATTTAATTTTTGAAAGGTCAACATTATTGTTTTGACTTAAACCTTTAATTGTCAATAGGAGTAGAAGTAGAATAGAAAGTTTTTTCATAAGTAGTGTTCAAAAAATATTGTATAACGTTTTGAGGCTTGTTTTCAGGTGGCAATTTCCGCACCAAGCCATCACAAATATAACAAAACATTTTATTGATTTAGGGTTTTTCATTGAAATACGGAAGTAGCCATTGAAGTAAACCGCAGTTACCAGCTGTTTACTTTTTTACATCGAGAATTAATTTCCCAGGAATTTTAATAATTTTTCCATTATATGGAATTTTCAATAAAAATTCAGGACTATTATCATCAATAGACTTTGGGATAAATTCATAGTCAAACCTTGTACCATCATCTTCACCAACTTTGATTTCCTTACCATTCTCAATCCTAAAAATTTCATATTTTGGCAGTTTTCTATTAAATGTTTGAAGTAACATTACAATATTATTTTTCTCACCAACTTTTAAAGTTTGTTTGTCAGAAATACCAAGTAAGATTTGTGAAAATAAAAATTCCTCTTCTATTTTCGACAATGAATCTTCGAGTTTTTTATTTTGCTCTTCAAGAATTGAAATTTTAGTTATTAAACTTTCAAGTTCTATTGGCTTTTCTTGTGATTTATTACAACTTAATGTTATAATGCAAATCGTTATTATTAGGATTTTTTTCATAAATTGCTGATAACGTTATGAGGCTAGCTTTTAGTGGCGTTGCACCAAGACCAAGCCATTACAAATATAACAAAACATTCCATTCAGCAGCGGGTTTTTCGTAGGAAAAACTGGAAGTACTATTTGAAGCAAAGCGCTGTTAGCAGAAGGTTTTATTACTCAAATTGTAATTGAAAATACTCTGATGATTTACACCAATCAATTATATTTCCATTTTTATCAAATTCGAAAGTATATTTTTTTCCTTGACTCGCAACAAATTCATGAATAATAACAAAAATTCTATCATTAAATTCGCACGCTCTTGACACTTCGACAAAAACTCCGCTATTAGATGACTTGTTAATTTTTTTTACTATTCGGAATTGTTTTTTGTCAATTGTTTTTAAGTCTAATCGATAACCGTCAAAATATTTTGAGTTTTGATAATTGCTAATGTTTTTTTCATTATGAATTTTATTTTTAAGACAATCTGCATCTAAGTAATAAATGGAATTTAATTCTTTATTAATTTTAATTCTTTTCTTTATTGGAGATTTTGCAAGAATCTCTGTTCTGTAAAAATCGAAAGCAATTTGTTCCAAAAATGGTCCATTGGATTGCGCTACGCAATAAAATGTAGACGCTAAAAAGATAATAAATGTTTGTATTTTTTTATTAATCATATTCTTCATAAACTTACTGCTAACGTTCCGGTGCTTGCCTAGGTTACGAACTTCGGAACTTATTGTTTTCTGTTAAAGATAAAATTTCTTGCGAAATGTAAACGTGTATTTACTACAAAATTCGCAATCTTGCCAAACGCCTGTTAGCTGTAGCCTTTTTTTAAAATAATATTTTCCCTTTTAGAAGTGATTCTGCAAGTTCTTCATTTCCAAGTTGATTTTTCATTGTTAATATGTAAGAATAAGGACTATTTCTTTTAGTTTTTTGATAATCTATACCTTTTAATGCTAGTTTTCCTGCAGCAACAGCAACAAGTCCAGCTCCAGCTACTGCCCAGCCAAGTCCAGAAGCAAATGATGGAACTGATAAAGCCATTATTGCAAAACTTGTGTCAATTTTTAACGATTTAAAAACACCTTCGATATCTTTAGTTGCTCTTTCAATATGTTGTTTTCTGAAATGTAACGCATCTTTTAGCGATTGCTCATCTTCTATTTTGTACAAATCCTTAACTAAATCGTTTATATTTAAATAAAATTGTTGTCTTTCATCTCGATATTTATTCCTAAATTCAATTATTTTTTTAGTTGATATATTTTCAATATTTTTTGGTACGACTGATTGAATTACCATCGTTGCCAAAGTTTCACTTATATCACTTATATTCCTGTCTTTTTGTGCCTCTCTTACTATTGTTTGAAAATTTAAATCATCAGAAACTATTGGTAATGATTTATGAGTTGCAATACAATTTGCAAGTCTTGACATATACATAGCACCTGTTACTGCATCAAATTCAATAAAATTTTCAAATTCTAAAGAAAACTCTTTTATTGGAATTTCGAGTTTTGGAAGTTCTCTTAATAATTCTTGTCCCATTTTCTGGGTATGAACAAAATAAGTATCGTTTGGAGTTACAATATGAGAAATTTTCTTGTAAATTTCTTCTCTTTTTTCTTTGTTACATAATTCGGCTTTAGCGTAAACAAGAAAGTCGTGAGCAATTTCATCCGCATAACCTCTTGGGTTAATATTTCTTACAAATTGTGTTTCTGAACTTATCGAAGAATCATTTAATCTTTGAATAAAATCAATTTCTTCTACTAGGTCATCTGATGGAACTATTCTGTCAATTCCATCATAATATAATGCTACATATTTCAACCAATTATAATCACGAAAATTGATATGAGGATAGTATAAAGCGCGTCCAAATGGTATTGTCATTTTTCGTTTTTTTTAAGGTTACAGCTAACGGTTCTCTGCTTCACGTCTGTTGCTGCTGCGAAGACTGACCAAAACAAAACTACGACTTTTCTTAGAAATATAGAATTGTAGCCACCAGATTATTTTCCACGAAGACAAAATAGCAAGCGCAAGCCCAGCAATAGCGTGAAACCGATGTTAGCAGCTGGGCGATTTAAAAATCCCAAATTCCTTTTTTTAAAAAATGTGGACGACCTTGCTCAATTTGTTCTTGACTTAATTTGTTCAGACCAAAATATTCGTTTGGATTTATAATTGAACGCATATATTTGTTCATAGTGAAAGTTGTTTTTCCTCCACTTACTATGAAATTGTTTGGACCTAATGATGAAGTTATGAAAATTACTTCTTTACTAATTAATCCAGTTATAACAGGATGATCATATGGAAATTCCAAAGCATGGCGATTTTGTATAAAGAATTCTCTAACAACGGAGATTTCGTGAGCGTCTAGATTTTGTAGAGTTTCTCTATATTCTTTCTTGAATTTGTTAGTTAATGAAAATTTCCGAATCTCTGTCAAGATGAATTTTATAACGTTAGTTACAAGTAATCCGCAACTTAACAACCAAATTATGTATGCGTAGAAACCAACAGTTGTTTTTGGATCAGCTTTTATTAATACATATTCTCCGCCGTAAAAAAGAAAAGCTCCAACAACTGCAATTACTAAGAAAAAAACTGAAGGTAGTTTTTTAATTTCGAAAATATCTTTGATACTCATTTGTTTCAATTTAAGTTTTTTTTTCGCCTTGCTGCTAACGTTCTGCGGCTTGATTTCAGTAGCGTTGAACCAACACCAAGCCATTACAAATATAATAAAACATTCCATTCAGCAGCGGATTTTCCGTAGGGAAATCCGGAAGTAGCCATTGAAGTAAACCGCTGTTGTAGGCTGTTTTATTTTTTAATTTTATATAATGATATGAAAATAAAAATAAAATATATTATAAACATATAATCATATTTTATTTTTACTTTTTGTATTTCAAAACTTAGATCATACTTTTTGTTTATCAATATTGGAATTAAACAAAGTATTAATGCAATAGATACAAAAATTGTCATTAAATATTCTCCTTTATTTTTATAGTTTTCAGCTTTTGAATAATTTAAATAATCAACATTATTTTTTTTAATTGAAAAAATACGTTTATCATATTCTACTATTTCAACAGTATCCACAGCTTCTATGTATAATTTAAATTCTTTAGAGTTCAAAAATTCATATTCAATACCACTAATTTCATATTTTGCAGAATCACCTATGAAGTTTAACTCCACCCAATAATCAGTTTTTTTTGGGTAACGCTTAATTTTAAATTCTGGTTTTTCAGACAGAACTTCTTTTTTTATATTATAGTTGTACTTATACTCATCAAAACGATATAATTTAACAACCCCAAACCAAAGTAAGCATATGAATAAGCCATACCAATAATTTCCATTATTTCTTTTCAATACAATATTGTTTAAATTTTTTAAATGCAAATTTGTCTTTTCAGTCGTTCAAAAATTGCCTACAACGTTTCGCAGCTTGCAGAAGTGGCGGATTAAGGAAGCCTAAACTTTCGGTTAAACACTGACTTTGCAAGTACAAAACCAACTTTAAATTAAGTCCAAAACCCGCCATTTTTGCAAACTGCTGTTAGCGGATGTTTTTATTTTTTAAAATATATTTCTTTCAAAAATTCAATTTTTTCGGTTCTGCTTTTCGGCTTCTTTTTATTATTATCAGATAAACTAATTCCAATTAATTTGTCATTTCTTATTCCGCTAAAAATGAAACTTTCAATATTTTTATCTACAATTTTTAATCTCCAAATTATATATTTTTCTTGTTCGTTTGTTTCAATTTTTTCAATTTCTACATTTTGGTCGTCTTTTCCCCAAAATTCTGTTTCCCACAGATAAAATTTATTTAAAAATTCAAATTCGGATAAGTCTTTGTTGTAAAATTCAAAATTTTCTGGCTTCCTGACATTTATTAATAATTGGAGCTTTAACTTTTCATTTGCAAAACCCCACTGTGCAGAATTTTCAATTTTTCCAATATGTTTCCATTTTCCTGGTAATTCGAACAATTCGTTATTTATTAGAAATGGTGATTTTGATTGTCCAAAAGATAAATTTGAAATGATAAATATCGCAAAGATTATTTTTAAAATTTTTAATTTCATAACGTTATATTCAATGTTTCAATTTTGATTATTTTTTGTGTTTTCTTGTGCGTAATTTTCGTCCCAAAATATCCGCTAACTAGTAAATATCATCAATAACTTACTAGTTTCTTAATTCATTGCAATATAACAAAATTCCCACAAATAAATTGCTGTAGCTTTTCTGTACATTTTTAAAAAGTTTTAAAAAGCACAAAAAAAAGTCCTCAAATGCATGAGGACTTTTAATTTTTAGATTAAAAAACTATTCTCGATACATTTTTTGTTCCGTTTTACTTCACAAAAAACACTCGAACTGACGTTTTTTTATCTAAAATACTATTCTCGATACATTTTTTGTTCCGTTTTACTTCACAAAAAACACTCGAACGGACGTTTTTTATTTAAAATAACTAAATGTTTCGTTGTTCTCGATTTTCAATAGCGTTTCGTAAATCAATTTAATTACATTCTCTACGTCGTCACGGTGAACCATTTCTACAGTCGTGTGCATATAACGCAACGGCAACGAAATCAAAGCCGAGGCAACTCCGCCATTGCTGTAGGCAAATGCATCGGTATCGGTTCCGGTTACTCTAGAAGTCGCATGGCGTTGAAACGGAATTTTGTTGGCTACCGCTGTGTCAACAATCATTTCACGTAATACATTTTGTGTTGCTGGAGCATACGCAATCACTGGTCCGCGTCCCATTTTTAAATCACCTTCAATTTTTTTCTCAATCATTGGAGTAGTGGTGTCGTGGCAAACATCGGTTACAATAGCAACGTTGGGTTTGATGCGTTGCGTAATCATTTCGGCACCACGCAAACCAATTTCCTCTTGTACCGAGTTCACAACGTACAAGCCAAACGGTAATTTCTTTTTGTTTTCCTTTAATAAACGTGCAACTTCGGCTATCATAAAACCACCCATGCGGTTATCAATCGCTCTACACACAAATTTATCGTTGTTCAACACTTCAAAATTATCGGGATAGGTAATCACACACCCTACATGAATGCCTAATGCTTCAATTTCAGCTTTCGTTGAGCAACCACAGTCAATAAAAATGTTCTCAATTTTTGCTGCTTCTTCGGCTTTTCCGTTTCTACCTCTGGTATGAATGGCTGGCCAACCAAAAACGCCACGAACAATTCCGTTCTTCGTATGAATGTTCACACGTTTTGAAGGCGCAATCATGTGGTCACTTCCGCCATTGCGAATCACATAAATCAATCCGTCATCGGTAATATAATTCACATACCACGAAATTTCATCGGCATGCCCTTCAATCACTACTTTATAAGGCGCATCGGGATTAATCACACCCACGGCACTTCCATAGGTATCTGTAATAAACGTATCTACATACGGTTTTAAATAATCCATCCAAATTTTTTGCCCTTCAGCTTCATGTCCTGTTGGAGAGGCATTGTTCAAATAATTTTCCAAAAAAGCCATCGACGACTCCTTTAATATTGATTTTGTTGCCATAAATTTTAAATTTTTTGCTAAAATAGAAATAAGTCTAATTAGTTTCATATAAATTCAATAATTTTGGTTTACTTTTTGATAGTACATTTTTCAAACAAGTAAGCAAACTATGTGTAAAATAAAAATCGCCGGCTTTTTAATCCTATTCTTTAGTCTTAGTTCTTTTTCACAAACCGAAAAAGATACCTTAACCATGACTGCCCAAGATTCGTCCATTATCTATTCTATGGAATTGCGCGAAATTGTTGTTTCACCCGATGGTGTTTCTTCGGTCAATGATGAAGACCGCAAAGCGAAACTAATTTTAAAGAGAAGAATATTTAGAGTGTATCCTTATGCCAAACTTACTGCAGATAAGTTAACGCAAATGGATGAAACCATGGCGAAGTTAAAAACAACACGCGAAAAAAAGAAATATTTTAAATTGGTAGAAAAATACTTAGAAGAAGAATTTGAACCCAAACTAAAAAAACTGTCTCGCAAAGACGGTCAAATTCTAGTCAAATTAATCAATCGACAAACGGGGGTTTCTACTTATGACTTAATTAAAGAGTACAAAAGCGGATGGAAAGCCTTTTGGGCGAACTCAACAGCAAGATTATTCAGCATCAATCTAAAAACAGAATACCGACCATATGAAGTCAAAGAAGATTATCATATAGAGAGTATTCTAAATGCAGCATTTGATTTACGACAACTCACCAAGCAAGAAGCCGCAAAGCCTATTGATTTTGATAAGTTGCATATCTATTGGTTAAACAAAGCGAAGGCAGCGCCAAAAGAAGAAGAGTAATAGGTTTTTTAGCAGCAGCCGTTTAGTATTTCATAAAAACTATTGGTCCCGCTGTCCGTTATATCCACGCTAAGGCGTGGGATGCCACTCCCATCGGGGCTATTCAAGATGTTTTGCATTCCAAATAACTATTCCACCGGCTCGCAAAGCGAGCACTAATTCCTCACATAGCGAGTTGTCATTCCGCAGAATAGGAATCTCCTGCGCAGCAGGCTGTAGCTTAACGGAGTTAAGCCTAAACCTCTTCGAACCACTTTTATGAACTTTACCTATACTATATATAAGTAATAAAACACTTCTATACCTCATATGTTTAATGCCCCTTTGCTACTTCTTGGCAACCACTAAAAAAACTTTCGATTATTAAATCCTTGTTATCAGAGAGTTAAGAAAAATCTTCAAAAAAAGGAAAAAAAAAGAGTGTAAAAGCCTTGTGAGAACAAAAAAGATTTCTACTTTTGCACCCGCATTAAGGAAGAAGTTCATACACAAACTGAGGATTAAACAAGTCAAAAAAAACTTTTAAAAAAGTTGAAAAAAGATTTGGATAATAAAAAGTAAAGGTAGTATCTTTGCCGACCCGAAACGAAAGAATTGGGGAGTACAAGTTCTTAAAAATAGTGGGTAAGTGGTCAGGAAAAAATAATCAAAAAATTTTTTCAAAAAAGCTTGCCAGATTAAAAAAGAGTTGTACTTTTGCACCCGCTTTGAAACACAAGCGAAGTTAAAAAGAGAATGACACGTTCATAGACATATTGAATTGACAGCACAAATTTGTAGCAATACAGGTTTGAAAAAAAAGAGAGAGTAAGATTTTTCGATTATTATTGAAAAGACTAGCGACTTGAATCGAAACATAAGTTAGAGTTTACTCTAACAAACAATATACGATGAAGAGTTTGATCCTGGCTCAGGATGAACGCTAGCGGCAGGCCTAACACATGCAAGTCGAGGGGTAGAGTTCTTCGGAACTTGAGACCGGCGCACGGGTGCGTAACGCGTATGCAATCTACCTTATACAGGGGAATAGCCCAGAGAAATTTGGATTAATGCCCCATAGTGTTATAGAATCGCATGGTTTTATAACTAAAGTTCCAACGGTATAAGATGAGCATGCGTCCCATTAGTTAGTTGGTAAGGTAACGGCTTACCAAGACAATGATGGGTAGGGGTCCTGAGAGGGAGATCCCCCACACTGGTACTGAGACACGGACCAGACTCCTACGGGAGGCAGCAGTGAGGAATATTGGTCAATGGGCGCAAGCCTGAACCAGCCATGCCGCGTGCAGGAAGACGGTCCTATGGATTGTAAACTGCTTTTATACAGGAAGAAACCTCCCTACGTGTAGGGACTTGACGGTACTGTAGGAATAAGGATCGGCTAACTCCGTGCCAGCAGCCGCGGTAATACGGAGGATCCAAGCGTTATCCGGAATCATTGGGTTTAAAGGGTCCGTAGGCGGCCTTATAAGTCAGTGGTGAAATCTCCTAGCTCAACTAGGAAACTGCCATTGATACTGTAGGGCTTGAATTTTTGTGAAGTAACTAGAATATGTAGTGTAGCGGTGAAATGCTTAGATATTACATGGAATACCAATTGCGAAGGCAGGTTACTAACAAACGATTGACGCTGATGGACGAAAGCGTGGGGAGCGAACAGGATTAGATACCCTGGTAGTCCACGCCGTAAACGATGGATACTAGCTGTTCGGAGCAATCTGAGTGGCTAAGCGAAAGTGATAAGTATCCCACCTGGGGAGTACGCACGCAAGTGTGAAACTCAAAGGAATTGACGGGGGCCCGCACAAGCGGTGGAGCATGTGGTTTAATTCGATGATACGCGAGGAACCTTACCAAGGCTTAAATGTAGATTGACAGGACTGGAAACAGTTTTTTCTTCGGACAATTTACAAGGTGCTGCATGGTTGTCGTCAGCTCGTGCCGTGAGGTGTCAGGTTAAGTCCTATAACGAGCGCAACCCCTGTTGTTAGTTGCCAGCGAGTCATGTCGGGAACTCTAACAAGACTGCCAGTGTAAACTGTGAGGAAGGTGGGGATGACGTCAAATCATCACGGCCCTTACGCCTTGGGCCACACACGTGCTACAATGGACGGTACAGAGAGCAGCCACTGGGTGACCAGGAGCGAATCTACAAAACCGTTCTCAGTTCGGATCGGAGTCTGCAACTCGACTCCGTGAAGCTGGAATCGCTAGTAATCGGATATCAGCCATGATCCGGTGAATACGTTCCCGGGCCTTGTACACACCGCCCGTCAAGCCATGGAAGCTGGGGGTGCCTGAAGTCGGTGACCGCAAGGAGCTGCCTAGGGTAAAACTGGTAACTAGGGCTAAGTCGTAACAAGGTAGCCGTACCGGAAGGTGCGGCTGGAACACCTCCTTTCTAGAGAAGAGACGAGGCGCTAACTTAACGATACGCAAAATATTACTCTCGCTGTTAATTCAAATAATACAAATAAGTAAAAACAGAGTCTCGTAGCTCAGCTGGTTAGAGTACTACACTGATAATGTAGGGGTCCCCAGTTCGAGTCTGGGCGGGACTACTACTTTTAATTACGAATTAAGAATTACGAATTAAAAAGTAGTAAAGTTTTATTTATTAGAGGAAATTTTAGAAGTTGAGAGATTAGGAATTATAAAATTCGTAATTCATAATTCATAATTTTTAATTAAAAATTGGGGGATTAGCTCAGCTGGCTAGAGCGCCTGCCTTGCACGCAGGAGGTCATCGGTTCGACTCCGATATTCTCCACAATCCGCTAAGCGGAAAAAGTTCATTGACATATTGAGATAAAAATATTTAAAAAGTAGAAAGTACAGTAGATATGCGATTTATCGCGTATTTATTAAAAAAAGTCCTAGTTTTATTATATAGAATTAGGCGGCACATAAGCAAAATAAGGGCGTATGGGGGATGCCTAGGCTCTCAGAGGCGATGAAAGGCGTGATAAGCTGCGAAAAGCTGCGGGGATTGGCACACACGAATTGATCCGTAGATACCTGAATGGGGCAACCCGGCATGTTGAAGACATGTCACTCCGATAGGAGAGCAAACCCGCTGAACTGAAACATCTAAGTAGGCGGAGGAGAAGAAAACAAAAGTGATTCCGTAAGTAGTGGCGAGCGAACGCGGATTAGCCCAAACCAATGTTGTTACGGCAATGTTGGGGTTGTAGGACCACGACATTCTATGCGGATTGAACCGGAATTACCTGGAAAGGTAAACCAAAGAGGGTGATAGTCCTGTATGGGTAAGAGAAGATATAGATAGTGGTATCCTGAGTAGCGCGGGGCACGTGAAACCCTGTGTGAATTTGGCGGGACCATCCGCTAAGGCTAAATACTCCTGAGAGACCGATAGTGAACCAGTACCGTGAGGGAAAGGTGAAAAGAACCGTGAATAACGGAGTGAAATAGATCCTGAAACCATACGCTTACAAGCGGTCGGAGCCCTTTCGTGGGGTGACGGCGTGCCTTTTGCATAATGAGCCTACGAGTTACCGTTGCTGGCAAGGATAAGTACTTATGGTATGGATCCGTAGCGAAAGCGAGTCTGAATAGGGCGCTTTAGTCAGTAATGGTAGACGCGAAACCGTGTGATCTACCCATGGGCAGGATGAAGCTGTGGTAACACATAGTGGAGGTCCGAACCGGTTGACGTTGAAAAGTCTTCGGATGACCTGTGGGTAGGGGTGAAAGGCCAATCAAACTCGGAAATAGCTCGTACTCCCCGAAATGCATTTAGGTGCAGCGCTGGGTATAAGTTATATAGAGGTAGAGCTACTGATTGGATGCGGGGGCTTCACCGCCTACCAATTCCTGACAAACTCCGAATGCTATATAATGTTTACCAGCAGTGAGGGCATGGGTGCTAAGGTCCATGTCCGAGAGGGAAAGAACCCAGACCATCAGCTAAGGTCCCCAAATATATGCTAAGTTGAAATAACGAGGTTTGTCTGCCCAGACAGCTAGGATGTTGGCTTGGAAGCAGCCATTCATTTAAAGAGTGCGTAACAGCTCACTAGTCGAGCGGACGAGCATGGATAATAATCGGGCATAAGCATATTACCGAAGCTATGGATTTACGTTTTACGTAAGTGGTAGGGGAGCATTCTAAACTGGGTCGAAGGTGTGATGTGAGTCATGCTGGACTGTTTAGAAAAGAAAATGTAGGCATAAGTAACGATAATGCGGGCGAGAAACCCGCACACCGAAAAACTAAGGTTTCCGCAGCTATGCTAATCAGCTGCGGGTTAGTCGGGTCCTAAGGCGAACCCGAAAGGGACAGTCGATGGCCAACGGGTTAATATTCCCGTACTACTTATAATTGTGATGGAGAGACGCAGTGGTGAAAGTACCGCGAACTGACGGAATAGTTCGTTAAAGCACTTAGCTATAGGCCCGGTAGGCAAATCCGCTGGGACTGGTGAAATGCGATAGTACACGGAGTCTTCGGACAAAGTGATAGTGTACCTAAAGGCTGCCAAGAAAATCTTCTAAACTTAGATTATAAGTACCCGTACCGTAAACCGACACAGGTAGTTGAGGAGAGAATCCTAAGGTGCTCGAGAGATTCATGGCTAAGGAATTAGGCAAAATAGACCTGTAACTTCGGGAGAAAGGTCGCCACGCTCAGGCGTGGCCGCAGTGAAAAGATCCAGGCGACTG